>DASYSD010000001.1:0-6117 GCA_036003745.1 Pyrinomonadaceae bacterium
CACCACGAGGCTAGAATGTTCAACCTCAGCATAGAAGACGTACCCGTCGAGATGCTGCCGGCCGTTGAACTTCTTTCCATCGGACTACCTTGCGAACCGTTCAGCATGGCAAGACGAGTTGAAAAAGGAACAGGAAAGAAATGCAACAAGACACTTCCTCCGGAGGCCCACCCTCTTGGAGATCTGACCGTGTGGGCGGCATTGGTTATTAGAGCGCTAAATCCCGCCACCGTCGTAATCGAAGAAGCACCAGGCTATCTTAACAGCGGCGCCGGATTCATGATGAGACTCTTTCTCGAACGAGCCGGCTATACCGTCGAAGCACGCGTAATTGATCCTCGCGAATACGGTGAAATAACCGCCCGAGTTCGTACAGTAATCGTCGCCCACTCAGGATCAGACTTCCGATGGCCAGAGCCCGCTCCAAACACTCGCACCTTCGCTGAAATCAGAGACGACGAATCACTTCTCGAAGATCGCTACTTCACGTCAGAAACAAAACCGTGGCTTACGAATCACTGGGCCAACCAGACCGCTAAAGGAAATGGGTTCACATCGACACAACTCGATAATCAAAGCACCTCGGTTCCTTGCGTGTCCAAAAGATATTTTTCGCAGCAAGGCACCGGCGCAGTTGTGAAACATCTTCAACGTGCAGAATGCTGGAGATGGATGACCCTTGCCGAAGTACGACGCCTCCATGGAGTCCCCGATTCCTATTATTTAGGTGAGGAGTCCAAGACCCGCGCCGGAGAAATCCTCGGCCAGGGAGTAATAGTTTCTTTCTTTCAAAAGATCATCGCCGCCACGCGAAATTTAGGGACAAGACAAATTCCCAAATCCAGCACGACGACCGAGGACAACACTGTGACCACTGATATCTCTCAATTAGGGCTCGTGTTTGTGTAACCAAATGATCGACAGGCTCTGGGGCACGCACCTGCGCCATTGGCTCGAACTTCCAAACACCTTCCGACTTTTAGACCGCCTTTCATCTGACGACGCAGAATTCACATCCTGGCACGCTGGCGGCTGCAGAGTCCTTGCCTGTGCTGTGAAAGCATCTCTAACGCGGCTTCGCTATCCCGGAGACCTCTCCCTAAAAATCCTCGCCTCAAACGAAAGCCCGGCCGATCACGTAATCCTCAAAGTCAAAACGCCATCCGCCACTATCTGGTGTATCGACGCAGACGGGACAACAAAAGAACGGACGTTAATCACGCGCTTCGCCAAACGCGAAGGCCGTACCGGAGTACGCATTATCGACTACGACGAGACCGTTCTGGACCACTATGGAATTGAATGCCCGCCCTACAAACTGTTTCAAGTCACCAAAGCACTAAGCCTAGTTATCGACCGCTGGTAACGGCGACTCCGGCCGCATGGCCTCGCCGCCCCGGCATTCCACCAACTTCTGAAGAAATCCAACCCGAACTCCAACTATCAACAATTGCTAGTAACCGTCGCACGTTGTTCGACGGCTTAGAAGCCCGCGCTTCAAACGCTTGCTTTACAACCACAAGCGAGTGCGGTTCCTAAGGAGACAGAATCAAAGTACAAAGGGCGGCTAACAACGGCAGAAGCCTGCGAGCGCACGGTGCGGAGCAAGAATCTATCACCATCAAAGACATTTACGATTGCGGTCAACGCCTAACACGCCAGAGAAAAATCAATGCAAGGCCCACCACGATTTCTCGTCCAAACTGAAGACGGAGTTCTTCATGCCTACTATCGCGAGGATATTTTACGAATTGACATCGCAAAGAACCGGGAACACCCACCACAAGAAATCTTCCGGCTCCACGATCACTCCCTCACTCTTTCGTACCATCCAATCGGAACACAAGACCTGACCGCCGCCACGATCGTCTCAACAGAACATGCTATTCCCGCAGCAGCATGAGAGGGCTTTGCCCTAAACGTAGCGAAGATCCAATCGAACAATCGACCAGAAAGCATTGGCCATGACCACAAGACGAGTCACCATCGCTTCCCTGTCAATGACAGACGGCACGACAACGCGTTACGCGATTTACCGGGCCATCCTTCATAACCTCGCAAGAAGCGAACCCTACATTGATCTAAATCGTGGAGCCCAACACGTTACCACCGTAACTAGAGACAATCGCGACAAAGAATCAAACTGGCACAACGACGATCTCGCCAGATGCTACCTTGAAATGGCCGAGCCATTCGCTACGCCTGACGCGCCTGCTTTCGCGTTCACCGATTGCGTTTTTTGCTACGGCACTGACCCTGAGTGCCGTTGTTGCACGCGAAGATCAAACACCCCGAAAACTGAATCCAGCTCCAGCTTAGCGGCCGAGCAAGCCCAAACCGGCCTGTATCCAAACGATTAAAAGTGACGACTTTAGATCAAAGTAATTGCAGGCAAGCACCCTTTCCGTTTACCACAAGGAACTTCGACGGAAGTTAAGGACACTCGAAAAGGCCATGGGCGAGGATTCAGTTTTCCGGGGGATCTAAAAGAAAGGAAAGAGGTAGATCGCCAAGACCTCTGAAACGCTATGCCAATACCTCGGCCGACATTCATCACCTATACAGCTACTCCCTATGGCTATGAAATCTTCGTCAACCGGGGCAGAAATATCATCGACGACTACACCGCCGGAAACTGCGCGCACGACTCAGTTGAAATCGTTCCACTCAACGATCCCTCATGCCTCAGCCTAGGCGAGCTCAAAAAACTCGCTCGCCGAACAGCAAGAGACATCGCCGGTGAATACGGCATCTCTCGCAACCACATCGAATTCACCGACTAACTGAGAGGACGAAATGAAACTGCCAACAAGAAAACAAATGATCGCAGCGGCGCGAGGTCAGTATCAATCAGAAGGTGAAATCGAAATCGACGATAACGCCAGACTCAGCAGAGCCGAGGCCAACCCCGACGATGGCGCTTTTGTTCAAGCATGGGTTTGGGTTTCAGATGAAGAGGCCAGCCAGGAACCAGCTTAATGTTCACCCAGCCGAAACAACTGGGTTTTAGATACGACTGCAAGTGGTGTTTTGTCCGGACATTTCTCGTTTCTTGTATCTGGGAGGCAGCACATGCAGACTCAATTTCTTCGTATTTACGCTCCAAACTCGCTCCACCTGCTCTATCATCCCATCGACACTGGCAGCCCCAGCCACGACATGAGCGAGCATATATCTCGCCATTCGGCCCACCGCATCGATATCGAATCCACTCAACTGATTGGCGATCGCGTGATCGGACGAGTAGAACACGACCTCGGGCCAGCCAACGAAGCCGAACTCCAACACCGAATCCTCACTGTTCCCTACGCCGAAAAGCAACTCGGCTCAAACGCCGACGCCGTTGAATTCGTTCGCGTCATCAAGGAGGCTGTCTCCGCCGGCGCGGACCCCGATCCACGCTCATTCCAAGTCTACGCTTCGTGGGCCTATGGCGAAATCAAACGACGATTGGCCGAGTACAACTCTGCTACCCACGACGTCTCCGTGAGCGAATACAAAGCCCAGGTTATCTCAAGCGTCCTCAGCGAAATCGCAAAGCTGGCGATGCAGCTCACAGCCATCACGGCAACCAAAGAAGACCGCCTGCTCGACGAACCGGAGGTCTACGAATACTTCGGCTCCCCTCACTACAGCGACGAACTGAACCCAAACCAACGACGCGAACTCTTCGAGCTGCGATGTGAGCAAATCCTCGACAAACGCGATACTACTGATCCATTCACCGCCGAACTGCGCTCGATTTGCAGCAAGCTCTCGCGCGCCCACTCAACAGGCAACGTCTACGACGAAGAAAGCCAGTTTCAATCATATCTCCGCGATCAAGCAGACGCTGGCGCCAGTGAGGAAAATCTCGAAGCGCTTGTCGACAGCCACGAGCGCATCACTGAGCAATACAGCGAAGGCGGCGTAGTCTCGCTCCACATGAGCGATGGAGAAAGATTCATCGTCGACGGAACTCTAGACGAAGACGTGGACGAAACGTACCTTCCCCACGAGACCGCCGATCTGGTTCCGGAAATCCGCAACCTCTTCACCGATGGCGAAGACACGCAAACGATCGGCAACTACATCGACTTTCGCTTAAACCAAATCTACGGCGATCCGGCCGACAAAGACTCCCGGATCTTCAGAACAACAAGGGCAATGACCTCGACTCGAAAGGGTCTTGTCGAATACACCTATCGTGTCTCCGTTTACCCAAACCGCGAAGAGAGACAATACGTTCGCGAAGTACTCGAACAGATCCTCGACAACATGCACCGCGACTTCATGCTCCGAAGCATGAATCGTTCCGTCGCCTTCCGCGGCTTCATTCGAAGAATTGAAGCCGCCACGGAAACACGCGCACTAATCGACACTATCCAAGACGCTTACCAAGCTCGCTTGAAAGGGACCATCTCGATCAAGATGTTCACCGCGCTAAACACTGCTTACGAAGTGAAGCGCGCAAACCTTGATTCCAGCCCCTTGCGCGAAACGAAAGACGTTGACGGCCGTGCCCGTACTTTCATCGTCGCCACACCCGTCATCAAACTCGCGCGAACACTTCCAACCCGAGAACTACGCACTCTGGCGACCGCGATCCAAACGCTTCCCATCCAGGAACGAGAACGCGTAAGGAACATCCTTCGAACGGAAAGGCAAGATCTTTACGTCCGGATTCAAGAAGGATTGCTCCAGATGATCAATCAGGCATCGGCGAGGAAGCTCATGTACCTACGATTCGCGTTTTACGAAGATCGCAAAACCGGCATTCCGAATGAGCCTCACAATATGATTCATTTGCTCACGGCGGCCGACAAAGCGGCAATCTGGGAAAGCCTGAAAAACGCTTCAGGACTTGCCAAACCCATGGCCGCGTAAACGAGCCTCTTAAACCTTACCAACCGAGTCTTCAACCCACACAAGAAAAATAGAAAGAAGCTGACGACACGATAAGTCACAGTCAGTCACCGGACAGGTGGACCGACTAACCCGAGCTTGCCGCGCCTCAAACGCAGTTCGCTCATCACTCAATGCAAAGTCACCAATCAAAGGAGAATTGAACATGTCCTTTTCGAAAGTAATCGTAGTGGGCAACCTCGGCAAAGACCCCGAACTCCGCTACATGCCTGACGGCCGTCCCGTCTCTTCGTTTTCGGTTTGCGCGAACGAACGCCGGAAAAACGGCGCCGGCGAGCCCGTCGAAACCCAGAGCTGGTTCACCGCCAACGTCTACGGCAACAGCGCCGAAGCCGTCTCGCAGCACCTGCAAAAGGGCGACCAGGTTTACATCGAAGGTCGCCTGAAGCCGGAACTGTGGAAAGGCCGCGACGGCGAAACCCGCCTGACCATGAACATCAACACCAGCGACGTCCAGTTCCTCGGAAAGAGACGCCGCAACGGTGGCGATGCCGCGGCAGCGGAAGCCGGCGAGGCTAAGACGGGCGCCGAGTTGTCAGACGACGACATTCCGTTCTGAAACGCCCAGCCACGCCTGAACGACCACAGAACGCTCGCGCGCTGGACGGCCACGGTCGCCCAGCGCGCAGCTACATTTTTTTGTGAGGAGGCCTGTAACACCATGTCAGCCACTACAGCAGAGAGAAAGCAAGTAACGATCACAACCGACGGTGCCTGCCTCGGAAATGGCCAGAACGAAACCCGCGCCGCCGCGGCTGCAATTCTCGAATACCAAGGCCACAAACGCGCGATAGGCTGTTACATCGGTCCGTCAACAAACCAACGCGCCGAAATCACTGCGGCCGCCTTCGCACTCGAGTCCCTAAAAGAACCATGCACTGTGATTCTCCGCACGGACTCTCGCTATGTCGTCGAAACAATGACCGGAAATTTCAAACGACGAAGCAACCTCGATTGCTGGCAACGCCTTGATGACGCAGCAACAACACACGAAATCACTTACGAATGGGTGCGCGGTCACGACGGAGATCCGGACCAGGAAGCGGCCGACAAGCTCGCACGAGCAACCGCTCGACTCGGCAAGGCCACCGAGCTAATGCTGACAGAAACCGTCCAACGACTGAACCACACCATCACACCAGCCCTCCGAGATGCCGTCATCCAGGGACTACGATACCTCGCCGGCCACTGCGACGGAGCGCGGCACCGAGA
>DASYSD010000002.1:0-71005 GCA_036003745.1 Pyrinomonadaceae bacterium
GGAAAAACACGAATAACAGCATAATACAAACGATGAGCATCGGCACAATGGTGAGAATCAAACTCAGTCGTTCATACTTCAAGTGCATGAAGTACGCCACGATCAGTGCTGCCTTGATGATCGAAAGTCCCAGCAGCACGATCAGCATGAGGTGGATCGGCATCGGTTTGTAAGCCAGGAAGATCTCTACCAGCGTCAGCCCCACCAGCCAAACCCAGATCGAGATAAACAGCTTGTTACTGCCGGCGAAATGTTCTTCAGCGTGTGCGTGTGCAGTCATTTCGGTCCTCCTTCGCCTCTACAGTCCACTGTGATGGCCAACATCCACTGACATGATGTAAATCAGCGGGAACACAAACATCCACACGAGGTCGACAAAGTGCCAGTAAAGGCCGCTGATCTCGATGTCTTCGTGTTTGAGTTTCTTCACACGAGCGGCGACTACGCCTAAGTAAACCGCGCCCGAAGCAACGTGGAACATATGCAGCCCGGTGATCGTGAAGAAGGTCGCGCCAAATAGCGGTGAAGGTGGTACGCCGTCAGTCGTAGTGAATACCTGTACCCAATGCTCCGGCAGATAGAAAGGCCGCAGTCCTTCGTGAATGAGGTGATTCCATTCGATCAAGTGAAGGATGATAAAAGCGAGACCGAAGAAGATCGTCGCCAATATCCACTTCCTCGCTTTCGCCTTGTCGCCTTTACTCGATGCGGAGACGCCAAAAACCATCGTCAAGCTGGACGACAGCAGGCAGAAAGTCATCACCGACGAAAAGACGATGCTCGGATAAAAAGGAAATGGAGTTGGCCAGACATTTGACGCGCGCAGATAGCTGTAGCCAATCAGCAGCGCCGAAAACGTCAGCGAGTCGGAAACGATAAATAGCCACATCCCCAACTTGCGATGGCCCACGCGATAAGGAAAGGCGCCGCCTTCCCAATCCACTGCCGGGAAATGTCCCGCACGTGCTTCAGTGCTCACCTGTCACCTCCAAAGGAATAGGAGTAGGAATAGGTAGATCCAAAGAGCGTCCATGAAATGCCAGTAAATCGAAACCGCATCGGCTGTTGCCTGCCGTACTAATTGATTTCGCGACCGTAACCACAAGAAACCAAGCGCGAGTAATCCACCAGCCAGGTGCACTGCGTGCGCACCCGTCAGCAGGTAAAAGAACGAGCTGTACGGATTGCTTGCGAGATAGATTCCCTGTTTTGCCAGTTGTCTCCATGCAACGACTTGCGAAACAAGAAAACCCAACCCAAGCAGAGTCGTTAACAACAAGTACCGCGAGTAGCTTTCGGAAAAACCTCGTTTGAGTTTTCTTTTCGCAATTTCGATCGAGATGCTGCTCAGCAAAATCAGGGCGGTGCTGCCAAACATCACGCGTGGAGCCGCGATCGGAAACCAGTCATTCATCACGCCCGAACGCACAACATACGCGCTGCTCAAGGACGTGAATAACATCGCAATCGAGGCGAGCGCCACCCACATGCCGATGCGGTAACGCGATCCGAGAAGATCTGCTGTGTAATCCGTGTTCATCAGTGGTTAATTCCTACTTAAAAATCAACAAGAGTGCGAATAGCCAGATCCAGATTCCGTCCATTGCGTGCCAGTAAAGCCCGACAACCCTGGTCCACGCTGTGTTCTTCTCTGCATGCAAGGGCCACAAGGGTCGCAGTCGCCTCATCACCAGGTAGAACACCAAACCGATGCCGCCGAGCAGGTGCCCGCCATGCAGAGCCGTCGCCAGGTAGAAGAACGTGCTGCGTGGATGACCCGAGAAATAAACACCGGCTCTTGAAAGCTCACGCCAGCCCACAAGCTGCGACACCACAAACGCGATTCCGAGTCCGAGCGTCACGAGCAACCACCTGAGGTAGGCGCGTGCACGGTCCTGCTGCAAAGATCGTTTCGCCCGTTGGAACGTCGCACTGCTCACCAGTATCAGTGCAGTGCTCACGAAGAACATGCGTGGCATCGGAACGGGACTTCGTTGCTCTTCCGATACCATGACGTACGCGTACGCCACGGAAAGAGCTCCAAACATCATCACAATGGCGGCCAGCACCATCCACATTGTGATGCGGTAAGCGGCCGGTGAGAACTTCCGTTTTGAAGGATCTTCACTGCCGCCGCCGTGAAATCCATTCCCGCCTGGCTTCTTACCATTCGGTCCCGGAAAATTTCCGCCTGAACCGATCCCCTTGTTCGTTACTTTCTTAGTGCTTGTGACCATTGTGGCCATTACCGCTTGGCACTTCGGCCCCGAGATCAGTCTGCATTACGTAATCGTTAGGTGCTCCCGGAACGGCAAACTCATACGGTCCGTGATACACCGTCGGCAACACACCGGCGAAATTGTCGTGCGGCGGCGGTGTCGTAGTGGTCCACTCAAGTGTGGTGGCTTCCCACGGATTGTCGCCTGCCTTCTTGCCTTTGAAGATGCTCCAGAAGACATTGAAGTAGAAGATTACTTGCGCCAGGATTGTAATCACTGCCGCTATTGAAACCAGTAGCACGAGCGGATGCAGCGTCTTCAGAAACTCGTACTCGCCAAAGCTCGAATAGCGCCGCGGCATACCGACAATTCCCATAATGTGCATCGGCACAAAGATCGTGTAGACGCCGATGAACGTTAGCCAAAAGTGGACTCTGCCCAGACCTTCATTCATCAGGCGTCCAAACATCTTCGGGAACCAGAAGTAGAGTGCTGCAAACATACCGAAGATCGACGCCACACCCATCACGAGGTGGAAGTGTGCTGTGACGATGTAAGTATCGTGCATCGCCAGATCCAGTGAGGTCTGGCCCAGAATCAATCCCGTGATACCGCCGGCAACAAACAGCGAAACGAAGCCGAGCGCAAACAGCATCGCCGTCGTGAAGCGAATACGAGCTCCCCACAATGTACCGAGCCAGTTGAACGTCTTAACCGCCGACGGCACACCGATAGACAGCGTCAACACCGAAAAGGCGATCGCTGAATAAGGGCTCATACCGCTGATAAACATGTGGTGGCCCCACACAAAGAATCCGAGTAAGCCGATCGCGAAGATTGCAAACACCATTGCGCGATAACCAAAAACAGGTTTGCGCGCGAAGGTCGCGAGAATATGCGACGTCGCTCCCATGCCCGGCAGAATCGCGATGTAGACCTCCGGGTGTCCGAAGAACCAGAACAGGTGTTGCCAGAGGATGGGTGAACCGCCGGTGTGTAGCGGGAAGTTTGGATTCGTTCCGGAGAGAAGACCACTAACGTAGAGTCCACTCGGAATGAAGAAACTCGTTCCCGCAATACGATCGAGCAGCAACAGGATTCCGCCACCGAGAAGAACCGGAAACGACAGCAGCGCCAGCACTGCGGTGGTGAACCACGCCCAGCAGGTCAGTGGCATGCGCATCAACGACATACCCTTAGTGCGCATGTTCAAAAGCGTCGTAATGAAGTTCAGTGCACCCAGTAAAGAGCCGACACAGAAGATCGCGATACTGATTACCCAGAGGTTCATGCCGGCGCCCTGACCGGGTCCGGCAACCTTGCCGAGGGCGCTCAACGGAGCGTAACCAGTCCAGCCTCCGATTGGTCCAACGGTGCCGCTGCCGCCGGCAAATGATGGTCCAAGCGCAGAGAACGCTTCTCCCAGCGACTGATTACCTTCCACAAAGATCGCCAGCAGAATGACGATAAAACCGACGAGCGTCACCCAGAACGACAACATGTTCAGCACCGGAAATGCCATGTCTTCGGCGCCGATCTGGATAGGCAGAAAGTAGTTGCCAAAGCCGCCCTGGGGCGCGGTTGTGAGCACGAAGAACACCATGATCGTGCCGTGCATCGTCACCAGCGACAGGTAGAACTCCGGAGTCATCACGCCCTCAGGCGCGCCGGTTGGAAAAAGTGTCGCCAGGATGGGCCAATGCGTACCGGGCCATGACAAGTTCAGTCGCATGAGCAGCGACATGGCCATACCGACCACCACTGCGGCCAGTGCCAGCATGATGTACTGGATGCCTATGACCTTGTGGTCAACGCTAAAGATGTACTTGCGTATGAAGCTCGTCGGTGCCGGGTGCCGGTGCACGCCCTCGTGAGTCTCAGCTGACATCTGTTGTCTCCTCAGATCTGCTATATAGGTCTTATAGGACCTATTACTGATAAGTCGGCAATGGATACTTCTGCAGCAACTCAGCCATCTTTGCCTGGAACTGCTCCTGTGGCATCGCCTGCAACGCCTGAATCTCTTCTTCCGGAAGCACGAGCATGTAGCTCTTCATCTTGAAGTGCAGCTGCCCGCACAACTCTGCGCACGCCAGTTCATACTTTCCGACTTTGTTGGCGGTGAAGTGGACCTTGATTTCCATTCCCGGAACAAGATCCTGTTTGAAGCGCAGTTGTGGCACCCAGAAGTTGTGAATGACGTCCTTCGAGCGCAAGCGCAGCTCAACGGGACGATTGACAGGAATCGCGAGTGCCGAGGTCACAGAATCATCAGCAGCAGCGGGATCCGTTGCGTCAATGCCGATAAAATTGAGAGTGCCGTCGTCGATGAACTTCGGATCGGTACGCCCGAATTTATTGTCCTTGCCGGCGTAGTGGAAGTTCCACTGAAACTGTTGCGCAACTACTTCAACTGTGTACGAACCAGCCGGCGCATCGTGCAGTCTCAATGAAGCCCAAACACTCTGTCCCATCACCGCCAGTGAAATAAAAATCACTGCGGTAATGACCGTCCAGAGCACCTCGAGACGATTGCTGCCGTGCGAGTAGATTGCGCGATCACTGCTCGAGCCGGTATCGCGATACTTCCAGACCATCCAACCCAAACCGATCTGGGCGGCGGCGAAGGAAATACCGACAACCAGTATAGTGATAAGAAACTGGCGATCGAGAGCGGGAGCGTGCTCGGAAATAGCCGCTGGAAACCACCACTTACCGCTTACGAAAAGCAGCACCGACAGCAGCGTGATAATCCAGATAATAACCGCAAGAACTCGTCCCATCGGTTACATCTCCTTTTGATTCAGATCTGTTTTTAATCTGCGTTAACGGCGGCCTAACTATTCAACACCATCAAGATAAACAGCAGCGGCAAGTAGAGTACCGACGCCAGCAACAACTGGCGCGCATGTTGCCGTGACATCGAGAATGCCGCACGCAGACTGCTGTAAAGAAACAGCAATCCGAGCACGATAGCCCCTACGAAGTAGACCTTTCCTGACATTCCCATCACTGCCGGAAGCACACTAACCGGTAACAACATCAGCGTGTAGACGACGATCTGCTGCGCGGTCACTTTGCCGTCAGGTTCGACTACCGGCAGCATCAAAATGCCTGCGCGACTGTAGTCTTCGCGATACATCCAGGCGATAGCGAGAAAGTGTGGGAACTGCCAGAGAAAGAGAATTGCAAAAAGGATCCAACCCTCGAGACTGATTGAACCCCGCGCTGCAGTCCATCCAATCAATGGTGGTACAGCGCCCGGAAAAGCACCAACAAGGGTTGATAACGTCGTGCGCGTTTTAAGCGGCGTGTACGCAAACAGGTAACCAGCGATCACTGTCAGTCCGAGTAAAGCGCTCAACGGATTGACGAGCACGAGCAAATAGATCTCTGCCAGAATCGTGATACCAGCGCCGAACGCGAGTGCTTCCCACGGAGCCAGCTTGCCCGATGGCAAAGGCCGGTTTGCCGTGCGACGCATCAAGCCGTCCAGATCTCGTTCCGCATACTGGTTAAGAGTTGCAATTCCTGACGATAAAAGACCGATGCCCAATAACGCGCGCAACATCCCGAGGTAATCGATGCCCCCTCGCGAGGCAAGCGCAAATCCCGCCGCCGATGTAAGCACAATCAGAAACGTGATGCGTGGCTTGGTTAGTTCAGCATACGCCGCTACACGCTCACGCAATGACAATCGCGTTCGCTCGACGACGTCGACCGCCGAACTACGTAAATCGATGGCAAACTCTTCCATTCAGTACCTTATTAACTAAGTTTAGAGTTCAGCCTTTAGGCTGCTGTTTCCGGCAGACAAGCTAAAGCTTGAACTCCGAACTGAATCAACCGCCCCGGGCAAGACTCGATACGTACGTAACGTCAACACAATCGTGCTAACAAAAACCAGTGCGCCACACGCCACATGAGCGACGGTGATCGCGATCATGGGATTGAGAGGCTGCGGATCGTTTGGCGATGCCAGACGCGTCAGGTAAGCAGCGATACCCAGTCCCAACTGTATGACCAAAAGCGACAGCGCAATGATCGCCGGATGCGTTAGAAATTTTTCACTTGAGTGGCGGCGCAAAACAGTCAAACTAGCGGATCCGAGTATTAGTGTTACTGCGACTGCTCCACCGATGTGGGCCAATATCAACTGGGCCGGCAAATGACTATCCCAGGTTGCCGAGTGACGCAAAGTTGCACCGAGTATTAACTGCAAAAATATCGTCACGAGCGCCCCGGTGCATAAGTATCGCAGCGGCAAGCTTCCCTTCTCTTGGTAAAGCGGCTTTGCTTCGATCCAACTTCTCGAAGTGAAGACTGCGAGGCTGACCGTCGTGCAAAAGAAAAGTTGGGCCAGCGTCGCATGCGCACTTGAAACAGCGAGCGGCAGCATCAGTTTTACGGTCAATCCTCCAAGTAATCCCTGCGCGACGACGGCGAGCAACGCGAAGACGCCCAGCTTTCGCACCCACGGTCGTTTCTCTATCCTAAGAATGCAGAACATCAAAACTATCGTCAGCATACCGACGGTAGTCGCTACCATCCGGTGACCGTGCTCCCAGAAGAGATTGCCTACCATCTTCGGGAAAACCTGTCCGTTTGAAAGCGGCCAGTCAGGTGTCGCCAGCCCGGCGTCGTTACTGGTGACGAGCGCTCCGGCAATAATTAAGAAAAACGTCGCGCAAGCGACGAAAATAGCAAAACGATTAAGACCCCGGTTCATTATGTGGTGGCGAATTCAATAACAAGGGTTTCCCGCAAAGGCGCAAAGAAGACAAGATCTGACTGCTTTTGGACGCAACTTTGCGCCTTTGCGGGAAACTTACTCAACAACTCAATGCTTGCCCAGCATCGGGAATTCGATCGCGGGCATCATCTGCAGCGAAGGTTTGGTTGAGCTCGTGGCGGCTCCTGCCTTCGGGAAAGCAAAGTCAGCCTTAGCTGTGCCATTCGCCGTTACGGTAACCTCCATCGGTTGCTCTTCAGGAGTTGTACCCTCTCTCCATGCAATGACGGTGTACTTTCCTGGCGGAACATTCGCGATGCTGTACGTGCCGTCCGCACTGCTGACAGCATAAAGCGGATGCTTCAACACGCCGATATACGCCTTCATCCACGGATGTTGGTTGCACTTAACCGGAATCAGGACTTCAGCACGTGTGAAGCTCTTCTCGATGGGCGGTGCGCCGTTAGCCTGCGTCTGGTTCCATTCCGTATTCAGTTTCGGCGTCGGGTGGATATTGTGCTGAGTAGCATCACTGTTGGTGATACTGATTTTCTGGTTCACTTGAATGCCAAGCACATGTGGTGCGTAGTGGCAACCATTCTGGTCGAGCTTTATAGGTGTCGGAGGTACCGGCCAGCCATAGTCACCAATCTTCTTGCCACCTTCAACGGTGCCTTCCTTGATGTAGATGAAGGTGTTTGCAAGCTTACCGTCTTTAACGATGGTGTCGTCGGTCATCAAATTCGGATTCTTTTGGCCGCAGACCGGATCGGCCGTTGTGTCGATCTTCTTCGGCGCCGGTGGCGTGCCGTTATAGCTAACCACGCCGGAGATCGTCCCGGTTGGGCCACTATAAGGGGCTGCGTTTTCGGTGGTAGCGGTGCCATTCGTGTTGCCCTTATTGGTGTCGCCTTCACTCTTACTGCATGCAGAACCCAGAGCTAGCAAAGACAGTGCAATCGATAACACAAGCCAGACTTTTGTCTGCTTATTCATGATCAACTCCTCCAAACTAAGATAACTTGCACATTAACTGTAGCACGGAAGCCGTGTTAACACGGAACGCGCGCTAACATGTAAATTCTGTTCTAATCCTGTTAATCCTGTAAAAATCTGACTGCCGCAATACATACTCACATCGCTCTCAAGATCCGTGCGGCATTTGTGCCCAAGGCAGCACGTCGGCGCAGGCCTACATGATTGAACCCTTTGCGCTTACGCCTCGCGCTGGCGTGGTTCTGCGTGGTCGGAGCAGCTGCCGCCGGCGCCACAGGACCGGTCGCCAGCAACTGCCGCTGCTCATCAGGACTCATCAAGAACATGTATCGCACCAGTAATCGAGCGTGGTCGTCGTGATAGCCCGCGGCGGCCGGCGGCAGTGCCGCCAGGTTAGCGACCCACATATCGCCCTCCTTACGGAAGAGTCCGCTCGGCATTGCAGTTCCAGGGCTAATCTGTGCCGGATCGAGTAGCCAACGGAACGTCCAATCGGGTTTCAATCGCTCGGCTGCTAACAGAAAGTTTGGCGCGATCGCTTTCGCATCTCGCACGGGATCGCCCGTGATGTGACATTTCAAACAAGGCGTTCCGAGTGTGAACAACTGTCGCGCGAGCAGGCGCTCCTGTGCCGTTAACGGCGACATCGGTTCTTTAATATAAGGATCCTGCTGACCCGACATCGCCATAAAGAACCGCACGAGAACCTGCAACTCATTCGGCGAGAAGTTGAACGTCGGCATCCGGAACTGCAAATACGGACGCACACCATTGCGATCCAATCCTGGTTGCGGCAACAACCGCGCCGTTTGATTATTCGCCGCCGGACTCGCGCCAGCTTGCGGTGAACCCGCCGCTTGTGGACTCGGCGACGGCAATGCGGCGATCTGTTGCGCCTGCTCCGGCGTCTTTTCACCACTCAGCGATGGATCGTGGAGGAACTTCAACAGCCATGCTGGATCGACGCGCGCACCTTCACTCGTCAAACGTGGCGGAAGCAAATCCTTACCTTCCGGCGTCTGATAGAACGGCAGATCCATGACCACGGAACGTTGGCCGACCTGAAGCTGGTGACAACCCTGACAGTTGTACTTCTTGATCACCCACCAACCGTTCTGAATATCCTGACGTCGCTGATCCTGCGGATTGAAGAAGAGTGAACCAGGAACGTTAGCGCCTTCGGTGCCGACACTGCCAAGCAGGAACGTGGTCAGTGCATTGCGCCATTCCGGAGTCAGATAAGGCTCCGGCATGCGCAGGCGATCTTTCGGATCCTTCTCTTTACCTTCATCGTAGATCGACGGCTGTGTGATCTTGTGTTCGAAGAAACCTTTGTGGTTGTACCACGGCTTCTCTTCTTTAGCTTTCTTCGACCCTTCCTTTTCTTCTCCTTGTTCCTCGTGCAGCTTCAGAGGATCGTTGCCTTCTTCAGCAGCCTTCGTCTGCAACGCGAAATCGAGTCTTTCGATCGGAGTCGCACCCTCAACAGTCAACTCCTTACCGATGCGCTGCTCTTCCTCAAAGCCTTTGATTTCATGACAACCCGCACAACCATACTGTTTGATTAAAAGACGTCCCTTCTCTTTCAGGTTCGCGTCATCCATGTAAGCGGCGGCTGCATAACTCCGTGGTGATGAAAGTGAGAAGAGATAGGTCGCGATATCTCGCGCATCCGACTCTGAGAGACGGAAGTTTGGCATCACCGTCATGTTCTGCACCTGCAACTCAGCGCCGTCCTCCGGACAGCGAGAATGCAGTTCGGTGTCGAAAACAAACGGCAAACCTTTCTTTGCGTAGTCGTCAGGCGTCAAATCGCGTTTATGCTTGGGACAGTAAGGCGCAACACGCTCGCGCGGATTGTGAATCCAGCGCACGATGTAATCAAAGTTTGCTTTTTCACCAACGTGCTGCAGGTTGGCAGCAAAATGGCCGCCGATCTTGGTTTCGCCTTCACCAATCGAGTGGCAGGCGAGACAGCCACGACCTTCGAAAAGTTCCTTACCGTGTTGTGCGTTACCTTGTTGCTGTGTCGGAAGTTTTGAATCGAAACCCTCCTGCCAGAGATAGGCAGCAATGGCATGGATCTGTTCTTCGCCATCCTTATCGCGCAAGTGGGCGCCGGGCTTGCCTTCCGGTAACGCGCCGAAACGCCAGAAGACCGGCATCTTCGTGTCGGGTCGAAACGCCTGCGGATTCTGTAACCACACCGGCACCCATTCCTTGCGCAACTTGACGCGAACGTCCTTGAGGTTTGGTCCAACCTTCTTCACGTCCTGCAGGAGATATCTCTCCTGCAGTTTCATCTGATCGATACGAGCCGCGAGAAGGCTGTTTGTGACACGCAAACTCTCGGCATGGGCCAAAAGTTTCTTGACGTCGTCCTCAGAGACTTTTTCAGATTCCGTGGCTTTCGTGTCGGTCAGAATCTGTTTTTCGTTCGCAGTAATCTGGTCCTGAAGCTGTCCGATCTGCTGGCGCGTTGCAGCAAGTGTATCTGTTTCGCGATCGAAACCTTCATAGCGATGACAGCCCATACAGCCGCGTTGTGCGAAGAGATCGCGACCGAGATTCAACGTCTCGGCTCCCTGTGTCACACGATCACGCGCGTGACACTGCTGACAACCGGCCTCTGTGTTTTCCTTCTCAAACATGGGCCAGAGCCAGAAACGATGACGCCCGTGGCCCTTTACATCACTGGTGGTAGCGCGGCCGTTCCCCCAGTGACAGCTTGAACAGCCAAACTTCTCAGGATTGTGTATCTGGAGAATCTCTCTATTTGGGTGGCTGACAAAGGCACGCGCGAGCGAGTCCTCCTTCCCATTTGGACCAGCCATACTTGCGGGCGTCAAATCTAAGGGTTCGCGAATGCCCGCGTGACACACCTCGCAGCGATCGACGATGTTGTAAGCATTCACACTGATCTGGTGGCCAAGAATCGAGTAATCGTAGCTGGCCATCTTCGTTTTCAAGCCTTCGATGGCCGCTGGTCCAAGACCGATCAGGTGATTCTTTAGGTAATCGTCCTTTTTCTTTGCCAGTTCCGATGGGGTCTTCAGCAGTTCGGCTTTACGACCAAGACCTTGCGCTTTTTCCTCACGTAGTTTGTCGTAAAGAGATTCAAGTTCAGCGTAGTTCAGCTTTTGTTTATCTATGGACTTTCCATCGTCTGACGGAATTTCCACAGTAACTTTTTCCTGTTTCTTTGCCTCAGCCTGGTCGCGATATCGCTGTTTGGCCTTGTCGCTTGCGATCTCGATGTAGTAGTTGATAACAGTGAGGCGCCCACGCTGGTTTTGAAACGTGTCAGTGATTGCGTCGAGTTTTTTCTGCGCCAGCCCTACTTTCTTATCGATCTCTTGTATCTCAGGTTGAACCTCGGCACGTGCAGCCTTCTCATCCTCCTCGAGTTTTTGATACTCAGGACTCTCCTTTATCTCGGCTTCACTCTTGCCTGCGTCTGCTTTAATACTGTCGAGGTATTTGCTGTAGCGGCTGACAAATTCGCGCTGCATGCCCTTCCATGGCCGCTGACCAAACGCTTCATCGTAGAGCGCCCAGGCAATTGAGATCGTCATCAGCAACGCAGACATCAGCATCCAGCCGCTTGTCGAGCGACTGACAATCGGATCTTCAACTGGTAGATCGGCTTCCCTTTTGATCAACGACTCGCGAGGCTCTGGTGCATCAGCCACTATGATCTTCCCTCCACGCTACCTATATGTTGAACCATGGAGTTACCCACACATACTTAATAGTCAAAGCCAGACGCAAAATGAGTTTCACCGGTAACGCCAGTAGCACACTGACCGCAAAGAATTGGAAAGTCAGGTACTGAAGCAAACTCGTTCGCGCCAGGAGCTTTTGTTCAAACTCGTTCTTGGGAAACAGACGAAGCGGGCGCAATCTGATCTTCTTGAAGTCCACCGTCATCAGCCAGTGAAAGAAGAGCGCGCCGACGATGTAAAAACCTGTAACGACAATCATTCCGAAGATGAACTTTCCGGGGTTCGCCGATAGAGCCCAGGCGGGAAGCAGCTTGCCAACGGACGTAGCCGCAATCATGTCGTGCAAATCGACGTTCTTATCAAACACGACCGCATTGTGATCCCACGTTTGTCCCGGCCAGAACCAGATCCAACCCGGCCCACGAATAAACGTCCCGATCACGATCAAAACGATCCACATCAAAAAGCCCGCACCAAACATCCAGAGCGCGAAACGTCGCTGCTTGAGCGTGTAGTAACCGTTGCCGAGTGGGTTTGAATCGACGTACGGAAAGACCATCAAGCCGACCATGATGATGGACGGCATTACCACGCCCGCGATCCACGGATCGAAGTAGACCAGCATCTCCTGCAGACCGAGGAAGTACCAGGGCGCTTTCGACGGATTCATGGTCAGATTCGGATTGGCAGGTTCTTCAAGCGGCGCGTTGAGCGTGATGGACCAGACAAAAAGAACCACCGTGACGATCACGGTGGCAAGAAACTCAATTCGAACAAGGTAGGGCCAAACGTGAAGTTCCCGCGCCCAACCCGGCCGCCACGGTTCCACTTTGCGATGATGCGTTTTCGCCAGTTTCGGATCTGCTTCGAGCTCGTCGATGAGCCGATCGTTTGCAATCGCCTGCCGGATTCCCATCCATGTGAAGAATGGCACCAGGAAGAGCATAGCCACGATCGGAATGTTATCGGGGGCAGACGAAATGGTCCACAATTGATGCCAATCGCTAACGTTCAGTGCCCAGACACCAACGATCAGAACGGCAAGAACCAGCAATGTCCATTTGTTGATGAATCTTTGCATACTGGTTACTTCTTCTTAGCTACGGCTTTTATCTCAGACTCAAGCACGACTGGCGCGGGTCCGGAGATCCCTCCGTCTTTCCTGATACGCCAGAAGTGCACTGCCATGAAGATCGATGCCACGAGCGGAATACCGATACAGTGCCAGATATAGGAACGTAAAAGGGCATTCGAGTCGACAATTGAGCCACCCAGTAGTCCGAATCGCACATCGTTGTAGGCAGTCAAGCCCAACTGCGGACCGAACGGACCTTCATGTCCGAGCATCGGCGTCGCTCGCGCCATGTTTGTGCCGACGGTCACCGCCCAGAACCCGAGCTGGTCGTCCGGCAAGAGGTATCCGGTAAACGACAGCAGCAGCGTCAACACGAGTAAAACCACACCCACGCACCAGTTGAACTCGCGTGGTTTCTTATAAGAGCCCGTCAACACGACGCGAAACATGTGCAGCCAGGTTGTGATCACCATCAAGTGCGCCGCCCAGCGATGCATGTTGCGCAGCAGCTTTCCAAACGGCACATCGTGCTCGAGATAAAGAATGTCGCGAAACGCGTCGACCTTGGTGGGGTGGTAGTAGAACATCAGCAACACCCCGGTAAACGTAAGCACGATAAACAGGTAGAACGTGATTCCACCCATGCCCCACGTAAACGGATAACGCACCGCATCGCGATTTATCTTGGCCGGATGTAAGTGCAGAAAGACGTTTGAAAGAATCGCGAGTGAGCGATTACGCGGATCGGAGCGATCATGCGAGACGCGAAAGATCGATTTCCAGAGCTGCGTCTCCTGGGGATCTTTATAGTCCTTCGCTTCCTCCTTCGCGCGATCTTTCAGCGCGCCGCCCGTTTCCTTCACCTTGTCGAGCATGCTGCGCTTGGCTTCGTCGCCGGAACTTAGTTGTTTTGTCTCTTTTGGATCAGAACTCTCTGCCATATCCGTGTTATCCGTGCTCATCCGTGGCTCAGACTCTTATGAATGCTCCATCATCATCGAATTCACTTTTCTCACCCTTGGGCCACTCGTAAAGAGTGCCAATATCCACAACGATCTGTCCTTCTGCGTCGAGAGCCACTTTCGCGCGGTCCATCGGTCGCGGCGCGGGTCCCTCGAAGTTAATCCCCTCACTGTCGTAACCACTGCCATGGCACGGACATTTGAACTTGTTCTCACTTGCCTTCCAGTCAGGAGTACACCCCAGATGCGTGCAGCGCGCATAAATAACGAAGAGCCGATCGGAAGTTCTGGTCACCCAGATGCGATATTGTTGCTGCCACTTGGTATCGACGCCCAATGCGTAATCGTTCGGCGACCCGATACGAAAGATGCTGGAAGGTTCGAGAATCGAGCGCGGCAGGAAGAACCGCACGAACATCAAGAAGAAAACAGTGAGCGAGCCGGCGACGGAAGCCCAGACCATCCGTCGTCGCATCTTATTCACCGGGGGATCGGAACTCGACTCCACGACTGCAGTGGGTGTTGCGGGTTTTGCCGCAGGAACAGTACGCGCAGGAGTACCTACACTCGGGGCGGACAATTGATCGGCTTGACTATCCAAGACCAGACCTCCGTCAAAATCAATTCCGAATTGCCAGGTGTTGCAAACTTCCGCGGGTACACTTCGACTTTACTTACAGAGAGTTAATTATACAATCCCACCTTGAACAGGGATTCCTCTCTGCGCAGTAAATCGAACTATTTGCTTAAACATGAAGAGCGCCGCACCTAACAAAACAAAGTATTAATATGGTCGGCAGCGTTATTTATACATAATTTCCTGATTGGCTGGCAAGAAGTATCCGATGGCTAAACCACATGTAATCGTTTATTCGCGACCCGGCTGCCACCTCTGCGACGACGCTAAGGCGGCAATTCTGAGCGCCGGCTGCAGCGATCAATTTGTTTTCGAAGAGATCAATATTGAATCTGATGAAGAATTACTCAGAAAATATCAGTACGATATTCCGGTCATTGCGATCAACGGCGTTGAGAGCTTCATTCATCGTGTGGACGCTGATACTTTTAAAACGCGGATTAAATCGATAAGTGGGTTTGGCCGGTAAGTTCCTCGATCGATTCGTACAAGCGGATTCGTTCTTGTTCGATTGTGGATTGTCGATAAGCCATAACGAGATCTTTGAGACTGGCGAGCTCCTTGTATAGTCCTGCATTTTCGATTGGTGGCGTCAGGTAGGAGATCAGTTCAGCGTACGAGCGGCGTTTGGCAATTGAGCCTTCCGAGGGATTGTTGACGCTATAAATGTAGAAATTTGGTAGTTCGTCAATCAGCCGATCCGGCCAGCATTCCCCCGAGAGTCCAATCTGTTTCCCAGGCATGAACTCGAGGGCGCCGTGTGTACCGAAATGTATTACACCATCTGCGTTGAACACCTTTGAGACATACGTGTAGAACGCCATGAATCCGTGATGTGGCGAACCACTGCGCGCCATCATCAGTCGCATCGGATCTCCTTCGAAGCCAAATGTTGGCTGCACTCCGATGAAGACATTCCCCAACTCCAGACCCTGAATCAACAACTCGTTGCCAAGTGAATTGATCGCACCCGGCGCCGCTCCCCAGTCTTCTTCAACATCTCTAATGTAAGGACAGAGTCGCCGGTATTCCTGAACGTTCATGCTGTAAGCGATGTTAGCGGGCGCCGCAAACCGTTCTGAGTTACCTCCTATTAGTTTGGCGCGCAAATCATCGGCCGAATCCGGCAGGTCGACTCGATAGCCTTCATCGCGAAGTCGCTTCAGCACATCAAAAACGCCCGGAAACACGTCGAGATCAGCGGCAGTGCCGATGTTTCCCTTGTTGGGCGGAAAGCAGAACAACACGATCGCAAGCTTGATCTGATCGCGAGGAACGCCTTGCAATTTATTCCAACGCCGCAGCCGTCGCGCGAGACGCGTGCAGCGATCCTGAAGCGCAACTGGCTCTTGTCCGCGGCTTGGAATGCCGCCATAAATAAACGGCTCCGTGGCCCCATCGATTTCGGGTATCGCGATCTGCATGCCCGCCTGAACCGGATTCAGACCCGTTTGCGAATCTGACCAGGCTTCGATTGTCTGTGTATCAAGACTCACCGCCGAACGATACGGGAGATTGAGTTCACGCAGAAACTGCGAAGCCGCGGCACTGTCGTTCATCGCTGGACCACCAACAAAACTAAAGCCCGTCAGTGAAACGATTTGACTGACTCGTGCTTTCGTCTGCGCTGGTTCGACAAAAAACTGCGAGACTGCTTCGCGATTATCCATGAGCGTTGCGATCGCGGGTATGACGCTTAAGCCTTCTGCCTCGATCGCTTTGATCAGGGCGTCGTAATGGTTCGTCGTCTTGCTGATAACCTGCGGCCGCATTAACAGGAGACCAATCGTTGACTCGGCGTTTAGAGGTTTTCGATACCACTTCCGATATTCTGCAAACGTTCGAAACAACGCCGGCGCAGACGGGTGATAAATTGCTACCGATGGCATCTGCTCGGGTTTCGGCACACTGATCTTCTTCAAACGCTCATCGCGGACGTAGTGGACCAGCGCATAGAGCAACATCGACTTGATGTTTGCTGGCGTCGGCTGCAGAAAAAAACAGAACAGATAGAGGTAATGCTTGGCATCAGTCAGAGCGCCTGCGGTTGGCACAAACTTGAGAATGCCGGGCAGGCGATCGACTAGCTTCAAATACTGACCATGTCCTCGGCTCGACTTGCCCCGTTTGGCGTGACTACCAACCCAGGAGCCGACCGATTTCAACAATTGTGCGCCTTTGCCGTGTTGTCTCTTGCCGAGGGTAGAGATATCCAAACGACCCAGGCGAGTTCGTCGCATGAGCTCCGGCATGCAATTAATGACGACTACGGCGTCGTGATGTTGCTTGAAGTTTTCGAGAGCGGCGACGAGGCGAGTGGCGTTCTCGCCATCCATCACGTGAATAACGAAAACAACGTTCGCGTCTTTGAGATCGGTTTCGACGTCCTGCCATTCGAGATCGCTGAGAGGCGAGCCAAAGTTGTAAGCCGCCACACGCAGATCGAGATTGTGCGCACGATTGATCTCACGCTCCGCGTTCTTGAGCGGCGCCAAAAGGCTCGAACCGACGTATAAAATCGTGATCTTCAATCCGTGTTATCCGTGGTTAAACAACTCCTTCTAATTGATCCTCGAGACTTCTACTGATTTCTCTCAACCTATCAAGCACACTGTCATCAACCTCCCAATATCCACGCCCATTCGCCTCCAACAATCTCTGCGCCAGCGAATGAGCCGAGTGCGGGTTCAAATCTCGGAGCCGCTCGAGCATCGTCTCATCAAACAGAAACGTGTTTGCTACTTCCGAATAGATCCAATCATCAACTGCATCCGCCGTCGCACTCCACCCAAAGGTATTCGAAACGTGATTCTCGATTTCCGCCACGCCCCTGAACCCGTGCTTCAACATTCCCTCATACCACTTCGGATTGAGCGTCTTTGCACGCGTCTCCAAACGCAACGTCTCTTCCAGGGATCGAATCTTCACGTCACGCGACAAACTGTCCGAAAGATAAATTGTTGGCCGCGCCTTCGCTCTTTTCTCAACTGCTTTCGACACACCACCAAGGTATTCAAAATAATGGTCCACATCAGTCAGACCAATCTCAAACGTGTCAATGTTCTGGTACGTCGCCTCGACTCGCGAAAGCGCTCGGTCCATCGCGACGCGCGCTTCCCTGCCCTCAATTGCGCGGCCTTTTGAATCGCGCCCATAAGCAAAGCACTTGCGCGTAACAAAGAGATCTCCAAGCGTCTCTTCGCGTTCCCACTGCGAATCCATCACCATGAAATTGACGTTGGTGCCATAGTTGCCCGGAGCATTGGAAAAGACACGCACCGCGGCGTCATCCGGGTCGCAAGCATCCTGCTCGACCTGTTGCAATACGTGTTTGCGAACGTAATTCAACTCTAAAGGCTCATCGAGTTGTGCTACCAATCGGACCGCTTTATCGAGGAGTTGGACCGTGGGACTAAATAGATCGCGGAAGATACCAGACACCGTCATCACGACGTCGATTCGCGGGCGACCGAGTTCACTGAGAGGAATAGCTTCGACACTTGTAGTCCTATTTAAAGCATCGCGAACCGGTCGCGTCCCGAGCAACCACAGCGCCTGCGCCACACCTTCGCCTTGAGTTTTGATGTTGTCGAGTCCCCAGAGCACTAACGCCATCGCTTCGGGATAACGACCATTTTCCTGCTTGTAGCGATCGAGCAAGCTATTCGCGACCGTTTCACTGCGCGCGAAAGCTACGGCGGAAGGTACGCTGTAAGGGTTGAGCGCGTGCGTGTTTCGACCAGTTGGGAGGATGTCGGGATTCTGAATGATGTCAGCGCCTGGTCCAGACTCGATGAATTCGCCGCGCAGCGCCCGAACCAGTGAGTCGATCTCGTTGTTAGATTGAAGCTTTGCTGAAACTGTCTCCAATAGGGCGAATACAGGACGGGTGGTTTCCGCGTCCCAACCTTTTTCTTCCAAAAAACGAACTGCAGCGTCAGTTCCGTGCTCAACAAAGGTTCGCACCGCTTCATCGACTGCATCTTCCGGCAGTGCTCGGGCTCCAGCTTCGGGGCGATCGAATGAAGCGATCATCTTCAGCAGATCAGTTTTCTCACCTGCGGATGAGGCGCGACCGAAGACGTGCAGACCCGTCGGGATCAATCGCTGCTCTATCTCCAGCAATTGCTCGTAAAGTGCGAACACTTTCGCGTCGCGCTGGTTGTTTAAATTATTAGCCACGGATTTCACGGATTGGCTGGAGCGATCTTCACAAAGCCCGCACGGAGAATTCCAGCGAGACGCCGCGTCTCTTCACTGGATTCAAACTCTTTCTGCGTGTCCACAACTACCACACGAGCTTTCGTTCTTGTTAGCGCCACGGTGAGTTCTCGTAGCTCCGACTCGATCTTCACTTGACGAAAGGCACGCAGGTTAAGACCACCGCGCCTGAGTGGCACGTTTGAACGTCCATCAGTGAACAGCAGCACAACTGTCTCGCCAAACTTGTTTCCCACGAGTTCAAGCAACTCGATCGTAGTGACAAGCCCTAATCCGAGCGGTGTACTGCCACCCATTCGGAGAGAGTCCAGCACACGGCGCGCGCGTAGAATGCTGCGCGATGGTGGTAAATCGAGACTTGCCGCCGTTCCATGAAAAGAGATGATCGCAACGGCGTCGCGATTCAAATACGACTTCCTGAGTAATTTGAGAATCGTAGTCTTCGCGCGCGCGATCCGATTTGCGGCCATGCTGCCCGATGCATCAATCGCAAAAATGAAAAGCCGGCCTTGTTTGTGCTTCAGCAGCTTGTAGCGTAACGCCTCTGAGCTTACCGGCGCGAGCCGTCCGTCCCGCAACGACGCGTCAAGTCCGCCGAGCGCACGCAGCGTGGCATCGATGGCGATGCGCGCACCTGCGCTTCTGAAATTCACTGCGCGTGTGTATCGCCCGCGTCTTTGGGCCAATGCGGCTTTCGCTCCACTCGTTCGACGGCTTTGAGAACGCGATCTGTCAGCACGATCAGTAGCTTTCAAATGTTCGTCGAGCTGCAGTTCACTGGATTTCTTCTCAACTGCGGGTTGCGACAAAACATCTGCATCATTTGGTCTCGAACTGCTTCCGGATGCTGACCGGCGTTGGCGCGGAGCGTCCTTGTTTACCTTGCCGGGCTGATCGAGATTCTGAGTATCACCACCATTGCCGCTCGAACGCTGCGGCGGCGCCGTGTTGGGGAAAACTTCGTCCACGGCCTGCTGAATCTGTTCGCTCGTTGCCGTCTCATCAAGTGCGTCGCGACGCAAGCGGTGGCGGAGCGCCATGGCCGAAACTCGTTTCACGTGTGCTTCAGTGACGGCGCGCCGGCCTTCAAATGCAGCCAACGCACGTGCTGCGCGCATGATTGTCAATTCACCACGATGGCCGTCGACTTTCAGATCCGCACAAAGTTGCGCGATCTTCTCGAGCACCGTGCGGTCCATGTTTACCTTCGTCAGGTTGGCGCGCGCTCGTGTGATCCGCTTTCGCAGTTGCTCCTGGTCTGCGTCCCACGATTTACAGAATGCATCTCGATCCCGATCGTAACCTTCACGACGTTCGACAATGTCGACTCGATTCTGCAAGTAGTTTTCCGTCGTGACTTCGGCGTGCAGGCCAAAACGATCGAGAAGCTGTGGTCTAAGTTCGCCTTCTTCGGGGTTACCCGAGCCGATCAGTACAAAGCTCGCCGGATGCTCAACGGAAATGCCTTCTCGCTCAACCTTATTTATTCCAGTGACGGCGACGTCGAGTAGAAGATCAACTAGATGATCCTCAAGCAGGTTTACCTCATCAATATAGAGAAAGCCGCGATTCGCGCGCGCCAATAGTCCCGGATCAAATGCCTTACGCCCTGCTGAGAGCGCCCGTTCAATATCGATCGTCCCACAAACGCGATCTTCGGTAGCGCCCAGAGGAAGTTCCACGACCGGCACAGCAGACTGCTTCGAAGTGAGTTCCCGCGTCTGCCGGCACTGGTCACACAGGTTGCGTTCGTCCTCCGGATCACAGTTATAAGGACAGCTTGCGACAACCGTAATCTTCGGCAGAAGATCGGCAAGGGCTCTCACGGCCGTCGATTTACCCGTGCCGCGATGCCCCATGATCAAAACACCTCCAATCAGGGGATCGACGACGTTCAGGAGCAGCGCCAGCTTCATCTCTTCCTGCCCAACGATGGCGGTGAACGGATATGTTTTTTGTCTTTGCTTATCCACGGATTACACAGATTACCTGATTTCAATATTCTGTGTAATCTGAGGATACAATTTTCTTGACTTTGCTCCTAAACCGGAATAGAGTGCCGCCACTCCCGACTTACACAGTCAGGCCCAGCTAAATTCGATTTACTATTCGAGCAGAGTCCGCGCCTCTGCCCTCTCTCTCACAACTAGGGCTAGTCCTTGGTTTCTTCTTACGTGAGGGGACTCTTTTAACTCTGGTCATACCCCCCTAAGACTCGAGCTGCCTCTGTAGTCCAAAATCAAGCAGGGTTTCAAAAATCACAGCAGAACTGTGCAGTTTGCTGACGGGTGAACTGTCGGTTTTGTCTCGCAACCCGTTTGTAGCTCCTAGGAGGTCAAAGTTAAATGAGGAAAGTTCTACCTATCTTGACGTTAGTCCTGTTCGCGGTCGCGCTCTTCTTACCCCTGAGCGAGCCCCAACCTGTCGAGGGTCAAACTGCAACCGAGGCACTCACCACCGACAACGACGCCAAAACCGATGATTTGTTTAACGGTTTCGGCGCATTGGGTACCCCGATCGACGAATGCGTAGCCGAACCTGTACCGCCCACCGCGCGCGGAAACGGTAGGTTCGAAGACAACAAATTCATCTTCTCGGAACGCGAGACCATCGAAGACGGTCTTGGACCAACATACAACGACGTCGGTTGCGTCGAATGTCACCAGTCAATTGACGTTGGTGCGTTTGGCCAGCAGATGGAATTCAGGGCGGGCCATCTGGTGAACGGCGCATTTGTTGATGCACCAGGTGGACAATTGATTCACGCTCGTGCAACGGATTCGGACATTGTGGAACACATCTCCACTGCCGAGACTGTTAAAGCATTCCGCGTCACCCTCAGCACGCTGGGCGATGGTTTCGTTGAGTGTATTGCAAATCAAACACTCATCAATAACGTCAACGCACAGCCATCCGGCCAACGTGGAACTCTAACCAATGTGCCGGTTACAGAGGCAAACAATACGCTCCGTGTCGGCCGTTTCGGCTGGAAAGCTCAACACGCGAGTCTGGTCTCTTTCTCTGGCGATGCTTATCTCAATGAAATGGGCATAACCAACCCGTTCGATGGCTTCGGTGGTCGCAGTTCATCGGCTGCGGATGCCGGAACACACGAGAATCCAGCCAGCACGGCTGATGGAGTGATCAATGTCACTTTCCCGTCGTCTTTCGATCCAGTCCCGGATCCCGAGGATGATGGCGACGACGTGTTGGCCTTTGCCGACTTCATGGCGGCAACACGCGCACCAGGTCGTCAGAACCCGATTCCAGCCGCCGCGACACGTGGCGATCCGCTATTCACCAGCGTCGGTTGTGCGGTTTGCCACACCCGCACGTTTGTGACTGCCAATCCCGGAACCTCCATCAATGGTGGAGCATTCGTGGTGCCGGCAGCTCTCGGCGCCAAGATCATTCACCCGTTCAGCGATTTTGCACTTCACAATATCGGCACGGGTGATGGCATTGTTCAAAATGCGGGCCAAGGCACAGCAAACCAGATACGAACGGCGCCGCTTTGGGGCATTCGTGGTCGCAACAGGTTCATGCATGAGGGCCTGAACATCACTATATTTGACTCGGTTCAACTGCACGCCGGCCAGGCAACGACAGCTAGAAATAACTTCAATGCCTTGACTGCGGCGCAGCGGAACGACCTCATTGCATTCGTGCTGTCGCTATGAGCTATCTTTGGCAGCCGAATTGACGAGGCACTATACCGAGGCTCGCCGAAAAATATTCGGCGGGCTTCGGTTCCCTTCAGATGATGGACAGGATTTACAGGATTATTTCAGGATGAACACGTAAATCTTGTTCAATCCGGTAAATCCTGTCTAAATGCACCGACGATTAAGAATCCCCAAGAGGTAATTTGAAAATGCGGACAATCATTCCTTGTTTTTTGCTTGTTAACGCATTAACGATTTGCGCGTGTAGCTCGAGTTCGAAACGTGTGGTCGCAGAGGCGCCACCGCCAGCTTATCAAGCCAGTCCAGAGTCGACTCCAGTTCAACTTACCGCTCCCGCTGCGGCGAAGTTATCTGAAGTTCAAGAGGCAGTGAAAAGAGTTTTTAAGGATGGCGCAGTAATCGATACAAATTACAATCCAAACTTCCTGACCGGAGATTTTAATGGCGACGGTTCTCAGGACATTGCAGTTGTTCTGAAACCGGTGAAGCTCGATCTCATGAATCAGGAATTGCCGCCCTGGCTGGTGCGTGAACCTCGCGCCAGGCGCGATCCCCGCGTGTTACTACGAATAGACAAAGATGAAACACTGCTGGCGGTGATTCACGGGTTTGGCGCCAACGACTGGCGCGACACGGACGCAACCCAAACGTTCGTACTAAAGAACGTCGTCGGTTACGATTTGAAAGTTCACACTGGAAAAGAATTTGTGACTGCAAACAGCGGCAGAAAGTTACCGTGCCCGCAGGGTGATTTGATCGGAGAAACTGTTCAGGGTAATCCCGGATATCTCTACTTTGCAGCCGCTACCTATTCATGGTACGACCCAAAAGCGTTTACGGGGGCTGAAGCCCCTCCCGGCGTGTTTCATAAACCACGGACGCGATAGGTATAAGGAGACTGGAAATGAGCATTGGGAAATTTTGGTTCATCGCACTAATCCTGGTGGCACTGACAGCAGTCGCGGCTCAAGCGCAAGCTTCGTCCGTCCAAATGATCACGGCCGAAGAGCTGAAGACGAGAGTCACCGCAAATCAACCGGTAACGATCATTGACGTGCGCAGTGCGGAAGGTTACGCGAGCAGCAACTCTACAGTTAAGGGTGCCATTCACTTCAAGCTTCGAAAGCTAAAGTCGCGCCTTGCTTATGCTCCGTTCAAGGATCTTCCGAAGGATCGAGAAATCGTCACTTATTGTGCTTGCCCGAAAGATCAATCGAGCATTGCCGCAGCACAGATTCTCCAGGCCAGTGGCTTCAGACGCGTGCGAGTGTTGCAAGGTGGCTGGCAGGAATGGTTGAAAGCGAACGGTCCGGTCGAGCCACGCGCGAAGACTTAAACGAGGCAACGCGATCCGTGGAATCCGTGGCTGAATGTTACAATCGGCCTGGAGGACGACGAAAATATTAGAGGTCAGTAAGCTCGGATGCGTGCGCGGAGATCGCAGGCTTTTTAGCGGACTCGACTTTGCCGTGTCTCCGGGAACCCTTGTCCAACTCACTGGACCAAACGGAAGCGGCAAAACAAGTTTGTTGCGGATTCTCTGTGGACTTCTCCCTCCGGCTGAAGGCCAGATTACTTGGGAAGGTGCGAATATTCGCTCACTGGGTGAGGAATATATCGCCGCTGTGACTTATCTGGGTCATCGCCACGGAATCAAAGACGAACTCAGTGGCGTCGAGAATCTGAGAATCACAAATGCTCTGAATGGCATTGTCCTCAGTAAAGAACGTGCTCTCGAGGCTCTTGAAAAGATGGGTTTGGCTGGTCGTGGTTCACTTCCGGCACGACTCTTGTCAGAAGGCCAGCGCCGGCGAGTCGCTCTGGCTCGGCTTCTTGTGTGTAACACGAAGCTCTGGTTACTTGATGAGGTGTTGACCTCATTGGACAAAGTCGCGGTTGCGCTCGTTAGATCTTTGATTGAAAACCACCTGCACGGCGGCGGTATTGCGATTGTCGCAACACACCAGGACTTAGAGTTGGCGGCAGACCGCACTAAACGACTCGAACTCACAACGTGAACGCACCTTCGAGCTTATCGATGTTGCGCTGGATCGTTTGGCGCGATCTGATGCTGGCGTGGCGTCGCCGCTCCGACATGCTGTCGACTGTTTTCTTTTTTGTGATCGTCGTCAGTTTGTTTCCACTCGGTATCGGTCCTGAGACGCAGTTACTCCGAACGATCGCACCCGGCGTGGTTTGGGTAGCAGCGCTGTTGGCGTCAATGCTTTCGCTTGGCCGATTGTTTGCCAACGACTATCAGGACGGCACACTGGAACAGCTGTTACTGACACCGCAACCGCTCTTCCTGGTTGTATTGGGAAAGACGCTGGCGCACTGGATCGTCGCGGAAGTGCCGCTGGTTTTGATCGCCCCGCTCGTCGGAGTGCAGTTCGACTTGAGCAGAGAAACATTGTGGATTCTCTTTGTGAGCTTGCTGGTCGGCACGCCGGTTTTGAGTTTGATTGGGTCAGTTGGAGCAGCGCTGACGCTGGGTTTGCGTGGTGGTGGCGTATTGATCTCGATCCTGGTGTTGCCGCTTTACATTCCTGCTTTGATATTCGGAGCGGGAGCAGTCGAAGCAAGCATCATGGGATCGACGCCATCAGCGCATCTCTCCCTGCTCGGAGCATTTGCGATCGTGTCGCTCTTGTTTTCACCGTGGGCAACCGCGGCCGCGCTCAGGATTTCGTTAGAGTAAACAATAGGTCATATTGGACCTATAGGTCCTATATTTAGAAACCATGAACCTCTACAAATACGCATCACCCACAACCTTCTATCCGCTCGCGGGAAAACTTATTCCGTGGTTTGCGATTCCGGCTGCGCTTCTCTTCGCAACCGGGCTCTTCGTCGGCTTCTTCATCGCACCAACTGATTTCCAGCAGGGCGATGCCTACCGCATCATCTTCATTCACGTTCCGGCCGCGTGGATGGGAATGTTTCTTTATGTGTTGATGGCGATTTACGCCGGTGTCGGTTGGGCTTTCAACGCGCGCCTCTCTTCGATGATGGCCTCAGCACTGGCCGTCACAGGCGCAATGTTCACCGCGATCTCGCTGATCACCGGCGCCTTCTGGGGGAAACCGACATGGGGTACGTGGTGGGTGTGGGACGCGCGCATGACTTCGACATTGATTCTGATGTTTCTCTACATCGGCTTCATTTCTCTTCAGGCGGCCATTGACGACCCACGACGCGCGGATCGCGCCGGCGCTGTGCTCGCACTCGTCGGCGTCATCAATGTTCCCATCATTTACTTCTCCGTTCAGTGGTGGAACACGCTGCATCAGGGCGCTACTATCCGCATACTTCAGAAACCAACAATCAGAGGATCGATGCTCGCGGCACTGCTCATCATGCTCGCTGCCTGCTGGCTCTACTCTGTGGCCGTTGTGCTGATTCGGTTGCGATGCATTATTCTTGAGCGAGAGCAAAACGCCTCTCGCTTCGCTGAGGTAGGAGTCTAATCATGAACTGGCCAGATCTATCGATGGGCGGCTATGGCTTCTATGTTTGGGGATCGTATCTCGTTTCCTTCATAGCTATCGTTTGGGAAGTTGTCAGCTTGAAGCAGAGAAAGAAAGCTCTGACACAACAACAAGCATCTAATTCCGTTCCTGCTTCCGTTTTAAGAGGGAGTATCAATGAAACGACGTCATAAACGGATCGCCTTAATCTTTATCGGGCTCGCCGGTCTGGGCATCGCTGCTTATCTGGTGGCGAATGCCTTTCGCAGCAATCTCGTCTTCTTCTTTAGTCCGACTCAGGTTGCAGCAAAAGAGGCGCCGATCGATCGCACGTTTCGCATAGGCGGATTGGTTCAGGACGGCACGCTGAAACGCGACAGCGATGGCTTGACGGTGCGCTTTACGGTCACGGACACAGCAGCGAGTATTCCTGTCGTCTACAAAGGAATACTTCCAGATCTATTTAAAGAAGGTCGTGGCTGTGTAGCCCAGGGAAAGATCGGTCCCGACGGCGTCTTTCAGGCCGATCAGGTCCTGGCAAAGCACGACGAAAACTACATGCCTCCCGAGGCCGGACAAGCAATCGACAAAGCCAAGCACGCACGCGAAGCAGCAAAGACTGTTGTCCCCAACTAATCCGTAAACGATCTGTAAAATCTGTGGCTAATAAATGATCCCTGAAATAGGCCAGTTCGCACTAATCATCGCCCTCCTGCTTGCCTTGACCCAGGCCACGTTGCCACTGATCGGAGCGTCGCGTGGCAACCGCACATGGATCGCACTCGCTGCGCCTACTGGTCAGGCACAGTTTGTCTTCGTAGTGATCGCGTTCTGCTGTCTCGGTTATTCATTTATCACTAACGACTTCTCGGTCCTCAACGTCGCCACCAATTCAAATTCACAACTGCCACTACATTATCGTCTCGCGGCAACCTGGGGCTCACACGAAGGTTCCCTGCTGCTCTGGACACTAATGCTTGCGCTCTGGACCGTCGCGGTCTCGCTCTTCAGTCGACATCTTCCGGAAGAGATGGTGGCGCGCGTGCTCAGCGTGATGGGAATAGTCAGCGTGGGCTTTTTGTTATTCATGCTGCTCACTTCAAATCCGTTCACGCGTCTTTCGCCGGTGCCGATAGACGGTCGCGATTTGAATCCGCTACTTCAGGATCCGGCAATGGTGGCGCATCCACCAATGCTCTACATGGGTTACGTCGGATTCTCCGTCGCCTACGCGTTTGCGATTGCGGCACTGATTGGTGGAAGACTGGATGCCACGTGGGCCCGCTGGTCGCGACCATGGACCACGGTCGCCTGGATCTTTCTGACCTGCGGCATTGCGCTTGGGAGTTTCTGGGCTTACTACGAACTCGGCTGGGGCGGCTGGTGGTTCTGGGATCCGGTTGAAAACGCGTCCTTTATGCCGTGGCTGGTCGGTACGGCTCTCATTCACTCACTCGCAGTCACCGAAAAACGAGGTGGCTTCAAGAGCTGGACGGTTCTGTTAGCGATCGCCGCTTTTTCGCTCAGCCTGCTGGGCACATTTCTGGTGCGCTCCGGTGTACTCACATCGGTCCATGCCTTCGCGACAGATCCAAAGCGCGGTATTTTTATTCTCGTCTTTCTGCTGATTGTCATTGGTGGTTCGTTGCTGCTTTACGCATTACGCGCGAGCCAGGTTGGTGTCGGCGGCAAGTTTGAGGTCATCTCGCGCGAGTCGCTGCTGCTTTCGAACAACGTGCTGCTAACTGTTGCCGCCGCCTCTGTTCTGTTAGGAACGCTTTATCCATTGATTGTCGATGCGTTTGGCGGCGCGAAACTCTCCGTTGGTCCACCTTACTTCAATCTCGTGTTTGTGCCACTCATGGCGCCTGCGATGTTCTTGATGGGTATTGGACCAATCGCCCGTTGGAAAAAAGCGAGTCTTCCGGATCTGGTGACAAGACTGCGTTGGGCATTCGTCATCAGTTTACTGACCGCCATCGCCTTGCCGTTTGTTTTTGGTCAATGGAAGGCGCTTGTCAGTTTGGGGTTGATGTTAGCGTTCTGGATCGTTACCACGATCGCCGTGAATCTCTGGGAGAGAGTTCGCGTCACTTCGGGACAACTCACCACATTTCAAAAACTTCGCACGCAGAGCCGCAGCTATTACGGGATGCAGTTGGCACATCTCGGAGTTGCGGTCTTCATCGTTGGTGTGACGCTGGTCACCGGCTATCAATCAGAGCAGGACGTGCGCATGGAGCGTGGTGATGTTGTGCGAGCGGGCGGATATGAGTTCAAGTTCAACGGAGTTGCCAACGTCACTGGTCCAAACTACATTGCCGGACGCGCTGAGATCATCGTCAGCCGCAACGGAAACGAAATCGAAAAACTCTATCCCGAGAAACGTAACTACACTGCCAGTGGCAATGTCATGACTGAAACAGCGATCGACAGCGGGATCTTTCGGCATCTCTACATTTCATTGGGTGAGCCGGTTGGTGGTGGCGCTTGGAGCGTGCGTGTTTACTACAAACCGTTCGTCGGCTGGATCTGGGGTGGTGCGGTTCTGATGGCACTTGGCGGCGGCCTCGCGCTCAGCGATCGCAGGTATGCCTTGGCGGCACGTAAGGAACGCGAAGCGCGACAGGCAACGAAAACGGTCGAAATACCGAGCACTGTTGCGGCGTCCGTGGCTAATCCACCTTCATCCGTATAATCTGTGGTTAAATCATGCTTCGTTATTTAATTCCGCTAGGCATCTTTTTAGTTCTCGTCGCCTTCCTGGCGATCGGCTTGCGACTTGGTGACCCTCATGAACTGCCATCTGCACTAGTTGATAAGCCGGCACCTGCGTTCCGTCTACCGCAACTTAAAGCTCCCGAGAAGGCGTTCTCAAACGAAGACGTGCGTGGCAAGGTTTGGCTTCTGAATGTTTGGGCGTCGTGGTGCATAGAGTGTCGAAACGAACATCCATACCTCTTCGAATATGCCAAGTCGGGGGTGGTTCCGATTTACGGTCTCAACTACAAAGACAACCGTGAGGATGCCCTCGCCTGGCTCGGCGACTTAGGCGACCCGTATGTGTTGAGCGCCGTCGATCTCGATGGTCGAGTGGCCATCGATTACGGAGTTTACGGAGCACCTGAGACCTATGTCATCGATCAAAGTGGCACAATTCGACATAAGCATGTTGGCCCAATGATGCCCGACGTTTGGTCGAAAGAAATTCTCCCTCTGGTTCAGGAATTAAATCGTCAGGGAACTTCCAAATGACAAGCTTGCGTTTCTTGCCGTTATTGCTGATCTGCTTACTTGCTTCCGTAGTGATAGCACAAGTGCAGGAGCAAGAAGTCCCAAGCGATGATCCTGTAATCGAGCAGCGACTCGCAAACTTGTCGAAGGAGCTTCGTTGCCTCCAGTGCCAAAACCAAACTCTTGCTGATTCGCCTGCTGGCCTGGCTGCGGATTTGCGCCGCGAAATACGTGTGCAGATGAAAGCCGGTAAGAGTGACAAGGAGGTCGTTGCATTTCTCACGCAGCGATACGGTGACTTCATTTTGTATCGACCTCGCGTTACCTACACGACCTATCTTCTGTGGTTCGGTCCTTTTGTGCTGCTTGTCGGCGGTCTCTGGATACTGTTCAGCTACATCAAGAAACGTCGTGACTTAGTGCCGCAAAACCCGCTGAGCGCGGAAGAACACAGGCGCGCTGAGGAATTGCTCGGCTCGATTCCGCGAAAGGAGACGACGTGATTCTCTTTTGGGTAGTCTGTGCCGTCCTCATCCTGATCGCGTTGGCGTTTGTATTACCGCCGGCGCTGCAGCGTTCCGAAGAGACCGACGTCAAATCTGATGACGAACGAAGGCAGGCAAACGTTGCCGTCTATCGCGATCAACTCTCAGAGCTCGAGGCCGATCTGCGCAACGGAATCATTGGCGAAGAGCAATATCCGCAGGATCGTGAAGAGATTGAACGCCGCTTGCTCGAAGACACCGCGCAGGTTCGATCGAAAAAGACTCCTGCCGCGCCTGTGAATGCACGTAATACTGCCTATCTGCTCGGGCTCGGAATTCCATTCATCGCGATCGTCTTCTATCTTAAAATTGGCGAACCAAATCTAATCGAGAATCCCGCTCCGGTAGGAACACCCGCTGCAGCAACATCATCAGCACCACCGGAACGTTCGCAAGCACAGATCGAAGCGAACGTTGCCAAACTGGCCGAGAGACTTAAATCTAATCCAAACGACGTTCAGGGTTGGACCATGTTGGCGCGCTCTTACAGTTCTATGGAAAAGTTCAGCGAAGCCGCTAACGCTTATGGCAAGGCCACTGAATTGACGCCGAAAGATGCTGACCTCTGGGTTGAATATGCATTTGCGACGGCGATGGCCAACGGCAGGACGCTTGTAGGTAAGCCAACCGAGTTTATCGGCCAGGCTTTAAAAATCGATCCTGAAAATGCGAAGGCCCTTCAGCTCGCAGGCAGTGCCGCCTTTGAAGCAAAGGATTACAAGAAAGCTATCGACTACTGGCAGCGTGTGCTGAAGAAAGTCCCGCCGGAATCCGATGTAGGCCGCGCCATCAACGAACGCATTAACGAGGCAAAGACGCTCGCAGGGAATAAATAGCTACCAAATCATGTCGAGAGAAAATCTTCTTTTCGCAATCATCGGAGTTTTGTTGGGATTCATCGTCGGCTTCATGTTTGCCAGTTCGATGAGCCAGAAGCAGGCAATGCAGCAACAGACGGCAGCCGCATCGCAGTCTCTTCCCGCGGATCACCCGCCGGTAGGTGCACAAAACGCTCCGAATCCGCAGGCGATGCAGGCCGAGGTTACGGCTTCGCTCGAGAAGGCGCGCAATGAGCCTAAGAACTTCGAAGCACAGATGAAAGCCGCCCAACTCTATTACCAGATTCAGCGCTTCGACCAATCAATAGAATATTTGCTGAAGGCGAATCAGCTTCGTCCGACCGATTATCAAACTGTCGTGACGCTCGGAATGGTTAATCTGGATGCAGGACATTACGACACTGCCGAGAAGTGGTATCGTGCGGCAATGAAGATGAAGTCTGACGATGTGACGGTGCTTGCCGGACTGGCTGCGTCGACTCTGGCAAGAGGTGACGCGAAAGCCGCCGAGGACGCAATCGCACAACTCGAGAAGGTGGATCCCAACTCTCAGGACTTACCGAACTTTCGGAATCAACTGGCTAGCTTAAAGGCAGGGAAATAGTTAGCCGCGTTCATCTGTGGCTAAGGAGAGATTGACATTCGCACGACGTTGATGAGCAGTATCCGGTCGATCTTTCCGTCCTTACCAACCACAACAACCTGACCATTCTCAACCGTCACCCTTCTTACCGTACTCATTGAACGGTTAATCAATGTTCCATCGTTCGTTTCGATCACTAGTCGTGGTCCAATTTCCGGTTCGGGTTCGGCCGGAGGTTTTGGCTTTGTCTCAGCAACAGGAGCCGGTGTTTCTCTAACTCTTGGCGCCGGACGTCGACCCGCCGGTCTGCGGATACGCGTGTTTCTCGCCGTAGCAGGTTTTTCAGCTTCGGGCTCGGGCGATTTTTCTGCTGTTGCTGCAGGCTTCTCGACTGTTTTGGGTTCAGGAGTTGGTTCGGGCGTCGGCTCAGGTGTTGGCGCTGCCGCAACTTCGGTTACTGGCGGTTCTGGTTCCGGAAGCCTGGCTCCAGTTGACGAAACGCGTTTTCCCTTGCGACCTCCCGGCGTTGTCTCCGCTTTCGGCGTCTCGGAGGTTGTGGCCTCCGCTATATCAGACCCACCGATGATCGGTTCAAATGCACCTCCGAAAGTTAATCGATAACTTCCTTCGTCATCATTTGGACTGCGCGCTTCCACACGAAGAATCAGGTCCTCACGCCTGCGGAGATAAATTCCTTTTGTAACCGGCGTCGTGAGCTCTGCATAAAGCGTGAGCTTGAGCAGAGGTCGTAACGAACCCGAAGTAAACACATCGATATCACCGTTGAGATTTGTGCTTTGAACCGTAATCAAAAGATCGCCAGGCCTACCTGTAAAGGCGTAATAGTGATCCGTTAATCGCGCATCTCCCAAATCGCGCGCGGCGATGCTGCCGGAGACACTATTGGTACGCACCGGAGAGGGCGCGTTAGGATCAAGCGATTGTGCTGGTGATGAAGCCGCTGTCAAAAGAAATAACGCGACCGTCAAACACGTCACCGCATAACCACAATTTGTGTAAAACTTTCTCAGAAACCTTACCATTTCGCGGCAAAGCATATCAGATCTAGGTTATCCTAGTCGCATGAAGTTAAGTTTTGCGTTGTTGCTTTTTCTCGCTTCTTCCCTTCCCGCTTTCGCACAATCCTGGACAGCAAAACTCGACAAAGATATTCGTTTCTATCAGCCGACAGAGATGGGCGTAGTTATCACCGGGACTGAGAAATCACTCTATGCGATTGACGCTTCTACTGGCGACACGCTCTGGCGTCGCAAGGACACTTCGTTGGATGAAACTGATGTCGCTCCCGTGCCCGGCACGGATCTCGCGCTGTTGAGTCTCGAGAAAGGAGACAAAGCACGGGTCGAGGCGGTTGATATCCTGACAGGCGACTCGCTCTGGCGCAGCGAAAAGATCAAAGGCGCAGTGATGCAGATCTCAGTTGACCCGGCGACGAATTTGCTCGCGGTAGTGCTCGTAAAGGACGCAAAGAATCGAGCGCGCGATGGTTTCAAGCGTCATCCAATCCTGCACGTTCTGGATCTCGCCACCGGCAACGAGCTCTGGAAATATGAAATTGGCGAAGTCGAAATGATGCCGGCTCGCTGGCCGGACGATTCTGGTAAAGAGGTCGACTACACGCTCGACAATTATTATCCACCCGCGTTTGTGGATGGACGCCTCTATGTTTTTTACGAAGGTGTCACTTCGTTCGACGCACGAAGCGGCAAGGAGCGTTTGCGCGAGAAGTATCGAGTCAATGAGGACGGGCTGGCGCTCACTGAAGCTGAGCCGATATTCGCTGAAGGTTTCGTCTACGTCTCCGGTCGTGGTCGCGTCAGAGCCATCTCACGCCAGAATGGTGATACCGAGTGGGAAGCTAAAGATCTTGGACTCACGCCGGAGATGATACTTATCGGAGATGTTCTTTACGTACGCACCGGCGGGCAATTCACGCGTCTGAAAGATGGCGAGACGATCGAACGTGGGTCGTTTGGAGTGAGCGCCATCGATATTCGCAACGGGAAGGTTCTCTGGCGTTACAAGGGCGCCGATAAAGGCATCACCAACCTTCTCTTTCCCGATCGAAATACGATCGCTCTTGCGGATCGTGACGATCTGATTCTTCTGGACGCGTTGAACGGCAAGAGAATTAATCGAGGCTCACACAAAATCGAGCGTGCTGCGTTTGGAATACTGAATGAAGCGGGCGACATTGTGATTGGTGGCCAGTCAGAGATTGCCGCGTTTGATTCGCGGACCGGCCGGCAGCTCTGGCGCGTAAGACACACGCCTCCAGGTCGCGGGATCTTTCGCACGATTGCGGCGATCGCGGCACGCGCCGCATCACTCTACTTTCGTTTTAGTGGTCCAGCGATGACTGTGCGATCGTCGTTTTCCAATCTGCAGGGACTCGCGACTATGTCACGTCGCAATCGTCGTACACCATGGTTCAAACAATTCGGAATCGCTAAGCGGATCGATCCGTCCCGGCAGTTAGATCGTCTGTCGCGTTTTCTCTGGCATCGTGAACGACTCGCGGCACTACGCGGTCAATGGATGTATTTCTATACGGATTTGAAGAACGGTAATGGACTAGCTGGAGTCAACATCAACAATGGAAGGACTGATCGCGAAGTGCGGCTCTCAGATCTCGATGAACGCTTCGTGACTGATGAGGTGCTCGGCGTAATGTTAACGGCCTCTGACAATCGGTTATTTAGCCACGGATTACGCTGATCTGTGGCTAATTTCGTCTCAGCCTTAAGGCGTTTCCGATTACTGAAACGGAGCTGAAACTCATCGCCGCCGCCGCAATCATGGGACTCAACAAGATCCCGAAGAACGGATACAAAACACCGGCGGCGATCGGCACTCCAAGTGAGTTGTAGATAAACGCGAAGAAGAGATTTTGCCTGATGTTACCCATCGTCGCGCGGCTGAGCGCTCGCGCGCGAACGATCCCGCGCAGATCGCCTTTCACCAAAGTAACATCCGCACTCTTCATCGCTACGTCTGTGCCCGTGCCCATCGCGATTCCGACGTGTGCCTGTGCCAATGCCGGAGCGTCGTTGATCCCATCACCCGCCATCGCCACAATGCGACCTGCATCCTGAAACCTCTGCACTGCATCGACTTTCTGATCGGGTAAAACTTCTGCGACCACCTCATCAATTCCCAGTTTCCGCGCTACTGCTTCTGCGGTCGTACGACTATCACCAGTGAGCATCACGAGACGAATACCCTCCGCATGAAGCTGCTGGACCGCATCGGGAGTCGTTTCCTTGATTGGATCGGCAACGCCGATCAAACCCACCGGCTTTTCGTCAACAACCACAAACATGATTGTCTGCCCGTTGGCTCTAAGGGCTTCAGCCTTCGCAGCGAGATCGCCGGAATCGAGTTTGAAATCCTCCAGCAAGGATCGATTACCTACGGAAACACGACGACCGTCGATTTCTCCCTGGACGCCCTTCCCTGTGATGGACTTGAAGCCTGCGGCAGTAACCAGCTCGACACCGCGTTGTTGAGCGCCTGCAACGATTGCTGAAGCGAGTGGATGTTCACTGTTTCGCTCCAAACTCCCGGCGAGCCGCAACAATGTCTGCTCGTCGATTGTTTCGTTCGTAATAACGCTCTCGAGTTTCGGCTTGCCTTCGGTCAACGTTCCGGTCTTATCCACGACAAGCGTGTTGACCTTTCGCATCACCTCAATCGCTTCGGCGTTTCGGAAGAGCACGCCGTTCTGTGCAGCCTTTCCGGTTGCGACCATGATCGACATCGGCGTCGCAAGACCCAATGCACACGGACATGCAATGATCAAAACGGCCACTGCGTTCACAAGCCCGTGTGCCATTCGGGGCTCAGGTCCCCAGACACCCCAGACGATGAAAGTGATAACGGCAATGATGACTACCGCCGGCACAAAGTAACCGGAAACAACGTCTGCCAGCCTCTGAATCGGGGCGCGGCTGCGTTGCGCATCCGCGACCATCTGAACGATTTGCGCCAGCAGCGTTTCAGATCCAACGCGCTCCGCACGCATCACGAATGACCCCGTGCCGTTAACGGTGGCGCCGACCACGCGGTCCTTCGCGTGTTTCTCAACCGGAATCGGCTCACCCGTAATCATCGACTCATCTACGGCACTAGAACCTTCAAGCACTACACCATCGACAGGAACTTTTTCACCCGGACGGACACGCAGACGATCGCCAACTCGGACGTGGTCCAATGAAATATCCTCTTCCTGGCCGTTTTCACTGATACGACGCGCGGTCTTCGGCGCGAGACCGAGCAGTTCTTTGATCGCTGCGCCAGTTTGACTGCGTGCACGCAGTTCCAGCACCTGGCCCAGCAGGACGAGGGTTACGATTACAGCTGCCGCCTCAAAGTAGACAGGAACATTGCCTTCCTGGTCGCGAAACGACGCCGGAAATACGCCGGGCACGGCCACGGCTATAAGACTGAACAGGTAACCCACTCCCACGCCGAGCCCGATAAGTGTGAACATGTTCAAGCTGCGATTCACGATTGATTCCCAGGCGCGGACAAAAAACGGCAAGCCTGCCCAGAGCACCACTGGCGATGCGAAAATTAATTGCACCCACTGCAGCATCGACATCGGCAACAGTCGTTGCACCGGTTGACCGGGAATCAATTCACTCATCCCAAGCGTCAGAACCGGAATCGTAAGGACCACGGCAATCCAAAATCGGCGACTCATGTCTTTCAGCTCAGGATTTTCTTCCTGATCAAGAGACACCGTGACCGGTTCGAGCGCCATGCCGCAGATCGGACAGCTGCCTGGTCCATTGCGGATGATTTGCGGATGCATTGGGCAAGTGTATTTCTGGTCTCGCGCAACAGGCTTTGGCTGACGCGTGATGCCGATTGGTTGATGCGAAGGCTTGTTCAAAAAGCTTTCCGGATTTTCGCGGAAGCGGTGCAGGCAGTGCGTGCAGCAAAAGTAGTAAGTTTTACCCTGATACTCAAATGAGGCGGCCGCGTTTTCCGGATCTACCGTCATGCCGCAAACCGGATCGATAGCAGCCGCAGCTGATTCGGCCGGATGCAACGCATGAGTTGGAGTGTGATTCATTTTCTTGCGTTCTTTCTCTTCGCTGAACCGGTTAACTGGTGTTGCATTGGATTCGTATGCACGACTTCGGTTCCTTCGATCAACCCGCAGACGTGTCCGTCCAGTTCATCAGTCTCGTCCCAGCGCGCCAGCGCCGCTCCGAGCTCTCTACGATAGCGACGCATCTCTTTCATTTTTTCGTCTAGTTCATCGAGCCGCTGCCGAACAATCTCGCGCACCTCTCGACAGGGACTGCGACCTGTTTGTTTATCCGCAATGATCTGATTGATCTCCTGAAGCGAAAAACCGAGCACCTGTGCGCGCTTGATGAAGTCGAGACGGGTCAGAATATCCGCGCTGTAAAGACGATAACCGCTTTGCGTGCGCGCCGGTCGTCCAAGCAGACCACTTCGCTCATAAAACCTCAACGTTTCGATACCGACACCACTCGCCTTCGCGACTTCGCCGATTCTGAGCAACGTTCGAGTGTCAGCCAATTCTGCCTTTGAATTCATAGTCCTGCTATTCTAAACCCTGTAGCGGACTACAGAGTCAAGCGCGGAGATAATCCGTGTAATCTGTGGATAAACCCAAAGTGTCAAGGCGTCGACAAACCCTAGCGACAAAAAGAACACTTTTATGTCAAAAGGTGAACACATACAATCTGGTCCAGCCGTTGTACTGTTCGCATGGTCCAGGTCTTTACCCAGTCTCCCCGACGAACATCCCCCGGATTCTTTGCGAAAGCTTGCAGTAAATCTTTGGCCCGGGAGGGGGCCTTGCAATGTCGCGAACTACCTACACGCTTATCCGCATCACGATGTGCGGTCTTTTTCTCTTGTCAGCAATGATCACTGCCCACGCTCAGTTTCGAGCCGGCGTCCAGGGCACGGTTTCGGATTCAAGCGGCGCACTCGTACCTGGAGCAAAGGTTGTTCTTAAAGATACGGAAACAGGAAAAACCCAGGAAGTCGAGAGCAATGATGAAGGCTTCTATCGCATCACCGGCCTGGCTCCCGGAAAGTATGAGTTAACGGTCGAGAAGACGGGTTACAAGAAGAGTGTCGCACAAAATCTTAGTGTGACCGCAGAGGTAATTCAGGGCATGGATGTGATCCTCGAGATCGGCGAGATAACCGCCACGGTGGTTATCAGCGACGAGACGACGGCACAACTGCAAACCGAGAACGCAAACGTCTCAAAAGGAATCACGACCACGGAAGTAAAGCGATTGCCGCAGGCCGGTCGCGATCCATATGAGTTGATTCGCTTAACTCCAGGTATCTTCGGTGACTCCTCCCGGTCCGCCAACGGAAATTCAAATGCGTTTCCAAATTCCCCCGGCCCCGGGGGTTCAAGTAACTCGATATTTCAGGCTGAAAACCAGCCGCAGATCAGCGCAAATGGCCAGCGCATCTCGGCCAATAATTTTCAGATCGACGGCGTAAGCGTAAACAGTCTGAGTCACGGCGGCGCCGCTGTAGTCACACCCAATCAGGAGTCTGTCAAAGAAATTCAAGTTTCGTCTGCCACGTATTCCGCGGAGGACGGTCGAAACTCGGGCGCACAGATCAAGGTAGTCTCGCAGAATGGAACCAACGATTTCCACGGCAGCGCCTTTCTCAAATACGACAGTCCGAAGCTAAATGCTTTCAATAAGTACCCAAACGATTTTGGACGCGGACGCACGGAAAGAGTAGAACGCTTCTTCCGCCAGTTTGGCGGCAGCATCGGTGGTCCACTGATTCTGCCACGGTTCGGTGAAGGTAGTGGGCCATCGACCTATAATCTTCGAGACCGAGCGTTCTTCTTCGTGTCTTACGAAGGAATCCGTGAGAACTCAACCACGCCGACGACTACTTATGTCGAGACGCCACAGTTTCGTCAATCGGTTATCAATGCGCGGCCTGGTGGAATCAGCGCCGCGATACTGGCAAGCGATGGTGTTCAGCCACGCATCAGTGCTGTACTCACGCCGACCTGCACTGACATCAACGGTGGCATACCGTGTCAGGTGGTCGGCGGCGGGCTCGACGTCGGCTCACTGACGGGAGGTTTGGGCCAGTATGTATCTTTCTCAAATCTTGGTGGTGGAGGTCTCGACGGTATCCCTGACATTCAGAAGGTGATCATCGCCGCCCCGACTACCAACAAACCCAAGCAGTACAACGCGCGTTTCGATGTGCTCCCAAACTCGTTTAATCAGTTAACCTTCAGCACCTATCTGACTCGCGGTTTCCTCAAAGGCAGCGACTCGGGCAGTGGTGCACGACCACAAGCAGACATAACGACAGAACCACACAACACTGCGTTTACTGTGCTTTACAACCGGACGTTTTCTGCGCGACTGTTGAATGAGGCGCGATTTAATTTGACTAAGTTCGCTTTTAACGAACTTGAATCGTCGAATCAAACAAACTTCGGCATTCCGCGTGTTGAAGTCGAGAGTCTCTTGCGCGACGGCCGCATTCGCTTTGGAGCGAATCAGGCTGAAACAACACCGGGCGTTTTCTCTGAGAAGACGATGGAGTTTCGTGACGTCGTTAGTAACGTCCACGGCAACCATGGTTTGAAATTCGGTGGTGAGTTTCGCCGTGAGTTCAACGACAACAACCTTAACGGCGCTTCGCGTCCGTTGTACACCTTTGCCAGTCTCTTTAACTTTGCCAACGATACACCGCTGTTCTATCAAATCAACGCTGACCCGGTTACAGGTGGACCAGCAGACGCACAACGCCACTTCCGCTCCAATAGTTTCGGATTCTTCTTTAACGACGAGTGGAAAGCGCGACCAAATCTCACGCTGACTCTTGGTCTGCGTTATGAATACTTTGGAGTTTTGAAGGAGCAGGACAACAAGGTCGCAAACTTTATTTTTGGATCAAACGGCGGTTTGACCGGATCGAGAGTCGAACCAACCACCCAGCTTTACAATGGGGATAAAAACAATTTCGCCCCACGCTTCGGATTCGCCTACAGCCCGAAGTACTTTAACCTTGAAGAGAAACTCGTCCTTCGTGGCGGAGCTGGAATCTACTACAACCGCATTCCCGAAGTAGTCTTCTCTAACACCCGTGGCAATCCACCATTCTTCGCTCGCTATGCGATTTGTTGCGGCACTGCCGTAGGTGATTTTGGTTCTCCGTTCGTTGGTGGGCAGATTTTGTACGCGCTGGGCAGCAGCACCTCACCTTTCAGTTATCCTGTTAACCCGGCACTCGCAGTCGGCATCGATCCGGCCACTGGCGCTCCCAAGAATCGAACTGTTGAAATCTACGGTACACTGGCCGACACTCCAACTGCGTACGTGTATGCCTTTTCATTCGATGCACAGTACAAGCTGCCGTTCAGTCTCGTTGGTACTGTTGGCTATCAGGGCAGCGCCGGTCACAAGTTGATCCGACTTGTAAATCAAAACCTGGTGCAACCTGTGATTCCGGCAAATTTCTTCGCCTTTGCAGTATTCATTCCCACGCCTGACGTGAATTCAAACTACCACGCGATGAACGCACGGCTCACACGCCGGTTCACGCGCGGCTTTCAGTTTGATGTTCTCTATCGGTGGGCCAAGAGTATCGATACGCTGTCGAACGAAGGTCCGGGTGCGGAAACGAATCAAACGTTCCCGCAAGATCTGCGCCAGGAACGTGGTCCATCAGACTTTGACGTCAGACACAATCTGAATATTTCGGGGTTGTGGGATCTACCGTTCTTACGCAATCGACGTGATTTGGTGGGCAAGGCGTTTGGCGGCTGGCAGCTTGATGGCATCCTGACGGCTCACACTGGTTTTCCGTGGACACCGCATACAGGGCAGTGCGTGCGTTCTGCAAACTCAAACAACTTCGTCTGTCCGTCTCGTCCACCGAGATATTTTGGCGGCGCACTCGACGACACCAGCAACGACGCCTTCATAAGACCCGGCGGAAATTTCCCGGGCGGCGGGCTTGTCTACTTCGATCCGAACAATCCGAATGGACTTCTGCTGCCAGGCATTGGTCGCAACTCATTCCGTGGTCCAAAGTACTTCGCGGTCGACATGAGCCTCGGCAAGCGAACCGGTGTACCGGCGTTTCTCGGTGAAGCGTCGTTTCTGGAAGTTAAGGCAAACTTCTTCAACATCTTTAACAATTTGAATCTCGCGCCCTTCGGCTTCTTCTCGCCAAACGTGGATAGTCCGGATTTTGGCAGGGCTCGAAACGCTCTGGCGGGACGTGTAGTAGAATTCCAGGCGCGGTTCAACTTCTAAAGAATATTTCTCCCGCAAAGGCGCAAAGGATAACTGAATCAGACTTTGCGTCTTTGCGCCTTTGCGGGAGAAAACATCCCGATCATGACACGATACCTTAAACTCGCTCTCGTTCTACTGATCCTAAGCTTTGTTCTCTTCTCCGGTTCTACAACTCATTCACAACGGCCTCCAAACGTCGAACAGCGAGTTAATGCTTTGCTCGCTCGAATGACACTCGAAGAAAAACTGGGCCAGCTTCAGCAGCTCGACGGCGAAGGCGCTGGCAACTTTCGCCCCGAACAGCTCGACCTGATTCGCAAAGGGCTGCTTGGTTCAACACTAAATGTTCGTGGCGCTCAGCGCACCAACCAGGTGCAGCGAGTCGCGATGAATGAATCGCGTTTGAAGATACCGGTTCTTTTTGGCTTTGACGTCATTCACGGATATCGAACGATTTTTCCGATTCCACTGGGCGAAGCAAGCAGTTGGGATCCGGCGTTAGCCGAACGTTCTGCTGCTGTCGCAGCACAAGAAGCGAACAATGTCGGACTGCGTTGGACGTTTGCGCCGATGGTCGACATCGCACGCGATCCGCGTTGGGGTCGGATAACGGAAGGCGCAGGCGAAGATCCATTTCTTGGTGCAGCTTTCGCGCGCGCCCGCGTGCGTGGATTTCAAGGCAATGATTACGGCGCACCCGACAAGGTGCTCGCCTGTGCAAAACACTGGGTCGCTTACGGCGATGCTGAAGGAGGCCGTGAATACAACACCACTGATCTCTCCGAGAACACGCTGCGTGAGATCTATTTTCCGCCTTTCAAAGCAGCGGTAGACGCCGGGGTTGGAACGCTCATGAGCTCTTTCAATGCGATCAACGGTGTGCCTGCGACTGCAAATGCTTTCACGCTCACAAAAGTTTTACGACAGGAATGGAAGTTTGATGGTTTCGTCGTCAGTGATTACACGGCCGTCAAGGAACTCATCAACCACGGGGTCGCAGGAAATGAGGAGCAAGCGGCCGCGCTGGCGCTTAATGCCGGTGTTGAAATGGAGATGGTGAGTCGCAGTTATAACCAGTTTGGCCCACAGCTTCTCAAGCAAAACAAAATCTCACAGGCGACGATTGATGAGGCAGTGCGACGTGTACTGCGGATCAAGTTTCGGCTCGGACTCTTCGATCGTCCATACACCGACGAGGCGCGCGAAGCAAATGCGTTGCTGCGTCCCGAGAGTATTCGACTGGCTCGCGAGATTGCCGGTCGCTCGATGGTGCTTTTGAAAAACGAGCGCGAGACCTTGCCGTTGAACAAGAATCTCGGATCGATTGCCGTGATTGGTCCCCTCGCCGATGATCGGCGCGCACCACTGGGCTGGTGGGCCGGCGACGGAAAAGAAGAAAACACGGTCACGCCGCTGGCCGGCATCAAAGCGAAGGTCTCACCTCAAACAATGGTGCTTTACGCAAAAGGCTGCGAAGTCAAAGATGATTCGACTGCTGGTTTTCAGCAGGCGATTAATATTGCAAAGCAGGCAGATGTTGCAGTTGTCTTCGTGGGCGAGACGCACGATATGGTTGGTGAAGCCGCTTCACGAGCCTCGCTTGATCTGCCGGGACGTCAGATGGAACTGGTCCAGGCAATTCATGCAACAGGAAAACCAACTATTGTGGTACTTGTTAATGGCCGCCCGCTTTCAGTTGGATGGATTGTAAACAACGCTCCGGCGATCCTCGAGTCGTGGATGGGTGGCACCGAATCGGGCAATGCCATTGCCGATATTCTGTTTGGCGATGTGAATCCCGGCGCAAAGCTACCGGTAACTTTCCCGCGCGCCGTTGGCCAGGTCCCGATCTATTACAATCACATGAACACAGGCCGACCACCGGAGGCTGAAAACAGGTATACGTCGAAATACTACGACCTCCCCTGGACACCGCTTTTTCCCTTTGGCTACGGTCTCAGCTATACCACTTTCAAGATCTCAAACCTGCAATTGAGTGCGCCACGCATTGCTCCGAATGGAAAGCTAACTGTGACTGCCGACGTTGAAAATACAGGGCGTCGAGCCGGTGATGAAGTGGTCCAACTCTATATCCGCGATCCTGTAGCGACGATGAGTCGGCCGGTCAAAGAGCTAAAAGGTTTTCAGCGCGTTTCTTTGCAGCCCGGTGAGAAACGAAAAGTTGAGTTTGTGTTGGGTCCGGAACATCTTGGTTTCTGGAATCGGGAGATGCGCTACGTCGTCGAACCCGGCGAAATTCGCGTGATGGTCGGCGCCAACTCAGTCGACGTCCTTGAGGCGAAATTTGAAATAACGGCAAACTAATAAATGTTCTCTAGCCCACAAAAAGGCACAAGAGTCACAAAACATCTTTTTTGCGCTTTATGTAGCTTTTTGTGGCTGATTTTGTTTTTGCCGTGCGGTTTTGCGGCGCAGCATGACGCATTTCTCGAGGATCTTCAGAAGCGCTCGTTTCATTACTTCTGGGAACAGGCTGATCCAAACACTGGGCTCGTGCCTGATCGTGCGCGCATGGATGGCAAGCCGTTGGATGCCAATCATCAGAACGTCGCCAGTATCGCAGCCACCGGGTTTGGTTTGACATCACTCTGCATAGCAGCCAATAGAAACTGGATCGAAAAGAGCCAGGCACGAGAACGTGCACGCAACACGTTGCGCTTTTTTGATGCCCGCGCTTACCAGCAACGCGGCTGGTTCTATCACTGGCTCGACTCGAAGACTGGTGAGCGGCGCTGGAACAGCGAGGTGTCTTCGATCGACACGGCTCTGCTTTTGGCAGGCGTACTTACGGTACGACAATGCTTTCGCGACGATCCGGAGATTGTGCGACTAGGAGGCAGGATCTATCAGCGCGTCGATTTCCGCTGGATGCTCAACGGCCATCCACGTCTCTTGTCACATGGCTGGAAACCCGAAACAGGATTTTTGCGCTCACGCTGGGATACCTACAGTGAAAATCTAATCCTTTACCTGCTCGCTATTGGCTCGCCGACATTCCCGATCTCGCCCGAGTCGTGGTATGCGCTGTGGCGCGATCGATATCGTTACGACGTTCACAGCTATTTCACCACTATCGGTGTCCCGTTGTTCATGCACCAGTACTCACATGCGTGGGTTGATTTTCGTAACCGGCGCGAGACGAAGGGCGACCGTATCGACTATTTCCAAAACTCCGTCGCTGCAACGCTCGCTCATCGTGCGTTCTGCATAAACCTCCGGCACGACTTTCCTGCTTTTGGACCAGATATGTGGGGAATAACCGCGTCCGACAGTGCGAAGGGCTATCTCGCCTGGGGTGGTCCACCACGTGATCCGGACATCGACGGCACGCTCGTGCCTTCCGCCGCCGGCGGTTCCTTAATGTTTACGCCCGATCTCGCCACGCGAACACTGCGGACAATGCATGAGAAGTACGGCGAGAAGATTTATGGTAAGTACGGATTTGTCGATGCCTTCAATCCCAAATCCGGCTGGGTCGATACGGACGTAATTGGAATAAACGCCGGCATCGTCCTGCTGAGCGCAGAGAACGCACGCAGCGGCAACGTCTGGCGCTGGTTCATGCAGAATCGAGAGATTCTGGTGGCTTTTACGAGAGTCGGTTTGTTCAATTACAAGGCTACTGCTTCCTCGGGTGGCACTCGACGCACTGAAACATCGAAATATCGCCGAGGTTCACCGGGTGGTGAAATGGTTCGTTTGCCTTATGGCACTCCTGACACTTCTTATCGCCAAGCGCGCCGAGATCGACAGGGTGCTGAAAGGATGTCGTATTAGTCACGCTGGCCGGTCGCGCCGAGTCGGATAAGACGGTGTGACAGATGCTACAGTTGTTGGAGATAACCTTCCCCGTGTTGCTGACGTGCTCACCATCGTGACAGCGAAAACAACCCGACGTGTAGAAGTGGCCGATGTTATTCGGGTGTGTCTCCCAATTCGTCTTCATCTCCGGAAAGAAATACGTGCGATAGATACGCTGCACTTCGCTCACAGCCCCTTTAATCGCGTTTCCCTTCTCCTGATAGACGCTGCCGTAGTTGGTCCGGTAAAAGCTGTCGAGATCAGACGCTATTGCTCTGACAGCTTCATCTTCAGTTGAGTACGACTTACTTAAGACCTCAACCGCTTTTCGCTTGAGATATGGTAATGATACGTCGAGTGCTCCTGACGTGAACGACTGGTCCACGGCCGCATCCGGCGGGAGATATGTATGCGCCGGCCGGTTATGACAATCGATACAGTCCATCCGGCGCTTCTCCGCTGTCGCTATCTGTTGCGCGTCCAAAGGTCGATTACGATCGTAATACTCAATCACATTTCCAGCGCGATCCTTGACGCGAATCCATGGAATCACCTGCCGCTGTCGATCGGTAGCGATGTAGGTAATCTCATTCGCAAGATTCATGTGCCAGTGAATTCCTGCGACTGGTCCAGCCTCTGCGTTGCCCCCACCGACGTTGATCAGCATGCGCGTCTGGCGTAGCGTGTTCTGTTCGTCATAAGCATAACGATTGAACGTCTTGAGCTGTGAGCCGTAAAACTTTGACGGCCAATGACACTGCTCGCACGTTTCATTCGCGGGCCGCATGTTGTGAACGGGCGTTTCGATAGGTTTTGAGTAACGACTGAAAGTCAGATTAAAGAGTTGTCGCGTCCCTGCCATTTTGGAACGCGCGTACGACTCGGCTCCATGGCCCACGTGGCAATCAACACAGCGAATACGCGCGTGCGAAGTCGCCTGAAAAGCCACAAACTCCGGCTTCATGACAGAGTGGCAGGCCTTTCCACAGAACTCGACCGACTCCGTGTATTCGTAAGCGCGATAGCTCCCGAACGCACTCATGAAAATAAAGATGATCGAAACTGCCAGGAGGGAGAGTGCAATAGTTCGTTGGCGAGCCTCGTTGAAATCGATCTTTGGATACGGCGGGAGATCCGATGATGGTGAGCGCCGGCGACGACGTCTCTCAAAGAGCATTCCCGCGATGATGATCAGGATCCCAGTGATGAGAACACCGGGCAGAATGACGTAAGTTACAATTCCGAAGTAAGGATTATTTGAAGTGTGTGAAAGCTCGATGAGAAACAGGAGCAGGATGCTCGCTAGTGCCGCAATAACTATTAGCGTTCCGAAGAAGCTGATGTAGTTGTGATATAAGCTGCGGGTTTTAACCTCCGTCATTCCCTGGTCTCCACGTTTATTAACCACAGATTACACAGATTCATTTACAGGACCTGTGTAATCTGTGGACGAGCGCTGTCAGTTTGCCGGAGCTTCTTTCAACTTTTTCATGTGGGCAATCAGGGCTTTTGCGTCGTCGGCACTGACACCCTTTGCCTCGTATGCCGGCATGTGAGGTGGTTTCTCCACCTTCTTGCCCTTCAATATCGCGTCCAACATCTGATCTTCAGGCAGTGCGGCGTCAAACTTCTTCTCTGCGGTGGCGCCGTGGCACATCACACATTTCGCTTTATAAAACGCAGCGGTATCACTCGATTTAACTTCGGATCCTTCCTGAGCAGGAACCACCTTGTGGCTTGAAAAAGCCAACGTGATAAACAATGCAGCAACGATGGCTGCCGAAATTTTTGCGAGTCGGCTGAACATCCTTCATCCTCCCGGAGCGGTTCGTGGCGCTCCAGAGCGGCTACTCGGCAACGGGTATGCCGCGCTACCGACCGCCAATTTCTCCAGTAAAAACACGGCGAAAAAAGCGTTCGTGTTTTGCTTGTGCGAAGTTTTGCCGTTCGCGTGCGTAAGTTCTCGCAATGGGGTTCTCACGTCCAAGCCCGTTCAAAATCTCCATGTATTGCCGCGGTGGCACCTGACACAAACCGAGAAATCGTCTCCCCCAAACGCTCGTTTGCCATCGTGACATGTCATGCAACTCGTAGATCCTTCCGGGGCGTGATGGTTGAGTGGCACGGGCGATGAGACTTGCAGACGCTGTGAGACCGTGGTTCTGACGCGATGACAATCATTGCAACGCAGATCTTCGGTTGAATCATGACGCGCGTGAGTGAATCCGACCCGGAAGGCCGGAGCTGCTTCCGACTTACGTCTGAAACTGCCCAACTGATGGCAGGTACCGCACGACGAAATGTTCTGACCGTTAGCCTGAGCACCGGGTTTGTGACAGGTGAAACAAACGTTGTGCGCTGCTGTCCGCGCCGGAATGGAAAGCGCCACGCCGCTACGGTTACGCGAATGACAGGCGTTGCAAGTGATGTTGGAATGGCGTGCGTGTGAAAAACGCATGTCGAAACTGCGCAGCGGTGGAAATGCTTTTAAGGCGCCGGATTGAACGTTCGTGTGACAGATGGTGCAGATGGCGTTGCTTGAGTCTGAGAATTGTCGCTCGTGACAACCAGTGCATGGGAGATGATTCAGTTTGCCAGGCATTTGTGGCGTCGCGGAATTCTTTTCGCGACGGTGGCACAGGAGACATGGGAGGCGAGCATGGTTTGGGTTGCGATGTTGGAATTTAGAGAAGTCTGTTGTTTGGGCGTGCGAGATGGCGGGGAGGAGCAAAATGCCGAGGAGGGCGGCTAGTAGGATTCGCGAAAATGACGGTTGTGAAAGCATTGGTTGTTAGTATTCCACGCGCGGGCGGCCACCGAGGGCCGCCCCTACAGTATGCTCCGAGGGGCGTGACTCAATGGGACGGCTTGGGTGCCAAACCTTATGTGACACTTTGTGCATTGAAAACCTGGCTTGGCCTTACGCTGGTCCAATTCGTAATTCAGAATCCCACCATCATCTGCCGTCGTCGTGATATGACAACCTTCGGCGCCACCACAACTCTGCACCGGGACCTTAACTGCAGTCGGATTGAGCGTGTTCAGCTTTGCGATCGTATGACACTTCGTGCACTCCAGATCCGAATGTATCTCGTGCCGAAACGTTGCTGCCGAATCTCTTTTGGTCCATGCACGCAAAAACATCGCGCCTGAGAGTTTCATGGTCGCTGCTGCGGCTGGGTCGGCGTCGGTAAATTCCGCCACTGGTATGCCGAGCTTATGACACGCATTACAGTTTGAAGGCAGCGGCGCCAGCTCACTCTCAGTTGAATGACAGGCAAAACATTCGGCGTGCGTCGATGGTAATGTCTTAAACGTTCCCTTCTTCAACCAAAACCGTTCGCCGAGATCTGCAGGCGGCTTCGTCAGGTATTCGTCATCAGACTTGCCCTGCGGTCGATCTGTCTGGTGACAGGTAGCGCAACTCTTCGCGTCGCTTCCCATTACTTCCTCGTGTTTGTTATGAGGAAAGAACACCGAAAACTGAGAGGCAAACGCAGTCTCGACCCCACCAAGCGACGGGAAACGATGACGTGTCTGGTCTTTCGGCGTCGCCTGAAGATGACAATTCGAACAGATCGCCGGCGCCGGGCGCTCGCGCGCAAAGAATTGCTCGCGGTGACAGTTCAAACATGTGCTGTGCTCCGGAAACTCCGCAACGTCAGGGAAAGCGGCGTCGCCCTTGCGTACTTCCTTCCAGTTTTTCGTGGGAAACTTGTGGCAACCGTCACATGCGATCTTCTGTGCATTCACATGCATGTTGTGCGAAAACTTTGAATAATCTACAAGCCGTCTTGGCGGAGGGCTACGTCGACGTTGTGTCTGCACACTACTTCCTGCAAATGCCAGAATAAAAAACACCGCTGCCGTGGACCACAGAAGTCTGAGTTTCAATGCGCGATTTTTCCTATCGCTAATTCTCAGCGGCGTTACTCACGCCGGCCAAAATAAACTCGCAACGAAGTGTACGGCAGGTGCGCGTGATAATTTTGCGGCCGCGGACCTACCAGAGCACTCTCATTATAGTTGTAATATTGGTACCCGACATTCCAATCAATCCGTTGGTGAAGCTTAACGGCCAGGCGCGCTTCAGGCGACTGAAAACTCATCGGATACGACGCGATCAACGTGCCCGGATTACCGGTTGGATCAGCTACCCGATGGCCTTGGCCCGTATCTTTGTTGATGCGATACGACGTGTAAAGCGTCACGCGAGGAGCTATCTGTGCGATGGTATCGATGAAGAAAAAGTTGTTCCGCAGGTAGTAAACGCTATTGCCGAGTGGATGCTGCACGCCATTGAAGAAGTATTCCACTACAGCCTTGCTGTTTATCCAGTGGTAATTGTAACCCGTGCTGATATAGAACCTTGTGTTCGCAGTCCAATCGAGTGAAGTGGTGAAAATCCGCGATTTAACGCCCACACCAAAGTCCTGCAATGAAACGCCCGCAATCTCCGACGGATTCGCGTTATCTTTCGTTATCAGCGACAGGTTGAATGAGACTCTCGTCGTGGGTTTGTAACGGCTCTTGGCGCGAATGTTTGTGTAATCGTAATTTCCGATGCGCGAGAAGACGTTGTCAGCCGTGCCGTGTTCAGCGTCGAAGTACAGGGTCCAATTGCTGAATGGTCTCGCTTTGAAACCGCCAAGAACAGCATTCGTGTTGTTGTGCTCCGTAAAATCGTCCGGGACGAGCGCCACAGGAGCGTTGCCACCGAGATTGAAACCGCTGATCGCCTCGCGTACACGGCGATTTGCATGACGATATCCGAGGTGAATCGAGTAGCGGTTACTGAACTGATAATCTCCCTCGATCGTGTTCTGAATTTTTCTGTACTGAGTAAGCGTGTTGACGTCGCGGCTGGTGTTTGCGATTGAATCAGTGCGCGTGCCGCGTGTCAGCCGGAAGAAATCGGCAAATAAGCCAAAGCCGTCGATCTCGAAATCTTCGACGCGGAAAGTATTTGAGATCCGGAATTTGTCCGTCGGACGATAAGTCAAACCAAGATCTCCGATCGTGCTGGGCCGTTCCGAGACGCCATTTAAAGTGTATTGACCGAGATTGAGAATGTTTGGCGTCGCGGCCGGCGGACTCGGTGGAAAGCCAGTAATGCGCGGATTCCAGTTTCTGCCTGTAAAACCTTCAATAAAGTCGGAGTCAGAGGTTGCTTTGCTGTAAATGATGCGTCCGGTGATGTCGAGCTTTTTCGCAACCAGGGTTTGCAGACTCAAACGCGTGTAGTTGACGCTGCCACGCACCGGCTCATCACGATGAAAAGTGGCAAGGCTGGCGGCAGTTGGATTTAGGTTGATACCTGGAGTCGTTCCGAGATTGATGGAGCTGTCGTCGCGGAACCTTCTGAATCCCTGCAGGAATGAGAAGTTAATTGGACCAAGCCGGCCATCTGCCCCAACACGATAATCATTCGCACGGGACCGCAATTCCGAAAGGATCTGGAACTCATTTCCGCCGGCGTGATAGTTGATGAACGCCGGGCCACTGTATCGTTCCGGCGAATAACCAACATTGAATCGAATTCGCTCGTTTTTAGGCAGGAATGTGAGATCAAAATCACCTAGCTGAATGTGCGTGTTGTAACCGTGTTCCCCTGTTGTCACTTTCGGCTGAACGCTGAAGCTTGCTGGACTAAAAACCCAGTTGGGATTCGCAAAACTATCCAGAAAACGAAAATACTTGAAACGACGGTAAGTGCCGTCAAAGCGATACAACCTGGCCTTCTCTGCGCTAACGCGCATATTTCCCTGGGGATCGGCCCCCCAACCGGTCGACGTTATCAGGAACGTATCAAACAGACCGCCATCACCATCTTTCGACTTCAGCAAGAAGCTGCTGTCGAACACTCTTGGGCCAGCTTTGTAATTCAGGTCGCTTCGATACTTATTGACGTCGCCGTCAAGGCGGATGCCGCGATAACCAAACTCGAGACTGGAAGTAACAATATACTCGCCGGCCGCTTCACCGGCTTCAGTCGGAGCCTCTTCCGACTTCTTCGGACTCGGAGACGGCTGTTGAGCGGTTGTCCACAACGGCATCAGCACGAAAGCCAACGACAGTCCCAGGACGCGCAATAGGTTGTCTACGTTTGGTTTCATTGGTCCCACTCCGGAGCTAACCGATCATCAACGGAAAAACACCGGGCTCGTCCGCGAGCCGTGAATCTTGAGGTGACAGTTTGTGCAGTTGGCATACTGCGCGTTCAGATTGTGCTGTGGGCCGGCCGGTTCTTCGGCGCCGACACCATGAGCCGAACTGTGACACGTCAAGCACAGCTGCGCGACGCGACTCGTGATCAGGAGTCTTGGATTTGCAGATCCATGCGGCGTGTGACACGCGATGCAACCGTCAGTCTTCACTGGTGCATGTTCGTAAACAAATGGCCCTTGCTTATCCACGTGGCACTTCAGACATGCAGCATCGGCTCCCGTTGCCAAACGCGTCTGCTTCAACTCAAAACCGCCGTGCGGATTGTGACAATCACTGCACTTCATCGCACCTTCAAGTACCTTATGGTGGAACGGCAGATTGAATTGATGTTTGGTTTCGCCATGACAACTCATGCAGAGCTGTGGTTCGCTCATCTTCAGCAAGCGCGTCATCGAAAAGCCTGGCTTCTGCGCATTTGCCGGTGCGATGAATACGTTGGAACTCGCGAGGTTTCGTCCCTTCTCCATTGAGTGTGAGGAGTGACAGTCAGTGCAACCGATGTCGTTGCGCCAGTGTTCCCCACGGCGGAAGTTGTTGTGCTCTTCCCTGCCCGCGTGACAACCCAAGCAAGTTTCGGAGATTTCTTTGGATGATTTGTTTTTGAAGGAGATGATCTTCTTCGGGTCGCCTTCTTCGATGTGCGCCTTGCCTGGTCCATGGCACGACTCGCAGCCGGTGACTTTATTGTCCCAGCTTTTGATTTTTACGAGCTGCGAGTGCGACGTGTGTGAGAAAGCCTTGAATTGATCTTCGTGGCAGTCTTTGCACGTATCGCTGCCGACGTAGTCTTCTTTGTTGTAGGCGGTGGGTTTCGTCTGCCCTGGCTTGGTAGTCTGCGAAGACGTGCCGGCAGCCAGCCACACCGTCGCCGCGAGCAGCGACAGGCAAAGGATCAGCGATTTGATGATTCTGTTTACACTCAACTCGGCGACCTCTCTTTCAAAGGCGATCGAGGATCAATCGCGATTTTGCAATGAGCATGCCTTTGAAAGATGAGTAGATTGGCAGCAAATTTGAGGGCAATAGATCGAGCAGTGAGAGCTTCTGAGAACTTTCGCCCAAGGCTCTGCGAAAGTTTCCGCACCTAATCCGTAAACAATCCGCGTCTATCGGCGGCCCTTGCTTAGGTTTTTGGCTTCGAGTGCTTTAGGCACACCTGTTGCTCGGTCCAGACGGTGGTTGGATACCGAGGTTCATCCCCCGCATAGCAGCCCGCTGCTGCTTACAGGGTCAAGGGAGAAATGGAGGGTTGAGATGACTAAAGACGATCGAGACATCCTCGAACTACTCAAGGACGAACTCAGTTTCATTGAGCAAGGCGGATACGGTCGTTCGGTCCGCACTCCGTGGAAGCCGACATCAACTTTCCAGGACTCCCTGACCTGCATTAACTATGGGTATCCATATCGCGCCCATCCTTGCAACGAATGCCATCTGATCGAATTCGTTGACTCCGAGCATAAGTGCACCGACATACCGTGCCATCACATTCCTCTAGACGAGGCCGGAGAAACGATCGAAGACCTCGAAGCAAAGGATAACGACGCGAAGTTAGAACGAAAGGTCAAAGACTGGCTGCGTGCCAGGATCAGGCAGATTGAGGAGGAACGCGCAGCGCAGGCCATGGCTGGATGTCCCTGAAAGGAGGTTGAAATACCTGGGACCACGTTTGCTTGCTCAGAACGTTCAGACACATTTGTATCTCGACATCCCGTGGCTTGCGCTTGCGCTCTTTAGATTGACAGCTTAGATAGGCCGAATGGTTTGTGCTTCTCGCCGCAGCAGGTTGCTTGTTTCCTTCTGCGGCGAGTTTCTTTTTGACGGTCTCGAAATTGCCTGATACCGCGGCTTACTTGCAGAGCCACTTTGAAGGGTGGATTTGCCCAAAAACAATAAGCGGCTGTGGAGATTTCCCAAAATGAACAACGAACAGATCACCATTGACGGCAACGAAGCTGCGGCACACGTCGCTTACAAGACAAACGATGTCATCGCTATCTATCCAATCACGCCCTCGTCTTCGATGGGTGAGTTTTCGGACGCCTGGTCCGCTTCTTCTGAAAAGAATATCTGGGGCATGACTCCGATCGTGCGCGAGATGCAGTCGGAAGGCGGGGCGGCCGGCACCGTTCACGGATCGCTCCAGACTGGTTCTTTAACTACAACGTTTACTTCGAGCCAGGGTCTGCTGCTGATGATCCCCAACATGTTCAAGATCGCCGGCGAGCAGACGAGTACTGTCTTTCATATCGCTGCTCGTTCTATCGCTACTCACGCACTTTCGATTTTCGGCGATCACAGCGACGTGATGACGACACGAACAACTGGCTGGGCAATGCTCTTCGGTGACTCAGTACAGGAAGCGATGGACTTTGCGCTCATCGCACAGGCGGCGACTTTGCGCTCACGCGTCCCCTTCCTTCATGTATTTGACGGTTTTCGAACTTCACATGAAGTGTTGAAGATCGAAAAGCTTTCCGACGAACAGATCCGCGCGATGATCGACGACGAATTGGTGCAGGCGTGTCGCGCACGAGCGTTGACGCCGGATCATCCGGTGATGCGCGGCACTGCTCAGAACCCTGACGTCTTCTTTCAATCGCGCGAGCGTGCGAATCCTTTTTATCTCGAAACTCCAAAGATTGTTCAGCAAACAATGAACGAGTTCGCACGGGTTACCGGCCGACATTATCACCTCTTTGATTATGCCGGGGCTGTCGATGCCGATCGCGTGTTGATAATGATGGGATCAGGTTGCGGCGCGGCAGAAGAAACGGTTGAGGCTCTTCGCGCCCGCGGTGAAAAAGTTGGTCTGGTGAAAGTACGACTCTACCGCCCGTTTGCGGTGGAACATCTGATTCGAGCGCTCCCGATTTCCGTGAAGGCCATTGCGGTGCTCGATCGAACAAAGGAGCCAGGCAGCATTGGTGAACCGCTTTATCAGGATGTGATTACGGCACTCAACGAAGGCGACGTGCCATTTCCGATGCCGAGAGTTATTGGCGGCCGGTATGGGCTGTCCTCAAAAGAATTTACTCCGGGCATGTGCAAAGCGGTGTTCGACGAGTTAAAGGAAGCGCGGCCCAGGAACCACTTCACCATCGGCATCCATGATGATGTGACCCACACCAGTCTCACTTACGATGCGAATTTCACCACCGAACCGGACGATCAGGTACGTGCGATGTTCTGGGGTCTGGGCGCGGATGGGACCGTCAGCGCCAACAAAAATTCGATCAAGATTATTGGCGAAGAGACAGCGGATTACGCGCAGGGTTATTTCGTTTACGACTCGAAGAAGTCAGGCGCAATGACTGTTTCACATCTGCGATTCGGTAAAAGGCCGATCCGCAGCACGTACCTGATTCAACGCGCGAATTTCATTGCCGTGCATCAATTCAGGTTTCTCAGCTCGCACGATGTACTTTCTCAGGCGGTGGATGGAGCCACGTTGCTGGTGAACAGTCCCTACTCGCCCGAGGATCTTTGGAGCCAGTTACCGGGCTCAGTTCAACAACAGATCACTAGCAAGCAGATCAGGGTCTACACGATCGACGCTTACGCAGTGGCGAAAGAGAAACAGCTCGGCAATCACATCAACACGATCATGCAGACGTGCTTCTTTGCGATTAGTGGCGTACTCGATAAGGAAACCGCAGTCGAGAAGATCAAGACGTCGATTCGAAAGACGTACGGCAAGCGCGGTGATGCAGTGCTTGAGCAAAACTTTGCTGCCGTTGATGCTGCACTCAACCATCTCTTTGAGGTGATCGTTCCGAGTGAAGTTACGAATACCACTGAGCAGCCGATGAAAGTTCCGACTGTGGTCCCGGAGTTTGTGCAGCGAGTGACGGCGGAAATCATCGCGGGGCGTGGCGATCAGTTACCGGTGAGCGCTTTTCCGATTGACGGCACGTATCCGCTCGGCACGGCGCAGTGGGAAAAACGAAACATCGCGCAGGATGTGCCCTTGTGGGAACCGGATCTCTGCATCGAATGTGGCAAATGCGTGCTGGTTTGTCCGCATGCGTCGATTCGCGCAAAGGTAATGGACGAAACTGATCTCGCGAGCGCACCTGCGGGTTTCAAACACATGCCTGCGAAGTGGCGCGAACTACCCGACAAACGTTACACGATCCAGGTGGCAGTAGAAGACTGTACCGGCTGCCAGCTCTGCGTTGAAGTATGTCCGGCGAAGGATAAACGCGATCCTTCGCACAAAGCATTAAACATGACTCCGCTGACACCGACGGTTCGCGATCGCGGCAGAATCGATTGGGACTATTTCCTGAAGTTGCCGGAGATTAATCGAAATGGCTCGCTGCAATTTGGCTCAGTCAAGAATGTGCAATTGCTGCAGCCGCTTTTTGAATTCTCCGGTGCCTGTGCCGGCTGTGGCGAGACTCCGTACATAAAACTTCTGACGCAACTCTTTGGCGATCGCGCCATCATCGCCAACGCGACGGGATGCTCGAGTATTTACGGCGGCAATTTACCGACTACCCCTTACACGATTAACCGTGAAGGCCGTGGTCCGGCGTGGAGCAATTCTCTTTTCGAAGACAACGCCGAGTTTGGCCTCGGAATGCGATTGGCTCTGGACCATCAACACGCTTATGCCACGCAGCTAGTGGATCGACTACGCGATCAGGTCGGTGAAGCACTGTGCAAAAGTATTCTCAACACCAACCAATCCGATGATGGAGGTGTGCAGATTCAGCGCGAACTGGTGGCAGCACTCAAGGCAAAGCTCAAAGATGTGGTCGGGAAGGAAGCTCGAGACCTCGTGAGTGTTGCTGATGCCTTAGTTAAGAAGAGCGTTTGGATTGTGGGTGGCGACGGCTGGGCATACGACATTGGTTACGGTGGTTTGGACCACGTGCTCGCCAGTGGACAAAACGTAAACATTCTCGTGCTGGATACCGAAGTTTACTCCAACACTGGCGGACAGGCCTCGAAGTCGACTCCAACCGGAGCGGTTGCGAAATTCGCTGCCGGCGGGAAAGTGACCGGCAAGAAAGATCTGGGAATCAGTGCGATCCGCTATGGCAATGTGTATGTGGCGCAGGTGGCGATGGGCGCAAATGACACGCACACGGTCAAGGCATTTCTGGAGGCCGAAGCGCACGATGGTCCATCGCTGATCATTGCTTATGGACATTGCATAGCGCATGGACTCGATATGTCGAAGGGAATGCACCAGCAGAAGCTGGCGGTTGATTCGGGTCACTGGCCGCTATATCGCTTTGATCCGACGCGGGCAGATGAAGGAAAGAGCGCTTTTCAGTTGGATTCAGGTGAGCCGAAGATACCGTTGAAGGACTACATCTACACCGAGGGCCGTTACCGGATGTTATTGAAGAGCGATCCGGAGACGGCGAGTCGTTTGTTGGTGGAGGCGGAGAAAGTGATTCAGAGGCGGTTGCGGCAGTACAAGCAACTCGCGATGATCTAGAGTTTGGAGTTCGGTTAGACAGGATTGACCGGATTTTTCAGGATGCATCATGTAAATCCTGCTTTAAAATCCTGTTAATCCTGTCAACGGCTTATCTGCGCAACAATTGCGCTAAGGCAGTCAACAGCTTTTCCGCCGTGTACGGCTTGTTCAAGAAGATCTGCACGCCTTCGAGCGATCCCTCACCTGGCTTATGACTCGCCGCAAGACCGCTCGCCGCAATGATCTTCACTTCCGGATTCATGCGGTGCAAGGCTCGAATCGTCGCTGGACCATCCATAAACGGCATCACCATATCGGTCAACACCACCGCGATCTCATTCTTCCGATCAGCATAGATCGCGAGCGCCTCTGTTCCATCCGCCGCCGTTACGACGCTATACCCAAACGTTTCGAGCGTTCCGCGCGTTATCTCACGTATGGAATTCTCATCATCCACGACGAGAATCAATTCGCCATTTCCGGTCGGCAAATTAGTTTGCAACGGCCGATCTTCGGCATCACCAGGCATATCTAATGCGGGAATGTAGATTGTGAACCGACTGCCCTTGTGTGGTTCGCTATACACATTGATGAAGCCACCATGACTCTTCACGATGGTGAGAGCCGTGGAAAGACCGAGTCCGGTGCCCTTCGTCATCTCTTTCGTCGTAAAGAAGGGTTCGAAGATTCGGCTCTGCACCTCCGGCGTCATTCCCGGTCCGGTGTCCGACACATTAACCACCACAAACCTTCCCGACTTGGCATCGATATGCATTCGAGCGTAGTTCTCATCGACAAAAGAGTTCTCCGCCTTGATTGAAATCGCGCCTCCCTCCGGCATTGCATCGCGCGCGTTTACACAAAGATTCATCAATACCTGGTGCATCTGGGTTGCATCCGCGGAAATCATCCAGAGATCGTTTGGTATCTGAAAACTGATCTCGATCGATTTCGGCAACGTTTCGCGGAGAATCTTTACGATCTCTTTTATGAGGTGTTTGGGCTGGAGCGGGACACGTTCACCTTCCACGCCCCTTGCAAAGGACAACACCTGCCGGACCATACTTCCGCCGCGTTCGGCATTGCTCCGCAGCACCTCGAGCCACTTCCTACTCTCCGGATCCCTTGCTTTTAATTCGAGCATGTCTATCGACATCAGAATCGGCGATAAAATATTGTTCAAATCGTGGGCAATCCCGCCTGCGAGTGTGCCGATAGACTCCATCCTCTGAGCGCGCAGAAACTGTGTTTCCATTCGCTTCTTCTCGGTGATATCGGTGTTGATAACCAGAATGGCTTTAGGCCGCTCATGTTCGTCGCGCACAAGCGTCCACCGGCTACTAACAGTGATCTCAGTCCCGTCGCGTCTCTGCTGGCGCAGTTCACCACTCCACTCGCCATGCTGCATCACAGCTTGCTGTGCTTCTCCGAATTGAGGACCCGCCGGTTTGAGACCAAGTGTAGAGATGTTTTGGCCGATGACTTCAGCGGCGCTCCAACCATAAATTCGTTCTGCACTCTTGTTCCAGTAGAGAATATTGTGGTCCAGATCCCGTACCAGAATCGCATCCTGCGCCTGGTCCAACAGAGCGGCCTGTTCAAGGATACGCTCTTCGCCACGCTTCCGTTCCGTGATGTCGTTTCGAATGGCGACGTACTGATACGGTTTCCCTTCAGTGTTGAGAAACGGAACGATAGTGGTATCAACCCAGTAATAGCTTCCGTCTTTTGCACGGTTCTTGATTTCGCCGTGCCAAACGTGTCCGCTCGCGATGGTGGTCCACAAGTTTCGAATAAACTCTTTGGAGTGGTAACCGGAATTAATGATGCGGTGATCCTGACCGAGCAGTTCCTCGCGAGAATACTTCGAGATCTCGCAAAACTTGTCGTTTACGTAATTGATGATGCCGCGCTGGTCAGTGATCGCGACAATTGCCGCCGAATCGAGTGCAAACTTGATGTCGGCGAGTTCTTTAAGAGAACGCTGGAGGGCTTCCTCCTGAATGAGTTCTTTATCGGCAGTTAGCTCGTTAATCGTAGTCATTGACGGCTGAGAAAAAGGTGCTTCGACGCCTGCATTATATTCTCAAGAGCGTGATTAGAACTAGACTCTAACTGCGTTGACCGAAAGGAGCGGTTCCTAGCCACTGGGCTCGAGCGAGTAAGAGTTGAAGTTTATCTTCCCGATCCTCATCTCATAGAATACGACAATCTGCTGCGATCTTTTGAAGAAGAGTTCAGCTATCCATTTGGTGGTCGTACGACAGTGCGAGGTCTCGAGGGATAGTCGTTAGCTCTTGCCGACTTGTACGATCTGAGTTGCGATGTACAATATCTCAACTAATCGGTCCACTTGTGTCTGACCTCCGCCATGTTGCGAGTAACTCTTCCTCTGATCTTCGTTCTCGCCTCAAGCACTCACGCGCAAACGAGTAAGTTGATTAAGTCTCAAGCTCCAGTGGCGGGGACCGTCGCAGGCTATGACAAAGGGCATTGCATCGCGCTTCCAAAGAACATCCGTATCTGCAAACTTTTATCTGACGATAAGGATACTTTCCTGGTTGAGAGAGACGGTCAGCGCGTGGGGACATGGCCCGGCAAGACTTTCCTGGGTGAGACTTCTGATTTCGAAGTGTTAACGGGCGACCTGGATAACGATAACCAGCCCGAGCTCATAGTTGCGAATCACGATGGCACCAGCAACGGAATGGCTGTCGAATTCTGGACCATCTTCATCTTTCCGGACCCAGACTTTCGCACGTTCCAAGCGCCGTTGTCATTCGATGTTGAAGAATACGGAAGCTTTGGAACCTTCGTCACTGCTTACGGCAGAGTAAATATTCTGACAACAAGTTGGGTACCCGGTAAGGACCCGAAAGGCAGAAGAAGTTTTGGAACATACCTTGTCGGCCAATGGTGGCGCTACAAGGCTGGTGAGTTGAAGCCTCTCATCAATAAACCGCCCATTGCGCGACGTTATCTCGCCAGTTTTGAAAGCGAGCGAATTGATACTGTCAAGCTTGATCGAATTCCCTTTCGATGGCTCAGTCATCCCAACACTGAAACCGTCGACACCGCTTTCATCACCAGGAAAGAGGTCGGAAAATCGCCCGGCATTATTCAAGCAGTCTCCACAAAGAACAACCCGGATAAGCTAAAACTCGTATTCAAGCCAAATGATGGGCCCGCAATGACATTCATTTACCCATTTGACGGAGGCTCAGATGAGCTGAACTATCTTGGCGACGCTGCCTCTGGCTGGGTCTATCCAAGTCACTATCTGCCAGCGCAGCCGGAAAAATGGTTACAAAACAGGCGGGTGACTCTTCGCACGTATGAGGATCGGGGAATTCAGATCTTGTGGCTTGAGCGATAGTGCTCACAAATCATGAAGCTATTGATCATCGGCGGCACACGATTTCTGGGCCGGCATCTGGTTACATCGGCGCTCGCTCGAAATCACAACGTTACGCTCTTTAATCGCGGCAATCACGCGCTTGAAACTGCAGCTGTCGAAACGATCGAAGGAGATCGGCATACAGACCTTCATAAACTGAAAGGCCGTCGCTGGGATGCGGTCGTCGATACCTGCGGCCATCTCCCGCGTGCGGTTCGAGCGGCGGCAGAGGTCTTATCGAATTCCGTGAACAGGTACGTCTTTATATCCAGTCAAAATGCCTATGCAAACGTCAGTGTTCCAAACATCACTGAGGATTATCCACTCGGCACGTTGACGAGCGAACAGCTGGATCAGGCAAACGCCATCGGCACGGAAGGACAACCGTCTTATGGTGCGCTGTATGGTGGTTTAAAGGCACTTTGCGAGGAGGCAGCTCAACAAATGATGCCAGGCCGCGTATTGATTCTCCGACCAGGACTCATCGTTGGCCCATATGATTACAGCGACCGCTTTACTTATTGGGTTGTGCGTGTCGCAGGCGGTGGTGAAGTGTTAGCCCCGGGCCGTCCAGGACGCTTTATACAGTTTATCGACGCACGCGATCTCGCGGAATGGACCATCAGGATGATCGAACGAGAGGCAGCGGGTGCGTACAATGTCCACGGCCGACCGAACGCTTTGACCATGCAGGGTCTGCTCGAGGAATGTAAGCTCGCGAGTAATAGCGACGCACGATTTGTCTGGGCCAGCGAAGAGTTTCTGTTGCGGGAAGGTGTGGCAGCATGGAGTGAAATGCCACTATGGCTGCCGGAGGAGGCCGCTCCACATCTGAAGGGTTTTATGTTCATCGATCCTTCCAAAGCGATTGCTGACGGGTTACAGTTTCGTCCTCTTCGCGAGACCATTAGTGATACGCTGGCCTGGTATCAAGCGAGTGACGTAAATGAACCATTGAAAGCCGGGTTCAAGAGTGATAAAGAACGTTCGCTGTTGGATAAAGTGCATAGTCACCAAGACAGTTGATGGCCGCCGGCGTCGAGTTCAATCCGTCGCAACGTTAACAACACAGGAGTTACGCGCATGCACAAGAAGACGTTTTTGACCCTGATTCTCGCGATCCTCGCTTTCGTCATCGTCCTGCAAATCCCCGGTAATGAAACGGTCCACTCGCAGGGACGCCCAACCGTCACGCCGGAGATGCTCGAACGGCGCAAAGCCATTGAGAATGAGCTCCAATCAATCGCGATCGTCGAACGCAAACTCATGATCCCCATGCGTGACGGTAAACGAATCGCAACAGACGTCTATCGCCCCAAAGACACCTCAAAGAAGTATCCAACAATCTTCGTGCGCACTCCTTACAACTTTAACTTCTGGGATATTCGGAACGGTGCACCGCGCGATCTGTCAAACGAACTCGACGCAGTCAAACGCGGCTATGCATTTGTCGAAATGAACGAACGCGGCCGCTTCTTCTCGGAGGGCAATTACGACATCCTTGGTCCGCCACTAACGGATGGCGTAGACGAATTCAACTGGATTTCGAAACAAGCGTGGTCCAACGGTAAGGTTGGCACGATTGGCTGTTCCTCAACGGCAGAATGGCAGCTCGCAGTGGCCGCTCAGGGTAATCCGGCCTACACCACCATGATCCCGCAAGGCTTCGGCGCCGGCGTCGGACGCGTTGCTCCGTACTTTGAACAAGGCAACTGGTACAGAGGTGGCGCAGTCCAGATGTTATTTATCGCCTGGCTTTACGGTCAGCAGAATCAGGTGCGTCCGATGTTTTCGGCCGGCACATCGCAGGAAGATCTGATACGCGCCTCGAGGGCGTTCGATCTCGCAGCGCAGTTGCCACCTGTAGACTGGGACAAAGCGCTTCGTCACCTTCCTGTCAAAGGCATCATGGAAGCTGCAGGTGGACCTCGTGGCATTTTCGCGGATCGCATGCCGGTAGACACGGGCGGAGCAATGATTCAACGCGAACCCAACGATCCGGCCTGGTACAAAGGCGGTCTATGGCACGACAACATGAGAATCAACATTCCCGGATTCTGGTTTATGTCGTGGTATGACGTGTCGATTGGTCCAAACCTGGCCGCCTTCAATCACGTGCGCAAGACCGCCTCACCCGAGATCGCGAATCAGCAGTACGCAGTCATCGCACCCACACTTCACTGCTCTTTTAAGCGCGCCACCGAAAACACAATCGTCGGCGAACGAAGCGTTGGCGACGCGCGTTTGAACTACGACGAGCTTACCTATGCCTGGTTTGATCACTTTCTCAAAGGTGATAGCAATAGAATTCTCGAGAAGATGCCGCGCGTGCGTTACTACACGATGGGTATCAACAAGTGGCAAACGTCCGACACCTGGCCGCCGGCTGGTGCGCAGCCCTTGAATTTCTTTCTATCGAGCGGCGGTAAGGCAAACACCTTAAACGGCGACGGTGTGTTAACTGATGCAGCTCCGGCAACTGACAATCCTGACAAGTTTGAATACGACCCGATGAACCCGGTGCCATCTATTGGTGGCAACGTCTGCTGCACAGGAAACGCAATCACTGCTGGTTCTTACGATCAACGCAAGAACGAGACGAGACCGGACATCCTCGTTTACACCACTGAACCACTACGAGAAGGTCTCGAAGTAAGTGGCCCAATCGAAGTGACGCTTTATGTTTCTTCGGATGCAAAGGACACTGACTTCACTGTCAAACTGATCGACGTCTACCCGGATGGCCGCGCTTACAATCTTGACGAAACCATCCAGCGAATGCGCTATCGCAATGGTTACGATAAGCCAAATGTCTGGATGGAATCCGGAAAGGTCTACAAAGCGACGCTGCAACCTATGGTCACCAGTAATTATTTTGAAGCTGGTCATCGAATCCGGATCGAGATTTCGAGCAGCAATTTCCCTCGCTTTGACCGAAACCTGAATACTGGCGGAAGAAACCATGACGAGTCGAAAGGGGTGGTGGCACGCAATGCTGTACACCACTCACGGCAGTATCCATCGGTTATCAAAGTTACGGTTGTCCGGAAGGGATCCATAACGTCGGAGACAAACAAATAACTGGCGCACTAATCGTCGATCTGGTCTTGCGCAAAAAAGACTTGAGTTCGACGCAGAGGTGGCCCTCTGTGGCCACCCCTGCGTAGATACAATCTCCTGAAAACTCTGGAACCTTCGTACTATGAAACCAAAAGAATTGACTGTACGCGGCCTGATACTCGGCGCGCTCATCACAACGCTCTTCACCGCGGCAAACGTCTATCTCGGACTTAAGGTAGGCCTCACTTTCGCGTCATCAATTCCGGCGGCCGTCATCTCGATGGCCATCCTGAGCGTGGTGAAAGACTCTTCAATCCTCGAGAACAATATCGTTCAAACGGTCGCGTCGGCTGCCGGCACGCTCTCAGCAATAATATTCGTGCTGCCGGGGCTTGTGATCGTCGGCTGGTGGACCGGATTTCCCTTCTGGCAATCGTTTCTTATCTGTCTGAGCGGCGGCGTGCTCGGTGTGTTGTTTACGATCCCTCTGCGTCGCGCGCTGGTGACCAACTCTGATTTGCCTTACCCGGAGGGAGTCGCTGCAGCTGAAGTTCTGAAAGTCGGTTCCGGCACTCGTGGTGAGACCAAGGACGAAACCGGCGAAGCCCGTGAAGGACTCATCGCCGTGATTCTCGGTTCCGTCGCGTCAGCCGGTTTGGCAATCTTAACCGCGACACGTATCGCAGCGGCTACTGTGGGTGGTTTCTTCCGGCTCGGAACCACAGCCTCAAGCGGCTATGACATTGCCTTTTCACTTGCACTCGTCGGCGCCGGCCATCTCGTTGGATTGTCAGTGGGTATGGCAATGTTGACAGGGCTGATCATCGCATGGGCCATCGCAGTGCCGATTTTGACTTCAATGCAACCAGCGGCAGCAGGTGTGGACCTTGCTGCACATACTCTTGGGATCTGGCGTTCGCAAGTCCGCTTCATCGGCGCGGGTGCAATTGCGATTGCAGCAATTTACACGCTCGCAAGACTCGCGAAGCCGGTTGTCGGCGGACTCGTTAGTACACTCGCAAGCTCTCGCTCAAAAGAAACAAGAGACGATCGCGATCGCGATCTTTCGGCGCGATGGATCCTGGGTCTTACCGTCGCGTGTCTGTTGGTTGCGGCCTGGCTTGCCTTCACGTTCGCACGAGCCACCGTGCTGGCGCCCAACGCAATATCGTTAACACTCATCGCGGTTCCGTTCGTACTGCTCGGCGGTTTTCTGATCGCAGGAATCTGCGGTTACATGGCTGGACTCATCGGCGCGTCCAACAGTCCTATTTCTGGTGTTGGCATTTTGTCGATCGTACTTTGCGCTTCGGTGCTCATCCTTGCCGTTTCCCCAACCTCCGCAACACAACCAGCGCTGGTTGCATTTGCGCTTTTCATCACAGCCATCGTTTTCGCCTGCGCCACCATCTCAAACGACAACCTGCAGGATTTGAAAACCGGACAGCTCGTAGGCGCTTCACCGATGCGACAGCAGATCGCGTTGATCGTCGGTGTTGCAGCGGGCGCATCGGTTATTCCCTTTGTGCTTAATCTCCTGGCGAAGGCGTATGGTTTTGCAGGCGCTGCCAACATTGGCGTCGTTGCACCAAACCCGTTGCCCGCACCTCAAGCGACATTGATCTCCGCTCTCGCCAAAGGCGTGATCGGCGGCAATCTCGAATGGAAAATGATCGGTATCGGCGCACTTGTAGGTGTTAGTCTAATTCTGTTGGACACGCTTCTCGGTGCGTTGAACAAACTGCGCATACCGCCGCTCGCCGTCGGCATCGGAATTTATCTGCCAATGTCCGCGACCTTCGCGGTTGTTGTTGGCGCCGTGATCTCAAATTGGTACGGAAAGCGTGCGCAGGCTTCTCCGAATCCTGATCGTGCCGAACGGCTCGGAACGCTCGTCGCGTCAGGATTAATAGTTGGCGAGAGTATCTGGGGGGTCATCAATGCTGGTCTCATCGTCGGTTTATCGAACGATGCGCCGATCGGGATCGTGTCTGACACCTTCACACCTGGACCATGGCTTGGCGTAGTCGGATTCATCGGGATCATTATCTGGCTTTACTGGTGGATGCTACAACGAAGCAGAACCGCGCCATCTAAATAGCTGCATCGCCCTCGCGGTCAGCAGGAACAAACTGTGTCGATCGAAAGTCTAATAATTCGTCGTGCCGAGCCGGACGACGCGGAGGCGCTCTACGAAATATTCACCGCCTCGGCTGTCTACGCCGGTACGCTACAACTCCTGTATCCATCACGTGAGTACTGGCGAGAGCGTTTGGCTGAAAACATCGACAGCGTTTACAACCTCGTCGGAGTCATCGAAGGCCGCATCGTCGGAATGGTTAGTGTTCACACGTTTCCAAACAAGCCTCGCCGCAGACATGCCGGAGCTATCGGTATTTGCGTGGATGAAAAGTGGCAAGGCAAAGGGGTTGGCATAGAACTGATGCGAGCGATTGTTGATTTTGCCGACAACTGGCTGAACCTTACGCGACTCGAGCTCGAGGTCTATGCCGACAACAAGGCAGCGATCCGCCTCTATGAACGTTTCGAATTTGAAGTTGAAGGAACGCTGCGACAACACGCTCTTCGCGATGGTCAGTTTATTGATTCCATTGTGATGGGTCGACTGCGGCCAGGGAAGGAGAAGCAGGATGAAAGCGTCTAACATTTTGTCTTCTCAAACGCGCATCAGATGTCTGGAGGTTCAATGAAGCGTCGTCAATTTCTTTCGCTGCTCCTCGTCGCGGCGCTTTTCCTCTCACCTGCAATTTCTCTCGCTCAACAAAACAATTCCCCTGAGCTAAAGCCGAAGGTCAGCGACGCTGAGTCAACAGAGAAGGCCTACGCGCTGCTCGAGTCGCTGGCAGCTCAGATCAGCACACTACAGTCTCCGGAAAATCGCGCCCGCATTGGTTCTAACATTGCTGCCTCTGTTTGGACGCATGATGAAAAACGCGCACGCGCGCTGTTCATCGCCGTCGGAGAAGACATCAACTCAGGATTGCAACGCTATGAAACCGAAGATCGCTCGGAAGAAACCAACACCTTAATGGTTTTTCTTCACTTGCGAGAGAACACAATCGACCGAATTGCCAAATACGATCCTGAGTTTGCCTTTGATTTTCTCAAGGCAACGGAAGTGTCGTTTAAGGACCCGCCAGAGGATGTGGTGGAAAAGGAGCGGTCGCTGACGCTTAGACTCGCTAAACAGGTTGCCGCCGCAAATCCCGATCTCGCGCTCAGGCTGGGGCGTAAATCTCTCGATCAAGGATTCTCCGAGAACCTCTTATCTGTCCTTCGGTTACTCCACCGGAAACACAGAGAACAGGGCGTGACGCTCTACAAGGAAACTGTTCGCAAACTGCAGAATACAAAGTTCAAACAGAACTGGATGTTAATGAACTTCGCGCGACGGTTGGCCGAACTAACGCCACCGCTCACAGATGAGATGGCATTTCGCGAGTTGATGAACACCTTAATGACAATCGCCCTTGCGAGTAAATGTGACAAGGAAAACTCGGATTGGGACATAAATTACTTTTGCCAACAACTCGGCGGTATCGTGTCGCAAATGGAAAAGATTGATCCGGTGCGGGCCGCCAAGCTTAAACATCTGGAATCAGAGAGTTCGTGGGGACCTAACGTCGAGTCAGAGTTGGACGAACTGATTCAAGCACGCGACTATGATGAAATCTTAGCGCTGGCTGAGAGAAACCCGGCGTCAAAAAATTCTATTTACTGGCGCGCGTTCCAATTAGCTAAAAGTACCGGGGACCTCGAGCGTGCCAGGAAAATCGCAAACGCCCTCAGCAGCAATCCCGAAATGCAACAAGAATTGCTGATTAAAGTTGAGAGCGCTGAGCAATCAAAAAAGCTGAGTGAAGGAGAACTCGAAGGGATCCTGAAAGAGGCCGAAAAGGAGGGTCGCCTCAAAGACCGACTGAGTAATCTGCTGGCAGCTGCGATCCATATGGGTTCAAAAGACAGAAGTGCCGCTTTGAAACTGTTCGATCGGGCGAATGAGCTCAGTGAAGGACTGAAGGTAGACAATGAGCGTACTCAGGTAAAGGCATTTTTGGCAATGCTTTACTGCATGGAAAAGAGCGATCGGGGCTTCGCGATAATGGAAGAGCTGATGCCGAAACTCAATGAACTCATCGAAGCCGCAGCCAAATTGGATGGTTTCGATATGAAGTACCTGCGCGACGGTGAGTGGAATATGTCGTCGAATGGAACGCTTGGTCGGCTCCTCACCGAACTCTCTGAGAACGCCGGCTACTTCGCGTGGTGTGATTTCGATCGTGCAGTGAATATGGCTTCGCAGCTTCAAAGAACCGAGATCCGAATGATGGCCCAATTAAAACTCGCGCAGGCAATTCTAGGTGGCCCGCCCAAACGTTACTCCCTCAAAGGTTATGAATGAAACGAGTTAGGACTTGAAGTATCCACCAACTGCCGTTGGTGGGATTAGAATGACTGCAGGTTTGGAGTGTTTTAGAGAGGACGTGAACAATCCACCGACTTCCGTCGGTGGGATTCAGAAGCAATGATGAGGTTTTGAATTCCACCGACGGAAGTCGGTGGATTGTTCACGTCCTCTCTACAAAAATGCCATCCAAATAAGAGCTTTGAATCCCACCAACGGTAGTTGGTAGATCGTTCAAGTCCGCACTATTCATTTGAACTTAACCACTTCATGATTAGAGCTGTTGTTAAATCACCGCACGTGCCTACATATGCAGAGGCATTCCATAACTGGTCCATCCGATTCACAATAAGCAGCACAGGATATTCCCTTCCGATGAAGTATTGTCCATTGTTCATCAACGAAAGCGCCACATCTTCAATGCTCATTTTTGGAACGATCCTAACGATGAGGTGCAAGTGATCCGGCACGATGCTGATCTGATCAATCGCAAACTCTCGTTTCGCGGCGACCCTTAACCAGTAATCCGTCAAGGCAGCCCCAACAGTTGACGTAAACACGCCTTTAGGTCGTTTAGTCGAGAACACTAGATGATGAGTCAGATCAAAACTGGCATGATTCGCTGAGAGAACCGTCGGTACCTGCGCACGATACTTAAAAACGGGCGGCAGAACTCGGTTCGCATAGCCGTGATGGGCAGCTTGCTTCTCGAGATAGGAGCGCACTGCAGAAGTGCGCACGCGCCCACTGCTGCGCGTCAAGTAGCCTCTGGCCCATAGCGGAATTGAAAACAGTCGAGCGAGTTCTCGAGCAGAATTGCTTTTCAGTATTTGAGCCACTTTGGCGACGGCGTGCGATGGTCGAAGACTAAACAGACAGCGAACTTGATTCGGAAGTATTTCATGATTGAGAAGATGATAATCGTGATTCGAGGCGATCTCAGATAGTAAATGTGTGAGTGTAGTTTCGACTTCGGAAGATGTGAATAAACGCTTTCGATGATTTCAAAGATAGTAATGAAGCTGATAAGCCCAGGTGAGGCTGGTATAAGGTGTGAGGTACATCGATACGCACAATAAAGTTATTTCGCGGCGGAGGCAAGGTGAACAGGCTGGACGTGAACAATCCACCAACTGCCTTGGTGGGATTCGAACTCTTCGTTCGTCGAAAAATAGTAATACGTCGGCGTTCACAAAACCGTTATCTAGCGATCAAAGTCGTTGACTTTTCACAGCGCAGCGCGTTAGATCTTCGCCGTCCTTTATTCCAACATCCGAACGAGGCGTTACAATGTCCACCTCTCGTCGTGACTTTTTGAAGACGGCCGGGGTTGCCGCCGGGGCTCTTTCTGTCTCTTCCCTGCCCTCCTGGATTACGACCGTCGTTGCCGAAGAAGAAGCTGCCGCAAACGGTGTCGATAAAAATGCGCTTGCCGATGTCGCGCTGAACACCGCTCGTAAACTCGGCGTTACTTACGCAGATATTCGCATCAATCGCTATCGCAACGAATCGATCGCGACGCGCGAGCAGCAGGTACAAAATGTTTCGCGCGGTCAGAATTTCGGTTTCGGCGTACGCGTGCTCTACAAAGGCACCTGGGGCTTCGCTTCGAGCCGCAGTGTCTCGGCCGAAGACGTTCGTCGTATCACGCAACAAGCAGTTGAAATCGCTAAAGCGAATTCCGTCTACCAGCGTAAGCGCATCGCTCTTGTTCCCGTCGAAAAAGTCGTGACTACCTGGAAGAGCGCGTTTGAAAAAGATCCATTTGAAGTCTCGATTGACGACAAAATCCAGTTTCTGCTGTCGCTAAACGAGTCGGCGATGAAGACCAAAGGCGTGACCTTCGTCAATTCATTTATGGGGTTTGTGAACGAGCAGAAGTTTTACGCTTCAACTGATGATTCCCGCATCGAGCAGTACATAATCCGTGCAAATCCGAGTTTTACTGTCACGGCGGTCAATCGCGCCAACGGCGACTTCCAGTCGCGCAGCGCGCTCGGTGGACCACAGGGAATGGGTTACGAGTACATCGAGAGGCACGACTGGAAACGTGAAGCACAACAGGCCGGCGAAGAAGCCGTCATGAAACTCAGCGCGAAGACGGTTGAACCTGGTAAACACGATCTGGTTCTGCATCCGTCGCATCTGTGGCTGACAATTCACGAATCAGTGGGCCATCCTACCGAGCTCGATCGTTCGCTGTGGATGGAAGCCAACTATGCCGGCACGAGTTTTCTCACTCCCGACAAGATCGGCAAGTTGCAGTTTGCCTCAAAGATCATGAACTTTGTCGCTGACAGAACGCAGCCGGCCGGTTTGGCTACGGTTGGGTACGACGATGAAGGTGTTCCGGGTCAGCGCTGGCACTTGATCAAGGACGGCACGTTCGTCGATTGGCAAACCACGCGTGATCTGGCGGCGATGACAGGACAGAAGAAGTCGTACGGATGCAATCATGGCGATAGTTGGGGCAGCATTTCGTTCCCGCGTATGCCAAACGTCTCGCTTCAGCCTGGTGCTGACAATACAAGCCTTGACGATCTGATTGCGGGCGTCGAGAAAGGTATTCTGATCTACGGCGACGGCAGCTACTCAATCGATCAGCAACGCTACAACTTCCAATTTGGCGGTCAGGTTTTCTGGGAGATCAAGAACGGAAAACGCGGCGAGATGTTGCGTGATGTGGCTTACCAGTCGCGAACCACAGACTTCTGGAATTCCTGCGATGGGCTGGGCGGTCAGGCAACTTATGAGCTCGGCGGCAGCTTCAACGATGGCAAAGGCGAGCCCGGTCAATCGAATGCTGTCAGTCATGGCTGTCCGGTCGCTCGCTTCCGGCAAGTGAATGTGCTCAACACAGCAAGAAAATGATAGTGACTGAGGAGAATCCTGCATGCTGCTCACTGAAAAAGAAGCACGCACAATCTGTGAAAAGCTGCTGAGCTACGTGAAAGCCGATGATGCAATTGTAGGTGTTAGCAGTGAAAATTACGGCCACCTGCGCTTCGCTTCCAACGCCTTCACCACCAGCGGCGCCCGCGAGAACGTGAGCGTCGGTGTTACTGTCTGGGTTGGCAACAAACGTGGCGCCGCTTCGACAAACGAGATTGACGATGAGTCACTAAAGGCAACTGTAGCGTTGGCCGAGCAACTGGCGCAGATCTCACCTATTGATCGCGAGTACATGCCGACGCTCGGCAAACAAACGTACAAGCCTGTGAACGGATACGTCGAAGCTACTTCGAACATCTCCGTCACTGCTCGCGCCAAAACAATCAACAACGTGATTACCGCTTGCGAGAAAGCCAAGGTGATCGGAGCTGGATTTCACCAGGCACGCGGATCGGCGGGTGCTTCCGCAACAAAGAATGGAAACTTCATCTACGAACAGTCGAGTTTGGTGAGCCTGGCGACGACCGCGCGGACGCCGGACGGCACCAGTTCAGGATATTTCCTGCGTAACCATTTTGATGTCGGCAAACTCGACACTGCGCGTGTAGCGAATGAAGCCATTCGCAAAGCCCTCGATGCGCGCAATCCACGGATTCTCGACGCGAGTGTGTATCCAGTGATCCTCGAACCGCAGGCCGTGGCCGATTTGCTTAGTTTCTTTGCATTCAGTTTTGACGCGAGGAGTGCTGAAGAGGGTCGCAGTCCATTTTCTTTGCCTGGTGGAAAAACAAAAGTCGGTCAAAAGATTTTCGACGAGCGGATTAACGTCTATAGCGATCCGTGGCATCCGGAATTACCCGGCTCGCAATCAGCACAAGCGGGACTGCCGGCGCAGCGGATCACTCTCGTGCGCAATGGTGTGCTCGAAAATCTGGTTTACTCGCGTTTCTGGGCCAAACAAAAAGGCAAAGAACCCACACCTGGACCAGTAAACAGCATCATGGAAAGCTCACAACCTCCGGTCTCAGTGGCAGACATGATCAAATCGATGGATCGCGGTTTATTGCTGGGTCGCTTCTGGTATATCCGTGGTGTCGATCCGCGAACCGCGTTACAAACTGGTCTGACGCGCGACGGGATCTGGTATATCGAGAAAGGCAAGATTCAGTATCCGGTCAAGAATTTCCGTTTCAATCAAAGCCTGATGGAACTACTGGCGCCAGGCAACGTCGATATGATTGGCAAACCGGAACGAGTTGGCAACTCTGAAGGCCAGGGTGGAAGCGCTTCTCTGCTACCGGCATTGAAGGTGAAAGAGTTTCACTTCACCTCACAATCAGAAGCAGTGTAGGGCAGTGCTCAGTTTGAAAAAACGCCGAAGGCGTTGGCTAATTTCAGCCCATCTATGAAGCGGTCTCCGCTGTCAAGAGATTTTTAGGCACACTCTGACCACGACGCCGCAGCGTCTGCGTTTGCTCTATTGCTGTTTTGCTCTTTGACATGAGACTGCT
>DASYSD010000003.1:0-220309 GCA_036003745.1 Pyrinomonadaceae bacterium
CCCATTGACCGGTGTTCCATGAGGAACGATTTAGTTCAACGGCTACCCACAACAACGCAACAATTATGAAGACGGCGCCATAAATCGTGATTTTCGCCAGCGCGTTAGTGCTGTGATGGAAGATCTGTGGCATCGCCGCAGTTAAGCGAGTCGGGCGCTACTCAGCCCCACCAACCTTTCGATCAATCAAAATGTTGTCTTGCGAATAACGCGGTACTTTACCAAATGGAAAGGGAATTTCAAATTGGGCCACAAAAAAGCATAAATAAAGAGTTAGCCACAAAGAAGCACAAAAAGCACAAAATTAAATTTTGTGACTTATGTGCCTTTTTGTGGCTATTGATCTGTGGCTGCGTCGCGGGCGAGTAATGCGGCGCCGATGGGCGCTCCGTCGAGGCCGAGTTTAGCGGCGACGATCTCTGTTGCTTCAAAACAGGGCTGAAATGCTCTTCGTTTTACTTCCTGAATGATTGGATTGAGGATGAGTGAACCGGCGTCCATAACGCCGCCGCCAAGCACGACTAATTCAATGTTTAGTAGATTGATCACACTTGCGACGCCCGTGCCGATGTATTTGCCGGTGCGTTCGATCATCATGTGGGCGAAATCGTCGCCCTCGTTTGCCTGGTGAGCAACATCTTCAGCTGTAAATGTTTTGTTGAGTGCGAGTCGCGATAAAGACGAGGTCGAATCGCGAATGAGCCGCTCATGCGCACGTCGAACAATACTCGGCGCTGATGCGACGGTCTCCAAGCAGCCCGTGTTACCACAAACACATTCAAGCCCTTCAGTATCGATCGTGATGTGGCCAACTTCACCGGCGAAGCCTGAAGCACCGGTCCAGAGTTTTCCGTCGAGGATGATCGCGCCGCCAATGCCGTTTCCGATCATCATGTAGAACATGTTGCGTGCACCGCGACCCGCGCCGACCTTGTACTCTCCATAAGCCGCAGCGTTTGCATCGTTTTCGAGTTCAACTCGTAAGCCGGAGGCGCGAGTCAACTCGCCATGAAGATCCTCAACGATAGTTGGCGGGAGATCTCGTGGAGCAATTACGCGATCCGTTTGCCTGTTAACCAGACCGGGAATAGCGACGCCGATCGCAGCGATTGAGCCTTTTGATCGCAATTGCTCGATCATTCCCGCAAGTTGCGAGATCAGTTCTTTGGGCGCAACTTGCGCCACTTTCGTATCAATCAGCGCTCCATCCTGATCCACCAGTGCTGCCCGCACTTGAGTGCCGGATATGTTGATCCCGATGTAATTTGTTCGCGGAGTCGTCATGGCAACAAGTTTGGTCCAGGCGGAAGAGTTGCGTGCACGAAGAATAGTCGAGGGTTCAGGGGCTGTCAAACAGACGGTTCAGGGAGTAGAATCGAAAAGAAATGTAGGACCTATAGGACCCATAAGACCTATAAGGACGGTTTCGATGCAGATTCGCTCCATACTTCTACCGACCGATTTCAGCGAGTGCGGCAACTACGCTCTCTCATACGCCGCATCGCTGGCGCGTACTTTTGGAGCTTCGATCATCTGCATCAACGTAATCGAACCGATTGTGCCGACTGTCGGTTATTCGGGTATGACCGAACCACTGCCAATGGCGGATATCACCGAACAGCTCGAAGATTCAGCCGAACGTGAATTACCCAAGCTCGCTGAATGCGACGAATGCGCCGGAATCGACGTGGAAGAACTGGTCGTTCACGGCGAGGCCGCGTCCGAGATTGTTCGCGTGGCCAAAGAACGTGATGTAGATTTGATCGTGATTTCGTCACACGGGCGCACAGGTTTAGGACGGATCATCTTCGGTTCCACCGCCGAATCGGTGGTTCGACATGCTTCGTGCCCGGTGTTAGTAGTGAAGCCTCCCCAAGAGGAAGAAACAGAAGAGTAGTCAACAGCAAGCCCTCCAGTTTATGCTGTCAGCCGTCAACGGCTGATGATCTTGTTACCAGGCTTTCATATTCGGAGTAAGTCCCGGGTTTTTCATGCACCTCGACCTCGTCAACGATTTACTCTTTCAGTACGGGCTTTACGCAGTTTTCATTCTCGTCATGTTGGAGGGAGACATCACACTCCTTTTGGCGGGTGTGCTTGCTCACAGCGCCTTTTTTGGTGAATACAGCTTCGCGCGGGTCTTGCTGTGGGGCACGATTGGCGGCTGCCTGAGCGACAATATCGCGTATTTCGCGGGACGTGGGTTCTGTGAAGGCGTCAAACAGTTTCGTTTTTACCGGGCCGCACAGCCGCGACTACAGCGACTGACGACCAAGTTTGGACCACTCTCAATATTCCTTTCCAAATACATTTATGGGCTGCGCTGGGCGTCGTGTGTGTTTTACGGCGTCGGGCGCATGCCTTATCTGCGATTCCTGGTGCTTTCATTTGCGAGCTGTTTCATGTGGGTTTTTGTACTCGCAGGTGCGGGTTACTTCTTTAGCGGCGCAGTAATAGGCCTGATCGGCGACTTCCAGCGACTGGGTAAAGTCTTACTCGTGATCGTGCTGCTTGGAATCGTCGCGTTTTACTGGATCGAGAGGTTCTGGCTTTCACCTAAGGTCGAAAAAGCCGATCCCGAACGACTTCAGGAACTCGAACAAGCTGCAACTGAGAAATTACAGGATCTGCGGCACGAGTTTCAGGAACACATTCCCTTCAAACACCAAAGACGTGGTGATAAGAAGCCAGAGAGTGATGGGGACTGACACGACCTTTGAGCTTTGTACTTGGTTCTTGGTACTTTGTTATTGTAAACAAAGCACTAAGTACCAAGCATAAAGATCGTGAAAACCAGATAATATAGTTTGAAAAATGATAATTGAATCAACCGCACCTCCTCGTGTCGACCTAGCGGGCGGCACTATCGACATCTGGCCGCTCTATCTTTTTCATCCAGGCGCCACCACAGTCAATTTTGCCCTTTCACTTCATGCTCGTTGTCGAATCGAGACGCGTGACGACGGTCGCATCGTTCTTGAATCACGCGATCGAAAAGTTTCATTTGAAACGCATTTGTCGGCACTGGAAGATCTGCTTCAGGAAGAGCGTTTGGAACTCGTCTCAAAACTGGTTCACTTCTTCAAACCGACAACAGGTTTTCATCTTGTTGCTGAAAGTAGTGTGCCGGCAGGTGCTGGTCTGGGAGGTTCATCGGCGCTCGCGATTGCGTGTATCGGTGCGTTGAACCGGCTGGTCGGGAACCGTTACGACGAAAAGAAATTCGTCACGATAGCCGCAAACGTTGAATCGACTGTAATCAAGGTGCCGGCTGGTTTTCAGGATTACTATCCACCGCTTTTCGGATCGGTTTCATGTGTGCACTTCCGTCCGGATGGAATCGAACGAGAAGCCCTCGATATAAATGTCGATGAACTTGAACGGCGCATCGCCATTTGTTACACGGGTGAACCACGTCTTTCAGGAATCAACAACTGGGAAGTTTACAAACGGCACATCGACGGCGATCCGGAGTTGTTTGAACTGTTTGAAGGCATTCGTGACTCCGCGCGAAACATGCGTGAGGCGCTCCTCGCAGACGATTGGGGCAGGGTTGCCGCCACCATGAAGCAGGCCTATCCAAATCGCAAACGTCTAGCTCCAACCATCACCACGCCACAAATGGACATGCTGGTCGAAAAAGCATTGGCTAACGGCGCCGAGGCCGCGAAGGTTTGTGGCGCCGGCGGCGGCGGCTGTATTGCGTTCCTGTGTGCTGCGGGAAGACGGGCTGACGTCGAAGCAGCACTTGCTGCGGAAGAAGGCGCTGAAGTGCTCGATTGGAAACTCGCCCGCGAAGGTCTCACGGTCACAGAAAGCTACGATTAATTAGCCACGGATCAACACGGATCTATTTACGGATTTTATCTGTTTGGATCGGTATGAGAATCCGTGTAAATCCGTGGCTAAAAAATTGCTAGCTGTCATTCGCCGGGCCACTTTTGTGGCTCCGCGCCAAGTGCGTGGGGTTTAAGTCCTCACCGCCAGTCCCTCCCTTAGTCCATTTTGCCCTTCTTAGGCTCGCCGCCATGAAACAGTCGTTACACCTTTTAATAGTCGTTGTCCTGGTCGTCGTTGCCATTGGCTGGTGGCATAAGCAGGACTCCCGTTCATCATCCACAATAGGCACTCACAAGGCTGTGGCAGCCGCTGCTACCGAGGAGCCAATCACGCCGCTTTCTCTTGACGCGAACCTTGATCCTGCAAAAGTCGCTTTAGGCGAACAACTCTTCCACGATCCAATCCTTTCACACGGCAACAAGGTCTCGTGCTCTGCTTGTCATTCGTTAACCGGCGGCGGCACCGATCAATTGGTCCATTCCGTCGGCATTGACGGCAAGCGAGGCGACATCAACTCGCCGACAGTCTTCAACGCCAGCTTAAACTTCGTGCAATTTTGGGACGGACGCGCGGTCACTCTCGAGGACCAGGTCAATGGACCAATAAACAATCCGAGCGAGATGGGTTCAAGTTGGCCGGAGGCACTGCAGAAGCTGCGTGCGTCGACGGCGTACAGCAACAGCTTCGCCGCCATCTATAGCGACGGTATCCAGAGTGCAAATGTGCGCGATGCGATTGCCACCTTTGAACGTTCACTAATCACACCAAACTCTCCCGTCGATCGATACCTGCACGGTGAGCATGACGCGCTCAGTGCCGAAGAGCTTGAGGGTTACCGTTTGTTCAAAGACTACGGTTGTGCCAGTTGCCACCAGGGCACCGGCGTTGGCGGCAATCTGTTTGAGAAGTTTGGCGTGATGAACGACTACTTCGCGAAACGCGGAAACGTCACAAAGGCAGACTACGGGCGCTACAACGTGACGAAGAATGAAGGTGATAAGTATGTGTTCAAGGTTCCCAGCCTGCGAAATGTGGCGCTAACCGCGCCTTACTTTCACGATGGTTCAGCGGCAACTTTGGAAGAAGCCGTACAAATCATGAGTCTTTACCAGCTTGGTCGTACGCTGACCCAGCCGGAAACAGATGCGATCGTCAAATTTCTGAAGAGTTTGTCAGGGGAGTACAAAGGCAAGGCTTTATGACCAGGGCCGGACTCATGAGAATCCTGTTGGTTGCCGCACTGTTGGCACTCTTCGCATTTTTGATCGTCAAGGCACAGTCGGTCGATGGCGAAGAGCACAATCGTTACCGGGCAGGTGTGCTTCAGCTCAAAGAGTCGGACGCCAGCCTGGACCAGGCTATTCTGCGCACGCGCTATCGTCTCTTTAATTCTTACGATCCGCTGAATGTGGAGCTCGCGCGAGTCCAGAAACTCTATGCCAGTGTCGAAACTCCTCCTCGTTATATCGATAAAGCAGGTGCGCTTGAAATGCGTACAGAATGGGAGCTTTTTGGAGAAGAACTCAAGCGCGAAGACCAATTGATTCAGAAATTCAAATCTCACAATGCAATACTAAATAACTCGCAGCGATATTTTCCGGTAGCGACCAGGAACTTCAGGCAACACCTGGGTCCCAGTGACAGTGACCTTTCATTGCGACTGGACGAGTTCACGAGGGACGTTTTGCGTTACTGCCTATCGCCCAGCGCCGATCTCGACGAGCAGATTCGGAACCAGCTGAACTCTCTTAGTCAAATTGTTGTAGCGCGGAAGTCGGCGGATAACGGGGAGCTGAGAATAATTCTCAATCACGCCAGGTCTATTCTGGATCAGCAGCGAGTTGTCGATCGTTTGTTGAAGGAATTGATCGACGTTCCAACATCGCCTCACGCCGAGAAACTCTATAACCTTCAGGCTTCACAGTACGAAGCCGCAGTTCGGTCATCCAATTTCTTTCGCTTCATTCTCTACCTGCTGTCAGTCGCTGTTCTCGGGTTGATCATTTTCAAGTTGCGAAGAGCCACACAAGATTTGAAGAGCGCGAAAGGGAATCTTGAACAGGAAAATCAGGAAAGGAAGTTGGCTGATGCGCAATTGCGCGAGGCCCAGCGAATAGCGCGTGTCGGAAGTTTTTATTATGACCTGCATACGACCAGGGCGGAGTGGTCTGACAATTTGTGGGAGATCTATGGTCTACAACCCGGCGAGAAAGTCATGTCGTTCGAAACGTACATGGAGCAAGTTCATCCAGACGATCTTGAGCGGGTCAGAAAACATGTAGATGAGTGTCTGATTGAAAATCAGTTTGCACCAATTAGACACCGGATCATTCGACCCGATGGAATTGAGAAGGTGATTCTGAGCGAAGGCGAATTCGTCTTCGCAGAGAATGGCGGGCCGCTGGCGATCTCTGGAATCAATCGAGACATTACTCGTGAACACGAGATGGAAGAAGAGCTAAAGAAAGCCCGCGACTCGGCCCTCGACTCAGCTCGATTGAAATCGGAATTTCTCGCGAACATGAGTCACGAGATTCGTACTCCGATGAACGGCGTGATCGGTATGACGGGTCTCTTGCTCGACACAAATCTCTCGCATGAGCAACGCGACTTTGCCGAGACGATTCGCGCGAGTGCTGATTCGCTGCTCTCGATCATCAACGACATACTTGATTTCTCGAAGATCGAAGCCGGCAAGCTTTCTTTTGAAATTCTTGACTTTGACGTGCGCAGCGCCGTGGAAGACGCGGTCGAACTGCTGGCGGAGCGCGCGGTAGCGAAGCAGGTTGAGCTCGCTGCGCACGTCAATTGTAACTTCCCGACCGCTTTGCGCGGCGATCAGGGACGTCTGCGACAGGTGTTGACCAACTTGATTGGAAATGCCGTGAAGTTTACTGAAAAGGGCGAGGTCATCGTTCGAGCTGAAAAACAGTCTGAAACAAACGATTCGATCACTCTCCGATTCTCAGTGAAAGATACAGGCATCGGCATCGAAGCTGAAGCGCAGAAGAATCTGTTTCAGGCATTCACACAAGCAGATGGTTCAACGACGCGCAAGTATGGTGGAACCGGACTCGGCCTCTCTATTTCGAGGCAACTGGTTGGGATGATGGGCGGAGAAATCGGCGTCGAAAGCGTTCCCGGCAATGGATCGACATTCTGGTTCACTGCAACTTTTGAAAAGCAAAAGACTCCGCCAAAGCCCATTGAGAAAGCGAGTCTGGAAAAACTCAGTGTGCTGATCGTTGATGATAACGAAACAAACCGTCGCATTCTCTGCGGACAGACTCGTTGCTGGAACATGGTTCCAACCGATTGTGACTCCGGTGAGAAAGCGCTTGAACTTTTGCGTGAAGCGGCGTCAACGGGCCGGCAGTACGATCTGGCTATTCTCGATCTGATGATGCCTGGTATGGACGGACTCGAACTCGCACGCATCATCAAGTCCGATCCGAATTCTGCAAGTATGCCGTTAGTGATGCTCACTTCATTCGGAGATCGACACCACAGCACAAAGGCGAGCGAATTGGGAGTTGCGGCGTATCTTGCAAAACCGATCCGGCAAACTCAGTTGCAGGATTGTTTGATGACTGTTATGGGCCATTCCCGAGCAAATATTCGCCCCGCGTCCAGCGAGTCTGTTGTAGACAATAACATCATGAAAGAAATGATGAGCCAGAAGCGAATTCTGCTGGCTGAAGACAACATTGTGAATCAGAAGGTGGCAGTGCGCCAGTTGCAGAAGCTTGGGGTTCGTACCGATGCAGTCGCGAACGGACGCGAGGTGCTGGAAGCGTTGAAGCGTATCCCTTACGATCTTGTCCTGATGGATTGCCAGATGCCGGAGATGGATGGTTATGAAGCCACAGCGGAGATTCGACGTCGTGAAGGCGCGTTTCGTCGCACGCCGATCGTTGCTATGACCGCCAACGCGCTCGAAGGAGATCGTGAAAAGTGTCTCGCTGCGGGAATGGACGATTACATTTCGAAACCTGTTAAGAGCGGCGAACTGGAACGGGTCCTCGTACAATACCTGAGCCACGAACTCATCGAAGCCTAGCCACAAAAAGGCACAAAAAGCACATAAAGAGGAAATCTAGTTTAGAAGAACCGGCCCTTCTAAAATCTTTTTGTGCTTTTTGTGCCTTTTTGTGGCTAGCTTTCTTGTGCTTCTTTGTGGCGCTAGCCGCCCTCGGAGCGTTGTTTTGCGGCTGCCGAGACTGCAGCGAGGCGAGCGACCTTTTGTTGGAATGTTTCGCCTGGAACCGGACCGGTGTCTACCACTCCGCAGTAAGTTGATCGCTTCATCAGGGAGCGATCGGCATTGCCGGTCGGTTTATGTGCCGGTGCGGAAGACGCAGTCGGAGCAGCAGGTGCAGCAGCGGGTGCCGGCACTTCCTGGTCAGGTGCGAGTGACGTCAGAACCTCAGTTGCTTCCGGCGCTGCGGCCGCAGGCGCCGGTTCACCGCCGCCCTCTTCAGCACGTTGTTTGGCGCCGGCAGAAAGTGCTTTGAGTCTCGCTACCTTTTGTTCGAAAGTCTCGCCGGCTACTGGTCCAGTATCTTTTACTCCGGCATATGTCGAGCGACGGAACAGTTGTCTATTCGGCTGTGCGCCGGCTTTGTGTTCGCCCGCAGGTTTGGGCGCTGCGGGAGCAGCGGGTTTCGCTGCCGCAGGCGCCGCTGCTTTTGGCGCTGCCGGTGCGGCAGTTTTTGCAGCTGGAGCAGGTTTTGCGGCATGGCCATGATCGCCGGCCGCAGTTTCAACCATGACATAAACGCCGCGCTCATCCTTTTTGATGACCGGTAGCGTTCCACCCGCAGCCTGAAGTAACGCCTGTAATTCTGCTTCAACAAACCGGCTCTGTTTATAGGGATCGCGGACGTGTCCGAGGGGCGGCCCCATGTAAAGCGTGCCGCACGTCTGGCACTTAAAAAGAACGTCGTCACCGCGCAGATGAATCTCAGCGGCTTCGCCTGCGGTTCGCAACTGCTTCAAATGACCCCAACAGGGTTTTCCCTTTTCGTTTTTCTCATTACAAACGGTCTGCGCGTTTGTAATGCGCTTTGGGACGGCGATGGTTTCAGTTGCCGACATGGTTGGGCGCATTGTACACGATCCGTGTTATTAGTGTTTATCTGTGGCCGTTTTCCCGAATCTCATCACCAGAATCTGGCGTTCACTACCGCTACGGATGCGTCGCTGGAGCATGCGCCTCACGCACACCCGTTTCACAGTCACTGCGGGAGCCGTAATTTTCAACGATCAGGGACAGGTTCTGCTTCTCAAGCACCGGTTTCGCGCCGGCAGCGGCTGGGGATTACCTGGCGGTTTCCTCGAACGAGGCGAACAACCGATCGATGCGTTGCGGCGAGAGTTGCGAGAGGAGATCGGGTTGGAGGTTGAAGACGTGGAAGTATACGCGGCGCGATCGTTCTCAAAACCAAAACAGGTGGAAGTACTGTTTCGCGCTCGCGCGAATGGCGCGGTGAAACCACTCACGATAGAAGTTGAGCGTGCGGAGTGGTTCTCGCTCGACTCGTTACCTGAAGGTTTACCGAGCGATCAGCGACGCTACGTCGAGCGTGCTGCGAAAACTGAGTGATTTGATGTATGCTGCGCACCAAAAAATTAGGAGAAACGCATGGTCGAGCTTATTCCTTCCCAAGATGCAGTGATGCAGATCCTGACGCGCACCGGAGCGTTTCGTGAAGGCCACTTTGTTTATCCAAACGGAAAGCACTCTCCCCACTATTTTCAGATGCCGCTGGCCTTTCGTTATTACGACACGGCGCGCGTGCTGGCAGTGGCGCTGAGCCGAAAGTTTCGGCTTGAAAAGGATATTTCCAGCCAGCTGCCAAAAGTCGCCGTCATCAGTCCGAGCTCGGGTGGAATCCCGGTCGCCTTTGGTGTCCGCGATGCGCTCAACGCCGAACAGATCTACTGGGCCGAACAGGAAAAGGGCGAGCGCATGTTTCGGCAGTACGTGAACCAGGGCGAAGTGAATCCTTGCATCATGGTCGACGACATCATCCGCAGTGGCCATGCGATTGTGGAAACCGTGGACCTGGTGAAGTCGTTAGGAGCGAGGATAATTGGCTGCGGTGCGATCGTGCGTTTCGCTCAAGCGCCTGATGAAGTTGAAGGCGTGCCGGTGAAATCGCTGATCGAGTTTGACGTGAAGATGTATGACGATGGGGATTGTCCTGAATGTAAGAAAGGTGTCGCCCCGGAGCACGTCCGGTTCTAGAAAGATTTTAAGCCACAGATTACACGGATTTTATTTCTGATCAGTGTAAATCCGTGTTCATCTGTGACTTATATTTCATGTCGATTTGCGAGCGCTTTGTCCATTGTGACCTCGTCAACATATTCGAGGTCACTTCCCACCGGCATTCCCATCGCGATTCTTGTGACTCTTAAACCGAGTGGCTTTAATAAGCGACTGATGTAGTTCGCAGTCGCTTCGCCTTCGGTAGTCGGATTCGTCGCGAGTATCACTTCCGTCACCATCACGCCGTCATTGTTTTCCGGTTTCAACCGTGGTAGCAGATTGGCCAGTTGCAATTCACTTGGTCCAATGTGACGAATCGGCGAGAGACTACCGTGCAGCACATGATAAACGCCCTTGAAGCTGCGCGTCTTTTCCACGGCCACAAGGCTGTGCGGTTCCTCCACCACGCAAATCACGGAATGATCTCGCGTCGGTGAAGCGCAGAAGCGACATGGATCGACTTCAGTGAGGTTATTACAGATCGAACAGAGGACGATTCTTTGTTTAACTTCCCGTAGTGCAGCAATCAAACGCTCGAGGTCAGCTTCAGGCGCGCGCATGATGTGAAACGCAAGTCGCTGAGCCGACTTGTGCCCGATACTCGGCAGTCGTTTCAGTTCATCGATGAGTCTGGTGACTGGTTCGGCGTACTCTAGCATCGTGAATTCACTATCCGAACAAGCCGCCCAAACCCGGTGGCAACATTCCGCCCAGCTTGCCCTTCATCGCTTCGTCAACTTTCCTGTTGGCTTCGTTAGCCGCGGCCAGAATCATGTCCTGAAGCATCTCGACGTCGCCGTCTTTAACCGCTTCAGGATCGATCTTTAATGCCACGATTTCATGATTGCCTTTCATCTCCACGGTTACCACGCCGCCACCTGCTGAAGCTTCAACGCGCAGTTCTTCCATCTCTTTCTGCATCTTTTCCTGCATTACCTGCGCTTGCTTCATCATCTGCTGAATGTTGAATCCACCCGGAAATTTCATCACTACACCTCGCTGAGTAGAGTTTCAGCCATCGTAGCATCGATACACAGATTCTAGAAATCGGTGTAATCTGCGTAATCTGTGGACACACAAGTCGACCGTATTTTACAGGCACGCGTAAACCTCTACTACGATTTGCGACCGGCCCCGATCGCGCCCGCGCCTCTGTTGATCGCGCTGCATGGCTACGGCGCGAACAAACGACAGATCATGCGTGAAGCGCAACTGATGGCGCCCGAACAATTCGCAATCGCATCTTTGCAGGGATTTCACCAACACATCAGGGAGCCGCGTGAAGCTGGTGGACCACTGCGATTCGGGTTTGGCTGGTTAACAAACTTCAAGAGCGACGAATCAGTCGCAGTCCATCATCGCGCACTGCTCAACTTGATCGAGATCCTGACCGAAGAAGGCATAGCCGATCCGGTGCGAGTTTTCCTGCTGGGCTTTTCACAGTCGTGTGCGCTCAATTATCGTTTCGCGTTTACACATCCTGAACATCTGCGCGGCGTCGTGGGCATCTGTGGCGGTATTCCCGGCGATTGGGAAACGAGCGCTACATATCGCCAGACGCAACTCGACGTGCTGCATCTTGCCGGAACCCGCGACGAGTTCTATTCACCGGAACGTGTGCAGGATTACGAACGTCAACTCAAGACACGTGCGCGGTCCGTTCAGTTCAAGAGTTATGACGCGGCCCACGAAATTGTTCCCGAAATGCGGCCAGATGTGGTCCAATGGTTGACCCAAACCGCCGATGAACACTGAAGACACCGCTTCCTCGCCAACCGTCGCCGAAATCGAGCGTGATGTCGAAGAGCGCAGCGCTGTCTTCAAAAAAGAACTCGGCCTTTTCGATCTGGTGCTGACGCAGGTTGTGTTCGTAGTGGGAACGTTCTGGGTGGGTTGGGCTGCAAAGTTAGGTCACGAACAAAGCGCATTCTGGATCCTCGCGATCGTCACGTTCTACCTCCCGCTCGCGGTTGCTGTGATCTTTCTCAATCGCCTGATGCCATATGAGGGGGGTCTCTACCAGTGGTCCAAGCTGGCCTTCAACGATTTTGTCGCGTTCATGGTTGGCTGGAACCTTTGGGTCTTTGCCATCACGATTCTGGCCGGCACGGGATTGGTGGTGACGACAAATCTCTCCTATGCCATCGGGCAACCCGCGGCATGGATAAGAGACAGCCGGTTGATGATCCTGCTCATCAGTTTTCTCCTCGTAACGGCGATGATTGTCGCGGCGACGCGCGGCCTCGCGTTGGGAAAGTGGGTTCACAATGTCGGCGGCGTCGTGCACATGATCACTTTCGCTGCTTTGATCTTGCTGCCGCTCTTTGCTCTTTCTCGGGCCATGGGAGCAGGGTACGAACCCTTTACGCTTCAGTTTCCCACCTTCAATGAGTACAACATCAACGTTGCGAGCAAGCTCGCGCTCGGCGCTCTGACGGGCTTCGAATACATTGCCATAGCCGCCGGCGAGACGCGCGCACCTGCCCGTAACATCGGACGTTCGGTAGTGATTTCAGCACCGATCATCGCAGCAATGTTCATCCTGGGTACGAGTTCGGTGGTCGCATTTATCCCGCGCGATCGCGTCGATGTGATTGGACCAAGTCCACAGGTGCTTTCGATGGGATTTGGCTCGCTTGGGCTGGTGGGTACGATAGGCTCGATTGCAATTCTCGGTATCGCAGTCAGAACAATCGCGCTGATGAGTCTTTATTTTGTCGGCAACACGCGTCTGCCAATGGTCGCTGGCTGGGATCGGCTGTTACCCGCATGGTTTAGTCGTTTACATCCAAAATACAAAACCCCGATCAATTCGATTCTGTTTGTGGGCGCCGTGACGCTGGTGATCGGGTTTGCAAGCCTGACAGGTGTGCACGCGCACGAAGCATTTCAGTTGATCGACAATGCCGGCGGAGTTTTCTACGCGTTGACGTATCTCGTTCTGTTTGCAATTCCGTTGTTTGGAATGAAAGCTCTTGGCGTCAAAGCACCATGGTGGCTCAAGGTAGCGTGTGCATCAGGATTTCTCGTTACTTTGGTCTACCTGCGTTTCGCTATCGCTCCTATTACAGAAGTGGAAAATCTCCTGGCGTTTGCGCTGAAGATTATTAGCACTGTCGTGATAGCGAATGCTGTCGGCGTCGCAATCTATGTCCTCAGAAAACGCAAGTAAAACGATCGCTGTTATCAACTGTTCGCAGGTTGTAACGCTTGCCGGGCCAGCGCGCCCGCGTGTAGGGGTGGAGTTGCGTGAGCTCGCAATTATCGCCGGCGGTGGATTGTTCGTCCGCAATGGGTTGATTGAGAGAGTCGGAAACGCGGCTGAGATCGAAGCGCTTGTCGACGTTGATACTGAAGTGGTGGACGCTGGTGGGCGTGTCGTTCTGCCGGGTTTTGTCGATGCACACACGCATCCCGTTTTTGCCGGCACGCGCGTCGACGAATTTGAGCAGCGTAGTGAAGGTGCAACTTATCAGGAGATCGCCGCGCGGGGCGGTGGCATTCAGTCGACGGTAAATAAAACACGCGCGGCGAGTGTTGATGATCTGGTTACTGCGGGCCGGCGTTATGCGCAATGGTTTTTGCGTGGTGGTACGACAACCGTAGAAGCGAAATCGGGCTATGGGTTATCGCTCGAAGATGAACTCAAAATCCTGCGTGCGATCAAACAACTTGATGACGAGACCTCGCTTCGTTATGTGCCGACATTTCTCGGGGCACACAGCATTCCGCCGGAATATCGCGCCCGACGTGATGAATACATTTCACTGCTAATCGACGAAATGCTTCCGCGAGTTGCCCTGCAGAAGTTGGCTGAATACTGTGACGTGTTCTGCGAGGAAAAGGTATTTACCATCGATGAGTCGTGGAAGATTCTTTCGGCGGCACGTTGCCACGGCCTCGGTTTGCGGATGCACGCCGATCAGCTTTCGCTTTCCGGCGGCGCGAAGCTGGCGGCTGAATTAGGAACGGTCACTGCCGATCATCTCGAGTACACAGACGCCGAAGGCATCGCTGCGCTGAAAGAAGCAGGCGTACAGCCGGTGTTGTTGCCCGGTTCGGTGTATGCGCTTGGATCGACGCGTTATCCGGCGGCGCGCGAGATGATCGATGCCGGCCTCGCAGTTGTGCTGGCGACCGACTTCAACCCTGGCTCGTCTCCGACGCCCTCAGCGCTGCTGATTCTCTCGCTTGCTGCAACGCACATGAAGATGATACCCGCGGAAGCGATCACGGCGGCGACGATCAATGCCGCTTACACTCTGAATCGCGGCGACCAGATTGGTTCACTCGAACGCGGCAAGATCGCAGACTTCGTGATCCATGATTGCGATGACTATCGCGAGCTCGCTTACTTCTTCGGCGTCGAACACCCATGGCGGGTTTATGCGAGCGGGAAACGGATCAAATAGGTCCTATAAGTCCTACAGGACCTATTCAAATTTATCGGTTGACGCTCACCGTCTTGTGTTTTATCATCGCCGCAACACTGGAAAGGAGGTGATTCTAAAATTTATGAGTTCTTATCACAGTGAGGTGGCTGCGGCCTGACCTCTGAACCAGCTAACCGTTAGGATTCTGGTTCGGTAGTCTCACTGCATAGTGCTCCTCCTTTCTGGAAGCTGCACACAGTCAGCCACAGGCCAATCCCAACAGTTCACCGAGCCGTCCACGGCGAAAGTCGTGGACGGCTTTTATTGCCCACCAGAAAATGCAAAGAATCGCAAAAGCATAAAAGATTTAAGAGGCAAACTCATGCTTTTCTTATCTCGTGGCTCACGAACTTTTGTGGCAGGATCCTCCCGAAAGGTCAGACTTGTCAGCCCCCGAATCCCCCGTTTTTCATGACCCACACGGTCGCCGCTGGCGCCGCGTTCGTCGTATATGGTTGGCCCTGTCGATTGTTATCACTGGACTGGCAGTTGTTTTCATCGCCAGCGTACTCGCGAATCCAGTACTTCCGACGTTCAATCTTCGACAGATTCCGAGTCTGCCGCGTTCCGCGGACCTGAAACCAAAATCCCCGAATCTTCCGGCAAATCCGACTGAGCGAACGGCGAAAAAAGCTCAGGCTGAACTGCAGCACGCTCTCGCGACAACCCGATACGTCGTTCCCGCCAAGCGCCGCTCGCATATTCCGATCGTTCCACCACCGGCAACAGTCCCGGCGCCGATCGTCCCGACAACACGTCCGCTCTCAGTTGGATTCTTTATTAACTGGGACGAGTCGAGCTACGAGTCTCTGAAGCGAAATTTGAATCATCTCGATTGGGTTGTTGCCGAATGGTCGCATCTGCAAGACGTACCTGACGGCTCCAATCCGCTCGTCACCGACGTTCACATACCGGCGCTGAACTGGATCCGCGTTACGCGTCCGGAAGTGCGGATCTTGCCGATGGTGCAAAACGTCATCAACGAAAAGTGGCAAGGCGATTTACTCGCACGCACAATTGCAGACGAACCACACCGCCAGACTCTCATCAACGCGTTGACCGCATTTGTGCAGGACAACAAATTTGCCGGCATCTGTGTTGACTTCGAAGAGCCGCCGCCAACCTCGCAAGCCAACCTGCTCACCTTCATGCAGGAACTGCACTCAACGTTCGCAGCCAAAGGATTGCTGGTTGCGCAAGCCGTTCCTTTCGACGATTCGGATTGGAACTACAAAGCTTACTCGGCCGCGACTGACTACCTGATCCTGATGGCCTACGACCAGCATTGGACCGGCAGCGACGCCGGACCGGTAGCGGCACAGGACTGGTTCGAACAGAACCTCATCAAGCGCATGCGCGAACTGGACCCAGCCAAAACGATCGTCGCGCTGGGCAATTATGGATATAACTGGAGCGACGCAAACAACACGGCCGACGAAGTCACTTTTCAGGAGGCATTAATCAGTGCGCGTGAATCGAGCGCAACGCCTGCTTTCGATCCAACTACGCGCAACCCTTACTTTGAATATGACGAAGAAGATCAATCGCATCACAAAGTGTGGTTTCTCGATGCGGTGACCGCATATAACCAGATGCGCGCGGCGAGTGGATTCAAGCCCGCCGGTTTCGGCATCTGGCGTCTGGGATCGGAAGATCCATCAGTTTGGTCCGTCCTCGGCACACAGGACAGTTCCCCTGATGCATTGCGAAGCATCGCTTACGGTTACGAAGTCGACTTCGAAGGCAACGGTGAATTGTTGAAAGTAATGTCGCGGCCGCAAAGAGGCGCGCGCGATCTCGAGGTAGATTCCACAAACGGTTTTATCAAGTCAGAACAGTTCACCGCGTTGCCGTCGTCGTATGTGGTGCAAAGAACAGGTGATCGGCCTGGTCTGATCGCGCTGACTTTTGATGATGGTCCGGATCCACAATGGACGCCCGCCATTCTCGACATCCTTAAACGGGAAAATGTGCCGGCGACATTCTTCATCATCGGTAAGAACGGCCAGGCGTATCCCGATCTTGTGCGTCGCATCGTGAACGACGGTCACGAACTCGGCAATCATTCCTTCACACACCCAAATCTAGGTGAGATCCCGTTGTCGTTGACTGAACTTGAATTGAACGCGACGCAGCGTCTCATCGAATCTTTAGTCGGTCGTTCAACCGTGCTGTTTCGCCCGCCGTACTTCGGCGACGCTGAAGCCGACAAGCCGCAGGAGGTTGAGCCTGCACTCGTGGCGCAGCGTCTCGGATACATCATGGTCGGTGTTCGAATCGATCCCGACGACTGGCAGCTGCCAGTCACTGCCGATCAGATCGTTCAGCGCACACTCGATCGCGCGTCAGACTCGAATCCGGAAACACGCGGTCAGGTCGTTCTTTTGCACGACTCCGGCGGGGATCGTTCGGCGACGGTAGAAGCGCTGCCGCGGTTGATTCACGACCTCAAGGCTCGAGGTTTTCAATTCGTAGCCGTTTCAGATCTTGCCGGCCTTTCACGAGAACAGGCGATGCCGGTTATTCCGCCGAATCAACGCGTCTTCACGCGCGCGGATGCGATTGCTTTCTTCTTTCTATCAACAGGCAGCTGGTTGTTGCAGTGGACTTTTCTGATCGGAATTCTTCTCGGAGTCTTGCGGCTGCTGTTTATCGGCTCCCTCGCGCGTGGACAATGGTTGCGATCGAAACGCCGGCAAATGACTCACGCCGGCAGTGATTACACACCATTTGTTTCGATCATCGTTCCGGCATACAACGAAGAACTCGTGATTGAGAGTACGATTCGCAGTCTGCTCAATTCCGATTATTCGCGTTATGAGATCCTCGTCATCGACGACGGATCGCAGGACAACACCAGCAAAGTTGTGGCAGTGCATTTCGCCGCAGACGAACGCGTCAGACTCTTCACTGTTTCGAATGCAGGGAAGGCGGCAGCATTGAATACCGGTTTGCGGTATGCACGTGGCGAAATCATCATCGCACTCGATGCCGACACGTTGTTTGATCCGCAAACAGTCGGTGCACTCGCACACCGCTTTTACGACACGAAGCTTGGCGCCATCGCCGGAAACGCGAAGGTTGGCAACCGTGTGAATCTGGTAACGCGCTGGCAGGCGCTTGAATACATCACCTCACAGAACATGGACCGGCGCGCGTTTGCGAGTCTTAATTGCATCACCGTTGTTCCCGGAGCTGTCGGTGCGTGGCGAAAAGATCTACTTGTCGAAGTTGGTGGTTTCCCGTCAGACACCCTGGCCGAAGATCAGGATCTGACGCTGCGGATCAGACGGCTCGGTTACACCATCGGATACGAGGAGACGGCCACCGCATGGACCGAAGCGCCGCATGATCTACGTTCATTAGCGAAACAACGCTTTCGCTGGGCTTACGGCACGCTGCAATGCATGTGGAAGCATCGCGACGCCCTGTTTCGGCCTCGATATGGAACGCTGGGATTCATCGCGATGCCAAATGTCTGGATCTTCCAGATTCTGTTTCCACTAATTTCACCGGTAATGGATCTGATGTTGATCTACGTGCTTGCGTCGAGTGCGTTTGAGCGCTGGCAACAACCAACCGGCTACTCATCGACAAACCTGCAACAGGTGCTGCTCTACTACGCGTTGTTTCTGGTGATCGACTGGGCGAGTGCGTGTTTCGCGTTTCTGCTCGAACAGCGTGAGCGTTGGAGTTTGTTGTGGTGGTTGTTCTTGCAGAGGTTCTGTTACCGGCAAGTGATGTACTACGTGATGATTAAGTCGGTGACGATGGCGATTCGTGGTCCGGTTGTTGGTTGGGGCAAGCTGGAACGAAAAGCGACTGCTGAGGCTGGACCTTAGAGGATATTGGACATCCTGTCTAACAAACCGTTCGAAATGAAGAAGCTTTGCTTTTTTTACATTCTTCTCCTTCTTATCGCGCTCAGCTTCCGCCTCTTCATCGCTCTTCGCCTCGCGAACGATGCCCCAGACGATGGCAGGGTTTATTCACAAATCGCACGCAATGTAGTCGAGCAACACGTTTATTCGCACGACAGCCAACCACCTTACGCGCCTTCATTAATTCGTCTTCCTGGTTATCCGCTCTTTCTCGCAGGCATTTACAAGATTTTTGGCTCCGGCAACAACACGGCCGTGCGTGTGGTCCAGGCTGTGATCGACACGGCTACATGCGTCTTGATTGCACTGGTCGCGCTGGAATGGGCCATTGAGGAGGAACGTAAACATCGCGCGGCCCTACTCGCGTTTGCGCTTGCCGCCATCTGTCCATTCACGGCGATTTATGTCGCGACGATCCTCACCGAAGTGCTTACAAATTTTCTGGCAGTCGCAATGGTTCTGGCCGCAACCTTCGCGTTCGAATCAACTACGCGAAAAAGAGCACTTTTTTGGTGGTCCATCAGCGGGTTAACCGCCGGCCTCGCGGTTCTGTTTCGACCTGACAGCGGGCTTTTTGCGGCGGCGATTGGCGGCACACTTATGTTGTCGTCATTAATCGGCAAACGAGGTTCGAGATTCCTGCAGCTGCGTAATGCGATCGTTTCCGCAAGTTTATTTTCAATTGCTTTTTGCCTTGTGCTCGTTCCCTGGACACTTCGTAACCAAAGAGTGTTTCATCTCTTTCAGCCGCTCGCGCCCGCACATGCTGAAATGCCCGGCGAGTTTGTCCCACGTGGTTATTTACTTTGGGTGCGAACGTGGCTCGACGACAGCCGCTATGTCGGTCCCGCGTTGTGGTCGGTAGATACACGCCCGATCCGTATCTCTGATTTCCCCGAAAGAGCGTTTGACTCGAAGGAAGAGCGCGATCGCGTGGTGGCGCTGCTCGACAAATACAATCATCCCGACGAAGAAGAAGCCGAGGCTCAAGCGTCAGCACCGGACGCAGATCAAACGAACGATGAGGATTCGGAAGATGATGAGAACTCTGACGACGAAGAGTCGCAACAAGAGGAACCGTCACAACCAGACGAAACCAACGTCGAGATGACTCCTGCGATCGATGCCGGCTTTGCGCAAATCGGACAGGAGAGAGTTACGCATTCACGTCTTCGCTATTACGTTGTGCTACCAGTCAAACGAGCAATAACCCTCTGGTTTGACACTCATTCGGAGTATTACCCGTTCAATGGCGAGCTGCTACCGCTTGAAGATCTCGACTACGATATTCACCAGCAATACTGGTTGCCGTTTTTCACTACGTTGATGTGGATCTATTCGCTGCTCGGTGTAGTTGGAGGCTGGTTGTTCTGGCGTTCGCGCGATCAGAACGCGCGGAGATGGCTATTACTCGCAGCGCTCCTGATCTTCCTGCGTCTCGGGTTCTTCGCCACCCTCGAAAACCCGGAACCGCGTTATACGGTCGAACTTTTCCCGTTTCTGATCATACTTGCTGGTGCGGGTGTGTCAGGGTTCAAGGCGTTGGCGAAGGCGAAGGAGCCGGCCGTTGCTCCGATGGTGGAATAGCAGCCGGGTTTGGGCTGTCAGGCGACGAATGCAAATGAATCGCTTTCCACGCTGTGCCGATGCGTTTGAACACGAGAGTCATACGCCCTGAAGCAGTTTCCGGAACGCCTTTGTAATTTTGCGACTGCGTCCACAGGCAAGTCACAACAGCTCCGCTTGGTCCCAACATCGTGATTGAAATATCACGCACGTCGAGTTTCACATCCTTAATTTCCGGATATGAACTTTCGCGGTTCTTCCGCACCTGGTCCCAACCCTTTGTGACCGAACCGTTGTAGTTGAAGAGATTAAGACGCCGATCGTTCCAGTAAACACCGGTAACGGCATTGACGTCCGCGTGGCGGATACCGTCCATCAACTCGTTGAATGCAGCGTTTACGCCTTCGGCGCCCGGCGCCTCGGCCGAGCTGGCAGGTTTCTTAGCTGCTGCTTGTTTTGGAGCAGGAGCGGCTTTCTCCGTCTGAGGAGAGGGCGTTGGCCTCGCGCGATTTGTATTCGTTGTGCGTTGTCGCTCAGTGGTAGTCGAGGAGTTTGAATTTTGTGCGACTGCGAATCCGCACGTTAACGCGAAGACGAAAAACAGGCTAATTACTTTTAACATCGTCACTCCATTTGTAGGGGCAGCACTCCGTGGCCGCCCCTTGTTTTGCGCCTAACCTCGAATGGGTGCACGTTCGATTAGGGAGCGGCTACGGCACCCCTTAGCCTCCCTTTATACCAACATTAACCTCGAACCGGCTTGGGTCGACAAGGGGCGGCCACGGAGTGCCGCCCCTACAAAGTTACCACGGGACACCGCTACGTAGTCGTTGCACGGAACGATCGCGGCCGAGCACGTCAAAAATCTCAAACATTGATGGACCAACTGCCTGGCCCGTAAGCATCGTGCGTGCTCCGTTGATCAGCAATCCGGCTTTCACACCAGTTTCGTCTGCAAAGGCGCGCAGCGCAGCTTCCGAAGTTTCGGCGTTGAAAGGCTCAACCGCTTCGAGTTTGTCAGCGAGACCATTCAGAAGTTCTCGCAACCGCGGCTCTTTGCGCAAGTTTTTGGTGACCGCGGCTTCGTCGAAATCAAAGTCGTCGGAGAAATATGCGCGTCCCTGCGAAGAAAAGTCTTTGAACGTGAAGTAGCGCTCTCGGATCAGACCGACCGTCTTGCTGAACCACTCGCGATCTTCGTCCGTATACTCTTCGCGCCATAGTTTATTCGCGCGAAGCTCAGTCTTGACCATCGGCAACAACTCGTCGAGCGGCATCGTCCGAATGTACTCGGCGTTCATCCAGAGTGCTTTATCGTCCGTCCAGCGTCGCGGATCGTTCTCCTGAAAATTAAAGATCGCGTTTGCGCGATTGATGCCTTCGAGAGAAAACTGTTCTACCAGTTCCTCTTTGCTTAGCACTTCTTTTCCATCTGGCGGCGACCAGCCGAGCAGCGCCAGGAAGTTGCGAAACGCCGCCGGCACAAACCCGCGATCGCGATAGGTGGTGAGCGAAACAACCTCGCCGTGTTTACGTTTCGAGAGCTTGCCTTTGTTCGGAGCGAGTATCAGCGGCAGATGCGCAAACTGCGGCACCGTTGCTCCCAGCGCCTGATACAGAAGGATCTGCTTGTGTGTGTTCGTCAAATGGTCCTGACCGCGAATCACATGCGTGATGCCCATCGAAATGTCGTCGATCACGACTGACAGGTTATAAAGCGGGTGACCATCAGAACGAAGCAGCACGAGATCCTCGATCTCGGCATAACTGCGCTCCTGCGTTCCATAAACGATGTCGTCAAATCGCGTCTGTCCCTCAGTCGGAACTTTCAAACGGACTGCGAACGGTTCCCCCGCTGCAGCTCGTCGATCAGACTCTTCCTTTGGCAAGTCGCGGAACGGATTACTACGCTGGCTCACTCCTTCAGCTGTCTGCGCGCGGGCACGCTCAGAGACGCCTTCCTTCACATTCTCGTCGTCGCGCTGTGCTCTGGGCCCGAAGTCGCGATAAGCCTTGCCCTCCTCGAGCAGACGGTTGGCGGCAGCGCGATGTGCGGGCGCGTTGGCTGACTGGAAAACGAGGTCTTCGTCGTAATCGAGTCCGAGCCACTCAAGGCCTTCGATGATCGAGCGTGTAGATTCTTCGGTGGAACGCTGCAGGTCGGTGTCTTCTATGCGCAACAGGAACTTGCCGCCAGTCTTCCGCGCGTAAAGCCAGTTGAAGAGAGCCGAGCGGGCAGCGCCAATATGCAGGTAGCCGGTTGGGGATGGTGCGAAACGAACGCGAACAGACATAAGCCACAAAAAGTTCTAAGCCACAAAGAAGCACAAAATGCACAAAAGATCTAGTTCAAATCAGTTGTGCTTTTTGTGCTTCTCTGTGGCTATAAATCTGGCGGAGATGACAGGATTCGAACCTGTGAAGGGCTTTTGACCCTTAACGGTTTAGCAAACCGCCGCCTTCAGCCACTCGGCCACATCTCCGTGCCGCAATCAGGCGAAGACCAATTCTAGTCGCGAGGCGCGGATTGTCAAGGCGCTGAATATAGGTCCTATATAGGACCTATCGGACCTACTTGCGATAAGATTCGCGCGTGTCTCCGATTTTTTCATCGCGCCGGCAGTTTCTCAGCGGTCTGGTTGCGGCGCCGCTTGTCGCTGTTTCAGCCGGTGCGGCGTATTCGCGTCTGATCGAACCCTACAACTATCTGATCTCTGAGACTAACATTCTCATCCGCGAACTGCCGGCGGCATTCGAAGGCTTTCGCATCACTCAACTAACCGATGTGCATCACAGTCGCATTCTTGGCCTTGGCGAAGTGCAGCGCGTTGTGAGTCTGGCCCAGCAAACCAAACCCGATATGTTTGTCCTCACTGGTGACTACAGCACTTCGTATCGCCGTTACATCGAACCTTGCGCTGAAGCCCTGGGAGCATTAAATGCTTCGGAAGGAGTTTGGGCGGTGCTCGGTAATCACGATCACTACACCGATCCGGAACTGACTACGCGCTCGCTGCAACGTCATCACATCGCGGTGCTGAACAATGCGCACACAACTCTTCAACGTGGCTCCGACGCGATTCAGTTATCAGGAATTGACGACTGGAGCTGGAACGCAGCTGATTGGACCCGTGCCTTCTCAGGCTTGAAGAGTCAAACACCAACAATTCTACTCTCGCACCAACCAACAGTGCTCGATTTGGAACAGACTCAGAACGTGTCGCTCATCCTCAGTGGCCACACGCATGGTGGACAATTGAATTTCCCGTTGCTCGGTGCACCTGCGCGTTTCACAACGAATGATCTGAAGTACGCGCGCGGACTATTTCGTCGTGGCGACACACAGCTTTACGTTTCAACCGGAACGGGTGTTATTGGTTTGCCGCTGCGTTTTGGTGTGCGCCCGGAGATTGCTGTTCTGCGCTTAAGGCGTGCTTAGCCGCGACGCACTCGAGTCGAGCTTTGTCGTATTGCATCTGTGGATTGTTTGCGAGCGATGCACGCAACTCGCCGAAGATTCTGGCGAGGTGTGTGTCGGATGGTTGAGTTAGGCGATAGTGGGTCCACTTGCCGTCGCGACGTGTGGTGACGAGTCCAGCGCGGCGGAGATACGCGAGATGCCGCGAAATCTTTGGCTGATTGGTCTGGAGAACCTCAACACACGAGCAGACGCAGAGTTCATCATCGCCCAGCAGATTGATGAGCCGCAGTCTGGTGTTATCCGCCAGAGCTTTGAACAGGGTTTCGAGGCCGCTATGCATTCGAACCTGATTACGATTGGCCGGGAGCTGTGGTTCGAATGCTTTTCCGAGAAAAGCATTGACACCGAGAGTTCAGCAGAGTACTTTACAGCATGAAGTAGCTGGCTCTGTGCGAGATAGCAAAAGCCAACGATTGGAGTACAATGCGGCCAAGATGATGCTTCTTGAGAGTATTAACTCACCGGCAGACCTGCGCGCGCTACCACCCGAACAACTTCGAACCGTCGCCGACGAAATTCGCACTTACATCCTGGAAACTATGTCGCGTGTTGGCGGCCATACGGGTGCTTCACTCGGCGCCGTCGAACTGGCCGTGGCGCTGCATTATGCCTTTGACACACCGCGCGACCGGCTGGTCTGGGACGTCGGCCACCAGGCTTACGCGCACAAGATTCTGACAGGCAGGCGCGATCTGCTTCCGACCATCAAGCAATACGGCGGCATCAGTGGTTTTCTACGGCGCGACGAATCTGAATACGACACATTCGGCGCTGGGCACGCCTCCACATCTCTTTCAGCAGCGTTGGGAATGGCGATCGCTCGCGACCGTAAGGGCGAGGATCATCACGTCGTTGCGTTAATCGGTGACGCGTCGCTCGCAGGTGGGATGGCCATGGAAGCGATCAACCAGGCGGGACATTTGAAGAGCCGGTTAATTGTTGTTCTCAACGATAACGAAATGTCGATCGCGCCTGCGGTCGGCGCGCTCACGGGTTATCTCAATCGTATTCGTGGCGCGCACGGTTATCACCGGTTCAAAGACGAAGTTGAAGAGAAGTTGCGTTCCATTCCTTCCGTCGGTGAGCGACTGCATCATGCGGCAAAGACGATGAAGGACGTTATCGCCGCGGCGGTGTTGCCGGGCGCCCTCGTCAGCGAACTTGGCTTCAAATACATCGGTTACGTTGACGGTCACAATCCACGCGCACTCGTCGCCGCGCTGGAAGAAGCGAAGCAGATCAAAGATGGACCAGTTATCGTTCATGCACTGACGACGAAGGGAAAAGGCTTTCCGCAAACTGAGCCCGACTACTATCGCTGGCACGCAACCGGTCCGTTTGACCTCAAAACCGGAAAACCGCACCAGAGCTCGTCAAGAATACCGACGTACACCAAAGTGTTTGGCGACACTTTAGCCGAGCTCATGGAGAAAGATCCGAAGGTCGTAGCACTGACTGCTGCGATGCCGGATGGTACGGGCGTTTGCACGCCGCTCGAGAAGTTTCCCGAAAGATCTTTTGACGTTGGAATTGCAGAACAACACTGCGTGACGTTTGCCGCCGGTATGTCGTGCGAAGGACTGACGCCGGTGTGCGCGATCTATTCAACTTTCCTCCAGCGTGGTTTTGATCAACTGATTCACGACGTCTGTATTCAGGATCTCAACGTGAAGTTCTGTCTCGATCGTGGCGGGATCGCCGGCGGTGATGGACAAACTCATCACGGATTGCTCGACATTGCATATCTGCGTCCCATTCCAAACATCGTCGTGATGGCGCCGAAAGATGAAGGCGAAATGCGCGACATGATGTTCACAATGATTGAGCACACGGGACCGGCGGCGATGCGTTATCCGCGCGGCAACGGCGTCGGGGTTCCGATAGATCGCGAACCGCAGCTGCTCGAGATCGGCAAAGCTGAGATATTGCGAGACGGTGGTGAAGTAGCGATTGTTGCTTACGGCGCTATGGTCCACCCATCGCTTGCGGCTGCGGATCGTTTGGCAAAGGACCGAATTGAATCAACCGTTGTCAACGCGCGATTCGTTAAACCACTCGACACTCCGCTGTTGCTTGCGCTCGCGCGTACAAAACGACTGATCGTAACTGTCGAGGAAGCGTACCTGGCCGGTGGTTTCGGATCGGCGGTGATCGAGTTGCTCGAGGAGAATGGACTTCAGGACAAAGTCCGTGTCGTTCGCATGGGAATTCCGGATCGACTCATCACCCACGGTGACGCAAAATTATTGCTGGCGAAGTATGGGCTCGACGCCGACGGCATTTATAACCGGGTTAAAGAAAGTATCGACGTGCTGGACGATCGCCGCGCCAAAGCTCGCCGCACGCTTTAGGGGCAAAAGGCGCCACGTCCCAAGGGCGCTTTTCTGTGACTAATGTGCCCTTTTGCGGTGCTGATTGGATTTAGTGCACCATTTCCGTTCTTCTCTCCCGTTAATTCTCTCCCTAAAATCGCCGTATTACGCGTGGCCTCGTGATTGCAAACAATTCTGAGGGTTTAACTCCTCCCCGACAATTGTCCTCGACAGTTGAAAGATGAAATATAGATTCGATAATTCAGTAAACTCCCCTGAGCAGACTGCGGAGCCGCGCTTCGACGACGAACGGACGTTGTTGACCGCCCGTCGCGTGGTGCCGCTTGAGAAGATCAACGCCAAATCGCGGCATCGCAAGCAATGGTTTCTCGGTGGTGCGTTCGCAGTTGCGATGATGCTCGGCGCTGCTTCGGCCCTCTTGGCGTCGTATCTCAAGCTACGGAATGTTCAAAAGGTTCCGGTTGAGGTCTCACAGGAAGCAGTCGTGTCGTCGTCGTCGCCTCTTGCTATTGCAGAAAATCCGCCGCCTGACATTGAAACACCTGTGGACGAGGTTCAGGGCGCAGCCGGCGCAGCAGAAACAGAAACATTAACGGCTCCTGACAGCGCGCCGAAGAAACAGCCCGTGAAGCGCCGAATAGTCGTAGCCGACAGACATGATGACTATCTGCCTGCGCCGACTGACAACCGGCAACTCAACGAAGAGGACGAACTGCAACGCATCCGCGACGCAGTGCTTTACGATTCCTGGCAGGAACGGCGTGAGCGACGTGCTTTAAGGCGAGAACGTCGTCGCGCTGAGCGCTACAATCACCGCGATCTTTCAAATCTCGACGAGATCTTTGAGGGTCGCAGACGACCTAATCCATAATCTGCAAATAGATGTATTGACGTAAAACTGATCGAGTGGCATCATCTCCTCACTACGTTAGTTTCGCCCTGTTTTTCAACTCACACTTTTTAATAGCAATCCCCGACAAACTTATTAATGGCTCTGTTTTTCTCGCTTGCAGGCGTGGAGATATGGTGAATCATCATGACTAGACAGATGTATCGGGAGCGGGAGTGTATTCACCGCGAAGAAGGCTCTGAGGGAGATTTCTACAACGGAGTTTTTTACATTCAGGCCTTGCAACGACTCCGCGTAAATGATGCCGTGCAAATGGCGAGCAAGGTGACTTCATTCTTTTGGGCCGACGCGCCGCACATTCTCGTTTGGCTGTGTGACAACTGCGCGGCGGAGCTTAGATTGACTGATACGCCAAGAGCGATGACGCGCCGTGCTTGAGATAAGATTTACAAGATTAATCTTTGCTAATCTTGTAATGTGAGACGAGAACGAATAGATAAACTGCTTGTCGAGCGAGGTCTGGCCGACTCCCGCACAAAAGCCCAGGCGATGGTGATGGCCGGCGTCGTGCTTGTCGACGAGCAGCGCGTTGAAAAACCCTCCCACCAGTTTGATATCAACTCATCAATTCGCATTAAAGGCGGTGACGATCCGACTGCTCGGTACGTCGGGCGTGGAGGTCTGAAACTTGAAGCAGCATTGCGGGAGTTTCAGATTGACGTTTCCGGGCTTACCTGTCTCGACGTCGGCGCTTCAACCGGCGGCTTTACTGATTGTTTAGTGCAAAACGGCGCGAAGAGGGTCGTTGCCGTAGACGTCGGCCATAATCAGATCGATTGGAGACTGCGAAATGATCCGCGCGTCGAAGTTCGCGAGGGAGTAAACGCTCGCTATCTAGCACCCGAGGACTTTCCCCAAAAGTTTGATCTCGTTGTAATCGACGTCTCGTTTATCTCGGTGACGAAGGTCTTGCCGGCGATCGTTCCGCTGGCGGCTCCAGGCATTTCGATTATCACGCTCATTAAGCCACAATTTGAAGTAGGTCGCGGTGAGGTTGGCGGCGGCGGAATTGTGCGCGATGAGGTGAAGCGGTTGCGGGCAGTCGAGGAAGTGAACAATGCCGCACGCGCGCTCGGGCTGGAGGTTGTGAACGTGATCGAATCGCCAATCACCGGCGCAGAAGGTAATGTTGAGTTTTTGGCGCACTACAGAACTTGATCGAATAGGTCAAATAGGTCCTATAGGACCTATTTTCCCTTTGCGCCTTTGCGGGATCATGCTTTACGCTTCCCGCTCAAATCATGTCGTCAATCAAGCGGATAGGCATCGTCCTTAAACCGCATCAACCAGAAGCCCTGAAAACCATCTGCGAGCTGGTGGTGTGGCTTGCCGAACGCGATATCAAGTTGATTGGCGGTCCGGAGATCGAACGCGAGCAGATCGAACACGAGACCGGATGTCCAGTCAAACAGATTGAGAGTGAACGACTCGCCGACAGCGTCGATCTGATGCTGGTGCTTGGGGGCGACGGCACAATGATCGCGACCGCGCGGATGATCGGCGACACGGAAGTTCCAGTTCTCGGCGTGAACTATGGCGGCCTTGGTTATCTCGCTGAGTTCCGTATCGAAGAGCTGTACGGTGGACTGGAGTCGATCCTGGCTAGCAATTACCGGCTCGATCGCCGCGTAATGCTTGAAGTAGAGTTGCGACGCGACGGCGAGCCGCCTAAGACAAGTCGGGTTCTCAACGACGTAGTGATCAACAAGTCGGCCCTGGCTCGAATTATCGAAATTGAAGCGTATCTCAATAGCCAGTATGTCAACTCGTTTCGGGCTGATGGTCTGATCGTGTCAACACCGACTGGTTCAACTGCCTACAATCTCTCTGCTGGTGGACCAGTAATCTTTCCGTCAATGAATGCGGTTGTGATTACTCCGATTTGTCCCTTTACGCTCTCTAATCGTCCGATTGTCGTCCCGGACGACGCCGAGATCGAGTTGTTGTTGATGACTGACCAGGAAGAAGTAGCGTTGACGCTTGATGGTCAAGTTGGTTTTCCTCTGAAGGTTGCGGATCGAGTTGTCATTCGAAAGAGCCGCACAACCTTCAATCTCATTCAGCCAATGAATAGAAACTACTTCGACGTTTTGCGCGATAAGCTGCGCTGGGGTCGTTAGTAAGCGAACCACCAAGGCGAAACAAATGTCTGACAAAAGAGACGAAAAGCTAGTCGATCGAGATGCGTTTGAACGCGAGATAGGAACCGATCTCGACGAGGAAACTCCGGATAAGCCGAAAGGCATCGCGCTCCACAACAAGATCCTCGCGGGGCTCGCACTCGGTGTGATCGCCGGGGTGAGCGTCAACAAGGCCTTTGGTGGCGATCATCCGAAAGTTGTGTGGGTAGTCGATAACATTACTCAGCCGGTGGGCCAACTGTTTCTACGCTTGCTGCTGATGATTGTGGTTCCGCTCGTATTTGCTTCACTGATAGTGGGAGTCGCAGGGATTGGCGATATACGCAAACTCGGGCGCGTTGGTCTAAAGTCGTTTGGCTATTGTCTTGTGATCTCAGCGATCTCAGTCGCGATTGGCATCACGCTCGCAAACACGATCAAACCTGGTAGACGAATAGATCCAAATACGTCCCTCGCGTTGCAACAGCGGTACGCAACGGACGCAACGAAGAGCGTCGAAGCTGCGAAGCAGGCAAGCAGTGCGACGCCAAAGCCTCTGATGGCTGTAGTGGAAACAATTGTTCCGAAGAATCCCTTCTTCGCAGTTTCCGGCAAAGAAGATCCCAACATGCTTCATCTGATGTTCTTTGCCCTCATCATCGGGATCGCAATCACGTTGCTCCCGGTGACGGTCACAGGGCCTTTGCTTCGCGTGCTCGAAGGGGTTTATGAGATCACGGCAAAGATCATCGAGATGATCATGAAGTTTGCGCCGTACGCGGTCGCCTGTCTGCTCTTTAACAACACCGCGCGTTTTGGTCTCGATTTGTTACAGGCACTCGCATGGTTTGTCTTGACCGTCCTGCTCGGGCTGTCGCTGCACATGTTTGGTGTTTACTCGCTGTCAATCTACTTCCTATCGCGGATCTCGCCGATTGAGTTTTTCAGACGCATAAAGACTGTAATCCTGACGGCTTTTTCGACCTCGTCATCAAATGCGACGTTGCCGACAGCGCTACGAGTCTCGGAACAGAACCTCGGTGTGCCACAGGAAATCAATAGTTTCGTACTGACGGTAGGAGCCACAGCGAATCAAAACGGCACTGCACTGTACGAAGGTGTGACGGTCCTGTTTCTCGCCCAGCTTGCAGGCGTAGATCTGTCGTTGGGCCAACAGTTGATGGTCGTCTATCTCGCGATACTCGGTGGAATTGGAACGGCTGGTGTTCCGTCAGGATCAATTCCTTTTATCATCGGTGTGCTGGTAACTATTGGCGTGAATCCGGCATTGATCGCGATCATTCTTGGCGTTGATCGCATTCTCGACATGTGTCGCACAACACTTAACGTTACAGGCGACATCACGGCAGCGACTTACGTGGCCCGGTCTGAAGGTTATGAATTATTAAAGCCGCATGAGCCCGCGATTGTACACGCGGGCGTGCCGGTTGCAGAGCGTGGCATGGATTAACGCTTTAGTAACAGCCACGGCACAATCTGCGCACAGCGCTTGCATTAAAATTCTTCCTTGGAGTGCGGCGGCCTGACGCCGCTTTGTTATCGATCGCGCTTGATCAAGGCCAAAGCGGCGCCAGGGCGCCGCACTCCAAGGAGGTGATGGACCATGGTTTTTCCGCTGTATGACGACAATTCCGACAGAAACATAACTCCGCTTGTTAACTACGGCATCATCGCCCTCAATATTTTTGTCTTTGTCGTGCTGCAGCAGCTCGGAAGTAACGATCAGTTTACCTATTCATTCTCGACCGTTCCGGCAGAAATTCTTCACGGCACTGATATCGTCACACCTGCACGGCAAGTAATAGATCCAGTCACGCGACGGACTTTGCTGATTCCTGGTTTGGGTGAAACACCGGGTTCGGTTTACTTAACACTTTTCACTTCGATGTTCATGCACGGCGGCATCGCTCATATCGCCGGCAACATGCTCTTCCTCTTTATTTTTGGCGACAACATAGAAGATCGTCTCGGACATGTGAGGTACCTCATTTTCTATTTGTTGTGCGGCATAATCGCGTCCCTTTCACATGTGTTTGCTACGGGCGTGTTCGCAACCGATCAAAGCAGTCTGCTGGTTCCGAGTCTTGGTGCTTCGGGTGCGATCTCCGGAGTGTTGGGTGGTTACATTCTGTTGCATCCCAAACGACGCGTGACTGTAATCCTCTTCCGCTTTTTGACAGATGTTCCCGCCTACGTGGCGATTGGAATCTGGTTCGCCTTTCAATTGATTAGCGGACTCGGCATGCTTGGCAGCGGTTCGCAGCAAGGCGGAGTTGCCTATGCGGCGCACATCGGCGGTTTTATCGCGGGACTGGTGCTGATCAAATTCTTCGATCGCGGCGGTAATCGCGAGCCGGCCAATTAGCCGCGGATTACTCGGATTTTTGTTAAGATTTCATTCCAATGGTTACTCTGCCGCCACCAAACCAGCAATGTCTCGACATTCAGTCGACTCCACGTGCGGAGATGAATCTTTTTCCGCTCGATACGTTCCCGTACGAGTTTCCCGGTCGCGAAATCAAAATCAATTTCGAGATTACCGAGTTCACAGCAATCTGCCCGTTCTCGGATTTCCCCGACTTCGCCACTATTCGTCTCGAATACGTTCCAAACGAGCGCTGTATTGAACTAAAGAGTTTGAAGCTCTATATAAACTCTTTCCGCAATGTCAAAATTTTCCACGAGCACGTCATCAACGTCATCCTCGAAGACTTCGTAGCCGCCTGCGATCCCCTCCGCGTCGAAATCGAAGGCGACTTCCACGTTCGCGGAAACATCAAGACCATCGTGAGGGCAAACTACGCCAAACCTTAAGTACGAGATTGCAGGACTTACATGACGACTCCTGTAACTTCTGCAAATCAGGGTCACATTAACGGCCTCTGGCGGCGGTATCGCGGATTGCCGCGGAACGTGTTTGCGATCGGTTTGGTAAGTCTGCTAAATGATGCCTCGAGTGAGATTATCTATCCGCTGCTTCCGGTTTTTCTTGCCACCAGTCTGGGCGCTTCGGCTAAGGCGATCGGGACAATCGAAGGGCTCGCCGAGTCGATTTCGAGTCTTTTGAAACTGTTCGCAGGTTACCTTAGCGATCGGCTGGCAAAAAGAAAGTTGCTGGTTGTCGCGGGTTACTCACTCGCGTCGGTGGCGAGACCTCTGCTCGCTTTCGCACAGACCTGGACACAGGTGCTTGCGATCCGGCTCACCGATCGCATTGGCAAAGGGATTAGAACTGCGCCGCGCGACGCGATGATCGCCGACACGGTACGAACGGAGCAGCGCGGCATTGCGTTTGGTTTTCACCGGGCAATGGACCACTGCGGCGCTGTGATTGGTCCACTCGTAGGTTATTTGCTCGTCGTACTCTTTGTCGCAAACTCGAGGTCGCCGACTACCGGAGAGTTCTCGCGCATTTTTCTGGTTGCCTCGATACCGGCGTTGCTCGCAGTAATCGTGGCCGCGGTTTTCATGCGAGAGTCGCCGGTGAAGGCGCAACACGGAACAGAGGTAGTTAAACTCTCGCTGCGCGGGTTTGATGGGAATTTCAAACGCTTCCTTTTAGTACTTGCGCTCTTCACGCTTTCAAACTCCTCCGACAGCTTTCTCATTCTGCGTGCAATCGATTCCGGAGTGTCGGTAGCAATGGTTCCGTTGCTCTGGGCGGCGCATCACGGCATGAAGGTTTTGAGTTCGCTGTTCGGCGGTGATCTTTCGGATCGTCTGGGGCGCAAGCGTTTGATTGTTTCCGGTTGGGTCTTGTATGCAGCAGTCTATGCCGGATTTGCCTTTGCCACGCAGGAAGTATCACTCTGGATCCTTTTTCTGATCTACGGCATCTATTTTGGACTTGTAGAGGGAGCAGAGAAGGCATTGGTTGCAGATCTGGTGCGTCCGGAACAACGCGGTACCGCTTATGGCTTGTACAATCTCGCATTTGGCGTCACGGTATTTCCTGCGTCGCTGTTGATGGGTATGATCTGGGACTGGAAAGGTCCGACAACGGCATTTCTTGTTAACGCGTTCATGGGAGCAACAGCTGCCGCGCTTTTGTTAATTCTTGTCAGGCCGCACGCGACTCCCGAGAGGATCATGAAATGAGACGCAGACAACTAACTCCGCATCCAGGCTTATCGACAGGTATCGGTTACTACCTGAGCGGCATGGAAGAGGTTCGCGGGCAACTTATTGCTGCTGTCAAAACCATTCCGGACGATTTGATTGGCAAGCCGGCGTTTCTTGGAGCGCATTCAATTGGCGGACTCGTGTTGCATATCGGCGAAGCAGAGTGGTTCTGGATACAGATGGTTGTAAGCGGGCACACACTCAATGAAGAAGACAAGCAGGCGCCGTATTGGGATGTGCTGGAAGACGTCGAAAGGGTGACGCGAAACGGTTATACGGCCGCGTTTTGCCTGAGCGAAATCGAGAAAATTCGCAACCAAACTCGCGACGTGCTTTTTGCCTACAGCGACAAAGATCTCGAACGCATCATCACTTTCGAACGCAAGGGTGAAACCACAGAATACAATCTGCGCTGGATACTCCATCGTCTAATCGATCACGAAGCCCAGCACAAGGGACAGATTTTTATGTTAAAGCGACTAATGGCGCTTGGTTGAATTGGTTAATATAGGTCCTATAAGACCTATCGGACCTATATTGTTTGATGAATTATCAATTAATCAAAAGCGCCGATGAACTTCGGAAAGCAATCGAAACTCTCGCATCCCAACCGGTGGTTGGGCTTGACACGGAGACTACCGAACTCGATCCGTTTACTTCTCGCCTGCGATTGATTCAACTCGCGACCTCGGAGAGCGTCTTCATCGTTGACTTTGATCATTTTGCCAACGGCGACTCTGCAAAGAGCGAAGCACTTGCCCCTTTGCGTCGTTTGCTTGCCGCGCCCAGGCCGATCAAGATCGCCCATAACGCGAAGTTTGACGCAAAGTTTATCAAGCACAATCTTGGCGTCGATCTGGTCGGACTCTTCGACACGTTACTGGCGAGCCAATTGGTCGGCGCTGGTGATATTGAAGAACGTCATGGTCTCGAAACCGTTGCAAGTCGTTACTTGAACGAAGCCGTCGACAAATCGGAACGTTTGTCGAACTGGAACTTCGAGCTTTCAGAAGCGCAGCTTGAATACGCTGCGCGCGACGCCGCGATCCTGCCGCCTTTACGTGAAAAGCTGATCGAGCGATTGAAGTCGGAATCTCTGGTGAAGTGTGCGCAGCTTGAGTTTGAATGCGTGATGCCGGTTGTTGATATCGAACTCGCCGGCTTCTACATGCACAAGGAGCGCTGGCTCGAACAGTTGGGAATCGTTGAAAAGAAACGTGTCGGACTTGCTGAACAATTGCAGTCGGTTTTAGCAGAAGAATCGTCACAGGGTTCGCTGTTCGGCGGACCGCAGCGCGACGACATAAACCTCGATTCACAGCAGCAGTTGACAAAGGCACTGAACCGCCTCGGCATTCCCGTTCCTGATTCAACTCGCAATTGGAAGCTGCAGCCGCTCGCCGCGCAATACCCGATCATCGGAACGTTGCTCGAATACCGCACCGTGCAGAAGGCGTTGACTAGTTACGGCGAAAACATGATTGAATTGATTAATCCCGTAACGAAACGCCTGCATGCTGATTTCCGGCAGATTGGAGCGCCGACAGGAAGATTTGCGTGCACCAATCCGAACATTCAACAAGTGCCGCACGCAATCGAGTACCGGCGCTGCTTTAGCGGCCATCCCGAGGGCAGAAAGTTGATCATCGCCGACTATTCGCAGATCGAGCTGCGCATTCTCGCGGAGTTTTCGGGAGATCGGGGGTTTATCGAGGCGTTCAATTCGGGAGCCGATCTGCATCGCGTAACGGCGGCGCAGGTGTTCAACGCTTCTTTGGACCAGGTCACGAAAGAACAACGCGACTTTGCGAAGCGGCTGAACTTCGGTGTCGTTTACGGCATCGGCGCACAGCGCTTTGCGATGATGACCGGACTGAGTGTGTCAGACGCGGAGAATGTTTTGCGACGATACTTTGCGACCTACCGGCAACTCGATTCTTACCTGCGCGAAGCCGCGAACCGGGCGGTAAGTGAACGTCAGGCCCGAACTGCCTCGGGGCGTCTGGTTCGTTTCCGCTACGACGAGAACGATCGACAGCAGATCTCGATGACGCAACGCAACGGCAAGAACACGCCGATACAAGGCACGAGTGCCGACATCCTGAAACGCGCGCTGAAGTTGTTGAAGGAAGAGTTGAGCGATACGAACGCGAAAGTCGTAAACATCATTCACGATGAGATCGTGGTCGAAGCTGATGCCGATGAGGCTGAAGGCGTGGCGGAAAAAGTCGAGCGCGTGATGGTTGCCGCAGGTGAAGAGTATTTGAAGACAGTGCCGGTAAAAATCGAAACCGAGATCGCTGACGAATGGGTGAAATAGTTAGACAGGATTTACAGGATTTGAGCAAGATGGACAGGATATCCTGTTAATCCTGCTGAAATCTTGTTAATCCTGTCTACGTTTACCTCGCCAGACAAAGTAGATCGGTATACCAGTAAACACTAACAGATAACCGATACCCGACGTCGAGGGCGCCAATATAGCGAGATCGATGATGAACAAACCCGCCAGCACGATGTAAATCAGAGGCACGATCGGGTAACCAATCGTTCGATACGGCCGTTCAATCTCCGGCGCTTTCCGCCGCATCACGATCACAGCGCCAACCATCAACACGTAAAAAATTAAATCCGCCGAAACAATGTACTCGAGTAGTTGCGTGTAAACATTTCCGAACGAGTAAGCGCCGTTCTGTTGATTAATTGTGACGGTACGCGGAAGAACCAGAAAAGAAGCCCACAAACCCTGAGTAATCAAAGCGACCGCGGGCACGTGATGCGCGTTAACGCTGTTAACTCGTTTGAAGAAGAGCCCATCGCGCGCCATCGCGTAGTAAACACGCGCGCCTGCCAGTATCAGTCCATTGTTGCAGCCAAAGGTCGAAATCATGATGGCCAGTGCCATGATGACTGTGCCGTTGTTACCTAACACAGCTTGCATCACTGCCGTGGCGACGCGATTCTGCGGCGCATTTTGAATACCTGAAAGCGGCAACGTCACGACATAAGCAAGATTCGCAAGTAAATAAAAGGTAACGACGAGACCACAACCAAGCAGTAGCGCACGCGGCAGATTCTTACCCGGCTCGCGCACTTCTCCCGCCGTGAAGGTGACGTTGTTCCATGCGGACTGCGCGAAGAGTGGCCCAACCATCGCGCGACCGAGCAACATGAGCAACGCGAGCACCAGCATTCCCTCGCCCGCAGGTTCAAACCAGACCTGTGACGCTGACGGCTTCCAACCGTTCTGCCACGGCTGCCACCACGAGGATGTGTAAGCCGCGCTGTTGTGATTCCAGCCGATCAACAAGCCAATCAGGATTAATCCGAGCAGTGCAGCGGTTTTTGTGAACGTGAAAGTATTCTGAACGACTTTCCCCGTCTGTAAGCCGCGCGTGTTGATGAACGTCAGAAACAGGATCATCAACACAGCCACAAGCTGCTGGCTTGATAGACTCAACGCGTAACCATTGAACGAGAGTTGACCGATCGTAAACGGCTTCAACAAAACAACCGGTGTTATCAGATAGTGATCACCTGATATTTGGCTGGTTAGTACGCCGGTAAAGTTCGCAAAGGCAACGGCAACCGCTGCAATGGTTCCCGTTTGAATAATGAGAAACAGACCCCAGCCGAAAAGGAATCCGATTGATGGTCCATATGCCTCACGCAGAAATACGTACTGGCCGCCGGCGCGAGGCCACATTGCGGCAAGTTCCGCACAGCAGAGTGCGCCGGTGATGGTCAGCACGCCCGCGAGCGCCCAAGCCATCAGTAGCCAACCTGGCGACCCGACGAGGCGCGACGATTCAGCAGAAGTTATGAAGATTCCGGAGCCGATCATCGAGCCCACCACGATCATGGTGGCATCGAGCAGGCTTAGACCACGGAGGAGATTTGGGAGAGCTTGTTTGCTCATCGGTCCGAGTGAGCCGGTATAGTGCCACAGATCCTATTTATCGGTGGCTTAAAATTGCATGCTTGACACTAATCGACGGGCTCACCTAGTCTTTTCGGTTTGGAGTTTGCCACAGCATGAAAAACGACCTAATCAATCTAATAACAAACAAAAAAGCACACGTCGGGGTTATCGGGCTCGGATATGTCGGTCTCCCGCTAGTCGTAGAATTTGCCTCCAGGGGATTTAAGGGCACCGGCTTCGAAGTTGATGAATCGAAGGCGGAACAGATAAATGCCGGTAGCTCCTACATCGGCGACGTTCCATCGCGAAAAGTGAAAGAAGCGGTTGACGCAAAACTTTTGCGAGCCACCACGGATTTCAGCCACCTTCGCGAGTGTGATGCGATCATCATCTGCGTTCCCACGCCGTTACGAAAAACCAAGGAACCAGACGTGTCTTACATCCTGGCGGCGGCTGAACAGATCGCCAGGAATCTGCGGCGCGGTCAGTTAATAATTCTCGAGTCGACCACTTATCCGGGCACCACTGACGAAGTGTTGCTCCCGATGTTTGAAGAAAAAGGGCTGAAGCTCGACGAAGATTTTCTGCTCGCGTTCTCGCCTGAACGCGTCGATCCCGGCAATCCGCAGTTTCTAACCCATAACATTCCAAAGGTTGTTGGTGGTGTGACAGACGACTCAACCACAGCTGCCGCCCATCTTTATTCACACATCGTGAACGACGTGTACGCCGTAAGTTCAGCGCGAGTGGCTGAAGCGGCGAAGCTTCTGGAAAACACGTTTCGCGCGGTGAATATCGGGATGGCAAACGAAATGGCGCGACTTTGTTACGCGCTCAACATCGATACCTGGGAAGTGATTCGAGCGGCGGCGACCAAGCCTTTCGGATTCATGGCGTTTTATCCCGGACCGGGAATCGGCGGGCATTGTATTCCGCTCGATCCGCATTACCTTTCGTGGAAGGCACGCCAGCACGGATTCGATTCACGCTTCATCAGTCTTGCGGAGGAAGTCAATTCACGCATGCCAGAGCATGTGGTCCAACTGGTTGCAGATGGACTTAATGACGAGCGCAAGGCGATGAAGGGTTCAAACGTCCTGTTGCTCGGTGTGGCTTACAAGAAAGACGTCAACGACGTGCGTGAGAGCCCGGCGCTTTCGATCATCGATCGCCTTCGTGCGAAAGGCGCTAACGTCAAATACCACGATCCATTCGTCGCGGAAGTCCATTTTGACGACGCGCACACTGATGCCATTGGAGAACCGCTGTCGTCTGTTTCACTAAACAACGACGAACTTGAATCTGCCGACTGCGTGATAATCGTCACGGATCACAGTGAGATCGACTATAAGCGCGTCTGCTCTCTGAGCAAGCTGATCGTCGACACCCGCAATGCGCTCAACGGCGACGTGAGGCGCGAAAGTAAGGCGCGAATCATCAGGCTTTAGTGAAAATAGGTCCTATATGTCTTATAGGACCTATATTTGCCCACAAAAATTAATGCTCAAAGTCATAAACGTTGTCGGGGCACGGCCAAATTTCATGAAGGTCGCGCCTATTGTTGCCGCGATGAAAAGGCGTCCCGCCGTTTTTCAACCGCTTGTCGTTCACACCGGACAGCATTATGACGCGGCAATGTCTGACTCGTTTTTTCGCGATCTGGAGCTTCCCGAGCCAGACGTGCATCTCGGTGTTGGTTCGGGCTCACACGCGGCGCAGACCGCTGCAGTGATGGAGCGCTTCGAGCCGGTTATCCTTCAAGAAAAGCCCGATTGGGTCCTGGTCGTCGGCGACGTGAATTCAACGATTGCGTGCGCACTGGTGTGTGTGAAGCTGGGCATCAAAGTGGCACACGTCGAGGCTGGTCTGCGCAGTCGCGACCGCACGATGCCAGAAGAGATCAACAGGTTATTGACCGATCAGATAGCAGATCTGTTGTTTACCCCTTCGCCTGATGCGGATGAGAACCTGCTTTCCGAAAACATTCCCCGCGAACGAATTCGTTTCGTGGGAAATGTCATGATCGATTCGCTGCAAAAGAATCTGAGTGTTGCACGTGCGCTGCCTACGAGAGAACAGTTAGGACTGACCGGGATCGACTACGCGTTGCTGACTCTTCATCGCCCTTCGAATGTTGATATGCGCGATGCGTTTGAGCGCATTCTGGACGCGCTCGAAGCGATCGCGTCGCGGTTGCCAATCGTCTTTCCTGTGCATCCACGCACGCGGAAAACGATTGCCGAACTCGGACTGAGTGAGCGGGTTGAGTCGATAAAAGAGCTGCGGACAGTTGAACCGCTGGGATATCTCGATTTTCTCAATCTCTCGAGTGGTGCGAGTCTTGTTTTGACAGACTCCGGTGGCATTCAGGAAGAAACGACGGCCCTCGGGATACCTTGCCTCACGCTGCGCGACAACACCGAACGTCCCATCACAGTCGAAATGGGAACCAATGTCGTCGTCGGCACAGACACTTCGAAGATCATTTCCGCAGCAACTTCCGCACTAAACGGCTCTGCAAAGACTGCAATCCGTCAGCCTCCGCTTTGGGATGGACACACTTCTGAGCGTATTCTCGATGCGCTCGAGGAGTTTGCCGCCGCGCAAGAATCCCGCTGATGGCAGTTCTCAGAAAAATCAAACGCGCAATTCGTGGAGAAGTGAAGCTGACGACCGTGGCGCGGGAAGTATTGCGGCGGATTTTTGCTTCAATCCATGAGCGCATGGAACGCTCCGGGACCTTCGACAATGAGCCACTGGCATTGAACTCTCCCTTCGCGCGCATGAGTGAGAATGAACTGTTGGCTCACTTTCGAGGTACGCGGCAAGTAAAGTTGTTCGACGTCTTCCCCTCTGCGAGTAGTGAAACAATCGCTTCAGCAAACCGCATAGTTGAAGAGCACTGCTGGCCTTTGCTTGGTTTCGGCGAGCGCTGCTTTGGTAAACCAATTCAATGGACTCGAGATCCGCTTTCAAGCTACGTCTGGCCACTCGATTATCATCGCGACATCAAGTTGTTGCGCTCAGATGGTTCAGACGTGCGGGTACTCTGGGAGCTCAACCGGCTGGGCCATTTTCTCACTCTCGCGAATGCTTACTCTTTAACGAAAGATGAGCGTTACGCAACGGAGTTCTGGGCGCAGCTAAAAAGCTGGATTGACCAGAATCCTTACGGGCGTGGTCCAAATTGGAATTGCGCGATGGAAGTTGCGCTACGCGCCATCAACTTGCTTGCAGCGTTTGAAACCTTTCGTCATTCGCCCAATTTAGATGCAGCGTCGTTGCGGTCGTTTCTGCAACTGCAGCAACGAAACGCCAACTACATTGAACGCAATCTCGAGTTCTCGTACTTATCGACCAGCAATCACTATCTGTCAGATGTAATTGGGCTGACCTGGCTAGGGTTGATGCTGCCGGAACTTGCCGACTCAGAAACCTGGTGTGAGTTTTTCGGCGAGGAAATGCTTCAAGAGATGGAAAAACAGGTGTTGCCTGATGGAGCCGATTTCGAAGCCTCAACCGGCTATCACCGCTTCGTTACGGAGCTCTTCCTTTACACGTTCTGGTTATCTCGTTCAAATGGCGCCAAGATTGAAGAGAAGTATTGGACCAAACTCAAGCAGATGTTGCTCTATACGCGAGCCTATTTGCGGCCTGACGGACTCGCGCCGCTGATTGGCGATACAGACAGCGGCCAGGTTTTACCGTTTGTGCGTCGCCGCGCCGATGATCATGCATACCTACTGGAAATTGGTGCGGTCGTCTTTGACAATCCGACCTTGGCTGAAACTAAGCGCGTATCTTCGCAGGCTTTTCCACAAGCCGGCACCTACATCATGCGTGACGGAGATCTGTATCTCTGCTTCAACGCGAGCGGCGCCGGAATCAACGGCCGTGGTTCGCACGGGCACAACGATGCGTTGAGTATTGAAGTTTCGGCCGGTGGGCGCGCATTCATTGTTGATCCGGGCACATATGTCTACTCGGCAGACCTCGCTAAGCGCCATGAGTTTCGTTCGACCTCTTATCATTCAACAGTGAAGGTTGACGGTCGCGAGCAGAACACAATCGATATTCGTACACCGTTCATCATCGGCAACGAAGCGAACCCGAAAGTGCTGGAGTGGACGACGAGCGACGACCTTGACAAGGTAGTTGCGGAACACTATGGATATGCGCCACTCACGCATCGTCGTAAAGTTACGTTCAATAAGCGCGAGCGTTTTTGGTTAGTTGAAGATGAGTTTTTCGGCGATGGGGAGCATGTTTTTGAAGTGCGGTTCCATTTTGCGCCGGGTTTGGACGTGCGCGCGCACGAGGCAGCAGTTGAAGCGCGCGATGGTAACGTTGGCCTGATAGTTTCCTCTTTGGATTCGAACGTCGAGCCATCGTTGGAGAACAGGCCAGTTTCACGCGATTATGGTGAAATGAGTGAGGCCTTCTCTGCGTGCTGGCGAATCTCAGGACGACCGGGGAAGCTTAGCTGGCAAATAAAATCCGTGTAATCCGTGGCAATAAACGATGTGTGGTATTTGCGGAGTTTGGGAATACGGCGCTAGTGAGGGATCGATCGAGTCCTCGCTGCTCACGCGCATGCGCGATGAGATGACTCACCGTGGTCCAGACGACGCGGGCGAGTTGATCTTTGACGAACGGCGCGGCGGCTTCGGCTTTCGCCGTCTCTCCATCATCGATCTCTCCGCCGCCGGTCATCAGCCGATGCACGGCTGTGATGAGCGCACCTGGCTCGTCTTCAACGGCGAGATCTACAACCACGCGCTCATCCGCGCGAATCTCGAACATCGTGGGCACAAGTATTCTTCACGCACTGACTCGGAAACAATCCTGCACCTCTACGAAGAGCGCGGCCTCGACTTTATTCACGAGATCGAAGGCGATTACGGCATTGCACTCTGGGATGCGAACAAAGAGCGACTTGTCCTCGTGCGTGATCGCATCGGTGTCAAGCCGCTCTACTTCTATCACAAAGATGGTCGCTTCATCTTTGCGTCGGAGATCAAGTCGATCCTGCAACATCCGGCAGTAACGCCTGACATCGACGAACAAGCTCTCTATCACTATCTGACGTTTCTAACGACGCCGGCGCCCACGACGCTCTTTCGCGACATACAAAAACTTCCGGCCGGTCACATCCTAACGTTAACGCGCGACGGCACGATCAATATCCGGCGTTACTGGGACGCACTTCCGCCGCAACAAAAGATCGTGGGCACAGAGGAGGAGCAGCGCGAAGAGATCTTACGTTTGTTGCGCGACTCGATTCGCAAGCGAATGATGTCTGACGTCCCGTTTGGTGTCTTTTTATCTGGCGGCGTGGATTCGTCGGCGAACGTCGCGTTGATGTCGGAACAGATGTCGCGGCCGGTCGAAACGTTCACTGTCGGTTTCAGCGATGCCGAGTATCTCAATGAACTCGAACCGGCGCGACGCATTGCGCGACAGTTTGGGACCAACCATCACGAAGTGATCATCTCCGAGAAGGAAATGCACGACTTTTTGCCGAGTATGGTCTTCCACCAGGACGAGCCGATCGCCGATCCTGTTTGCGTGCCGCTCTACTACGTTTCGAAGCTCGCGCGTGACTCGGGAACAATCGTGGTGCAGGTTGGAGAAGGCTCCGATGAGATCTTCAGTGGTTACGAAAACTACGTGCGCCACCTGCGTATTTATGAAAACTTCTGGCGACATGCGGAAGCACTACCACTCCTGGTGCGACGCGCCATCTCGAATCTTTCTCGGCCTGCGCTCGAAGCCACGGGCAGAAAACGTGCGGCGATTGAGTTAATCCGGCGGCTCGGTGCTGACGAACCGTTGTTCTGGGGCGGCGTGGTTGTATATGACGAGACGTTCAAACCGCGTGTGCTGTCGCAGCAGGTGCGTGATCGGTTGAATGGCCTGTCGTCATTGCGCGTCGTCGAGTCGTATCTGAAACATATCGAGCGGGAGCGGCCGAATGCTGATTTTCTGGCGCGTATGACGTATCTCGAGCTGAAACTTCGGTTGCCGGAGTTGCTTTTGATGCGCGTCGATAAGATCACGATGGCGACGAGTGTAGAAGCGCGGGTGCCGTTTCTCGATCATCATCTGGTTGAGTATGCGCTCTCCCTGCCGCGCTCGCTGAAAGTCGAAGGCGTGAGTGGTAAGCATATTCTCAAGCGCTCGCTGGAACAGATTCTGCCGCGCGATTTGCTATACGAACGCAAACGTGGTTTTGGTGCGCCCGTGCGTGAATGGTTCAGAGAGGGTTTGGGCGGCTGGTTTGATGAGCACTTGCTGAACTCGACGATGCGGCGGCGCGACCTGTTGGACTACTCATTTGTGAGCCGTATGTTGGACGAGCATCGCCGCAAGACAAAGGATTGGGGCTTTCATCTCTGGGCGTTATTGAATTTGAGCTTGTGGTATGAGCGATGGATCGATAAGAGGTGATGAGGTTTGCTTCACAGGATTAACAAGATTATTCAAGATTAACAGGATAATCCTGTTCATCCTGAAAAATCTTGTAAATCCCGTGAAGCAAACTCTCGGAATCACGTCTGTAAATCATGTCTAGATTCACCACTCAAGTGGCCTGGACCTTCGCGACGCGCGTTGTGATGATTTTCAACAGCCTCGCGGCTGGGATTATCATCGCGCATTGGTTAGGCGCAGAAGGTGTCGGGCAGTTGGCGGTGATTAATGTTGCCGTCGCGACAATTGTTCAACTGGGAAGCTTCGGCCTTCCGTCATCAAATACTTACTTCATTGCACAGGATCAGGCTCGCTTCCGTTCTGCCGCGCTCAACTCGCTGATGTTTGCGCTTGGCGCCGGCTCAATTCTGGCCCTCGCGCTCAGTGCAATCGCTTCCATGCGTCCTGACTGGTTTGGCTTCGACTCTGTCCGACTGATCCACATCGCTGCCATCTCTATTCCGTTTCAACTGATAACGTTGATTGGTCTGAACATCTTGTTGGCGGTTGGAAAGGTCCGGCAGTTCAATATCCTCGATCTCATCAGCCAATCATTTGTACTGGTAAACGCCTTGTGCGTGTGGCTTTTGGTCAGAGGCGATCTCGGTACGCTGGTGTTGTGGAACACGGTTACGAGTGTTATGGCGAGCGTTGTAATCGTGCTGCTGCTCGTGATTTCAGCGAAGAGTTTGGCCCAGTCAAAGTGGCGCGCAGACATCGCATTGCTGCGGCGGATGATTACCTACGGGCTCAAGTTCCATGTTTCAATTCTGGCCGGGGCGGTCATTATTCGCGCTGATTTGCTGGTAGTAAATCATTTTCGTGGAGCGGCGGAGGCGGGCGTTTACAGTGTGGCATCACAATTCGCGTTGTTGCTGATGTTGCTGCCGGGTGTGATTGCCACGCTGCTTTTTCCGCGTGTCACGAGCGAACAGGATGCGCGCGGCGAAACCACTTGCCTCGTCACTCGTTACACGACCTTCATCATGTTTATCTGTTGCGTTGCCGCAGTCCCGTTTGGTTTGCTGTTGCCTTTTGTTTACGGTGCTGAATTCTACGATGCGACCGGACTGCTTTGGATCTTGTTGCCAGGTGTTTATCTGATCGGACTCGAATCGGTGCTGGTCCAACACTTCAACGCCCTTGGCCTGCCTCGAGCCATTCCGCTTTACTGGGTGATCACTCTGGTGCTCAATCTGGTGTTGGTGTTTGCGCTCGTGCCGCGGTTTGGCGCCCATGGCGCAGCGGCTGCCTCAACCATTAGTTACGCTGCGATCTTCGGCTTGGTAGCGCTGCACTTTCACAGCAGCACTGGGCGATCTTTCGCCGAGGTATTTGTGCTCGGGAGTTTGCGCGGATGAAGGTTGTTCTGCTGGCGCTGAGCGGCGACTTGTCTCGCTGGCAACACAGAGTCGCCGAGCTATATCCAGGCTGTTCGATCGAGTTCATCTCGCGCGCTGAATTCGAAACCGGCAGTCATCTGCAACGGCTCAAATCGCTGCGCGCTCTGCGGCCCGATGTCCTTGCGATCGCAACCGAACGACTTCCATGGCAGCGTGGTCAGAATCTCTTCATGATCTTGGGCGCGGTAGCAGGTGCGCGCGAAGTGTTGATGATCGACGCGCATGGCGGAGTGGTAAGAAAGTCTCGTTCAAATGTTCTGCTCGGAGCACCTGTACGGCTGGGTCGTGAGACGATCACCAGCGCGAACGACATCACGCAATCTCGACGTGAACTGCAACGACTTGAAGACGAGACCCTGAGATTTAAAGACGTTTCACCGAAAACGAGCACTCGGTCGCGTTTGCGTGTTGTTTATCTTCGATCCACTCCGGGACCAGGTACACAGGCCGGCGGCGCTGCGAGCCATATCAAAGGCGTTGTTGAGGGGCTCGAGACGTTGGGAGTCGAGGTCAAGATCATCAGTAACGATCAGATTGCTGGTCTGAACGTTTCCGAGGATCGGTTTCAGGTTATTCCACCTCAACCGGGTGGCGGATCGCGAGCCCTTTTCGATATTCATAACAATCGGGTTTTCACGCGTGCCGCGGTACCGTTAATTGAACGTGCTGATCCGGATTTTATTTACCAGCGCTATGCGCGGTTCAGCTGGGCCGGTGTCGTGGCTGCCAACCGCACTAAACGCCCGTTGTTACTGGAATACAATGGCTCGGAGGTCTGGGTTGGCAAGCACTGGGATCGCGTTGGAAGTCTCGATTTACTCGAGCGTTATGAGCGTTTGAACCTTGACGCTGCGGCGCGTATTTTTGTCGTCTCGGAAGTAGAGCGCCGCAACCTGGAAGCTCGTGGCGTTCGCGGCGATAAGATCGTTGTAAATCCGAATGGGGTTGATGTGGAACGCTTTCGGCCTGGTGTCGGAGGCGCTCAGGTCCGCAGCGAACTTCAGATCGGATCTGATGAGGTAGTTGCCGGGTTTGTCGGAACGTTTGGTCCATGGCACGGTGTTGAAAAGCTTGCCGAGGCAATCAAGGAAATTCCGGCAAACGTGCAGGTTCGGTTTCTCCTGGTTGGCAGTGGGAGCTCGCACGAAGAGGTTGAGAAGCAACTCGAGGATGAAAAGCGGCTCGGGCGAGTGATCTTCACGGGCGCAGTGAGCCACGATCGGGTGGCGAAGTTGCTCGATGCTTGCGACATATTGGTGGCGCCTCACGTTCCCCTCGCCGATGGCAGTGAATTCTTCGGATCGCCGACCAAGATCTTCGAGTATATGGCTATGGGGAAAGGGATCGTTGCGAGCCGTCTTGGACAAATTGGCGAGGTGCTGGTTAACCGAGAAACCGCGTTGCTCGTTGAGCCGGGGAATATTCGAGAACTGAAAGCCGCCATCCTTGAGTTAGTTGAGTCTGAGGAGTTGCGGAAGAGTTTGGGTTTACGGGCACGTGAAGGTGCTGAGCGGGAGCACACCTGGACCAAAAATGCTCAGCATGTTCTTGATGCGTACAAGTCGTTGGGTAGCGAAACAGTTTGATTCATTACGGAGGCGCCTCAAGGAGTTCTAAGATGAGTCTCGCTCAGGAAAAACTGCGGGCGCGTGAGCAATGGGGCCAGGACCCGTGTGGCGCCGAGTATGACCGTGAACACGAGTTGGGCACGCGCGAGTTCTTCGATCAGATCGAGCGGCATCGTTATCAAGAGTATGCCGCCTGGATGCCGCGAGGGATGGAGTTTGAAAAGTTTAGCGGCGCTCGACTGCTGGAGATTGGTTGTGGCATGGGCACGGACCTGCTGCAGTTCGCGCGTGGTGGAGCACGCTGCACCGGTATCGATCTAACACCGCGATCGGTCGAGATCACGCGTCATCGTTTCCGTCTGTACGGAGCTGACGGCAGGTTCATGATTTCTGACGGCGAGCACTTACCGTTTCAATCTGAAAGTTTCGACGTGGTCTATTCGAATGGCGTTCTGCACCACACGCCTGACACAGCCGGAGCCATACGTGAAGTGCATCGCGTGCTTCGTCCGGGTGGCACAGCGAAGGTGATGCTTTACCATCGCAACTCTTTGAACTACTGGATCGAAATCGTCTTGCGACGCGGCGTGTTGGGTTTGGAGTTTTTGCGCGGCCGATCGGCGGAAGAAATAATGAGCCGCGTGATCGAATTTTCCGATCACGATACGCGACCATTGGTTAAGGTCTACAGCCGAAAGCAGGCTGGCGAATTATTCAGTATGTTCAAGGATGCGAGAGTTGACGTGGAACAGTTGACACGCGCTGAGCTGAGGTTTCTTTCGCCGATTGTTTCGGAGTCAGTGTTGGATAAGTTGCGCAAGAAGATCGGGTGGAATGTGATTGTGACGGCTATTAAATAAAACCTTCTTATTCGTGCCGATCAATCGAAAACAACTCCTGATAATCTTTACGTTGCTGCTAATCGCGATTAGCATACGCGTCCTCACGCTACAGTTCATGCGCGCGCATCTCAACGACCCGGCGTGGTTTCAAACGGGCTCGTATGCAAAGTTTGATCGACAGGCGCGCGAAATTCTTGACGGTCGACAGCGACTTTTCTGGATTGACGATCCAACGCGCACGGAACTCGCCCAGTATCCTCCTGCATTTCCCGCACTCGTCGCATTGATCTACAAACTGTCTGGAGACCGTTCTGCCTGCTCGGCGCAACTCGTGCTGTGGTTCCTGGATCTGATCGTCTCGCAACTGTTAATTGCCGGAATCGCCGTTACTGCTTTTGGTTGGCGCGCCGCAATCGCAAGCTGTTTTCTTCTCGGACTGTCTTCACTGTTTGCGCTTTACTCTGCGTATCCTTCAGCGGACCTGCCGGCCACTTGGTTTGTGCTGGGCGGAAGCTGGTTATTACTGCTGGCACTGCAACGCAAAAACGTTTGGCTTGCAGTTGCGGCTGGCGTTGCGCTCGGTATCGCGTGTTGGCTGCGTGTGAACCCGTTGTACTTATGCGTTGGCTGGGCTATCGCATTGTTCGTGGTTGTGAAGGATGCGTGGTCGTTGAAGATAAAAATGGGCGCGGCAGTGCTGGCGGGAACAGTTGTTGTAATCGCTCCGATCGTTATCCGCAACTACGTCGTCTTTCCTGAATTCACACCGACCGGTGGCACGATAGGCGTGAATCTCTGGGAGGGGCTTGGGGAAACGGAGCTTGGTCGACAACACGGGTTCATGCTTGGTGACGACAAGATGCTCGAAGTTGAGCGTGCGCGGATGGGCCGGCCGGGTGACACGACCATTGAAATTCAGTGGCCGGACGGAATTCGCCGCGATAAAGAACGCACGCGCGAATCGCTTGCGTTTATCCGGCAACATCCAATCTGGTATCTGGGTGTCATGTTCGGACGCATGTGGGGTATGTTGAAAGTCGCAGGCGATCCGGTGCCGTACACGGGCGTTAGCGGCATCAACGTCACGGCCAAAAAGTGTCTGCCGGAGCGTTGGCAGCACGGCGTGATTGCGTTTGGCGTGAACATGCTGGGAATGATTCAGAGCGTAGTGCGATATCTGTTTCTGCCAGTCGCTGCTTTTGGACTTTACGTCGCCGTTCGAATTGATTGGCGTGTAGCTTTTTTAATGCTTGTGACAATACTCTATTATTTAGTTCCGGGGACTGTTGGTCACACCGAGATTCGTTATGTATTACCAATGCAAGGTCTCTTGATTGTTTTTGCCGGAGCTGGTGTTTCCGAATTAATCCGTGTAATCCGTGGCTGAAAATTCCATGAAATCAACTGTCGCCACTCCGCTCCCGCGCGCGATGATGGAACACACGTATCCGATTCTGTTTCGCGTGGAGCAATCGCACTGGTGGCACATCGGGCGCCGCAAAATCCTCGCTGGATTCGTGGAAGAGATTTGTCGACAAGTGACTGATCGGCGTCCGAGAATTCTCGACGTCGGTTGCGGTACGGGCGCAAATCTGCTGATGCTTTCGAAGTATGGTGACGCTGAGGGTGTCGATGTTTCGGAGGATGCACTTGCATTCTGTCGGGAGCGTGGATTGGACAAAGTGCGGCTTGGTGCAGGTGAAGAACTTCCTTATGAAGATGCCACGTTCGATCTGGTAACGGCGTTCGATGTGGTTGAGCACATGGACGACGATCTTGCAGGACTCCGTGAGATGCGACGCGTGTTGCGACCCGGTGGGCGAGTGTTGTTGTTTGTGCCGACGTTCATGTTTCTGTGGGGTGTGCAGGATGACGTCAGCCATCACCGGCGACGCTATCGTTTGCCGGAACTGCAACGCGTGCTGGAAGAAGCTGGTTTCGAGATGGAGCGTGCGACGTATGCGAACATCACTTTCTTCCTTCCCATCCTGCTGGTGCGAAAGCTAATGAGGCTGACGGGAATCAAGACCGAATCCGAGAATAAGATCACCGTTTCAGCGTTGAATGGCGTTTTAGGGCGTGTGTTTGGCGCGGAGAGTTGGTTATTGAGATATATGAATCTGCCGTTTGGCGTGTCGGGGTTGTGTGTAGCGCGAGTGAAGCCTTAGACAGGATTAACACATAATCCCGTTACTCATGTTGCTCAATCGTTCGATTATCTGTTTTGGTGGCGAAGACTGGTGGTATCACCACCCGCACTCCAAAGCTCACCTCATGCGCAAATTCGCGAGCGCCGGAAACAAGGTCATCTTCGTCAACTCGATCTCAATGGGCCTGCCCAACCTTGGCCACAAGGATCTGTTGCCACGAATCAAGCGTAAACTCGGAAGCTATTCGAAACTGGCCCGTCAAACCAATGAAGGTATAACTGTGGTGTCGCCCGCGAGTTTGCCTTTTTTCGGCACTGCCGCGGTCCGCTCGATCAATCGCCGTTTGATCGGGACTCAGATTAAACGTCTGGCGCAAAGTCGTGGGCTGACTAAACCAATCCTCTGGATTGCGATTCCCACTGCCGCCGATATGATCGGAACATTGGACGAGTCGGCAGTAGTCTATCAGGTGTCAGATAAGTATGATGCGAACACAATGGATCACGCCACCGATCCGGCTTTGATAACAAGGCTTCATGAACGAGCCATCGATGCCGCCGATCTGATCTTCTATTCGGGCCGAAAACTGTTTATCGAGGCGACGCGTGGATGGGAACGTTCACATTTGCTGGAGCAAGGCGTGGATTACGATCATTGGCGTCGCGTCGGTGAAGGCACGATCGATGTCGCTCCTGAGATCGCAAACATTCCGCGCCCGCGTTTGGGTTACTTTGGTGCCATCGAGCCATGGTTGGTCGATCAGGAATTGATCAAACAGGCCCGTAGAGAGCGTCCGGAATGGCAGTGGGTGTTTATCGGAAACAAATCGCGCGGGTTGGAGATTGAAGACTTGCCCAACACGCACTTTCTGCCGCCCGTTCCGTACGCGGATCTGCCCGCCTATGCTGCTGGATTCGACGTTTGTGTCCTGCCGTGGGAAACTGAGCAGTCTTTTACGAGTTATGGTTCGGCAATTAAGGTGCGAGAGTATCTTGCGACCGGAAAACCCGTGGTCATCTCGCCTTTGCCCGAATACGAACCCATGCGTGACGTGTTGAGAATTGCTCGCACGCGAGATGATTTCTTCCGGTTAGTCGAGGAAGCATTGCACGACAATGACCCCGCAGCCGCAGCCGCACGCCAGGCAGCGGTGGCGTCGGGCACCTGGGACGCGCGTGCGGAATGGGTTAGCGGTTTAATTGAGAAGGTTCTGGCGGAGAAAGACATTGAGCCACAGATGAACGCGGATAAAACGCGGATCTGATCTATGAAGCAGGTTTTGCAGAACAGAAAGACTGGCAGACCTTTTGTTGGTGAGGTACCGGTGCCGGCGTTGTTGAAGGGACGTGTGCTCGTGCGTACAGTGGCTTCGTTGATTAGTGCCGGCACTGAACGCGCCGCTGTCGAACTGGTCAGCAAGGGACTGGTCCAGGAGGCGCGGCAACGACCCGACCTCGTCAAAGCAGTCGTCGCGAAAGTTAAGAACGAAGGACTGCTGAACACATTCGCTTCGGTGCGCGACAAGATGGCGGCGTCACAAGCCCTGGGCTACAGCGCTGCCGGAGTCGTTGCTGCCGTTGCCGAAGACGTGACCGAGTTTCAGGTCGGGGATCGTGTGGCCTGCGCAGGCGTGGGCTTTGCTTCGCACGCCGAAGTGCTGTCTATACCGAAGAATCTTTGTGTTCGCCTTCCCGATGACGTGAGTTTTGAATCCGGTGCTTACGGTACTCTTGGAGCGATCGCGTTACAGGGAGTACGTCTTGCTGAGCCGACACTGGGCGAGTCAGTCGTCGTAATCGGGCTTGGTTTGGTGGGCCAGCTAACGGTTCAACTACTGAAAGCAAATGGCTGCCGTGTGTTTGGGCTCGACTTGGACCAGTCGCGGGTGTCGCTGGCGTTAGAACTGGGTGCTGATCGGGCAGTCGTCTCAAGCGAAGAAGCAGCCAAAGAGATCGAAACGTGGACGCGCGGTTACGGCGCCGATGCTGTGCTGATCACTGCTGCTACTGATTCCAATCAACCGATTGAACTGGCTGCGCGTGTGTCCCGTTTGAAAGGACGCGTGATCGTGGTCGGCATGACTGGTATGGACATTCCCCGCGCACCATTTTTCAGTCGCGAACTCAAGCTGGTCATTTCGATGTCATATGGACCGGGCCGATACGATCCTGAATACGAAGAGAGAGGTCAGGATTATCCGCTTCCATACGTGCGTTGGACCGAGAAGCGGAATATTGAAAGCTTTCTCGAATTGATAGGAGAGAAGCGCATCAACGTCGAGCGCTTGACGACGCATCGCTTTCCGATTGCTGAAGCGGATCGCGCGTATCAGTTGATTTCCGGAAATCTGCAGGAGCCGAACCTGGGCGTCGTGCTCAATTACGACCCGGAAGCAGAAGTTACTCGCAAGGTGTCGCTGGGGGCGGCTCCCGTTCGGAAGGCAGAGAAGTCAGTAGTGGTGGGAGTAATTGGCGCGGGCGGCTATGTGCCGGCGATGTTGTTGCCGCATTTCAAGAGCCAAGGAGTTGAGTTTGGCTCGATTGCCACGGCCACCGGAATTTCGGCGCATGACGTCGGGAAAAAGTTTGGATTTGCATACGCAGTTTCCAGTGCTGATGAAGTGCTCGACGACCCGAGTATCAACCTTATTGTGATCGGTACGCGCCACGACACACATGCGGCACTTGCACGTGCGGCACTTGAGCGAAACAAGCACGTCTTTGTTGAGAAACCTTTGGCGCTCAACGATCAGCAACTCGAATCGGTGTTGGAAGCAGTCGCTGGTTCATCCGCAAAGTTGATGGTTGGATACAACCGTCGCTTTTCGCCGCTGGCGCAGCGCGCGAAAGAGTTCTTCAGCAATCGCGAAACTCCGCTTTCAATACTTTATCGAGTGAATGCCGGTCGCATTCCGAAGGAACACTGGATACAGAATGCTCAGGAAGGCGGCGGCAGAATCATCGGCGAGGTCTGTCACTTCATCGACCTGATGCAGTATTTGACCGGAGCCTTGCCGATCTCCGTTTTTGCGGAATCGATCAGTGCCAACTCGAGCAAAATTGTGGATGCAGATTCTGTATTTATCACTTTGCGATTCGCGGATGGTTCGAATGGCACCATCGCGTACATCGGTGAAGGAGAGAAGGGCCTTGCAAAAGAGCGCGTCGAGATCTTTGGCTCCGGGAAGGTTTTCGTGCTCGATGATTTTCGCCGTGCGACATTTTACAGAGACGGACGCGAAGAGCAGGTCACGTTGAAGGCGCAGGATAAAGGTCAGCAGCAGCAAGTGCGACAAGTTTGCGCCTGCGTGCTTGAAGGCGGTCCAGCTCCGATCACGCTTGACGATCTGGCCGCAACCAGCCGGACTACATTTCGCGTGCTCGACTCTCTCCGCGAACGCCAGCCTTTCGAGATCTAGCCACAAAATAGATGTGTGGAATTGCAGGAATAGTCGGGTTCGATCCTGAAAAAAAGATTGGCTCGATGCTTGCGAGTGTCGAGCATCGTGGGCGAGACGATTCAGGAACGTGGGTTTCAGAGCCGATTGATTCGTCCGGTCGACGCGCCTGCCTGGGCCATCGACGGTTGGCTATCATCGACACTTCTCCAGCGGGTCACGAGCCGATGTTCTCGCATGACGGCCGCTACGTCCTCACGTTCAACGGCGAGATCTATAACTATCGCGAGCTCCGCGAGGAGCTGCGCACGCTCGGACATCAATTCAAGACCGACAGCGACGCGGAAGTTTTACTGGCAGCACTCTCGGAATGGGGTTGGGATGCAGTAACGCATCTCAACGGTATGTTTGCGTTCGCAGTATGGGACAACAAAGAACGCACCTTGACGTTGGTTCGCGATCATGTCGGCATAAAGCCGCTTTACTATTCTCTTATCTCATCTCGCAATGATGTTCCGCCGACATTTCTCTTCGGTTCCGAGATCAAAGCGATTCTCGCAACCGAATTGATCAAACCCGAGCTCAACAGGGAGGCGTTACACCAGTTTTTGACATTTCTCTGGTCACCAGATCCGAACACGCTTTTTGCAAACGTCAAGACTGTTCCACCGGGTCACCTGCTTCATTTTCACTACAACGAATTAAACCTGACGCAGTGGTGGGATGTTTCATTCGACAAGATCGAGGAAGGGAAAAACGAAGCGTGGTGGAGTGAACGCGTCCTCGCCACTCTCGATCGCGTCGTGAAAATGGAAATGGTCGCCGATGTCCCGCTTGGATCATTTCTGTCGGGTGGCATCGACTCGTCTGGAATCGTTGCGATGATGGCGCGACACAGCAACGGACGCCGCATTAGTACTTATACAGTCGGCATCGAAAGTGAAGATCTCCGCTACGACATTATTCCCGACGACGTGCGTTGGGCGCGTCGCGTAAACGAGCAATTGCGGACGGATTATCACGAGATCATGTTGAAACCCATCGTCGCTGATCTCCTGCCGAAGCTCGTGTATCACATGGAGGAGCCGCCGATCGATATGGCGATTCCGAGTTATCTGGTGTCGAGTGCGGCTCGCGAGACGCTGACTGTGATGCTTTCAGGCATGGGTGGCGATGAAGTGTTTGCGGGTTATCCACGGCAGATGGCGATGAAGATCGCATCGGCATTTGATCCAGTGCCGAATCTTCTGCGCCGGCCGTTGATGAAGACCGTCGCCAGGGCCTTACCTGGTGGCCTACCGGGAAAACTGACGGCTCCATTACGAAACGCGAAGAAGTTTGCTCGCAGCGCCGCACTCGATTTCGAAGAGCGTTATCTCGGCTACGGGACTTACTTCACGAATGAGATGAAGCAGCGACTCTATTCGGATGAGTCGCGTGCATTGACTAGTGAATACGATCCCTACTCAACTCACAAAACATACTTCGCGCGGGCTGTCGGGGCCGCGCCACTGAACCAGCTTCTGTATGTTGATCTGAAAACATTTCTCCCGTGTCTGAATTTGCTGACGACCGATAAGACCTCGATGGCCGCAAATCTTGAGGTGCGCGTGCCTTTCCTGAACCGAGAAATGATCGAAATGGCGGCACGCATGCCGCCGCGGCTGAAATTGCGTGGACTGAAACGCAAGTACGTGTTGAAGCGCGCACTTGAGAACGTATTGCCGAAGGATGTGGTTTGGCGGAAGAAGGCTGGTTTTGGGGCGCCAATCAGGTCCTGGCTGCGTGGGCCCTTGCGCCCGCTGATTGCGGATTTGTTGTCCGAGGAGACGGTGCGGCGCCGGGGCATCTTCAGGCCAAATCAGGTGAAACGCGTGCTGGAGGCAAACTTTTCAGGTCGCGAGGACTACAACCTTCAAGTCTTTCAGCTGCTTGGATTGGAGCTCTGGCACCGGACGTTTATCGATTAAAAACCAGGTATTTTGCCGCACGTGAGGCAGTCGGCCCGGGAGCCATGCCGCCACCCAGACCTCGGGTCCAGCGCGACTCTGCCCAACATTGGAAAACATTGACAATCATAGGCCCGCCAGTCTAATCTGCATCTGGCGAGTCACCCCTGGCTCAGCGACCTTCAGAGCCCTCACGGCCTCGAAAGTCTTAGCCCACAGCGATGATCGAACTGGACAAACCTGAAATGGCAACAGGCAATGGACTGCACCCGGCACATCAGCACGGGGAGCGCCAGTGTGTGCTGCTGGTCGAGGACGATCCGGCCCTGCGACGGTATCTCGAAGTGGTGCTCGACCGTAACGGTTACACGGTGGTGTCGGCGGGTGATGGTTTGGAGGCGATGAAGTTTTTGCTGACGGCGCGAGTCGATGTAATTGTGACCGATGCCCTGATGCCTAACCTTGATGGTTACGAGTTGTGCCGCTTTGTGCGAAACAGTGAGCACCTCGCGCATCTGCCGATAATCCTGCTAAGCGCTCTCGATCCCCGAAACACTACTGACGAATCCGAACAGATGAACGCCTTTCTCGCAAAACCCGTCTCGCCCGAAGATCTGCTCGCCGCCTGCGCCACACACGGCCACAAGAAGAGTTAGTCACAAAAAGCACATAAGAGAAAGAAAAGGTACTGCTGGATTCAGCAATACCCTCTCTTCTTTTTTGTGCTTTTTGTGCTTTTGGTGCCTTTTGTGGCTAAGCTCTGTTTGTGATCAGTGTGTCGAGTGGCGTGAAGGGAATGCCTTGAGCGGAGGCGACGGCTTCGTAGGTGCAATGGCCCGCGTAGGTGTTGACGCCTTCTTTCAAACCCGCGTCGCTCGTTATGGCATGGAGGAAGCCCTTGTTGGCTAACTTCAGAGCGTACGGCAGCGTTGCGTTGGTGAGGGCGAAGGTTGACGTACGTGGCACCGCGCCAGGCATGTTGGCAACACAGTAGTGCAGCACGCCTTCGACGTAGAACGTTGGATTGGAATGAGTCGTCGGACGACTGGTCTCGATGCAACCACCCTGATCGACTGCAACGTCGACGATAACAGCACCGTTCGGAACGTCCTTCAGCATGCTTTTAGTGACGAGCTTCGGCGCTGCTGCACCTGGCACAAGCACCGCGCCGACGATCAAATCTGCCTGCGAGATCGCGTCGTGAATCATGTAAGCACTGGATGCGAGCGTTGAGATCTTCGAAAGAAAAATATCGTCGAGTTCGCGCAGCCGATCGAGATTGTTATCGATGATCGTGACGTGCGCATTCATGCCCACAGCCATCTTTGCTGCGTTTGTGCCAACAACGCCGCCACCAATGATTACTACACGCGCAGCGGGCACGCCGGGAACGCCACCTAACAAAATTCCTCGTCCACCACTCATCTTCTCGAGATAGTGAGCGCCCACCTGGATCGACATACGTCCCGCAACTTCCGACATCGGCGTTAACAACGGCAACGTGCCGCGTCGATCGGTGATTGTTTCGTACGCGATTCCGGTGACTTTGCGTTTGAGTAACTCGCTGGTCAGTTCGTGATCCGGCGCGAGATGCAGGTAAGTAAAAAGCAACTGGCCTTCGCGCATGCGTGGATATTCCGGCGCGATTGGTTCTTTCACCTTCACAATCATTTCGGCCGTGGCCCAAACTTCGTCCACGGTACTGATAATCGTCGCTCCAGCACGTTCGTAAAGCACGTCTTCAAAGCCTGAACCTGCGCCGGCGTTTGTTTCAACTCTGACGTCGTGACCCGCATCTTTGAGAGCGCGCACGCCGGCGGGAGTTAATCCGACGCGATATTCGTTGTCTTTGATTTCCTTAGGAAGACCAATAATCATTGCGAAGACTCGACCTGATCGATCTGGGCGCGCTGCAGCTTGCCGCTGAAGTCGACGTAGATCGACTTCCACTCAGAGAAAATGTCGAGCACCTGAGTTCCTGCTTCGCGATGACCATTGCCTGTGGCTTTAGTCCCGCCGAACGGCAGATGTACTTCCGCGCCAATCGTTGAGGCGTTCACATAGAAGATGCCCGTGTACATTTCGTTCATCGCTTTGAAAGCGCGATTGACGTTCTGAGTGTAGATCGCTGCGGAGAGACCGTAGCGCACACCGTTGGCGATTTGAATTGCGTCTTCGAGTGAGCTTGCTGGAATAACGGTTGTTACTGGTCCAAAGATCTCTTCCTGCGAGATGCGCATGTCAGGCGTCGCGTCGGTGAAGACTGTTGGTTCGATAAAATGACCATTGGCATAGTCGCCTTTCGAGAGGCGGCGGCCACCGCAAGCCAGCTTTGCGCCATCATCGTTACGTCCGATGCGGATGTAACTCATGATCTTTTCGACGGCATCGTTGTTGATGACGGGACCAACGTCGGTTTTTGGATCCGCGCCGTTTCCAATTCGGAGTGCTTTTGTATTTTCGACGAGCTTAGTAACGAACTGTTTGTAAACTTTCTTGTGGACCACCAAACGCGACGAGGCAGTGCAACGTTGCCCTGACGTACCAAAGGCGCCCCAAATGGCGCCTTCAACAGCTAAATCGATATCGGCATCGTCCATCACGATGATGGCGTTCTTGCCACCCATCTCGAGCGAACAAATCGCGTTGCGCTCCGCGCAGGCAGAGGCGACGATGCGGCCAGTTTCAGTTGAACCAGTAAAGGAAATCAGCCGCAGTCCGGGATGATTGGTCATCGCCGCTCCGACAGTTTCGCCGAATCCAGTGACGAGATTCACAACGCCCGGCGGAATTCCGGCCTCTTCGCAAGCTTTCACCAGGTTGTACGTTGAAAGTGGGGTATCTTCGGCGGGTTTAAGAACGACGGTGTTGCCACAAATCAGAGCTGGAATCAGTTTCCACGACGGAATCGCCATCGGAAAATTCCACGGCGTAATTAAACCGCAGAGACCAACCGGCTGTCGCACGCACATGGCAAACTTGTCGCGCATCTCAGCGGGTGAAGTGAACCCGTGAAGGCGCCGGCCTTCACCAGCAGTGTAGTAGGTGCAATCGATTGCTTCCTGAACGTCGCCCCCGGCCTCTTTCAAAACCTTTCCCATCTCGCGCGTCATGTCGGCGGTGTACTGTTCCTTGTCGCGAATCAGTATCTCGCCAAGACGGAACAACAGTTCAGCGCGTTTTGGTGCGGGAGTATTGCGCCAGCGATCGAACGCGCCCTGAGCGGCGTTGACGGCATCGTTCACGTCTTCGCTGGTGGAAAGTGGAAAGCGTCCAACGATGTCGCGATTATCAGCCGGGTTAATGTTTTCAAACATCTCGCCCGACTGACTCGCTACCCACTTGCCGTCGATATAGTTGTGATAAGTCTTGACTGCGGTGCGAGCAGCGTTTCGTGCCGCCAGTTTCCCGCTGGTTTTTGAAATTGCCTTTTTTGCCTGAGCCATAAGAACCTATTGATACGTGAACTGGACGATCACCGGAATCAGTCGATCGCCTTTCGGGTCTCTCTGGATCCTCGTCATATTCAAAACGATCGGATCACCCGGCTTGAGACCATTCAACACTCTTTGAAAATCGGCGAGCGACGTTACCGGAACGCGATTGATGCGATTGACTATGTCGCCGGCGACGAGTGCTTGTCCGCCAGCGGAATTGCGCAACTCCGCTATCAGTCCGTTTGGATCGACGTCTTTGACATACAGTCCCTGAACGCCAGTCAGACGACGATCAGCGATAAGCTGCGGCGTCAGTTCTGCGAGCGTGATGCCGAGATGCAGAGCGTTGCCCTTCGGGTCAGGATCTTTTGAATTTGGCGTTGCTGGTGCATTCCACTCGCGGCCATTCTGCGGTGGACGCTCGCCAAGCACGACCTGGACAGTTTTCTTGTCGAACTTGCCATTGACGTCTCTTAAGAACGTCAGTGTGGCCTGCTGGCCCACCGGCGTGCTGGCGACACGCTGAATCAGATCCTGCGCGTTGATGACCGGCGCATTTTCGAAATCGATGATGATGTCGTTTGGTTGCAGACCTACTTTAGCGGCCGGAGTAGGCTGACCATTCTCTCCCGTCGCTGCGACAGTGGTAACGATGGCGCCCCTGGCTTCCGGCAGTGCATAAACTTTTGCGAACTCGTCGTGTACTGAGTCGAGTGTGATGCCCAGATAGCCGCGTTTGACTTTGCCCTGAGCGATCAGTTGTTTGTAAACGAAAGCTGTTTCGTTCGCGGGAAGGGCAAATCCAATACCGTTATAGTCGCCGGTTGAAGTCGCGATCTGCGAGTTCATGCCGATCACTTCGCCGCGCATGTTGACGAGTGGCCCACCACTGTTGCCGCGATTGATGGCGGCGTCAGTTTGGAGAAAACGCTGGAAGACGTTGAAGTAAGGAGTTTCACGTTCCTTCTTCGAAATGATTCCTGCGGTAACGGTTTGATCAAGACCGAAGGGCGAACCCATCGCCAGTACCCAGTCGCCAACCTGCGCCGCATTTGAATCGCCGAGTGTTACAGTCGGCAGATCCCGAGATACGTCGATTTTGATCACGGCAACGTCGGTTTCCGGATCTACACCAACAACGGTGCCACGATACTTTTCACCTGATTGCAGTCCGACAGTAATCCGGCTGGCTTCCTCAATGACGTGATTGTTGGTCAGAATGTAGCCCTTCGGACTGATGATGAATCCACTTCCGACACCGCGGGTTGGGCGTCGTTGGCGGCGGAACATATCCAATAGCGGGTTATTGGTCGACTGGTCTTCCTTATCTTCGTCTTTTTCGCTGACCTCTTCCTGTTGTTGGGTGGTTTCGATATTGACGACTGCAGGCTCGACACGCCGCGCAATTTCGGCAAATGAAGCAGAAAGGGCTTCAGGTGCGCGCGCGACCTGAAGATCGGGCTGTGCGGTGGCCGGGCGACCGGACAGCATCGCACCGATGCCGATTCCGGCCAGTAAACACGCCACTGCCAGCGCAGCAATCCAGATGCGCAGTTTTTTCAGAATCGTCCGTTCTTGTTCGGTTGTGCTGTTCTTGGAAACGTCAAACATAATTCACACCACCTTCTCGAAAATCGAGGCCCAGCGAAAGGGCTAGAGTATAGCGAAAGGGTCGGCTGCGAGCAAAAAAGAGGCGGGGTTAAATAATAGGTCCGAAGGTCATATAGGGTCCTATCTTCGGAAAACTATGGCCGCAACAGCACTTTCATCACGCCTCTCGTCCCGGCGCGGCGCATCGCGTGAACGCCATTCGATAGCGGATACTCCTCGCTAATCAAACTATCAACGTCAATCGCCGCTTTCTTCAACAGATCAAGCGCGGGACTGAAGCGCCCACAACGCGAACCGACGATTGAAATCTCATCAACCACGATTCGCGCCGCGTCCAGTTCCGTTTTTCCGTGAAAAGTAGACTTAAGAACCAGCTGACCTTTGGGACGTAGAAGGTCGAGCGCGAGACCAAAACCAGTTGCTGCGCCTGACGCTTCCACCACGACGTCAAACTGTTGCTTTCGTTTAGCGGCGACATTTGGAGTCGCGATCTCGATGCCACGTCTTTCCGCGATTCGTAGTTTGGATGAATGTTTTCCGATGAGGAGCACAACCGCACCCGTTAAAGCAATCACTTGCGCGCAGAGCAATCCGAGTTTGCCGTCGCCGATCACAGCGACGCGATCCGAATTGTTGATCTTTACGCGCTCAAGGACGCCGCACGCTGCCGCGAGTGGTTCAGTGAACACGGCATGTTCGTCAGGGATGTTGTCAGGAACACCGAGAAGATTTACCGCAGGCAGTTGCAGAAACTCGGCGTGTGCGCCATCGCGGCCGTGAATACCGAGCACCGTGCGATTAGCGCAGTGTCTTGAATCGCCGGCTAGACATAGAGCGCAGTTGCCGCAGCCGGCGTTTATTTCTCCAACAACACGACGTCCAACGAGCTCGTGGTCAGTGCTATCCTCAACAATGCCGACAAACTCATGACCAATCGTCCCGTTGAAACCTGCATAACCACGCGCGATTTCAAGATCGGTGTTGCAGATGCCTGACAGGAGTACGCGGACGAGGGCTTCATCACCGCGACCCGGCTTGTCTACATTTTTGATTGCGAGCTTTTTCTTATGTACGCGGAGGGCAAGCATCTCGTATTTATTTAGCCACAGATGAACGCGGATAAACGCAGATCAGCGTTAATCCGCGTTCATCTGTGGCTCAAAAGGTTTTAGTTCTCGTGTACGCGTTCTGCGGCGTGAGTTCGAGGACCTGCTTTGTGCCGGCGACCGTTACCGGCAAACGCCATTCAAGTTGTTCGTCGCCTGAAAGCGTCGCGTGTAACCACCAACTGCCCTGTGGGAGCAGCACCGATCCATAGCCTTGTTTGTCGAGACGCGTGTTGACAGGCGAACGACCCTTCATCCGCTCCTTCAGAAAGTCTTCAAATCGCTTGCCCGGGCGCGTTTCGGTAAAGAACTCGTGTCGCACCGCAATGATGTCAACCGGATAAAGACTTACCGTCACATCCAATGTTGGACCGACGCTTTCCGGAGTTTGTTTGATAAAGATTTGCAACGTCGTTCGTTCAGAAGATTCAACCTGGGCAGCGCCTTCAGGAAGTTGCCGGTAAATCAGCCACCCCGCACCGACCAACAGGAAGATCAGGGCCGCTTGCAAAGCCAGTATGGTCAGGCCCCGAAGTGTGCTGAAGCGCTTGAGCCCTGACATGTTTGGAGCGGACGACATCGATTATTACTGCTGTTGTCCTTTGAAGTTACGCACTAAGGTTACCAGCGAGTTGACCTCATTTTCCTTGAGTTTGTCGGAGAAAGCCGGCATGTTGCCGCGCACGTTACGCCCGTTCATGATCGAGTTAAAGATGCGTTCGTCGCTGACGTCGGTTTGCCACTGGGCGTCCGTTAGATCGCGCGCGTGACTGAATCTTCCTTTCGACGTTTTGGCTTTTCCATCAGTACCGTGGCACGAAACGCAATGGCGGCGATATAACTGCGACGCAGGTCGGGGTGGCGCGCTGAAGGCGGAGGCTAACACCGGCAGGCAAAGCATCATTAACACCAGCAGTGCGAAATAGAGTTGCATGACGAGGCCATCATACTCACCCACCCACGAAGACACCAAATAAAGTGTGGAAGGTTAAGCCATCTGTGGCTCAAATGAGTTATCATTACGCGGTAATCCCCGTAACCTGCAAACCAGGACAACTCAATTGACTGAAATCGAGATCAATAAGCTGCGAGAAGAGTGTGGTGTTTTCGGAATCTACGGACATCCAGAAGCCGCGCGTTTGACTTACCTGGGTCTGTACGCGTTGCAGCATCGTGGTCAGGAGTCGTGCGGGATTGTTGCCTCCAACGGTAGTGAACTTCGCATTGAACGCGCGATGGGTCACGTTTCCGAAGCGTTCAATCAAACGCATCTCGATCGCTTGCGAGGTTCGAGCGCGATCGGCCACGTTCGCTATTCAACGGCTGGTGAAGTCTCGATTCTCGAGGCGCAGCCTTTCTGTGTCACCTGCCAGCACGGTCAGATCGCAGTCTGTCACAACGGAAATCTTCCGTTCGCTCGTGAGGAGCGACAGCGACTCGAACGCCAGGGTGCAATCTTTTCATCGACGTCCGACACGGAAGTCGTGCTTCACGGCGTCGCGCGCTCGCGTCTGCCGGTTCGAGAAGCGATTCCTGCGGTTTTGAGTGAAACTGAAGGTGCGTTTTCGATGCTCTTTCTCACGCCCACTGAATTGATAGCGATTCGCGACAGTCGCGGTTTTCGTCCGCTTGCACTGGGACGGCTTGGTGATGCGTGGGTGGTGGCATCGGAGACTTGTGCGTTTGATTTGATCGACGCCCAGTATGTGCGCGATGTTGAGCCAGGGGAGATGATCGTGATCGATCACGATGGCTTGCGATCGTCAAACCCACTACCACCACAACGCCATTCGATGTGTCTCTTTGAACACGTCTACTTTGCGCGACCTGATTCGTTGATCTACGGCCGATCGATCAATGAATCGCGACACAAAATGGGCCGCAGGCTGGCAGTCGAGCAGCCGGCGGATGCGGACATTGTGGTGCCCGTGCCTGACTCGGGTGTCGCCGCATCGATCGGTTATGCGGCTGAGAGTGGGTTGAGTTTTCGTTTCGGTCTCGTGAGAAATCATTACATCGGACGCACGTTCATTGAGCCGCAGCAATCGATTCGTTCATTTGGAGTCAGAATCAAACTGAATCCGATTCGCGATCTGATAAACGGAAAACGCGTGGTTCTGATCGATGATTCGATCGTGCGTGGCACTACGTCGAAGAAGATTGTGCGCATGGTTCGCGAAGCGGGTGCGAAGGAAATTCACGTTCGTATCAGTTGTCCGCCCACCATTAGTCCGTGCTATTACGGCGTCGACACGCCGAACAAGTCGGAGTTGATTGCCGCGCAGATGAGTGTCGAAGAGATACGCAAGTTTATCGAGGCCGATTCGCTGGGTTATCTGTCGCTCGAAGGGATGATTGCTGCGACAGGGCTGAGTCCGGATGCATCATGCGTGGCGTGTTGGAATGGGAAGTATCCAACGCGAATCACCGGGGAAGCGGAGACGATGTGGGAACGAGAACACGAGTCAGTGACTGCTGAGAGCTGAGATGCTTGGGAAGCTTGCATTACTGGCACTGATCGTGACCTGGGGGCCTGCGGCATATAGGTCCGATAAGTCCTATAGGACCTATAACCAGTCGAATGATCTCTCAGTCGAAGTCTTTCAGGTGTTGGATCTGCCGCTAAGCGTTCACGAAGCGTCGCTGGTCAAGTCTGGGCGGGGTTATCTTGTCAAGCTCGCACTCGGAAACAGTTCCGAGGTGAAGCTGGTTGGTCTCCGCTACTCGCTCGTGACCATCGATTCAAAAAGCCAAACGCAGCCGCTGGTGAACCGAACTGAAGGTTTCGCGGTGCAGCCGTACGCCAGCAAAACTTTGACTTTCAAAACACCACTTAGGTTCAAACAAAAAGACGGCGAGCGACTGGTGTTGATGGTGGAACAAGTCATCTCGCGCGAATGGATCTGGGAAGTGGTGAAAGCTAAAGAGGCGCTCGACGCCTACGCCCGCGGAGATTATTCGGTGATGCCCGCGGTGTTGCGCGTGGCGAACCAGGTGGATGCGCCAATGACTCCGCGCGTGATTTATCGCCTACGTCGAAACGAGGAATAATTGATTGGGACGAGCGACCCGAGGTTGTGGTTGTGCTATTGCGGTTCTTTTACTCGTCGCCGGCGCCGGCGCGTTTGTGGGCTGGAAGTATGTTCTGCCCTGGTGGCGCACTCAGCCGCCGCCGGCCTCTGGTGGTGAACTGACGATTCGCGTTCTCGACGTTGGTCCAATTAATGGCGACTCGATATTGATTACCTCACCGTCTGGAAAGACCGTGCTAATTGATGCCGGCGACACCACCAAGGGAAAAGCCGTTGTTGAAGCGCTCAAGCGGAACAACATTCAACAGCTCGACTACTTCATCGCCACGCATCCACATCCCGATCACATCGGCGGCACGACCGAAGTCTTCAAAGCCGTAAAGGTTGCGAACGTGATTGATAATGGTCAGCCGCCGAGTGTTCCCGCACAGCCTGCTGCTGCTCCGCAGAAGTCCGCAGCGGCAAAGAAGCCAGTGAACACCAAACCGGCAAAAGCCTCTTCGCTGACAAAGTTCTACGACGATTACAAAGCAGCGGTTACTTCGAGCGGCGCACGTTACGAGACTGCGCGGCCGGGGACCAAATACGATCTCGGTGGCGGCGCGTTGTTGACGATTCTCGCGCCTTCGGAGCCGTTCTTCACGAAAGATAAGATGACGACTGGTGGCAACGAGGCGAATGCAAACTCGATCGTGGCGCGTTTGGATTACGGATCGTTTTCGATGCTGCTCGCAGGCGACGCTGAAGAGCAGACTGAGCATCGTTTGCTTACCAAAGAGCTGGATCTAAAGAGCAAGGTAATCAAGATTTCCCACCACGGCTCGAAATACGCAACTGCGGGAGATTTTTTGAATCGCGTCAAACCGGAAGTGGCAATCGTGTCGTGTGGCGCGTGGAACCGCTATGGCCATCCGTCCCAGGCGGTGCTCGATCGATTGAAAGCCGCAAACGTGAAACTCTATCGCACCGATCTACAGGGTGAGGTCACAATTACGACGCGCGGGAAAGATAGTGATCTGACGATCAAAACGGCAAAAGAAACAACTGAAGATTTGTGGGTTGGTCGAACGGCGCAGAAAGACGACTCTTCGCGCTCCGGTTTTATCGCTTATGGCGACTTTGGCCCACCACCACGACCCAGGAAGACTGAACAAAAATAAAATAGGTCCTATTGGTCCAATAAGACCTATGCGCTCCGAAACCATGACAGATTCAATCTCCTACAGCGACGCCGGGGTCGACATCGACGCAGCCACCCGAGCCACTGACAAGATCAAAGAACTCGCACGCAAAACCTTCAACCAGCGCACGCTCTCCGAGATTGGCAGCTTCGGTGGAATGTTTGACGGCGCTTTTCCCGCTTTGCAGCAACCCGTGCTGGTTGCTTCGGCTGATGGAGTGGGCACCAAACTCAAGATCGCTTTTGTGACCGGCGTCCACAACACCGTCGGCCGCGATCTCGTCAATCATTGTGTGAACGACATTCTAGTCCAGGGAGCGCGGCCGCTTTTTTTTCTCGATTACATCGCCACGGGAAAGCTGTCACCCGACGTGGTGGCGAGCATCGTCGAAGGCGTAACAATCGGCTGTCGTGAAAACGGTTGCGTGTTGCTGGGTGGCGAAACCGCCGAGATGCCGGGTTTTTATCAGGATGGCGAATACGACATCGCCGGTTTTATCGTCGGTGTCGTCGATCGCGAAAAAATCATCGACGGCAAGACGATTACGCCCGGAGATGTTTTGCTGGCGCTGCCTTCCGCCGGTTTGCATACTAACGGTTACTCGCTCGCTCGCAAGCTCTTCTTTGAAGTTGCCGGTTATCAACCGGACACACCGCTTCCCGAATTGCAAATCACGGCAGGCCAGGCTTTGTTGCTGCCACACCTCAGTTATCTCCAGTCCCTCGATGGTCTGTTGGATAAAGGAATCATCAAAGGTTTGGCCCACATCACTGGTGGCGGATTGACTGATAACATTCCTCGAATCCTTCCGGAAGGCACAGCCGTGCAGATCAAACGCGATTCATGGCCCACACTGCCCTTGTTCGAATTGCTTCGCCGTCTTGGCAACGTCTCAGAAAGCGAAATGCACCGCACGTTCAATATGGGTGTTGGTATGGTGATCGTTTGCTCCGAAAGTCATGCCGGCGACATCGAAAAGCACCTGAGTGATCGTTGTGAACGGGTTTATAAAATCGGGCATGTTGTCGCAGGCAATCGTGAGGTGCTCATCTGACCGGTTCCATGAACAAGAGAATCGCGATTCTGATCTCAGGTCGCGGATCAAACATGCTCGCGTTGAGCGATGCGGTTCGCGAAGGAATTATCCCAAACGCTGAGATTGCAATCGTTGTAAGCGATAAAGCGTCTGCTCCTGGTTTGGAGCTGGCGACTGAAAGAGGGATCGCGACTCGGGCTATCGAACGGCGTGGTCGCACACGCGAAGAACACGAGCTGGAGATCATCTCACTGTTGCGCGGAGCTAAGGTTGATCTGGTTTGCCTGGCGGGTTACATGCGTCTGTTATCGCCGTGTTTTGTTGAAGCTTTTCGAGGACGGGTACTCAACATTCATCCGAGTCTTTTGCCTTCATTTCCGGGATTGGATGCTCAGCGACAGGCGCTGGCGCATGGCGTGAAAGTGAGCGGATGCACGGTGCACTTTGTTGATGAGACGCTCGATGGCGGACCGATCATCATGCAACGCGCAGTGCCGGTGATCGATAGCGACACTGTCGAAACTTTATCCGCCCGAATTCTGGAGCAGGAACACAAGCTCTACCCGGAAGCTGTCGCTAGAGTATTAGCCACAGATGCACGCGGATGAACACAGATCAGAAATGACTTATCTTTAATTCTGATCCGCGTTCATCTGTGGCTAAATATTTCTTTATCTTTTCCCTAACGACTCTGCCCGCTGATACGCCGACCATACAGCCTTCGACAACACGGTCCGCAAGCCGCCTTTCTCCATCTGATAGATCGCCTCAGCCGATGTGCCGCCCGGTGAGGTGACCATATTCCGCAGCTCAGCGGGATGCTTGTGCGACTCTCTCGCGAACAAAACCGATCCAAGCATCGTCTGATGGACCAACTCCTGCGCTACATGTCTCGAAAAGCCCATGTGAACTCCGGCGTCGATAAGCGCTTCCATCACCAGGAAGATGTACGTCGGTCCGGTGGCGCTTAACGCTGTAGCCATATCGATCTGCCGTTGGTTCTCCACACGAACCGTTTTGCCAAGCGCTTCGAGCATCGCACAAACCTGACTTTCCTGTTCCTCATTTACTTCGGCGCTTGCGGTCCATGCCGTGACGCCTTCGCCGATCTGCGCGGGCGTGTTTGGCATCGTGCGCACCACTGAGGCGTGCAGCAGCTCTTCGGCAATCGTCTCGATCTTCGCTCCTGCCACAATCGAAACCACGAGCTGCTCTTTGACGAGCGAGCCCTTCAACTCTTCAAGCACGCGATGCAGCCGTTGCGGCTTCACAGCCAACACAATCATCGAGCTTTGGTCCTCGCTCTGCGGACTAATCTCAGTCACGGCTTCGCGATTGTGTTCAAACATCTCCACGCCGTATTTGACGTGCATCTCTTCACGGCGCGTCTGACGCGGATGACTACCGACAATCTGTTCCGGACCAACCAGCTTTTTGCGAAGCAGCCCGGCAATGATTGCCTCGGCCATCACGCCGCAACCAATGAAAGCCAACCGGCAGTTGCTAAGAGGATTTGTATCAGCCATAAAACTGAGGATAGCGCACCCTTCAATAGTTGAGCTACTCTATCGGTTGATGACTATCGACGAACAACTCTCATTTCTCCGTAAGGGCACGGTAGAGATCATTCGCGAAGCCGAACTGCGTGCGAAACTCGAAAAGTCCGCTGCTACTGGCAAGCCCCTGCGCGTAAAGCTGGGTGCGGATCCAACTGCACCGGACATTCATCTGGGCCACACGGTCGTGATCCGCAAGCTGCGTGCTTTTCAGGATCTGGGCCACACCGCTATTTTTCTCATCGGCGACTTCACCGGCATGATTGGCGATCCTTCAGGAAAGAATGCCACCCGACCGCAGCTCACCCGCGAGGAGATCAACGCCAACGCCGAAACTTACAAACAACAGATCTTCAAATTACTGGATCCGAAAAAGACAGTTATCGACTTCAACTCACGTTGGATGGACACGCTTGGATCGGCCGGATTTCTGCGCCTCTCCTCACATGTAACTGTAAGACAGATTCTCGAGCGCGACGACTTCCAACAACGATTGGAAGCAAATCGACCGTTGGCGCTTCACGAAGTCATGTATCCGCTGGTAATGGCTTACGACTCCGTTGCCCTCGAAGCTGATGTTGAGCTCGGCGGGACAGATCAGAAGTTCAATTTGTTGATGGGTCGTAATCTGCAAAAAGAGTACGGTCAGGATTCGCAGGTGGCGATGATCACGCCGCTGCTCGAGGGAACTGACGGCGTTCAAAAGATGTCGAAGAGTTTGGGTAACTATATCGGCATCAATGAACCACCACAGGAGATCTTCGGCAAGATCATGTCGATCACAGATGATCTGATGTGGCGTTACTACGAACTCTGCACAGATCTCTCGGTGCCGGACATTGCCGCATTGCGCGAAAAAACGAACTCGGGCCAGCATAATCCGCGCGACGTAAAAGTTGACCTCGCAAAACGAATCGTGGCCGATTTCTATTCCGAAGGCGAAGCGCGCAAGGCTGAAGAAGACTTTAACGCGCGCTTCCGCGATAAGCAGGCTCCGGAGGAGATCGAAGAGCGAACCCTTGCATCGGGATCGTGGAAGCTGCCGAAGATTCTGGTTGAGCTGCAACTTGCGCCTTCAATGGCGGAGGCGCGCAGGTTGATCGAACAGGGTGGTGTTTATGTTGGTGGCGAACGGCGCTCGCAAACCGACTTTGAAGTTGCTCTTACTGGAGATCAAGCGTTGTTGATTCAGGTTGGAAAGCGACGGTTCGTTCGTGTAATCGGAACCTAAAATCAGCCACGGATTAACACGGATGGCAGCAACTTTAACCAACGAAGAGATCCTGGTAATCGAAACGCCCGAGCGCGTGCCGCTGCACTTTGCGCTTGCCTCGATCGGCAATCGCTTTCTGGCGGTGGCGATCGACCATGCGATTCAGCTGTTTACCGTCGGTATCATTTTTCTCGCCTGCGCGATTCTCGCCAGCTTCACGTTCGTTGAGCAATTGATGTCGAGCGCGCCGAAGTGGCTCTACGCTCTGGCAACCATACTTCTGTTTCTGGTGATTGCCGGTTACTTCGCCTTCTTCGAATGGATCTGGAGTGGACAAACGCCCGGCAAGCGTTGGATGAAATTGCGCGTGATTCGCGAGGACGGACGACCCATTACTTTTTGGGAAGCATCAGTGCGAAATCTGCTCCGCACGCTCGACATGTTTCCGCCCTGGTTTTACTCAGTCGGGCTCATATCAGTCTTTTCGTCGACGCGCGATCAGCGTATTGGCGACATGGTTGCAGGCACCGTCGTAGTGCGCGAACGCGAAGCAGAAGCACCGGCCTTTTCACATCTTTTCACGACGCCCGTTAGCGATCCCGCGCTCCGTCGATCATTCAAACCAGTGGACTTCACGGCAAGCTTGAATAGTTTGACTGAATCGGAGATCGAGGTGGTGGAAACCTTTCTCCGGCGTCGCTGGGATCTTCCTGACTTCCCCCGCCAATGGATGGCCTGGAGAGTTTCGTTGCCGATTCTTTACAAGCTTCGACCCACTTACGATCTCGATTCATTCACTTATGAAGGGTTCCTCGAAGAACTGTTACACCGCTATCTGCAAGAACATCGATTCAGTTCGTAACTCAAACGCATGGAGGGAGCTAGTTGCCCGAGTTGAGGAACCTTTGTTAGTCTTCAAGGTTTCGGTTAGGGCGGAATTTCATAACAGAGGATGTAAGCAATGAGTAAGGACGTTTTTATATTAGGCGGTAAACGCACTCCGATGGGTGAATACGTCGGAGTGCTGAAGGACGTATCAGCAATTGATTTAGGAGCGGTCGCAGCGCGGGGCGCTTTGGAAGCGACCAAAGTGCAGCCGGATGAAATTGATCACGCTGTCATCGGCAATGCTCTGCAAACGTCAGGCGACGCGATTTATGGCGCGCGTCACGTGGCTCTAAAAGCGGGCGTTCCGTTCGATCGTCCGGCATTAACGGTCAATCGTCTGTGTGGCAGTGGCATTCAATCAATCGTGTCTGGCGCCCACATGATTCAGCTTGGCGAGGCGCGCACGTGTTTAGTTGGCGGAATGGAATCGATGTCGCAGGCTCCGCACGTAATTCGTGGAGCTCGGTCGGGATTTGCTCTCGGACAGGGAAAACTCGAAGACAGTTTGATGGTGGCGTTGCTTGATACTTACTGCAACACGCCAATGGCGGGCACTGCGGAAAACCTGGCCCGTAAATTTGAGATCTCTCGCGAAGAGCAGGACAAGTACGCTTTGCGATCACAGCAGGAAGCAAAGCGAGCAAAGGATGCAGGATTTCTGGCTGAAGAGATCGTTTCAGTTGAAGTGAAATCGCGGAAAGGATCTATCAAGGTGAACGAGGACGATCATCCGCGACCCGAAACGACTCTTGAAGGTCTCGCGAAGTTAAAGCCGGCTTTTGCCCACGATGGATTTGTTACCGCGGGAAATGCGTCAGGAATCGTTGATGGCGCGGCCGCTCTCGTGATCGCGGGCGAAGAGTTCGTGAAGGAAAAAGATCTCAAGCCAATGGGCCGCATCGTGAGTTGGGCGTATGCTGGCGTTGAGCCGGACATCATGGGAATCGGACCTGTTCCCGCAACGCGTTCTGCACTCCAAAAGGCGGGGTTGTCGCTGAGCGACATCGATCTCGTAGAAGTGAATGAGGCGTTTGCTGCTCAGTATCTCGCAGTCGAAAAAGAACTCGGACTTGACCGCTCGCGTACGAACGTCAACGGTGGTGCCATCGCACTCGGCCATCCGTTAGGCGCCACGGGAACGCGCCTGGTTTTGACTGTCTTGCACGAGCTTCACCGGCGCGGCGGACGTTACGGATTAGCAACCGCATGTATCGGTGGCGGCCAGGGAATCGCGATGATAGTGGAGCGGGTTTAAGCAATAGGTCCGATAGGTTATATGGGACCGATTATTTGCTTGCAGAATTCTCCTGATTTTTAGATTTGATCCAAAATCTTGAGCGTCTTCATTGTGGGCGTATCGAGTAGATTTCCGGTTAACTATTGGCATGAATCACTTTCGTCCTGCGAAGTGCCGCAAACCTTTATCCGGCACAGGTATTGCGACTTTTTCACGAACCCAAAAAGGCCTCTTGGCCGGGCTTCATTCGTCTCAAAATGCGTCATAAAGATTTAATTGGTTCAATGGTGGCTTAGACTTGTGGAAGCAAGCTAGGCGTGGTAGAAGTCGCGTCTTGCGTTGGTAGTCCCATTCGCAACAATTCCTTCTCGAAATTGATTTCAAGTGCTTGCTGAAGCGCATTCAAACCGTTAACCCTTTGTTAAGGAGTTCCCCTGTATGTCGAAATTTGTAAAGCTGTTTTGTGTAAGCTTACTGGTACTCGTTTTCAGCGCAATTGCCTTTGCTCAGTCGACCACCACCGGCTCAATCGGCGGAGTCGTAACCAACCCCGCGAAGGAGGTTGTGCCCGGCGCTGCTGTTACGGCCAAGAATGTTGGCACTAATAAGGAAGATGCGGCCACGACCGACGATTCCGGTCGTTTCAAGGTAGCGAACCTTCAGCCCGGCGTTTATTCCGTGACCGTGAACTCATCGGGTTTCAGTCCGACAACGCAGGATAACGTCGTAGTTGAAATCGGACGCGAGACGACGCTTGAAGTAGCGCTCGCTGTTGGTCCGGTAACCGGTACAGTCGATGTCAGTGCAGAAGCTCCGGTAATAAACACCACTCAGCAAGACTTCTCTACCAATCTCAATCAGACTTCAATCAACGAACTTCCGGTCAACGGCCGTCGCTGGTCCAACTTTGCGATTCTTACTCCCAGCGCTACCCCCGACGGCAACTTTGGTCTGATTAGTTTCCGTGGCATTTCGGGACTGCTGAACAACAGCACGGTTGACGGTGGCGACAACAATCAGGGTTTCTTCTCTGAAGAGCGCGGACGCACTCGCAGCGCTTACTCGATCAGCCAGGCCGCGATTCGCGAGTTTCAGGTTAACACTTCAAACTTCTCGGCTGAGTACGGCCGTTCGGCCGGCGGTGTTATCAATGCCATCACCAAGTCAGGCACAAACGATTTTCACGGCTCGGCGTTTGTCTACGATCGCAACAACAAGTGGGGTGCTCGTAATCCGAATACCTTTATCAACCGGTTGGTCAACGGAGTCTCCACGCGAGAAGCTCTTAAGCCAAAGGACGTGCGCTACCAGTTCGGCGGCACTATCGGTGGCCCAATCGTCAAAGACAAGCTGTTTTTCTTTTTCAGTTACGACGAGCAGAAGCGTAATTTCCCTGGCGTCGCGGTGTTCGCAAGTGCGAATTATCTGAGTACGGTCTCTCGAAGCACCCTGACAACGAGAGGTTTAACCAACGCTCAAATCGATTCGGCCTTGAACTTTATCAACAGCATGACGGGCGAAACACCACGCCGCGGTGATCAAAGACTGTTTCTGCCTAAGCTCGATTGGCAGGTGAACTCGAATCACCAATTCACCGCTACCTACAATCGATTGCGTTGGAAGTCGCCCGCTGGAGTTCAAACTGGTGCGACCGTAACGCGCGACCGTGCGGGCTTTGGCGACGATTTTGTCGAGATCGATTCATTGAATCTCCGTCTCGCTTCAACCTTATCGAGTCAACTGATAAACGAGCTTCGTTTCCAGTGGGCCGACGAACTTAACTCCGCATTTGCACAGCCACCGCTGCCCGGTCAGCCTACCACTGCTAACGGCTTTTCTCCGCAGGTGGCGCTGACAAACGGACTCACGTTCGGCAAAGCGAACTTCCTGGATCGGGTCGCGTTACCCGACGAGAGACGCTTTCAGTTTGCCGACAGTTTGACTTACACCACTGGCAACCACACGTTTAAGTTTGGCACCGACATCAATCGCGTGCGCGACATCGACGAAAACCTGTTTACCGGAGCCGGTTCTTACGGCTACAACACCATCAACGACTTTATCGTCGATTACGTAAACTTCACGAGCGGGGGAGCCTTGCGCACTGCTGGTGTTGGCTGTGCCACTGCGTCATTAGGAAGAACCGCTGGAAAATGCTACTCCTCCAACTTCCAGCAGGGGTTTGGCGTTCCTCGCTTTCAGTTCAACACAACAGACATTGCGTTCTTTGCTCAGGACGATTGGCGCCTCTCTCCGCGGGTGACATTGAATTTGGGATTGCGTTGGGAATATGAAAAATTTCCTGAACCATTCCTCGTGAACTCGAATTTGCCGCAAACGGGCAACCGTCCGAGTGACAAAAATAACTTTGGCCCACGCATTGGTTTCGCCGTGGATTTGAGTGGCAACGGTAAGACCAGTCTGCGCGGCGGCTACGGAATCTACTATGGGCGCATCAACGGTACGATCATAATCAATTCACTGATCAATACCGGTCTCAACACCGGGCAGATTCTCAGCTCAGTAGCAGCCCAGTGTCCGTCCACTGGGGCTGGTTCGGTGTGCCCCACCGCCGCCGCCGTGCTGTTGGGCAATCCGGCTGCTCCGGTCTTTCCTAACATATTGCCGTCGCCGCCTTCCGGAACCGCCGGAGTCAATTACTTCCGAGATGGTTTCCAAAACCCGCTTATTCATCAAGGCGATCTGATTATTGAACGCGAAGTTGCGCGGAACACAGTCGTGTCCGCGAGTTACCTTTTCAGTTTTGGACAACACTTAACAACGTTCGTCGACACTAATCTGAATCCGCCCACAACGCAGGGAAGGGTGACGGTGGTTGATGGACCATTCGCGGGTAACACATGGGTGTTTCCGTTCTACAGAGGCACCCGGCCGAACACTAACTTCGGCAATATTCTTGAGATCCGCGACAGCGTCTCGACCAAATATCACGCTTTGGTGTTGCAGGCTAATCGTCGTCTGACGCACGGCTTGCAGTTCCAGAGCAGCTACACACTCTCGCGAGCTGAGGACGATGGTGGATCGCAAAGTTCGGCAACCTTCACCCCTGGCTTCTCGGCGCTTTTCGATCCTCTCGATCCGGCAGGTGATGATGGTTTGTCTCCATTCGATCGGAGGCATAAGTTTGTCGCCAGCGTCGTTTACAACACCAACTTTGCTGGTCTTGGCGACACCGGCAAGGCGATCCTGAACAATTGGACAATCGCTCCAATCGTCAATATGTTTTCCGGGTTCCGTTACACAGCGGTGACAAATGCCTTCACTCCTCCTTCGAGTGGTGCTGCGAATGTTTCTACCGCTAACACTTTCGGGCCTGGCCAGGCGGGTGGTATCAATGGTTCGAATGGTTCGCTGCGGTTTGGATTAACACCAAACAACGCCTTTCATGCGCCATCCGTCAAGTATGTCGATTTACGTGTCTCACGTCGCTTCCGAGTGACAGAGGGTTCGAAGATCGAATTCCTTGCTGAGGGCTTTAACATTTTCAACCGCACACAGGTGACGGGTGTCAACAACAGGATGTACAACCTGTCTGCCTCCGGTGGAAGCGTTATTGCAACGTTCGATCCGGCGTTCGGTACAGCAAGTGACCTGTCGAATGGCTTCTTCTTCCGCGAACGCCAGATTCAGTTAGCCGTTCGCTTTGAATTCTAGGAAACCAGTCAGACCTGACCGCGGATGAGCACGGATCAAATTCGTGTTCATCCGCGTTCAAGTTTCGAAGGCAGGTCACAAAGATTTAATCGCTCGCTGATAACCTAAACCTTGCTAAAGCGAATGGAGCGTGGTAAGAAGTCAATTCTGACTTCGCAAGCCATTCGCAATAATCCTTCTGATTTGTATTTAGGTGCTCTCAAACTAGCTAAAACACTAGCCCGCGCGGCTGAGGCATTCAACCGTTAACTCATCTTGTTAAGGAGTTCCCCAGTTATGTTGAACACAGTAAAGCTCTTTTTAGTGAGCTTGTTGGTGGTCGCTTGTTGCGCGGTAGCTCTTGCGCAGTCGACCACCACCGGCTCAATCGGCGGCGTTGTTACCAACCCAGCAAAGGAGGTGGTAGCCGGAGCTGCCGTCACGGTAAAGAATATCGGCACTAATAAGGAAGACACGGCCACGACTGACGACACCGGACGCTTCAAAGTGGCAAACCTGCAGCCGGGTAACTACTCAGTTACCGTTAACTCGTCAGGTTTCAGTCCGATGACCGTGGAAAACGCTGTGGTTGAAATCGGACGGGAAACGACCCTTGAAATCGCACTCTCGGTTGGACCGGTAACTGGCACGGTGGACGTCAGCGCTGAGGCGCCGGTGATCAACACCACTCAGCAGGACTTCTCGAGCAACATCAACCAAACCTCAATCAACGAGCTTCCAATCAACGGCCGTCGCTGGTCCAATTTTGCGTTATTGACACCGGGTGCAGTGCCTGATGGTACGTTCGGTCTGATCAGCTTCCGCGGCATTTCTGGTTTGTTGAATAACAACACCATTGATGGTGGTGACAACAACCAGGCGTTCTTCGCTGAAGAGCGTGGCCGAACCCGTATCAGTTATTCCATTAGCCAGGCTGCCATTCGCGAGTTTCAGGTCAATACTTCCAGCTACTCGGCAGAGTACGGACGTTCCGCCGGTGGCGTGGTGAATGCAGTCACGAAGAGCGGTACGAATGACTTTCACGGTGGCGCCTTTTACTACCAGAGAAACAACAAGTGGGGTGCCCGTAACCCGCTCGCAACTAATACCGCGGAAGTAGCGCCAGGCATCTTTGGGCCGGTCGGTATCAAGCCGAAGGATGTGCGTCACCAGTTTGGCGGCACGATCGGAGGCCCGATTGTTAGGGACAAGGCGTTCTTCTTCTTCTCGTACGATCAGCAGAAGCGGAACTTTCCAGGCCTGGCTAGATTCAGCAGCCCAACGTTCCTGAATCTAACTCAGGCAAACAAAAACACACTTATCGCGCGCGGGGTGACGGACGCTCAGATTACGGAAACTGCGAATTTCTTGAGGAGTGTCACTGGTGAGGTTACACGGCGTGGAGATCAAACATTGTTCTTGCCGAAGATCGATTGGAACGTTAACGACACCAACACGGTCACCGTGACTTACAATCGCTTGCGTTGGAACTCACCGAACGGCATCCAGACTCAAGCGACTAACACCCGTGCGCGTGATAATTTTGGCGACGATTTCGTTGATATCGACTGGCTCACCGTGCGACTTAACTCAACGATTACACCAAATCTACTGAATGAAGCTCGGTTCCAGTGGGGTCGTGACAAAGAGACACAGTTTAGCCAACCGCCGCAAGCGGGCGAGCCAACAAACTCCGTCGGCGGACGCTCGCCACAAACGTTCATTCAGAATGGTCTGACCTTTGGGATTCCGGAGTTCCTCGAACGGGTTGCGTTTCCCGATGAGCGGCGTTGGCAGTTTGCCGATACCGTCACGATGACTCAGGGCAACCATACGGTGAAGTTTGGTGGCGACATCAACTTCGTCAAAGACATCATCAACAATTTGCGTTTCAGTGGCGGCGAATTCAATTACACTGGCAACGGCATAAACGGTCTTGGTGATTTCATCGTCGATTACCAGAACTGGAGGACGAATGGTGCAATTCGTACTCTAAGCGCCGCAACGCTTCCAACTGATGCGAATCAGGCTGGACGATGCTTTAGCTCAACCCGCCGTGCAGGCCAGTGTTATGCGGGTAATTTCAATCAGGGTTTGGGGGTGTTAGGTCTAACGATGAAGACCACCGACCTCAACTACTTCGTGCAGGACGATTGGCGTGTGACACCGCGATTCACTCTGAATCTCGGTCTGCGTTACGAATACCAGAAGAATCCCGATCCGATTAATGTCAACCCGGCGCTACCGCAAACGAACAACAAGGTTGACGATCGCAACAACTTCGGACCGCGTATCGGCTTTGCGTACGATCTCTCCGGCGATGGCAAAACAAGCCTTCGTGGTGGGTGGGGACTGTACTACGGCCGCGTGATCAACTCGACGGTTTACAACGCACTGATTAACACTGGGGTAGGCATCGACCGGGCCCAAAGGCAAGTTACACTTCAAGCGACAGCATCCGACGCCCCGATCTATCCAAACCTCTTAGGTGCAGGCGCGCTCGTGCCCGGCGCGGTGCAGTACTTCGCGAGCGACTTTCAACTTCCGCAGATCCACCAGGCAGATGTGATCGTCGAGCGCGAAATTGCCCGCAATACCGTCGTCTCGGCTTCGTATCTAATGAGCTTTGCTAATTCGCTGCCAAACTTCGTAGATACGAATCTGCCTCCGCCGGCCCGACTCGTTCAGGTTCCGGTATTCGGGGGACCGTTCGGTGGGACCAACTACCTGACACCGATCTTCGTTGGACGGACGCAGGTGAACTCTTTTACGACTCCCAGACCGAACCCGAACTTCGCCCAGATCACTGAAATTCGCAGTAACGTTTTTTCGAAATATCATGCGCTCGTGCTTCAGGGTAATCGTCGCTTGACGAATGGATTGCAGTTCCAAATGAACTACACGCTCTCGCGCGCGCAGGATAACGGGCAAAGTTCGGTCACCTTCACGAGCAACAATCTTCCCTTCAATGCTTTTGATCAAGCAAATGAGAATGGATTGTCAGCTTTTGACCGGCGACATAAGTTCGTTGCGAGCGTCGTCTACAACACGGAGTTCGAGAGGTTCAAGGACAACGCCGCCGCGCGGGCGATCTTCAACGGCTGGACCATTGCGCCAATTCTGAATGCCTTCTCAGGCGCAAGGGTTACCCAGTCAATTAGTGGCACAATTAATCCTGCGGCGTACGGCTTTACTGGAAACGCCGCACAGATTACGGCGCTGTGCGGAGCGGGTGGAAACCCTGCCGCTACAGCTTCTTGTACTACGCCGGGTGGTGGAGCCAACGGATCCGGCGGCAGCACTCGATTCGCCGGGTTGCCCCGCAATGAATTTAAGCAACCGAAGGTTTGGTACGTCGATCTGCGTCTCTCGCGCCGCTTCCGCATCACGGAAGGTACAAGACTCGAGATTCTTGGTGAAGCGTTCAACTTGTTCAACCGGACTCAGGTCACGACCGTGACGAGCACGTTCTACAATTACGCGTCGAATACGAGCTCACCGGCATGTCCGAATGGGTTGACTCAGTGCTTGCTATTCAACGACAGCATTAACACGCCATTCCTGGGTGTTACCGGAGCAGACAGCACATTGTTCCGTGAGAGGCAAATACAGTTCGCTGCTCGCTTCGAGTTCTAAAGATCCGGAGCGTAGTTTGTTTCTTCGAATAGGTCCTATATCGCTATAGGACCTATTCTTTTGTAATCTCACCGCCGGCCTCCTGCCACGCTTTCCAGCCGCCAGCCATTGAGAACACGTTCGTGTAACCCATCTTTTGTAGCGCATCACTCGCCAGCGCTGAGCGATAGCCGCCGCCGCAGTAGAGAATCAGTTCGGTATTCTTCTCCGGGACCGCCGTCTCAATATCGCGTTCGATAATGCCTTTGCCCAGGTGTGTTGCGCCTGACGCATGTGCGGCTTGCCATTCGTTATCTTCGCGAACATCGATCAGCTTGGCGCCAGGATTCTGCTTCAGGCGGGCTTGAGTTTCGGCCACCGACACCTCCCGAACCCGGCTTTTCGCGTCGTCTACTAACCTTAGAAATCCCTCTGAATGTTTCATAATGTGATCCTTGTTTGGCACTCGGACCAGCCAAGTATGCCGGTTTGGTCGGGCGCTGCCAAACGATTATAATGCCCGGTCTTTTACCGTTTTCATTACCGCTCTGATGAGGGGAAACTTAAAAAATTGGCTAACGAACAGTTTGACGTAACGATTATCGGCAGTGGACCTGGCGGCTATGTGGCGGCCATTCGCGCCGGTCAACTGGGATTGAAGGCCGCGATAGTCGAGAAGGATAACCGTCTGGGCGGGACCTGTACTCTGCGCGGCTGCATCCCGACTAAGCAGATGTTGATGTCGGCTCACATTTACGAGCAGATGCAGCACGCGGCGGACTTTGGTGTACAGGCGTCCGGAATTCAATTGGCCTTTGCGGACGTACAGAAAAGAAAAGACAAGGTAGTGCTCAAAAACTCGAAGGGCATCGAGTATTTGATGAAGAAAAACAAGGTGACTGTCTTCAAGGGCACCGGCAAACTCGCACTTCCCGGCAAGGTCGAAATCACCGACGCTGAGGGAAAAAAGCAGACCATCGAAACCAGGAACATCATCATCGCCACAGGTTCGGTGGTGCGACCGATTCCGGGATTTGAAACAGACGGGCAGCACGTCGTAAACAGCGATCACATTCTCGAGTTGAAAGAGGTTCCGAAGTCGTTGATAGTGATGGGAGCCGGGGCAGTTGGTGTTGAGTTTGCATCAGTCTATTCACGCTTTGGCGCAGAGACCACGATTGTTGAGTTATTGCCGCGGCTGGTGCCCCTGGAAGATGAAGAGGTATCGAAAGAGCTGGAACGGAGTTTCCGCAAACGCGGGATCAAGTCACAGGTCGACACGAAGCTGGAGAAGCTCGAAAAGACCGAAACTGGTGTGCGTGTTACGGGTAAAACGTCCAAGGGCGAGCCGGTCAGTCTTGAAGCTGAAATGTTGTTAGTTGCCGTAGGACGAATGCCTTACACGCAAGGCCTCGGACTTGAGGGCACAAAGATCAAAGTTGAAAAGGGTTTTATACTGGTCGACGAGTTTCAGCAGACAGCGGAGAAAGGCGTCTATGCGATCGGTGATGTAGTGCCGACACCTTTGCTGGCCCACCTTGCCTCGAAGGAAGGCATCGTTGCCGTCGAACATCTCGCAGGGAAAAAGGATGTGCGACCGATCAATTTGCGGCTGGTGCCAAACTGTACTTACTGCGATCCTGAGATCGGTTCAGTTGGTCTAACCGAGGCGAAAGCAAAAGAGCAGGGCTACGACGTCAAAGTCGGAAGGTTTCCGTTCTCAGCCTCCGGCAAGGCACGCATACTCGGCGAGGAAGAGGGATTCGTAAAGATCGTCAGTGAAAAGAAGTACGACGAGATCCTGGGCGTGCACATCATTGGACCACATGCGACTGAGTTGATTGCTGAAGCCTGTGTGGCCATGCAACTGGAATCGACTGCCGACGAATTGGGTCGAACGATGCACGCACATCCGACAGTTTCCGAAGCCGTGATGGAAGCTGCCGAAGGCGTTCACGATCTCGCAGTCCACATTTAGTTATAACTACGGATTTACACGGATAACACCGAATGGATCAACCCGAGAAATCAGACCGTGAGAAGCGGCGACGCCGGCGTCCACCGCATTCACGTTTTCAAATGCGCATCAGCACCAAACACGCGCCGCGCAAGGCTGTCGATGGCAAGCCCTTGAGCTGCGCCCCAGAGACGACGCTCAAGCCTGAGCAGCACCTCGAGCTCTACCGTTTTCTCAAACTCACACGTCTTGTCGAAGAACGATTAGTAAATCTTTACCGGCAAACAAAGGTTGTCGGTGGTGTGTTTCGTTCACTCGGGCAGGAAGCGACGGCTGTCGGAACTGCTTATGCGCTGCAACCGCAAGACTTTATCACTCCCTTGATCAGAGACCTCGGCGCAGTGCTCGTCAAAGGTATCCGCCCGCGCGACATCCTTGCGCAGTACATGGCGAAGGCGTGGGGGCCGTCCGGTGGCAAAGATTTGAATATTCACTTCGGTGACATAGAGAAGGGTTTCATTGGTCCAATCTCTCACCTGGGCGACATGATTCCAGTGATGACCGGAGTGTTGCTCGGCGGTCGAATGAGGAACAAGAAGTTTGTAGCGGTGGCTTACATTGGCGACGGCGGCATGAGTACCGGCGCTTTTCACGAAGGACTCAATTTCGCCGCCGTGCAGCGATTGCCCTTGATCGTGGTCGCTGAACACAACCAGTACGCGTATTCAACGCCGACCAGCCTGCAAACTGCCGTGCGAGATCTCGCAGAGAAAGCTGCAGGCTATGGCATTCCCGCGCACATTGTCGACGGCAACGACGTTGTTGCCTGTTATGAAGTGATGAAGCACGCGGCTGATTACGCGCGACGTGGTGGTGGCGCAGTTTTGATTGAAGCCAAGACCTATCGGCGCAAGGGTCACGCGGAGCACGACGATCAGCGCTATGTTGCGGAAGGAGAGATTGAGTGGTGGGAGAAGAATAACGATCCGGTAGATCGTTATGAGCGTTATCTGCTGGAATGTAATTTAGCGACGAAAGAAAAACTCGACGAGATCTCGGCGGATGTGGTTCGTGAGATCGACGAGGATTGCGCCTGGGCTGAGTCTTCACCGATGCCCGAGGCGGAGCAGGCGGCGTATGGGGTGTTTGATAATAACATCGTACCGCCGGCATTTAGACCAAAAGTACTGGAGGGTTAAATGACACTCAAACCAGCTAACTATAAGTACCGACGTACCAACGGTACCTCACTTACCGGAGGAAAAAAGATGGGATTGGTGTATGCGGAAATAGAGATTTCGAATCTCGAAGATTTAATCCTGAACCGACATGGCATCTTGCCAGAATCAGAAATACGTTTGGTTAAAACCAAAGCATTGGTGGACTGTGGCGCATTGGACTTAGTGATAAATGAAGAGGCGAGACAACGACTCGATCTGCCGTCACAGGGAAAACGAGCTGTAAAGTTGGCCGATGAAACGATACGCTATTTTGATATGGTCGGTCCTGTAGAAGTTCGATTCGAAAGTCGAACCACAATCGTGAACGCTCTTGTAATACCTCAAACTGATGAGATTCTATTAGGTGCGATTCCGATGGAAGGTCTTGATGTTTTCATCGATCCCGCACGCGAACGCTTGGTTGTAAATCCAGAATCACCGGATATTCCGATGTCTAAGGTCAAGAGAGTCGCTTAGGTCCCTAACAAATGTCCACTGCCGTTAAAAAAGAACACAAATCTGCACGCCCGGAACGGGGCGGACCAGCCACGATGGTCGAAGCGATTCGCCAGGGTATATGGGAAGAGATGGAACGCGACCCAACCGTATTTGTGATCGGTGAAGATGTCGGCGTCTACGGCGGCGCGTTCAAGGTTACAGATGGACTGCTCGACGAGTTTGGCAAGGAACGAGTCATCGACACGCCGATCTCGGAAGCCGCAATCGTCGGAGCAGCGTGTGGTGCAGCGTTGATGGGCATGCGGCCCGTGGCCGAGTTTCAGTTTATCGATTTCATTTCCGCCGGCTTCGATCTGTTGACAAACTATGCGGCGAAGTGTCGTTATCGCTGGGGCGCGGGATTGCCGACGGTGTTTCGTGGTCCATGCGGATCGGGTGTGCGTTCTGGTCCATTCCACTCCTTGAACGCCGAATCCTTTTTTCTGAACACCGCCGGATTGAAGATTGTCGAGCCCTCGACTGCCTACGACGCGAAGGGACTGATCAAGGCAGCGATTCGCGATCCGGATCCGGTGCTCTATTTCGAGCACAAGAAGCTTTATCGATTGCCTCGTCTGCGTGAAGAACTGCCTGCGGATGACTACATCGTCGAGATTGGCAAAGCACGTGTAGCGCGTGCCGGTCGCGATCTTTCGATCATCACTTTTGGAGCGATGGTCCTAACTGCGCTCGACGCCGCTGAGGAACTGGAGAAAGAAGGCCTGGACGTTGAAGTCATCGACCTGAGAACACTCGCGCCACTCGACAAGCCGGCCATTCTTGCGAGTGTAAAAAAGACGAGTAAGGCAATCGTGTTGCACGAGGCTTCGCGAACCGGAGGTATTGGTGGTGAGATCACGGCGATCATTGCTGAAGAGGCTTTTGAATGGCTCGACGCCCCGGTGATCCGCGTTGCGTCGCTCGATACACCGGTACCGTATTCGCCGCCACTGGAAGATTACTATTTGCCGCAAACAAAAGATGTGGTTGACGCGGCGCGCAAGCTGGCGGCTTATTGAGACACAGATTTCACCGATGAACACGGAGAAGAGATGAGCACTGAAGTGGTGATGCCGCAAATGGGTGAGTCCATTGCGGAGGGAACGATTACGAAGTGGTTGAAGAAAGTTGGAGAACGTGTCGAGCGTGACGAGCCGCTTTTTGAGATCTCCACCGACAAAGTTGATGCGGAGATTCCATCGCCGTCGGCCGGAACGTTAACCGAAGTCAGGTTCAAAGAAGGCGACACGGTTGAAGTCAACACGGTTGTCGCTGTCCTCGATGGCGATCAGGCTGCGGCCTCGGAAGCGCCCGCGGCGAAACCTGTCGAAGAGCCAGCTGCAAAAGTTGAACCACCTGCTCCAGCTCCTGCGCCTGCTCAACCGCAACAGGCAGCTCCGCCACCACCGCCTCCGCCGCCACCAGCTCCAGTTCCACCGCCGCCACCGGTCCAGACGAAAGCCGCTGCACCGGCCGCTGCGGTTGAGAGTGAAAGCAAAAGGGATGGCATCGCCACTGCTGAAGATCTTCGCCGCATTAAGTCGAGCCCGCTTGTGCGCAAGATTGCGCAGGAGCACGGCGTTGATATTTCAAAACTCGAAGGCACTGGTCTAAGTGGTCGAGTAACCAAGAACGACATACTCAGCTTCATCGAATCCGGCAGTGCGCCTGCCGCGGCTCCACTACGTGCCGCTGCACCTGCTTCAGCTCCTTTGCCAGAGCCCGTTGCGCCAGCCCTGCCGAAGCCACAGGTAGGCGATCGCGTCGAACAAATGAGCGTGATGCGCAAGAAGATCGCCGAGCACATGGTCCTATCGCGGCGTACTTCAGCGCACGTCACCACAGTTTATGAAATTGATATGACACGCATCGCGCGCCTGCGCGACCAGCATCGCGATGCTTTCTACCAGCGAACGGGGACCAAGCTTACATTCATGCCATTTATTTTCGAGGCTGTGAACAAAGGTTTGCGGAAGTTTCCCATTTTTAACGCGCAGGTAAATGGTGAGCAGATAATTTACAAACAGGACATCAATCTCGGTATGGCCGTGGCGCTCGACTGGGGATTGATTGTTCCGGTGATCAAGCGTGCCGACGATTTGAGTATTTCAGGCCTCGCCCGGATAGCAAATGACCTTGCTGATCGTGCTCGCACCAAGCAGTTGAAACCGGACGAAGTTACGGGTGGAACGTTCACTATCACAAATCCGGGAGTGTTTGGAGGTCTCTTCGGAACTCCGATCATCAATCAGCCTCAACTAGCAATTCTCGGGGTCGGGAAGATTGAAAAACGGGCCAAAGTAATGACTACGCCCGATGGCGACGACTTCATTGGAATTCGCTGGATGGCCTATTTTGCCCTCAGTTTTGACCATCGCGTGATCGACGGCGCGGATGCCGAACGGTTCCTGGCATTCATCAAGGAACAGCTCGAAGCAGGCGACTTTTCGGTCTAATTTCCTTTCAACTTGAGCCACAGATCTTCACGGATTTCACACGGATTGCAAAGAATCCGTAATGATCCGTGATAATCTGCGGCTTGTGTTATTGCGATAAAGTGGTGATTCGATGAAGAAATAGGAAGGCTATTGACTTACCTTCGGTGAAGGTCTAAGAGATGTCATCCGCAAAATTTAACGAGCGGGAGGCGAGGAGCGAGGACTCGCCATGAATAGCTTGAAGAAGACGCGCGTTCAAGGAGCGCGTTAATAACGTCACCAGTTTAAGGAGAGATAAATCGATGGTATTCACTAAACATAGAATGTTTTCCCCGGCAGTGCTTATCACCTGCCTATTAGTCTTCTCAGCCTCCCCAATACTGGCCCAGGATACGACCAGCCCTGCCGGCTCGCGCACCGTCGCAAGCGGCCAGAAAATGAAAATTAAAGGCGTTGTCACCCGGCGTGATGCTGACACATTCACTGTGCGTGACATGAATGGCATGGATACGGTTGTACGTCTGGACGACAGGACCAGTGTAAAGACTAAAGGTGGGTTCCTGCGCGGCGGCACCAACTACGCACAGACCAGCATCCTCCGTGGTCTGAACCTCGAAATCGAGGGACGCGGTAATGCTACAGGTGAGCTGCTCGCCGAGAAGATCCGCTTCAACGAAGCTGACATGCGTGTTGCACGCGCGGTCGAATCGCGAGCTGCGCCACTTGAAGAGAGAGCTACTGACACCGAAAACAAACTTACCCAGGTTGAAGCCAATGCGCAGCGGCTGTCGGGCCAATTGGAAGAACTGGCCGCTGTTTCAAATGCAGCACGAGGCGGCGCAAAAGCCGCTCAGGCAACTGCTGATGCAGCCGTCGCCGGCGTGAATGCAACCAACGAGCGTATTTCGTCTCTCGACGACTACGCGCCGCAGCAGACCGCTGCTGTAAACTTCAAGTCGGGCAGTGCAGTGCTTTCGGCTGATTCGAAGACTACGTTGGACGACATTGCCAGCAAGGCGCTGAATGCGAAGGGCTATGTGCTTGAAGTTTCTGGCTTTGCCGATTCGAGAGGAAGCATTAATCTCAATCGTCAACTCAGCCAGCGTCGTGCTGATGCCGTGATTCGATACCTGGTTGAGAACCACAACATTCCACTGCGTCGCATCGTTACTCCGTATGGCTACGGTGAATTGCAACCGGTTGCGGAAAACGATACGCGTGATGGAAGGGCTCAGAATCGTCGCGTCGAGATCAAGCTCCTTGTCAACAAGGGATTGACCGCTCCAGCGCCGACAATGAACCCGGGCACCTCAGGCTCCGGAAATTAATCTTAGGCTGCGCGGAGTTTCACTTCGGGTGCAACTCCGCGCCTCTAACGTGGCACCAAAGAGTCGTGGATCATGCCGTCGGAAAAGCGGTAGGATAGGGAAACATGCAGGCCAGCATATTGGCGGCATGAACTACAGACTCGAGGGTGTCAAATGATGATTTCGGAGGCTAAAAAAGTTTTATGGCCGGTATTCCTGCTGGGAATGCTGGCCATTTTACTGTCCGCACCAACCGCGCAGGCACAGGGCGTCAAAGACCTTCCACCGCCGCCACCAAAGTGGAAACCCAAGCCAACTCCGACACCCAGGCCCGAGCCTGTCGTGATTGACCCTGCCGATGTCATCAAGACGAGTTCGAATCTGGTGATGGTGCCTGTATCAGTCACTGATCAGAATGGGCAGGCAGTTCAGGGATTGCAGGTTACTGACTTTCGTTTGGAAGAAGAAGGCAAGCAGCAAGAGATTTCCGGCATTGGCGATCCTGAGCAGGTGCCGCTTGCCATCGCGTTGCTTTTTGATATCTCAAGCAGCACCAGTCAAAAGGGTTTCTTCGCTTCTCAGCAAAATGCAGCAGCCACTTTCTTGCGGTTGGTGATGAAGCCTGCCGATCGGGCTGCGATTTTTACCATAACGGGACAGCCGACTATGGTCCAGCCACTTGCGTCTTCTGAGACGTCGGCAGCAAAAATGGCGTCGATTCCAGCGGCGACAACGAGTGTCCCGACAGCCTTCTATGACACCGTCGCTGCTGCGGCAAATTATCTGACGAAGAATGCGCCGAGCAATTTTCGGCGCGTTATAGTTGTGCTATCTGATGGCGACGACAACTTCAGCGATCAAATTCGTGACCAGTCGCTTGCGGATTACCGCGCTACAACCGCAGGGCAACAAGCCGCCCTTGGGACGCGGACCGGTCTGCTCAATGCGCATCAGCGAGCTGTTGCATACGTACAAAAGGCCGTTCAGCAAGCAGATGTGATCTTCTACTCTGTGAATCCGGGTGGTCCATCCATAAAGTTAAATCTGATTGCAATGCGTGCTGAGCGAGGCATGGAAGCAATCGCGGAAACCACTGGCGGCACGGCCTTCGTTCCGGATTCAGACCAGGACCTCGAAAAAGTATTTCGAACAGTAGCCGCAGAGCTCCGAGGGCAGTATTTGCTGCAATACTACGCCGATTCCGAGAAAGTACCGGCGGGGCAATTCCGGCGCATAAAGGTTCTAGTTCCGGCGCGCAATGATGTGCGCGTCCGCGCCCGCCAGGGTTTCTATCCAAAGAAACAGGATTAATATAGGTCCTATAGGACCTATTATTCTGTCGTTCTCATCAACAGCAAAACATCAGTCAATCGGTTAATCACATTGAGCAGTTGCCGACCCGCGGCGTCGAACTGGTTCGCTGCGGCCCTCTCTTCGGCAGTGGCTGCGCCGGCGGCTACGCCTGCCAGCTTGATGTAAAACGGCTGCAGTTCCGGTGTGGCGCGGAAATCGATCTCGAGTTTGTCGAGCGTCTCGCGAAAGCCCTGAATACTCGTTTTAACCTGTGCTTTGCTCTGCGCGTTCTGTTGTACAACCGTCGGCGAGGCTTCGTTCCTGCGAGCGGCCTCATCCACCGCGGCGATGCTGCTCGAAACACCGCCCAGCAGATAAATAAATTTCGTCAAAAACTTGATTTGCTCCGCGACGCGGGTCGCCCCCTGGGTCCGTACCTGCGCCACTCGTTGTGCTGCCGCAGTTGCCGTCGGCTTCTGCCTGCTTGTCGAACGGTTGCGCGTTTGGGAGAACGCTGTAGAGGGAGCCAGAAGTAACACTGTCAGTAAAGTGGTTGCGATGGGTTTCAAGGTATGTTTCTCCTCTGTTGCTGTTCTCAATTCAAACCGCTTTTTTTCCTGGTGGAGGGGTGATTGTACCAAAGACCGACGCGGCTGATAGAATGACGCTGAAAGACCGCGATCTGGTTGCATGAGTCCCATTATATGAAGGCAAGAAAGCTTTTGGTCCAACGCCGGGGGCTCATCGATTACCAATCAGCCCTGGCAATCCAAAAAGAAACCGAACTGGCAGTCAAATCCGGTCTCCAACCGGACACGCTGCTCCTGCTTGAACACCCACACACGTTGACGATAGGACGTCGTGGCGACAGCTCATCAGTTTTACTCAACCAGGAAGAACTGAAGTCGCGCAACGTGACGGTCTTTGAAACCAATCGCGGCGGGAAAGTGACATATCACGGCCTGGGCCAGGTGGTTGGTTATCCGGTTATAAATCTCAGTCCTGACCGTGAAGATGTTCATCGTTATGTACGCGATCTCGAGGAAGTTCTGATTCGAACCATGTCAGACTTCGGTATTGATGCGTTTCGCATCGATGGTCTAACCGGTGTACACACGCAGCGCGGAAAAGTTGCTGCCATCGGAGTGCATATTTCGCGATGGGTTACCACGCATGGCTTCGCGCTCAACGTAAACACCGATCTCAGTTACTTCAATCTCATAATAGCGTGCGAAGGTGAACCGGTTACTTCAATGGAAGAACTGCTGGGAAATGAAATTGACCTGAGCGTCGTCGAAGAACATATCATATCCCACTTTTCCGACGTCTTTTCTTATTCATCCAATCCGTGTCTATCTGTGGCCTAACATGCTTAATATCGCTCTAATTCACGAAGCCCGCGAACGTATCGCCTCGCGTATTCACCGCACACCGGTATTGACCTCGAAGCAATTCAATGAGGTCGCAGGTAAAGAAGTCTTTTTCAAGTGTGAAAACTTTCAACGTGCGGGCGCTTTCAAGATCCGTGGCGCCACCAACAAGATTCAGTCACTCACTCCGGCGGAAAAGCAGCAAGGCATTGTTGCCTTTTCATCGGGCAATCATGCGCAGGCGGTGGCCCTTGCGGGTCGTGAGGCTGGTGTACGTGTGCTCGTTGCGATGCCAGAGGATGCGCCGGCCGCTAAAGTTGCGGGCACACGTGGCTACGGCGCCGAGGTGGTTTTTTATGATCGCCACAAACAGGACCGCGAAGCGTTCGCGATGGACCTGGCTGAACGCGAGCGATTGATCATGGTGCCGCCTTACGATGATTACTTTGTTTTGGCGGGCCAGGGCACGTGTGGTCTCGAACTGATGGAGGAGGTGCCTGAACTCGATTGTGTGCTAGCACCGTGCAGTGGTGGCGGATTGTTTGCCGGAGTTGCGACTGCTGCAAAGTCGTTGAATCCAAAGATCCGTTGTTACCCGGTCGAGCCGGTTACCGCCGACGATACACGACAATCGTTTCTGAAAGGCGAGCGTGTTTCGATTCCGCCACCGCCAACAATTGCTGATGGCCTACGTGTTCAAATACCGGGCAAGCTCACATTCCCGATCGTTCAGAAATTGGCGGACGACGTCCTCACCGTCTCAGACGAAGAGATCATTGCGACGCTACGATTTATGTTGTTTCGAATGAAAATCCTGGTCGAAACATCCGGCGTGACTGCCGCGGCAGCAGTGATGTTCCAAAAGCTACCAGCCGATGTGAAACGTATTGGGGTTGTCCTCTCGGGCGGCAACATCGATCCGGATCTTCTTCAATCCGTAATCAATCCGTGAGAATCAGTGCCCCCAAAAGAAACGATGATAGGTTTGCAACGACGATGACACCGAAATCGCGCCATCGTGTTTCCTGCCCAAACGCCAGCCAAAACAGGAGACACTCTGTTACTGGAGCAAACACTTCCGCTATCGAAAGAAATACCCCTCGAGGTTGATTTACAAGCAAGAGGGGCAGCACGAGCACGACTATTGGATAGGTGCACGCGGTTAGCCAGATTCCACTGAGCAAGCGCCGCCTAATGGGATGATGTCGTGAGAGTCCGAGCAAAAGAATCGGAGTCTCGATTGCGATCGTGAACAAATAACCAATGGGCAGGAAGCGCCAGAGATATGAAGGAGACATCTTGTATAAGGAGCAGGGGCAGTAACCAGGCACAGGTGCTACTCCTGCAGACTGCTGCTGCCCATAGATTACATCATCCTCAGCAGGAAAGGCGCTTCAGCTAGTACGTGGGCGATTGCGACAGTGAAATAGATATCCCGGGTCGTGGCATAGTCGATCGAGAACCCGAACCAAAGGACACCGACTGCAACCAGCGCGACAATCAGAACGCCTGCAATCAATCGCGGAAAACCTTTCGGATGTTTTGCCACGGGAACAGTCTTTACGTCCCAGACTTTTGCCATCGCCGTTGACCCGATCAGCGGTAACGCAACGATCCACACCGCGTAGTGCAGCATCTCCAGAAACAAGTGCACTGACACGAGCAAGTGACTCGAAACCTGGGGCAACACCTCGGCCCCTGAATGTTGTGTGATACGCCAGAAAAGCCCATTGTTATCAGCAAGCGACGAGGTTTGCGACAATTGCCAGATCATTCCTGCCACCACTAACGGCAAAACACACAGACACCTTCGATACGCACGCGACCACGCCGGACGAGTGCGACGAAGATGCCGGTCCAAAAACCAGAGTGCAATCAGCGGGTGTATGTAGACGAGCGAAAGGCTGAAGAAATCAGGTCCAAGCCAGTTCAAGGAACACAGCGCCAAACCCAACGGAATCAGCCAAGCCCAGTTAGCTCGCGTCTTCTGTTTGCTGCGTAACCAGACCAGTAAACCCAGCCAAACGAGTAAAGCGGTGTTCCATGTCGCAATGATTGTGGACCATGCGTCTTCGCTCCAGGTCCCCGCGTTGTAAACAAAGGGCAGTGAGACGTAGACGAGCGTCAGGACCCCTAACCCGACAAACGCAGTGAGAAAGAAATTGCGAGATCTCCCGAAGCGCACCGGCAGTCGCGTGAGGAAGTAACGCAACTCAAACCAGTTGTGTGGACCAGCAAAGAGGAAAACTGTGACGATCGAAACCTGCAATGGCAACCAACTGGCAAAAACTGCCGCTGCGACAGTGCACAGTACGACAATCGCGACAAAAAATCGCGCACTCGGGACAGAGCGGGCCGTGGGCCACTGTTTTAGTTCGATCGCGCTTTGCACTTATTCCTCGCCTGAAGTGTTCTGCTTTTTCAAAGGAATAATGAGTCGCATTCGTCCGGAAATCTGGTCGTCAGGAACGACTTCGATGTCAACGCCTCCGATAGTCGCTTCGCCTTTGGCAAGTGACTGCGGCAAGTTTCTCCAACGATACGAGCCCGGAGGTCCGGCGTTGCCGCGGGTGATGATTGCTGCGGCACCGATTACGACGGCGAAGAGGACGAGCGCCGCAATTGTTTTCTGAGTTCTACCGAAAGAAGACGCGCGCGCGATCAGAATTCCAGCCACCGAGACCGCGAGAAACATCAGCAGTCCGGCGATGATCGTTCGAGTTGAACTCAGCGCGATGCCACCCACGATCGGCGGATTACCTGGACCGTGGTCGAGTGCCGCACGAAAGTGTTCTAATTGCGATTGCGGAATCTGTAACTTTGCTTCGTAGGCTTTCGCATCCGTCGCGATCTCGAGGCTCGTGTGCAGGAGGTATTTGGTCTCCTGCGTGGGTTTTGACACCTTCTGATCTACAGGCTTTGATGGCGCCAGGTCAGCATTGACGGAAACAGCACATAAGAAAAGGACGCAACAGGCGAAAAGAAGGGCTCTCATCAAGATTCTCCTTTTGATGGCTTCGGGCGCCGCTCAGCTTATATCGTTTCAGCAATCCTGTCACCGTTGTTGGCTCACGTCCCTCGTTCCGCAACGCCTGACCCGAAGTGCTGGCCGTTTCACTCTTTGCGCGAAAGCACGTAAAATCACAACAGAGGTAAACAATTGGCCCGCGAACTCCGTGTAATCAGCAACAATCACAAGGTCCGTCAACCCAAGCCCGAATGGCTACGCATCCGTCTGGGCGATCCCACGAACCAGAATCAAGTTCTGCAATTGATCGAAGGATTGAACCTGCACACTGTTTGTCAGGAAGCACGCTGTCCGAACATTTTTGAATGCTGGTCCGATCGCACCGCGACTTTCATGCTCGGGGGCGATATTTGCACACGTCATTGCGGTTTTTGCGCGGTAGGCAAAGGTCAACCCGGGGCTTTGGATCCGGAAGAACCGCGGCACGTTGCGGAAGCAGTCGGCCACCTGAACCTCGCTCATGCGGTGATTACTTCAGTCAACCGCGACGATCTGCCGGACGGTGGCGCAGCGCACTGGGCAGAAACAATTCGACAGGTTCGTGCTTTCAATCCGGACTGCAAGATCGAAGTTTTAATACCGGACTTCAACGGCGATGAGGCGGCACTCAACACCGTGCTTGACGCTGAGCCCGACGTGCTCAATCACAACACCGAAACGATCGCGCGTCTTTACCGTCGAGTTAGGCCTGACGCGGTTTACCAGCAGTCGTTAACTCTTTTGCAGCGCGCCGCCGCCCGGCGGGATCGTGAGGCCCGTGGCATGTTGACGAAGAGTGGGATCATGGTGGGCCTCGGAGAAACCTTCGCAGAAGTCGTCGACCTGATGCACGACTTGCGCTCTGTTTCCTGCGACATCATGACGATTGGTCAGTATCTCCAGCCTCATGCGCGCCGTTTGCCGGTAGAGCGATACGTCACGCCGGAAGAGTTTGCGAAGTGGCGCGAAATTGGTATGTCTCTGGGATTTCATCACGTCGAGTCGAGCCCTCTCACGCGTTCCTCCTATCACGCGCGCGAACAAGCCGCGAAATGAAAGCGACTATCTTCAAACAGCATGGTGGACCGGACGTGCTCGAGTACACAGAAGTGCCCGAACCAGCCATTCGCGCGAATGAAGTGCTGGTTGAAGTGAAAGCATGTGCGCTCAACCATCTCGACGTTTTTGTTCGCAACGGGTTGCCGGGAATCGAGATTCCACTGCCGCACATTCTCGGAAGCGATATTGCCGGGATTGTGCGCAAGGTCGGCGAACTTGTTAGCTGGGTCAAGCAGGGCGACGAAGTGATGGTCCAGCCGGGCGTTTCCTGTGGACACTGTGAAGCGTGTCTGAGCGGCCAGGACAATCTTTGTCGCGAGTACGACATGATCGGATACCGCCGTAATGGTGGGTATGCGGAGCTGGTTGCTGTTCCGGGCGTGAACATCATTCCAAAGCTCGCCGAATTGAGTTGGGAAGAGGCGGCTGCGTTGCCGTTAGTTACAGTGACCGCCTGGCACATGCTCGTAACGCGCGCTAACGTGCAACCAGGTGAAGACGTGTTGGTTCATGCGGCGGGTAGCGGCGTCGGATCAGTCGCTATTCAGATTGCGAAATTGCGCGGCGCTCGAGTGATCACGACTGCGAGTTCGGACGAGAAGCTTGCTAAAGCACGTGAACTCGGCGCAGATCAGACCATCAACTACTCTCGTGATGATTGGCCCAAAGAAGTCAAGCGACTGACTGGGCGCCGCGGTGTCGACGTAGTTGTGGAGCATACGGGCGCTGACACCTGGCCCGGCTCGATCAGTTCACTAAAAAACAACGGGCGTTTGGTAACGTGCGGAGCTACCAGCGGCTTCGATGCACACACGGATCTGCGACAGGTCTTTTATCGCCACTTAACACTGCTCGGCTCGTTTATGGGTTCGAAGGCTGAGTTGCTTGAGGCGATGAAATTTGTCGCGCAAGGGAAGATTCGGGCTGTTGTAGATCGTGTCTTGCCTCTCAGTGAAGCGCGCCAGGCGCATGAGCTGATGGAGAATCGCGGTCAATTCGGGAAGATTGTTTTAACTCCGTGAAATCCGTGGCTTATTTACCGGTATAGTCCTCGGCTACGAACCTTTTCTTAAGTGCCTCCAGATTTCCTTCTTCGAGATTGAAGTTTGTTCCCGCTATTACTTTTCGGCCTTCATCAGTTGTCACCCAGTCAACGACCTGTGGAGCGTTAGTTCTGAGATAAACGCTATCGTCTGGCTGAAGAGCTTTGCCGTCTTTTCTTGAGAAGACCCAAACATAGGTGTATTGCCCGTTGCGGATATACTGGAGGTCCCTTTCAAAGCCCGTCAACGGCGTTGACGATGGTGATGCAGATCCCTGGGTGGACGTGTTGGTATCTGAGCTGGCCGGACCTGGGCTGCTGCATGCTGCAAACATCAGGACAAGAATAAGTCCTACAGGAGGAATTGGACCTATATGCTTCATTACGGTACTCCTAATGGATTCTCTTCAATCTTTTCATCCCTAATGTACATGATCGTACATTGAGTGTCCTCGTAAACAATATCAAACCACCCGCTTGCTCTCGCATGATCAAAAAAGTCGTGATGAGTATTGTCTGAAAACACATAGCGTGCGCCAAATCGATTCCGGATCAACGGTCCGGGATCCTCTTCTCTGCCGAGTGTGATGCTTTCGTAAAGACGGGAGAGGTTTGGATCCTTGTCGTAGAGATAACTTGGATCGAGCCCTGACACGTAGTAATGCGAAGAATCGAAGTAAAAGAGGCGAGGGAAGTCATCCCAATCAGTGTTGAAGACGATTTGTCCAGGCGGCACGTTGTTTCGCATCCATTCGGCGCCTGCACGGTAGTAGTCATGAGGTTCACTCTGCCTGATTTCTCTGACGGTCGCGCGCAGATTAAAAAAGAGAAACACGCTCAATGCCAGTGCGACAGCCGACACAGCAATCAATCGCACCACGTCGCGCCAATCGCTATCCTTGTGTGCAGGCCCTGCGACACCTTCACGATCGAGAAATGGTTTCAGTTCCTCCAAAATATCCGGCGGCAGGCGCGTGAGATACGGGCGAAATCCCTCGAGCCATGGTTGCAACGAAAAGCCTGCAAACAGAATGGCAAACGGCGGCCAGTATTCTGCTATCCGCTTCCAACGCGCGGTCATGATCATCAACGCCGTTGAGAGGAGCAGAAAGAAGAGCGGCTGGTGAGCTCGCCGGCGCTCAGACGGTTCAAACGTAATGTAGCCGACCAGCATGGCGATACATGCGACAGCTGAGTTCCCAAGAAATTCCCACGAATCGTAAGGGTACCACTCCGAACCGACCTTGGTGTCAAAGTCTGTTGCGGTCAGTTTGATCTGCAGGTGCTCCCAAAGCAGTTGCAGATTGTGCGGGAAGTAAGGATTGACCATTAGTCCAGTTGCACATCCTGCGAGGACAAAGAGAAGAGGTCGCCATTCAAATCGCTTCTCTGTAATCGCGACTGTCACGACCCAGAACACCGTAGCCATGACGAGCAGCACAAAGAGGTCGTAGGTCGAGGTAAAGACTAACGAAAGTAACCCTAGAGGCCAGTATTTCCTTTTGAAAAACAGGTGAATCGCGATGACAAGGTAAACAATCGCGAGGGGAGGCGCCTTGGCCATGTTCATCCGAAACAGGAACGGCGCCGAACATGCCAGCAGTGCGATCAGCCAGACCAGCGCATAGCGCACGCGATAGCGAATCAAAAGCCAGTAACAAGACAAAACCGCCAAACCACCGAAGAACGCCGACGCGATCTTGGCTCCGAGTCGTGGATCTGAAAACTCTGCGAACGGAATCTGGAATATGTGAAACAGCAGGTGATGGTCTACGTAATCTTTCGGGTTCAGCGTCGTGAGTGGAAGCCATGGAAAGGAGGGAGGGAATTGACTGTTCTTGATTCCTTCCCAGAGCGTTCGCGTCCACTTAACGTGGTAATAGCCATCAAAATCGCCGCAGCAGATCGCAGAAGTCGAGAACTGAAGCTGCCAAAAGATGATGCCAATGGCGATCGCGCCGATTAGAAGTTGGATGATTCGAATGACCGGCTCGGATTGAAACCTTGACTGTGTGCCGGAGGAGGTCGTCATCAATCGTTCAACTGGTTCTCTTTGGTAAGCTCACAGTTGTTCGATCAGATCGAGGAGGGCTCGAGGATCGATTGGCTTGGTCATGTGAGCATTGAAACCCGCGTTAGTCGACCGTTCCTTATCATCGAACATCGAATAGCCGGTCACGGCTACCATCGGAACAGTCTCGTAACCAGGCAACATCCTCATTTCTCGGGCCAATTGGTAACCGTTCATCTCGGGCATGCCAATATCGGAAATTATTACGTCAAACCGGCGTTCACGTGCTGCCTTGAGTGCCGCCGGCGCTGAAGCTGCTGTAACAACCGTGTAACCAGCGTGGCTCAATACCACGGCAAGCATCTCTGTGACGTCAGCAACATCGTCGACCACTAAAGCCGTTTTGCGTTGGCGTGGTTCACTGCGCAAAAGCTCGGCGTCTGGTGCCATCTCATTTGAGTGATTCGACTGGTTTGGCAAAAACTGACTGAGGATATAGTGAAGGGACGGCTGAAAATCGGCACTAACGCGCGATGAGTAATGAGCTCGCATCGAGGCAGCCTTTCCGCAGTTTTTAAGCCAGACCGCGTGTTGTATGGAGAGCAAGTTTTAATGTAGCCGAAACAGAGAGTGGTGTCTACACAAGTTATGATTTTTGGTTGCGTTGCACAGAGAAGAAAAACATTCTCGACAGTCTCAAATTATTTTGCTACGGTGAGCCAAACTCAAAAATTTAAAAGGAGCGAACGCAATGGCGACCAAAAAAGGAACCAAGAAGTCCAGAGGCGCGCGCAAAGGAGCGGGTAAGGGAACAAAAAAGAGCGCGTCAAAATCGAACTCCCGAGGTGGCGCAAAGAAGTCAGTGAAGGCAGCGAAGAAATCGACTAAGAAAGGTGGTAAAGGTACAAAGAAGGCGGCAAAGGCCACTAAGAAAGCGGCGAAGAAAACAACCAAGAAAGCTGCTAAGAAGACAACGAAGAAGAGGTCCAGGAAATCAGCAACAGTAGCTCCGCCGCCGGCAACTGCTGCGGCACAATCTGATGTGCCGGACAACATGCTGTCCGAAGGAGCGTCAGGTGAAGCAGGTGCGGGTGGAGAGTCAGAGGCTGCGAGTGAAGAAGCCAGCCAGGTTTGAGGCCACGGATTACACGAAATTTCGTTGATGTATCCAGCCGGCAATCTTTTCATCCCTGTAGCGCACGGCCAATTAGAGGCAATTCTGAAAGAGCCTCGCCAAGGTTCGCCGAAAGGCGTGGCCCTGGTCCTACATCCACATCCACGTGGCGGCGGCACGATGCACAATAAAGTTGTGTTTCGTGCCGCTGCCGCTTTGAACGATGCCGGGCTCACGGTCCTGAGAATTAACTTTCGTGGTGTTGGGCAGAGTACCGGTGTCCACGACGAGGGACGTGGAGAACAGGACGACGTTCGTGCGAGTCTCGATTACTTCTCACAACAATATCCGGGCCAGCGGATAACATTGTGTGGATTTTCCTTTGGCGCCCGAGTCGGACTGGAGGTGGGAATCCACGATCCGCGCGTGGCTTATCTCATCGGCATCGGTACACCGCTACAGATGTACGACTTCAGCTTTCTCAGCCGCTGTCGTAAGCCTCTGCTTCTGGTCCATGGCGAACACGACGAGTATGGCGACGCCGAGCGTTTACGAAAAGTCGCGGCAGATCTTGAAAAAAATACGCCGGTACGGTTGGTGATCGTTCCTGGAGCCGGTCACTTCTTTGACGGCGGCCTGGACGAACTCAAACAGGCGATTACAAATTGGGCCAAAGAACGATATCCGTGAAATCCGTGGCTCATTCTTTGTCAGAACTAATACTGATAAAGCTTGAAGTCTGTGGTTTCTTGTCCCGAAGCCGAAACCTTACGAGCGTGAATCCCACCGCAACGACAATCGCAGCGACCACTCCACCAAGCAACAACTTACCGAGATCGTCAAAGTTAGTGGACGTTTCCTGAAGGAGACTGATCAGAACCAGTGAGTTTAAGCAAAGTTGAAAGACAATCATCATGTCACGACCTTTCTTTGTCAGGTCCGTCGATGGGGAGTGCGGGTTAGACACCGTTGTCTGATTATTTGTTCCTCGTTACGATAGTTGCATGCACGAATACACAGACCCTGCGATTCGAATCACACTATTGCCGCGCGACACCAATTCACGCGGAACGATCTTTGGCGGCGTTATTCTGAGCTATATCGACACGGCGGGTGCGATCCAAGCTCATCGTCACACGCGAATGGAACGCTTTGTCACCGTGGCGATGAAGGAGGTGATCTTTCACAAGCCTGTGTTTGTAGGCGACCTGGTAAGTTTCTATGCTGAGACAGTTCGAGTCGGCACGACCTCAATAACAGTGCGTGTGATCGTAGAAGTAGAACGATTGGGTAAGAGTGAACGCCTGCGAGTCACCGAGGCCGAAGTGATTTATGTTGCCGTGGATGAGCACGGTGAGAAAATGCCAATCCGCGTTAACCCGTGAATATCTGGGGCTAATTCAACCTTGTCTGCATTCGTCGCAACGCTACTGCGGCTTCGGTAAAATCCGGTTTTTGCTCCAGTGCTAATCCATAATGGCGCGCGGCCTCGAGAAACCGTCGTCGCGCTTCATAAACTCGACCCAGATTGAAATGCGGAAATGCATACGACTCATAGCGGGGCGCTAACAGCGCGCGTTTGAACCAACGCACCGAGCCGTAAGGGTCGCCCTTCGCGAGCAGATAACTCCCGATGTCGTTGTAAGGATTTCCCAGCGTTTCATCCACACGAATCGCTTCCAAACATTCTTCAATCGCTTCGTCGTAACGTTTTTGAAAACTATAAACCCAGCCGAGAAACGTGTGCGCCTCCGCAGTCGGATAGGTTTCGATCGATCGCTTGTAGAGTTCGATCGCGCGCTCGTAATCATGAGAGAGCTGTGCCTCGTAAGCCTCGTGAAAGAGCTGATTGGCCTCGAAGCGTCGCGCTGCTCCTACGTCGTCGTAAGTATCCATCACAAAAGCGCCTTCTCATTCTCCCCAACCTTAAGGTTGGGGACAGTTTGCGCCTGACTTCTGCGCTACGTCCAGACGTTTGATACGTCCTTCAACTTTCGGAGCAATTGCCCGCGTGCCAAGTGCTTTTCTGACGGCGTCGACGTCGATTGGTGCTTGCTCCGGTGGCAGTATTACTGTTGAACCCCTGAACACAGAATATCCGTCGCCACCATCGAGCCCAATGAAGGTTGTAGTGGTCAACGTATACTTTTTCGCGTTGTCGAGAGGCAAACCGTTCACCTTTACATCAACGAGCCTTGAGCCGGATGGCCGGCTGGCGTCGAATGAAAACTGAATGCCCGAAACCTGCGGAAAACCTCCAGGCTCCGCATCCTCCGCGCTGCGACTCACGCCGTGTTCGAGTGCTGCTCGCAACGTTGCGCCTGTTACTTCGATCTTGACGAGTTTGTTTTTGAAGGGAAGGATCGAGAGCAGATCTCGTTGTGTCAGCCTGCCTGGTCCGATAATGGTGTCAGCGCGGACGGAACCACCATTCATGAATCCGATATCCGACGCCGTTGCTTTACGAAAGGCGTCAGTGACAAAGTTACCGACATTGGTTTCGCGTGTGCGATTCTCAGCGCTGCCCGCATCGAGGGCGACAGTTGTGCGCCCGACCGGTTTCGCTAGCTCAGCTATCAGTCCGGCATACTTGCGATAGACTGCGGCAAATTCGGGCGCTTCCCTGGTGGTACTGTCGACAGGAATCACCTTCCAATCGATGCTGTCGAGTTCTCCGGTTGTTGGTGAGATGTTCAGATCGATACGCCCCAGTTCACGGGCATCGGAAGTCATTTTGAAAATCGGCGCGCCGCCTGCGTGGGATTCGAGCAGCGTGTGTTCGTGACCGCCAATGATCACGTTAACGCCGGCGCAGCGCGCAACTTCCTTGTCTTCACGCATCGACAGATGCGTCAAAGCAACCACCACTTTCACGCCTTGCCCGTGTAGTTCCGAGACGATCTCCTTAGCTGTTTCGCACGGATTGCGAAATTCGACGTTGTTGCCGGGCCGTGAGGTAGTTTTTGTTTCCGGTAGCACGAGACCGAAGAGTCCGATTTTCACGCCGCCAAACTCGCGTATTACAAATCGTTTGGCGTCGCCGAATGGTTGATTGGTGCGCGTGTCGAGAACATTCGCCGCGATCCACGAAAACTTCGACTCGTTCATTCGCTCTTTCAAGACGTCTGGTCCAAAGTCGAACTCGTGGTTCCCAAATGTTGCATAATCGAGCCCGATGGCGTTCCACGCCTCGATCATCTGCGCGCCTTTGTAAGTGATCGACTCAACCGATGGCGAAATCGTGTCACCGGCCATCAAGAAAAGGGTGTTTGGGTTTTGCTTACGGATCGATTTCGTGAGAGTCAGGACGCGAGCGAGTCCGCCGCTCTTACCTTGATCCACGGGAGCAAACTGATAGACGTCGTTAACCTGGAGCAACGTGACTTTGATGTTGCACTGCTTCTTTTCCTGCGCAGCTGTGGAAAAGATCGCGGTGATGAAGAGGACCAAAGCCAGCGCCGTTCGGCGCGCGAACATCAAATGGGGGTTCATGTGTTTGACCTCGAATCGTGCTGGAGTTTGGGTGTGAATTATACTCAGGGTAATCGATGCCGGATAGAGAGACATTTTTCATAACAGGTTTTCCGGGCTTTATTGCGAACCGGTTGTTGGAGCGCATGGCCCGGAAAAACTGCGATTTCATTCTGCTCGTTCAGCCATCACTGGTCACGCACGCGTGCGAAGAGATCGATCGCATTGCGTCGCTCACTGGTCGGAGTGTTGCTGAGTTTCAGATTGTCGAAGGTGACATTGCCGAGCCGAACCTTGCTTTGAGCGCACTGGACCTGGATCTGGTCCAACAGGAAACAACTCGCGTATTTCACCTGGCCGCCGTTTACGATCTCGCCGTTCCTGAGGACGTTGCGCTTCGAGTCAATGTTGGTGGCACACGCAATGTGATTGCGTTAGCCCGTTCGTTGCCGCATTTGAAACAGTTTCATCACGTCTCGACCTGTTACGTTGCGGGCAAACGCGAAGGAGCCATTCTCGAAACGGAGTTGCGGCACGATGCGGGTTATCGCAACTATTACGAAGAATCAAAATATCTGGCGGAGTTGGAAGTTGATTCTGCTAAAGCGGATCTTCCGGTCACGATCCACCGTCCGTCCGTCGTTTGTGGTGACTCACAAACGGGCGAAACAGGAAAGTACGACGGGGTTTATTACCTGATTCATTACCTGCTGCGTTGGCCCAGCATGCTCTCGATGATCAATATCGGGAATCACAAAGTGAGTTTGAACCTGGTTCCGGTGGATTTTGTAGTTGATTCGATGGCCGCGCTTGCGTTTGATGAACGAGCAATTGGCAAGACGCTGCAACTCGCGGATCCGGCTCCACTGACGACGAACCAGTTATTCAACACGATTGCAAAATCGATTGATGGTCACAGGTCTAAGATTACCGCTCCGGCCCGATGGGTAAGGTTTTTTCTAATGTTGCCGCCGTCACCGCGCATTACAGGATTGCCACATCACGCTGTTCCTTACTTCTTTGTGCGACAACTCTACGACACCAGCCAGGCGCAGGAATTACTGGCCGCCCATGACATTCGCTGCCCGAGGTTTGTAAGTTACGTCGACCGCATCGTCGAGTTCGCGAAACAACACCCGATTATTAGCCGCAGATAAACGCGGATTAGACGCTGCTTGACAAATCGATGATTTGGAATTAGTCTAAATCTATCTTGCAAGAAGCCAAGCAAAAACCGAAGTTGACGCCACAAAGAGAAGCGGTTTTCCAGGTGATCATGGAGCGAGACGACCACCCGACCGCCAGCGATATCTTTGAGGCGGCCCGCCAGCGCCTGCCCGGTATCAGCTACGCAACAGTTTACAATTCGTTGCGCTACCTGAAGGATGCGGGCCTGGTTTACGAGATAAATTTCGGGGATAGTGCCAGCCGCTACGATCGAGAGACTGATCGACACGATCACGCGATCTGTAACGACTGCGGAAAGCTGGTCGATTTTGATCTGCCTGATGCAGCGAGACTCATGCAGGCAGCCGCGCGAAAATCACGGTTCAAGCCTGATTCAGTTCATTTGACGCTCAGAGGACGGTGTCCGGATTGTTGCGGAAAGACATCCGGGTATTCGGAATCAAGGAGTCGTTAGACAGGATGAACAGGATTTTTCAGGATTAACAAGATAAAGCAATCTAAAAACATTTGGAGGATACATGGCAGCAACAGCAGTAGCAGCAGAGAAGGCGGTGGTCGGCCAGCCGGCGCCAGATTTCGAAATGGCCTCAACGAAGAACATCGACAAACTCAATGAGCCCGTAAAGCTTTCCGAGTATCGCGGCAAGTGGCTTGTTCTCGTTTTCTATCCACTGGATTTCACGTTTGTTTGCCCGACGGAATTGACGACGTTCAGCGATCGTTACCAGGATTTCGTGGACATCGGCGCCGACATCATCGGTATTTCGACTGACTCGGTTTATTCGCACCGTGCCTGGCTGAACACGTCACGCGACAAGGGCGGAGTTGAAGGACTTAAGTATCCGCTCGCGGCTGATGCGACGAAGGACGTTGCGAGAGACTACGGTGTGCTGATTGAAAATCGTGGTATCGCGCTTCGCGGTCTCTTCGTGATCGACCCGGAAGGGATTCTTCGTTACAAAGTCGTGCATGATCTAAATGTTGGTCGTTCGGCTGAAGAAACGCTCCGCGTCATTCAGGCGTTGCAGACCGGCGGTTTGTGCCAGGCTGAATGGAAGCCCGGCCAGAAGACACTCAACAGCTAATTTCAACCATCCACAGATTACACAGATTCACTCTGCGTAATCTGTGGATCGCTTTAACGAGAAAAACAACAATGGCAATGAAGATTGGAACACAGTTGCCCAGGCTTGAAGGTGCAACGGAATGGTTTGGCGGCACTCAGGCTCACGCCGAGCAGGAAGCTGCGGGCCATCCGACGCTCGTTCACTTCTGGTCAGCGAGCTGCGGGATCTGCAAAGACAACCTGCCGCGGGTTGGGCAATGGCGTGATGAAAAGAAGGACCAGGGACTGCGTGTAATCGGCATCCATATGCCGCGCTACGAAGCAGACACAGACATCGAAGCCGTCCGCGAATTGATTAGCAAGTATGGAATCAGCGAGCCGGTCGCGGTGGACAATGAGCACAAATTAAAAGACGCATTTCAGAATGATCAGGGTTTTGTGCCCGCGTACTATCTGTTCGATGCTGAAGGAAAACTGAGAAGTTTCGCCGCGGGTGAACGTGGACTCGATATGCTCAGGACGGCATTGGAGCGAGTGGTCAGTTAGACAGGATGCACAGGATTCAGGCAGGATTTACAAGATAGATCCTGCCAATCTTGTTTTCATCCTGTTAATCCTGTCCACAACTTAGCTAAAAGATAAATACTGACGAGGAAACTGGTGATAGCCAGTGCCGTCAACCCAACGATAATCCCACCAACAAACACCCAATCACTCATCTGCGCTGATCGCTCTTCTTCACCAGAGACAGTCGCACGCTCGCGCAGCAAGTCGACGTTCATCTGATTCGATTTCCACCACGCATCAGCCAAGTCGCCGACGATCGGCAACGATCCGATAAGGTAATCGATGCCGATGTTCATACCCATGCGCAATAGCGTGATCTTCGGAACGCGATAACGAACGGCTGCTACGAGGATATAGAAGGAGACGAGTGAAGTAGTGGTGTCACCCAGGCCCGGAATCAGACCGATCAAAGCGTCGAGCCCGAAGCGCCAACCAAGCACAGGCACGCGGAACAGATCGTCCATGAGCCAGCTCAAACGTTCCAGGCTCTTATCTACGTGACCTCGTTCGGAGTCTCTGTTTCGTTCGAGGACGAACTCACCCAACTTATAGGCGTTCATCTTCAGCGAATGCGCGTTACCTGTTGCCAAAAAAACCTCCCGACCTTTGCCAGTGCGTTAAATGCGTTCTTATCACCCGACTTTTGGGGAGTTTGTTTAGCGGGGATACCCAAAGTTGCGGCCAGCTCCTGATCCGGAGGCGCAATATCTTCGTCGCCTCGCTTTGCCGTCAGCCAGCGGGTAAATGTACGTCCAATCATTCGCCTTTGTTCAATTGGAGCTTCGGCAACCAGCGCAATCCGCAGGTCCTCGAGCTGCGCGATCTCATAAAGATTTGCCTGGTAGTAGTTACGGAGTGCGGCGAAGATCTTCTCTTCACCGAGGCTCTTTTGCAGATCCACAAACATCAGCGCGCCTTTGGCACTGACGATCGCCGCGTACTGGAAAGTGTTGCGGTAGTCGCGTGAAGGCCGATTGGCGTCCATATCGTCTCCGCCAAACGTCCTGTAAAGACGATAGACCCCACGTACTTGATCGTTCAGGACAGCATTCGCGCGCTCCTCGCCGTAAGTGTCTTTGTAGTAGAGCAGCGCTGACCAGCATGAGAGCGCCTCATCCAGAAGCGGCTCGCGCGCCGGATCGTTTCCAACCGCCGCGCCCCACCACTGGTGTGCGACAAGGTGGGCGACGGCCCATTCGAGACTTTCCTCGACCGACGGTCGCTGTTCACGAATGATTTCCGGGAGATTGCGCACGGCGGGAGAGTCGAAGTCGACATAAAAGGCGCTCGCGATGATATTGAATCCGGAAAACTCACAACTGCCGAGCCCCGCGACGAGAGGAGCTTCGGCAATGCTGATCTGCTTAAATGGAAGTGGTCCAAACAGCGAGGTAAACACTCTGAGGGAGTTAGCGGCAACCATGAGCGCACGTTTCCCGACGCGCTCATGCTCCGCTAAGAAAACCGATCGGATATTGACTCCCTGGACTTCCGTATGTTCACTCTTCAGCCCGCGCCCCGCGAGAATCGCAAAATCACGCAAAGAGTTGGCGGCGAATGTTTGCCCGGTCTTTTCGTTTCTCGGTCCAGTTTCGATACCGGAGGTGAATATCTCTACTCCTGAATTGGTGGCGATAGTTACTTCATAGTTGGCTGCTTCATTGAAGACGAAGTCTCCGACTGAAGGCTCGAGCTTGCGACGCCACTCGTCACCATCGTGCACAGCCAACACCGGATACGCTGCGCCGAGAAGCATCACGCCGCGGCAGCGGAAGTTGATGTCGCGCGAGCGACGCATTTCGCGTTCGCTACGCAGCGCGGCGCTGACTTGCTTTACGACGTGAGTCGTCAAACTTGTCTCGTCGCGATCAATCTCGGGCACCGAGCCTTTGAATTTAATGACAACCTCGACCGAGGCTTCGGGCGCGACCTGCTCGCGCAGGTTTATGCGAAGCGCAGTGCCCTGATCGTCAAGTGAAGAAAATAGCGGCGTGTCGTCTGCGCCGGAACGGACTTCGAGAATATCGATCCGCGGTTCGTCTGCGTCTGGTGCAGCGCCGCTAGTTGGAGTGGTCTGCTCGGTACTGCGAAGATTCGGGTACAGATGAAAGTAGATGACCGAGCTCGGCTTTTCACCGTGATTGATCCAGCGAACCCTTTCGACGCCGGTGTACGTGAGGTGGTCGAAATCGATCTTCAGATCAATTTTGTAGGAATGTTTTTCCGTCGACTTTGGAAACGTTTGGGCGTTGAGCTCCTGATACGAAGCGGCGGCGACGCAGACACTCACTAATACACAAAGCATTAGCAGGTCATTGGACGTACTCTCTAATCGTCTTCTATACATCTTGGACTGAAAACTCTTTATGTGCCTTTTTGTGGCTACTTTCGCAGTCCCTGCTTGATAGTGATCGACTGAATCACATCGCCGCGTACGACCTTATCGACCACGTCCATTCCCGTTATCACTTGTCCGAAAACCGTGTAACCGCCGTCGAGGTGTGGCTGCGGCGAATGTGTGACAAACCAGTGTGAGCCGCCTGTGTCTTTGCCTGAGAGTGCCATTCCCACCGCTGCGCGGTCGTAGAGCACCTGATTGATCTCACAGCGGATCTGGTAGCCCGGTCCGCCGTTACCATCGCCCCTCGGATCACCGTCCTGAATCACGAAATTAGGCACCACGCGGTGAATCGTGACGTTTCGAAAATAGTCTCGCTGGGCAAGTTGAACAAAGTTGTCTACGGTAAGGGGGGCCGCATCGGGGAGCAGGCCAATAGTAAACGAACCCTTGCTGGTAGTCACGACGGCACGGACACTTTTTCCGATCCGGCCAAGAGCGCGTTTGTAATCTACTTCTGTGTTGCGCGGTTGCACCGTTCCGACCTGTGAAGAAAAGTCGCCTGCGCCGTTCGCTTTCAAGATGTTTGCAGCCCGGTGACGTATCAGTGGATCGCCTGATTTCAGCGCTTCTTTGACGAGATCGTTTGCAGCGGCTGTCTTTTGTTTACCAACCGCGTCGAGGATCGAGAGCGCCGCATCGTTCAATACATCGTTTGCTGCCTGCGGCCAGGCGGCTGCGAGTGCACCCATGATTTCTTCAGACGGCGGAAGATCGCCTAACAGGTCTGCCGCGGTACCACGAACTATCACATCGCTTTCCTTCAGTTGTGCCTGCGCTACTGTTCCGAGGTCTGGCGGTTTGAAAGCTGCCAGCGCGCGCAGAACATCTGGAATAGCGTATTCGGAGTGAACGGCAACGAGCGTGTTGATCGTCAGGCCAGAGTTGCGGTAGTCGAGCATCGCGCGCAGGAGCGACTGTGCTGCGGTGGCAAGTTCGACTTTGTTTCTGACCGAATCTGGCAATGCGGCGATCTCGCCGAGTCCGGCGGCGATACCTGACGCGGCGCGCCAATTTAGCAGAATCGTCTCCTGAACTTTTCGTTTCGCCTGATCGGCTGAACCAAAATCCGCAACATAGGTGGCTGGTGCGATGCGGACAAAGGCAAGCTCGATTTCAGGCGCACTGTGATTAAGAGGCTCACTGATCTTCCGCAACCACGCGAGAGCCGCTTGATCTTCCTTTTGCGCCCACAGGCGACCGAGTGTTGTGGCGATTTCGAGGATTTCGTTGAGCTCCGCCGCTCTTTCACCAACGTTCCGTTGAGCCAGGACTTCGCCGCGCTTAAGTAGAGGCTCAGCAGCGCGAGCGTCCTTGAGAGAGGCAAGTGCTCGAATCGCGCTGACTCTAACGCGCGAATCATTGTCCGTGGTTGCGTGGGACAGCAAAGCGTCGTATGCGGGCTTGTCTTCAGTACCACCGAGAACACGCGCTGCATTGCCGCGAACCACCGGATCCGGATCGGACATCAACAATTTTCGTAACTGTTCGTTTCCGTCTCTTAAACGCAATCGTGCGAGTGCGTTAGCCGCGTCAGCCCGGACGCGTGGGCTCGCGGAAGCTAAAAACTTTGCGATTGTCGGGCCGGCATTAGCTGGTCGTGACCGCAGCGCCGCAGTCAAACCAAACAGAGTCAGTGATTGATCGGTGGAACGGCTGCCGGGATCAGCATTCAAGGCTTCCAGGATTACAGCACCCAGTTCGCGTTGGCGCGCTTCTTGTTCTCTCGGCAACACCGCTGCGATCTTGCCCAACGCTTCGACTGCTCTTGCTCTAACCTCAAGCGAATTACCCGTATTTTTAATCACTGCCACGAGAGCATTCGCGCCCTTCTCCGACTCGACTTCGCCGATCGCAAAGGCCGCCATCGCGCGGACACCTGGATCGGCGTCTTTCTCGAGCAGATCCGTGAGCGGAGCGATCGAATCTTCGTTTCCGATCCGTCCCGCCGCGAGGGCGGCCCTCTTTCTAACCGCCGCGTTAGGACTCGAAAACAAATTGCGCAGGTTTTTGTCCCAGCGTCGTTCGTCTTCGGCTTTCGTGATGAGGAGAAGCGTTGCGGGTGGAACCGAGCGTTTTTGCGTGAAGGTTGGAGAAGTCAGGCAAATGCAAATTAGCAGCGCGTAGATAATCTTGTTGGGCATAGGCGACGAATCATACATTAGACAGGATTACAGGATTAACAAGATTTACAGGATTATCTTGTGAATCCTGCAAGTCATGTAAATCCTATCTCAAAACAAAAGGGGTGGCCCAATGGACCACCCCGGTTCAATCTTCGCTGTTTTATCAGCTTAGCTGACGACGTTCGAAACGGCCGGAATATCGGTCGTCTTTGCGCCGGCATCGGCCGGAATCGGCTTCATTCTTGACGTGTCGAGCGGCTCTTCTTTCTTGTTATTGTTTTTTGCCTTATCGGCTGCCGCGGTCATCTGCAACATCTTGCAGGTTCCTTCAAACACTGCGCCCTGTTCGATGATGAGCGACGGGGTTTGGATGTTGCCGTTTACCTTCGCGGCGCGGCCGAGTTCCAACCGCTGCGAGGCAATAATATCGCCGTTAATAGTTCCATGGATTACAGCCACGGCGACTTCGATATTAGCGTCAACTTTTCCGTTTGCGCCGACGATGAGCGTACCACTAGACGAGCTGACGCGACCTGACAGGTGACCGTCAACTCTCATCATTGCCTTGAAGTTAGCTTCGCCGGTAACCACAGTGCCGCCGCCTACGAAACCACTAAGCGTCCCTTCTTTGATATCTCTTGCCAGCGTTTCGCTCTCGGTCATGGCGCCGCGGGGTGCTGACGGCTCGACTGCCGGTTTTGCTTCATTAACGGGCTGGTACGAGGCGTACGACTTGGCAGAGTAATCAGGAACCTCCGGTTTCTGAGAGTGGTCGTGCTCTTCCTGATCTTTGGCATTCTTTCCTATCCTGAGCATTTGTTACCTCCGTAAATATGGGGGCGCGGAAGTTTGGTCACCGGCCGTCGGAACCTTGAAGCAAACGACGCGCTTTCCTTTTGTTAGTGGATTCCTAGCTTTGAACGCTAGTAACGAATGATTCGCCGCACAGAGCGGGCTCCACATCATAGACAAACTCAACGCGCCGTGTCTAGCTTTGTAACAGAATTGTAATTCGTTAAACGCCCTGTCGAAACGTCAAGCCGATTGAAAACACTCCCGGTGCGTGGCATTCTGAGTCGCGGAAATGAATACTGAGAGTAAGACGAAGACCAAATTACTACGGCGAATGGGCGAAGCTATCGCCGATTTCGGGATGATTGAGGACGGCGATCGCGTGATGGTCTGCCTGTCAGGCGGAAAAGACAGCCATACGCTGCTGGATCTCCTGCTTGACCTCAGACGGCGCGCGCCGGTGAATTTTGGACTGCTCGCAGTGAATCTCGATCAAAAACAGCCCGGATTTCCCTCCGAAGTGCTGCCGGCGTATCTCAGTAAGCTCGATGTGCCGTTTCGAATCGTGGAGCGCGACACCTATTCAATCGTGAAACGGCTGGTTCCGGAAGGAAAAACCTATTGTTCTGTCTGTTCGCGCTTGCGACGAGGCATTCTTTACAACATCGCAGTTGAGGAAGGCTGTAACAAGATTGCGCTTGGCCATCACGCGGACGATATCATCACGACCCTGCTGCTGAATCTGTTTTACATCGGCGCCTTGAAAGCGATGCCTCCCAAGCTTCGTTCAAACGACGGCCGCAACACGGTGATTCGACCGCTGGCCTACTGTTCTGAGACCGACATTGCGCAATACGCGTTGGAGCGCCAGTTTCCGATAATTCCCTGCGACCTCTGCGGCTCGCAGAGCAACCTGAAGCGAGTCAAAATTAAGACGCTGATCTCGGAACTCGAAAAAGAAATCCCGCACGTCAGAGCGTCAATGCTCAGCGCTCTCGGCAACGCAGTCCCATCGCATTTGCTGGATCACGAACTTTTCGATTTCAAGTCGCTCGGCTCCGCCACCGGCAATATCGAAGACGAACTGGATCTGTCTGTCGGGCACACTGATGTGGATCTGCGCCCGGCACTTGTGACTCTTCAACCTCATTTGTGACTTTTGTGCCTTTTTGTGGCTATGAAGGAATTAGACTTCAGTGACTTTCCGCCGGGAACCGTTACTGAGTACACCACGCTCGTTTGTCTCGCCTGCATCTTCGATATTTTCACGAAACAAATCGGTCTCGCGCCCCGCTCGGCTTATTCCGAAATCAAACGCTACAGTCCGACCGTTGAAGAACTAACTTCCCGAAACGCGGTGCGGCCATTCTTCGACAGCGAAGAGAAGCATCCGCGCTGTCCCTATTGCAACGCCGCGAAACGCTGGCACGCGCGTCTGGACACGCATTGTATTGAAGGCGGAAAGGCTACCGATGCGCCGCGCCGAAAGCTAGTCAAGACCGTTGAAAAGAAAAAGGATCAGTTTGCGATTCTCGAATTGAAGTCGAATCGTCGCAACGCCTTTTTTGACTGGCTCGACACGTTGCGTATTACGCTCGATCTTAATGAGCCGGCATGGATGCTTGAGGCGACGAAGGCTTATCTCGAAAGAAAAGCTCCGAAAGAAGATTGGGTTGAGGTCTTTGAAGAATTGAGGAGCGTGCGACCGTCGTCGCGTTTGGAAGATGGCTGGGAACGTGACGGCGCGCGACTGTTTCTTGCGCCACCTTTATACAACGAGAGCTTACTGGTTCAGTATTTAGTGAGTCGATCTCACGAGCATGGTGGTCGCACTCTTGAAGGCCGGCTCACATTGATGGAGTTAATCCGTCGCATGCGCAAAGGCGGCTACCTGGCTGCGCATAGCATTGAAGGCGTCGATCAGTTTGAGATTTTCGAGAAATTGTTGGACGAGGTCGCGGGTTCGGGGCAGTTAAAGTTGTATTACATCGTGGACCGACGTGAGTTTATTGAGAAAGTTAAATCCGTTTACGCGAGTTACGCGTGAAGAGAATTTGAAACACGGAACGTACTGTAGGGGCGGCCCTCCGTGGCCGCCCCGGTGTCGAATCATGCGTGTTCCGAATCATGCCTGTACCGAACGCAGGGGCGGCCACGGAGGGCCGCCCCTGCAGTACGTTCGTCAAGGCGTGAATATTCGAAGACTACTTACTGTTCTCAATGCTCGTTGCGAGCACGTCGTTCAGCGCACAAATCGCAACGCGCTTTGGCACTGCCGGCAACTTCAGGTTGTTGATCTCGACCGTCGTGTTGCCTATGAGGCGAGCTGAACCGAGTTTCGCCCATCCCTTACCCATGTCGACATAAAGCGGCACGAGCATTACGAAATCATCCGACACTCCCGACTGCGTAACTTTCCCATTTATCACACCGTCTGACGATACTTTGTACTCAAGCTTGTAAGCCGGAACCTGCGTACCGTAAACCCACTCATTGAAAAACCAGTCCATCCTGCCGTTGTTGGTGACATTCATGTCAGGGGTCATGTGCTTTTCAACGATGGCCTTGAAATCCTCAGTCGACACAGGCTTGTTGAAGTGCGTTTGGACGAAATCCTTCATCATCTCCTGGAAGCGCGCGTCGCCGCCCTTGGCAGGCGAATACATCATCATGCGCAACATGTGGAGGACGTAGGCGCCTTTCGGATAGATCAAAAACCGTGCGGCGGCTCCCGTCTTACCGTTATTGAGCCGGTACCCTTGAGTAATTGGTCCAATAGTGTACGGCTTGCGATCTTTTGTAGCCGGCGTCGCTTCTACGACCTGTCTTCTGAGGTCTTCCCAGAAGTCGATAAACTTATCGTTTCCGCGGATAAACTGGACATAAAGCGAAGCGGAGAACTCAGCAAATCCCTCGCTCATCCATTGATCGCGATAGCTATCCCAGCCAATGACATGACCCCACCACTGATGCGCAACTTCGTGCGGAGCGACGTAACGCCAGAACGTATCCGTGCCGCCGCGTGTGCCGAGCAATTGAGTTCGCTGGGTTGCGTCGATAAAGGCCAGGTAAGGCATGTAAACGAGCGTGGGCCATGCCTGTCCAAAGAAACCGGCTGGCTGTTGCGTTATTGCCAGTCGGGTATACGGAAGTTTCCCGAAGTACATGTTGTAAATACGGGTCGCGTTTTGAGCATCAGCGAGTGCTGATTCGGCCATGGACGTGGTCGTGATCGAGCCGAGGGTAGTCATGGTCTTATAACCTTGAGCTTCGAGCCGTTCGATCTGCTGCTGTATGTCTCTGAGCTCGTCCGGCACTTCGATATTGGCATACGACTCGACCTCGTAACCACTATCTTTGTCGGTGACTGTTTTCTTCTTAAACTTACCGTAATTGAATCCGGCGACGGCCAGTTCCGTTTGTCCGCTGGACCACTTCGTAATAGTAATATCGCCTTCGCGGGTTTCAGGGCCGGTCGGTGAGCCCGTACCCACAAACATGTAGTTCTTCGGATAGCGGAAAGTCATCTCGAAGATTGCGCGGTCCTCGGCGAATAAAGTGTTGGAGTTGCCGGGATACCACGTCGAGCGGGGAATGAGAATGAAGTTTCCGCCACCGGAATCGCGCAGTGCGTCATTACCATCATATTGAACGGATATAGTGTAGGTTTTTCCCGCTTCGAGCGGCTTCGTCATGATTACGGCAAAATCTGCGTCCTCATTCTTGTCTTCCTGAATGAAGTTCAAGTCGTTACCCTCCGCATCCTGAACTTTGCTGACGCGCAGTGTTCGATAAAGATCGAACGGGACGACGCGCGTGCCGGCATGGAGGTTGCGAAAAGTAAGACGATCAGTTGCGGCAAGATTTGTTCCCTTGATCGCGGCATCGATCTCATGGCGAGTGATGTCGATAAGACGGTTGTCTTCACCACTCGACGCGGTACCTTTCTTGAACTCCTCTTCATGATGGAAAGCAAGCCAAATGCCGCCATCCGTTTCACCGTAACTGAATAAGGCGACTTCTTCAGGAGTAGCTCCGGGCACACCGAATGGCTCAATAATGTAGACAAGTTTGCTGAAGCGCTTGCCATTGATGAAGGTCATGAAGAACCCTTCGCCGGCTGGATTGTAAATATCGTAGAGGGTACGTACCTCACGATTGTCGTGTAGCTGTTTGCGCAAGAGATCCTGATTGTCACGATACGCAGACCGCGCCTGACTCGCTCCCGGTCCGTTAGTTTTCATCGTCGCGTTAGGAGACGATTTGACCTCTTCAAATGTCTTGTCAGTAAAGCGCAGCACGAGGCGATTGAACGATTCGGTGATACCCCCTTCGCCGGTAAATACCTTGATACTGTTTTGTTCGACTTCCATTGGCGGAACCAACGTCAGTTCACCGTCGCCAATAAACACGGCCGCCGCTACACGACCTTCAACCGGCGTGACAAAGTAAAGCTCGCCTGACTTCAAGTTGAAGTTGGCCGCATCGCGCTTGAGTTTAAGATTGTTAACTACGGCGTAGCTGCCCGTGAAATCGTCGCCCTTGCCAAGTTGTCTGAGCGACTGATAAACGGGATCTTGATTTCCCTTCTGGCCAGAGACTTTTACCTGGGCTTCGACTGGCGCGATCTCGAGACGCACATCGATTGTTGCCGCAGAATCATCCTCAACTTTCACTTCGTCGCGCCGTCCTTCGGTAAAGCCTTTCGAAGCGACACGCACGGTGTAGATGCCGGCGGGCAGACTCTCGACCTTATATTTTCCCTGGTTGTCGGTGACTGCGGTGAAGTCCTGTTTGGTTGTCTGATTAGTAACTGTGACGGTTGCTCCTGGAATTGCCGCACCTTTCGGGTCAGTAATTTTTCCCTCGATGCGCCCGCCTGCGGCATGAGCAATCAAGAAGGGGACTAAGAAGACAGTTGCCACCAAAAGAAGGGAGAGTCTTTTTGCGTATTTCATCTAGTACCTCTATGGGTTGGTTAAAGTGAGCGCGAGCGCTTTGGGCCCCAAAGGACCCAGTGGGTTGACCGCAGATTATTAGAGGACAAAGGCTAACGAGTCAAGCGACAAAAGCCCTATCCTGAAAATCCTGCTCTAATCCTGCAAATCCTGTCTAAAAAGCCCCAACTTAAACACGCGCTGAACGGCTTTACTGCGCCGTCCGATACCGGTTTATCAACTGCTGTAAGCCCTTGATCGATTGGTTGTTGCGATATTTATAGTAGGTAGTCAGGTCTGGAATCACCTGCTGCAGCAGCGTTTGATACTCAACCCGACCGGTTGCCAAACCCGCTGCGCGTGCGTAAGTATCAATCATCGAGTCCAGCATTGCTTCGAGTGTCTTCTTCGCGTCTTGCTTTGCCTTCCCTTCCGGCATCGCCTCGTACGCATCGTTATGAGCGAGGTAATCAGCATTAATGACTCTCGCCAGCAACGCGAAATTGGAAGGATCCTGTGGCGATAATGTCGACGCTTTAGTTAGTCGCGCCTTAGCTTCCGAAGCATTTCCTGCTGCGAGGTAGAGAATCGCGGTCTGCTGATAGAGTTGGTGGAGATTAGCTTTTTGCCGCGACCAGGCTTCGTCGTCCAGACTCGCTGGTTTCTTGTCAGTTTCAAGCAGAGCGATCGCCTTTAAGCCATACTGCAGCGACACGTCCGCATATTTTCCATTCCTTCGCCTGACCTCTTCGGCTCCGGTTTGTGCCATGCGAACGAGTACCGGAATATTGTCAGGATTTTTCGCGAGCATTTCAGTCGCTAATGCAAACGCGTCGTCAGTTCGGTTGCCGAGAGCGTAGGCTTCGAGAGCCACTGGCTTGAGGATCTCCCGCTCCTCCACAGACGTGAAGATCGCTTGGGCTCGTTCCAAAAGCGCAAGTGCGACGGTCCCGTTTTTTATCTTCAGAATTTCGCCGGCAATCTCTTCAGCAACACTCAGACGTGCAGTGCTGTTCGGAAATCTCGCGATGAGGTCTTCAGCTGCAGTAAGTTTCGTGGTCGGGTTGGTTGCGAGTTTAACTGCCCTGAGTGCGTCCGCTTCAGTTGACGACTGAGCCAAGACTGCAACGCTTGAGATCACAAACACACAAAAAGTATCGACGATAACTCTTGTGAGTTTGTGATTAAGCGAGTTCATGCGCCTAACAGTTCAATCGTTCACGCCGGTAGTGGTGAGTTACCGGACGGCGCCGCCCGATCCCGATAGCGTTCCTGGAAATTATCAGCGTCGGTGGTAATTGCCGGCGCTTGAATTCATTTGCCGGCGACTCAACACGGTTGAGAATATCCAGCACAAAACTCGGATCGAAACCAGTGGCCACGATCTCATTTGGAGTGGCTTTCTGCTCGAAGTACAAGCGCAAGACACGATCGAGCTGGTCGTAGGGCGGCAGCGACTGATCGTCGAATTGTCCCGGTGCAAGTTCTGCTGAAGGCCGTTTGGTGATGATCGCGTTGGGAATCAATTCTTGATCCTTGTTGAGATAATTCGCGAGCGCATAGACTTCGGTCTTCAAAACGTCGCCAATCACTGCCAGTCCGCCATTCGTGTCGCCATACAGAGTGCAATAGCCGAGTGCCAACTCCGACTTGTTGCCGGTTGAAAGCAGCAGGCGACTTTCAGAGTTGGAGATCGTCATCAGGATATTGCCGCGCAGTCGCGATTGCAGGTTCTGTGCTGCAACCGAACCGCTATCCGCAGACGGTTCAGACAATTTCAATTGCTTGAGCAGCACTTCATACACATCGGAAATCGAGTGTTCAATCACCGGCATTCCGAGACGGCGGCCAAGTTCAACAGAGTCGTCGATACTCGAGCGCGACGAGTAAGGCGACGGCATCATTACGCTGAGAACATTCTCTGCGCCGATCGCCTTGCACGCGAGTGTTGCCACGACGGCCGAGTCGATCCCGCCGGACAATCCCAGCACCACGCGTTTGAATCCGTTCTTACGAGCGTAGTCGCGAATGCCGAGCACGAGTGCATCGTGAATAGTTTCGCTGTCGTCACCGGGCAAGCAACGTTTATCGGCCACGTCGCAGTCGAGATCTACTGTGCCGATAAACTCTTCGAACGGGGGCGCCTGAAGAATGATCTTGCCTTTCGCGTCTGCGACGATACTTGCGCCGTCGAAGATGACACCGTCGTTGCCGCCGATTAGATTCACGAACACGATTGGGATCTTTGCCATCATGGCGCGATGCGAGACCATCGCGCAGCGCTGGCCCATCTTGCCTTTGTTGAAAGGGGAAGCGTTTATCGAAATCAGAACTTCGGCGCCCAACTCGATCAGTTCGTCTGCCGGATCATTTGTGTAGAGCCGTTCGCGCCAGAAAGTTTTGTCGTTCCAGAAGTCTTCACAAACTGCGACGCCGAGTTTCTCTTCCGGCATCGTGAAGAGGTGGCGTTCGGCGCCGGGTTGGAAGTAGCGTGGATCGTCGAAGACGTCGTATTCGGGGAGCAGAGTTTTGTCTGCAAACCCGAGTAGTTGCTGATTGCGAATTACGGCGGCGGAGTTGTAGAGACGTCGCCCGGTGGTGAGGTTCGACGGTCTTACAGTTCCGACAATGGCGGTGATTCCTTCGGTTGCATTGATGATCTTTTGCAGCGGCTCGAGGGCGCATCGTTGCACGTCGCGATCGAGGAACCAGTCGAGAGAGGTGTAACCCTGGATACAGGTTTCGGGGAGGACAACAAGGTTTGAGTTCTCTCGTTTGGCTTGTTCGATGGCGCGAATGATACTGGCGGTATTGCTCTCGAAATCGCCGTTGATGGTATTGATCTGGCCGATGGTGACGCGCATTTAGTGATGCTTTGTAGTTGGAGCTTTGTTCTTTGAGGATCGTGCACGATCTCGGTCATCCGTGCAATCCGCGGGCGTTTTGTTTGCTGCCTCGGCATGCGCTATATTCTCCAACGCCACCCTGCGGAGGGGTCGCATAATGGTAGTGCAGCGGTCTTGAAAACCGCCGGCCGAAAGGCTATGCAGGTTCGAGTCCTGTCCCCTCCGCCATTTCTTTTCAAAGACTTACATTCACCTACTATTGTAACTTGAACCTATACTTTGCCGCTCCGGCAACTTAATGGTTCCAAAAGCCTCCGGCAATTAGTTGGTTCCAACTTTTCTTAAGAGTACAAACTACCCTAAATTCCTTCGTAAATTGTTACCCGCTACCCTTACACGGAGTTTTTTCGGCAACTTATCGGTTCCAAAAGCGGACCGGCAATTTATTGGTTCCACTTTTTTAAAAAGTACAAAGCTTAAGGTGGGCCGACGATGGGAACAAATCTGCAACTGCACTCAACCCGGCATCTATCAGTGGCGCCGCACTGTTTCGATTGAGCGAAGGCGACGTGAGCAGTTGACGTGAGCAGTTATGGGCCTGTCTTGATAGATCGAGATATGTTATGGGGGAGCACCTAATAATCGAAGAGTACACCACCAAAAACAACAATCTTATTCTGACCGTTAGTCGATGACAACTAAAGATGCGTAAGAAATAATTGGGAACTTGGTAATTTGACACCGTATTAGGTTAGGTTAGATTCGGCGCAACCGGTGTTGCTATCCAGTCTGGTGAGGACACAATAACTAAGAGCCTGAACAGCTCCGCCAACCAATCCCTGGCCCACTGCCGGGGATTTGGTTATTCCGAGAGCATCTTTAAGAGCTTAGCCATCCCATTGATTGACGCATTAACGTTCGCTCCACCTTGGTCCATAAAGCTTTGCGGCTATCTCCGAGCTCGCGGGTCTCCTGTTTGCGTCCGGAGTTAGTGGTAGATTCTTGTCGTTGTCTGGGTTGGGTTGCCGTTCCCTCGATGCATGACGGACTAAGATGATCCTCATATGATGCTCCACTTATTAAGTTAAACTTGGCTGTACAAATCAACCGTACCCACGTCTAACTGAACGGCTGTGAAAGCGCCACGTGTAAACAGACGTACATGATGTAATCTGCCTATTCTCTCAGGTCTGTTTGGTAGGGCTCAACGCACGGAACCTCCAGCGTCAGACATGATCGACTGCATTAGAGCAGAAGTTCTAAATACAGTAGTTTAGACTTCGGTAGCACAGCGACCGTTTGAGCGGCGCCCGACGGCTGCCTCAGAATCCAGTCGCATCTTCGTCATGCAGTCACTTTCTCTCGAACCGGTTGCAGGTTGCGAGTCGGGTGCGGGATGATGCCGAGGATGCGCTCGACGACCATGAGTTGCCCGCGATGATGCATCTCGTGCTCTTTGAAACCGAGGATCATCTCGAAGCGATTCTTCTTCCCACCACCCGGCTGTCCAACTTCCTCAGCCAGGAAGTCATTGGACAAAGTTTCGAGCCAGCCAAACCAGCTGTTCCCTTCGGCCCGCAGCAACTCGATGATTTCGGCCTTAGAGCGAGTCTTCTTCTCTTGCAGTTCGCTACGCTTAATCAACTCGCTGAAGTCGAAGCCGTCGATCGTCGAGACCCGTTTCTCTTCGTGCAGCACGCGGCCGAGCTGAGAGAGGACTGCAATGTGCACCAGGGTCTCCGCGACCGATCGGCTGGCGGAGGAAGCACGATAACCGTAATCCTTCTCGGGAATGTCCTCTGCGATCTGGATGGTGTTCTTGCGCACTGTGCGCATACCTTCAATCAGCTGTTTCTGTCCGTATAGTTCCATACTTCCTCCTCGACTGTTTGAAAAATGCGACAACTACTTCATTGTCATTAAGGCTAGTCATCCAGGCTGCCCATGGTTAGGTTGACGGTCGTTCCTGTCATCCCGCTTGCCTTATCGGAAGCCATGAAGACAGCCATGTTTGCCATCTCCGCGAGCGTCATTAGCCGCCGCGTGTGGGTCTTGCTTGCGAGAAACTCCTGGAACTGTTCCCAGGTCAGTCCCGATACTTTGGCGCGAGCCTCGAAGGCTTCCTTGAGCGTATCCGTCTCCGGTATGGCCTGTGGTCGGAGACCGACCACACGAATGCCCTGAGGCGCCAGCTCGACGGAGAGCACTCGAGTGAGTGCCTCCTCGGCAGCCATCGCCGGACCGTAGCCTCCCGACAATGGGAGACCCATCCGCGAGTGCTGTGTAGTGGCCGTCATGATCACCCCTGATTTATTGGCGACCATCCGCCGGGCCGCGGCGCGTGCGATCAGGAAGTACGACGTCGCGTAGGTCGTGATCGGCAGGGAGAACTGCGCGACATCCAGCTCGACCAGAGGCACGCCCAGAATGTTCGTACCCGGGATCCCTACCGCGTTGAACGAGATATCGACGCGGCCCGCCTTACCGATCACGGACTCCAGATGCTTGTCGATGGCTTGTTCGTCGAGCGCGTCGACCACCGCCGCTTCGGCGGATCCGCCGGCGGAAACGATCTCCTTAGCGACCACCTCGACCGGTGCCCGGTGGCGCCCGGTGAGAAAAACCTTAGCCCCTTCGCGCGCAAAGGCGCGTGCGACGGCGCTGCCGATCGCGCCTCCGGCTCCGTAGATCACAGCGTTCTTGTTCTGAAGCAGCATTGCACTTCTCCGTTCATATCGTGCGGCTTTGGATTTTCATCGCTTTCTAGTTCGATTACGCATCTCGTGCCAGGTAGGATACTTTTTAGGAGGAGATTTCGGTGCTCGGTGCTATTTTTTGGCATTGCGAGTGATTGCAAAAGGTAGAGCTCGTGCTTTTCGTTAACGTCGGTGAGGTTGAACGTTTCTATTGCGACGGTCGCGTATCCTCGCGCATCTCGGATGCGTATTAACTACGGATCATGGATTATCCATCGGACATAGACGTGGGATCCTTCGAGGCGAAGTACCGCGCATTTCTAGGGACGCTCACCCAACTTCGCCCACGGCTGCACCGTTATTGCGCGCGCATGACCGGATCGGTGATGGACGGCGAAGATGTCGTCCAGGAAGCTCTTTTTGAAGCCTACCGGAAATTGGATCAGTTTGACGATTCGCGACCGCTTGGACCCTGGCTTTTCCGCATTGCACATAACCGTTGTATCGATTTTCTCCGCCGGCGCAACGTCCGCCAACAGGCCGAGGCAGAGGCTATTGCCGAGACTCTCGAATCCATAACGCCGGACGATCTTCCCGACGCGATGTTGGACCAGGCAGTCGAGCACCTGGTGATAACACTTCCGCCGAAGGAGCGCGCGTGCGTGCTTCTTAAAGACGTGTTTGATTACTCGCTTGAGGAAATTGCTGACCTTGTCGATTCCACGGTGGGGGGTGTCAAGGCGGCGTTAAGTAGAGGCCGAGGGAAACTGAAGACCAAAACAGCGCCGACGAAATCTAAAACATTGAATCCGGAAGCGCTGCAACTGCTGCAACTCTATGTCGAACGATTCAATCGCCACGACTGGGACGGTCTCCGCGAGTTGATCAGCGCTGACGCCCGCCTCCGAGTTGCCGATGCATTCTCAGGGCGCCTGTCAGACTCACCCTATTTTGGCGTCTATGAGAACTGGCCCTGGGAACCGTGGAGGATGGCGGTTGGTGAAATCGATGGTAAACCGGCGGTGATCATTCTTCGGCGCGGCGTAGATGCATGGGAGCCGTATAGCGCGATTCGCCTTGGCATAGTCAATCAACGTGTGACCACCATCTCTGACTACTGGCACGCTCCCTGGATTCTGGAGTCAGCGACCTTCACTATCCTTGATGGATAAGTTACGTGTGTACATGGTTGACGTAGTATCATTTTGCGATTTTGAGATGCCAAATTGGCATTTCAAACGCTTGAGTAGCAATGGGGCCACTAAAATCCCAAATGGCCAATATGCAGCAGAAGAAAAAAAAAAGAAGAAGAAACTCCTGAAGGTGGCTCTCAGCTACGATGCGCCGACTCCCAATTTGGTAATAGCCAAGCTTGCCGGCATCGAGCAGGCGAAAGGTGGCGTATTCTTGATGAGTCTGTTTAAGGATCCATCAGCTTATAGCTAGGAGGAATACGCCGTGCAGGAAGATAACTTAACTTAGTTGTGTATCGGAATCCAGGACGGTGCCGGTGACCGAGGCGTTGAACGAGAGTTTGCGGAGCGGGGTGCGGGAGTTGTTGTAGCGCTCAAGACAAGATCGAAAGTAACAGTGACCAGCGAGTTGAGGTTGATAAGGATAAACCCGAATGGACGATCATGATTTACCTGGCTGGTGACAACAACCTGAGTTCCAATTCCATTGCCATTTTGCAGGAATTGGAAAGCGTTACTCATGACAAGGACGTGCGTGTTGTGGCTTGCTTCGATTCCAACACTCCTTTGCCTAAAGGCGCCCGCTACGTGGAAATAAATTACGGACGCTATGACGCCAACAAACCGCACTATCCTAAAATGGAGTGGGAGTTACACAACGACTTGGTTTACCCGGGCCACATCGTCGTCAGCCCGGACTTTTGCAATAAGGTTCCGACCAGCGTCACGCCGATTTATGAACCAACAGCAAAGGAGGGCTTGAAACGGTTTTTGAAATGGGCCACACAAAAACATCGCGACAAGAAAAACATGCTGGTTTTATTTGGCCACGGCACTGCGGTCGCCGGCAATACTTTTTTGGCTGACAACAATCCACCCAGTTTCTTGAAGCTCAAGGACTTCGGCAAGCTTCTCAGTTTCAGTTGAGATCCTACTGAGCACGCGCCTAAAGGACCTCGCCTCTAGCGAGCTCGCGAAGGCCATTTTTCTGGTCGAGCATGAAACGAAGGAAGGTGCGAGTGGCCGCCGGCTGGAAACTTCCGAGTGAAACCATCTTTACGGATCGGCGTAACGTGTGCCCGGCGATGCGCAGTTGGGCTAACTTGCCGGCCTTCACCTCGTCCCGCACAGCCCATGGCGGCAACAGCGTCGTGCCCCAGCCATGCTCGGTCATCAACTTGATGAAGTAGGTGTCATTGGATTCCAGGGCAAGTGCCGGCCGGATGCCGACGCTGTCGAAGAAATGATCAGTTGCGCGTCGTATCGAAGAGCCTCGTTCGAAAAGCACCAGTCTTTCGTTCGCGATCTCTTTTATGGTGGCTGACCGCTTCTTTGCCAACCGATGGTGACGGCCCACAATCACAAGGAGTTCGTCTTCGACTAGTTGTTCTACTTTGAGGGCGGGCGAGTAAACGGGCCAGGATGCAAAACCAATGTCTGCGGCGCCATCCAGGATTCCGGCAATCGTCTGCTCGGTGCTCACGGTGGTGCGAAACGACAGCTCAATCCCCGGGTGCGCCCGCATGAACGATTCAAAGCAAGGCGCGAACAGGTAGACAAGTGCCTGGGTTGCCGCAGCCACCCGCACCGACCCGGCTTCGGGATGCACGCGCCCGGACACTCGCTCGCGCAACGCTTCAGCCTCATCGAGAATTCGTTGTGCATGTTCAAGTGCGACCCTGCCCGATTCCGATAACCTTACGCCACGCTTCCCACGAATGAATAGTGGCTCACCCAACTCTGTCTCCAATGCTTTGATTTGATGGCTAACGGCTGATTGGGTGAGATTTAGCTCCTTCGCGGCGCTGGTAAAATTCAAGGTTTCGGACACCATCCGAAAAGTTCGCAGTTGCCATAACTCCATAAGCGCTCCGCCGAAACGATAAGCTCAAGACATGAACTGTTTTGATGGGCTCTATTAAAACAATGAGTTGGATATATGACAACTTCCTTCGTAGACTTGGCACCGAACAAGGCCAAAACACCGGAAATACATTTTGGCGCATAAGCTGCGCACACTTTCAACTCACCTTTTACACTAATCCGAACTACAAGGCAGACGGACATGCAGAATAAATCAGAGAACACTAGACATTATTTGCTGGCCAGTGACTTTGATCAGACTCTCAGCTTTAACGATTCGGGCATCGTACTGAGCGAATTGTTAGGTAACGCCAGTTTCGCTCAAAAAGTCGCAGGATTGTCGCATATGAATTTGGTACAACAGGGAGGCGAACTGGCCTACCTTTTATTGCACGATCCTGAGTATCGCTGTGTTCGGAAAGAGCATTTGATCGAAGTGGGCAAGCGCATTCGTCTGAAGGCAAATATTCGAGAGTTGTCACGGTTCCTTGAGAAAGGCTTTGACGGCTACCGCTTCTCCTTCTATGTCGTTTCGGCTGCGCCGGAAGAAGTAATTCAATCGGCGCTGGAGGGCATCATTCCGCCGGACCACATTTTCGGCACGCAGTTCCGCTACGACGAAGCAACCGGGGAAATTGGCTCAATCGTACGGGTGCCTGCGGGATACGGTAAAGTTGCCGTCATTGACGAGCTGCATTTACAACTGCAGATCACTTACGACCGCATCGTCTACGTTGGTGACGGCAGCTCAGATGTTCATGTGATGTTGCACGTCAACCGCCAGGATGGCTTCACAGTCGCCGTTTCTGAAGCCAAACACATCGCCCAGATTGCTAAACGGAGCGTTTTGAGTGACGACGCTCTGAGCGTATTGGTTCCGGTTCTGGAAGACATCGTGGGTTGGGACACATTGCATATCCGATCACTTTTTGAGTCGCGGGGCTTTCTGATTCAGGAGTGGGATAAAGTACGGACAGATTGGCTGACTTTCAGCGAGATACCTAGGATGATTGACAAAGCATTGAAGTCATCGGAGGGCGCGAATGCTTGACGGACTAGGCTGGGTAGCGACTGCGATTTTTGCTGCCTCCTACTTTGGTAAGACATCTAAAGTTATGCGTCGCCTCCAGGCGTTGGCTGCTCTGTTGTGGGTAGGCTACGGGATCTGGATGAATGCTCGTCCGATAATCGTGGCCAACGTTATTGTGGCGGTCCTGGCCCTCTACTCCGACTGGAAGCAGCCGCGAATATCGAGTGTGGATAACGGCTAAGAGTCAGAACTACGGTCCCCACTGTTTCATGCTGTTCAATGTGTGTGATCGTGAGTGTGAGGGACTCCAAAATATGCTGCATGCGCGTCGATGATTACGCGCCACTCTGCGGCTGGAACTGAAAGTTTCCCTTCCAACCACTTGATAACGTCGGCCAAACCGGTGCCATCCTTAAGATTAGTAAAGACAAATGGACCATTGCCGCGCATGCGCAGCGAATCACTTCTCATCACCGCTAACGATGCGCCGACATGAGGCGCCAAATCGATCTTATTGATCACCAGCAGATCAGACCGGGTCACGCCTGGCCCACCCTTGCGCGGAATCTTGTCTCCGCCTGAGACATCGATCACATAGATGAAAACATCGACGAGGTCCGGACTAAAAGCAGCGGCAAGATTGTCGCCGCCACTCTCGACAAAGATCAATTGCAGGCCTCGCAGGCTATTTTCGAGATCCGCGATCGCCTCGAGATTCATAGAAACATCTTCGCGAATTGCCGCGTGCGGACAGCCGCCCGTTTCGACCCCGCGTATCCGTTCAGCCGGCAACGTCCCCTGTCTAATTAGGAACTCCGCGTCCTCTTTTGTGTAGATGTCGTTGGTAACGACGGCTAGACTGTATTTTTCTTTTAGTTTCCTGCTGAGGGCGTCGACCAGCGCGGTCTTGCCGCTGCCAACCGGTCCGGCAACACCCACGCGAAACGCCCGCTCATGATGATGATGGTCAATTGTCATCAATCGCCCGGTTAGGTCTCTAATACAAAAAATATCTTTGCGCCAGGGGCAAAACGGTCGCCGGCTCGCACGTCAACAATTCACCGTCGGCGCGCACTTCGTAAGTTTCCGGGTCGACCTCGATGTTTGGCATCGCATCATTATGAATCATGTCGAGCTTACCAATGTCCCGGCAGTTCGCGACCGCGACTACAGTTTTCTCAAGCCCCAGCCGTTTCGATATGCCGCGTTCCAGCGCCGTCCGGGACACAAACGTCAGGCTAGTACTGCGCATCGCTTTGCCGAATGCCCCAAACATCGGGCGATATAGTACGGCCTGGGGGGTTGGTATCGAAGCATTGCTGTCGCCCATCACACTCCAGGCAATGAAACCACCTTTGATGACCATTTCGGGCTTGACCCCAAAGAACGCAGGCTGCCACAGAACGAGATCGGCAAGTTTGCCTGTCTCAATCGAACCGACGTGTCCGGAAATGCCATGTGTGATCGCGGGATTGATCGTGTACTTGGCGACATAGCGTTTCACCCGAAAGTTGTCGTTGCGACTCGAATCCTTCGCCACGGCGCCGCGTTGCACCTTCATCTTGTGTGCGGTCTGCCACGTCCGCATGACCACTTCACCGATTCGGCCCATCGCCTGCGAGTCGCTCGAAATCATGCTAAACACACCCAGATCATGGAGGATGTCTTCGGCGGCAACAGTCTCAGGCCTGATGCGGCTTTCGGCGAACGCGACGTCTTCGGGTACGAGCGGATTCAGATGATGACAGACCATCAACATGTCCAGGTGCTCGGCGATGGTGTTGACGGTGAAAGGCCGGGTGGGATTGGTCGAAGAGGGCAAAATATTCGATAGCGAGGCAATCCGAATAATGTCCGGCGCGTGTCCGCCCCCAGCACCCTCGGTGTGATATGTGTGAATCGCGCGTCCTTTGATAGCCGCAATGGTGTCTTCGACAAAGCCGGCTTCGTTGATCGTGTCCGTGTGAATTGCCACCTGTACGTCAAATTGATCGGCTGCTTGTAGACAGGCATCGATCGCCGCCGGTGTCGTTCCCCAATCCTCGTGCAACTTCAATCCGCACGCGCCTGCTTCAATCTGTTCGGTGAGCGGCGGCAGTGACGCGGCGTTCCCCTTGCCCAGGAAACCAAAGTTCATGGGCCAATGCTCGGCGGCTTCGAGCATGCGCGCGATATTCCAGGCGCCCGGGCTGCAGGTGGTGGCATTAGTCCCGGTCGCTGGACCAGTACCGCCGCCGATCATCGTCGTAATTCCACCCGAGAACGCCACTTCAACTTGTTGCGGCGAGATGAAATGGATGTGGCTGTCAACGGCTCCGGCCGTAACGATGAGGTGCTCTCCCGCGACCACTTCAGTTGCGGTTCCGATGACCAGTTCCGGATCTACTCCGTGCATCGTATCCGGATTTCCCGCCTTGCCAACTTTCGCGATGCGCCCGTATTTAATCCCGATGTCACCCTTCACAATTCCCCAATGATCTATTATCAGCGCGTTGGTGATGACCAGGTCCAGCGCCCCTGGCGAGTCTTCGCGGCGGGCCAAACTGCTCTGGCCCATGCCATCGCGAATGACTTTGCCTCCGCCGAACGTGATCTCATCGCCATAAACAGTGAAGTCCTTTTCGACCTCAACGATCAGTTCGGTATCAGCCAGCCGCACTCGATCAGCCGTAGTCGGACCATAAAGATCGGCGTAAGTGCGACGTGGAATCTTTAGACTCATGAATTCGTCTATCCAAAATGGAGTGAGATCACACTCCCGGGTGTCGTTCAGCTTGCATCATCAAGCTCGCCATTGATCAATCCCTGATGCCCAAAGATCCGCCGCGCGCCACCGAAGTCTACCAGCGCAACTTCTTTCTCTTCTCCGGGCTCAAAGCGCACGGCGGTGCCGGCCGGAATATTCAGTCGCATCCCATGTGCGGTTTTCCGATCGAATATGAGTGCGACGTTGACCTCGAAGAAATGATAGTGACTGCCGACCTGAATTGGCCGATCGCCAGAGTTTTTCACCACCACGTTGGCGACGCGACGACCAACGTTTGCTTCAATCTCTCCCGGTTCGATGAAGTATTCGCCTGGGTACATGGTTCTCGGACTCGAACGACGCGGGTACTGAGATCTGCACCTACCTAATTGGATCATGAACGGTAACCAGCTTCGTACCGTCAGGAAAAGTAGCTTCGACTTGCACGTCGTGAATCATTTCGCCGACGCCATCCATGACGTCCTCGCGTTTCAAGATTGTCGCGCCAAACGTCATAATCTCCGCCACCGATTTACCATCTCGGGCGGCTTCCAGTATTTCGGCAGAGATGATCGCGATCGCTTCAGGATAGTTGAGTTTTAAGCCGCGCGCCTGCCGTCTGCGCGCGACTTCAGCGGCGACGAAGATGAGTAGCTTCTCTTGCTCACGCGATGTTAGGTGCATGTTTTCGACTGATTCGAAGCGCATGCCGTCAGCTAGCGTGTCGTTCTAGCTGTGCCTTGCCATTCGATTTCTTCAGTAGACCTTCCGCGGCACTACGGCTTCCCGATCGTATAGAAACAGTTTTGCAATCCGCCAGAAATCCACCAAATGCGTCGCTAGCTCCCTGCCGTTGACACTGAGAGCCCTTACAACGACACCATGAACGCGGAGCCTGCTAACACCCCAAACTGTTATTGATGGCCGTGACAGATGTATAGCCAATTCGCCCAGGACCGTCTCCAACTCCGACCAGCGAGAAGTCTCAACTCCGACCCGGCAAATATAGAAAGTTGAAAAATACGCGTACCCACCCAACCTGGCAAGCGAAAATATCGTCCGCCTTGCCGGCTCGATTCGCATGTGCTCGATGGCGATTGGTTGGCCCAGCGCGTTAATCATTGTCTTGAGTAGAAGCAGGTCGTACGTGAACATTTCGTTGTGTGCTGCGCGACCAGGTGCGACCGTTTCCCACCAAAACAGACCCGCGTTGGCACCAAGTTCGATCTGCGTTTCCTGCCGATAACGCGAGCCAGCAAAAGGGATCAATTGATCAGGGAGATATTCGACAAGACCGTCTTCCTCCACACTGATCTTAGATCTCTGCACCGCCGGCTCGGCTTGGTTCCGGCAACGATAGACTCGAGTGGCACCCGTAGAAGTAACTTGAGCCACCGCACACGGGCCCACTTCAACGGTCAGATCCAGTTTGTCGCCTCCTAAAACACCGCCAGACAGATTATGCAGGTGAACCAGCGACCCACCGTCATTGAGCTGAAAGCCGCGCACGATCCGTAAGGGCAACTGCTGCTCGCTTTCAGCGAGAATTGTTTGGTTGCGGTTTCCGCGTGCTTCGAAACGCAACCGCAATCGACCGTGCACACGCGGGCTTGATTCCTCGTGATTTAATGTCTCGATCATGCTTGCTGTGTTTGATTGGATGGACACGGTCAACTGCTTGGATCAACTAATAAAGAGGCGCGTTGCCAGCATCGGATGACGCATCGAGGCCACCTCAACCAGCGGCGCAAAGCAGGCAGCCTGATCGAGGTCAAAATTGTTTGTCTGGACGCGCCTCACCAATTCAGCCAGTAACGGCTTCAGCTCCCACAACGTTCGCGTCGCCTGCGTCTGGCCCAGCGGCAGCAGACGCTGGCACGACGAGATTAGATTGGCTAGCGATTGATGACCGTAAGCCAGCAGTGTCGACTCCTCTTCAATTCCCAACGCTGCGCCTGCCAGACCAAACGCGGTGCAATGGTGAATTTCCGTTTCTGTTAATTGCGCGGCATCGATGGCCGCAGCCAGAATTGGCGCTGCAGCCAGTCCGTTAACCAATCGAAGAAATCGCCTGCCGAGCGTCGCGCTCGCATTGCGGCTTTCTCGAGCCAATTTATGGGCGCTGAACCGCTTATTCAGATCGAGCCACTGTTCGATTGGTAGCCGATCGTGACTCTCAATTCCCAGCCGAAAGGCGGCGCCACAAAAAACAAACTCGAACGAGCCAATTTCCTCAAGGTACTCACGCAGAAATACTTCAAGCCCATCGGTGTTAAGCGATTCCTCAACAACGAGTGACTCAAGGCCGAACGAATGGTTTAAAACGCCAATCGGCAGCGCAGTGTCCGATAACTGCAGCAACCGCAATAAGGGCATCCGTCTCGTGCTGTCCATAATTGAAAGCCCGAAGCACTATAACAGGCTGGTAAACCTTGATGGCTAGCAGAATCTCTTATGTTTGATTGGTTGGGCAGGCGATTTAGTTCCTAACCGAGCTCAGCCCTCAACGCAAGATTAACATGTAGCGGCTCTCCAGCGCCGTCGTAGCATTGACCGGAATCACCATGATTCCGAACAAATCTAAGGGCCACTGCCTTATTCGCATCCCTTCCCGGATAACAGTAAGCAGCAACTGACTATGAGTGCGAAATCCGTGTCGGCGATGTCTGGGGGCCCCCCAGATCAGAACAAGGTTTCTTATCGATCACGCACATTGAGATGGGCTTGGTGGCCGAAACCAGTCAGACTTTCTGCCGTTGGTCGGCTTTGGCGATGTAACAATGTGTGATGATATTCAGCGCGACTGACACAAGACTCCGCGCCACGCTGGATCTCTTGGGGAAGACGCGTGATGGTCAACGGTTCCACTTCTCTAATGAAGGCGGACCACAGGCAGAATGAGACGTGCTTCTGCAGCCAAGTGATGCACAATGCGGCGTTTCCTAATATTATGTTCGGAGGCACCGAATGACACTATTTGTGCTAACCCCGAATCTAACCACGATGAAAGGTTTACGTCGACGGGAGGGATCCAAACAATCCGAAGGCATCGATCCGAGGATGTCGCCGTTAGAAGCCGCCAATGTAACGATGTCGCTAGCCTTTCAAAAGCTCTTCAACGGTCAATACCAGAAGGTCCCTAAGGAACGTAATTCGAGGACTAGCATAAGACAGGCGCCAGGTGACCAAGGTGAGAGTGTCGAAGGAACGTCACCCAGGACTAAGGAAATGCTGACGATCGTACAAAAGGGGAGCATTCCCCTCATACTCCCTGATCGATCGAAACGATTCGCTCATCGCTCACTTGATAGGCTCGGTATCCCACGATAAATGAGAATCCCCGTGAAAAACCTCAAATACCCTGCGCTAACCGTGCTCGTAGTATTGGCTTTGGGAGCGTCTGGTTGTATCGAAACTACAGCCATGAAGATACCTGCATATGACTATCACTACGTCACGCTCACCTGTTACAACGCAACCATCAATCAACAGGGCTGTACACGGACAATACGTTAGAGACTCAGGTTACAACAGTGACGGCAGCCTCGCGACCTGGTTCAATGCAACGATGGACCAAATGGGTAATGGAACCGTCACCGAAGTGAGAATACCGGCTATCTGGTTGTTTACGCTTCTGGATGGACCTTGCGCTGGCACAGGTCGAGCGACAATTGGGGAGGATGTGACAGGCGATGCTATTCTGCCGTGCGAGAACATCTTCCACCCACACAGGATTTCCTTTACTCCGATTGCTACCGACGCGCAGGCACCGCCGGCGACATTTACAATTTCGGGCGAAGGAATCGACGCCTCGTATGCGATGCCGCTAATCGAGTTTTACGACGAATACGGACGCTTGACGGCGAGCACATACGCAACGGCAGTAGCATCGGACGGAACTTCGCTGACCTCCAGCATGCCGAACTTGCCGTACACCAACTTCTATGCTGTTGGTGTAAGCAATGCTCTTTCAGGTGGCGGCATGGACCTCATTGGCGCGACGAGTGTTCAAGTAACTAACGGGCAGGAATTACCACCCTTGCCCGATCCGCCGCCAGATGAATGTAATCCAACATCGCAGGACATAGCCAATTGTGAGAACTGCTGTGGGGTACAAACTTATTGGGATTATAGTAGCTGTAGGTGCTACATCCCTTGAGGCAAAGCTGATTTGTCTGGTTCACTCTCACTTAAAACTGAGTGAGCCAGACTTGTTGGCGATGATTATCAGCAAAGAACAACAACTACAGTGCTAAAATGGAACCCAAATTTAGACCGTTTCTTTTCGTGGGCAGATGGGGATCCAATGAGGCGCCGCGATGACTACGCCCGGGCCTATGGTTACAGCGACTAAATTAGTCCCGCAAAATGGTAATGTTTTTCGCCGGTTCCAAGCGTATTCGAGAAAGAGGGCATCGCGCCGTAGCCTTCGGACTGCTAAAAATTCGAATTGGCTATGCGTCACTTTCGGCAAGAGTCAACGTCCTCTATGCACTTCCGGCAATGTATCCTTCCAAACTCCGAATTTGGCGAGACGGCTACACCTGAAAATGTCCCGATTCTGATGTACTTGCGGCAAGGAATTGCGTCGCATCGCGGCAAGGAAATGGTTCAAGTGTCAGGTGTGGTGGTGGTGTTGTAACTTGAACCATTAATTTTGCCGCTCCGGCAACTTAATGGTTCCAATAGCGCCCCGCAATTAATTGGTTCCAATTTTTCGGAAAAGTACAAACTGCCCAAAATTCCTTCGTAAACTTTTACCCGCTTCCTTTAGAAGCAGTTCTCGGTAACTTAGTTTAATGTTTTCATTTTTCGAAGATATTTAGAGCGGTTTCTCACCTCGCATCTTTGAGGAAGGAGATCCTGAATTGAGGTCGTATGGCCAACGGACGAGTTCGCAAAAATTCTTCCTCGTTGGCGTCAAGAGGAAGTTGCGAAGAGTGTCCACTGTGGGGAACCACGAAAATCATGGTAAAGGCGAAGAGAAGGCCACCCGCAAAGGTGGCTTCCTCTTCCAGTACCTGATTAACCGGTGCTAGGCCGACGCAAAGTCAACCCAAGCCTCAAGTAAAACGAAAGCACATCTTATTACGGAAACATAGCACAGCGGCCCCTGCGATCGTTCACCCAGTTTTGCTGAATGAGATAGTCGCCCGCCGATCCGAGGTGTATGTTCGCACGTGCACCGTTGGATGTCATATAAGTTTCACCGAAAATGTTTTGACACTTATCAGCGTTTTCCAAACCATATCGATCGAACCAGCCGTTGCCAAGAGGATTAGTCAACATGGCATCAAGCGCATGGGCCAGGTTCGAAGCTATCGTATCCCCAGCAAAGCTGTCGTGCGGAGTTGGCAGTCGCGTGCCGTCGGCAAAGAACTGCGGCGCTAGAATCGGACACCGATTCGGGTTGCCGAGAAAGATGTACTTCGTCATGGCGCCGAGTATCATGGCTCGTGCGTGATACGGCGATGCACCTGGTATGCAGAACCCGGTTTCGTTTGAGGAAATATCCGCGGAAGCGATCACGATATAGATTCCGTTGGGATCATGCGGCAAACTGAAATTGGAGATCTGGTCAGAGATGATCCCCTGGATGTCCGCATCTGTAAGCTCAGTACCATGTGAGTACGATCGATCAAAAACACTGCCCCCGTAGACCGTGGCATTGGTCGCGGGTTGGCCGGACGCATCTGGATAAGTTGAGTTGATCCGCATGTACGGCGTGTTACCGATTGTCGATAAGAAATCGCTGATGACTAGAGGCGCTTTCTGATTGCCTGGATCGCCAGGGTAGCCAGTGGACCAGTCGCCGTACCAGATCACATAAAGATCCTGGACTCCCGTCAATACAGGACCTCCATGGTAGACCATCTTGCTAGTCGTCTTTGTGTTCTGAGCGGACACTGAAGTCACCGCCAAAGCGCATATTGCGATAAGGGTTAATAGCGTTTTCATGTTCAAATTCTCCTTTCAGTCATTGTTATTGACAGCCCAGGTCGGTTTTGGCCTGTGTTGCCAAGTCAACCAGTTGCGTGACTTGATCGGCAGTTAATTTCTTGCCTGATTGCGCCTGGCTGGCGTTGATGAAGGCGGTGAGTGAATCGCAGGCGCTCGCTGTGTCTGAAGCGTTAACGGCGCCGAGAGCATCCTGCAATTTGCTCAGAAGACTGGCTTCGGTTCCCTCGGGCAGATTGAAACTCTGGACCAGTGCGATGAGATCGTTCAGTTGATCGACGATCGAGTCGTTGAGCTGAAAAGTAAATCCGTAAACATCGAAGTCACCGGCGCCTGGTATCGCGTAAACGATCCGATTGATCCCATTGCATCCTGCGACAACATCGCTCAACGTCTCACTATTGCCGGGAGTGTTGGTAATTTGATACAGCCGCGCTGTCGTCAAGTCATAAAGAAAGACATCGTAAGAAAGATCCGCAGTCTGCGACTCGAACACGAGCAAATTGCCAGACATACGAAGGTCGCGTTGATCGCCTGGGATCGACAGATGCATTTCAGTCGATCCATCAACTCGCTGAAAATAGACGTCGTTCTCTCCGCTCTTGTTGGAAATGTAAGCGACGAGCTGACCATTCGTATCCGTAAAAAAATCTCCAGCAGCGCTTGAAACAAATCGAGTCGTAAACGAGCCGGGGCCAATTTGAGTAGCGGAGTAGATGTCACAACCTGTTCCGTTTGGCTGACACTTCTCCCATACAACCACCTTGCCATCCGGACTCACTGCCGGGAACCGATCATTCAATGAGTCATTGGTTAGTTGGGTTACGCTGCCTGTGTTTTGGTCGTACACACCAATCTCTCCGCTATCTGAGTCAGAAGGAGCCTCGTGCACAAAAGCGACCAGGTTCCCGCCAAGTGCAGGACCCCAATTTTTGTCGCGGGGTACTGAAATAGTGGTTTGCGAAGCAAGGTCGTAGATGACAATGTGGTCTCCATCGGCTTCGAGTTGAGTAAAAGCGATCCGCTGTCCGTCAGTATCAGAGAGTCGATCGAGGCCATTGCCGGGTAGCACATGCTCCGTATTGGTGGCAAAGTCGAGATACTTGATCGTTGACGTGCCTTCGAAATCGTCGTTGGAATATGACGCGACACTGCACGCCACGTGCGGGTTTGTTTGATTTCCGGGACCGACCTTGATCGGCAGGGTCGTGCCCGGCAGCATCGGTATGGGTGTCGTCGCTTGCGGGAGTAGCGGCGCCGTTGAGAGCGGTACGGCCGCGGACTGCGTAGTACCTCTGCCTGCAGCCCGGCTTGGACCATGATCGATGCCCGCGAGCGCCAAAGCGATTAATAGAACAATCACGCCAACCGAACGTAGTCGGTGATGATTTCGAATAACAGTGTTAATGGTTCTCATGATTTTCACCTTTCAAAGTGGGTTTCTTAGTTGCGTGCTAAGGCCTTGGCACTGCACGCGCGAAAAGCAGGCTTGACGACGGCCGAATTTCTCGTCATTCGAGTTCTCCGAGTTGATGACCCGCTGCGGGCAGTGACTTGAGGCAGACGGCGAGGGATCCCTCAGGACCCTCCTTGTAATGAACCACCCCAAGTTCAACCCAGCGGTAGATGATTCGCACTGTAACGTGTGCTACCGCGGCGGCCTGTTCAGCCGCCACCATGATTGCGTCTCCCGTTGCGCACTCTGCGCAGAGTGCAGGCAACGATCCGCTGCCAGTCCTGATCACATAAAACTCGTGGATCTCGAACGTCTTTTCTGATTTGCGCGACTTTGCCACTACCTTTCTCCGTAGTCTTTCCTTGACCGATCACTCATTGGTATAGTTCCCAACCGGCGACAAGATGATCGGAAGGTTTACCTTTAAGACCTTCCGCATCGGCGTCACCGAGCGTCGGACGATAGAAGCGAGTACTCTCAGCCGTCCTTTGAAGTTTCTCGTAAATGCTTTAGGAAAACTCTCGGTGGAAACTTACGGAATTCTTTGATCAGTTATGTCCCCGGCGGAGAATCACTTATACGAGTTCGAGCCGTTCGTTCTTGATGTCCGTGGTCGGATTCTGCTCAATAACGGCGTCACGGTGCGTCTGACACCGAGGGCTTTTCAGATCCTGCTCGTGCTCGTACGACGCGCCTCGGAGGTCGTGGGTAAGGATCAATTGATGAAGGAGGTGTGGCCCGACATCTTTGTCGAAGAAGCAAATCTGTCGCGCAACATCTACGAGCTGAGAAAGGCGCTCGGTGATGATCCTGCTGATCCCCGCTACATAGAGACCATCCCCAAGGTCGGTTACCGGTTCATCGCTCCCATGAAACTGTCAGTGGTTGAGGCCGCGCCGATTGCATCTTCGGGCATGGAGAGCGGCTCCACAGTTATTGAAAAACATACGTTTGCTCGTGTCATCACCGAAACCACCGAGGGAACGGACTTGCCGGTGTATTCCGCGGCGCCATCACCGATCGAGGTGCCGGCGCTGATGCAACCCGCCGTCGCGAGACGAAGAAAACAAGTCAGACTTGCCGTAGCGACCGTGGCTGTAGTGTTACTCGCTGTAGCGCTTGGAGCGTTGCTTTATCGGAAATACGCGCATGCTTCTGCGCCCGTAACTCGCGCGAAGAGCACGCTAATGAGGTTGACCAACGACAACGCCCAGGATATCACGCCTTCATGGTCTCCCGACGGAAGCAAGATCGCCTTTGCCAGCAATCGCGATGGCAAGACAGAGATCTACATGATGAATACGGATGGCTCCAACGTTTCGCGACTCACTAACAATCTGGCTGACGATGGCTCTCCGAGATGGTCCCCAGACGGCCGCAGAATTCTTTTCCATAGCAATCGGGATGGCAATTGGGAGATTTACGTGATGAACGCCGACGGTTCGAACCAGGCCCGACTCACCATGAACCATGCGGACGATCGCGGGGCTTCATGGTCCCCTGACGGAAGCCGGATCTTGTTCTCCAGCAATCGCGACAACAGCAATCCGTATAACTTCGACATCTACGTGATGAATGCTGACGGCTCGAACCCGAAAAGAATCGTCGACGACCCCGAGTACGATGCGGATCCGAATTGGTCGCCCGACGGTCAGAAGATCCTGTTTGTGACTGCGAGAAACAGCAACTACGATGTGTACGAGATGAACGCTGATGGCACTGGGCAAAGGAACCTGACTCCCGACAGCAATAGAGCAGATATATGGCCGGTCTGGTCGCCCGACGGCTATAACATCGCGTTTGTTAGGAATACGGACGGTAAGGAGCAGATCATTGTCATGGACGCCGACGGCGGCAATCTCCTCCGAGTGACCAACAACGCCGCGAATAATTCGGCGCCGGCGTGGTCGCCCGACGGCTCGATGCTTGTTTTCCCGACGGACCGCGAGGGTAACTGGGAAATCTACACGATGAGCGTCGAGGGCGAGTTGTCGCGGCTGACCAAGGATGCGGCGGACGACCTCACCCCAGATTGGTCTCCCGATGGCAGCAAGATCGCGTTCTCAAGTAACAGGGCGGGCAAACAACACATATACACGATCGACACGGATGGAAGCGCATTGTCGCAAATAACGAACGGATCGGCGGATGACACAGAACCGGCTTGGTCGCCCGACGGCAAACGCATCGCTTTCGTTCGCTCACAGGATCGGAACCAGAATATCTATGTAATGAATGCCGATGGCAGCCAGCAGAAGAGGATCACAACAGACGCTGCGATTGACATGTATCCGAAATGGTTACCCGATGGGAGGATCGTTTTTACCAGCAACCGCGCCGGCCAGAGAGAAATTTACTTGATGGATGGGGATGGATCGAATGTCACGAGGTTGACAACAATTGGGGTGCGTCAGGCCGCTTGGTCCAGGGATGGAAAGAGGGTCGCGTTCGTCAGACGCGATGCAGAACAATTAGCGGGCAGTTCTTGGATCCAGGTGTTTGTGATGGAAGCTGATGGCAGCAACATTCGAATGATAACCAGAACTTCGAACTCCAAGTTTGATCCATGCTGGTCGCCTGACAGTTCGACAATATCTTTTACCGTTGAGAAGTTGGGCAGAATGGCAAACCTCTTTCAGGTTGATTCTGATGGCGGCAATCTCCGACGATTGACTGCTGGCCCTAGGTTTGACGACCGGCCTGTATACTCTCCCGACGGTTCAAAGCTCGCCTTTGTCAGTAACCGCGATGGTAACGCTGAGATTTATGTGTTGACTCTTCGTTAGCTCCGAGAAACTTCAGTAGATCGAGGGTGGCTTCGTCGGCCCACTGAACATCTTCGATAACCAGGAGGGTCGAGGTATGGACTTGCCGCTCATCAGAGGCAGCGGAAAGATAGCCGCACAACGACGTTTCGTGCTGACGTGCCTGAAGCCCCCTGAAAATAAGAGTTCGTCGCCGAAGCATAAATCGGCCTCCGCTTATTTTGTTGGATCACGGGAGGCATGCACGGTTATACACGATGGGTCAAAAGCATGAGGTAAAATGATCGCCGAGGTCAGCGGACCTCCTACTTATATGACGTTAGAAGAGTATGCCGTAACCGCATTCTCAACGACCGCTGATCTGCCGGTTTTTTTACTATTGCACCTCCGGCAATACTTAAGTGCCAATTAGCACTTTCGGCAATTTAATGTCCAAAACACGAATCGCAGACAAGTGGAGATGCCAAATTGCTCGGTTTTGTTTGCATTTGCGGCAAGTAAATAGTTCCAATCGCGGCAAGTAATTGGTTCCAATAGCGCCCGGCAATTTATTAGTTCCAATTTCGCGGAAAGTACAAACCACCCTAAATTCCTTCGTAGATTTGTTACCCCGCTCTTTAGAAGCAGTTCCCCGAAACTTATTAGTTTCTTAGCCGGGGAATGCTACAATGCCTTCCCTCGAATCGAATTGTTTAGACCTTGTTTTAAGGCTCCGCTTGCGTTCCGAGTAAGAACTGTTCCCCCGGCAATTCAAACCTTCCTCTGAAGGAGATACTAAATGAAGACAATTCGCAGGAACTCCTTAGACTATCTCTTGCTGGGAGAGTTGGGATTGTACTACTGATCCAAGGCGTCTCAAGCTTCGCTCGCGTCAGTGCCGGGTATTGTGTTGCAAACCCACCGCCTGGCTGTACTTGGGAAGTCGTTGATTCGTTTTGCCAAAAGGTCGTCTCTTGTACTACCCCCGAAGGTTACGTCTGCGTAGAATCCACCTCTCCTTCTTCGACTTTTGGATGTTGCTATACTGAAATTGGAACCATAATTGAGGGCGGAACGTGCCGTGCGCAAGGATGCACTACGTTTAAGAAATGCTGTCTCGATTCTTGCCACCTTTAACCCGGACGTGTTTTAACAATGGATTAAAAAGCCTCGAAGGGAGAACAAAACGATGAAAACCATTCTTTTTCACAAACTGAGATTGGCCTCATTAATCGTGTTGGGTTTAGGAGTGGTTGCCCTAATTCTCGCTTATCAGTCGAGAGCCACTTCTCAGGAAGGAAAACAGGGCTTCACTCTTTACTCCACAATGACGACGATCATGCAGGATGGAAGTCAAGCGATAACCGGCACTCGTATACGTTATCAGCGAGCGGACGGATCCTTTAAACAGGTCACCACTTACTTAGCACCGGATGGAACAGTTACTAAAACTGACATTCTCTTCGGGTCGCCAAATCGAGGTGTGTTTTTAGTTAACGAGAGAGATAAGAAAACTGAATTCATCTCTTCATTGAGCGAAAAAAGCATAGCCCTTTCTGAAGAGGATCTGCATAGTAGTCATAGAAACATTGTAAGAGAAGAAACCTTGATGGGTTATAAGGTTCTTGTCGCCCGTGTTGGTGACGACTCGACTTACACAGAGCTATACCATGCGCCCAGCCTGATGGGATTTCAGATCAAGACGGTGTCCGCCAGCCCAACGTCGACATTGAAAATTGAGCCGACGAAGATTGTCCTTGGGAATCCCGCCGCGAGTGAGATTGCAAATGTTCCGCGCTACCCAATGTCCTATGATCTTTTCGAGGAAAAGATAAAGACTGTGGAAGAGCGAGGCAGCGCGGAAGCGGCGCAGCAAATGCGAGAAACACTTCGCGCAGCAAAGAACGCCTCGCCGCAGTAATGACCGCTAATTTGTGAGAATTGTTCTGAGCACTGTAACGTGTAAGCTTTCCTGAAGGCCTAAAGCAAAGGGCTTGCCGCAAGCGACAAACATCGACACAGTAGAACGATTTCTTCCTCTGATCCTCATATCGTCGAGGCTTGTAGTACTCCTTCGTCAGCCGCCAAGACGGTTCCAATAGCGTCCGGCAATTTATTGGTTCCACTGAACTCGTAAGCCAAACTGTAGCGGAAAGATTTGTGAGTGGCGAATAGCCGCATGGACGGCTGACAGACGTAGCTACTCTGTGATATAAATCGCGCGCCCTGGACGAGGACGACCGCCGTTGAGGCCGATCCTGCGGCCACATTTGTTGCAATCCTCGGCAGCTCGCTAACTCTTAGTTCCTCGTTTACTCCTGTTCTTCTTGATCACACAAATCCGACCGGAGGACCTCATGAAAAATGAAAGTAAACACCGACTAGTCAGAAGCGGAATCGCATTAGGCGTCGCGCTCGTGATTCTCTGTACTCCGTCAATCTCGCTTGGCTGGGGAGCCGGCGGACACATGATGGTAGCGTCCATCGCCTTCCAGCGGTTGAATCCTAAAGCCAAAGCTAAAGCAAATGAGTTGCTTGCAATTGCGATAAACCCCGCCACTGTCTCCGCGAAAAGCAAAGACTTCGTCAACGCTTCGCACTGGGCTGATGACCTCAGACCGTTCGAGGAATTTGATTCATTCAAACCACTCCACTTCATTGACCAGCCGTTTTCAAACGACGGCACCGCGTTACCGACGGACTTGCCTGAGCCAGACAACATAGTCAAAGCGCTTCAGGACAATGTAAACATACTCAAGACAAGTACCAATAAGGATGCCCAAGCCCAAGCATTGCGGCTAATCATTCACTTTGTGGGTGACATTCATCAACCGCTTCACTGCGCCACCAGGGTTACACGCGCTCTTCCTGAGGGAGATCGGGGCGGCAATCTGGTGTCAATTAAGATTGCCGGTAAAGGCGGCAAGCTAAAGAAAACTAACCTCCACAGCTACTGGGACGGCGGCATTGGAACCTTTCCGCCCACGGGACCAAATTTCAAGCCGCCACCACTTAATCAGATTCGCGCCGCAGCCGCAAAAGCCATGGCCGATAATCCGGACACCGATCCGGAATTGAAGCTGGACGAGCCGTTCGACTTCACTGCCTGGGCGGACGAGAGCCTCGCGCTTGCCAAGAGTACCGCTTACAAAGGCATGAAGAATGGCCAAAAGCCGAGCGTCGCTTACAAGAATACGAGTATTAAGGTCGCCCGCCAGCGAGTGGTGTGGGGAGGCTATCGGCTCGCGGCGCTGCTCAATTCTATTTGGCCAGAGTAGACGCCCTGGACCGGACATTACAATCCGATCACAGTCGCACTCAATGCAAAAGCAGCGCGTTAGCGATAACCGAAACCGAGCTGAAACTCCATCGCTGCTGTGCAAGGATCCGCTGAGCTAAATGTGCTCCAAATACAGATAAAAAGCCCAACTAAAGAAATCAAAATTAAGACACTATCGAGTGGGCCATCCTCTCGACTTTATTCAAGACGTTCCTTATCATTAATTTTACTTCTCGAAAGCTCATCTTTAAGCTGGTAATTAAATGAGTCATCTAGTCCGCATCAGTATCGCGGCCGCGCTGCTAAGCGGCATAAATATTACCGCCGAGGCAGTCGGAGTCTCGGGATACCGGGAATCTCGACGCAACACGAAGGTCGCAAACAGCCAGCCATTAATCAACTTCCGTCACGGCGAACAACAAACGCAGAACACCGAATCCGAACAGGTTTTCCGATCGGCATTCAACCTGTATCGCGAAGGAAAATACGACGATGCCCTCGCGATGTGCATCAAGGCTTCGTCGCTAAACCCTGGTGATTACCGACCGCGGGCACTTGCCGGTTATGTCTACGCGGCACAGAGGAAACTCAAAAGTGCATCCGAGGCGTTCGCCGAGGCCATCGGTTTATTAAGGAGGCTTGATCCCGCGCTCGCCGCTGAATTGGATGAATATCGGAAGAAGTACGTCAGCGGACTTATCGCAGATCCATCGGTCAAACTTGATCAGTAGGTCGATTCTGGCAGCCGGAGCGCGGAATTGCGAAATCGTCTCTCTTCCCTTTTCTTAAAATCCTGCATAATTTGCAAATGAACTCTGAAACTATGCAAACAGTCTATGAAGCCGCGGGCGGTCTCGATGGTCTGCTGAGGTTGGCGCATGCGTGGCACGCGCGGGTGCTGGAGGACGAAGTGGTGAGCCATGCATTCAGCCACGGATACCACCCGCAGCACACCGAGCGCCTTGCCGCGTATTGGGCCGAGGCACTCGGTGGGCCAACAACTTACTCCGATCGGTACGGTGATGAGACGTCCGTCGTGCGGATTCACAGCGGCAACGGGCTGCACGAGGAAATGGACCAGCGAGCGATCGCCTGTTTCGATCAGGCCCTGCAAGATGCCGGGCTTGACAGCGACGAGCGGCTCAGACGCGTGCTGCACGATTACTTTGCCTGGGCAACCACAACCACAATGGCTCGTTACCACGATTCAGCTGATGATGTGCCCGGCGGTTTGCGCATCCCAAAGTGGTCCTGGAACGGACTCGTTAGTGGGTGAAGTCGCAAGCTACATCGTGGGCGGTGTGACTTTTATGTTCCCACCGTACTCGTAAACGACGTGTGACTTGCCCGCGTAGTTTGAGAACTTTAAATCCGAATCGCTTTGGTGAGGCAGTCCATCATTCGCGCCGATCCAAACTTTGGATGTGCCCGACCAGCTTTGGCCCGCCATAGAGCCGTCAAACGTGCACGCGTAGGCATGACAGGCAATGCCGTTGACTGTCTCCGAGCCGACGTACTTAACATCCCTCACCATCTCGGCCAATTTTTTTGCGAAGTCGACGCCGCCGTCACCGGCTCGGCCCAACGATCCTTCGCTCCACTTGCCGCTTGAATACCAGTAATGCTTCTCGCCGATGGTAATTGCCTCGACGTCACCGCCAACGCCGCCTGTGAACTTCATGTGCGAGCGATCAGCGGCCTCGAATTCAACGACGCGCGTGCCTCCCGGCATCGTGCTCGCGCCATTCGTCAAGGCTGACATCGTTTCTGTCAGCCGGTAAGGATAAGCCGAGTTCAACTTGGCGAGCGCGCCGAGCACGTCCTTGCGTGCGTCGCTTGAAGGGGTGAACGCTGAACCAGCGGTTGATGACTTCGTGTTTGAGTTGTTTGCTTTGCTTTCAGAACCGCTTTTTAACGAGCTGATGCTGCAAGCGCTGGCAACAAATGCGCAGGTTGCAACCAACAACGCTAGTCGAACTCGAACAGTCATAACTCCCTCCTAAGATTAATTTAATTGTTTTGTCTACGGGCGTCCGGGACATAATGCGCCGTTTATCGATACCCGTCCACAATCCGGAATCAAAGTGTACCGCTTAACCCCGTCAGTGCGCCGCTCGTAGATTCGTAGCAGCTAGGGGTCGGCCCGTGCCTGTATTCTGGCGCGCGATTTTCACAGAAAGTTATTGGAGGTTGTCATGAGAGTGCTGGCCTTTTTCCTCGCCGCAATCATCGGCGGGTTGACAGTTCTGGAAACTAGAGATCTTCACGCCGCAAGTGAAGCAGAAGCCGCCGCTGCTCGCATTCCGCTCGAGAACTACATCAATGCCCATGCGACTGGCAATCCCGACTACATCCGCAAGGCGTTCTTTCCTGAGGCGAAGATTATGGCCTTTCGAGATGGAAAACTTCTCAATCTTTCAGTCGAGGAGTTTGCCTCTCGCTTCGGTGGGAAGCCTGCTGCCGATGAGTCGCAGCGGAAGCGCCGCATCGACAGTCTTGACATCACTGGCAACGCGGGCGTCGCCAGGATTGTTCTCGATTATCCGGATACTACACTGACCGATTATATGTCGCTCCTGAAAGTTGAGGGCGAATGGAAGATCGTAAATAAGGTTTTTAATGCTGTGCCAAAAACGAAGCCAACGACAAACCACACTGCCGCTCAACTGCCTGACGATCGCGAAGCTGTCAAACAAGCCGTGCTCGACTACGTTGAGGCGCTTTACGAAGCCGACTCTGCCCGAATCGAAAGGAGTGTTCATCGAGACTTGTTTAAGCTCGGCTTTGAACGGGACAAAGATGGGCCGTATAAACAGTACAAGATGACTTACCAGGAGCTTTATGATCTCGCCGGCAGGTGGAATAAGACCGGAAGGATCCCAAAGAACTCAAAGAAAGAGATCGTCGTTTACGATGTCGCAGACCAAACGGCGTCAGCGAAATTAACCGCGATGTGGGGTATAGATTATCTGCATCTCGCAAAATTCGACGGGAAGTGGATGATTACGGACATTCTTTGGCAAACACCGCCGCGCTCCTGATGAATGAAGGTTGATGAACGTGTCCCTCGACAAATTGAAGGCCCCACTCACTTCGTTCTGGGTCTTGCAGACGATTGGTTGGGCGCTGTACGGCGTGCTGATCTACGTCACCTTCCTGACGGTCGTTCCGCCGAGCGGCAGATTTAGTTTGCTGCAGGTCAAAATAAGCCGAACGGTTGCCGGCTTGCTGCTGACCTCTGCGATGCGCCCTGTCTACAAACATATCGGGAGCGCTCGCTCGGTGCCCTTCATCGCGTTCCTGATCCTGATCACGTCATTTGTTTTCGGCAGCCTCTGGCCCTTTGGCGAACATACTGGCCTGTGGCTAATGAACCGCGAGAAATTTGGTTTTAGTGTCAACTGGGCGAGATATCCAGTTGAAGTGCTTGATTATTCGTTCACACTTGTCGGCTGGAGTGCGCTCTATTTCGGTATTAAGTACTGGCGGCAATGGCAGTTCGAACACGAACGGACGTTGCAAGCTGAGGCCTTAGCAAATCACGCACAGCTCGACATGTTGCGCTATCAACTGAACCCGCACTTTCTCTTTAACGCGCTCAATTCCATTCGTGCTTCCATTGACGAAGATAGTCAGCGTGCCAAGCGCATGGTGACGGAGTTTTCTGAGTTCCTGCGTTATTCGTTGCTTAACGACAATTCGGCGCTGGTTGACCTGCGGCAGGAGGTCGAAGCTATCAAGAATTATTTGGCAATCGAGAAAATTCGATTCGAGGACAAGCTCGACGTAACTTTTGAGTTGGAGCCAGCGGCGGAAAAATGTCAACTGCCTGGATTTCTAATTCATCCACTAGTGGAAAATGCCATCAAGCATGGAATGACAAATAACTCCGGTCCCTTAAAGATTTGCATCGCTGCGAGAATGCAAGGTGGACGTTTGGTGGTGGAGATTGCGAACACCGGCCGGCTCGATACGCGGCCGCAAACAAATGGTCGCGGGACGCATATTGGGTTGCGAAATGTTCGCGAGCGGCTGGCGAAACTCTATCCTGACAAGAGTAGCCTTTCCCTTCGTCAGGATGGCGCCTGGATTCGCGCAACGATTGAGATAGAGGTGTAGTCAGCAAACTAGTCATGGACAGATTTACCGCGATAGTGGTCGACGACGAAAGGTTGGCCCGTAAAGAGTTGCGCTCGATGCTTGCAGAACACGAGATCATCGACGTCGTGGGCGAGGCCGAGACTGTCACCCAAGCCGCTGAATTGGTAAAGGCTAAAAACCCCGACGTACTCTTTCTCGACATCCAGCTGCCGGGTGAAACCGGTTTCGATCTCCTCGAAAAGATCTCTCCTGCCTGCAAGATCATTTTTGTTACGGCCTTCGACGCTTATGCCATTCGAGCCTTTGAGGTCAACGCGCTCGACTATCTGCTCAAACCGATCAATCCAGCGCGTCTGACCCAGGCAATCGAGCGACTGGCGACACATGATTCCGCGTCTGCACGACCTGTTCGTGCGCTGGAGTATGAAGACCGTTTGTTCATTGAAGTCGACGAACGCTCGCGCTTTTTGAAAGTAAGCGACATCATCGTGATCTCTGCGATGGGTGATTACTCCCAGATTTTTTCCAGCGATGGACAGAAGTCGCTGGTCTTGAAACCATTAAAGGATTGGGAAGAACGTCTGCCTGCAAAACACTTCACGAGGATCCATCGTTCGACGATCATCAATGTCGGTTACGTCGAGCGACTCGAAAGTTGGTTCAATCGATCCTACCGGATTCACATTCGCCAGTTGGCGGAGCCATTGGTGATGAGCCGCCGCTACGCCGCCCGATTTAAGACAACATTCGGTTGAAGCACTATTCCGAACATTAATCCGGATGTTTGATGCCTGCGACAAGGGCTACAGTAAGAAACGTCATTATCGATACCAATATAATCGCTTGTCTCTTCGGGTTTCTGCCAAAGATCGGCTCCTTCTCTCCGTAGTCACGATACAGCTTCTTGACGTTGTCGTAACGAACAGTGAAAACCTGCTTAAGGTCGATCTCAGCCAACTTGAAACTCTCGTCGCCAATCTCGGTAATCGCGCCGTGATACTCCAACCCGTCTTTGAGCACGGCGGTGACCTGGTGGCCCACACCCAGCTTCAGGATGTTCCGTTTCATCTTGTCGCTATGCTGGTCCAGATTTACCACGACCTGTGGAGACGGCTGCGTGGCCGGTTGCTGGCACAAAACCCAACGGCTGTCCGATAGAAGCAAAAATGCACAGAGGGCGCAAACAGCTAAGGACCGAGTCATTTCATCCCGTCCTCCAAGTGTTTTAGAAATCACTGAGCGCCCAGAGTGTTCGCAAGCAACGTGCCTTTACAAAGCAGAGGTTGTTACTCAGCAAGGTCGGCGGGGAAGTGATACATTGAGACAACCGAGGAAACGCCTGGGCGGACGAACGCCGCAGCAATAATCTTCCACATGTGGTCAATAAGTGAACGAAGCAGGACTTCCTGAGCAGACTAAACCAAACGGATTGGAAAACTATGAGTAGACAAATCTTAAGAAGCGTTGGCGCGGTACTGGCTGGATTGATCTTCATTGGTGTTACACATACCGGAACGGATGCCATTCTGGAAAATATTGGAGTGTTACCAAAAGGTCATCTCCATGTCGGCACCGGACTCATCCTGATTGTCATTGGTTACCGCGCTGTCTTAAGTTTGATCGGATGTTACATTACGGCGCGGCTTGCTCCGAGCAGTCCAATGAAACACGCACTCGCGCTTGGAATTGTCGGCGTGCTATTGAGCGCCGCAGGTGCTATTGCCACAGCAAACATGAACCTTGGCCCATCGTGGTACGCCTGGACACTCGTCGCAATTTCATTGCCGATTGCATGGCTCGCGGGAAAATTGTATGAGTTGAACCATTCTCAAACCTGATCAACCGAAATGTAGAAACCAGAAGAGACCGATCACGAGTCCTGCCAGGAATGAGTGCGAGAAAATATTCCGCAGCAGGATGGGACGGCTTCCTCCATCTCGAGCAAGCTCCCAGAACTCAATCGCCCTCTCGCTTAGAAACTGTTTTAGCTTCTCACGAGGCCCGAGTTCCCAACGATCTTTCCAGAATAGCGTGGTCCATGGAGGCTCAACCGCGCGTGTTGGAGCAGCAATACGCAGCCTCACGAGCTTCGGTCGCAGCAGCTTCCGATTTTGTGCAGCAATGCGCGCTGTGAATCCGACTCCAAAGAGCAGGAAGATCATTGTGATCCCGCGTCGCAGCTTTTCATTCCAAAATACCATCATCTCGTTGAAGACGTTTTCAACCCTTGCTTTTACTCGAGCCCAACGTGATGGTGGCGGAACGTATTTCGGAGGCGCAGCCCAGCCTGGTCCATCGTTGACGGTCCGAGTAGAAGGCTGCCACCCATAAGTGCCGCGCGGCAGTCGATAGGAGGGATACGCCGCTGTTACATCCGTGTAAGTCACCAGGCGTTTACCTGCATGAAGGCCCGATTCGTAGATGTTGCGCCAGTATGGGTTGTAACCCGACAAGCGTTCATGGCAGACGGCTGCCGTGTAGAGGGCGTCGCGTGCAGCGCGCGTGTGCGGGTACCGCTCGACAATTTCGAGATAAATCTTCAACGCGCGGGCGAGCGTCTCGTGCTCCTGCATGTATGCAAAGAGGAGTTGCGCCTCATTTTGCGTACGATACCTGCCGTCGAGAGCGAAATAAGAGAGATGCCAGTACCGGTTACCGGACCAGAGGGGGTTGTAGAAAAGCAGACTGCTCGCTTCGTATTGATAACTTGCCAACTGATACATCGCTTCAGACGTTGACTCATTGTCTACGGCGTAAGTCACTGCTCGTTCCAGTCTTTCCAAATCGTTCGCCGTTTGAATATCGAGCATTAGGAGTTGATGCGTAATGAGAGGACGGTTGTTTGCGTCTGTCTTAGGTTCTTTTGGGTCACTGCAGCCGTTAGGCTCATCCAAACAGCCAGTTGAGAACATGCCTGTTTCGGGATTCGCGACAGCATGAACTTTGGCAAACGTCGCACGCGCGTCGTTCCAGAGATTTGCACGCAGGTAACGAAGTCCAAGCGAGTAAGTAAGTTCGTTTTTCTCGGGTAAGTCAGGATGGCGTTCGATGAATTGAGCGAGTTGATCGATTGTCATCAGCACATCGACGAAGTAGGCAACGTCCACGTCGTAATGCAGTGCGATGTATTGTTCGAGCGCAGCGTCAATGTTGCCTGAATCTTCAGCAACCATTGCCAGCAAGGGTCTGGCGCCATCAGTCAAATCACTCTTCGGATAATCGCGTATCAGTGTCTCGAGGTGCTTGCGTGCGGGTTCGAAGTGTTTCAGCCGGTGTTCGGCAACGCCGATGGTCCAGAGCGCCTGCGCTCGCTCGTTATTTTGCAGTCCACTCTGCAACCCGCGTTGCGCGAATTTCACCGCATCTTCGTTGTTGCCGAGCTCCAGACTGGCTTCCCCTGCGCGCACTGCGAAAGCGCCGCCGATCGCCAGCTTTGGATAGCGATCCATTAGCCGCCGGCTGAAAGCCAGTACGCGTTCAACGGCTGCGCGGCTTTTTGAAGCGCGGTTCTTGGTCCACCGTCGTTCCTTCTCGTCATTCACTGCTTTTGAGAGCTCGGCACTGTAATTATCGTTGCCGTCGTTTACGGATTCATATTCCGGATAGGATACGTCTGGGTCGACCGAGTAGTTGAAGATGCTGTGATATGCATAAGTAAGAGCTACGAGTGGCTCATCAGCAAGTTTTGCCTCAACCCGGGAGAGTTCTTCCTCGGTGGCATGGTGTCGCACCATATCCAGGGAGCTAACGGCTTCAAGCCGCGCGTTTGGATCATGCTGGTCGCTCAGTAGGCGATAGTATTCAACGAGGGCTTCTGCACGATCGTTCTTACGTAGCATGAGATAAGCAAGCCAGCCTCTGGCATCGTTGAAATAACGACCGTGCGGGTATTCCGCCATCACGCGTTTGAAACCTGCAAATGCCGCGCGCCACTGATCGTCGATCTCTACCTCGTGACGTTTTTCACCTTCGGCTTGGTGTTCTTGAAGATGTGCTTCATCGCCGCTCGACCGCGTATAGGAAAGACTGGTTTTCATGATCGAGACGGCCGCCATAAACAATGCGGCCTCTCGTTTCTCGCTATGTGGATACTTGCGCACCAGTGCGCTGAAGGCTTGAGATGCTTGTTCGAGATCGTCGTCGCGGTAAAGGCCGGCGGCTTTCAGGTAAGCAACGTTGTCTTTGAGATTTACGTCAGATGCGGCTGGGCCCAGTGCGCGTTCAACTTCTTCCCAGTATTTACCCTGATCGTGGAGTGTGCGCGCAACCAGATATGCCTGCACGCGTGAGGCCGGCGAACCATGAACCAGTGCGGTTAACGCATCGAGTTTGTCGATGGCTCCGTTGCGTCTGTATTCGCGATTAGTTGGATTAAACCAAGAGTCGTCGCGGGGTATGTTTGTGCGTTTCAAATACTCGAGCAGACGATCGCCTGCCCCTTTCAGATTTCCTTCCTTTTCGAAGGCTTCTGCGCGTTCCCAAAAGGCATCAACGGCTCGCGAGTGCTTTTCGCCAAGCGTGTAATAGTCTTCCGAATTCTGGCTCGCCTCTTCGTTTTCCGAGTCATCTCCCAGCGTGCTCGTGCCGTCATTGAGAGTTGGCAACGGCGGCAGGCGACCCATGTCGCGCTCGCTCAGGGAGCCGTTAAAGCGTACCGAGTCGGACGTTCCCACCCAAACACAACCAAGCGTGGTTGCGGCAAGCACGGTAATGAATAGGAGCGCGCGTGTAAGTGTGCGGGTGGAGTGGCGAAAGGCGTTAATGTGAAATTTGCGGTTCATTACTTTACTCCCGCTTCGATCAAAACTTCTCGTTGCACTGAATAAGTCTGGTCAGTATCGGTTTGCATTGCGATTGACGCGCTCGTAGTTCGAGATAGAGCGCGGTTTAGCACGAGACTCGTCGTAAGAGTCTGACCCGGCGGTAGAAACCGGGTAGTTAACCGCAGGAGAGTTGCGCGTCGCTGGTTGCAGGGTTGTGGACCAGTCGTGGCTCCGATCACGCACATCGGTTGAATCGAGACACCCGGTTGCGCAAGTATTGCTTCAAAGCTTCCCGCCGGAACAGACAGATCCACCATCAAAGATCCGACAAGCGGGCTCGCAGTACCGGAGTTTTTAAGCGTGAGCTTGTGGATGTTGTTTGGATTCGCGCCTGATCCAAACTGCGTCTTAGGGTCTTGAGATTCCGCTTTTATGTGAACTTCAATGTTGGCGACTGAATTCCGATCGTTGAGCGCCTCAGTTACCTGCTCAACGGTGAGCGTTGCTGGATCGTCGCGCGCCGGGAGACGGAAAACACAGATGCCAAGCAGTTGTTTCCCGCCCAGCTCGCGCGTGATTCGCGCTGCAATTCGCAAAGACTCTGCACCCGGCAGGTCGAGCACAAGGACGTCGCCGGCGTGCATATTGAGACCATCGGTGACTCCATCCGCCTTTGCGCGAAACGCATAGCGCCGTTCGGCGGACTCAAACGAACGCTGGTTGCTCAATTCCAGATTGGGATCGGAAGCAATGAGGGCGGGATTCATGTCACCACGCAAACTGATCAATGAGCCGGAAGCGCTGTAAAGCAGAGCCACGCTGTAAGCCGCCAGACCCGCATAAAAAGGCTTGTCGAGCTGACGAGCTTTGTTAACAAAGTAAGTGATACTTTTCGGCGAAGAGATCGGGACGATCTGACTCGAATGTGTGGGAGTTTCCGCGCCGTAAAACTGTGGCACCCAGAAGTCAACGTCTTGCAGGACGCTATGCAACGCCTGCGAGTCCATCCAGGTTGGGAGGCCGGTAATCGACAGTTCGGTACCTGGCTGGAGATCTTTGCGAAGCGCATTCAGTGTTTGTTCGTAGCGGGCCAGGAGCCGGGTAGGAAAATCGATGTCGAGTTGCAGCCCGCGGACTTCTGCGCCGTCACGCCGGGCTCGTTCTGAGTCTTCACGATAGACACGAGAAATCTCAGTCGCCAGAATTTGAGGATCAATCGATTCAAGCTCTTCAAGAACCGCGCGAGTGGTGTTGTAAACGAGATGCAGCTTGATACCTTGAGAAAGTGATCCGGTGAGAGGACGTATGCGCCGCAACTTACCATCGTGATAATCGATCTGGCCGGCACGCAGGAAAAGAACCTGTGCATGTGCTTTTTCGATGGCCGCGCGAATATCTGATCGATCGGGCGACTGTGTACGCCAGGCCCAAAACGCAACCGGCACTTCGTCCACCGCCCAAACTCGTGGTTTTCCTTGAAAGATGGAAACCAGGGAAACCAACGTGATGACAAGAACAGCGTAGCCCACGCGAGCCATTCGCGACGTGGCCAGTCTGAAAGGTAGAGCGGAGCGCATGTGGTGTCACCCTGAAGAAGGGTGACCCAGTATCGCGACTTCGGATTGACCCGGACACGTTCCGCCCAACAGTGACGCAGCGCGTTTTCCGCTAATCAGTTTGTGGATAACCACATTTTGGAGTGCGGCGGCCGCACTCCAAGGAGGTCCCAATCATGTTCATCCTGTAAATCCTGTTGTAAACTTTGCGTCGCTTTGCCCAGATTCGGTTAGACAATCCAGGAGGTCCCCCTTGAAAAATAAACTGCGCCTAACGTGTGCCTTCATCCTATTTGTTTTCATGATTGCCTTAATTCCGGTAGCAAACACGGCGAGCAGCCAGGATCAGCCCACCATCGCCAAGGATTCGATTCAGATCAGAGCGTTCACCTTCAACGTCTACAAAGGTAACTATGATGTCTGGAGCTGGGTGCCGGAGATGAAGTTTCGCGTTAACGGCCCGATCGCGAGTGGCAGCCAGCTTTACGTGCAATACTCGCTGCCCACCGGCGCGTGGGTGAAGTTTGACTGCGACACCGGTAACGTCGAAAAGGGTTACTGGTGGAAAACCGAGTGCGGCGGCCGGCAGATTGATGAAGCGCAAGGCAGCCTTTACACCGGTCCCGTAAGTTTCACCATCAAGATGCGCAATGAGCTTCAGGGTACCGACTCAACGCTCTTCACCGGCAAGATGAAAGTCGGAAAGCACAAATCCAACGAGGCGGGTCCAAAGGCCGCCCAAAAATTTGTCTACTACGTGGACCATGATTGGAACCTGCCGATCGGATACGTTTATCTCACGCCTGGTGATGTCTATGGCTGGAAGTTCCCTGATTTTCACGTAGCCTTCTGGGTACGCGGCGACGCGTATAAATTCGATCCGCATATCTTTTATCAGGGTAAGGAAGTCGGAAAAACGTTTCTCGACGGCATGGAAATCGGGAAAGCAGGCTGCGAGGCAGAAGTGGAGGTCAACACTACTCACTACGTCGAAGAGACCGTGCCGCAAAAAGCAAAGTGGGCGCGGGTTGAGTGTGACTTCCCAAACATCAAAGGCAGCAACACGACTAACGACGACACGACTAAAAACATCTTCACGCTCGCCGCCAATCCCGGCGAATACGAATTCAAACTACTCTGGAACAACAAGCTCGCGAGGTCGATGAAGTTCACCGTCCAGCCCGGTGGAAAGTTTGACAATGGCATCGCCGCCGCCAATCAACTCGGCAGCGACCGCGTGATCATTCCCGTGACGATCATCGGCGACCAGGACGGTTTGTGGAACAAGACGGCGTGGCAAACCGAGGCTTTTTACGGCAACCCGTTGAAAGGCTTCACTCCAGCGCCCTAATCCGTTTGTGGCTTTAGTCGTGTCGCGGTGCGGGCGAGGCTGTAGAGGACGTAGCCGAGCGCAGCACTCGCTGTCGCGAGCACGAGATAAATTAACCACGGAGCGCGTTCCGTGAGGGGTAACGGTTCCGGTATGTATTCCCGATTCGCAAGGACAGCGGTGACGGTGCTGCTAAGCGGCGCCTTTGAAAGTCGCGCCGGAAGCTCTTTTTCAAAATCATAATGTGGCGCGGTGACGTTTGCGTTTCCAAAAAAGAGCCGTAGCGGTTGTGACGAAGGTTCCTTTAACTCAAACACAAGCTCCCGCGCAGGCGCGCTGGCTGAAATTCCTATAATATCCAACGTCGGATTGCTATAGTCAGTTATCTGAAGGCGCAGTTTCCGCACATTTGCTTCCTCATTAAAAACAATCACGAGCGGCTTCGGCTCATCACCGGCATGCCGCGTTAGATCACCCGTGGCGAGCAGTCTCACGTTCTGATCATCCTCGATTGATTCCACCTGAAATGGACGTGAGAACGATTCGTCATTAATCTGGAGAGTGAGCCATTCGCAAGGTGTTCGCGCGCCGAGATCGATAATCCAGGCTGACGCGTGTGCACCCTGGTTGCGCAGCAATTGATAAGACGGCACAGGCACGCTCCACGACGAAAGCCAACCCTTCTCACGCACCGCCATGCTGACTTTTACATTCGTTACCTGCGGCGTTTCGTTGTCAGTCAATTGATCCCGCGAAACTTTTACTCGTAAGTAGCGGTAACGACTTGCCGGATAGGTCACTCGCTGTGACTCGGCAACCGTGTTTTGCGACCTGAAGCTGAAGAGCACACCGTCGTTATTCAACGTCCGCCATTCTTTGCCTGAATCACTTCCTTCAATCGCAACCTGGCGCCGGAAGTTCGTGCCTCTTGTTTCGATCTCGATTTCGTTGTGTTCACCCGGATTCTCACCGAGATCCACGGACACTTCACTCGTCGCTGGACCAGCAGTGCCGGAATTAAACAGCCGCACGGGAATGTCACGTCTTTCATCGACGTCGCGGCGGATGCGAATGGCGTAGGGAATCTCGCGGTTGGCCGAGTCGAACAGCCGTAAGTCGGCCAGATCCGGACGCGATTTGTCCATTACCCATAGCGGCACGATGGCATCGTGGAGTCCGGCTTCGTTTTTCTCCGGTGTGACCTCAATGTAGTAAGGCCACTGAGACAGAGAAGTTTGCGCGGACACTGAAACGACCAGTACCGTCGCGGCGATAATCAGGAAAAGTAACAGGCCAAAACGCTTCATGTTATTGACTCCCGCGAATGGAATGCCCTGTGATAACCCCACGCTACCAGCAACAAGAGTATGCCGAGCACGAAGAAAACGATGATGCGATAGATCTTTTGAAGTTGTGCGATGTCGACGAGCAGCGCTTTGACGACTGTTACGGCAAACAATGCGAGCGCAGCCCAGCGAACGGAGGCAATGCGCCGCACGAAACCCAAAGCCGCAAGCGCAGCGGCATAGCCGGCCCAGAGGACTGAAAGGGCCATCTGACCCAGCCAGCGTTGGTGCTCGGCATCTTCCGCTGTTTTCTGCGCGAGCGCACTAGCGACAAAAAACGTGTGCGTCTCGATCGAATTCAAAAGCCAGAATGCCAGTGCGGCGCACAACCCGAGGACAATCTTCGTTACACGGCCATCAATCAGTTTTCGTTGGTCTGCGCGGTGATAGAGATAGACCGCCGCAAGAAAGCAGCCAATCACAAAGAGCGACGAGAGAAAGTAACGGTTGAAAACAGGTGTGAACGTTGGGCGACGACCGTAGGGAGTGTCCCAGAAAATAAACTTCCCAAACGCCAGACCAAAGAGCGCGAATGCGTGGGCGCGCAAGCGCACCGATCGAATTTCAAGTGCCGCCCAGAGAATCGCAAGTCCTTCAACGGCCCAGGCGATTGTGATCCAGTTTGAACGCAACTGAATCGGAATCGCGATCGTCACGAACGTCAGTGCCACTGCGATCAGCAGCAGAATCTCGCGACGACTCTTCTTTGCGCGAGTCAATAGAAACTTGGCCGCGCTTGCATAAACGAGCGCCATACCAATCGCAAAGGCGCCCATCCAGTCGTGATGTGTCGGGTTCAGCAGGTTGTAAGCAGTGGCGAAAAATGAGAACGGGTTGACCAGCAACAGCATTGCGTCTTCGAGTGTGGCTTGTTCGCGGCGGATCAGTTCCCTTACAAGATGGGCCAACAGGAAAAGTAGAAATATCGCCGTTTGAAAAATCAGAACAGGCGTGCGCAGTTGATGGTGATAGTGTTCGTTGTACCAGAGCCAGAAGAGCAGTTGCGTACCGAAGTAGGCAATTGAACTGAGCCCGCGCCAGTGTTTCAGAAGAGCCAGAGCTCCGGCGTCCAGCACAAAGAGGTACATGAAAAACGAGCGATACTGATTTCGATCCGAGTGGAGCAGAATCGGAGTAAGCAAGCCCCCAATCAGGGCCATGATTGCTATCGCCGGCGCGTTGTAAACCAGCGAAATCGCGGCCGCTTCGGCGATCAGAATTGCGAGATAAGCAAATGCGGTCTTTTGGCCGACAAGGTGGTAATAGCCAAAGGCTGCATAAGTTGAAAGGTAGAGCAGCACGACTCCACCGGCCGTCAGGATTTGGGAAAAAATTCGCCAGCCTCGCTGTCGGTATCTGAAACCGCCCAGGCACATTATGATGCCGAAAGTGATACCGATTGATACGCGTCCGAGCTCGCCGATCCAGCGATTGTCAAACGCGTATTTCAGAAAGAAGGCGGTGGCAAAAAGGATTAACAAGACCGCGATCCAGCCCACCCAGCGACGGCCGATGATCGATTCAAGCTGATAAGCGTTGAGTGCCGGCGCTGGAGGTGGAGGTGGTTCGGGTGCGACTGTTGGTGGTGGCGGAGTTACCGGTTCGGGCTCTGGCGGCGACGCTGGACGGGCTTCCGGTTCAGGTCTAACGGCGCTTGGGAATATCGAGTACTCCGCAAGAGTCTTCTCAATGCGATCGATGCGCGCCTGGATTTCTGAGAGTCGCTTCCGGATACCTGATGAGATTACGAGTGCGACAATAGGCAACACGACCGCAGTGAGAAGCACTGCAATCAGGAACAAGACAAGGATCAGGACCAGGAGTTCGTCCATTCAGGCGCGAAACAATATCACAGATTTGAGGTCATTTTTGTGTACAATGCGGCGCGTATGGACAAGCATGCCTGGCGTGAAGAGATCGCAAACAGTATCAGTCACGGGCTGGGCCTTGTGCTCGCGATTGTTGCCGTTCCGATTCTTTTGCTCGCTTCGGTTCGTGGGGGAAGTGTTCCTTTCACTGTTGGCGTCAGTGTGTTTGGCGGGACGATGGTGTTGCTCTATCTCGCTTCGACACTCTATCACTCGCTCACACATGAGGCAGCGAAGGCTATCTGTCGAGTGTTCGATCACACCGCAATCTTTTTGTTGATCGCCGGCACTTATACACCGTTTAGTCTGGGTGTACTGCGTGGTCCGTGGGGCTGGTCGATGCTGGCAGTAGTTTGGGCGTTGGCGATCATCGGAATTACGCTCGAGATCAGAAAGCGAACGCGTCATTCGCGGATCTCGATTGTGTTGTACGTGATTATGGGTTGGCTCGCGATCGTGGCGGTGAAACCGATCGTGATGTCTATACCAGTTCCGGGGATTCTTTTAATCCTGGCCGGCGGCATTGCTTATACCGGTGGCCTCGCGTTTTTTGCCGCACAGCGGATTCGTTACAACCATTTCATCTGGCACCTCTTTGTAATCGCCGGCACAGCGTGTCATTTCTTCGCCGTGTTGTGGTACGCGTCTTAGCCACAAAGAGGCACAAGAAGCACAAAAAAGAATGGGCGCACTCCAGGAGGGCGCCCAATCCATTTATCGTGACTTGTACTGGAATGTGACCCGTGTTTCTTCTTCCAGGACCAAGGGGCGGACGAAGCGATAAGCCTTGCCACTCTTCGGGACTTCGATTGCAACCGGGAGAATGCCGGCAACGCGACGTTGCAGGTTGGTTACGTTCGGCGAAATCGAATACAAGTTCAAAGGCGTTCGCGACTGAACAGGCAGCTCATTAATCCGTGAGCTGTTAATGAAATTACCACCCGACGCGGTGACCGTAACTGTCTCTTGAACAGCACCCACCTCGAGCGTAGTTCCCATGTGTGCCGGCTGTGACGCTTGCAACTGCAAGTCCGTTTGCGCTGCCTTGAAACCCGGAGAAGTTATGAGCACGCTCACGGGACCAGGCTGCACGCCGGCAACTACCCAACGGCCGCTATCGTCAGCCCTCGTATTCAAACTGGCTCCGGTCTGCGTGTTGCGCACTGTTACTTCAGCGCCGGCTATCACTGCACCCTGCGGATCAACAACAACGCCACCAACCTGTCCCGGCTGAAGCGTCCTGGAATCATTTGGGACCGGAACATTAGAAGCCAGATCGCTCGTGTCTGCACCATCGATCGACAGGTTACTCGCGACCGACTCCGGAACCTGATCAGCCGAGAATGCGTTACCGCCGAATTGCCTTACCAGGAGTCGATCTGGAAGCGAGATTTCCCACGTCAGAATATTGACGGGAATGTCGAGTTTTGCGAGCCCCATGTCGTAAGAGCCGCTCTTGCCGAAGCGTGCTCCCGAGCTTATATAAACAAACGACACCGTATAAGCCTTCGAGGAATCAAGCCCCGCACGCAGCAAGGGCACGCGAGTACCATCAGACCCCTCTACGGGCTTTACTCTCTCGCCAGCGACTTCCGCGGAGAGCAGTTGCGCGCCCACAGGCAATGCGACTTTCATGAACGCCTTCGCATGGTTTCGCACACGCAAAGAGATTTCAGTCAGCGATCTTCCTTCAACAGTTGTGAGCGTCGTGACTGTGGCGCGTTCGGCGACTGCCGAAAGAACATCTGCGTCGAGGAACTGCCGCCACTCGAGTTGCAGTTTGAGATCATCGTTGCCGCGACGATTGTAGCGAAATGCTGCCTGCAACGGGAAATGAGAAAGCGAGCGCGTTATGGCGCCGGCCTCACGCACGTCCATGCGACGCAGCCCGCCTGACTCTTTTGCTTCCAGTTCCATAGCGCCCACGCCTTCAACCAGGAGTTCACCTGTTTCACGTTGCGCTCCTTCAAAAGCGAGCAAGGGCGAATCGACCTTGGTTTCGCGGTTGCTTCGTTCGATTGCGATTAGAAACTGATGGTTCCGACGTGCCGGATCGTGAACTCGCAAGGTCAGCGTATTGCCGGACACGTCACTCGATTCGAGTGAGTTACCTGATGCCGTAGTCAGTTCAAAGCCGGCCGGCAAAGTAATCTTGAACTCGGCTGCTTCACCCTGGATCACGTTGACGTCACAAAGCGCAGTGAGTCGCAGTTGCGAATCACCAACTGAGACGACCTGCTTGATGTCGGAAAGAAAACGGATTTCGCGTTGTGCGACCGGTGCGGCAATCTCGCGCGTGGTCCACCAGATGCGCGCCGGTTTGCCGGGTTCGAGTGCCGCTTCGATCAGAGTATTGCCGTTGGAAGTTTGGCGACTCGTCACCAGACCCGGTTCGACACGAACGTTGGCGTGGTTGCCGGGCAGTTCCAAGCTCAGCGTCGAACTACTGGCGAGTGGCACCGGCAACATGAACGACGCACGGCCTGCCTCGATCGCTAAAGGCGCCGCAACACCAAGCGAGACTGCAAACGGACCTGGTCCATTTAGTATTGCCGAATGGCTTGCTCCTTCCTGCAACAACGGCAGTGGGTTGTTCATCTGCTTTGCTTCGAGAATCGTCAGAGCTGTAGTAAGAGGAGTCTTCACCGCACCTTTTTGAAGCAATGACCCATCAATGTCTACCCTGCCCACAAGCGTCTGGTTTTCAACGCGAAGCTTGAAAATAGCGTGTGACAGGACATACGGAAGCGGAACGTCATCCGGTGTCATGGCTTTACGCGTTGAGAGTTCAACCAGACGGTTGTACTCGGCTAGCGACAGCGTCACGGTGCCGGGAGAACCTGGAGCTGGTAATGCTGTATAGACCGTGGTGTTTCGCTGTTGGGCGACGGCCACGGTGGCCACGACTGTCGTCAATAAAATTAGTATTAGTACTCTCATTGCGCACCTTTCTTTCTCTCACGTTGAAAGTCAAACTCAACTGAAGGTGTTTGGTTTTCTGCAGTCAACTCCGATACGAGGAAGATCGACGGGCCGAAGTGTGGGAACACCACACGCAATGGACGATTGCGAGCAGGTCGCCCGCCACCTTGTTTATCGCGGAGTTTGGCAACGAGTTGTTTGGCTTCGGCTTGTTCCACAGGAATCTCACCTTCCGCGCGTTGCTGTTCGGTTGAGGATGCAGTTTCGCCTGCACGCAACGCGGTAGACTCGGGGCCGGTGTAGGTTGCGACACGGAAATTTCCGGACAATCCCGGCGCCGGCGTCACACGATACAGTGGCGGATGATGAAGCAACAGGTGCGACTTCGAGATCGGTAGATCAACCGCAACGAGTGAAACCCGCGTTCGTCCGCGGTCGGTCCACGATGCCGCGCGATCGAGATATGAGACTTCGACGATAAACGCGGGCGCCTCTTCACCCGAGCGAGTTTTTTCGAGCGGCAGTAAGAACGATCCATCGGGCGCCTTCCCGGGCCGGATTGGTCGACCGGCAACGGATGCGCTCCATAGCACAGCGCTCGACGGCAACGTGAGTTTCAGGAAGTTGCGTTGATTATTCCGGACTGCAAAGCGCGACTGGACCAGAATTTTTCCATCAGCCGCGATAAGCGTGTTGTACTCCGCCTCTTCGATGTTGGCAGTCAGCACTGCCTGTGGCGTGTAACGAGCAACGTCGAGAGACAACGTCCGCGAAGATTTACCGTCGGCAGGTTGGAATCTGAACGCGATCAGCGAAGGCGACTGGCGGTTGGCGATGATTTGGCCCAACTCACCGGCCTCAGCGTCTTCCAGGCCGTTTGGTTGCCGCTCTTTGATTTCGCCTGCCCCGAGAACCTCAACACCGACGCCACCAGTTTCACGTTCGGCATTCGGAAGCCGAAGCAAAGGAACGTCAAATTTTCCTGAGCGCGGTAAACGCAGCTCGCCACTCAATGTGAAGCGCGCGGTGTTCTGCACGGGCTCGATGAACAGCACTTTGAGCTCGTGGTTAGCGACGTCCCAGTCGGCCACCATCGCACCCGAGACCTGATTGACAGTCAACTGTTCCGGAAGTTGAACACGAACCTCGTTTGCCAATCCCTGTACGACTTCAACCTGAACTTCAGCGTTAACCTGTGTCGCATCTTCTCCCAAACCGACCAGCTGCGTGATCGACCCGCGTAGTCGCAGTGGTTGGCTCGCGCGCACGTCGTCCACCTTACGTCGCCATGCGAAGCTGAGTGGCTCACCACCCCGTCCGTTCGCTACCCAGCGACTTCCAGTGGCGTGCTCTGAATGCTCGAGCAGTAAGCCGCCGGTGATGCGCACGTCGACACCCTGGCGTACCAGTTCGACGGTGGCGTGCGAGACTGCTGAGTTGCTGACCGGCAGATGCAGAATGTCGGTACCTGCGACAGTGGTCACCGGTGCTACGATTTGCATCGTCAACACGGAGCGCCCGGTCTTTGACAGCAGCAGATCTGCGCGTCCCGGACCTTTGTCCGTTTTATTCATCACAAGGTTAACCGGACGCCCATCGAGTTTTGCATCCCGTACCATCAAGCCGTCGGGCATTGCGATGCGAACCCAACCATTCTTGATGACGTCGACGGTAAGTCGCGCTTCACCGGTTGCGAGATCACCGTCAACTTTCAAATCGTAATCAATGCGACTCAGTGTCGCTTCGACGGGAGGCGCGGCAGGTTCCGGTTCATTCGGGGCGGCAGCGTGTTTCAAGGACATGTATTCACTCACGGGGAGTACGACCCACCCGTCAGCCGCGGCGGCTCCAGTTTGAGCAAAACTGTAAACGCCCCCCGAGACGAGTAGGATGAGCGCGAGCGCCATGCGGGACGCAGGCAAACGCAATTGTTTCATGGGAATTCTCCTTTGCAATTTCGTGTGCTCGTTGGCAGGCACACGTCGAGACAATGCGGCTCATGGTCGCCGCAACTAATCAACCGCACTTTGGTTCGAAGCGAGATCGAGGCGTGATCTCTTGGTAAAGCTGCTCAGACGAATGCGGGGGAGACCGCGCGAGAAATCTGAGTGACGCAGCTTATGATGCAGTGACGTTGCTCAAAGTAGCCTCGGCCACTGATTACACGGATCTGTGTTCCCGAAATTCCTTTGGCGTGAGGCCCGTCCAGCGTTTGAATGCTCGATGAAAGGAGCTCGACTCGGAAAAGCTGAGCCGGTAAGCAACCTCACAAATCGCCATCTCCGGTTCGCGCAGATATCGCATTGCGAGTTGACGGCGCATCTGATCGACAAGCTCATTATTAAACGCTGAGACGACAACGGGCTACGGAACGTACTGTAGGGGCGGCCCTCCGGGCCGCCCCTGTGTCCAATCAAATGTGTGTCGAATCGTTGTAGGTGGCAAACGCAGGGGCGGCCACGGAGGGCCGCCCCTACAGTACGTTCTGTGGCTCCTTAAGTAATTAGAACGTCAATCTAACTGCGAGTTGTACCTGACGCGGATCGCCCACACCCTGCCGCAGGAAACCATCAAAGTTAAATAGTCCCGGCGTTACGAGTGGATTGACGTTGTTCTTGTTGTTGAAGGTATTGAACATCTCGATAATTGGGATGATCGAGAAGCGTTCGTTGAGTTTGATTGGCCGTTGAATACGCCAGTCAAACGAGAAATATTCGTTGTCCTTGCGCAAGGTGTTGCGATTCGTGGCGGTGCGAACTGCTGGCGTAATCGGCTGAGCGCTGCGTGCCTGTACGCGGAAGTTTCCGTCAAATCCCCAACCCATATTAATAAAGGTGAAGAAATTGAACTTGTGACGGATGTCGCGATCCGAAAGCGCGTAGTCAAGACTGAGGTTTAGCGGATCAAAGGAGCGATCGGTAAATGGATCACGTTCATTCGAATCGTCGTCCTTGTCTTTCGAGAGCGCGTAGTTCCACTCAAACTGATATCGGTTGCTGAACCTCTTTCTCATACCCACCGTAAAGCCGTCGAAAACAGACCTGCCGACTGCACTGGTAACAAAAACGTCTCCAAATCCCGGAAAGAGTCCCACTCTATTCAGATTGATAAAGCGCGTGAGATGGACGCCTTTCGAGTGAGTGAAGTCGAAATACAACGACAAGTCTTCAGCAAGCTGCTGCTCGAATTGAACATTGGCGGTATAGATTCTCGGGTTAGCGTAATCCTTACTAAACACGCGGATTGATGCGAATGCAGGAAGACCACCCAATGGTGGGACATTCACGATATTGGGCCACACCGGCAATCCTTGACCGTTGCTGCAGCCGAAGGAAGATCCGCATGCGATACCAAACTGTTGCACACCATTGTCTGTGATCGAACCGACCTGAGACAGCATGTTCTGCCGGCCATAGAAAATACCTGCGTGAGCACGAAGCACTGATTTACCTTGACCGGATATATCCCATGCAAAACCAAGCCGTGGTTGAAATTCTTTCTTGGCGCTGTGCAACGTGCCGTCGGACGGAAATCTTGGATTCGATAGTAACGAAGCGTAGACGGTCTGATTGGGTGCCACGACCGGCTCGGGAAAAATCTGAGCCTCCCAACGCAAGCCGTAATTCAAGGTGAAGTTTGGTTTAAGTTGCCACCGATCCTGGAAGAACAAAGCGATGTCTTCGTTCTTGATCGTAGATTTACCTGGAGGCGGAGCACCGGCGATCCCAGTCGGGATGCCGTTCTGCAAATAAAGAAGCAGTGGTCCACCTACACTACTGCCAGCAGCACACGTCTGATTAAACGGTGCACCCTGAGTGATCCATCCGGTAAAGGCACCGGTCGCACTAAAACATTCGCCCGCGGTTGGCCCAAAACCATTCGCAGCGGGTGCTGCTGCATAACGCAGAAAACCCGCAGGGCTGTCGAAGATGTAACGGCCTGTAAAGAAACCGCGAAAAACCTGATCGTTCAGCGTGTGCAGCCACTCGCCGCCGAGTTTGAAGTTGTGATCGCCTTTGATGATCGAGAAGTTGTCCTTGGCATGCGTGCGCCAAAGGAGTTCATCGACATTTGGCTCGAGGAAAAACGGAAAACCGAATCTGAAAGTTGTGGCAAACCCTATCGCCGTGTCCGCAGGGACATTTGAAGGGACCGCAGCGCGAGGCCGCAGCTCACGACTGTAGGAAAAGTGAGCTTCGTTCAGTTTTGTAGGCGATACAGTCGTGAATAAATTTGCGCGCACCACATTGATCTTTGACGGACCTTCTGTGCCGTTAGCGGAGTTTCCATAGGTGGCGACATCGAACGTTTGGTTTTCGTTCTTCGAATAGTCGAAGTTGTACGAAATGGAAAGATGGTTCGAACTGGTCAAATCGAAGTCTACTCTTGAGAAGAACGCCTGATTATTGATCTTGTGTTCGACCGGCAGCCCTTCTTCCTGACTGCGACTAGTCCTGATGAAGTTGATCAGGGCCAGTCGCGCGCAATCGTCATTACCGCTGATTGCAGCCTCGTTTGCGAGAATCGTAGGTGCCGCAATCCCACACGGTGTATTACCGATCTGTTCGCTCAGATTCGCGCGCTCCAATTTTTCACGAATGCCCTCGAAGGCGAAGAAGTAAAACGCCTTATCCTTCTTGATGGGACCGCCAATCGTTCCGCCGTACTGTTTACGATTAAAACCTTCGAGCGCTTTGCCGTCGGAAGTGTTTGCCGTTAGAGCTTCAAGGCGTTGGAAGTAGAATGCACTGCCGTGAACATCGTTTGTACCTGATTTGGTAATGACGTTGATCACGCCACCGGCCGTGCGTCCAAACTCAGCGCTGGCTCCGCTCGCAACCACCTGAAATTCTCTTACTGCTTCCAGCGTGATATCGATTGCGGCGCGCTGTCCGCCCAGTTGCTCGCCGAAGAAACCGTTGTTGTAGTCGCCACCATCGAGACTGACGTTATTAAAGATGCCGCGCTGGCCCGCGAAGTTGATCTCATCGCCGTCGGGACCCTGTGTAATGCTTACGTTGGGCGTGAGTGTCAGCAGGTCTTCAAACTTTCTACCCAGTACTGGTGTAGTGCTCACTGCTGTTTCGTTCATCGTCGTGCTGGCTTCAGTCTTGACGGTGTCTACGGTTGGAGTCGACGTGATGGTGACTCGTTCTTCGACACTCGAGATCTTCAACGAGAACGGAATGGTCAACGCCTGGCCCACCGTCAGGGTGGCGCTTTCAAGTACGGTGGTCGCAAAGCCCTGTTTGGCAACCGTAACTGAATAATTTCCGGGCTGCAGCAGAGGCGCGATGAAGCGTCCCTCATCGTCAGTCACCAGCGTGCGCGAAAAATTGGTGCCGAGATTCTTAATTTCGACGTTCGCGCCGGGGACTACTGCGCCATTCGCATCGACGACGGTGCCCTGGATCGTTCCGGTAGTGATCTGAGTTTGGGCAACGATTGTTGACGCAATCAGCAGCGTGAGTATGAGGCTTGCTGCAAGAGAAAAGATCCGGGGAAAACTTCTAAGTACGGGGGTCCGCATAGTGATCTCCTATATTCAAGTGTGTTGACTCGTGTCAGATTTAGCTTGGATGTATACAAGTTTCTGGACCAGTCTAAAACTTCTCGGGAGAAGGGTTCTTGCTGCTGGATCAAGTTGCTTTTGCACATCGGGCCAGTTGGTCGGACATCTTAGTTACCAGTTCAGAGCGTGTCAATGAAACTTTCTGGTCCTGTAATGCGCGAATTGACGTCCGTTCTAAAAACAACTCAAGGTTACAACGCTTTTGTAACAGTTAAATGGCTATGCTGGGTTCAATGAACGTTCAGATCGGGAGTTTTCTGCTTTTACAGGACTTCGTTGCGCGGATCTGGAGTTATTTGACGCAACAGTTCACTTTCGGACGAATTACGGTATCTGTTTCCAGTTTGTTCGTCGGTGTGCTGGTGGTGATCGCAACGCTCTTCGCTGCGCGTTGGTCCAGCGCTCTGATCGATCGCCGGATGGCGAATCGTCGTCATATCGATGCGGGTTTGCGCTACACGATCTGCCGGCTGGTTAAATATCTCGTCATTACCGTCGGTTCGCTGGTCGCGCTGTATCAGGCTTTTGCGATTAATCTCACGTCCATTGCAGTGATCTTTACCGCGCTCTCGGTCGGCATTGGCTTTGGTCTTCAATACATTGCTTCAGACATTGCGTCGGGTTTTATCCTGCTGTTTGAGCGCCCGATTAGAATCGGCGACCGAGTCACGATCGGCGACGATGAAGGCGATGTGCAGAGTATTAACCTGCGCACGACGATCGTCACCACAAACGATCGGATCGCGATTATCGTGCCGAATTCAAAACTCGTAAGCCAGCGAGTGGTGAATTGGTCGTATGGCGATCCGCGCGCGCGTATTGCGATACCGATTGGTGTGGCGGACGATTCCGATATTCAGCTCGTCACTGACACGTTGATTGACGCAGCGCATGACGTTGCTAGTGTTTTGAAAGATCCACCACCAAGAGTGCAATTTCTCAAGTTTGGTGAGTACTCACTGGATTTCCGACTTCTCGTTTGGACAAACAAGCCGCGACGACACGTGCAGATCCGCAGCGACATCAACTACCGTATCGCGCAACTGTTTCGAGAACGGTCCATCCGGATTCCGTATCCAACCCAGGAATTCCTCTTCAAGGGTATGCCACGCAATCTCGAGCCGAGTCTTTTGAATGACCAAGACCCCACCGAAATTTCAGCCACAGATGAACGCAGATAAACGCGAATCAGATCGGTAATACTTTTGTGTTTGTTCGCGGTTCTCTGCGGCCAAACATTGCGAAACGAAACTGAGTGAGGCATCATTCATTTTCGAGAAACCCATGCGTACCGCTCGCTCGCTAAATAATGTTCGGGCCGCCGTTGGCGATAAGCGTGAGGCTATCTTGCGCGCCGCCATCACCGTCTTCGCTCATAGTGGTTACTTCAACTCGAAGGTCGCCGATATCGCGCGCGAAGCAGGCGTCGCGGACGGCACCGTCTATCTCTATTTCAAAAGTAAAGAAGACATACTCCACTCCATCTTCGATCGCAGCGTCGAGGAAGCGCTCGAGGCCGCGAGAAAACAGGTCGCTGAGGTCACAGATCCAAAAGAAAAACTTCGCCAGATCGCGCTATTGCATCTCGAACGACTCGGCGCCGATCGCGATCTTGCAGTCGTCTTTCAGGTGGAACTGCGCGGCTCTACCAAGTTTATGGAAGAGTTTTCTGCCGCCGGCTTTGCTGAGTATCTCGCGCTCATCCGTTCTACGTTTGAGGAAGGACAACGCGCAGGCATCTTTCGACCTGATCTAAACGCCAAAGTGGTTGCGAAGATTCTTTTTGGAGCGCTCGACGAAATGGCGACGAACTGGATCCTTTCCAAACGTCGCTACAAACTGGCGCCGATGGCAGACGAGGTTTTGGATATCTTTCTCAACGGAGTGAAGACACAGTGAAACGAGCGATCGAGTACATGGATTTAGGCTCAAGTACTCCCGCTCGCCAACCTTCCTTTGCGGAGGAGCCCGTTACGCTGGTTGACGTCTTCAACCACGTTGCACGCAAACACAAACGACCCGATACACTTAACTACAAGAGCGACGACCGTTGGATTCCCATCTCGTCGGACGAGATGCTCAGGCGAGCAAAGTCGATCGCAGCCGGAATGCATGCGATCGGTGTGCACCCCGGCGATCGTATTGCATTACTTTCAGAGAGCCGCGTCGAATGGACGCTCACCGACGCTGGATCGATCTTCGCGGGCGCGATCGATGTTCCGATCTACCCGACGTTAACGCCACCACAGGTCCGTTACATCCTGAACGACTCGGGCGCCTGCGTTCTATTTCTGGCCAATCGGGAGAAGTTTGATGAGCTGAAAGACGCACTTGGTGAATGTCCTCAGGTAAAACAGGTAATTTTTTTCGAGCCACAAGGAGTGACAGCTGCGGAAGGGTTGACGTTGGCCCAACTGGAAGAAAAGGGACGCGAACTGGAACAACGCGAACCGGGCCACATCGATGAGTCGGTCCTGAAGACCAGGCCGGATGATCTGGCAACAATCATTTATACATCAGGTACGACAGGCGAACCGAAAGGCGTGATGTTAACGCATTCGAACCTGGTCTCAAACCTGATCGATTCGTCCGGACATCTCTCTTTCGGCGAGCACGACATTGCGTTGTCGGTCCTGCCCCTGTCACACGTCTTCGAACGCCAGGCGATGTACATGTACCTGCACCAGGGTATGGCGGTCTACTTTGCAGAGTCGTTGCAGACGATTGGTCCAAACCTGCGCGAAGTGCGGCCGACGGTGCTGGTGGGTGTACCGCGCATCTTCGAGAAGATCTACGCACGGATTCGTGAGCGTGCTGCTGAAGCGGGCAATGTGAGCGCCGCGTTGCTTGCGTGGTCTGTTTCTGTGGCCCGGGAATATGCCAAATACGCGATCGCGCACGAACCCGTCCCGGCGTTTCTCAAATTCAAACACTGGATTGCTTCGAAGCTGGTGTTTTCAAAATGGCAATGGGCATTTGGCGGACGCATGCGGCTATTGGTATCGGGAGGCGCCGCGTTGCCGGAGGACCTTACGAACATTTATATCGGGGCCGGCATTCCCATCGTCCAGGGTTATGGTCTGACGGAAACTTCGCCGGTCATCACTACCAGCAAGATCGAAGACAATCGTCCGGGAACAGTCGGCAAGGCGATTCCCAACGTCGATATTCGCATCGCTGCGGACGGCGAGATCGAAGTGCGTGGTCCAAATGTGATGCAGGGCTATTACAACAAGCCCGAAGAAACGCGCGCAGTCTTCACGAGTGACGGTTGGTTCAAGACTGGAGATATCGGCACGCTCGACAAAGACGGATTCCTGCGGATTACCGATCGCAAGAAAGAGTTGTTTAAGACGTCGGGTGGCAAGTACATCTCGCCCCAGCCGATCGAACAGGCAATCAAAGGCTCACGTTTCGTAAACCAGGTCGTCTTGATCGGGTCGGAGCGCAAGTTTCCGGCAGCTTTGATCGTGCCCGTTTGGGAGCAACTCGAGTCGTACTGCAAGTTGAAGGGAATCGAAGTCAAGAGCCGTAGCGAACTCTGCATCCATCCACGCATAATCGATCTGATTCAGCGACAGATTGACGCTTTAACTCCAAATCTTGCGAAGTATGAACGCATAAAGAAAGTCGCGCTGCTGGAGAATGAGTTCACCATTGAAGGTGGCGAACTCACGCCAACCTTGAAAGTGAAACGCAGAGTTATTGATGAAAAGTATCGCGACGTGATTGAGAAGCTTTATGAAGAATGATCTCGACCACTTACGGATGTTTTGGAACTTCGATGTCCAGGTGTAGTGATTTCAGAATTCGATTACCAGCGTCTTCACCTGCCTGTTTCAACAGTTGTTCACGATAGAGAATAGATGTCGAACCGCGACCGGTTGGTCCAACAATCAGCGGTCCGGCGCGATTGGAGTTCAGATAACTCCGTCCGGACATAGCGACTTTGGCTGTGGTGGGAGCAAACACGACGAACTCGAGAATGATTTCGTCGTACGATCGAGCCATTGAATCGTACGTTAGCTTCATATATACCACGTACGAGTTGGTCTCAGCTTTTGCTTTCTTAATTGCATCGCCCCGACTGACGGGTTGTTGCGACACATCAACACCTGCTGAAGATCCGGCTCGCAGCCGGTCGGCGCAACCACGCAGTGCCGCGTCGTAATATGAGTAAGGAAAGTTGGCGTACGAATCGTTACGATCTGCTCCCAGGAAAAACAGTAAATCTGATTTCTTGTCTTCTTTTTTCGGCGTTGGCGTCGCTTCGGGAGTGGGTGTTGGCACCGGCGCCGAGGGGGCAGGCTTTGTCTGTCTGCGGCCGGATTGCGCGAGAACTGGTAAAGCGCAAAAGACAAGAATCACTACACTTGCGAGAACTCGATACTTCATGTGGATCGGAATTGTAAACGGGAAGTCGTGAGAATGGGAAGATTGATTTGTTAAACTGCGAAACCGATGGAACTCAAAAAGCCGCAGACCCTCGTTATTTCAGGTATTCGCGACCAGGCCAGAACTACGCGTTCGTTCGATTTACGACCCGAGCGAGCAGTGGATTTCACGCCCGGTCAGGTTGCGATATTGCGTGTCGAAGGTGAAGAACCAGCTTACTTTGCTTTTGCGGGGGCTCCGGAAGATCGAGATCTCGAAGTGCTTGTGAAGCAGAAAGCCGGCGCCAGCCGCATCATCTACGACATGTGTGTCGGTGACGAGGTGGAACTGCTCGAGGTCTGCGGACGTGGGTTCATGCTCGATGAAATAAGAGGGCGCGACCTGGTTTTTGTGGCGATGGGAACCGGTGTTGCGCCGTTACGTTCGGCCTTGCGCCACGTGTTGAAACGTCAGAACGATTTCGGCCAGCTGGTGGTCCTTTACGGTGCGCGAACTCCCGACGACTTTTGTTATCGCGATGAAACCGAAGCGTGGGAGAAGGCAGGTGTTGAACTACGTCAGGTGATCTCGCGTCCTGATGGTCATGATTGGTCTGGTCCAACGGGCTATGTGCAGTCGTTACTGGACCACGTGCTGCCCAATTTATCGTCGCCCGTCGCCCTCATCTGCGGATCACGCGAAATGATCGACCAAACCCGCGAGCGCCTCGGCAAGATGGGCTTCAAACCGGAAGAGATTCTGACGAACTATTAACCCGCGGGCTTCAACGTTAACTTAGATTTCGTCGCCGCTTTGGATGCTTTTGGTGCAGCTTTTTTCGCGTGCGGAGCCGTTGATGAAGATGCCGAAACTCGTTTGCGCTTTGAGGTGTGAGTTTTTGAGTGTTTCTTTGTTGTCATGAGGCGCAGTGTAACACCCTCTTTGCGTGATCTGACATCTCTAACAACTCTTGCGAACCTGCCAATTCCATCGCAAGTTTCGGATAGAAACAAGGAACCGGGTCATCTACACTTCCGCCGCAGATGAACGAACGCGAGGTGAATTTGATGACCACTGATTTTCAATTTGTAGCTCTTCCAATTGAATCCTTTATACATCTATTCTCAATGAACGAAACCGAATTGGCGCCTCTTGGTGCGAGACGATTGATTGTCGATGCACATCCGGGGTATCCGTGCAGAGTTAGTCTGATGGATGCGCCGATCGGTGAAAGTGTGATTCTCACGCACTTTCAACATCACGACGCAAACTCCCCGTATCAATCGACTGGACCGATCTTCGTTCGTGAGACGGCGGCGGCGGTGGCCAGGCCTGCGGTAAACGAAATACCACGGATGTTTAGCCATCGCTTGCTATCGGTTAGGGCTTACGATGAAGTTGGGATGATGAAGGATGCGCGTGTCGTCGAAGGTACAGTGCTCGAAGAAACCATCAGAGATTTCTTCACGAAAGAAGCGATCTCCTACCTTCACATACACAACGCCGCGCCCGGTTGTTTCAATTGCAGGGTGGAGCGCAGGTGATCCCTCAGAGACGCACGTTCCCGAACTCGGTGTGGCCTGATCCCAGGGTTCAGTTGTTGTGGCGTCCAGCTTCGAGTTAACAGCTTTCTGAGGAACGCATTCTCAGCACTCCTGGTTGAGAGCCCGGTTCATTCTTTTTCGTTTTCGGGCAATCTGTAAGTAACCTTGCCTTTTTCATCGAGGAAGTTAATTCCAGGGGTACCATCAGCGGTTACTGATATTTGTATGCGCTCTCTGCCTTTGGAATCGCTGAGGCTAATGAAGGATGATCTATTACGTCCTCTTCCCATGGACAAACGTCTAACCAGAAATTCGCCTTTGTCTTCCATTTCTTTGAACGCGGCATTTCGTGCTGCTTCGTCGGGTAACTTTTTTATTGCATCAACTTTCGCAATTCGGTCTGTGGTCGTCATGTTTTCATCGTTGAAAGACAAGCCTGCGAAATAATTGCCTTCACTATTTTCCAGATGTTGAAGTGCAATCGTTTGGTCGCCACGAAACTTGTCAAACGTAAGTGAGCCATATCGCTCTTTGCTTGTATCGCCGCTAAAGATTAAACCGCCAACTTCGTCACCGCGGTCGTTGAAGAAAATCATTCCCGGCGGTCTGCCCGCTTCTCTGGGAATAAGCTTGCCATCAACGCTTCCCGGATGTTGTCGTTGCGCGTTGGAGATGACCATTTTCAATTTGCCGTCCTTTTCGATAATGTTTATGCGCTCGACATCAATCTCCTCAAACTTCTGCTTATTACTTTGCACAACAAAAGCTGAAAGCAGAAATATCGCGCAGAAAAGCGTGGCGACAACAGCGTAAACTCTCAAGTGGCGCACTTCTTTTTCAAGTTTTGATTCCATTGCGATCTCCTTCCAGAAAGCTGCCGAACAGTTCCTGCAGCATCCGTCCGTCGACGTAGAGCACGAATACCATCAGGGTGGCGCAAAAACAAATTCTCCAACGTGGAAAGCAAGAATCTTCTCTCATCACTGTGGGTTCGGTCATAAAGTGAAATCGGCCGATCACTGGAATCAATAACTTACAATGACGATTCCGTTATTAGATGCGCTTTGCCACAAAAGTCGTTTTCATTCACACCGGGCTTCAGCCCGGTGGAAAAGGGCACTTACATAGTTTTCTGTCTTAGCTTTACTTTGTGCACCAGGCTAAAGCCTGGTGAGAATGAGAAGGCGACTTTTGAGGCAAGCGCATTAAAAAAAATTCTTTTTGGCATAACTTGAAATTATCCTCACCGCGTTGATGCCATGGAATCCTGACACCGCATCCTGACTGTAATGAGATACTCAGTGTGGCGCCGGTTAAAGCCGGCCAAAACGCTCACCACCAAGAGAGATGCGATGAAATAATTCAGGCAGCATTCTCATATCTATTAGAGTCGCCCGATCTGGAGAGACTTGTATGCCTGACTACTATTCCGAACCATTTCTGAATCTTGCTGGTCTGACTCATAAATCTGCGCTGATCGCCTGGGGCGCCTTCTACTTTCGTGTTAAGAACAACGAATCGGATTTCAAGCTGGTCGATGACGATGATCTCAAGCATGTGCATCCGCCGCGTCACCAAACCGTCGGCGCAAGGTCGGAGCCCTATGGAAAAGCCAAAGTTGAAATCATGAATTTGACTGGCAATGTGGTCGCCTCCGCCTTCACAGAAACAACCAACCATTGTTGGGTGTCGGGACTTGAGCCTGATACGGAATATACGTATCGCGTCATTGTCAACGACGAAGAGTGGGCCGACGGAAACCGTCGCAATTGGGAACGAGTTGGCGGCAACATGGGGCTGGGGCCAAAAAATCGACCTTATCAGAATCGCTTCCGCACACATCCCGATCCGACGAAACCATCGACTGCACCGTTCACTTTTGCTGTCATCGGAGATTTTGGTGTCGGGATCAAAAAGGACACAGACCGAGGACAACGGCAAATCGCCGAGGCGCTGGAAAGGGCGGTTGACGAATTCGACGTAAGGTTGATCTTGACGACCGGCGACAACATTTATCGCAACGGCGATGAGGACGACGATTGGTACTTCACTTACTATCAACCGTATCGTTATGTGATCAACCGAGTGCCAGCCTATCCGACCATCGGAAATCATGATGCAGGCGAGACCGAAAGCCGGGATGATCGCGAACAGTTAATTGATAACTTTTACGTCAATGAGCGCATTGGCGGCGAGGAGGCCGCGGGACGAGCTTCGATTGATCCAGGACTTTTTTACCGCTTTCGCTACAGCTCCGACGTCGAGTTCATCTGCATTGACACATCGAAAGAGCCGGACGTTTTCAACAAGCGGTTTTTCGATCATCCGAAACATCAGGAGTTTCTGAAGTCGGCTTTACCCACTGCAACCGCGGGCCAGAACCCTACGTGGCGTATACCTTTTTGCCATCACCCGCCGTTTTGCGCAGGACCGGATCATCACAACACGAAAGAAATGAGCCAACTAGTCAAACAATTCGAGAAGGCCGGAGTAAGGGTCGTTCTCAGTGGCCACCAACACCAGTTTCAGCACAGTCGTGCAAACAACGTTGACTATCTGGTAACGGGAGGGGCAGGTAAGTTAAGCACCAAAACTCCTGATAAGTTCACCGAAGCGCGTACCATTTCGTGGTCCGCGAACTATCATTTCCTGTTGGTTACCGTGAACGGAAAGCGAATGACTGTTCGAGCCATCGGACAGTTAAGCAATGAAGGGAAGCTGGTTGATATTGCAAGAAAAGCTCCCAACAACGCCGCAGTCACCAAAGAGATAACTATCAACGTGCCGTAGCGCGTCGGAACGATGAGTACGACACATTTTGCGGAGGCTTTGACATAATGTTTAAGCACGATTGTTGGCTGCTCCCAGTTTCGAGGACAAAATCCGCAAGAACCAGACGGAATGGCTTGGAAGCAGCTTTGCCTCAACAGTCAGAACTTGACTTGGATGACTGTGTCCAAGCTTATTTCCTGACTTTTGAGGCAAAGCCCTTGGAAGCTGATCGACGGCGAGCCTGACATTGAAAACGTCTGGAAAGTTTACCGGCCTATTCCGATAAGGAAAATCAATGGAAGCACTCACGCGGCGACCTAAGCTACTGGTAAAGATGTCTCCCGGTCAGCAGCGATTCACGCTCGCTGCCGGCAAGTCGAAGTTCAGCGTAAAAGCTGAACCACTGTTTCAGAGCATCAAAGACAAACCAAAGGTTGGGCTCACCGCGGCGCCGCAGTGGCACATGGTTGCTGCTGCCGATGATGCCGACGAAGTTAACGTTTGGGACCTCTGTCACGAGACGATAACCGGCGGCTTAGGTATGGCCGCAGGCGGTCGCGTGGAGTTCGCCGAACCAGACCTCGAGCAGCGTTGGATCTTTGGTACTGATGCGCAATCGTTGATGGCAGCAGCGGGCTCTTGTGATAAGGCACAAGAACCAGACACACGACTCCCGGTTGGAGAAGGCTTCTATTGGTTTCGCGATCAGGCGCACTCACAACTCCAGGCAGCACGCGACGACGTCGGACAGCCTACTACACGCGTTTGCATTGCACATTTTGATACCGGCTACGATCCGGCCCACATCACCAAGCCGCAATTTCTTCGCACTGATCTGCAGAAAAATTTTGAGGACGGCGATCCTAACGACGCCACGGACCATAGTGAAGGCGCGTTTAATAACCTCGGCCATGGTCCCGGAACATTAGGCATTCTGGCCGGAGCGGTTGTGGATGGTTCTCCACTGGGTGGTGCTGCGTTCCTGGATGTGATTCCGGTGAGAGTCGCAAACTCAGTAGTTCTATTTCAGAACAGTACGATTGGGAAGGCCTTTGACTATGTTCATTCGCTTTCAAAGGATCCTCGCACACGAGTTCACGTGATCACGATGAGCATGGGTGGACTTGCGTCACAGGCATGGGCTGACGCCGTTAACGCTCTGTATGAACTTGGAGTTTTCATTGTCACCGCTGCCGGAAATAATTTCGGCAATTTTCCCGCCAAAAGCATCGTTTATCCGGCTCGTTTCAAACGCGTGATAGCTGCTTGCGGAGTAATGGCCGACGGTAAGCCTTACGCGGATCTGTCATTTCGAATTATGGCTGGGAACTATGGTCCGAACAGTAAGATGCCGACTGCGCTCGCTGCTTACACACCGAATACTCCCTGGGCGCGAATGGGTTGCAACCAACTCATCGATCATAATGGCGCAGGTACTTCTTCAGCGACTCCCCAGATTGCTGCTGCGGCCGCTTTGTGGATTCAGAAGCACAAGGCGAAATGGGAAGCCTATTCGCAAGGCTGGATGCGCGTCGAGGCGGTGAGAAAAGCGCTGGCCGATGCGGCGAAGTTGGAGTCCCCCGCACTTAGTGAACGGCTCGGGCGCGGGATCGTCCGCGCTCAAGCGGCGTTGGCCCAAAATCCGGCAAAGGAATCCGCTTTAACTAAACAACCAAAAGACTCCGTTAGTTTTCCGTTTCTAAAAGTCATCACAGGTCTCGGCATTGCAGCCTCTGACGAACGACAGCGAATGTTGGAGTTGGAGGCTATTCAATTAATGCAGCGGTCTAAAGAGCTCGAAGACTTGTTGCCGGATCCTGAGGTGGATGCACAAAAATTATCAGAGGCTGAGCGCGGAAAGTTTGTAGAAGCGCTAGTCTCGACGCCCGGAGCTTCTCGAACTCTGCGAGAGGCGTTGGGAAATAAAATACGAGCAGCCAGACCTCAAGTCGCAGTCCCTAAACAACTGACGCCGGCGGAGACGATCTTGCTCGAGCGCGCTATCAATCCTCCGGCACGTTTGCCTGTCACGAGACCGCTGCGAGTGTTTGCTTTCGATCCACTGGCAGGGACGAAGCTCGAGACTTTGGGGATCAACGAAACCACGATACCTGTTCGCTGGGAACAACTTGAACCGGGGCCAGTTGGTGAATATCTGGAAGTGGTTGATGTCGACCCTGCCACAGGGGTCGCCTATGCCCCAGTTGATCTGAATCAACCGTTACCTCTTTCACAAGGGGGCCTGCGTCCCTCGGAAGCGAATCCGCAGTTTCACCAACAGATGGTCTATGCGGTGGCAATGAAGACGATTGCGCACTTCGAACAGGCGTTGGGACGGGTTGCGCTATGGGCTCCGCGACTCGTGAAGACAAAGAAGAAGAAGAGCGGGTATGAAGATCTATTTGTGCGCCGGCTGCGCATATATCCACACGCACTCCGCGAGGCAAACGCATATTACAGCCCTGACAAGCATGCGCTACTCTTTGGATACTTTCGCGCTTCTGAATCGGACCCGGGCGAGAATCTTCCCGGCCAAACGGTTTTCTGTTGTCTGTCGCACGACATCGTTGCTCACGAAACAACTCACGCACTATTAGATGGACTTCATCGTCGGTTCCGTGAACCAACGAATGCCGATGTACTCGGATTTCATGAAGCCTTTGCGGACATCGTGGCGCTATTCCAGCACTTTACCGTGCCGGAAGCGCTGCGCGATCAGATCGCGAAGACACACGGAGATCTCGCGCAGCAGAGTCTCTTAGGACAGTTGGCCCAACAATTCGGACAGGGAATAGGACGTTACGGCGCGCTGCGAGATGCCATTGGTCACGTTGAAGAGAGAAAGAGCGCCAATGGAAAGGAAGAGAACTCCGAAGAAAAGGAAAATGGAGCGGAAGAAGAGGGAGAGTGGAAACCCACTGTCCCAACCCCTGCAGATTATAAGAATGCGACTGAAGCTCATGATCGCGGAGCGGTGCTTGTTGCCGCAGTTTTTGATGCGTTCCTCAATATCTACCGAAAACGGGGGAGCGACTTAATTCGCCTCGCAACCGGAGGCACGGGTGTGCTTCCGCCCGGCGACATTCCTTACGATCTCGTCAATCGTCTTGCCAAAGAAGCGAGCAAGACCGCTTCGCATGTCCTGAACATGTGCATCCGAGCTCTTGATTACTCACCTCCGGTTGACATGACATTTGGTGATTACGTGAGAGCGCTCATTACCGCTGATCGTGATCTTGTTCCGGATGATGATCTGGGTTATCGAGTCGCGTTTCTGCAGGCTTTTCGACGCCGTGGTATTTATCCGGAGTTCGTTCGGAATCTCTCAACCGAGAGCGTGTGTTGGTCCAGTCCGGAGTTGGATTTGCCCATCCGCGAATGCCTCAACAAGATGTCTCTAACCTGGGACCTTCATGCAAATCGCAAGCGTGCTTACGAGTCGTCTAAAGTCAACGCCATCATTCTCAATCGATGGTTAAAGGAAAAAATCGACGAGGAGCAGGCGCGTTCTTTGGGCTTCTCTCGTTCGGCAACGTTGCTGGTTGGCAAGGACGTCGGAAACCTTTCGCCCTTCGAGGTCCACTCGGTAAGACCCGTACGCAGGGTCGGTCCTGACGGACAGCAGCGACTCGATCTCGTTGTCGAGATCACTCAGAGTTGGAGGCCCGAAGGTGGCGATAAATACCGCGGCGGTAGCACTCTGATAATTGACCTGGAGCAGAATCGGATCCGGTATGTCGTGCGAAAACGCGTCGGGCATGCGCAGCGCATCTCCAATCAGCAGGGATTCCGCATTGCTCTGGCTGATTCATCCATTCGCAGTAACTACTACGACGATATAGCGCGCGGTCGCGAGCCGTTTGCAATGCTACACAGAGGCGCATAGGAGGCTAGCATGGCAGCACGCAAGACGACTAAAAAAGCGACTAAGAAACAATCGACGAAAGCCGGATCGAAGGCCGCCAAAAAGCGAGTCGCGCGTAAAACGACGCGCAAAGCCGATTCAAAAACTTCGAGATCCGACCGCAACGTCCGTATCAAGGTGCGTATGTACCGGCAGGGATTAGGCGACTGTTTTCTGATCACGATTCCACGCAAGAACGGAACTCCGTTTTACGCGGTCATTGATTGCGGTGTGATCCTGGGAACAAAGGATGCTGGAAAAGTGATGACGGAGGTGGTCGAACACATCATTCAGACCACGGGCGGACATGTTGATCTGGTCGCGGCGACACATGAACACTGGGACCACATCTCCGGGTTTGGCCAGGCGCGTGAAATCTGGACTGACAAGAACAGGCTTACTGTGGGCCAGGTCTGGCTTTCATGGGCTGAGAACAAAAAGGATCCACTCGCACGTAAGTTAAGAGAACAGCGCAGCGCTTTGAAGATCGCTCTGCAAGCTGCGGCATCGCGGATGCGCCTGGGCGGCGATGAATCCGCAGCTCAGGACGTAACAAATCTTCTGGACTTCTTCGGAGCTGCCGGGACTACTTCAGATGCCCTGGAAGTAGTGAAAGGACTCTCTGAGGATGTCAGGTATTGCACGCCACAGGATGAGCCAGTTCAGATCGAAGGAACTGACGTTAAGGTTTATGTACTCGGTCCACCTCCTGACGAGAAGTTAATTAAGAAGTACAACCCTTCAAAGAGAGAACCCGAAACATACGGCATCGATACAATCAACAACTACTTGAATGCCCTCCAGCCGACGTTGACGGATACCGACGTTGAAACACCGTTCGATGAGGGATTTCAAATACCCTTGAACATGGCCCAGCAGATGCCATTTTTTCAGCAGCACTACTGGGGAGAGGACGTCGATTCTAAAGAGAAGAGCCAGGCGTGGCGTCGCATCGATGGCAGCTGGCTCGACTCTTCCTCTTCATTGGCTCTTCAACTCGACAGCGCTACCAACAACACGTGTCTGGTGTTGGCTTTTGAGCTCAGCGACGGCGATGTACTCCTGTTTGCAGCCGATGCGCAAGTGGGGAACTGGCTCTCCTGGCAGGATCTGAAGTGGCAGGTCGACGGTGCTGAAGTCACTGGTCCTGACTTACTGCGGCGCACGATCTTCTACAAAGTGGGCCATCACGGTAGTCACAATGCAACGCTCCGCGAGTTGGGGCTCGAGGAAATGAAATCGCTGAAGCTTGCGTTTGTTCCGGTCGATCATGAGATGGCGATCAAAAAGCGTTGGAACCAGATGCCCTTGAATGAGTTGATGAAGAGACTGAACGAGATCACCGATGAGAGAGTTGTGAGGATCGATGAGGACATCCCGGCAAAACTAAGCAAGATCATGATGCCCGACAAGCTGTTTCATGAAGTTTCACTCTGAAGGCGTGAGGAGCAGACCGATGGCAGGGACAATAGTTGAAGGACGTAACGTTGCTGAAAATCGCACGCTGACACCTGACTTCTGCATCATTGGATCGGGCGCGGGCGGTGGTGTTTGCGCTTTGAAACTAAGTGAAGCCGGCTTTGATGTCCTCGTGCTCGAGGAAGGACCCAACATTCCGAAAGAGAAAGGGCCTGCACCCGCGCAAGAACGAAAGATGCTCAACGAGCGCGAGGTCGAGATGTACAAGCTCCTATATCAGGAGGGCGGGACACGTCTCAGCAAGAACGGCGGCGTCAAGATTATGCAGGGTCGCTGTCTCGGTGGGGGCACTGCTGTGAACTGGTCGGCGTGTTTACCGCCGCGGCTCGAGACGTTGGACGAATGGCAGAAGCGCGGCCTTCCGTTTACGCGTCAGAATCTTGATCCATACCTGCACGAAGTTGTGAACTACCTTCCTGTTGTTCGCAACGACAAGTACAACACATCCGCACGAAAGTTCATGCTCGGATGTGCGCACCACGATATTCCGCACGAGAACCTGCCGAACAACACAAACAAATGTCGCGAATGCGGTAGTTGTGGTGTTGGCTGTCCTTACGATCGGAAGATGAGTGGTTTTGTGAAGTGGCTGCCCGATGCTGTGGCACTCGGCGCTAACGTCTATACCGACACTAAAGTCGATCGTCTGGTTAGCAATGGCGATCAAATTCGTGAAGTGCAAGCACACTTTATCGATCACAAGACACGTCCGACTAAACGGAAGCTCACTGTGAAGCCCACGAAGGGTGTGGTGCTGGCAGCAGGCGCCATCGGCACTCCCAGTATCCTCATGCGTTCAGGCCTCGATCTCGATAAGCGGGTCGGGAAGTTTACGCACATTCATCCGATAACGATGACCATTGGCAAGTATCCGGAGAAGACACTGCCGGCGTACGGTGTGCCCGACAATATGTGGACGCCAGAGTTCGCACCTGGTCCAACTGGTTACTTGATTGAAACTGGATCATTCTTTCCCGTATTTTCAGCTTCCGCGACATTGCAGCATGGCGACGATCTGCATCGTATCATGCGCGATTACTATGCAACTGGCGCCATCTCTTACGCTCATCACACCACCGGATTCGACGAAAAAGAGAAATACGGGACAGTCGAACTCGACGATAACGGCGATCCTCAGTTGGATTACAAGATCCCTAAAGCCAATGTGAAGCCGATGCAAGAAAGCCTGGTGATGATGGCGAGGATTCACCTCGCGGCGGGTGCGACCTCAGTTTACGTAATGCGCAACCCGCCCCTGGAGGTGACGTCGGACGCCATGTTCAAAGAAATCAGGCAGATTGATTTCACTCGACCGCAGAGCGCGACCATCTTTACAGTTCACGTAATGGGTGGATGTCAGATGAACAGTAACAACAAGCGCCGTTGCGTCAACTCCGATTTTCGATTCCGAGAGAAGAAAAATCTTTGGGTTGCGGACGCATCGGTTTTTCCGACCGCGCTTGGCGCCAACCCGCAAGTGACGATCTATTCGCTGGCTCTCTGGGCGTCGCGCGAAATCTGCGAACAGCACCAGCGACCGTTCAAGTTCAATCATCAGGGAGGTGAATTGCCGTGGCCGGGATACTGAGCTCCGCCCTCAACGCGAAGGCGAATCCAAAGAAGCGAAGCGAGGTAACGCAGACAACGTTTGATTGCCTTAACAAGAAGACGGCGCTAATTCTGTTTGCCGTTGCAGAAACAGTGCTGGGCGAAGGTTTTTTGATAAAGGCGCCTCGCTTTATTGAAACTGTCGATGATTTTTTGAACTACCAACGACCGGCGCAGCGGGAACAGTTCCTCCTGGCATTGCTTATCGCCGAGACGACTTTTGGGCTCACGATCGGTGGCACTTTTCAACATTTCTCACATTTGTCGCTCGCAGACAGGAGAAAGATTCTCGAGAAGCTCCGCTCCAGCAGTCAGCAGTTGCGCCGGAACATCTACGCTGCTTTCGTCAACGTTTCGGCCTCGACGTTTTACGCGAGCGAGCTGACCTGGCCCGACTTGGGTTACACAGGCGTGAGCGTGGACCATCCCGAAATTCTCAACCAGCCACCACCGGTTCCCTGGCGGCCGACTGATCCGAGACCAATTGAACAGTAAGTCTCTCTCAAGTTTTCGAACAACTCAGTTAAGGAGAAGAATAATGGCAGATATCAATCGTTCGGACGTGGAAGTAGATTTTAAAGACGTATTGGGCAACACAATTAGAGACAAAGTTGAGATCAAGATTTACAACACCCAACTCCAAAGTCTCAAGGATATCTACAACGTCGAGTTCAAAGGCGCTCCCGTAACGCTCGCACAAGTGCCGGCCTTTCCCACCGGTCACGCGCAAATGATTGTCACGCCAACGAAGTATCGCTTCAAGCAGAGATTCATAAATGTCCAGGCAGGTGAAGTAGGTAAGATCACTGAATACTTTTTTGTTGAGCCGTCGAAGGCTAATCCCCATCCAATTGAGTTCGCCGATCTCGCGGCGAAGTCGTATGGCGAGGAGCTGCTTCGCATCCTTAGCGCCTCAGGCATTGGCGCGGTTGCCTGGAACAAACTGAATAAGCGAAATAGGGCCACTATCCTGAACCTCAGCGCAAAGATGTCGAAAGAAACGATCAAGAACGGGACAAAGTTAATTAATTTTGTCGAAAGCATTGACCAGACATGGCTTGATACCAAGCACCTGGAACGGATCTATGCGCGTGTAAAGAAAGAGTTGCTGCCAGCTTTGAGAAACCACCCTAAAGTATATGTCAGCGTCAACGGTGGACTGCATCACTTCCCAGAAGGATGGACTTCAGTGAAGGAACCAAACAGCTTCAAGACGCTGCGAGACTCTGCCGGCAATATTCAGCTCACTTTTGCGCAAAAGGATAATGAGGACGGCCATCTGGCAGATATAGATCTTGATGATCACAAGGGTTTGGCCCACGTCGCTGATGTCTTAAAGCACAAATTCTCGGGCAAGAATACCGACCCGTACGACATTCACCAGACGCTATTGTTTGCGCAGCAGCTCGATCCTGAGTACCGTCTCTTGTAGTTCGCAGCGTCGCTCCAAGTGAAGCCCATCTCGGCCTCACCATAGTTCTACTTAACCAATTCGATCAGTTTGTTCTTAGTAACGGCCAATATCCCACGGCCCACAATCACACACTCCATTCAAAGGGTGTATACTTAAGGCCTCGATTAGTCGGGCATCGAACACGGTCTCACGCATCTATCGGAACACTGAAGTACAACTCTGGGCGTTCGCAGATTTCCCTAACTTTGTCCCCGGCCGAGGGGTCGAACCATTCCTCGGAGTCGACAACTCATCATAGGAGAAAATTATGGGCAAGAAGTTTTGGATCTCAGGTATCGTCGCAGCGGTGCTGTTTTATCTGCTCGGGTTTGTCGTGCACGGGATGCTCCTGCACGGCGAATATATGCAGCTTCCGAATCTCTTCCGTACTGAGGAAGACGCGATGAGTCGCATGCCGTTCATGGTTCTAGCGAATTTAATAATGGGTCTTGCCTTCGCATGGATCTACCGGCAGGGCATCACTGCTGGAGTGTCGTGGGTGCAGCAGGGCATAAGGTTCGGGATTGCAGTCGCACTGATGTCTGCGGTCCCAATGTATCTAATCTATTACACCGTACAACCGTGGCCGCGCGCGGTCGTAGTGAAACAGATCGTTTTGGAAACGATTTGTATTGTGATCGTTGGAATCGTGGTCGCGTGGATCAATAAACCAACTGCGCAAGTCGCCTAGACGCTAAGCGCCCAGGTGTTTGATGCGATGAGGGTTTTTGCACCGCCAGCGCGGTTTGCAATGGCTCTGCTGGAAACTCTCATCTCCATCGAACCTACATCGACTCGTCGTCCCGCCGCCCGTCGAGGAGCACTGTGTCGCCCCAACGGTAGTGGTTCAGTTTGAAAAAACGCCGAAGGCGTTGGCTAATTTCAGCCCAGGGTTCGAGCGCAGCGAGAACCCTGGGATATCAATCCAAAGTTTGTTCAACCCTGAAAAGGGTTCGCCTCGGGACGAACCCTTTCAGGGTTGAGTCAATATCTAAATTTGGAACCCAGGGTTGTCGCTGCGCGCCAACCCTGGGCTGGGATTAGCCAACGCCTTCGGCGTTTTTCAAACTGAACCACTACCCCCGACTGATGTACTGCTCATCTGCTCTGGCTGCGGTATACTCATCGTCGCGCGAAGCGCGCATCCAGTCCGCGGGAAGGGCCTTGCCCAGCTTCACACGGCAGCTCAATTTACGAATCTTCTTTCAGCCTGATTCGGGCGGACGCCAGGCGCAACTTGAAAGGAGCTTCGTATGTTTCCCAATCCACAAGACGCACTTCCGCTTCCGCTGCGACCTAACCTCGAACGTTACAAAAAACTCGCTAAGGATTTAATCAAAGCCTGCAAATCGGTTGATCCGGATGCGATAGGCGACTGGGCCGAGGCGTGGGTGAAAATGCTCGTCAGACGAAGCGGCATCGACCTCGGGCGCAAAGAGTCCCTCGCAATCCGGCGCTGGACCGAACAGATCGAAGCATTCGCGGAGCACAAGTTATCGACCAAGGATGGTCCACAGTGTCGCCTTGCAGACGCACAGTTTGTCATCGCTCGCTCACACGGTTTTGAGAGTTGGCCCAAATTCTCCAAACATCTCAGCGAGCTCTCGCAAAAGAGTTCAGTCGTCGCAAAATTTGAAACTGCTGCTGACGCGATCTGTAACGGCGACATCAAAACTCTCAAACGCCTGTTGGCAGAAAAACCACAACTGATCCATTCCCGTTCAACGCGCGAGCACGAGGCAACATTGCTCCATTACGTGTCTGCGAATGGAGTTGAAGGATATCGTCAGAAGACGCCGAAAAACATAGTTGAGATTGCGAAGATCTTATTGAACAGTGGCGCTGATGTTAATGCGGAGGCAGACGTATATGGTGGAGGAGCGACTACGCTGGGGCTGGTTGCCACGAGTGTTCACCCTTTCCGGGCTGGTGTGCAAAATCCACTCATGCAGATCCTCCTGGACCACGGCGCAGAAATCGATCATGAGACCAGTGCCGGCAATCGTCAGAATGCCGTGACGGGATGTTTGGCGAATGGACGTGGTGAGGCTGCCGCGTTTTTGGCCGACCGTGGTGCCCGATTAAATCTCGAAAGTGCAGCCGGGGTAGGTCGGCTCGATGTCGTCAAGGGGTTCTTCAATGCTGATGGCAGTTTGAAAGAGAAGACGACTCGAAAACAGTTGCAATCGGCTTTTAACCATGCGTGCGCCTGGGGACGGCTGAATGTCGTGGAGTTTTTGCTGGAAAAAGATGTCAATTTAGGCGGACATCACGGTGACGGACAGACTCCAATGCATTGTGCTGCAATTACAGGACAACTGGAGACAATCAAGTTCCTGCTGAAACAGGACGCGCCGCTTGAAGCAAAGAATATTTATGGTGGAACTGTTCTGGGACAAACACTTTGGTCTGCGGCTCACGGAGGAGATCCGAAGGTTTATGCTGAGATCATCAAACTATTGATTGCGGCCGGAGCAAGAGTTCCAGAGCGGCATGTCCCGGTTAATAAACCGATCGATGATCTGTTGCGTGGTTATGGCAGTGTGCCGGAACCTACGTGGTATTGGTTTGGTGAAAAGCCGCGCCGGACCCGCGATTAATAGATACTGATCGATCCCAAATGCCCTTCGAGCTGGTTCGGCAAACGAAATTCACGCGCGACCAGGGCCCGCTGCTCGGGTGTCAGCAGACTGTAGATATTCGCCTTTGCTCGGACCTTCATTTGAATAAGGTCGCTCAACAATGCCGCCTGCTGATCGCATAACTCAAGCAGCTTCGCTTCGTTCAGTGGGTCACTGAATGCCATCTGACTCAACTGCTGCTCGGTTTGTTTAAGCGTCTCCAACCATGGAGCAGCCCTGACTTCTGTTTCAATGATGATCGCCATGACCTGTAGTTTTTGCTCGTTCGTTAGTTTTAGCTTTTCGGTAATCGGCGCAAATACGTCATTAATCAGTGAGCTGTATTCTCCAGGCGCAGCAGCCGCGCGACCATTTGACTGGGTTGGTCCAGCCGGACGAGTCTGGGCGATTCCGGAGCCGGCGGCCATAAAGAAGAACACAGTGGTAAGCACAATTGACAACAATAGTTTCATAGCTCAATTCTCCGTCCTTTCATTACAAGAGAGGCACACGTTGTTGGATATTTCCTCAGTTACTTGAAGACCAGGCCAGTTGAGAATCTGAATCCGTTCAGCGTCGAGTCGGGTAAAGCCACAGCGTTAACGACCCGGCTGCGCAAAAAGATGGGATTGTAATCAAACTGGATGATGCGATAAGCGAATCGTTCGTTTATTGACCAGCACATGAAAGCAAAGAATGACGGCGGTGATCGATATTAGTTTTGTCATTTCAGATCTCCTTGTTTTAGGTAGTGCGCTGCTTAGACGCTTCGCAAAGAAGATCCAACCCAAAGAGTTTGTTAAGACAAGCTAAAGATTTGTGAAGAATGAGTAAGGCGTGATGTCCACGGTAATGACGAAAGGGCAGGCTATCGTTGACCTTGGAGAAGCCTTTTACCAAGATCATGCGGCCTGCCCGTTGGTTGTCTGGGGAATTGGGTTTTTATTTTCCTGGTGGCTCGGGCGGTGGTCCACCCTTAAAACGAGGACCCCTTGCTGCCAACTGATTCTTCTGTTCGGTGGTCAATATTGCCGCTATCTGAGACATCGTCTTTGCATGAGCCACATGCAACTCGACCTCGATCTTCGCTTGTTCCTCCGCCACAGCACGGAAGGTTGCTTCATCAAAAGTGGTCGTGAGCGGATCAGGTTGGTTTTCGTGTAGCGTGCGTAACTTATCTCGCAGTTCTTTAGTGCTCGTCTCGAATGACTCAGTGATCTTTTGAATCTGCGTCTTCTGTTCATCGGTCAGGTTTAGATCGTGCGTGAACGGACCCAGACCATCTCCGAAGCCCCGCCTCAAAGGGCCGCCGGGAAACCCGCCGCGAGGTTCGGGCCTACCCCCTCCCTGCGGCCCTTGCGAAACCGCGACCATGCCCGTTGTGAAAATGAGTGCAGCAATCGCGGCAAAAACAAAACTCAGTGTCTTCCAGTTTGTATTCATCTTTCTCTCCTTCAATGATAAATAGCGACCACGTTCCGGTGTTTGATCGTCATTACCTATACGAGTGTTTTCGGATCTTAGACGCGCAGGTAGCCTTCGTGATGCAAAGAGTTTGTTAAGGAAGAGCAAAGTTTTGCAAAGTCGGCTTTGAGCTGCGTCCGCGCTCTTTACAACGACTTGGCCGCGACTAATATAGCCCTACATGGTTGAGCTACTGGTGTAACAATTGTTCCAATTCGACGAATGCGATGAGTTATGCGGCAGATATTGATAATCGACGACGATGTTGAGCTTTGCGAATTAGTCACTGAGTATCTGGAACTGGACGGCTATAAGGTTGAAGCGTCCCACGACGGGGAACCAGGTCTGAATCGAGCTTTAACGGGCGAGCATGTATTGGTTGTGCTCGATTACATGTTGCCAGGTCTCAACGGCTTCGAGGTGCTACGCCAGATTCGTAGCCGTTCGCGTATTCCTGTCGTAATGCTCACGGCACGCGGTGATGCTGTAAATCGAATCGTTGGGCTGCAGATGGGTGCCGACGATTATTTGCCAAAGCCTTTTGATCCTCAGGAGCTCGTAGCGCGGATCAACGCCGTCTTGCGACGCACGCTGGCACCGGAAGACGACACCGCGAAGCTTCTCATAGTGGGAGACGTCGAAATGGATTACCGAACCCGATCAGTGCGCCGCGCCGGAGAACTGGTTGAGTTGACTCCAATCGAATACGGGCTGCTCGAGAAACTGCTCAAAGGATCAGGTCGCATCGTTTCTCGTGAGGAACTCACCAAGGACGTACTGCATAGAACATTGTCGCCATTCGATCGGAGTCTTGATACGCACGTCGCCAACGTGCGACGGAAACTGGGCCATCAGCTAAATGGCCAGGAACGGATCAAGACGATCAGGAGTGTTGGTTATATCTATGCTGCTCCTGAAACAATGGGTAAAGGGTGATCTCAGTTGCGAAGTTTGTTCGTCAAGATCCTGCTGTGGTTCGGTCTGGCAATGGTGCTGGTGAATATCGCTTCGTTTTTCACCGGCATCGTTACAGAGCGCCGTTTCCAGCCGCCTCGTAGTCATCCGCTCGCGCCAATGATGGGCGTGTTTGCAGCGACGGCGACTGAGATATACGAACGCGGAGGAGGCGGTACCAATAGTCAGATTGCAGTGCGCGAGTACTTAGACCGCGTGGAACAAGCTTCTTCTGTTAGTGCAGTGGTTTTTAATGAGCAACATCGTGAACTGTCTGGCAGACCGGTTCCGGAAGGCGCCGAGGCACTGGCGAATAGATTGACCGCAGACACGCCCTTTGCTTTCGATCCACCGGCGGGGTCGAGAAGCAGCGCCGGCAACACGAAAGGAATACTCGCCGCGCAGTTGATTAACTCCACCTCCGGCTCGAAGTACACACTTGTTGGAAAACTGCCGCAGCCTTTTCCGGGACCACCGCCGCGCCTTGGGGAGCCAGGCTCGTTTGGATTCGGTTTGCGCGTATTCGCTCGAACCCTGCTTCCTTTATTGCTGATTGGTGGATTTTTCTGTTACCTGCTCGCGAGATATCTGGCGAATCCAATAGTAAAACTCCGTACCGTTACTCACGAGTTGTCTGACGGAAACCTCTCCGCTCGAGTTGACGACAAGCTGCTTCGCAGGCGCGACGAGATTGGATACCTGGGAAGAGACTTCAATCAAATGGCCACCCACATTGAATCGCTGGTCGATGCGCAGCGACGTCTGCTCACGGACATCTCACACGAACTTCGTTCGCCACTCGCGCGCCAGAATGTTGCGCTGGCGCTTGCCCGCCGCCGCGGCCCTGCGGACGTTGCTCCTGCGCTTGATCGGATTGATCGGGAAGCAAAACGGATGAACCAGATGATTGGACAGCTGCTCGATCTATCGCGAGTTGAGAATGGAACTGAATCACTGGAAACGACAAGGATCGATTTGACTCAGCTGCTGGAAGAAATTTCAGCTGATGCAGATTACGAAGCCCGCGAGCACGATCGCGGTGTGCAGCTCGTGACGCGCGAACAATGCACGACCGTAGGCGTCGTTGATCTTCTCGCGAGTGCGATTGAGAACGTTGTCCGCAACGCTATCCGTCATACCGCATTCGCAACAACCGTTGACATCTCCTTGAAACGCGTGGACAGTAAAGATTCGAGTTCGGCTGTCATATCGGTTAAGGATCATGGGCCGGGAGTTCCTGAGACGGCGCTAGCTGCGATATTCCGGCCCTTTTATCGAGTTGAAGATGCGCGAGATCGAAAGACAGGCGGAACCGGTCTGGGTCTCGCGATAGCCGCGCGTGCGGTGCGGCTGCACGGTGGTTTCATTCGAGCCCGTAATGCTGATGATGGCGGTCTGGTGGTGGACATAACCGTGCCACTTATCTAAAGACATCAAATACCATTCACCCACAATTAGCGAGCGCGTTCCTCAATTCCGACAAAGCTTATCTTCGCTCTGGAACCATGTACTGAATTACGAAGGTAATCAGCGTCGTAAGAGCTGCGGCCTGGGCAGGATCCGGATTAATATGCGCCTGGCCCAACAATGGCAAAAGCAAAGTAGTCATTGATGCTGCCAGGATTCCAACACTGACTTTTGCCGTGGGTGCCCAATTCGTTGTCGATCCCGGCTGTGATGTTAAGGTTTGTGTGGGGGCTGACATTTCATCCTCCTTAAAGATAGTGAGATTAGATTCTGAAAAGCACAAAAACTTGCTCTCTGCCCTTATATGTGAGGAAACAGCTTTTTATTTCAGCGCCCGACTCCCACCCGCTCCCACCGCCCCAACCCATGCGGGCCTCACATTTTGTGATCGTTGGCATCCACGTTCTCAGACGCCGAAAAATCGATGATTGTTGGTGACGGCGACTCGGTAACGATCCGAAGTTAAAGGCTGGGGATGATGATCAGGCGACCGGGTTGACAGGCGCTGCCGACGATGGCGCGAATAGTCCACCGGAGGAATTCACATTTCCGTCGAAGACTAGATCGCAGGTGAACGCTGATCTTATGTGGCTGCGACCGGTTTCTTTTTTCGACCGAAGAAGAAACCACCAACAGCCATTAGTAAGCCTACAAAGGCAATCAGACCACCTAGCACGGCAGGGATCACGCCCATAAGCATCTGCTTGTTCATGTACTCGGTTTTTGCCTCACACTCCTCCGGTGAAGTTAGTCCGATAGTTGCTTGCCGGTAGCAGTCCGAAGTGGTGCTGCCGCAGAGTGCCTTGGCTTCAGAGAATTTTTCGCTGTCCCTCGCGGCCCGCTCGCATGCCACTGTGGCGTAATCCGAAGTGTACGTGTTGATGCAAACGATCAAACCGATGATGAAAACGAGTCCGCCAAACAGGATGGCAAGTATCCCCAGGATTCCAACGATTTTCATTTATAGGATCGTCTCCAGTTCTCAGTTATCAATTCGACTTACGAATGTGTCGCACACCGAACGCAAAACTTGAACTTCTTCGACCAGGCTGCGCCGCAAGCCTGCGAGGGTGCTCAGCCGGAAATGAGTTATGTTGAGGGTTGTCTTCGTGACACGATAGCGAAGGCGCCAGTTCGTTGCAAGTGCACAAAAATGCGTGCTAGTTCAATTTCATACGCCGAAGGAGTTCGCTAATTTCAGCCCAGGGTCCGAGCGGAGCGAGAACCCTTCTTGGTGTGTAATTCAAGTGAGTCATTTCTATCGCTGCCGGGATGAAAATCTACGGTGCTGAACGCTGTCGATCTTGGGTGAGGAGCACCTCCAATCGCCGATCATGGTTTTTAGGCAACCGATTACCTCGATACCTGATGGTGCCGTTAGCGTCAACAAAGATCACGGTCGGCGTGGCTGTAACTTGATAACGTCGTGCCACACTTGCGTCGGTGTCAAGAGCAACTGGATAGCGAATTCCAAAGTCCTTGATTCCTGCTCGAGTGCGTTTTTTGCTTTCCTGAATGTTAATTCCGAGCACACGAATTCCGCTTGCTCGATGGCGGCGCATCAGGCGGTTAAACTCAGGCGCTTCCGTTCTGCAAATCGGACACCAGCTAGTCCAGAAGATTACAACCGCGGGATGTCCACGGAGATCCGCAAGCGAAATAGTCTGACCATTCATCTGCTGCAATTGAAATTCGGGCGCAGCGTCATTGACGTTCGCATCCGCTTGCTGAGCCGCTTGTTGCTTAGGGGTTGCTGGCACGGCGCGGCTGTTTACTGTGTCGGACGACAAAGCTGAAACAACAAAAACAAGCAGCGCGAGTACTGCTTTCAACTGCAATGAAATCATTTGTCCACCTTCCCCGATTCGGAAGAAGAGCGCTGCGCGTCGCAGGTGCGCCAAATGCCTGCGACTGCCCCCGCGCTGCGCTCTTCCTTGACGCCGGCTGCCCATCATTCCGGCGTTAGCAAGAATCGTTAGCCGTGCTTCTTCATCATCATCATCGAATTCATCTTGATGGCTTCATCGAAGGCTCGCACGTATGCTTCCCGATCGTAATTGTGTGTGGTTTTAAAGGAGATCTTGTTCTTCTCGCCGAACACGACTACCGTGGAGGTATTCTTCTTGTTCACAGCGAAAAACTTGCTGATGCCGAACTCGCGCGCTGTCTTGGCTGATTCAGCCACTTTTTCATCGGTAGTTACATCAAGCACTACAAAGTTGAGTCGATCCTTGTACTGTTCCTTCAACTCGTTGAATGTCGGTTCGAGCTTTTGACAGGCCTCGCACCAATCGGCCCGAATGATGGCTACTGTTGGTTTCGACTTATCCATCATCATCTGGCCGCCCATCTTGTTACCGCTCATCTGGTCATCCTGAGCTGCGACATTCATCGCCGTGAGAGCAAAAACAAAGGCCACAATTCCGAGAATCACTGCATAGCGTTTAATCTGTTTCATTAGATCCTCCGTCTTCTCTATTCTTTGCATCCCTTTTTAGTGCGGTGCTCATTGAAATCATGCGGACTACGCACGCAACATCTTCGAGCTGACTGGCCACTCGTTCCCTACGAAGCTGTAATCGCCACGCAGTCCAAACGACTAATACCCAGCGAACGCCGGTTTATTCCCGGTCGTAGATGGGGAATAGGACACGTGTCGAGGAAACGCTCTGCGCAAGGAATAAAAAGGGTCGGTATTGGTATCAATTCATGAGGAATCGAGGATGGGAGGCGACAAAGGGCGCCGTTCCGCTTGATGTTCAGGTTTAGAGAGAAGGCACGCCTGGAGGAATGGACTTCGTTTGAGAACGAAGCCTTGCCGCATCATGTCGGCCTCTACCGAATGGCGAAGTGGTTGCTGGGAAATCGGGACCAGGCCGAAGATCTCGTACAGGAAACTCTCCTGGCGGCGTTGCGATCCTTTCATCGTTTCGAAAAAGGCACCAACTGTCGTGCCTGGTTGATAAAGATCATGTACCACACGCTAAGTAAAAAGAGACGTAATGAAAATCGCTTGCGTGTGGTTAGTGACACCGAAGAGCGGATCGCAGAAACAGTTGCTTTCGAGCCGCCAACGCCTGAGAACATTACCGAACAAGAAGTCCTGGATGCGCTCAAACGCCTGCCGCAGCAATTTCAAGAGGTTGTTATTCTTTCCGACGTTGAAGACATGACTTACAAGGAGATAGCGGAAGCGCTCTCGATTCCCACAGGAACGGTGATGTCGCGACTGCATCGCGGCCGACGCCTGCTTCGAGCAGAACTGGCCGCTTATGCGAATGCCCTCAGTATCGGTCGAACTTCTGAGGCGAAAGCAACTCATGCCAGGAGACAGGGAGGGAAATCAGATGCAGTGTCGTGATTTCCGACAGCTTGCTGACTCCTATCTTTGCGACGAACTTCTGGTCGAAACGAATCACGATGTGATTCGACACCTCGAGACGTGTCCCGACTGTCGCCGCGAGTTGGCGGCACGACGCGAGTTGCGCAGCAAGTTGCGAGCTGGATTTGAGAACGCGCCCGACTTGCATGCGAGTGAGGAGTTTGCCGACAGGCTAACGGCTCAACTGCGGGATGCTGCGTTCAGCCGAGCCCGTTTCTCGGCTGCCAAGTACATTGCCATTGCAGCGTCAGTGTTGATCGTGGCTGCGCTGGGTTTCATAGCCGTACAACAACGCTGGCGTTCGGAGTCAAGCGCAGTCTTAACTTCAAGTGCTGTCGGCGATCATCGCGACTGTGCTCTGAATCATCGTTTAGAGGAAAAACCTATCGACCTCGACGAGGCCGGTCGCAAGTACGATCGTGCCTATATCAACCTTGCGCGTGTCGTGATGTCAGAAGGTCGGCTTCCCGGTGATGTCGAATTGGTCGGCGCGCATTCCTGTGTTTTTAAAGGACGACGCTTCGGACACGTCATCCTGAAGTACCGCGGTCAACTGGTTTCAATCCTGGTAACAAACATTGAACCGCAGGATCACGCCGAAGCTACAGGAGCGAAGGAAGCAACCGCCGATGCGCAGCTGGATGGCTTTCAATTGGCCCACTTTGGAACCACGCGACATGCGGTGTATGTCGTCTCAGGCTTGAGTGATGCTGAGAACCTCTCGATCGCTCAAGCCATTGAACCTTCGGTATCAAGACACATCAGGGACGCCGAGCGTACAACTTGATACCTGCTGAAGACGTTGATTCATGTCAAACGAAAAGGAAGTTAAGTAATGCACAGACAGAATGTAATTGCCGCAGCGCTGCTTGTTATCGTTTCTGCTTTTGTCGTGACGGCAGGATATGCAAAAGGCTGCGGACCGCTTGGTTTACTCAACGGTTGTGTAGCGCGGTTGACCGGTGGCAGTTCTCAGATTGTAGCGTCGAACCGCTTAGTGTCGGAGACGAACTCCCCCGCCGCGCCTGAATTCGCATCGGGTACGTGGATCAATTCGGACCCATTGACGTTAAAGAGCTTGAGAGGCCGCGTCGTGCTCGTGGATTTTTGGACGTTCGGTTGCTACAAGTGTCGCAACACTCTGCCTTTCTTAAAGCGCTGGCATGAACGCTACAACGACAAAGGACTGACTATTGTAGGTGTACACTCACCGGAATTTGACGCAGAGAAGAAGATCGAAAACGTACGTCGCGAAGTTGCTTCTTTGGGTATTCGTTATCCTGTAGTCACTGACAACGATTACGAAACATGGCGTGCTTATAAAGTCGAGGCTTGGCCAACCGCCTTCCTGCTTGATAAGTCCGGTCACATACGCTGGGTACATGTTGGCGAAGGCGCATATGATGAAGCAGAGAGGACGCTTCAAAACCTGCTGGGGGAAAATGAGAAAACCGCTGAGACATCAAACTCGAAGCAGGCGAGTAGGACAGACAAAGTTGAAAAGACCGACGAGCAGTGGCGGAAGGAGTTGACGCCAGAGCAATACCCCGTCCTGCGTGAGGCTGGCACTGAAAGGGCGTTCACAGGTGCTTATTGGGACAACCACCGCAAGGGTGTCTATCACTGCGCCGCTTGCGGACTCGAACTCTTCAGCTCAGACACAAAGTTTGACTCCGGTACCGGCTGGCCCAGTTACTACGCCCCCATTTCAGAGAAGAACATAATCACGGAAACGGATCGGAGTCTGGGTATGGTGCGCACCGAAGTAAAGTGTCGCCGCTGTGGTTCCCATCTTGGACACGTATTTGACGATGGCCCAAGGCCGACCGGCCTGCGTTACTGTATCAACTCAATCTCGCTCAGCTTTGAAGAGGAGAATTAACAAATCAACCGAACGGGCTTTCGTCAGCACTGCGACCATAGATTACTGGTACAGCGACGCCGAGCAATCTGAGATATACGGATAGCTGACCGCGGTGATGATACCAGTGGTTAAGCATGATGGTTCGGAGTACTCCGGCTCGCGGCATCGTGAATACCTCCTTGCCTCCTGCCGTCAGACGCCAAGTTTCCGCCGCGGTCTTCTCGTCTACGTTGCTGAGATAATTCTCTGCAGTCCTCATGCTTACTTCCAACGCCGTAAGAATCTCCTCCAGACTTGTAGGCTGCGGCGGATCGAAATTCGCCTGTGACGCATCGAACTCCGGAAGTTGGGCCAGCTTCACGATATTTCCAGGAATGGTTGCGATGTGTATGGATAACTGGCCGAGCGACATCGATTTCTCATGCGGCTTCCAAGTCAACTTGTCTTCTGGAACACGTTCGAGCACACGCTTTGTGGTGGCTGCCTCCTGACGCAACTCGGCGAGCATCTGTTCGACCATTTTAATTTCTCCTTTTCATTCCTAGACAATAACGATTAAAGCACGATTGCCACAGGTTTCGTGGACATCTACGTCACGTGCGAAAGTTGTATATGCTATTTCATAATTCAAGTTTTAGTGCAAAACGACGGGTGCAAGCATCCCATCTCCGGAATTGTCCTCCATAGTTCTCTCCGGTCCTTGGCCTAATCCCAACCGCTCGTACAATTGGTAAAATCTTTCATTCGGTGTTCTTGAATCGATAGCTAATTCAGGTCTGATCCCATTCACGAAATACATATCAATCTCACCCTTGTTCTTGGCTGCAATCTTGCCGCGACATTCGCAGTCGAAAAAATGTTTGACGAGTTCGTAAGTCGCCCCTGAGATGTTGATGCGCCCAGCGACACCTGAAGACTCAAGACGGCTTGCGGTGTTAACAGTGTCTCCCCAAACATCGTAAGAAAATTTCTCACTCCCAACGACGCCCGCAACTAGATCGCCAGAGTGAATCCCTATACGGATCTGCCAATATGGTCGGCTCTCGGCCATCTCTTGTTCTCGCAAGCGAGACACAACCTGTTCGATTTCAAGTGCGGCCAACACACAGTCAACCGCATGCGTGCAATTCGTGAGCGGCACGCCACCGACTGCCATATAAGCATCGCCGATGGTTTTGATTTTCTCCAATTTGTGCTTCTTCGCGATTAGATCAAACTGGCTGAAACAACTGTCGAGTTCTTCAATAAGCTGTTGTGGTGTGAACCCCTCGGCAATTTGCGTGAACCCGACGAAATCAGTGAACAGCACGGAGGCTGACTCGTAGTCTACGGGCTGCACGCGATCAGTTTGCTTTAACTCCTGCGCAATGGAATCTGGTAAGACGTTCCGTAGTAGCCGATCAGATTTTCTTCGCTCCTGGTTCAGATTCTGAGTTAGAACCTGTACCAAAATTCCCATGAAGACCTGCACGAATAAGAGGTTTCCGGCGATGTCGATGAAACGCTCCTGTTTGTTGGCATGGGCCGTGATCCAATCGGGATGAACCTGTTCGACAATTAACAGAACCAGTGCCGCTCCACAAAAAAGAGCGATGGCTATCGCTGTTCGACTTATTCTGTTTGAAAGAATAATCGCAATTACGAGAGCGGGAATAAAGTAGTAATGTGCGCCTCCCTGTGAGCCGGCATTCTCTAAGGCGTTGATGAAAAGAAAGCAAAGTATCAGCAGCACAAAGGGCCAATACAGATATTCGAAAGCCTTGCGAAATCTCGCTAGGTAGTAGAAGAGCAAGAAAAGCAAGCCTGTGCCGAAGTTTAGGAAAAACAGGAACGCTCCGTTTTCCATGCTAAGCACGGCAAAAGCACCGCCAATGTTGGCCGCGGCGTTGAGCAAGCTGATGGTGTTGAAGAGGCGGTGTTCCAGAGAGAAAAGTCTGGCATCGCCGAATAGAGCAGCGCTAATGGAATTCAATCGTTGCAACATTGTCCGCGTCTTCGTTTGCCTCTCCTGTTCCTGGATGTAGTCGAAATCTACCCCGAAAGCTTACCCGGTCCTGCAAGATCTTCTCAGTTTCTCGTAACACGAGAATCTGAGGCGCGAAATGCCTGTAAGGAACAGCTAGTCCTCACGACTAATAAAGTGAACAAAGCGTTTCAGCTGGAAAAGGGGAATCAGGATTATGCGAAGTAGGTTATTGAAAAAGAGGAGATCGCGGCGCAGGCAAATGAGAGAGCGAATGGCGCTAATACGGCAAGAGTCCCTGCCAAACTCGTCCGGTTTATCGAAACACTGTCTCATCAGCGCTGCTAAACCGATCCATTTCTCGGCTGAACAAACGCCGCATCCGATCAACAACTAACTGAGGCATCCCGCGGAGGCGCGATGACAAAAATGGAACAAACAAGTTCTGAAGGTGCGAGTGCGTTCGACATCTTGCGCGCGCGAATGGGGATGCCGCCGATAGAACCCGTCCTCGCGTCGCCCCAAGCGTCGAATAGTTGGGGTCGACAAATGGTCGCTGACTTCAGAAGGCACTGGCTGAGCGCCTTCAGAACAACTCTTCGTGGGCTTCGGCGACGTTACACCATCAGAACAACAAGCGGTGCAACGCACCCACACAATTTAAGTCAGCTGGCGGACCAGTGAAGGAAAGACGAGGAACAACATGAGAAAACTCCAGATGATCCTCACGATGCTGTTGCTGCTTGTTATTGCACCTGTAGCAGTCCAAGCGCAATTGCCAACAAAGCGAGTCTTAACCCTCAACCTTGCAAAGAAGATCGCGGCAGCAACCGAGGCCGAAGCGCTCAGACGCGGAGCCACAGTCGTCATCGCCGTTGTAGATGACGGTGGCTACTTGTTGGTTCTTGAGCGACTCGACGATACACAGGTAGCGAGTGTCGAAGTTGGAATTGCCAAGGCACGCACTGCAGCTATCTTCCGCCGGCCAAGCAAAGTCTTTGAGGACCAGGTTAGAGATGGGCGTGTTGCGGCGTTGGGTCTTCCCGGAGCGGCGCCGTTGCAAGGTGGAGTCCCGATTATCTTTGAAGGCAAAGTCATCGGTGCAATCGGTGTTAGCGGAAATACACCACAGGAAGATGAAGACATCGCAAAAGTCGGAGCTGCTGCGCTTGCGGTCGCAATTCAAGGAGAGAGCAAATGAATACTCGAAGCTCTTTCCAGTTTAACCCATCTTAGGACGATACAGGCCTAACAAAATCTATTAGGAAGCACAGGTAAGTAGCAACATGGTTATTGAAATGGAAGCTGATAAGAATCGACTGAGTGAGACTGTTCAACGTATTGGGCAGTTTCTTCTTCGCTACGGTCTGGTTTTGATCCTCGGCTGGATTGGGGCCATGAAATTCACTGCCTACGAAGCAGAAGGCATTCAGACGTTGGTCGCCACCAGTCCACTGATGAGTTGGATGTACAAAGTGTTCAGCCTGCAAGTTACTTCGAACATCATTGGAGTAGCAGAAATCACTGCAGCGGTCCTGATTGCAATTCGACCGCTCTCAGCAAAGCTTTCTGCGATTGGAAGTGTCCTTGCAGTGTTCACCTTCCTGTCTACACTAACGTTTTTGTTTTCGCTCCCCGGCTGGGAAAAAAGTCTCGGCGGCTTCCCGGCACTTTCGGGTTCGGGAGGGTTTCTCTTGAAAGATGTTGTTCTGCTCGGGGCTGCCTTTTGGACCCTCGGTGATTCGCTGACAGCTCCCAAGAGCCAATAATTGTCTGGTCATGTCATGAGCTCGACCGTCATATCTGTGCCGATGTCAGGCCGCGCAAGCACTTACCGACTCACGGCCGCTTACTTTGTCGCTTTCGTTTTCCTCGGTCTGACGACGGGGTTGCTTGGCCCGACGCTGCCGAGTTTGGCGGATCAAGCTCAGGTTGGCTTGAGCGCAATCAGTTACGTCTTTACCGCGCGCTCGGCGGGCTATCTGTTTGGCTCAGTTCTCAGTGGAAAGCTGTTTGATCGGAGATCGGGCAATCCCATCATGGCTGCGATGCTTTTCACCATGTCCGTCATGATGGCACTTGTTCCACTGGCGCCCGGACTTTGGTTGCTGCTTATCACGATGCTCATTCTCGGCGCCGCTGAATCCGGGCTCGATGTCGGAGCGAACACATTGCTTGGATGGGCACACGGAACGGGCGTTGGACCATTCATGAACGCTATGCACTCGCTGTTCGGAGTGGGGGCTCTCATTGCGCCCCTTATCGTGGCTCAATCCGTTTCATTCAGACTGCCGGCGACACACAGCTACCTGTTTCTGGCTTTGCTGCTTATGCCAGTCAGCCTGGTTTTCCTGAGATTGCCGAGTCCGATTCCAACGGTGCGAATCGTTACTGGAGGACATGCAGCGGCTAAACCTGAACAAGTATTTCTAATTGGTCTTTTTCTCTTTCTTTACGTCGGGGCCGAGGTTGGGTTTGCCGGTTGGATATATACCTATGCGACAACGCTTCGATTGAGCGATGCAAATACAGCAGCGTATCTCACGTCTCTATTTTGGGGCGCGCTTACTCTTGGTCGAATGTTGACGATCCCTGTCGTTGCTTGCATAAGTCCTGAATCTGTTCTGATGAGCAGCCTTGCTGGATGTCTCATTAGTCTGGCGCTGATACTCGCAAGCCCGAGCTCATTGACGGCTGTCTTTGTCGGTACGTTTTGTCTCGGAGTTTCAATGGCTCCGATCTTCCCGACGACGCTTTCATTGGCGGGATGCAGGATGAGGCTGACTGGCCATGTGACTGGATGGTTTATCGTCGGCGCAAGCGCGGGCTCAATGCTTATTCCACTGTTGATTGGACAGGCTTTGTCGGCAATAGGACCACGCTTTGTCATCGTCATCACGACGTGCGCGTTAGCGATCGCATTCGGCGTGCGGTTCTTTATGATTCGCAACCTGAACGACAGTGAATGAAGTCTAAACGAAAAGGCTTATCTGGTATTGCTATGTATAAAGTAAGCCAGCGGAATGGAAATGGTCTCAACAGCTATTCTTTCACTTGAACCTTCGCGTCGTGTTTCTGAAAAAACACCGTTCGAAATTGCGAGTGGCAGGTACGTCATACGTTTGGCAGAAACAATTGCGGAGATCGATGCAGCACTGAAACTGCGCTTTGAGGTATTCAATCTGGAGCTGGGGGAAGGACTCGATTCGTCGTTTCGAACCGGACGCGACCGCGACGAATTTGACGGTAGCTGCGATCATCTCATCGTCACCGATCAGACTAACGGAAACGTGGTTGGTACTTATCGTCTAAGAACGATCGAGATGGCTAAACATGCAGGGGGCTTTTATTCTGCCAGCGAGTTCGATCTGAACTACCTACCACAAGAAGTGCTTAACCAGGCGCTGGAGCTTGGCCGGGCCTGCATCGCTCAAAGCCATCGAAACAGGCAAGTTCTTTTTCTGCTCTGGAAGGGACTGGCCCAATACGTACAAGCGAGACGAAAGCGTTTTCTATTTGGTTGCTGTTCACTTACCAGCCAAGAACCAGCGGATGGTAACGAACTGTGGGATCAGCTTATCAACGGCGGTCATATGCATCCGACATTCTTCATCCCAACAGGGAGTGGATTTGAATGTCCTTCAGTTCCACGCGGATCGAGCGAAGTTGAGATTCCGAAATTATTCAGAATGTATCTATCGATTGGGGCTAAGGTGTGTAGTCCATCAGCAATCGACCGCGTGTTTAAGACCATCGATTTTCTGGTTTTGTTTGATATCGACGCGATGGATTTCGTGACCCGGAGAATGTACTTCGCGCCTTGAGGCCGATTGATGAAGTTGTTACGCGCAACAATCAGGCTGATTGCTCTGTGCTGTGTCACCTGTTTTTATTATCTGCGGTGGCTGGCTGGTGTTCCGTTCCTCCTAATGTCACCACGGCGAACGCTTCGATGGCGAAATCGAAACTTCAGCGATTGGGCACGTGCATTAGCCTGGATCATGGGCTTGTCTATTCACGTCAGGAATACCCCGCCTGTTGGTCCCTTCTTGCTTATCGCAAACCATCTTAGCTACGTCGATATTGTGGTGCTTGGGTCTCAACTGAATTGCGCTTTCGTCGCTAAAAGCGAGGTAGCCAGATGGCCCATCCTGGGGTTGATTTCCGCCAGCATGAACACAATTTTCATCGACAGAAAAAGGAAAAGAGATCTCCTGAGGGCAATGAGCACTGCAAAGGCAACGCTGGACCATGGCTTGGGATTGGTTGTTTTTGCAGAAGGAACGAGTACCGGGGGAGGGAAACCTTTACCGTTCAAATCATCGATGCTTGATTTCGCGGCACGGCAGCGTATGCCTGTTCACTATGCGAGCATCGGGTACCATGTGGCGCCGCACGAGCGACCCGCTCGAGAGTCTGTTTGCTGGTGGGGCACCATGACTTTTCCTGATCACCTCTTCAGGCTGTTGCAATTGTCTGAGTTTCAAGCTCACCTGACGTTTGGAGCACAACCGATCATTAACGAAGATAGGAGACTCCTCGCGGCAGAACTATGGTCAGCTGTTAGCGCACAACTCAACCCTCTTGGAGTGGAGACTTAAGAAGAGAATCGCTATGCACCAGGAGAGTCGTTTGATCACTAGCTGCATAATTTTGCTTGAAGAAGGCATGCGTCTGCTCGAACGGCTTGATGACGAGGTATACGCCAAAACGAGTGTGCTCTCACCTCGCTCCAGTGTCGGCGCGCATGTACGAACCTGTCTCGATTTTTACAAGACTTTCTTGAGCGGACTCGAGTCGGGTCGAATTGATTACAACTGCCGGCAACGCGACTCTCTCATAGAAACTGATCGCCCCTTTGCCATTCAGGAGATTCATCAGCTAATAGCGGCACTCCGCGAAACGCTTTCGATCTTTCGCATCCATTCGTTTCTTAGTCAGCGATGAGAATCGGTACGAGAATCCTGAAACAAATTGCCGCGTGGAAGTGGCGAATCCTCTTGGTCTATCTGATTCTGCTCGGATTGTCATACTTTGTGCGCTGGCAGCGTGTTGCCGAAACTGTTGAGAACGAGACGTCGGTGTTTTCGGTACCGGCGATTTATCATGACGAGGTTACCAATCAAACTGTTAGTCTAGCCTACCGAGACTACCAGTCTGCCGCGACTGCGAACGCTCCTGTCGTGGTACTTTTGCACGGCAGTCCTGGAAATCATCGAGACTTCATCAGACTGGCGCCGGCGCTGGCAAAGCATTATCGCGTAATCACGCCTGACCTTCCTGGATTCGGTTCTTCTTCACACGTGATTCCCGACTATTCGAATCGAGCGCAGGCACGTTACGTGCTGGAACTGCTGGACCAGTTACATGTGCGACAAGCGCACTTTGTTGGTTTCAGTATGGGTGGCGGGGTTGCTCTACACATCGCGGATATTGCACCCGATCGAGTGACATCGTTAACGATGCTCTCGGGAATTGGAGTGCAGGAAATGGAGTTGCTGGGGAATTATCATCTGAATCACGCGATACACGGCGCGCAACTGGCTCTTCTTTGGTCCCTCAACAAAGGCCTTCCTCACTTCGGTTGGCTGGATCGATCGATGCTCGATCTCCCGTACGCACGGAACTTTTACGATACCGATCAGCGACCTCTTCGATTTATCCTCTCAAACTATCGCAGCCCGATGTTGATCATCCATGGATCGCAGGATGTGATGGTGCCCGTCGAAGCAGCACGTGAAAGTTATCGACTTGTGCCACAGAGTGAGTTGGCACTTTTCCCCGACGAAAACCATTTCTATGTATTCAGTGGACCAGGAAGACAGGCTTCTGTGGCGCTGGATTTTCTCGCTCGCGTCGACAAAGGTCAGGCGCGAGTTAAGGCTAACGCGGACCCGCAACGGCTGGTACTCTCATTAGAGCCTTTCAACCCAAGCGCGGCCATCTCCAAAGCTATGGGGCCGACGGCTCTGCTTCTGTTTGTTCTCCTGGCACTCGCGACATTGATAACTGAGGACTTGACCTGTGTTTGGGCCGGAGTGCTTGCGGCGGAAGGGAGAATCGATTTCGGCTTCGCAGCGATTGCTTGTTTGGTTGGGATTGTCATCGGCGATGTGTTGCTGTTTCTTGCTGGACGACTCTTTGGCCGAGCTCTGTTCCGACGAGCTCCACTGAACTGGTTTCTACGCGAATCGGAGGTGAAAAGGTGTTCGGCGTGGTTTCAACGCAGAGGGATGCTCGCGATCTTTGTGAGCCGCTTTCTTCCCGGAACTCGACTGCCGACTTACTTCGCAGCAGGGCTACTCGATACCAACCTAATAAAGTTCACTCTTTATTTCATTATCGCCGCGGTTGTTTGGACGCCTCTGTTAGTGGGTGCCTCAATGCTGCTTGGGCGCGAGGTGATCGAGTCAGCTTTAATGACTCAGCAATCTGTGCTGTTAAGGATCGCCATAACGGCTCTGGTGGTTTTTGTTGTCCTGAGCTTACTGCTTCGACTGTCGAGTTTTCGTGGACGACGATTGTTAGTAGGGCGCTGGCGCAGGTTTACCCGCTGGGAGTTTTGGCCGCCCTGGGTTTTCTATCCGCCGGTAGTTCTTTACGTAATTTATCTGGGATTAAAGTATCGCAGTCCCACACTCTTTACCTGTGCCAATCCCGCGATCGAGGAGGGTGGATTTACTGGTGAATCGAAGAGCAAGATTCTTCAAAGCCTGGCCAGGAACTCCTCTTCCTTTGTCGGGATCTCACGGCTAATTGTCGGCAGTCTCAGTCATCGTGCCAGAGTTGAATCCGCTTATTCATTCATGCGCGAACATGCGAATGGATTTCCAGTCGTTTTGAAACCCGACGCAGGAGAACGAGGCGCGGGAGTCGCTGTCATCAGATCAGAAGCTGAACTAAGCGGTTATCTGAACTCACACGTCAATGTGATCATTCAGGAATACGTCGGTGGATTTGAATTCGGAGTCTTCTATTACCGATATCCCGAATCCGCAACCGGTCGCATCTTTTCAATCACGAGAAAGCAGTTTCCCTGTGTGACGGGCGACGGCGCACAAACTTTAGAGAACTTAATCCTCAAGGATGATCGAGCTGTGTGCATGGCTCGTGTTTATTTTGAGGCACAGAGGGATCGGCTCTGGAGCGTCCCCGGAAAAGATGAACCAGTGCAGTTGATTGAAATCGGCACGCATTGTCGCGGGTGTATTTTCCTTGACGGCGACGAGATTAAGACTGAGGCGCTGGAGGCCGCTATCGATCGCGTGGCCCGCGGTTTCGATGGCTTCTATTTCGGTCGCTTTGATATTCGGACACCCTCACTCGCCGATTTCAAACAAGGCAAAAACTTTAAGGTGGTTGAACTGAACGGAGTCACTTCCGAGGCCACACATATCTACGATCCCCGAAATAATCTCGCTACCGCGTATCGAGTTCTCTTTCAGCAATGGCGCATTGCCTTTGAGATTGGCGCGCAAAATCTTAAACAGGGAATAAGGCCAGTTACTTTGAGGACACTCGCCAGCCTTGTGGCTCAAAAATGGCGGCGGCGCGTTGGAACGTCAGGTGAAGAGCCGCCACTCGTAGAGCTGGATTCTGAGTACGCATCTGAATTGCAGGAACTATGAATGAGGAGCTTTCTGTTATGCCACAGTCGAAGGTTTTGAAGATACTTGATTGGACAGTCCGAATTATTGTTGCGGTGATCCTCTTACAAACTTTGTTCTTCAAATTCACTGGCGCGAAAGAATCTGTTTATATCTTTACTACGCTTGGAGCCGAGCCCTGGGGGCGCATTGGCTCTGGTGTTGTCGAGTTGATCGCGTCCATGTTTTTACTGATACGGCGTAGCGTCGCATTCGGCGCGATACTGGTGTTTGGAACGGCCTGTGGGGCAATCTTCGCTCATCTCACTAAGTTGGGGTTCACGATACCCGCGGTTGATGATCGTGGTGAACTGTTTGGTCTCGCAATAACAATCTTTTTGGGAAGTCTGGTGGTTCTTTACTTGCGACGCCGAGAGATTCCTATCGTCGGTCCAAGGCTTTTCTCCCAGGCTACATAGAATTAACGTCAGGTTTCACGACGATTTATAAGCTTATCTGCCACTTGCCTTCCCGAGGTGCGTTTATGTTATAGAATCACGTTTAATTTCATTTAATGATGGACAGATTTCACTTTTATGTCGGACAAATTTCCATAAAGTGAAATCCGCCCATTACCGGAATTAATAACTTACGAGGACAGTTCCGGCATTAAATGAAATTCTTGTCCGGCATAACTTGAAATTTTCCTCACCGCCCAATAACTCACATTACAATCACCGAAGACGCATCGCATTTCGAGATGCCATCGTGCAGGGATCATTGGAACACTTAGCCCGATCCTGACCACCGCAACCGTAAGAGCCATGAGCCTTATCCCGCCGCACTTGGTGTTGGTCACAGGCAAAGAGATTCGGCAACGGGTGGCTATCAGGTGATACTGGATGGCAATCTTTACGTCGGCGTTCCTGAATCATCTGCATATTGTCGCAGGTGATGTTATTAGCCGCTCACTTGAAGAGGCTAGACGATCGGAAAGGTAGAAGAGATGGACATCCATGAATCGGATTGGCGGGTTTTCCGTCGCCTCCATAGCATTGCTTTGGAAAGGTTCTGTAAGCGAGTGCTTGAAGTAGTGCGGGAGGCCGCTGAGTGTAAAACTGACTATCACGATTGTTATCGCAGAGTGTACCGGTTGATTCGCGATCACGATAAAAGAATGGCGGCTGCCTTCGATGACCCGCGTCGATCAAACGCGTTCTTACTGCTGGCCAATATCATCGGCGAAGGATTGCTGTCAGTGGAAGAACTGAAGCAATTTAGTCAGGAAGCACAAGCGCGCATCAAAATGATCCAGGAGTTGCGCGGTGCCTGACTTCATGCCTGTGACTCATTGCATCGATCCGCAAAAATTAATCGTCGTGTACGGAGGAGTTGCTGAACTCTTTCATCAACTTCAGCTCTCAATCCCATCTACGTCGATGATATAACGGTCACGGCGCTGATTGGTCACGAGAAAATAGCTGCCAATATGCAGTTGCAGCTGGCGGAGGAACGGCGTCGAGCTTCCGAGCAGAGGAGAACCTTTGGTTGCTTCCTTCACGTAAGCAATGATTGACGAAATCAGGAGGCGCAAGTATTCGGGTGATTGTGACTCTAGAAATCCCGAGACTTAATTCCTGCCCATCCTTGTCAATTATGGGTTAAGACTACAATGGTAGCCTATCCAATGAGCGCGAAAATCTTAGCACGCACATCCGCCAGCTCGTCTGCCGATGCCGCCCCTTTACGCGTAGCCCTTCGAACACGCCAATCGAGACTCTTTATCTGATCGGCGAGCACGACACTTGAGGGCGTCGTACGCGCAATCTGAACTTCGAAAGGATAATTCTTAATCTGTGTTGTCATCGGAGAGTTTTTTGTGCTCTCGAATTCAAGGAATAGAAATCAACTATAAAAGGAAGCGATGCTTGGTAAGCCATTCAATGTGCGCTTGCTTTCAGCACACCTTTGTCCTTATTTCGTAATGCCTGCTCAATTGCTTCCCATTCATGATGCCCGCGCGACAGCTTGTGGAAGTCACCGTCTTTGTCAGCCATAAAGCTATTCAACATTTCATCTGCCTGGCCGTTATCGATTGCTTTTTGCGCAGCGCGAGCCAACGGCTCAAATGCCTCGTGGTGTGAGACGCTTCCTTTGATTGAGAGCTTCGAAAGCTCATATGGAAAGCGATAGTCAGTCGGATATTTCTTTTCCGCTTGCTCAAGTGCCGAAATGATCTCAACACCTTCTGAAGGCTTGGCTCCGGTGCGCCTCTCTCGTAGTTGCTTTATCTCTTCCTCCGGATTACTGACGATGGGTGCTTGTTGGGGAGTAATCGCGGGTGTTGGTCGATACGAAGGCGCAGTCGACAGATTTTCGGCGGTGGGACCAGGAGTAGAGTTATTCGATTGTGAGGTTTGAGTGAGCGGCCGCTGCCACAAGTACCAACCACCTATTCCGAGGAGACTAACAAACAGCAGCAGCACGAATCCGACAATAAGCCCATGCTGCCAGCGAAACTGTGAAGGAGTCTCGGGCTCACTATACGATGACAAGATGGTCAGTGTAGGAGCGCTTTTAGCTTCGCTGGCTGGATGAGTCGGCTTCTCCTGGGGAGTCAGAGCCCTCGTCTCAGGAACCGATGTCGCAATTCGGGGCGGAGTACGAGGAATCGGTGATGCCGCAGGAATTGTAGAGTCCTGATCACTTGTTAAGGAGCTCGTTAACGCCCGCCCGCACGAGCCACAGAACTGAAAGTGCTCAGGAAACTCAACGTTGCATTGTGAGCAGTGCTTCATCTACGTGTTGCTGGCGCCTTAATAGATCTGCTGTTCAAAGCTCCCATTTATGGTGCCGATTCATCTATTCGGGATGCCCTATCATGATTGCGGAATTTCCCACTCAACAAAGCGAAATTTTTCGATTCCAAGACCATCTCTGGTCAAAACCTACCAAAAATGCCCTGTTGTAAGCCTATAAAGAGGTATGGCTTTTGCAAAATCGGAGACCGGCCTGACATAGACCTGGCACCCAAACCCTGGCAAAAATCAGGGTCGGTTTAATTAACGCGGAGAACGTCATGTTAAATGTAAGGGCACTAACTATCACAGGAGCCATAGTGGCCGCGGCGAGCTACGTCGTCTGTGCGGGCTTTGTTGCCATCGCACCCGATGCGGCATCCACTATTGGTACATACATGGTTCACATCGAGCTTTCGCGGATTGGAAGAACCATCAGTTGGGGAGGTGCTCTCGTTGGGGGCACTTTCTTTACCGCGTTCGTAGCGCTCGTGTGCGCGACGGCGGGAGCTGTTTACAACACCTTGAGCACTACGAAGCCGGTCAGTAACTGAAAGGTTATGAAGAGCTGCGATTCACAAGCGAAGGATCGTGAGACGACGGGTTGCGCGGTAAACGTAAATCATCAATTAGCGCGGATTACTGGCCCAAGTCGCCTTGACAGGTAAACAGTCCGTCCATAGAGTAAGCAAAGTCATGCGGATACGGCTAACATCTCTAATATTGGTACTGATGCTAAGCGGTAGCGCGTTTGGCGGCGTTCCGGTGCAATTTGGCGAGCAATCCTGCGGCATGGACCATGCAATGGGCGACATGGATTGTTGCAAAGCGGCGCTCATGCCAAGTAGAGATGCTCATACGGCAACGGCACGCCTCTGTTGTGCACTGAATTGCTCAAAGGAGGGAACGGCTCCCACCAACGGAGTTCGCTTTGCTCCGCAATTGCAGCTTACGCTCATATCGTATCCGCCCAGTCCGCAAGTGTTACTGACCTCACACTTAAGGAGTCGACTATTCGGTCCCTCGCATGGACCACCCGGCGACTCACATCCCGCATACATTCGAAATCTCGCACTCCTGATCTAACGCCTACAACGCCGCAGTGTGTCTTCTCGCCGTTGAGCGTTCAGCGATAGAGGAACGTGTACGTTTGTGTAAGCGGACCGCATTGTACCTCTCAACTCGCAGAAACGATCACTCAAGATTAGAACTCTGCTGCGATTACTTATCTGCGCTCTGAGCGCCGTGGGAAAAGTCCGATTCCTGGTGCTCGGATTCGGTAACCCGTGTGTTCCTTTTGGAGGATTAGGAAAATGACGAAAGTAGTGATCGTAATGAGTTTGATTGCTCTTGGTTTAATCATCGCGGCCTGTGGGTCTAAAACCACCGATACAGGAAAGGTGATTAAGAGCGCGCCGGCCGGAAACAACCTGACAGTCGCGCTGGCAACAAGTGATGGTGTGCTTAAGCACGGCAACAGTGAGTTCACGCTCACGTTCAGCGACTCTTCCGGCAAGCCTGTGGACGTTGGTGCAGTCGCTTTGACTTTTCATATGCCGCAGATGGGAACGATGTCAGAGATGAACGATACGGCTACATTCACCACAACAGAAACACCCGGAGTCTATCGTGGGAAGGTGAACATCCAAGTCGCAGGCGAATGGCAAGTCAAGATCACTTACGACGGGCCAAAAGGACGTGGACAAGCGACCTTTCCGATAACGGCTCAATGACTAGAGTTAACGGAAGTCACTGATCTAACAACATGATTCATCGCCTGATCGAAATCTGCTTACGCAACCGGGGTCTTGTAGTAGTGCTCTATCTTGCCCTTGCAATATGGGGTTATTGGGCCCTTTTGCGTACGCCGATCGATGCAATCCCTGACCTCTCGGACAACCAGGTAATTGTCTTTACTGATTGGCCCGGGCGTTCTCCTCAAGAGGTTGAAGATCAGGTGACCTATCCCTTGGTTACAAACCTTCAGGGGCTGGCTGGTGTGCGGGTGGTGCGTGCGAGCTCGGCGTTCAGCTTCTCGATGATCAACGTCATCTTTGAAGACAACGTTGACCTCTATTGGGCTCGAACGCGAGTCCTTGAACGACTGAATCTGGTTACGAAGCAGCTACCTGAAGGTGTAGTGCCAACACTTGGTCCAGACGCGACGGGCGTAGGTCAAATCTTCTGGTACACGATTGAAAGCGATCAAATGAACTTGCGCGATCTGCGGACGCTGCAAGATTGGTTTGTTCGCTATCAGCTCAATTCTGTTCCGGGCGTGGCTGAAGTCGCATCAGTCGGTGGCTACGTTCAGCAGTATCAGGTAGACGTCGACCCAAATAAGCTGCGAGCGTACGCGATTCCCTTATCAATAGTAGTCGAAGCTGTGCAGCGGTCGAACAACAATGTCGGCGGCAATGTAGTTGAACAAGCGGGCGAATGGGCCGTAGTGCGCGGTGTCGGCCTGATAGGGTCGGTAGCGGATGTTGAGAATATAGTGATAGGCGCTCCGAATGGCGTGCCGATTTACGTGCGCAACGTGGCTGACATCAAGCTCGGTAATGCGTTTCGTACGGGTGTTCTCGACAAGAACGGTAAGGAAACAGTCGGCGGCGTCGTTATTGCGCGTTATGGTGTCAACACGCTCGAAGTAATCGATGCAGTGAAGCAGAAGATTGCTGAGCTACAGTCTGGATTACCGCAGGGTGTGCATCTGGTTCCTTTTTATGACCGGACTCAGCTCATCAACCGTGCCACAAGCACATTGAAGCGCGCATTGATTGAAGAGTTATTGCTGGTAACGCTCGCCCACATCATTTTCCTGCTTCACTTTCGGTCCATCCTCATCGTCACGATCCCCTTGCCACTCGCGGTGCTGATCTCTTTCTTGTTCATGAAGTACATGGGAATCAGCTCCAACCTGATGTCGCTTTCCGGAATCGCGATCGCGATCGGCGTGCTGGTGGATGCAGGTATTGTTGTTACGGAAAATGCGTTTCGTTTTCTCGAGAAGAACAAAGTCGATCCAAAAGACCGGCGTCGTGTTTGGCAGACGGTGCTGGAGTCTACAAAGCTCGTAGGCAGGCCTGTCTTCTTCTCGATGGCGATCATCATCCTCGCGTTCATTCCTGTATTTGCGTTGACTGGTCAGGAAGGAAAACTATTTCATCCGCTGGCCTTCACCAAGACGTTCGCCATGGCGGCGGCGACAATCATCGCTGTCACACTGGTGCCCGTGCTCTGCACGTTTCTGCTGGGCGGTAGGTTTCACTCGGAGCAAGCGAATCCGGTGATGCGTTTTCTCCAGGCGCTCTATCGGCCGGTGCTTTCCTTTGCTCTCAATCATCGCCTTATCACAATTTCACTGGCAGCTCTTCTTTTCATGGGCGCACTGATACTCGCTACCGGCATTGGCAAAGAGTTTATGCCGCCACTGAATGAGGGCGATCTGATGTACATGCCGGTTACCGATCCGGCGATCTCAATTGATGAAGCGCTCAAGTTAACGAGCAAACAGGACGAGATTTTAAAGACTTTTCCTGAGGTCGAGTGGGCAGTGGGTAAATCCGGACGAGCAGAGACATCTACTGATCCGGCGCCGGTAAATATGAACGAGACGATCGTCCATCTAAAGCCGCCGGAGCAATGGCGAGTTGGGATGACTCGCGAAAAGTTGGTCGCTGAGATGGATGAGAAACTGCGAATGCCTGGTGTAACGAACATCTGGACACAGCCCATCATCAACCGCATTGACATGTTGACCACCGGCATTCGATCCCAAGTGGGAATCAAGATCTTTGGCAACGATCTCAAGGCGCTCGAAGAGACCTCCCGCCGGATTGCGGAAGTTGTGAAGACAGTGCCAGGCGCGGTTGACGTATATCCGGAACAGATTAGTGGTGCGCCCTACGTCGACATAAAGATCAACCGTACCGCCGCGGCACGATACGGAATAGATGTCAGCATGATCCAGGATGCGATCGAAAAAGGAATTGGTGAAACGAACCTAACGGTGACCATCGAGGGGCGGCGACGTTTTCCCGTTCGCGTGCGTTATGCGGCGCAGTTTCGTGGCAGTGCTCAAGCTATTGGGGAGATACCGATCTCGTCGTCAACCAGAGCGCCGATTCCGCTCGCCCAGTTGGCCGAGATCCGGACGGTTGAAGGTCCAACGATGATCTCCAGCGAGAACGGATTGTTGCGAGGCACCGTGCTCCTGAATGTGCGCGGGCGCGACGTAGGTAGCTTTGTTGATCAAGCCAAAGACACGATTGCTCGTCAGGTGCAGCTTCCTACCGGTTACTACATTTCCTGGAGCGGTCAGTACGAAAACCAACAGCGTGCGCGACAACGCTTGATGATTGTTATTCCAATTGTGCTGCTTGTCATTTTTGGACTGCTCTACATCACCTATCACTCGGTGCTGGAAGCGGCCCACGTATTGATGGCGGTTCCGTTTGCACTCACAGGCGGTGTGTATCTGCTTTGGCTGCTTGGTTACAACTTTTCCGTTGCGGTGTGGGTTGGATTTATCGCGCTGTTTGGTACAGCGGTACAGACCGGCGTGGTGATGGTCATCTATCTCAACGAAGCAGTGGAGCGAAAGAAGCAGAAACTCGGAACACTAACGCGCCAGAGATTGAAAGAAGCGGTAATCGAAGGCGCTCTACTACGGCTACGTCCGAAAGTGATGACGGTTTCAACAGTGGTAGCCGGCCTCTTACCCATTATGTGGAGCACAAGCGCAGGGTCGGAGGTAATGAAACCGCTTGCAACTCCGGTGTTGGGAGGAATGGTTTCGAGTCTTCTGCATGTGCTTATTGTCACGCCGGCAATTTTCTATTCACTACGCGCGCGCGAATTGGTGAGACAAGAAAGAGAACGAAGTGCTGAAGAGGCCCGCCGCAGTGATTCTTTTGAACCAGCTGCGCCAGCAACGGACGCCGAAATTGAACTAAATGAGGTTTCGCATGATTAGGAAGTTGTTAGTTGCTTTATTGATCCTGACGATTCAAGCACTGTCCGCTCCAGAATCAACAATGGCGCAGGTAACGCCAGTGATACCGGCGCAACAGAATCCGCAATCGTCGATCTCTCGGTATTACGATCCAAGTAACGGATTGTCTGCCGATGATGCTGTAAGTTATGCCCTCGTCCACAACGGTGAATTGGCGGCGTTTCGCAGTGAGCTGGAAGCTGCGCGTGGTCTCTTTCAGCAGGCGTCTCTCCGCCCGAATCCTCAGCTCGAAATAGAACGCAAGGAACAGGTCAACGGTTCAGACAACGACACCATGGTTGGCGCTATGTTACCGCTCGAGTTGGGCGGGCGGCGCTCGGCGCGCATTTTGGTAGCACAACGCGAATTAGAGTTGAAACAAAGTCTGCTCGCAGATCAGGAACGACTTCTCGCGGCTGAAGTACGCGCAAAGTTTGGTGAAGCTTTGGGTGAGTTGTTGAAACTGGGATTTACGGAAGACTTGCTTACGACGACGGATGAAGGATACCGGCTGGTGGCTGCTCGTGTTACCGAAGGTCGCACGGCACCTCTGGAGCAGAACATGGTCCTGGTTGAGGTGAATCGCATCCGCTTCATGAGAGAAAGCGGTCAAGGCAAAGTTGAAGTGGCAATGCTTGAGCTTCGCAATCTCATGGGCATGAGCCCGGAAGAGCCTTTGCGGTTGCGTGGAGACTTGGACCATTTGATTGAGCCAGTTCCTTCCGTTGTCGTTGCGAAAGATATCGCTCTTCGTGAGCGGCCTGATCTCAGAGCAGCGCGTGCCCTGGAAGATTTGGCCGAAGCACGGATAGTTCAGGCGCGGAGTCAAGGACGACTGGATGCGAGTTTGACTGGGAAGTATGAACTCATGAATTTCGGATTTCCGCAGCAAGGTTTCAATTCCAATGGAGAGTTAGTTCCGATTCAGGGAAGATTTCATTCTCTGGCCGTGGGTGTCACGCTCGACCTGCCGGTTCGGAATCGCAATCAAGGTGCGATTGCCGCAGCGGTCGCGGAGAAAGCGGCCGCAACACAGCGTCGTGAATTTGCAGAATTGACGGTGCAGCGAGAGGTCGCATCGGCTCTCGCGCGTTATCAAAGCGCGGCACGAGCTGCTGAGATATACCGAGTTGGCGTTCAAGAACAAGCGAACGCTAATTTGGACGTCATACGACAAACCTACGAGCTTGGCTCTAAGACTTTGCTGGATGTTATTGCTGAACAGAGACGTTTCATTGAAACGCAGACTGGTTATATCGAAGCACTGGTTAATACCTATCAGGCGCGCGTCGAAATTGAACGTGCAACCGCTTCGCCGAATTTAATCAAAAAATGAGCAACAATCCTGAAGAAAAACCAGACACGGGAAACGTTAAGGGAGGCTCCCCTAATCGGAGAAGCCGAACTGCGATTGTCACGATGGTCGGTGTTTTAGCAATAACTGCCATCGCCATTATCCTTTGGTTGTTGCTGCGATCTGGTTCAAGCGGTGCTGGACAGCCAGTGCCAACGCCGCGCAATATCGGAGCCGAACCGTCAGCTTCAACGTCACCAACTTCAGAACCAACCATATCCATTGATCCTGAAGCAGCGAAGCGTGCCGGGATCAAGACTCAAGCAGTTGGTGAAGCGATGCTTGTAGGAAGCGCGGCACCCGGGCAAGTGACGACTGGAGTAGTTCAAGCCAATGCATACCGGACCACGCCGGTCGTTTCACTTGTAGGCGGCATTCTTCGGCGCGTTTCAGCCGAACTGGGCCAAAACGTAAGTCAGGGACAGACCGTCGCCGTGGTGTTCAGTGACGAACTGGCGATGGCTCAGTCCCGTTATCTCAACGCCTTGGCAGACTTGGATGAGCATCACAAACACCATGCGCGTACGATTCGGTTAGTGGAAATTGGTGCTGCCAGCCGAGAGGAGCTGGAACAGGCGACCACCAAACTGCGGACGGCGGAGTCGGAAGTATCCTCGCAACGTCAGCGACTAATACTCCTGGGCCTCAACGAAAAGCGAATTTACCAACTCAAAACACCCGCTCAAGTGAGTTCCGAAGTGAGTCTGCCGGCACCAGTATCGGGAAAGGTCATTAGCCGAACGGCAAATCCTGGTGAAGTCATTCAAGCCGACAAAGAGGTTCTTCGTATCGCTGATCTGTCCAGCGTGTGGGTGATGGGCCAGGTTTATGAAAAGGATCTTGGGAAAGTGTTTGTCGGCAGTGGTGCGAGCATCACGAGTGATGCCTATCCCGGACGCGTCTTCCGCGGGCGCGTGTCTTACGTCGATCCGACTCTTGATCCCGCTACGCGTACGGCGCAAGCGAGAATTGAATTGGCTAATCCGGGCCAAGCCTTGAAGATTGGAATGTTTGTGAATGTCACGTTCGCTGCACTAGGCGGAGCGGAATCCACCACGCCCGTAATACCAAAGAGCGCTGTGCAGAACATCAACAATCAACAAGTTGTGTTTGTAGAAAGTAGGACTGCAAATAGTTATGCGATACGCCCGGTGAAGCTTGGTCCGGAAGTCAATGGTCAATATCCGGTGCTGGAAGGCTTGACTGTGGGCGAGCGAATAGTGACTGACGGAAGTTTTCTGCTACGCGCTGAATGGCTGAAGACCGGAACTGGCGGGCATCACTAGAGCGATGCTGAGCCGGTTTAGGAATGGTTCGAGTGTTCGCGCGATACTGACCGAACTCTGAAACAATATGCTGCAGCTGGCACCTGGGTTAGCGACCTCTCCCGAGTGTTACGCCAAACTGGTATCAGCGTACGTATACTTCACCAACGGATGGACGCCGCTGCAAAACGGAATGTTGAACCCAGCATTCGTTAATGCTGATGGCAGACCTCCGATCACTCTCGTCCGATCGTCGAACGTGACATAGCGATGAACGTCTGTGCAGCGCGACTCAGATGTTTGTCTTTTCGATAGACGATCTTTAATTCGCGACGAATATCAACACCGCGCACCAGGACAGCGACGAGACTCTTGGCTTTCAACTCCGTTTCCACGGCAAACTTAGAAATGAACGCGATCCCCAATCCACTCTGAACTGCTTTCTTAACGGATTCGGGGTTTTCCATCTCCATGATCGGCTGGACTGACAGATTCAATCGCTGTAAGTGACTGATAATCGTTGCTCGTGTGGCTGAGCCAGATTCACGAAGAATGAATTTCTCTTTTCTGAGGTCTTCCAGTTTAACTGACTTCTTTCGCGCTAGCGCGTGAGCAGGACCGACAACCAATACCAGTTGATCCGTTAACCACGGATGCACATCTACTTCATCACCGGCGAGGTGGCCGCCGACGAAGCCAAAGTCGAATTCGTTTCGGACAACTCCATCCTCAACTTGTCGCGTGTCTTTGATCCCGAGTTTTATCCCAATCTTCGGGTAGCGAGCTTTGAACTTTGCGATGGTTTTCGGAATCAGGTACATACCGGGAGTAGTGCTGGCGCCGATTCTAAGTGAACCGCGTTCTAATCCCTGTAACTCTTCAATCGTCTGTTTCGCGTCATGGATTGCAGCAATGACGCGATGTGCATGAGGAATAAGAAGAGAGCCGGCCTCAGTTAACCCAACTCGCTTGCCAAGTTGCTCGAATAACTTTACTCCCAGTTCGCTTTCGAGTTGTCGGATACGAACCGAGACACTTGGTTGGCTGAGACTGACTTCTTCGCCCGCACGCGTGAAGTTCAAGTGCTTAGCTACGCTCAAAAAGACTTCGAGACTTCGAACCTCCATATATCCATGCATTGTAATTCACTATCGTAACAATCAAAACAATTCATTTCCCTAATCCTCTAAGTGAGACTAGTATGGGCCTAACGGCTGGCGAGCTCGCGAAACATACAAGATAGTCAATGCCGATGAATTCACGGAAGTCTTTGAACTGGCTGAACCGGAAAAAGAATTCCAAATCTATAGTGAGGGTCGCTTCCAGCGCAGGAAATGAATGTCGGAATAGTCGATATGAGGAGTTGACATCATGATGACTCAGGTCCAAACCGATACGCTGCATGAGTGGCAGCAATCAGCCAAGTACTGGAAGAAGCATAGTCCTACTATCCACTCAATGTTTGCGCCATTAACGCGTGCTCTTATTGAAGAAGCCGGCATTAAAACTGCGCATTTGGTTTTGGATGTTGCGGGTGGTGCAGGAGAGCCATCGCTCACAATCGCGGGAGTCGTTGGGCCAACAGGCTCAGTCATGTGCACTGATGCAGTTGAAGAGATGGTAATCGCTGCACTAGACGAGGCACATGAACGTGGAATTGAAAACATCGATTTTCGGCAATGCACTGCGGACTCTTTGCCTTTCCCAAACGACTCATTTGATGTGGTCGTAAGTCGGCTCGGTGCCATGTTCTTTCCTGAGCCACTAGATGCGTTACGAGAGATGCTGCGTGTTACAAAACCAGGCGGTACGCTGGCGTTTGCAGTTTGGCACAAGAGCGAGCTCAATCCATATTCATACCTCGTTACACAAGTATTGTCTCGTTATGTAGAAGTGTCTCCTGCTGATCCTGACGCTCCCGATGCTTTCCGTTTCGCTCAACCAGGCAAGCTCGCTGCCATCCTGAAAAAGTCCGGCGCAACTGATATCTCGGAGCGAATTTTCAAATTCCAGATCGAAGCGCCAATTTCTGTCGAAGAATTTTGGGCCATGCGTTCTGAAATATCGGAAATCCTGCGAGAAAAGTTGAAGACGTTAACCGAGGCACAATGTCTCCGAGTTGCGCAGGAAGTGCAAGACAACATCCGCCAGTTCTTTTCCGATGATGGAATGAGCTTTCCGGCCGAGATGATTATCGTAAGCGGAAGAAAACCGAAATAGGTTTTCGGAGATTAGGTCATGAAGCCGTACCCCTTACTTATTCCCGTTTTATTGTTGGTGTTTGTCACTCCAACCTGCGCTCAAATGAAGCGCAAAGCGGAAGCCGTCGATATGTCCTCGCCACAACCCTTGTGGCAGTACGATACGGGCGGTTGAGTCTTTTCAGTTCCCGCGGTCGCGGAGGATATGGTGTTCGTCGGTTCTTGTGCTGGCGTCTTCTCTGCATTCAATAAGACAACGGGCGAGGTGCGGTGGAGTTACGATATTCGCAAAGACGGTAAGCAACGGAGCTTTCACGGCAACCCGTTAGTGACGGATGACTTGATCCTCATTGGCACCGATTATGGCTGTGAACCGGACGGTGTGGGCCACGTGTATGCTTTGGAGAGGAAGACTGGCAAAGTGCGCTGGAGGTATCAGACCACCAGCGTTCCTACGGACATCGTTCGTATAGGCGCGAATATTTACTTCGGCAGCTTCCAGGATAATTGGTTTGCGCTGGATATTCGAAGCGGTGATTTGCTCTGGAAATTTTCCACCGGCATAGGAAACGACAGTTGTGAGCTAACCAAATCACCGATAGCAGATGAGAGTCGCATATATCTAACCGGGCTTGATGGACTTATCTACTCGCTCGATGCGACATCTGGTCGGGTTATCTGGAAACGCAAGCTTCCAGCCCGGCCCTCAACTGCACTCGCTCTCAAACACGATGTGCTCTTTGTTGGGACCATCGACAATCATCTATATAGCCTGAAGGCCGAAAGTGGGACCACTGTTGCGGAGTTCACTTTGGAAGCGACACCTGTCGGAAGATTAACATTCACTACTGACTTGTTGGTTTTATTCCTGGAAAATCGGTCTCAGCGCTCGGGCTACATCGTCGCGCTCAATCCTGATCTGACAAAATTGCGATGGCGGCAACAGTCGTCTCCGGAATGGGCCAGCGAACGTCCCACTGTGTGGGGAGGATTGATCGTCGCCGGCAACTGTCGCGGTGAAACCGCAGCGTTTCGAGCTTCAGATGGCGAACCGCAATGGAAACTCAGTCTTAAAGGCTGCATCAGGAGTATTGGCAGTGCTGAAAACAGGCTGTTCGTTGGTGTCCAGGAAGGGACGGTTTATGTTTACGAACTCGCAGCCAAGCCTGTCGAGTAGATCGACGCGACGGTTCTCGATGGATACAACAGAAGAGAACGATACAAAGTACGCATGCAAAGTTCACACTTTTAATCGGTGATCTTCTCCTTTCAAGCGATAGTAAGTACCTATCATAACGATTGAAACAATTCATTTCTTCAATTCAGTAAACTCAACTACCATTGCGAGCTATCAACCCTAACAAACCCGACGAAACCAGAAAGGAGTCTGAACAATGAAGCGAATTATTGTCGGAACAGCCGTAATCATTGCAGCTGTCGTCATCGCGCTTAGTCAAGAGACCAAAACGGCCGATCACGGACTCTTCGCGCCAGGAGACATCAAGTGGATGGATGCACCCAATGCACTTCCGCCAGGTGCCAAGCTCGCTGTGCTGGAAGGCAATCCATTCAATCCTGGCGTTTATACGATGCGCCTCTCAATGCCCGCCGGCTACAAGATTCCACCACACTGGCATGGAAAGGTGGAACACGTCACGGTTATCTCAGGCAAGTTCAATCTTGGTATGGGAGAAAAGTTTGACGACTCGAAAGGCAATGCCATGCCTGCGGGAACTTTCGGCTTTCTTCCGCCACAGATGAAACATTTCGCGTGGGCATCCGAAGCAACCGTGATTCAACTTCATGGCGAAGGACCGTGGGAGATTAACTACGTCAATCCGTCCGACGATCCGCGAAAGAAAGGCGAATAGACCACGATGATCTTCAAACAGTTTCTTGATCACGACACCGGCTGCGCGGCGTACGTTTTCGGTTGAGCGGGCAAAGCTCGGGCCGCGGTCGTGGACCCTCAAGCAAGGGATGTTGAAGGTTACATCGAATTCGCCAATGCGAAAGGCATGGAGATCAAGTATGTGATTGACACTCACATTCAGGCCGACCACCTTTCCGGCGGTCGAAGTCTCTCAAAAGCCACTGGCGCTCAGTACTGTCTTCACAACTCCGCGGACGTCAGTTTCTCTTTCACGGCCATCGCTGACGAGCAGGAGCTGGATCTTGGAAACGTCACAGTCAAAGTACTGCACACTCCAGGTCACACGCCCGAAAGCATTTGTCTGCTGGTTACAGATAACACTCGCGGACCGGAGCCGTGGTTTCTGCTCACGGGCGACACTCTCTTTGTGGGAGCCGTCGGTCGGCCCGATCTACCCGGAAACACTTACGAGAGTGCCGGCCAACTTTACGACAGCCTCAACCATAAGATCTTAGGATTGCCCGACACTCTCGAAATCTACCCCGCGCACTTCTCTGGCTCTGTCTGTGGTGCAGGAATGAGTGGAAAGCCAATGTCAACGCTCGCTTTTGAGAAACGCTGGAACTCGATTCTCAATCTGAACCGCTCCGATTTCGTGGCAAAGCTAACGAGCGACATACCAGCAAAACCCGCTGAGATGTTATCGATGCTTCGCACGAATCAAGGTCGTGCGTGAGTTTGGCGCGTGTATGGCTGTAAGTACAGATACGCATCGGCCCATTGAGCTGGGACTCAGAGTTAACATCCAGCAGTTTAGTTTGCTTGTTCTCATCAATGCTTTTGTCGGCGGCATGGTTGGCGTAGAGCGCACCATACTCCCGCTAATCGCAGAGCAAGAATTTGGCCTCGCTTCCAAGAGTGCAATCCTCTCATTCATTGTCAGCTTCGGCATCGTTAAAGCGATTGCAAACCTGCTCGCCGGCAAGTATTCCGATGTTATCGGTCGCAAGAAGCTACTCGTTGCGGGCTGGCTCTTCGGCTTGCCGGTGCCATTTATCCTCATGTGGGCGCCCTCATGGGGTTGGGTTACTGCCGCCAATATTTTACTCGGCATCAACCAGGGCTTGTGTTGGTCGACAACCGTAATCATGAAGATCGACCTCGTAGGGCCGAAGCGGCGTGGATTTGCGATGGGGCTTAACGAGTTTGCGGGCTACGGCGCAGTTGCACTTGCAGCCTTGGCTTCGGGCTACCTTGCGAGTACATTCGGTCTACGTCCAGTGCCGTTTTATCTAGGCATTGCATTCGCGATAGCGGGACTCATACTGTCTCTCACTCTTGTCAGAGATACGAAAGAGCACGCGATCTTGGAAACACGTGCGCACCAGAGCACTGAAAGCAAAAGTCGTTCATTCAGTGAGGTGTTCGCTGAGACAAGCTTTCGTAATCCGACTCTTTTCTCAATAAGCCAAGCGGGGCTTGTCAATAATCTGAATGACGGAATGACTTGGGGACTCTTCCCACTCCTTCTTTCCTCTTATGGTTTAAGCGTAGGCAGGATCGGAATACTCGCCGCAACTTACCCGGCCGTTTGGGCGGTCGCGCAAATCGCTACCGGCGCACTCTCTGATCGGTGGGGTCGCAAATGGATGATCGCGCTCGGAATGTGGATTCAAGCGGTCGCGATCTGGTTAATCGCTTCAGCACCGACTTTCGGAGAAGATCCGGTATATCGGTTTTTGCTCTGGATCAGTGGCGCAGTGCTTCTCGGGTTGGGAACGGCACTCGTTTATCCAACCTTGCTCGCAGCGATTGGCGATGTTGTGCACCCAGGTTGGCGGGCTTCAGCAGTTGGTGTGTATCGACTCTGGCGCGATCTGGGTTATGCGGTCGGTGCGCTGCTGTCGGGAATTGTCGCAGATGCGTTTGGAATAGTTTGGGCAGTGACAGCCGTTGGCGTACTTACGTTTGGATCGGGCATCGTAGTAGCTCTTCGAATGCGAGAGACGAGCGACTCACGAATACAAGTAGACTGAAGAGGTCTAAGATATGAAGAGAAACTCAATGCTCCCGGCGCTGTGTCTGCTTACTTTCCTTGTGTGGCCCCACCTACGTTCATTCGTTGTTGCTTCACAATCTGATAACAAAAGGACAGTCGCCAATATTGATTTTTTTGGTTATGGGAACTTTGACGTGCTGAAACTGCAATCGGTCCTGCCTATCAGAGCCGGCGAACCCATTAAGCAAGGCGAATGGGGCACCTACCGATCAAGGATCGAAGAAGCGATTCGATCGGAAACAGGTAAGCCTCCCACCGACGTGGCGCTAGTGTGCTGCAACGAAGATGGCAATTCCATGATTTACATCGGCGTGTCGGGGACCTCGAGCGCTGCGGTCAAGCACAAACGTGCACCCATGGGTGAAGTTCGCCTGCCTGCGGCTGCATTGAAGCTCAGTCAGGAAAGTGAAGAGGCGTTGAGTAAGGCAGTTATGGCTGGGCGAGCTCAACAAGACAACTCCAATGGCTACGCGCTTTCTGCCAATCCTGAGCTTCGAGTGAAGCAGCTACAGATCCGTGAATTTGCATTAGGCAATGAAGATTTGCTTCGCAACGTCCTTTTGTCATCTTCGGACGCTGAACACCGCGCCATCGCCGCTGAGTTTCTCGGATACGTGAATGTGTCTGCACGCCAGATTGCCGATCTTGCTGAGGCCGCGCGCGATCCTGATCCGGGAGTCCGCAACAACGCAGTCAGAGCGCTCGGCGTAATTGCCAGCTCCTCTCAACAGCGTGCAAGAATGATATTTCCAAAGCCGTTCATCGCTCTTCTTAAATCCGACAAATGGGTTGACCGTAACAAGGGAGGTTGGTTACTGATAAATCTAACTGAGTCGCGCGATCCCAGATTGCTGAAGCTGCTTCGTACAGAAGCGACGGACGCTCTGGTCGAAATGGCGCGCTGGCACTTTTCGGGTCATGCTTCTTTCGCCAGAAGGTTGCTGGGCCGTATCGCTGGGATTGAAGAGGCAAAACTCGACACCATGGTTAACGACCAGGCTGAAGCAATCATTGCTGCCGCTCAGAAGTCACACTAGCCCGATACAACGCCGAATGTTTGGGACCTCTTAATGGTTACGCGGCGGTATCTCGTTAAGGATCCCGGAGATTTCCGCTGGTACGGGAATCGAGTTTAGCTCGTAGAAGTCCTTAACCTCGCGCAATACGAAAGGCGCATCGGTAGCCCTTCGAAGTCTCTTGTCATTGTGAATAGCCAGCACAATCCCAGGCAGGTTTGTTTCGGCCCGGGTTTATCATCCTGGGCCAGATGAATCTCCCCGAATACCGCGACTAATCCACTGAGGAATACACGTGTGAATTTTTGGGGCCTATGGTGAACGCTGAGGAGCGTAAGGAGACTCATCTTCTTCTTTGTGGGTTCGGTCATAAAGTGAAATCTGCGTATTACTGGAATCAATAACTTACGCAAGCGATTCGGTCATTAAATGAAATTCTTGTCCGGCATAACGTGAAATTTTCCTCACGGCCTTGAATCCCCAAATCGTGGCACCGTTTAGTTAGTCGAATCCTTCGCCGACTGTTTTACCGATAACGAACCAGCGGGCTGAAGGCTCATATAACCATCAAGAAACTGCAAGTATTTTTCGAGGCGGGAACTTTTGGTACCTGTTCGCTGTTTACGTATAAGTTCCCCCTTCTTCTCTGATGCCTTTGCTTTGAGGCCGATCCATTTGGATTGTCGTAAAACAGCATCGCTCCACAGAAACATCTCAACGCTAACTTCCTTGTCAACCCGGCGGACATTTACCTATCCAAGTCATTTTCGCTGAGGCCAACCTCAATGGGCTCGAAACCATTCCTTATACAAGTCGACGGAACAGCGGATGCGGCGTTCGCCGTTGACGCCACCGGATTAATCCGTGTATGGAACAACGCTGCAGCCGAACTGTTTGGGCTAAGTGAAGGAGACGCGATAAGCGTTTCGTGCCATGAGATTCTTCAGGCCTCTGAGAAGGGCGTAGTTTCGTGCGAACATTACGTCATTGAGGGCACAGCGCAAGATAATCGGCGGCTGTTGAATTTCGATTTGCGAGTTCAAACAAAAACCGGCAAGTTATGGTGTAATCTGTCCATCTTGATCGCGAGCGACCAGGAATCAGGAAATCGTTATATTATTCACATTGTCCGCCCGTGCGAGATGCAGAAGCTACTCGAACAGGCACTAAGCGAATTTGTACGGAGGCAAGCCAGAAACATTCCTAACGGCTCATCAATGATTTCTGCTTCACCCACGTCAGGCATCAACGTACGCCTCACTGCTCGTGAAGTTGAAGTCCTAAAAAGTTTGGCAAAGGGCCACAGCACAAGAGCAATTGCCAATCAACTCTACATCAGCTCAGCTACTGTTAATAATCACATTAAACACATTCTCACAAAGTTTCGCGCTCACACTCGCCTCGAAGCAATACGGCGTGCCGAGAGTGTGGGGGTAATTTAAGCGAGAACGGATATCTATTTCAGACTTTGCAGTTTTGGCAGACTTTTCCGACAAAAGATCAGAACGACAGATTTGGTCCTTAAGTGCGCTCAGTTGTTGCCCGGTCCTAATGGATCTTTCAGGCTTAACTCGACTTCCTTGCCTACCACATTCGCGGCTTCCTGTTCAGCCATGCTCGGTGCGAGCACTTCGAGTGTATTGACTCGGATGCTTAAACTGAGTCACGAGCGATTACAACAGTAGTGCAGGCGCTGCCAAGCTTTGGCAGATCGCGCGCCGGCGCCATTTCGACTTCTAGTCGAGGATGGTCACCGCGGATGACTGGGCAGTAATAGTCCGGTTCTTCGAGCGCGCCTTGCAAGACTCTTCGCCCCGCACACCCTCCGCGGCATGTCTCCCGAAATTGGCAAGGCTCGCATTTCGGAGGCAGCATGCGAGCCGCGACGAATGATGGTGTCTGACGAATGTCTTTGCCAATGTGAAGCAAATG
>DASYSD010000004.1:0-136629 GCA_036003745.1 Pyrinomonadaceae bacterium
GAACTGGTTCACTCCATAGGTGGATTTCACGCGGTTCATCCACGAGATCTCCCCTTGAATCAAGGGATGATTCCAGTCATATGTTGCTGGGGATGGATTGAATTCGCAAAGCATGGAACCCGCGCGAATAATGCTCAAACCCGCGCTTGGCGACGTTGTTGAATACAGAGTATTCAGGATCGCCGTCTGGTCAGCCGCAGAAAAATTTTGAAGGTCCGAAGCTATCCAGGTAATCGAGGCACCGAATCCTGCGAGGGTTTGCTTGCGCTGATTATAGTCGACAATTACCGTCGCGTTTGCCGCATAGAGTTGCTGACTGAAAACGCCAATCAGAAGCAGAGCCAATAGCCTCTGCAATGATGCTTTGTTTTTGGTTACCGTTGCGCGAATTGCCGTTGCGGTTTTAGTCATTTGTGGATCGGCCGCGTCTCAGCGACCCTCCCTTCATGAGGTTGATGAAGCCTGAAGACTACATAATTGTTCTCGCGCAGTACACGGATGGTGTGTACGTCGCCTGCATGCCTTTCTCTCCGAGTCGTCTCGCCAGTGAGGGCGCTATTAGTAGCGGCTTTCTGCCGCGTATGCAATAGCCCAAAAGAAGTCCTAGTATGAATCTCATTGTCAGTCCACTTATTTGTACACGAATAGACACAAGTAGCACTCTCCGCTACTGGTTTCGTGGAATGGCTTTTTGTGGGGAAACCTGAGTTGGCTCTTGAATGCAAAGAGACGCCTAACGCGCGTCCATTAAGGGTCCATTAATAATTCCTTAGAGTACCTTTGACCACCTTACGGTGCTATCCATGCCGCAAGTTTCCTTTGACTTCCTGTAAATCGTTTCTCTTTCACGGCCGCGACACGGGTTCGATTCCCGTACGGGACGCCGGCACTCTCCATCACTGCCGCGATGAGTAGGAAGACCTTGGTACGTATCTAGTGCTTTCTGCAAAGCCATTAGTCCCGGCCTTCCAAGATCGATGTCCGGATTTCGATCCGACCGGGAGGCATGCCGAGAAAAAGACAGGTCATCTTCGCGCTGATCGGAAGAAACTAAAACGTCAGTCCTGGCCAATGGTTGGCGATTAGTTTTGGCGGTCCGTCGGCGCGATCATCGTGAATGTCGTACTGAATGTATTCATCGCCGCGGAAAAAAAACACTTTGCCGTTCGGTCCGAGGAATGCGGAGTCGATGCCTTCCGGCCACACGTCATGCCACCACTTGGCGATCGGTTGCGGAAAGTTCCCGACAACACGTTTCGTCGCGAGGTCGTATTTAATGTAGTTCTTCCCCTTGAAAAAGTAGGCCATGCCGTCAGTCCAGAGCAGTGCAGCGTCAATCCCCGTCTGATAAAGGAACGGCCAGTTCCAGAAGTCGGAGATGTAAGTCGCTTTACCATCCGCCGCGACAGACATTCCCCAGACCTTGCACCCGTTGTGTCTGAAAAAGAACGTTCTCCCCGGGGGAAATTCGATGCCGGCGCTGAACTCGGAATTAAGGCCCGGCCAACGCGAGTCGATCAGAATTGGACGTGAGATCACTTTGCGGGCGGCGATGTCATACTCCACGAATTTGTTACCGCGGAAGAAAAAAGCCTTACTGTGTCCCGAGCCTGTACCAAAGGCCCTGACCTTCGGCGGTCGCGGTGGACGCACCCGCAGCGTTTCCAAATCAACCTCGGCACGCACGAGCGAACCATCTACTGACTTGAGTTCAAGCACTACTTCCTTGTCCTCGCGCTCGAGGTTGACGTCAATGACTCCGTAGTTAGGCTCCACAACTTCCTGGATCATATACGGATCGTAAAATCGGTTCTCGCCATGCATGACTGCGCCCGGTTCCGTTTCTCCCGTTAACGGGCTCGACGTGAGCTCCCATACGTCTCCGCCGCGCCGCCCGTCCTGGCGGCGAGCGCCACGTGAGAACATGAGATGCCCGAGGTGGACGTCGCCTGTGGCCAGGATCACGCCATTGATCGGGTGCTCGGCGATGAAAGTTAAAAGATCTTCAAACTGTTTCGGAGCATTGTGCTGCCAGCACTCCCAAAAATCCCTGGAAGCCAGTTCAGGCAGTATTTGCGATCCGGAAACGATCAGTTTGACCGGTGCGTCGGTGGCCATCAACTGATGCTTAAGCCAGTTCATCTGCTCATCGCTAATGATTTTTCCATTGAGGCGCTTGAAGCGAACGTCAAGCAAAAAGATCTGGACGGGTCCGCAACGCACTGTTGAGAAGATGCCTTGCTCGTCCTGCAACCCGTAATGGCGCTGGGCCCACATGCGTTTGAAGCAGCGCAACGCCTCAAGCTTCGTGGGGCTGTCGCCGCCACTATTATCTCTCCCATAGTCGTGATCATCCCAGATCGCGAGGGTTGAAACGTTGCCGCAGAACTCGCGCATGCCCGGCGCCTTTCGCCAACGGATGTGGGCTCCCATCATCAGTCGTTCGTTGTCTGCGTCATGCACTACATCGTCGTCGTGCAAATCGAAGTAAGTGTTGTCGCCGACGAACATCATGAGGTCGGCGCCTTCATCAGCCATCTTCCGGAGGATGTTGAAGGTGTCCTCCGGTTTTCGGATACAGGAGCCGAACAGGATGCGCACTCTCGTGCCATGAGGCGGCGGCGGCCGGCGCAGCTTAAATCGCGGTGTCTCGCCGAGGGCACTCGCTAGCTTGTACTCGTAGGTTCCGAACATTTCGAGCCCCCCCACATGAAAGATGACGCAGTGGGCATTTTGACTTCTGGGTGTTAGCGTCTGCGAATTGACAATGGTTCCGTTGGATCCAAAAACAGTGAGCGTCAAAGGGACTTCGCTAGGCGTATACGCCCAGATGAACGCATCGTGATCCCCCTGCTCGCCTAGCAGTGGCCCGGCTTTAAGTGGTCCAAGTGGTGGGTCCGGCACGTGTGATACTATACGCCAACTTTTGGAGGGCTGTCATGGCACTTGCATGCACGTGGGGCGGCTATGCTGATAGCGACGTTGAGTTCTCGAAGTTCATCGGAGACAACCATACGATATCGATTAGGTTCCTGATGCAGTACCCGCTTGCGTATGCCGGGGCATTCTTCAGCGTCCACGGCGCCGGAAGGTATTTCGTAGGACAAGGCGACTTCCAATCACTATCGAGCCCCACGAGTCCTGGTAAAACGAACCTCTTAATCATGATCGGCACGCAAAGTATGAACATCCCCGTATCGGGCGATGGTTGGCACCACGTCGCGCTGGTACGCACTGGCAACGAAATGGAGGTCTTTATCGATGGACTCGGTCACAGGCCGTTTCGTGTTCCGACCAATCATCTTCCGGTTGGCACATTGCGCTTCGGATCCGGTTTTTCGCAGCCGCACGGCGTTGGAGGACAATTCTATGGTCTGCTCGACGACTTCGCTTTATTCAAGACCGACCTCTCCGCGGAACGAATTAAGTCATTGGCCGGTCCGAAACGGCTGACCGATGATGAGTCGCTTCGGGATGATGAGTCGTTTCTGGTTGGCTATGTCTTTCGCAATGTGCGGCCAACCTCGCTGCCGCCGCGCCTGAGGCGACAACTTGATACCAAACCGCCGGCGACCTTTGTGGAGGTCTCTGACATTCGAAACCCGACTCTCGATCTCCCGAAAATCCCGCTCCCGCTCAACTCACCTATGCATCTTCCCTTCGCGCCCGGCGAAGTGTGGCGCGTGGGTCAGGGTTACCAGGGACTTCAGAGCCACCACGGCTATGCGGCGTTCTGCTGGGATATTGTTCGCGATGGCGCAATAGGCGGTTCCGACGGTGAAATGATCTATAGCGCCTCAAGTGGCAAGGTGCGCGACGCGGAGGACGGTTTTACTAACCCCGTACCAAACCCACAGGACACAAACTTCGTGTCGGTGCGAAACGATGACGACCTATGCTGCGATTATCTGCATATCAAAACGGATTCGGCCCTGGTGTCGCCCGGGGCTCAGGTCAACTTTGGCACCCGCCTGGCCCTCGTCGGCGATATAGGCGTTGAAGGCCCTCATTTACACATGGCGGTGTCAAACGGAAATCCGTCGGCCACATTTTTTACAATGCCAGCCGCCTTCAGCAACTACGAAGCGGAGATCGACGGCGACTGGAAGCTGATCATTCGCGGCATTCCACAATCTAACCAGCGAGTACGCCGGCCGCTAGACGAGGGACCTATTCGTTATACCGCCGTCTGGCAGCGCGGCACCGGTGCCGAGATTCAGATGTATGGAGTGACCTATGAGCAATACCGCGCGAAGTACGACTCGATTTGGAATGACAACTGGCGGCTTGCTTTGCTCGAGACGGTTGGCGTAGACGATCGCGCACGCTACACGGCCGTATGGCGACCCACTGGAGGTAGCGAGTTTCAACTCTACGGCGCAACTAAAGCTGAGCTCGAAGCTGAGAACGATAAGCGTCATAGCGATGGTTGGCGGATCGACTTGCTGACTTCGTATGTTGTGGATGGACAGGCGCGCTACACGGGGGTCTGGCGTCCGAGCGATCAGAGGCGACCTATGATGATCGGCGAAACGCTCAACACGCTTAACGCGCGGGACCAAGCGCAGCGGGACCAGGGATTCCGTCTCCACCGCTTAAGTACGCACAGCAACGGAGTGGAAGCGCGTTATTCGGCAATTTGGCGGCTCAGCAATGAGGAGGAAGAACCTTTCTTCGATCGTACGGAACATGACTACCGGGCGGCTTACGGCGCTCGACTCGAACTCGGGGTTCGCGTGAAGCTGCTGAGTATTGCTGTGGTCAATGGTGAACCAAAGTATTCGGGAGCCTTCGTTAAGCAGGCGAACCCGGGCGACGAAGAACGGTGGCATGCCGTCTCTTACGGAGATCTGCGCGCGCGTTATGACGTGCTGTGGCAACAAGGATGGCGGCTAAAACTTCTTGAGCCATACGTCTCGTAGACCAGAACTAGAGAGTCAAGACGCAATTCGCGAACGTTTACATGATTCTCACTGAGGTGTTCATTCATGAAACTTCAAACGCACAGCCCGGTCGTTTTGTTTGAGAATGAAATGAGCAAATTGCGGGAGTCGCTCTCAGCGGCCTTGTTCGTCAAGGAAACCTTGTGGCTGGCTTCGGATGAGACGACGAGCGTCGAGCGCTTCTCTACTGATGACGGTGGAACCTTCAAACATCACAAGTCGTTTCCACTCGCCGATCTGATCACCTTACCGGCGGCAGGAACAGAGTTCGATCAGGAAGTGGATATTGAGGGAATAGATTTTCGGGATTCACATCTTTGGCTGATCGGCTCGCACAGCATCAAACGCAAGAATGTTAAGAGCAGCGATAGCGGGAGTGACGAAAAGCTGATCAAGAAGTTGGCCCAAACCGAAAGCGACGGCAATCGCTTTATTCTGGCTCGCATTCCGCTCATCGAGAATGAGTCAGGTGAACAGGAATTAGTTAAATCCGCCGATGGTCCAACAGGCCAGGGTCTACGAGCCTCCACTTTGTCAAACGACACATCAAGCAACGCTTTGACCGACGCGATAAGAACAGCCGGGGGAAATGGTGATTCACATTTATCGCCTTTTCTTAATATCCCAGGTAAGGACAACGGGTTTGATATTGAAGGACTGGCAGTCACGGCGGAGAAAGTTTTCGTTGGACTGCGAGGACCGGTCGTGCGGGGTTGGGCAGTCGTACTTGAATTATCGGTAGACACCAGCGATTCATCACATCTCACTCTTAATCCCATTGGGCCTGACGATCGTCCTTATAAAAAGCACTTTCTCGATTTGAAAGGGCTTGGCGTTCGCGAATTGTGTGTGCATGGAGAAGACCTGCTCGTTTTGGCCGGGCCGACAATGAATTTAGACGGCCCTACTTTGATCTACCGCTGGAAGGGAGCGATTAACAGTCAGCGTGAAGATTTAGTTCGGGCAGACCAATTAGTGCGTGTACAGGAAATTCCATTTGGGGTGAGCGAGGATCATGCCGAGGGCATAACGATTGTCTCCGGTGAGGAACAACCACCGCAACTATTTGTGGTTTACGACAGTCCAAGTGCGAAGAGAAAAAAGAGCACAAACGGAGTAAAGGCGGATGTGTTCGATCTACACCAAACCCCCATCTAATTGATCTTCTAAAGGAACTACGACCTCGCACCTGGGCTGCAACCCGCACCTTTGTCCGATCTAAATCGCCTGCTGATAAGGACAGACCTCTAAAGATCAAAACGAAGCCGCCTGTTCATGCCTAAGAGAGATCGGGTCAGTACGGTAATGCGTACTGACCCGAGAACGCGAACCTGATCTCTTCGCTCATTTGGGCTGTTTGGGACACGCAATTGGTGTAGGTGTCGGCGACGGCGGCGGTTCGTTCGACTTCGCGGACATGTGAATAATCAACTTTAATTCCCTGGGTGCTTGCTTCCGAAAGACGAAGACTTTATCGACCACGGTTTTCTTGCCCTGGCAGTCTGTCAGGGTTACTGTTCCCATAACAAGAGCAATGTCTCCGTAGATTTGAATACCGTTGACACCGTTGCCGAGGGCGTTGCTGTAGTCGGCGGACACCCATGGACCTCGTGCGAACCCCTCGCCGTCGCCCGGAAACGCAGGATTGCCGCCGATAAAGTAGGAGAGTGTGCCGGCCTTGTCCGTCCTGAAGGCGTGCGGTGTAAACGCTAGCGTTGGCCGGAAGAATACTTTGCCCCTTCCATTGAAATCGTACACTTTGTCGATGAACTCGTTGGCCTCTTTCACGTAATCACGACCATCTCGACTCGCCGTGGCAATGTCAACCAACCCTTTACACCACGCCTTCTGGGCTTCGTTTACTTCTTCCTCTGTGATCGCAGGCGGAGTGGGTCGGTCCGGTGCCGGCGACGACGGGCTTGAGCAACTGACGGCAAACAGGGCCAGGACCACAAGCCAGCTGCGGCCGCGCAAGGAATGAGTTAGCGCTCGCATATTTATCCTCCAAACTATTAAGCGGAATTCTTTGGTCACGGGGTAAGCCGCAACCGCTTCAAACGTGCTTGAATACCAAACCGAAGGAAAAGTGTTGGAACTTGAGGTATTTCGAAGCGGAGAATACTGCTGCGCAGCTAACCGATCAAGGCGCACAAGAGTCTTTCGCATTGCTGTTGTTCACGCTTAACTGATATTGCGGCCTGGGCGAGTTGAAATAGGATGCGAGTGTAATTTTCTCGCAATCTGCAGACGCGATATCTTTAATATCGTAGAGTTATCCCCTGCCTTCTAATCTAATTGCCCCCATGTGACGAATTCGATTGTCTCTCGAGGCTCCTAACCACGTGCGCAGAGTGCAACTGGAGTTTGGATGATCAGTAGAAGCCTCAGAAGACTACCGATGCTTGGTGCTGCGCTCCTGCTCATCATACAAATCTATCCGTTATCACAAAGACTCAAACAAGGCTCAGGTAAAGCGCATGATCATGTAATGTTGTTCGAGTCGGTCCTCGAAAATGTTGTCTCTGATTTTTCCATGGTTGAAACGTCACTTCCTGCAGGTTCCAAGAAAGAGAGCGTTGTCACTAATGATAAGCGGACGTATGACGCATTTCTAGTAGATGGAACTCGACTCTATGTTACTGACCAACAGACGAAACAGATATTTGAGATTCAGGGTCTCCCCTTGGAATGGCGTCCATATTCTGATCTGTTTTGGAAGAATGATCACACGCTTGTATTTGATCGGTGGTCACAGCCGCATTACGGCGTACATTATGCCGTCGACGTCAAGAGCAGGAAGTTAGTCATCGCAAACCCATTCCCTGATCAGGTTTATATGAATCGGCACCGGCGGAAGGCACGTTGAGCAACTCTCATAACAAATTTTGGTGACTTTGAGTGCTTTGTTCCTCCTCTGTCTTGCCGATATACTTTTTGGTCCTCGAGTGTTGATCTTTTTTTGTTCATCAAGGAGTCTGTAAAATGTTTTCCTGGTGGGATAAATTTGCGGTCAATCGTAATTCGTCTTTATGGGCAGCAGTAACGCTTATCATTATTTTATGCTCACATACAGTCTCACATGCGCAGAGCCTCAACGGAGTAAATACTACAGGCACTTCAGGCAATGAAGTTATACAGGGCCGGATCTTTTTTCCTCGTGGACACACATCCGCCATGCAGCTCGTTGTTAAGCTCCAAAGCGATAGCTCAATCGAGTTGACCACCGTCGCAAACGTCGACGGCAGCTTTACCTTTACGCATTTACGACCTGATTTTTACAAGATCATAGTGATCGGCGGCGACGAGTACGAGAATACCTTCGAAACAGTCACGATCGGTTCACCAGGTCCTGTGCCCGCCCAGGGAAATCCGTCGCAATATGCCATACCGGTGACTTATCAGGTGCAAATCTATCTTCAGCCCAGGAAGACGGCCTCCGACTCCAGTGCTGAAGCAAAGCAGTCCATACTTGCGAATGTGAACAAGCCGGCCCGAGACCTTTTCAATCAGGGGGTTGCATCAGCTCGCCTGGGAGACAGCAGGAAATCCATCGAGAGGTTCAAGGAGGCAATCTCGAAGGCCCCGGATTTTGAATTGGCCTACAATGAAATGGGTGTGCAATATCTTATGCTCGGCCAGCCGGACAAAGCTGCCGAAGCTTTTGCAACGGCGCTCAAGCTCGCGCCGGAGGACTTTGTCGCGCGCCTCAATTATGGCATCGCGCTCTTGAATCTAAATAAATTTGCAGAAGCAGAGAAGCAACTGCGACAGGCTCTTCAGAAGAATACAGCAGCACCAACTGGTCATTACTATTTTGCGTTAGCTTTGATGAAGCAACAGCAGTTTAAAGAGGCTGAGGCAGAGTTTCAGATCTCAATCAGGAACAGCAATGATGGGATAGCCGCGGCACATAAGTATCTTGGTGGGATTTACTGGCGCAACAAGGAGTACAGTCGCGCAGCCGATGAATTGACGAGATATATCGTTCTGGACCCTAAAGCGCCTGATGCTGGCAAGATTCGTGACACGATCAAAGATTTACACTCCAGAAAATAATGCTCGCCGTGTATAGATACTCACTCTGCTTAGTGCTGGCGAGTTGCCTGCTTGCCTATGGCTGTAGCACTGCCAAAGATCTTGGTAAGACACTGGGCGACCTGGCAATGGTTCGCGCTGAACTCATCAAGAAGTTTGGTGAGCAGGATGTCAATTTACACGCCAACACCTTCCAAAATCGGACGAGTATTTCTGTTACGTTCGTCAACTCACCTTTGAACCAAAAGACGACGGAAGAACGTGCCAAGCGGGCGCAGGAAACCGCAGAAATTGTCAGGCAGCATTATCCTGCTATTAAGAACGTCAACGAGATCTGGGTTGGATTTATGCGGGTCACAACTCGGCTAGTGATATTCCACTACTCTGAGATGTTCGACGCGCATGGCTTTGACAATGAAGCGCGAGCACTGCGTGATCCGGGTAGTCCTGCTTTGGATCCAAGTCAACCCGTCGTTCGTTACTCGCCAAGTCAAAACAAAACAGATATCTCGAGCAGTGGCATCCAGCTCGAAGGAACACCGGAAAAGGGCGTCACTGTTTTTCTACACTTCTCAGTTGCGGGAGACGTTAACAAGATCACGCCTAAGCCGCCTGGCGAAGTATGGCTGGATTTTGCCGCGTTTTCTGATAAACCAAAGTTTCCGAATGTCACGAAAATCGTTTTTCTCTCAGATAACAAGGTTGTCTATCAAACTGAAGGTCAGTTCTCGACGTCGAAAATAGCGGGTGACATGTACAGTGAGTTTTTGTATCTCAAGGTGCCCACTGCGGCCTTTCTTAAGATTACGTCGGGTAGCACAGTCAAGCTTAGGCTCAACGAACATGAGTACACGCTAACAGAGAGTAAGACCCTGCAAATCCAGCGAATGTCTGATTACCTCAGGTGAAATGAGTCCAGGGTGACAATAGGTCAATTTGGAGATTAACGACATCTACCTACGCTTCATTTGTGCTCGCTGGCTCGCCACTCGCGAAAGTTTTTTCCATCTCTTCTTTTCAGCAATCGCGGATCGCACATCCTGCTTGCGAGCGAGATACGTCAACTCCTTCTGTAACTTCTCATAGCTCTGATACCTTGCAGCATCAATCGACCCTTCAGCCAAAGCCTCACGGATCGCACACTGCGGCTCATCCTGATGCCGGCAATCGCTGAAGTAACAGCGGCTGGCAATCGTTTCAATATCGGTAAACGCGATGTGCAAACCGCCCTCGCCATCCCAAAGTTGCAACTCCCGCATGCCGGGGGTGTCGAGCACAAGTCCTCCCTGCGGCAAGACGATCAACTCTCGGTGTGTCGTCGTGTGCCGGCCTCGCCCATTCTGCTCCCGAGTTTCTTGTACTCTAAGATATTCATGGCCGAGTAAGTGATTTATGAGAGTTGATTTTCCAACTCCGGATGAACCCAGGAGTGCCACAGTCTGTCCGTATTTGAGATATTGGGTTAACTCGTCCAGTCCCTCTCGCCTTACGACGCTTAGGGCGTGGATCGGCACGTCACTCGCCACTGATCTTATTTCCCGTATTCGCTCTTCAGTCTCATCACACAGATCCGACTTGCTCAGGATGATGATCGGACGGGCCCCACTCTCCCAGGCGACGATCAGGTACCGCTCGATACGTCGTGGGTTGAAGTCTTCATTCAGCGACGTGATAAGGAAAACTGTATCGATATTTGACGCAACGATCTGTGGCTCGTTGCGAACGCCTGCCATCTTGCGCGTGAACTTGCTTTTGCGCGGCAAGACAGCATGGATCGTTACTTTGCCACTCTCCGGCGCCGGCCGGATTACCACCCAGTCTCCGACTACTGGTAGGTCTTCTCGGTCCAAAGCCTCGTGCCGCAGCTTTCCCGCGATCTCGCCGAGCACCTTTCCCGATTCACTGTAAACACAATAGAGGTGTTTGTATTCGCTCACGATGCGACCGGATGCATAGCTGTTTGCCGCGTAAGGTTGAAAATGAGTTTCAAAGAATCTATCCCAGCCCATGGTTTTTAAGTTATTGATATTCACTGTCGGTTTCTCCGAAAGAAGACATGCCAGCTCGATACCTTGATCTGGCTCGTGCTTATCGCAGGTCGAAAGACCACGGAAGATGTGTTTGGATCTAAGCGGCTGGAATCGATGAGTTACTGCGCGCTCATACACCCACCACCAAGCGTCCGTAAATACTTCTCAGACACAGACGCGAATGATGAAGGCGATCTACACGCCGCGAGCAACTCACCTTTTTAGCGGACAATCATAGGCAACCAAGCCGTGATTCTAGCAAGTATTGACTATGGAGAGCTAGTGGATTAGCTGTGGTGGAACTGATGCAGTTGGTGTTAGAAAGAAGTTGCGAAGAGTGTCCACACAATTCAGTGGCGCTACAGTTGATCCGGGATGAATCCTTGGCTTCTAACCTCTCGCTCGTTGTGATATAACCCGGCCGTTCCTCGTCTGTCTTTTAACTCTGTAAAACACCCCTGGAGATCACACCATGCAAGGAATAGGTGAGGCGATCAAATATTTGTATCAGCAGTTCATCCTGCGAGATGTCGTTGCCTATGTTGCGCCCGGAACAGTAATCGCAGCCTGTTTACTAAGAGTGTATCTTGGTGGCCTTGAACCCGCGGTTAACTTTATTAGGGCCATTCCAACAATCGCCTATGTGCCGATCTATGGTCTTCTTTTCACCATGGGGCTGGGCATCCAGCACTTGGGAGAAATGATTAAGGTTCTAAAAAATCACGATCGCAAAAACGATGAGGATCGGTTTATTAATTTGCAGAGGTTTCATCGGGCCGTGCTTCTCGGGCACGTTGATCAGAGCAACGACTACGCCGAAACGATGGAGCGCACGCGGGAACGAATTGAGGTTAAGAAGTATGCCTGCGGGAACATTGCCATTGCAATCGTAATGGGGACCATTCTAATCTTGCTCGCAAAGAGTTTTCCCAACGGCGCGAGCTGGGCCATTCTCGTCACCGGAGCGATTTTGGTAGGTTCTTTGCTGCTCGCGCACCGCCATCATATGAAGCACGTAAAAATATGGGAGAACGGCGCGATCGAACCCCGCAAAGAGTGAACACTAGAGGTGGAGTCATCATCAATCAGATATGTCGCTTACTCGTATCTGAGCGTCTCCAAGGGATCAACTTTCGTTGCGCGTCGAGCGGGTAAATAACATGCGAGCAATGTCACTCCCATCAGTAGCGCTGTAACGACTCCAATGGTGAGCGCATCGCTTGTCGTCAATCCAATCAACATACTCGCTAACAGGCGCGCCACGGCGAGTGAGGCGGGAATACCAATGACAGCGCCAATCAGAACCAGCTTCATGCCTTGTCTCAGCACGAGTGCGAGAACGTTGCGTGCCTGCGCTCCAAGCGCCATGCGAATTCCGATTTCGCGTGTGCGTTGGACCACCATCCACGCCATCACACCATAGAGCCCAATGACTGCCAGCATGAGAGCCAAAATGCCGAGCGCAGTCGCTCCGTGTGACGCGGCAGACATAATGGTTTGTTCTCTGGCGATTCTCTCTTCGAACGTGTTCACGAACAGTCGAAGGACAGGTTCGACAGCATAAGCCTCACGGCGCGCAAGATCTTTCAGGGTTGCAGCGTCCGTCGTAGTACGCACCAGTACTGTCGTATCCATTTCGCCAGGCGCAGCGCCGGGAAGATAGACGATGAGCGGCGGTGTTTCTCCGGAACTATAGATCTGATTGTCACACGCCACGCCGACTACTTGCGCAGAAGAAGAGATGATTTTGGTCCCGCCGTCACGCACTGGTTGCTCGATACGTAACAACTTGCCGAGCGCGCTCTCGCCAGGCCAGAGGCTTCGCGCAGTCGCTTCACTGACGATGAGTACCGGGGTGTGTGCGTTTACCTCCAGTGGCTCCAAGGACCATTCCGATAAACATCCACGCTTCGATTGGGAGCTTGATCTCGTTGATCGGGTCGACTGCGATTGTTTTCTTTGGACCAGTGCTCGATTGAGTATCGAGTTGGCCCAACAAAACATTCATCTCGGTGCGCGCCTCGGGTGCTGTCCGGCCTGGCTTGAGCCGAGCGTATATGCTGACCCATGGAAAGTCGCGTCCGCCGTACCAGTCTCTCCTTTCAGGAGCGATGCCTTCGAAATGGGCCGTCGACATAGCAGCACGCATGGCGAGCGGCAGCCAGATGTCAGGCATCTCATGCCGGAGGCCAACGAACGCCGGATGAGTTATCCCGATGACCGTAAACGGTTTTCCATTTAACTTTATGGTATTACCAACAAGCTGTGCATCACTCCCAAAGCGCCGCTGCCAGAATCCATGACTCAAGACGACGACTGCATCACGACCTGGAACACTGTTCTCTTCGGCTGTGAAAAGGCGTCCCAGATGCGTGCTACCGCCAAGCATGGTGAAGTAGTTTTCTGAAATGAAGTTTCCGAGAATCTCTTCAGGGTCGCTGTTAGGTCTGTTTTCTCCGAGCAGAAAACGCTCTTCTTCGAATACCGCTAATACATCCGAGAACGATTGATTGTGATCGCGAATGTAGGAGGAATCGGGAAATGAAAACTGATCCGATCGTCTGGAACCTTCTTCGAAGAAGAGGCGCACAATCGACTCCGGCTCCTTGACCGGCAACGGACGCACCAAGATGTTGAAGACGCTAAAGATTGCAGCGTTCACACCAATTCCAAGCGCGAGCGTTGCGACAACGACCACGGTGAAGCCCGGTCGCTTCAGTAAACTTCGAACGCTATATCGTAAATCTCGAAAACATATGTGGGTCTTTAGTATCTTTATGTGCCTTTCTGTGGCCAATGTAATCGTCAACGGATCGTTTGGCTTCAACTCATTAAACGACTCCGCAGTCTTCATCATTAACAACAATGACGAACCCAATGGTCCAAAGCTAGCGGCGCCTCTTCATGCTATACGACGTGAACTCTATTGGTTCGCGCGTCCTGCTACTCTGGTAGAGTTGTAAGAGATCCTTGCGGCGTTCGACCTCAGCATCATCCACATCGGGTCTTTCCACGAGTTGTTTAAGGTCTGCCTCCACTTGATCGCTCGTTTCGTTCTTGAGGCACAGGAGCGTCAAACCGGTGAACGGGAAGCGCTCGAAGTTCTCGAGGAGGAACTCGCGCAGCGCGGGGCTGCGCCGGAGATGGAACATGATGATTCGATCGACGCCGCGAACGGGGTATTCCGGGAAGGCCGCTGAGTGCATTAATGCTGAGGCAAAGTTATTGAGAATGAGCTCTGCCATCGCGTTGATCTCGTCTAACGAGACCTCATCTCCTGGATGCCACTCTGCCTCGCTATAAAAGTATGGTCGCAGTTTTGGTCGCTCGACGAAGAGCCGGAGATGGTTGGAGGTCTCAGTGACAGCACGCTGGATCAGGTATAAATCAGGCTGCTTTTGTGCGATCTCCAACTGCCGCACGGCAGTATCGATTTGGTCCTTGGCGATCCGAAGTTGTTTCCGAAAGACAGAGAAGTTCAACAATCCCACTAGCACGAGCAGCAGGGTACCCATGAAACCAAGCACGCCGATTAGGGACTCGATACCCATTTCTATACCTATCTCCAGAATATCGCCGCTCAAATGGTGGCCATGGTTAGTCGTCAATTGGCTCAACACCAAGTCGCGCAAGTCGTTCGAGGCCGTCCTTCATGGCCTTGAGCGCTTCTGGCGAATGCCCCTGCCAATCTGTGATCTCACCCGTAACCCGTAGCGGTTCACGCGAGCGGAATGACTTCGTCGGATTACCACGAAACTTCTTATTCGTCAGATTGGGGTCATCTTCAATCGGGCCAGTCGGTTCCACGATGTAAATTCTGCCCTCACCGACGTCTTGAGAATTGCCGGGCTCGATCAGGTCTCCTGGCGATAACTCAGCCCGTGTGCCATGGTAGAACTGCTTCGTCCTTAGGTCGCCGGTGTTACCAACAATGCCATTGTTCATGTTTGTATTCTCGTAATCTGATGCGCCCAACTATTGTATTATCTTGCAAGTGGTCAATCTAACGGCACGACTTAGGCGCTCGACGTCGAGTTGCTACGGAGAATAAATGTTTTGCCCTCGGCGTGGTACTGAGAACGATTCAGAACTGAGCTATTGCCGCTCGTGTGGTCAGGCGCTGTCCTCTGTGCGTCTCGCCCTCGAAGGCCGCGTGGACCAGGCGATAACGACACTCAGGAACGAACAAAGGGTCTCCGTCTATCGAGTTCGAGTCGCTGCAAGCGTCCTCCTGATTCTCACAGCACTCGGCACACTTTTCACCGGCGGTCGGTTTGGGTTTGCCAACGTAGGTAGTGCAGCCATCCTGCTAATCATTACGGTGATACTCTTTCTCCATCTGGCGCTAAAGTCCCGACGTGTTGCTCGTCTATTGGATCCAGAAGCTGAGCCCAGGCATTTGATGACCAATCCATTGGCGACTTCTTTGCCGGAAGCCAGAACCACCACTCTACATTCCGATGTTCACAAAACGCCGGTGTCTGTAGCTGAACGCACAACGCTCAAACTAAACTCCGAAGATTCACAAAAACCCATCAACCACCTGTAAAACGACGGATACCATGTTCGGTTTGTTTCCCAGGAAATCTATATCTTCCTATTGACAATCCGAAGTTTCGTGTCATACTGGGCGGCGAATTCTATTACGTGGGACTCAACGACCCGTTCTCAAACAAGCGTTCCAAAGTCAGACTGAAAGGCAGTAGTGTTATGTTTAACTACCCTCCTTTTAGATTCAGCCGTTCAGGTGAGGTTCTATTGATCGGCATGGGTATGGACTGTCAACCGGAAAAGGGTTGTCGTTTCCTTCCAGTCTGAGAGGTAAGGCTCCGCTGCTGAATAAGCACTGGAGCTTTTTTAGTTTGTGATCTTTAGGGCACAACGATGTAACCTTGACTAATCAGCGTTGTGCTATGTGCGACTCAACCTCAAGCAAGGAGTATGCTCTATGTTCTCACTCTTCACTCTCTCAATCCCAGAAAACTGTGAGCGAAGATCCCAAAAGTAACTTGGTTGCTGCAGTTTGAGAATTTTCTGAATTCCATAAGATAACTCAAACACTCCCTCAGCAATGGTCCATTGCGTTTCGATGTAGTGTGCCAAATGCGTGAATACCCGTTTCATATTGGAGCGACCACTCAGCATGTCAACCGCAAAATCTAATCAGGAAATGAAGCGTCCCTTCACTCTTATAGCGCAATTTGCAAGGGACTTCTTACGCCTCTACACGGGAAGCTGTATCACCGTCGGACTCTTGATGATCGCCTCAGTCCTATTGCAGCTCCCCATTCCCATACTGACGATGTACATCATCGACCACACCGTCAGTACCAAAAACTTGAACCTGCTCACCCAGGTGACCCTGTTACTGGCAGCGCTCGTCGTGACGAAACATTTGTTCAGCTATTTCAATGAGACGCTGACTCTGGGGCTCAAAGAGAACATCATTCTCGAAATACAGCGAAGACTCATCAATACGATTCAAGGTCTACCGTTATCGTTCTTCTCTGACAAGCATTCTTCCTATCTCCAGACGCGCGTGATGAACGATTCGCGGGCCATCGAGGGTGCGCTGGTCAGAACCCTCGTTTCGATCGCTGTCGACGGCCTGACATTCCTGGTCGGCTTCGTCCTCATCATGTTTATTAGATATGAGTTAGCACTATTGCTCTTCGTGTTCCTCATACCGTTTGCCTACATCCGATACTACGCTAACGAAAAGATGCGCATTCTCAGCCGCGACATGCAGGAAGCATCCGCCGTCTCTTCAGCGGTGATGAGTGAAAGCTTCGCGGGCAATCGCACTATCAAGGCCTATCTGCGAGAAGACTTCCAAAGCGGAATCATTGACGAACGATTAAAAGGCCTGCGCGATATTTATATAAAGACAAACTGGTTCGGCGTGGTCAGCACTGTTGGTACCAGTTTCCTCACCGCGATGAGCGTTACTTTCGTGCTCTGGTATGGAGCCCGTTCCGTCATGTCCGGTCACATGACGCTCGGCCAGATCTTTGCCATTCTCGCCTTTCTGAGTTTTCTCTATGGCCCAATCAATAGTTTCGTCGCGGCTAACCTGCGCATACAACAATCGGCTGCCGCGATCCAAAGGATTTACGAGTTTCTGAAGCAGCCCGGCGAGCGAAAAGACGGCACGAAGCTGGAACAGATCTCGGGAAAGATTGAGTTCCGTGATGTCTCGTTTGCCTATGATGGGGTTCATAACGTACTCGAGGGTGTCAGCTTCAGCATTAATCCCGGAACCGCGGTGGCATTGGTCGGCCGCACCGGAGCGGGCAAGAGCAGTCTTGTTAACCTATTGCTTGGTTTTTACAGCGCGCAGGGCGGCGAGGTGCTGCTCGATGGTCACAACATTGACAAGTTATCGCTCGAAACCGTGCGCAGGTCGATCGGCGTCGTCGATCAGCAGACCTTCCTGTTTAGCGGCACCATCCAGGAAAACATACGTTTCGGCAAACCCGACGCGACGCTGGAAGAAATAATCGCTGCCAGCAAACAATCCTACGCAGATGAGTTCATCGAGAGATTACCCGAGGGCTATCAAACGCTCGTGGGCGAACGGGGCGTGCGTCTTTCCGGTGGTCAGTGCCAGCGAATCGCGCTGGCGCGCATGTTCCTCAAAAACCCCCAGATATTGATCCTGGACGAGGCAGTCTCGGCAATCGATTCTGAATCCGAGCGCTATATCCAGCGGGCCCTCGTTCCGCTGGTATCTTCACGGACCACAATCGTCATCGCTCACCGGCTGTCGTCGTTGATGCTGGCCGATTACGTCATCGTCATCGATCAGGGGAAAGTCGTTGAGAAGGGTCTCCACCACGAGTTGATGGCAGCCGACGGAGCTTACGCCAATCTATTTCACGAGCAGTTTCATACGCAGCTCAAACGTAGCGACACAGAGGAGTCGACAGTGGCAGTCGCTTGAAGGAGGCATTATGGAAAGAGTTGTAGTTCCCCCTCGAATTCGCGTCTTCTCCCAGGATGGATGGTACATCTACTTCGACCCGTACAACTGGATTTGGGTGCGCGTCAACGAAAGCGGCCGGCTCTTACTCGAGCTGTTCCGCAAGTACATGACAGTCCCGGAAATCGTCGATTACATCATGGAGAAATTTGGATTGGGCCATGACAAGGCCGAAGAGGCGGTGAACAGTTTTGTCGAGAGCGTCGTTAGTGCCGGCTTCCTTCATCACAACGATTACCAGGAGCGTGACCGGTCCATCTTCCCGCGGGTCGACTTTCCTCACGACATCTATTTGCACATGACGAACAATTGCAATCTCAAGTGTCCGTACTGCTACAACAAGACCGACCGCGAAACCAAGATCCAACTGGAAAAGATCGGCATGGTGTCGCCGACGATGAATACCGAGGAATACAAGTACCTCATCGGCCGTATCATTGAGTGCGGTGTCAAACGCATCCTCTTCACAGGAGGCGAACCGTTAATGCGTCCCGACGCGCTTGAGTTGATCGAGTTTGCACGCTCGAAAAGCGATACGGTCATCCTGGAGATGCTCACCAATGCCATTCTGATTACTGACCAGATCGCTGAGAAGCTGTGCACCTACATGAACAACGTGACTATCAGTCTCGATGGCCATGAAAAGCACATGCACGACTACTACCGCGGCAAGAACACTTTCGAGCCCACGGTGCGCGGCATCCGGCGGCTGGTCGCGAAGAAGAAAGAGATGGGCGGTGCTCGTCCGTATATCACCATTGTTCCGGCACTCACCGAACGGAACATCATCAACATGAAAGAGATTTTCGAGTACAGCCTTGACGATCTAGGTGCCAACGGACTCGCACCAATCATTTTCCAGGCAGGCGATCACCAGGACGTGAACATCACGCAGATTCCAGCTCTCGACGTCTACCTCGAGGCCATGAGCCGGACCTCCGAATACTTGAGGAGTCGCGCGGAGAGATTGGGAAAGCCTGCGAATGGCTCATCGCAGCCGATTGGGCCTCGCAACCACTGCGGAGTGGGGCATGGTGAGATCAGTGTGGATCCGGGCGGTTTCGTCTATCCGTGCCAATCACTCCACTTTGACGAATTTGTCTGCGGCAACGTGCGTGAGTACGACATCAAGCACATCTTCGACGAATCTTCAGTGATGAAGAAGATGAGATCCACTACGGTCGATGCAATCGCCGTTTGCTCACACTGCGATCTCCGTTACCTGTGCAATGCCGGCTGCCGCGCGACGGCTTACAACGTCTATCGCGAACTTGATGCGCACAACGAGATCTACTGCAACTATCTTGAGACGCTCGCGGTCGGCAGGATGTGGGGCACCAGCCATGTCTCACTGTCACCAAACTAGGCCGCGCTAATCGTCTATAAGGAGTGCCCAAATGCTCGATATAGTTTTGTTTAACCCAATAGCTTTCGCCGCAAATCTACTGGCGGCTGCCGAGACTCCGTCATGCTGGTGTACATGCGGGTGTACCAATGGCAATGGCTGTGGTGCAGGTCAAGGCGCTGGCCAAGAGCCGGTCGTGGTTGGACCAGGCTGTAATAACTAGCCGAGGATCCATTCCAAAAACCGCAAGCGTGTACGCTTAATTCTAAAGAAAGGAGAAAAGACCCTTATGTTTGACCCACAAGCTTTTGGTGCGAACCAAATGGACGCCGCTCAAGCGGCCTGTGCTTGCCTATGCTTGTGCCAGGGTGGGAGTGGCAGTGGCAGTGGCAGTGGTAGCGGCTCTGAAGTACCAGAAAACTAATTACCACTCTTTGAGGAGTTTAAAGAATTCTCAGAAGCAAGTGTCTGAGACATCCCGAAAGAAAGGAGAACCCCATGTTTGACCCACAAGCTTACGGTTCAAATCAGTTGGACGTAGCAGCAGCGGCCTGTTCTTGTTCGTGTCAATGCACTGGCGGCGCGGGCGGCGGCGGCGGCAGCGGTAGCGGCTCTGAAGTTCCAGAGAACTAAACCCACTACGCTGTTTAACCCCACCCCGGGGCGATTCTCGATGCGGTGGACAACTGCTGAGAATTGCTCCGGGCTCAATCGAGCGACGCCCGCGTCAACTGAGACTTGTCAAACGGTATTAGCTTCGCGTCCTTTAGCGCGCGAGCAAAGGAGGATTGTAATGTTGAAAAAGCTGTCTGCGTTCGCATTAACAACCATGGTCGTTATAGGCATCCCGGCGCAATCAGTCAAGCCGATGCCTCAGACTTCGCCGAGAATCCAGGGGATTCGATTGCAAAATGGACGGCTCTATTTGAATCAGGAGCTGATCTATAAGAACTTCTCACTGGTTCAAACCAGCTTTCGCTATCTGTACTTCTATGTTCCCCAGCATGGACTTTTTACAGTTTCGAATCGCGAGTTCGAGGGTGCCATTCAGAACGGCGTGTTTGAGGGACCAGCCCTTAACTTCAGCGTGAACGATCTCAACATTGCTCTCAAATCGTCATCACAGATTTTGCCTGAAGATTCTTCACCCGCATGGATCAAGTTCGATCCTAACTTCAAGCTCGATGTGAAATCCGTGATCTTCGGTTACGGGGATAAGGAAAGATCTCCATATGACTGGCCGGATCAAATTAGAAAGAACCAGCAGTAGCGAGCTCCAACCTCACATTCACTCTGGTCCTTTGATTAAGGATCTGTGGTCCAATGCATCCGGGTCCCTGGAGGACTATGTGCGGCTTGGCGGTTATGAGGTGGCGCGTCGGATAGCCCATATGGGGACGCCTGATGAAGCGATCCGGTGTTTGGATGATGCTGGATTGCGCGGGCGTGGCGGCGGGGGCTATCCGACGGCCCACAAATGGTGGCTTGTATCCCAGCACGAATCGCCAGAGAAGTACTTCATCTGTAACGCCAATGCAGGTCAGGCGGGCGGCTTTAAGGAACGTTTTCTCCTGACTGCAAATCCTCACCGGATCGTCGAAGCCGTTATCACCGGAGCATTAACAGTCGACGCTAACGTGGCATTTATTGCAGTTCCACCACAACTCAGCGCTGAGACCCAAAAGATCGAAGCGGCAGTCAATGATGCGCGCCGGCATGGTTTTATCGGACGAGATATCTTTGGTACTCCGAATCGTCTGGATGTAATCGTCTACAAGTCACTCGGCAGCTATATCATTGGAGAAGAAACAGCACTGCTGGAACTAATAGAAGGCAGAGTGGGCCGACCACGCACCAAGCCGCCAATTCCCACCGCTCGTGGCTTGTTCGGCATGCCAACGATCGTCAATAACCTGGAGACAGTGCTGCAAGCTCACTACATCTTGAAAGTGGGAGCTGCGGAATACAGGCGAGTCGGTACACGCCGTGCTCCAGGAACACTCATCTTCAGCCTTAGCGGTCATGTGAAGCGGCCGGGCCTGTATGAATTACCGCTCGGCACTGGTTTACGTGAACTTATCTACGAACATGGTCAGGGGATAATGGATGAACGTTCACTAAAAGCTGTGTTCGCCGGCGGTATCAGTTCGCCGGCGCTTGGACCGGAGTCACTGGATACCAACCTCGACTTCGACTCAATGCGTGAAATCGAGTCAGACATCGGTTCCGGTTCGGTGATCGTCGTGGCGGAAGGAACCTGTATGGTGCAGGTTGCGACGCAACTGGCGGAGTTCTTCTATTACAACTCATGCGGGAAGTGCCAACCGTGCAAGGACGGCACCCAAAGAACAGTTGTGATGCTTCACAATCTTGAGCGGCTTGACGAGAAGTCGATCGATCGGAGTGGAAAAGTCCTGCCCCAATCGCTTCGCAAGCGAACTCTAAACGTCCTCAATAACAATCCGGTCGCGGGAGTCAGTTACACAGACACGGTGCAAGGTCTCGAGAAGATCCGCCACCTCTGCGAGTTCTACAAATACCGAGGCGACTGTCATCACAGCACGGAAGCGGCCAATTCGATCCAGAGTTTACTCAAACGGTTCAGGAATGAGTTCGAGGATCACTGTTTGCACTCCGAATGCCATCATGAAGGGCTTGTTGAAGTATGAATCCAGCGGCACTTAGGGAACAATTAGCACCACTCGTGGCGAACTATCCCCATCCTCAGGCGGCTTTGGTTCCAGCGTTGCATCTTCTGCGCGACCAGGGGAGTCCGATTAATGATGAAACACTCCCGGTGATCGCAGATGTTTGCGGTGTTGAAGCTCGGCAGATTACCGAGCTGCTTGGTCACTACGCAATCTTTCAAAATCCATCGCCGACTTGTGCATCGCTGTGTATGGGCTTGATTTGCTACTTGCGTGGCGCGAAGGAAATACTCGATCAACTCAAGGCTGAGCCACCTTGCGATAGTCGACTCGAGCAAGTAAAAGTGTCATCATGTCTTGGTTATTGTCATGCGGCGCCCGTGATAAAGTTGAGTGACGATAGCATCTGCAAGATCACAAAAACAAATTGAGGTAGATAATGCGAGAACTGTTGGGGACCGTACTACAGGACCTCCGTTATGCTCTGCGAGCCCTACTCAAGCGACCGGGCTTTACTGCTGTTGCGGTAGGCTCCCTGGCGTTGGGAATTGGCGCCAATACCAGCATCTTCAGTGTGGTAAACGCGGTGCTGCTCCGTCCTTTACCTTATCCGGACTCCAAACGCCTGATGGTCCTGTGGGAGACCAACTCTCAACAAATCGCCTCAATGATCAACTCGCAGAATAGGAACCAGGTGGCGCCGGGGAATTTTGTCGATTGGAGTAATCAAAATCGCGTCTTCGAAGGAGTGGCGGCCGTCCGGTTCCTGAACTTCAATTTAACCGGGAGTGATCTGCCCGAACGCATTCCCGGGGCAATAGCAACTCCCAACCTATTCTCTGTAATGGAGGTGAACGCGCTCGTTGGGAGCACATTTCAACAGCAAGATGCGCAATCAGGCAACAACGAACGCGTTGTAATTCTCAGTCATCAACTGTGGCAACGTCGTTTCGGTTCCAACCCTGGCGTTGTCGGACAAAAGCTGACGCTCAATAACGAAACCTTCTCAGTTATCGGCGTCATGCCTCCATCGTTTCAATACCCAGAGGATGCAGAGTTGTGGGTTCCTTCACGCCTCGCAGTGCCTGAGCCGCCTGGCGCCGCAGCCAATGCCAATCCGACAGGCAATCGCATGCTTCATTATTTGCTCGTAGTCGGACGGCTCAAGCCAGGCGTTTCTGCGCCACAGGCGCAAGCGGAAATGAATACGATCGCGAGCAATTTGCAGCAACAATATCCGGAAACCAACGCCAGCATCGGGGTGCGCGTTGTACCAATGCAGGAAGAAATTGTCGGCGACATCAAGCCAAAACTGCGAATTCTGCTCGGCGTGGTGGGCTTGGTCTTGCTGATTGCCTGCGCCAACATCGCGAACCTGTTACTCGCTCGCGCAACTTCAATTCGCCGAGAGATCGCGGTCCGCATCGCCCTCGGCGCTCGTCGCTGGCGCGTCATACGACAGCTTCTGACCGAAAGCGTCTTGCTCGGTATGGTTGGCGGAGCATTCGGCCTTGTCCTGGCTTATTTAGGCATCAGGTTATTGGTCAGTCTTAGTCCCAGCGATATCCCGCGCCTTGAAGAGATCAATCTGGACGGACGTGTGCTCGGTTGGACCTTGGGGATCTCGTTCGCCACCGGATTGATCTCCGGACTCGTACCGGCGCTGCAATCGTCCAAACCGAATCTCAACGAAACGCTCCAGGAAGGTGGTAGAGGAACCGACTCGTCACACCGCCATCGTGTGCGCAGTTTTCTGGTTGTGGCTGAGGTTGCCCTCACGCTGGTGCTTCTGGTAGGCGCAGGACTACTCATCAAGAGTTTCAACAATCTCCAGCACGTTGATGGCGGCTTCAAGGTCGATAACGTGCTAACTATGAGGATCGCTCTTCCGTCATACAAGTATCCGAAAGAGGAGCAGAGTCTCGCGTTCACCAACGACCTCCTCGGTCGCCTTAAGAACATGCCAGGCGTAGAGTCTGTAGGGACGACGACGGCACTGCCCTTGACCCAAATCGAAGCTGTTTCCAGCTTCACGGTCGAAGGCCACCCTGTAGCCAATGCAGCGGACTTGCCGCTGGCAAATTGGCGCGTGATCAGTCCTGACTATTTTCGCGTCTTGAGTATTCCTGTGTCGCAGGGCCGCACCTTTAATGATCACGACGATCAAAACGTACCCAAGGTCGTCATCGTAAATCAGAGTCTGGCCCGTCGTTTCTTTGCGGGCGAGAATCCGATCGGCAAACGTTTGATGATTGGCTCTGACAAGAGTGCTAGCGAGATCATCGGTGTCGTCGGAGATGTTAGACATAGCGGGCTTGATGCGGAGTTCAAGCCTGAAATCTATGGCAATTATTCACAGAACTTTAGACCTAATTACACTTTGGTGATCCGCACACAGTCTGAGCCATCGACCATGGTCGCAGCAGTGCGAAACCAGGTGCAGTCGATTGATAAGGACCAGCCCATCTATTCCGTGAAGGCCATGAGGGAACTGCGCTCGGCGGCGCTGGCGGAGCTTCGTTTCAACACGTTCATGCTCACATTATTTGCCGCGATCGCGCTGATGCTTGCGGCCGTAGGAATCTATGGAGTTATTTCCTACTCGACGGCTCGCCGTACGCACGAGATCGGCGTCCGCATGGCACTCGGGGCGCAACCCATCAACGTGCTCAAGCTGGTGCTTGGACAAGGGATGGCGCTTGCGCTGTTGGGAATAGCGATCGGACTGGTCGCTTCTTTTGCACTAACACGTGTGCTGACTACACTGCTCTACAGTGTAAGCCCGACAGATCCACTGACGTTTTTCTTTGTGTCAATCCTCTTAGCATTGGTTGCACTGCTGGCCACGTATATCCCCGCCCGCAGAGCCACACGAGTGAATCCGACCCTCGCACTCCGCCACGAATAGGCACGGCGCCAGCTTATTCTCGCCAAAGAGATCGGTTCGGGGCACTTCGGCATTCATAGAAGCCGAAATGAGTTCCCTGATATGCGGTCCACTCCAACCTTGGATAATTGCCTAACGACTTGCTTTGATATCGTAGGCCCACAAGGTCCCGGAATCCCGAATGTAAAGTACTCCATTAGCAATCACCGGATGCGCATACGACGTGTCTGAATAAGGCGCCCCCGGCGCAGGCTTCGGCTGATCCGGCGGAGTGAATCGACCCTTTTCCCGATAAGCTTCAGGAGTCGCTTCCACTAACCCAATATCTCCCTTCCACGCGTGAACATATAAAAGCCCATCAGCATAGGCAAACGAAGATCTGCCGAGACTGTCGGCTTTCCAGATCACCTTTCCAGTAGTGAACTGAACGGCCACTACCTTCTGTTCTGCTATGTCACTGCCATAGAGGGTGTCGCCAACCAGCACCGCCCCGCCGAATCCGTTCGGCAGACCTCGTTCGAAGTAGACTTGTTCGGCCGCGATCCCGTTGCCGTCCGGCTTCAGACGGATGAGGCCGCCGCCGATGCCAAGTGCTCCGGCATACACGTATCCGTCACGTGCGACGGGAGTGAAAGCCTGCGCCGGGCCTTTGACCACTTCCTTGTAGCGCCAGAGGAATTCACCTGTCTTCGCATCAACTCCGACGAGGCCCTTGTTCAAAAACTGCACGTACTGCTTGCGACCGCCTCCTTGCATGACAATTGCTGACGCATAACCTGCCTGGTCACCACCCGGAACCGCCGATTTCCAGATGACCGTGCCTGTCTTCTTGTTTAGCGCCACGATCGTGGCCTCCGCGCCACCGGGGCTGACAACCACGACATCCCCATCAACTAAGGGAGACTCTGCATAGGCCCACTCGTGCGGCTGTCCGCCGAAATCTTTCCGGAGGCTCTTCTGCCATCGAATCTTGCCGCTTTTGGCTTCGAGGCACGCGAGGTCACCATCCGAGCCCAGGGCGTAAATGAAATTTCCGTCAACTGTCGGTGTGGACCGGGCCTTCGGGTATTTCGGATTCTGATCCGGATTGCCTACATTACCGACACGCGTGGTCCAGATGACTTTTCCATCCTGAGCTGAGAGGGCCTGGACAAACTCGTTATCCATACCGCGATTGCTCATCAGGTAGAGCCGCGTTCCAACCACCGACGGCCCTGAATACCCGTCACCAATGTCGTTCATTTGCCAGAGCAGTTTGGGTCCTCCAGCCGGCCATTGTTTAAGCAGGCCGGTCTCCTTCGAGACTCCGTTACGTTCCGGCCCTCGCCACTGAGGCCAATCGGAAGTCGAAGTAGCTGTGTGGGCGGGCTTTGTGACGGACACGGCTAAGAAGCACAAAGAAAGCGCAGCAATGGTAGTTAGTAATCTCGAAGCCATCTCTTCTCCTTCAGTTCCGGTGTAATGTAATGCTCGTGAGAGCTTTGCCTCAAAACTCGGAAATCATTCTTGGGTTGGACCAGGTCGCTACCGCTCCCTGTACTGACCCTATCTAAGTGCGATTCTTACGTTTGAAGCAAAGCCACTCGTGAGTATTGGTACGATGAGTTTTAAGGAATGTTTCTTCACGCGCCAGACGTCTTTTGAGAAATCTCGGAATGCTTACGAGACGCCGGCAGTGATGCAGTTTGAGAAATAACGCCGAAGGCGTTCGCGCTAATTTCAGCCCAGGGTTCGAGCGTAGCGAGAACCCTGGGTTGCAAATTTAGATATTGACTCAACCCTGAAAGGGTTCCTCCCGAGAGAAACCCTTTTCAGGGTTTAATACCTTTCTTTTATTCTGATCCCAGGGTTGTCGCTGCGCTCCAACCCTGGGCTGAAACTAGCGAACGCCTTCGGCGTTGATTCTCAGACTGCATCACTACCCGAGACGTCAGCATTGTTGCCTTTTAGTTTTTTTCGATTGATGGTGCTTTCAGCAACCGTTCCATTTCCTGTCTCATTCCTTCGAGTATTTTGACTGCCCCAGGCTGGTGAATGATGTTCCTCATCTCATACGGATCGGCTTTGAGATCGTAGAGTTCGTCCATTCCTTCAAGTTCGAAATAGTGAATGTATTTCCAGCGCTCGTTGCGAACAGCCTTGTAACCCATCTGACGGATGCGGGGGAAAACTCTGTCAGAGTAATACTCGATTAAGAATGATTTACGCCATTCGCTTCTTGCACCTTTCAGCAATGGCACAAGCGAACGTCCTTCCATCCTGGTCGGAACAGAAATGCCGGCAAGTTCAAGTAAAGTTGGGGCCAGGTCAATGTTCAGTGCAAACTCATCGCGCACCGTGCCCGCTTCGATGACTTTTGGATAGCGAATCAGAAGCGGCATGCGGATCGATTCCTCATAAGCTAATCGCCGTTCGACACTGAGGCCGTGTTCACCATAGAAGTAACCATTGTCGCTGGTGAAAACGATCACCGTGTTGTCTAGCTGGCCTGTCTCTTTCAGAGCCTTCAAAATTTTGCCGACACCTTCTTCAACCGCCATTAGTGAACGCAGCCGGCCCAGGACGGCTTCGTCGCGCGTTGCCGTGTTGGCGCCCAACGGGGGCAGATCACCGATTTTTCGTTCGAGAGCAGGTTTGCCGGTGGGAGGTCGCATTGCGCTGGCGCGGCGTGGGATCTTTTTCCCGGTAAATAAATTTCGATGCCGTTCAGCCGGTATGAACCGTTCAGCTTCTGCCAGGTTAACGCTACCGTCATCATGCTGCATAACTTCCGGATGAATTGCCTTGTGCGCAAGATAAACCAGAAAGGGCTTGTCGTGCGGCTGCTTGATGAATTCAATGGCGTATGCGCTGAGAAGGTCGGTAATATACCCGCTCGGCTTCACCTCTTTGCCATCTTCATTTATCTCAGCATGAAGGTAAGATCCTTGTCCTTTGAAACTTACCCACCGATCAAAACCAGGCCGCTGAGAGTCGTCATTTCCCATGTGCCACTTGCCTATGAAGGCTGTTGTGTAACCCGACTGTCGCAACAGTAAAGGAAAGGTAATGAGTTTGTGGCTTGCCGCCGAACGATCGACATTATCAGTGATCCCGTGCGTGTGCGGATATTGGCCAGTCAGAAAACTGGCGCGCGAAGGCGAGCAAAGCGGCGCCGTGATGAAAGCATTTCGAAAGAGTGCGCCTTCACTCCCGATGCGATCGATATTGGGAGTTCTGACAAATGGGTGACCAGCAATACCCAGATCATCCCAACGCAAATCATCAATGAGAATAAAAACGATATTAGGCGGTCGTTGTTGTTGACGATCGGATTGTGCCATGCACACTAATGCAAAGATCATCAACAGCATTGCGCATGGAGCGATTATATGTTTGTTCATTCTTAACGTGATGCTGGTTTGAAGGAAACCAAAGCTGGACGACTCCGCAGCGGTGTTTGGAGAACAAGGAATTGCTCGGTGAAACAGTGCGTTCCCAAACTCGTTTACTAACGACGCAGATATCGGTGCGACGGCCTTCCGATATGGATATGTGGTCCTGTCGCTACGCCAGGAATGGCCTGTCGGAACACCAGGTACGGAATCTTTTCGGCGCGTAAGAAGTCGACAAGGGCAATGCCCTCGAGACTATCTGGATGAAGCCCAACATCCAACCCCTGGCGGTGATCAAGTCCCCAACGATCGTGGATGTCCGATTGTCCAAACGCCGATGTTGGTAATGGACGACCGAACTTAGTGAAGAAAAAGTTTTCCACCTTCTTGGAATCGGCAAGCGACCAATCTGGTGCAGCTGCGCTGGCCTGCTTGGTTTCGCCGGAGGCTGATCGTTCTATGCGCGCAACTCGCGTTCGATCGAGCAGTGTTGTTACGCCTCCACGTCTGTACCAAATACCATCGCTGGTTTCTCTCAGTTCTTCCACTTGCAAACGCCCGCCACCGACGAGCTCAATGGATATCAAAGACGCTTCTTTTTTGTCTTCAGGAGAATTACTAACTGCCGCCTGGTTCGAACTGGAAGACTCCGTTTTCTTGTCAGTATCCTGGCTGACCTGGGCGGAAGCCAGGCTGGCTGCCTGGACACCAACAAACAAAAAGAGAAGGGTTGAAGCGAATACTTTCACGAAAGCAATCCTCGTCGTTAGGGAGCACATAGTACAACCTAATTCTGCGTTGCCACAACAATCTTACGAAAGGGCCATAGCCGTGGTGACAAATGCCATATTCCCTTTTGCGCGGTAACTTATTTTTTGACCAACTCCTTTCTCAAAGACTTCCCTCAATTCCTGCTCACTCCTCAGCCGCACAAACTCACCTGTCGCATGCAAGCCTTCAGATAACAATCTCCAATCGTGCGGTTATTCGACACCAGACTAGTCAGAAATAGACTTCCAGTGCTAGTCACTAATTTGTTGATTTTTCTCATTGCTTCGACTCCTTCTTGATTCCAACACCTTACATTAAGATGCAGTGCTCGATTCGGTCCACTACTGGATAATAACGGCATTGGTTAATTATCATGCACTGCTTCAGGTCCGTGATTTGAGGATCGGCGAGAAGTATCGACAGTGAAACCAGCGTGCGTCTCATAAATCATATGAACAAGAATCAGCAGCCTGCGTTAAGTTTTTTCGTTGTCGGGTTGATTGGACTCGGCGTTATAGCGCTGATCGTTGGCGATTTCGCCATGGTATGGCAACCCGTACCGAGTTGGGTGCCGGCACGTAGTGCCATCGCGTATGGGACCGGCGTGCTGATGATTTTGCTCGGCGCAGGATTGTCATTTCGTTCCAGCCGGGCGTGGTCCGTTCGAATTCTGTTTGGTTACCTTTTTCTGTGGGCCTTGCTGAAGGTGCCCGGCGTCGTTGTCGCGCCAACAATTGAGGCGACATGGCTTGGGCTCGGTGAACTGACTCTGCTGCTCTCAGGCGGGTGGACACTGTTTGCTCTGCTAGGGGATGTCGCGAAAGAGTCGCCGCTCGGATTTCTCGCGGGCGAGCGTGGAGTCCGGATGGCGCGGATCCTTTTTGCGGTGTCGGTTATACCCATCGGGCTTTCCCATATTTTTTACGTGAAGGAAACGGCAGAATTTGTACCGCACTGGTTGCCCTATCGCGAAGGCTGGGCGTATCTGACAGGTGCAGGACAGATCGCGAGTGGACTTGGTGTTTTATTCAATGTGCTTCCGCGTATCGCGGCATGGGCTGAAGCCTGGCAAATCACGCTCTATACGTTGCTGATCTGGGCGCCAGCGATCGTGGCGGCACCCAAAACACGTTTACCTTGGACTGCGTTTTTCATCTCGTGGATTATTGGCGCGGCGGCTTGGGCCGTAGCGCAGAATGTACCACCCAAGAGTGAACGAGATTCCCAGCATTAGCGGACATCCTTACCTCTCATCGTAATGCTTTTCGCTCTTACCATCTTTTAGCGAGTTCGCTGCAGAGATCTACGAATTCTAAGAATGCCTTTTGCTCTCAGAATCCTTTTGATATTCTTTCGGTCTGCTCGCGCAACTCAAACTGGATAACCATCAGGTAAACAAATGAATCCCTCGCCTTATCCTGTACCTTTCAAATCGGCAAATGGCCGAGCACTTACAGTGAAGATATTACTGATCGTCGGCGCAGTCGCCGCTGGTATTTCGTTATTGGCTGAGGCGCTTTCATTGGTGTTTCCCCCACTGACCGAAGATCAAGAGCTTGGCGACAATCCGATCGGCGTCGCTGTCAGTCTCATAATATTTCTGCTCGCAATCCTCGAACTAATTATCTACATCACGACAGTGGTCTTTTTCCTTATGTGGCTCTACCGAGCGCATGACAATCTGCGGGCATTTAATCCCTGGGTCGCCCTGAATATTCACCCGGATGGGCCGTGGGTAGCTTTTTCATTCCGTTTGTCAATTTGGTTGTTCCCTATCGTGCTGTAAAAGAGGTATGGCAAAAGAGTTGGCCACCGGATGAGGCGCTTCTGTCCGAGCCTGGTCCTCCCGCATCGTTTCCTCTCTGGTGGATGTTCTGGCTCCTTGCATTATTTGTGGCCAGAATATCCTGGCGAGTTACATTCAACGAGAGTGTTCCGGAGAGTACCGCCACGATGGTTTCTATAGTCGCGAGCGCCCTGCACGTTGTGGCGGCGTTCTTCGCCTATTTAGTTGTTGATGCGATTGATAAGAGACAGGAAGAAACCATCGGGAAGTTAGGACTCGGAAAATTTGCCGGGCCGCCACCTCCCCCAACCAATCTATCGATGTCGGAAGTGTAGGGCGGTAGAAGATTTTGGATCTGCGGAACAGATATTTAACCCCTCACGGATTCATCTCGGAACGCTTCGTTTCGGTCGGCTTGAAGTCAAACTTGCCTTTGCCCTCCTGATAGAAAACGCAATCGCTTCCAGTCCGGCAACCGCTCACATGTACCCAGTTTCCGGGCATCAGTACGATCGAGCCTGGTCCAAAATCTTTCGCTGTCGCGGCGTCCGTTCCTGTATACCAAACACCGCTGATAATCACGTTCTTTATTTCGCTGCTGTGCGAGTGCAGCCCATTGTCAGTGCCCGCAGGAACCTTGCGCATCTGCGTGTAGGCTCCCGTTTTTGGGTCGCCAGAGAGAAGGGCGAATTGCATCGCTGGCCTTTCCGGCAATGCTGTCCACTTTAGCTCACTGAATGAAACCATCATCGGGGTTGTCGTTTCTTCTTTCTGAAAGTTCGTGAAGGTCACTAGCAGAAGAGTGACCGCCACCACGACCACAAAGAATTTCACAGTAGTTATCCTCCCTCTGACTTAAGCGTAGATCGTCAGATCAGTTCTCCTTCAATCTATTGGAAGATTGAGTTGAGGACAGCGGCCAAACGCAGGCCGCCCTTCAATAACTGCTCGCGCATGCGGTCGCGCTGCGCGCCTATGTATTTATAGGAGATCAGATGGACCGCAGGCGTTCCTGAGTCGTCGGGAAACACGTACAGTTTCGAGCGCATAGCGACCGCCTCGTCTGCGTAGGAGATAGTGTTGCCCTGCAACCAGCGACTTGCATCAGCCTCGCTCGCACGATCCAGGAAACGCGCATACTGTGTGTAGTCGAGGCGCTCGAAGTCCACCATCTCATCGTCCCAGGTGGAATGGAGATTGGACTTCCATCGATCCATCCAGTTCACGATTACTTTGTTGCCACCCAGATCGGTTCCACCGACGTGTAGTGGTTGGTGAAGATCGCCCATCAGATGTACGAGAAAGCTGAGCGCCATGGCGGGTGAGATGGGTTCGGTTTCCTGAGGATTGCATGCGTTCGGGCCTGTGCCATCGGTCTTGTCTGAGAGCGCCTTAACCGCGTAGAGAGTCTCGCGCGAGCCGGTGCGAAGGAAAGCGGTAAAGGCATCGATAGCAACGACCAGGTCACCGCAGCGAGCCTTCTCCGAGTCGCGGTAGCTGGTTAGTCCCTCCTTAACCGTGGCGAAGTGCAGGGGCTTGTACTTGTCGAAGCGTGGATCGGAACGCAGATCGTCGGGCCAGTTCGCGACATCGGCGAGAGTCCGGCCCTCCAGAAGACCAGATACCTTGGCTTGCGCTGCGGGTGTCAGGTGACGTTGCGCTATCTCCGCAACGACGCGATGACCGGTTGGGCCCCAGGCATACGTCGATGGGGCTAGCGTGAGAAGCAGTAACGTTGCAACAACCTTGAGAAGAATATTCCGAATGCGCTTTTCGAGCATGTAATCTCCTTCAGTAGTTACAGCAATAGGATCGGTAATGAGATCGGTATCACAAGCTGGTTCCAATCGGAAGGCTTTTGCGGACGCCGGCAAATTATTTACTGCCGTTCGCCTTCAGCCTCAGCGTAATGAGGCTTTCCGTAATGCGAAGCACTTCTTGAATATCGGCAAACGTTGTCGTCGGGTCATTGTTGTAGTTCATTAGCCGGTGTTCGTAATTGCGATCTCTCGCGATCTCATCGATAACAAACCGCGCTTCCTGCAGAGCTGCCCCACGATGTTGTGCGCTGCCACCTATTTCAACCGTTGCAATTTGCAATGCACAGTACAAGCTGAAGGTCTTTGCTTCCGCGGGACACTCGCGATTATCAGCGCGATTCCATTTCGCTGGTGAGTCGAGTATCTCACGCGCCCGTTTTATGATTTGTAGATCAACCTTCGTTATGGCAGGCCTCACGTTTGAATCACCGGCTGATTGCGTTGTAGTGCCTTGCGCTTTGACGGCTAATGGCGAGACGAGAACGGCAACGAGAAGGATACCGGCGAGGTAAGTTTTGGAGGGTGCTGTGACTCTTGTTTTGTTCAGCATGGATAGTTCTCCCTCGGCTGTTTCTCTCTATCGTTGTGTAGCGGATGCACGACTTTCATTGATAAGCGCTCGAATCTGTTCAACTATCGGATGCGAACGGACCGCGCCAAAGAGTTGAGGCGTCGGCACAAATACCACTTTCTCGCCGAACTCCGCCGGATGCTTCAGCGTCAACGTGATCAATTTGGGATTAGTCCAAAAACTCTGTTTCACTGTTTCCACATTTGAAAACGGAATCTCGATCTCTCGCCGTCCCACAGACACAAACAAAGTTCGCTCGTCGATACTGACAACTTTTAGGCGCCGTGCAAACCAGATGAGAAAGCTGGAGAATCCCAACCACATCGCGAAGAACACAACAGCTGCTGCTGGCTCTTCTGAGATGTGAAAGAGCCATACGATTGCCCCAATGCCCATTAAAGGAATCCAGAAACCGGGAAAGATATATTTCCAGAGACTAGTGGCGTCGGATGAAATTTGCTTCTTCATACGAAGTCGTGTCGCATAAGACCAACGGGACTGATCTCAAGCACTTGGCCAGCACGAAGTGGCGCGGTTTGGAGGGGCATTTCGAAACTACTATTCTTGTTGACACTCTGCTCAACGTGAAATCAACCCTTATCACCGACTCGGCCTTCAAAGCGCGAACATAAATCCGATCGCGATTTGCGTCTTTGCTAAAATGGTACAAATGAGAAGCTGTATCTTCTGCAAGATCGTATCAGGGCAACTTGAGTCGAGCAAAGTCTATGAGGATGATGTAATTCTCGCCCTAATGGATATCCAACCAGTCCGGCCGGGACAAGTGCTTGTTATCCCCAAGCAGCATATCGATCACTTCTCTGACGTTCCCGACGCATTAGCTTTGAGGATCTATATGAAAACTCATGAGCTCCTGAAATCCGTGCGCAAGGTGGTCCAGCCGGATAGGGTGGGCCTGGTGGTCCATGGTTACGGAGTTCCTCATGCCCATGTGGTCATCGTCCCACAGCATCACGAGGACGATATCACGTCAGGAAGAATGGCGGACATTAAAAACGGTCGAGTGATTTTTACAGTCAAGAAGCTGCCGGTGGTTCCGCGCGAAGAGCTTGATCAGATGGCACAACTCATCAAGAAAAGCACCCTGGTCCACGAATAAGGAGGCATTGTCTGAAATGGGTTGATTCAGCTTCAATTACTTTTGAGGTGAGAGCCAAAGATAGTCAGCCGCAAAGTGACGGTCCATGCCATTAAGTTTCTTTGAATTCGGACAAATGGTAACGATGCCCGCTTCAACGGACCGCTTCCAGATATTCGATTTTTGAAGCCGTTAGCTGGAAGCTGTAGCCACCCAGATGACCGTAGTGCGCTCCTGGGCGCGCGAAGAGAATTCCCGTAACTCGAACTCGGTTTGCATGCTCGCCAACGTTTGCCGGTTTAATGATCTTCGCGTTGGGCGCAAGATCGAGCCATATCTCATCTAACGCCGACACCTCGAATCCAGTTTGATAAATTCCGTCGTATACGATCTGCTTGCGGTCCCATTGAGCAGGGTCACTTTTGATGACGTTCAGCGAAGCAACTCTATGAGGTGGTCCCATCACAATAGGCTCCATTGATAACACGCGAACCACGTAAGCCGGTCGACGCGTGGCCTTCGACATCTCATCATCGCTCAACAACTCACCTCTCACCTTAACTGGAGACTCGATTACCCGGTCAAATTTGTTCCGGTAACGGTTTGGATCAGTTGGTTTGAAAGCTGCCGGCACGAGCGAAAGTGTTCCGCTCATTCCTTCCGGGATGCGAATCTCTACCTGACCATATTCGACCCTGGCAAGGTCTTCCGGTTTAGACGGACCATACAACGGTTCGAGAATTTCGAGGTCGATAGTTTGATTCAGGTAAGACTTCGCGTTCTCAACTAACTCTGACGGCCGCAAAGGGTTCTTTTTCGTTTGTGCAGGCAAACCACACGACGAGACTACGACCAGCAGGAGACAGAATGGCAGTGTTGTTCGCAAGGTAGTTCCTCGTTTGGGCAGTTACTATATTCGAAACAAGTACGTTCCAGATAGATCAAATAGCTGCTGTATCTCGCTCTGTCATCGAGGCGTCTCTCGGTTGCGCATTGCGCATTCGGATCATCGAGAACTGCAAGGTCGAGGCGACAACCGCATCGTGACACGATGCAGCTGGCGTTTCAGCCGATCCTTGAGTCCCAATCCTGAGAGATGATAGCGCAACATAAGCCAGCGTTTCCCGGGTTTACAGAATCAGGACACCTTGGACAAAGTCAGAAATCCCACCGACGGAAGTTGGCGGATTATTCAAGTCCACCTTAGTGAGGACTTGAAGCATCCAGCCAGTTGAAAAGCATTTAGCCTGGGGCAAAACTCTTGACATGAGCCTATCTCAAATTCTTGAAGCGCTGCGGACCTTCACCTTTGAAGAACGTCAACTTCTTATTCGCAGAGCCATCGAGCTGGACGATCCTCCGTTGACAAAGGCCGATGAGACTCTGGTTGAATCAAGGTTGGCTGCCCATCGCTCAGACCCGGCATCCTCTTTGCCGCTCGAAACCCTAAAAGACCGTCTGAGATCACGAACAAGAGAATGAATTGGCAGGTTGTCTCACGGCCTGAAGCAGAAAACGATGTTATCGAGATTGTGGGCCCACTCTATGAGAAACGGCCAGCTCTGTCGGGCGTTATCAACTCGTCACCCACTGACAATTCCGCAACTCGTAACCGTTTCACCGTCAACTCTTCAATTTCCAGCGAACGCACGCTTGATTTGCGGACGATCAAACGACCGATAACCAGTCGACCAATCGCCAGGGCACCCACCGCAGCAGCGCCGAGGGCCAATGCACCGACGGCCAACGAGCCGAGTGCCTGTGCGCCGATGGCTTGGCGACCGATTGCTTCAGATCTAATTGCTGTATTTCGATTCTGCATTTTCAAAACACACCCCTTGCATCGTTATTTTGCTTACCCCACCAAATTGAGTTTCCGGTTCACGCACGAGTCTATACGATGTAGTAATACTCTTGCCAAGCTATGTAATATTCTGAAACTGGGTGTTTCGCTCAAGACTTAAGAAGAAAGGAAGGTGACCATGGGCTCGATACTAAACGAAGTTGACCGGGCAGAAATCGTTAATAGACTTCGATCACTGTCGGTCTCGTCCACCAGGCGATGGGGCAGCCTGGACCTGGTGGGGATGCTGCAGCATCTCCGGCTGTCGGCGCGCATGACCCTTGGAGATCTGCCGGTGCCCTCCGCGAACAAGCGTGCTTTCCAGGTGTTTCCGCTCAAGCACCTCATCCTCTATGTGCTTCCGTTTCCGAAGGGCGCGCCGACAGCGCCCGAATTGAAGCCGGTTGTTGCGGCGTCGTTTGAAGAGGAGCGCGTGGCGCTGCTGGAACTACTGGAGCGAATCGGGACAGGCCCTCGAGACGGCGCAGGCCCGGCTCATCCGCTATTTGGACCGCTGACCTGGCGCGAATGGGGTGTGGCTACCTACAAACATACCGATCATCATCTAAAGCAGTTCGGAGTGTAACAGCGGTGCCCTGATCGCCAGTGTTCGGCCAAACTAATATGAAGCATCCGGTTCTCTTAATCGTTGACATGCTCAATGATTTTTTTCAGTCAGGTCCCCTGGCTGAACGACGCAGCGCTCTCGTTCATTCCATCAACGAACTGATCGCGCTGTTCCGCAGTCGACGATGGCCCATAGTCTGGATCCGACAGGAATTTTCGCCGGATTTGAGCGATGCCTTCCTGGCCATGCGCGATCAAGGGACCAACATCACGATTGCCGGCACGGACGGATGTCAAATTCTCTCCGAACTAGATTATCAAATTAACGATCCGGTGATTCTCAAAAAACGTTATAGCGCCTTCTTTGAAACGAATCTAGATAACCTGCTTACCTCGCTGAAACCGGATTGCGTTGTCGTAGCAGGAGTCAATACTCATGCGTGTGTGCGCATGACAGCGATCGATGCCTATCAAAGAGACTACCGTGTGGTAATCGCGGCAGAGGCGGTAGGATCGTACGACGAAGAACATCATCAGATTACCCTGCGTTATCTGCGGAGGCTGGCGGAAGTGCAGACTCACCGTGAGCTGTTTGAAACCGCAGGGCCATCTGGTCCACAGGTGCTGAGCAGATTGAACTTCGACGCTTGAGACAAAATCGGCGTGCCGCTTAAAAGCAACGGCACGCCGCACAGAAAAACCTTTGCCGCGTCGATCGTTTATAGAAAAGCTAACGAACGAATTTATTGGGCCTTCTTCTCTTCCACTGCCTTAAAACCAGTGCCGTTGATAACTTCACGCAGCTTGGTTTCGTCCAACTTCTGATCGTCGTACTTGATTACGGCCTCGCCCTTTTCAGAGCTCACCTGTGCGTCTTCAACTCCTTCTGTAGCCTTGAGCGCTTTGGTAACCGAGGCAGAGCATTTCGCGCACTTCATTCCTTCAACACGAATAGTGACGGTCTTGGTGAAAGCTGCTGCTGTAATCACCCCGAACGTCAGCACAAGAACAACACTGACAACAAGACTAGTGATCCGACTTCGCATTTCTCATCTCTCCTTCCATGTTCTTCTTCAATAGCGGCTTAATTTTTTCCTCGAATTCTTCGCGAAGAAGTATGCCGCTGATTATGTCGCTTACTTTGCCGTCGCGATCGATAACGACGGTTAGAGGCAGAGTCTCCTCTGAACTGAATCGGGTTTTAATCTCACGTGTGCCGAGGATTATAGGGTAGTTAACTTTAAGGCTTCTGGCAAATCTGCGTACGCGTGTCTTTCTTTCTGGTGGATAAGTGAGACCGATGATCTGTAACCCTTGTTTGCCGTGCTCACGTTGAAGTCTCACCAGATCTGGCATTTCCGCACGGCATGGCGGACACCAGGTGGCCCAAAAGTTGATAAGGACCACTTTTCCCTGATAGTCACTCAACCGCACGGTTCGTCCGTTAATATCTTTAAGAGTGAATTGCGGCGCTATCGCCCCCTGCCCTAAAACAGTTGCGGGTGAGAAGGCGACGATTGCGGCAAATACAATTCCGTGTAGAGTCATACAGAATCAGGAAGCTGCTGGATTGGCTACGATCGTCAGATCCGGCCAGCTTACCGACATACTGTCACCGACTTTTAATCGGAACCAGCAAGAGCTTAGTTGGTCCAGGTGTTTGCATATTTCGTCGAGCCTGGCTTGGTTAAGAGCACGTAACTCCGTGGCACTCGCAGTGTGTCGAACTTCACTGGCTTGTTTCACCATCGCCTGCGATGGCCGGCTGTTCTGAGAAGATGAACCTCGAGCGAGCCATTCATACCAGCAAATGTATGTGGCTCGCTCAGACTGCTCGCATTCGTCTCGTCCTTCTTTCAATAATCTTTTGCCCCGCGCGGCAACACGACTTCGTCTTCGGGTTACCTCTCGCGAGCTTTCGTCGCGCTTCACGGAAAGATGAAAAGTTCCCGCATCACCGCCAGCGGCTAGCTGTCCAAAGATTCCGCGAGTGAGGCCAAGCTGAGCCTCAACTACCAAATGCATCAAGTCGTGAGGCATGCGACGGTCATATCCCGGGGCCGGGTTCATCTCGACATCAGGGAACCCCGCGCGTCGCGCTTCGACCGCATATCTTCGCTGACCGGTGCGATTAAAAATAAGTATCATTTAATGCTCTGTGTTGCGCTTATGAACCACGAGTTTACTACCCTAACGCCCGCCAAAGCAGATGATGTAACCGTCTGGATCCTCGACGTAGAAATCCTTCGTGCCCCACGCGGTGGGCGTGAGCGACTTCAGAATCGTTACGCTCTTCCTGGTTCTTCGGCGCTTCCTTCAGGTGTAACTCCAGTCCGTCAATATAGCCGATGGCGTAAAAGCCATCCCAGGTTTCGCCGAATGTGAGGCCAAGCCTCTGGTAATACTCGATCGATCGCTCAAGATCGTCGACAAGAAACTGGGGTGCGAAGGATGTTACACGCGGCTTGATAGCGGTTGCAGTCAATGATAGCTCCTTTCATCACTCGCTTCAATGCATTGACATCCGAAAATTTGCGCTTTAGACTTCGCGCCGTTCACGACTCGCAAATCTCATCCCCCTCAAAATCAATCAGCTCGCTTCATCCTGGAGTACCACGTCATGTTGAAGAAGATTCTCACTGTATCGATCACACTTTTCATGCTGCTAACTCTTTCGACCTATGTCTCGCTGACGGAACGGACGAAAAGAAAACCACAAGCCGAAAGAGTTAAGAACCGAACGAAGTTTCACAAGTTACCAAATGCAGTAGAGGGGATATATGTTGTCATGCTTGAGAACGAGATCTCGCGTTCCAGGATTAGCGAAGTGGCCACGGCCTTAACGCAATCCTACGGCGGCGAAATCGAATACGTTTATAAAGACGTGATCAAGGGTTTTGCCGTCAAGGGTATGACACAACCGCAGGCAATTGCTCTTAGCCGTGACCCAATGGTTCGTTCGGTCGAGGAAGCGGCGCGAGCCGTGCATACCGGCCAACAGGCCTGGCCCTCGGAATCAACGCAAGTCAAACCATTGGATCGGATCGATCAACGAAACGGGTTTGATGGTTTTTACACGTATCCGCGAACGGGAACCGGCGTTCATGTTTACGTGGTCGATACCGGTGTTTGGATTCGACACAACGACTTCGGCGGCAGAGCCTCTGCTACCTTTGATTTTGACCCGGCTACATCAGCCGCCGGCTTCGGAACCGGAACCGCAAGCGACAACCATGGAACGCTATCGGCCAGCTACATCGGCTCAAAAAATTTTGGCGTCGCCAAGAATTGTCTCTTGCATTCAGTGCGAGTAGACAACTTCAATGGTCCAGGAAGAGTGGGAAACAGCGGGGACTTCGTTGCAGGACTCGACGCGATATTGAATGAAGTTAACAGCAAGGGTCATCTACCAGCGGTGGTAAACATTAGCTTAGGTTTCTTCACGCAGCTTGTGAACCCGGCCTTCGGGTCACCCATTTCTCCCAATGAAGTGACGTCGGTCGAAAACGCTGTTACGAGTCTGCTCAATGCGGGAATCACGGTTGTGGCTGGGGCCGGGAACTTTAATGCCAGCACCAGCACCTTCACTCCAGCCAGAATGCCACGCGTATTAACTGTTGGCGGCTCGTACGGAATTCCGGGTCCCAGTGAGGATTCCAGAGCTTTCTACTTCTGTTGTCCGCAACAAGCTTCAAACTTCGGCGCTGATCTCTATGCGCCATCCGGTGGAGTGCTCAACGGTCAGAGTTGGTTTGTGCGTGGCGATGCCTCAAACACTGATTACGGAATCGAGGGAGAATTCGGCACATCAGCGGCTGCTCCACATGCTGCCGGAGCTGCTGCACTCTATCTTGAGCAGTTTTCGCTCGATCCGTTAAACGCATTGGCCCAGCCGGATCAGGTTGAATTACAAATCAAGAGCAATGCCTCTCCCTCGTCGTTGCCAATCCTTTATGTCGGGTGCGAGTTCATTTCAGCGCCAACCGCGAATCCGATCGACACTACCCGGATCTTCGTTCGCCAACATTACTACGACTTCCTGAATCGCCAGCCTGACGAATCTGGATGGAACTTCTGGTCAGGCACGATTGATACTTGCGGCACTGATCAGAATTGTATCCACGTGAAGCGGGTTAACGCTTCAAGAGCATTCTTTGAATCGATCGAATTCAAGGAGACCGGTTATTACGTCTATCGCCTGAACAAGATTTCGTTCAGCACATTTACCGGCGGCAACAATTTCACCGGTCCGAATCCACGCATGGAAGACTTCTTTGTAGATCAGAAGAAGATTGGTAATGGCGTGATTGTTGGACAACCTGGATGGGATCAGTTGCTGGAACAGAACAAGGTTGTTTTTGCCGAAGAGTGGGTTAATCGTCCTCGCTTCCTCAGTGAGTATCAGGGGCTGTCGAATGATCAGTTTGTCGACAAACTATATGCAACCGCCCAGGTGTCAGACCCGGCAACGCGCAACGCCATGGTGACCGGCCTGAACAATTTCACTGAAACACGTGCCACCGTAGTAAAAAAGATTGCCGAAAGTAACGCCATCAACAATAACCAACAGGGTTTCATTAACCCGGCCTATGTGTTGATGCAGTACTTCGGTTATTTGCGCCGCAATCCCGATGATGTCCCGGACGGGAATCTCGACGGATATACCTTCTGGCTGACTGACCTTAACAACGGCACGAAGAACTCATTTGAAATGGTGGATCCTTTCATTAGCTCCATCGAGTATAGAGCTCGTTTCTTTAACGGTCCGTTCTGTAACTAGTTGCTTTCGGACTCTGCGCATGCGATCGATCAGGAGGAGGCGAAAAACCTCCTCCGATCGATCCTGACGTTGACAACGACATTGAAATATGACGATGGCTTAACAGAGTCCACGTGTTTGGGCGCCACCGTCGCACACGGCGGGTTTGACAATAAGCCACGTTGTAACTGCACCTGCTGCCACACCACCCAGAATTAACCAGGTCTTTGTAGAGATGCCTGGACCTGCCTTACTAACATTCTCCACTTCCGAATAAGCGATTGACTGTGAGGTTCCGCTTTTTGGATCCCTCAAACTAAAGGATACGGGCTCCACGGAATCGATATAGCCCTTCAGCTTCGTGCGATCGCGGAACTTGACTTCGACTTGCGTGTCTTTGGTCGCAGCGAGTGTCTGAACCTTTGCCCGGATTTTCTGAATATCGACCGTCGATTGAGCTGTCGCCGTCATGGGCAGACCAAAAACTATTACGGCCAGGACCAATGAAAGCGTTTTAGCTAAATGCGTCTTAATCACAAAGAAATCTCCTCTCATTTCGAACCACAGTGCCTCAGCAACTGTTGTTCCCGAATGGATCGCAGCAGATCTGCGAGGCGATGATTTACTTTGAGAAAAGACTTTGTGAATGAAGCGCAGGAAAATTCTGACAAATGATGGGCCATCCACAGATCACACAGAAAAACTTCTGCGTAATCTGTTATGGTTCGGGTGGTCCGTCGGGACTACCATGTTAGTGCCACTAACGATTCTCGCCGAAGAAAACCTATCTAAGTTGACCCGCTAGCGGGCGGACTTAAGATCTTGAGAAGATCAGACTTGTCACCATAGACCACATCTTTAATTTTCCATCCGTCTTTATCCTTGTGCATGTCAAACTTGACTGTCGTCCGCTGACCAAAGTTGCGAAAACTGACTAAAACGGTCGACTCTTCGCCTTCCACCACCGGTCTTCCTATCTGGAAGCGCGTGATCTTCGTATCCTGTGCGTTGTAGAGCGGATCAAAGTCGAGATTTCCAACTTCGCCTTCCGGTGTTTGGGTGATGTCTTTCCAGATCAGGTCAGCAAGTTTCTGATCGAAGAATCTGTAGATGTACTTCTTTCCTTTGGCTTCAAAGACACCGCCTCTCCCGTTGTTGTGCACTCTGTATAGTTCTCTAACGACACTATCGGGAGATTTGGCCGACTGTGTTCTCTGTGCAGCGTGCGAGAAAGGACTGCCCAAAATCAAAAACAAAAGGATCAATGCGTAGTTTATTGTTCTCATAGTTTTGTGTTCCATGAGGCTTTGCCTCAAGAGTCAGAGATCATTGTTGGATCTTACTTTGAGCCGTTGATTTTTGGAATTCTTCCACTAATAACACGCAGTCGATTTGATCTTTGGTGCGATAGGCTCCTATCGAGATGAGATAGAGATCCATTTTGTCGCCCCGCTTTAATTCTTTATCGAAGTACTTCGTGATCGGTCGAGCAGTAGGCAGCCAGTACTCTTCAGTTCCCTCCTTATAGAGATACTCACGTTCATAAAGATCAGCATATCCTTTCTGGTTCGACCGAAGCATTCCCACCCACATCGCTATGAAACTCTTGCGAGCGCTAATGATCGGACGAGATTCTCCTGTGAAGACAACTGCGACTTTAGACTCGAGCTGGTTTTCAGCGAAAAAACCGGAATCGTCCGGTCGCACGGATTTAGTCGTGATGGAGATGACCTCTTTTAGAGTTCGTGGTTTGAAGATTTCCCATGGGAATCCCTGTGCGAGCGTTACAACTGCTGAACCGAGGATTGTAAGAGCAAGTATCAGTCGCATGAGTGCTCTCGCTGCGGAAGATTTATGCCTCAATTAGCTTGTGGCCATTTATACAACTGACTCCGGATACCGGCAACGTTACAAACTGGAAGAACTGAGAACTTCGAACTAATTGCGTTGTTTGCTTCAGCGTCGCTTTGCACAAAAAAAGAAATCCCAGCGACGGAAGTTGGTGGATTGTTCAAGTCCTTACTAAGATCGGACGTGAAGTATCCACCAACTTCCGTTGGTGGGATTAGAATGTAAGTGTTTTTGGAGGTTTTGGTAGAAAGGATCTGAACAATCCACCGACTTCCGTCGGTGGGATTTCTTTTTTTGCAAAGCCCTGTCTCGCATCATATCAACCCTGCTAATTTAACGACACTTGAACGGTGTTAGATCGAGTTCAGTCTACATTGAGAATAAGCGCCCTGCGAAAAGTTCTTGCATTTTAAAATGCTGAGTGTAGTATTGGCGGCGCTGCCCTTCCAAAACCTTAACGTACCCTGGGCAGCCCAACTGATCTCACTCCCGTAGCTGTTCGCCCAGAAGCGTTCAAGCAGGTAGTCAAGGGGGCTTTCTAAGGTCAGCGTTTTTAGAATCATCTCCACATCTCAACGCTGAAAGTGTTGCTCGATCCTGGGTAGCCTGATCGATTTTCGTAAGGCTAAGTCCAACAGTAGCCGATAGTCGCAGACTGCCTTGCGCACCGTCAGCCTTGGAACTCCGGGCATGCATAAGTTTGAGCGCAGATTTAGTTGCAGATAACGAGAGCGACGTTCGCAGCAGGAGGATTACATGATTCCACGGAAGTATCTTGAGAAACTCAGAATGGAGTTGGCCGGTCGCCTGCTCGAGGCAGGTGATCCGGGATATGACCAGTCGCTTGTCATCGACAACGGACGCATTGATCTACGGCCTGGAGTTGTCGCAATGTGCGTCAACCCGCAGGACGTGGCCACAGCATACAAGTTTGCCATCGAGCACGACATGCCTTTTACCGTGCGCGGCGGCGGCCATAGCGCAGCCGGTTACTGTTTGAATCAGGGCGGAATGGTGATCGACCTCACCAGCATGACTGCCAAGCGACTCGATCTTGACCGGCAGGTTGTTTGGACCCAAACCGGTAACCGCTGGCGTGATCTTTACCTCTTCCTTCAGGCAACAAACACAGGCCTGATTCCGATCGGAGGCGGCTGTCCAACAGTCGGAATTCCGGGCTTCATGCTCGGCGGTGGCATCAGCTTTGTTTCCCGTTCGTACGGTCTCAGCGTCGACAATCTTCTCTCGATCGACCTAGTTACTCCTGACGGCAAGCTGCGGACGATCTCTGCCGAGTCGAAATCAAAAGAAGACAAGGACCTATGGTGGGCCTGTCGCGGCGGTGGTGGCGGAAACTTCGGGATTGCCGTTGCATTCGAAATACGCGTGCATAAACCAAACACGCCGACGATGCTGTGCGGTCAGATTCGCTATCCCATCGAATACGCGCAGGAAGTTCTCGGCTTCTACAATGAGTGGATTGAGAAGGCGCCTGACTCGCTCGCCGTCTACGGTTTCATGGGAAAAGTGGCGCTGCCGGCACATCCAGACACGCTCGTCAATTGTTTCGGTCTCACACCGATCTTTAACGGCGACAGCCGCGAAGGAATGGATCTGATCGCCCCGATCCTCAAGTTCCCAAACATCTTCATCAACCTCTACGACATGACGCTCCCGGACTTCGAGATCTACAACGGTCTGCTAACGATCGTCGGCGGGATGAGTGGCTACATTCGATCCGGCTTCATGGCCCCTAAGGCTTTCACGTCGTCATGTATCGACGTGCTCACGACATCGATGACCACCGCGCCGTCGCCGAACAGCCTTCTGGTCTGGACGCACATGGGCGGAAAAGTCACAGAGGTCGCTCAAGACGCCACCTCCTTCTGGCATCGCGATGCGCGATTCCTTTGGGAAGTAAAAGCGATCTGGCCGCAGACAGATCAAACGGTGCAGAACGTCAACTGGGCATACCAACTCGGAGAAGGAATGGCTCCGCACTCGATCGGCGCCTACTGCAATTACATCGATCCGCTACTGCACGACTGGCCGACAGAATTCTACGGCGACAACTACAAGAGGCTTGTGCGAATCAAGAAGGCGGTCGATCCAGACAATCACTTCCGCTTCCAACAGTGCATCGGATCTCCGTTCAATCCGGACGGCGCATACCCGCCGAACCTTGCACCACTCTATCGCACGTTTCTCGCTTGATTCGAGATGGAGGAGAGATGAAGAAAACCGCAACGATCATATTGCTCACCGTCGTCGCCGTGACAATGGTTCTTACGACGTCGAGAACAACAACGATGGCTCCACCCGATGATCCGGCGATCGTCCTGAGCTCAAACATTCCGGGCGATGCTACGTTCGGGCCGCTTCCGCCTAACCCAACCAACGAGCAGAAGCTATTGGCCATCCAGGGCGACTTCGATATTTATTCATGGAACACTTTCATTGCCCTCAACTGGCCTCCTGGTCCAGACGGCAACGGCGATCCAAACAAGACGATCGGTAAGAACGGAGACAACGACACCGTGTGGGAACATTACCGCGACGTCGCGGACATCTTCCTGCCTGGTGGCGCCACGCCGACTTACAACGGACCGGTCAGTGTGCCCACACAATGCAAGGCCAGCTATAAACCGGGAATGCGAATCGTCAGTCAGGTCGGAAAGACGCCGACAGTGCTGACTGACTTTAGCCAGCCCTTCAACACCGGACCACTCATCGATCAAAACGGCAACTACACACGCTATGAAATTCTGGTGAACAAACCGATGTTCGACTACATCCTGTCGAACAAGCTCTACTCGAAGGCCGGGCAGAAAGCATTTACAGGCGAGGTGCAGTTTCCTTGCGGAGGGCCCACCGGACCTGAGGGAGCCATCATGGTTAAGTCTGGGTGGAAAGTCATAAGCCCGGCCGACAGGGGACGTTTTCACACGCAGACAGTGCTTGTGTACACGCCGGCTTCGCAAAATCCCAAGTACCCCGCCTCGTGTAGTCCGAAACTAATGGGACTTGTCGGCCTCCATGTCGGCCATAAGACTGACTCGGCTTCTCAGTGGCTCTGGTCCACATTCGAGCACGTCGATAATGTTCCAACTGAAGCCGACGTCGCGAGCGGAAAGCTCAAGGCAAAATACAACTACTACAACCCGAAATGCAGCGGTGCGAACTGTCCTCCAAACCAGGTACCGCCGCGGCCGTGGAATCCGACGAAAGTCAGTACATTCCACAGCCAGGTGGTTCGCATGAATATGTTCAAGGGCAACGAGTTCGCGTTCACGAGTGCAGCGGAACGCAATGCTGATGCGTTGAAGCTTCTACTCGGCGTCAATGCCAAGTCAGTCTGGCGGAACTACGAGTTGATAAGCACGATGTGGCCGACCAACACTGGAAAGTGCCAGGCGACTCCGGGTGATCCGCTCGGAACACCGGCGCCGAACTTTTTGGCCAACACCACTCTTGAGACTTATATCCAGGGAATGGTTCCCAATGTCTCGTCGAACTGTATCGAGTGTCACAACAACGCGACGATGACTACCGCAAAGGCATCCGACTTCACCTACGTCCTGCAACGAGCGCAATAGAGAAAGAAGGAGAGACGACTATGACAACCAATCCATCAACGCCGTCGGAATCCGTTCTGCAGGCTTTCGCCAACATGTCGGCGACACTAACGGGATTTCAACCAAGCTTTATCAGGCCCTTCCTCGATCCCGTGAATCTCTCGGGCACTTTCTACACGTTCGCCGTCTCGCACGTGCAGGACGGACAGCAGATGATGGACTCACTGCTGAGCGCATTCGACGCTCTCAGCAACCAGACCCCGAAGCTGACTCCGCAGCAAATCGCCGACACATTGCTTGAGGTATCGAGCACCACCCCGTCGTCTCAGGCGCAACTCTGCCAGACCATCGTGCTTATGTGGTATCTGGGATCGTGGTATCCGCCACCGTTCCAGACAGGAGGTTTGCAGCAGGTCATCTCTTCGCAGGCTTATACCAAGAGTCTAGTTTGGAACCTCGCCCAGGCGCATCCGATGGGATTCAGCGCCTTCACATTCGGCTACTGGAGCCAGGCCCCGGCGTCGCTCGACACGTTCGGCGTCAACACCAGCAACGGAGGTGGACAATGAGCAACGGCACTTCTCCGCAATACGACGTCGTCATCGTCGGCGCCGGCGTCTCTGGCAATCTTATCGCCAAACAGCTTGGCCTCGCAGGCAAGAAGGTGCTTATCCTCGAAGCGGGACTTCCTGTTCCGGATAGCCGCGAGGAGTATATGAACAACTTCTATCTCGCCCTCGCGAAGACGCCCGAGTCACCATACCCCGCGCTCGCCGGTCGCACCGGCTCGAAGGACAACCCGGTCGGCGAGCTCCCCGATCCGGCCACGCTTCCCACGCCGCGCGCAACGGTCCTCGGCCTCGGCGGCGCGCCTGACATCAGCTATCTGGTGCAGGCGCAGCCCGACGTCACGGTCCATCCCAACAACCCGCAGAATCCGCCGAGCCAGCCGGATGGAAGCGTGCGCAGTCTGCAGTTCTCCAGTACCTATGAGCGCAATGGTGGCGGCACGTCGTGGCATTGGCTCGGCACCTCGCTGCGCGAACTCGAGAACGACATCCAGCTGTACACGAAGTACGGCCACGGAGTCGATTGGCCGCTTACTTATAGCGAGCTTCAGCAACTGTGGGCGCTCGCGGAAAAAGAGATTGGCGTCGCTGCTAGCGTGACAGAGCAGGAACCGCTCGAAGTCGTCGGGCTGGAGTACCCGCCGGGCTATCAATACCCTATGGGCCCAATTCCGACGAGCATCGTCGATCAGACCGTCAGTCAGGGCGTCTCCGGACTCCAGGTGCCGGGCACGCTGCCTGACACACCTGGCGGCTCGGATCCCACGATGTACAACGTCTTCGTTACGCCGACGCCGGCGGGGCGAAACTCCGAGCCCTATGACGATCGCCGTGTCTGCGCCGGTAACACGAACTGCATTCCCATCTGTCCCATCCAGGCGAAGTGGGATCCGACGGTCACCCTCGGCAAGGCCCTCGACACCGGCAACGTGACGATGAGCTATCAATCGGTGGCGTACAACGTCGCCGTCGACGGCAACAACGCCACGCGCGTCGACTATTACCAGTGGTCACGCGACGCGCAGGGTAACCTGCAGAAGGTGTCGAAGTCCGTCACCGGCAAGATCTACGTTCTCGCTTGCCACGCAATTGAGAATGCTAAGCTTCTCCTACTGTCGAATAACGGCAAGGGTATCGCCAACCACAGCGATCAGGTCGGCCGCAATCTCATGGATCATCCGTTGTACCTGACTTGGGCGCTGGCGCCGCAGCCCCTCTGGGGCTATCGCGGGCCGCTTGCTACAGGGGGCATCGAGTCGCTCCGTGACGGTGAGTTCCGCAAGTACCGTGCGTCGTTCCGCATGGAGATCGGGAACGAAGGCTGGAGCTTCGCGACTGGCGATCCTTACACGACGGCTCTCGATTTAATCACCGGAACGAATAACGCGAATTTGAACAACGGCGGTCCGAACGGAACGCCCCAACGGCTGGGCGGGACGACACTGGCGATGAAGCTCAACGATCTGCTCACGCGCCAGTTCCGTATCGCCTGCATGTTTGATCAGTCGCCGTTACAAGAGAACCGCGTCACGCTCGACCTCGACAAGGACGGCAAACCGATCCACACGGATGGCTTGGGCATCCCGCGGCCAAAGGTCGAGTACGGGTTCGATGAGTACACTATGGAAGGCTTCCGCATGGCCGCGTATGTCTGCTCCCAGATCTACCAGCAGATGGGCGCTCAGGAGTTCACGAAGAACGGCGTCGGTGGCACCGGTGACTTCACGTACCGCGGACAGAACTATCACTACTATGGCGCGGGGCACGTCGTCGGGACACATCGCATGGGCGACGATCCCGATAAGTTCGTCGTCGATGCGAGCCAGCGCTCGCACGACGTGCCGAACATGTGGGTGGTCGGAAGCGGCAGCTTCCCGACCGTGGCCACCGCAAATCCGACACTAACGCTGATGGCGCTGGCCTTCAAATCAGCAGACAGCATCATCGCCGCGCTTGGCTCATAAGAGAAAGGATTTTACATGTATATCGTTGACGCATTTTGGTCCATCATTCCCGGTAACGAAGCAAAAGCCTATGCAGCGCTCGGCGCGCTCGCGGCGCGGGTTGAGAAGGAAGAGCCCGACACGTGGATGTACCTGATCCACACTCCCAACCTCGATCCCGGTGTCAATACGTTTCCGATGCCGGGTCCGCAGCAGGTAGCTTTCGTAGAGGGTTACAAGGATCGTGATGCCTTTCACAGACACGCCAACTCCCTGAAAGAGTTCTTCGCGAAGAACGGCACGTACTTTCTAAACATGTACGGACCGACCGTGCCCTTCATGATGGTTCAGACGTTGGAGATGATCGACGGCTTCATCCGTCCCGGCGCCGACGTCATGACCGCCTGGCAGGTCGAAGCGCGTTGGGTAATGAAACCGGGTTGTCGTGAGAAAGTGAAGGAAGCGCTCAAACCCTATGTTAATGCCGTGCGCACCGAAGAACCGACGACTCTTATGTACACAGTGAGTGTCGCCGATACGAGCGAGCACTCAATGGCCCGGCCGCCTTCACAAGTCGACGCGCTGGTCTACAACTCATCATGGACCAACCAGCAGGAATTTTTCGCTCACGGCAGTGGACCGGTCTATCAGGATTTTCTCAAGGAACACGGTGACCTCTTCGTCCAGGCCGGCCCCGGCTCGACGACGCATCCTTATATGACGACGTCGGTCCTCAAACGATTCGCCGGCTTCTTTCGCAAGGAGGCGTTCATCAAGTGAATAGCGGACGCCGCGGAACGTACTGTAGTGCTACGTTTCGTGAAGTATTCATTCGGCTCGTTTGCGAATTACCAGCTTTTTCAACGACTCAATACAGACGAGCTGCATTTCCCCAACTCTCGATCGAGTGAATGGACAAACGAGAAAATCCGCGAAGATAGCAACGTCCTGATTGATTTGTTTCTCGAGGTCCTCCGGAATATTTCGATAGCCCGCAATCGAGAAGCGCTGCTCGGAGATCCCCAGCATCCTTCGTGTACCAACTTTCCAGATCCTTAACGCAGGAGCTCCGTTGTAAACGGACAACCGGCCGCTAACCCTAAAACAGTGGCCAACCAACTGTGGATGCTCACGACACGACTTTTCTTTTGCGGTTGGCGTAGTCTGGTCTACCTTCGCCAACGATGCACCGGAGACGAACGGAACCAACAAGAGCATCAAGCTGATGGCGACCCTAAATGCACTCATAACAGTCCATGTTGCCGCGCTACTTTCTTCGGAAGCTTTGCTCTCACAAGGTCATACGATTGCCTCATGTAGTGCTCCCACTCTTTACGGCTAAGACTGCTGACATCCTCAACAAGCACCCATTTGTAACGCGCGACGTAAGGTGCTGGACGCATTCCCGGCGAGTTTGCCAGTTCCTCAAATTCATCATCCTTTACTTTGAAGGAGACGCTCAGCGGACCATCAAGGGTTGCAACGCAAAACATCTTCAGGCCAACAGAGAAACACAGATCATGTCCCCACTTAATATCTTCGGTGACCGCTGGAAGACTCCGGCAAAAATCTCGCAACGTCTCGATATTCATCTCTCTGTCCCTTGACTGTAGTTTACCCAATTCCACGCTTACTGTTGAGGTATACTTCGGAGCGCTGTGACAATCGTCTTGAGATTCATATTTGGCTTTGTGCTCGCTGGCGGCCTGGCACTATGGTGTCAACTGGACTTCCCGCTCAATATCATCTTCGCGCTCGGTGTTGGAACTATGGCCGCTATCTGGGGTGATAAGTTCATCCTGGGATTCATGTCATTGATGCGGTACTTCAGATGACGTTTTGGGTTCACTCAGACAGAGAACGCCAGTAGGGAATACGAATTGAGCCGCAGATAAACGCTGATCTGAGACCTAGCCTATGGATAATCGTAACCGGTTCGAGGTGCGCGACTCGTCAGTTTCCATCCAACCTGCGGCTTCACTTCTCTCTCAGAATGATTCTTGAAACGTGACGTGTTCACGAATGCTTCAGAACTATGATCGCGAACCTCGATGATTTCCACCAGCATATGAACGTTCCCGGGAAACACTGCGAAGAATTTCATCAGGAACCCATTGGCGGGTGCCCAATCTAACCGCGCTCTGACAGCAACGGATAAAGATATGCAAGGAAGTAAAAATGGCAGAATGGTGAAAGTGACGACCAAGATTTCTACTGAAATATTCGTGCAGTCACGCAAGCGTTGAGAGTGTGGAAGAGTGATTTGGGATCGCACGCTACCCGTTAGTTTGAATTAAGGTAAGGTCGAAATACGAAGTCCGAATCGCGTTCGCTGATATGACACGACTGGCAGTTTTCGAGCTTTCCTCTTCCCTGCAATTCCGTGCCGTTTGGGCCAACAACTGAAAACTCCCAATCGCCGACCTCTGGGTTGTAGCCACGTTCGCGCTTTCTCATGATGGTGTACAGCACCGGCTTATGAGCTTCGTAATCGTGGATCTTCTCTTTGACTATGATCGATCCCTCCGGAAAGCGCTGCGGGTTCCTTGCGAACATTGCTTTAAGGCCAATATTATTGACGTAGACTGTGATGAAAGTTGAAACGTGCGGATTAGTTTTCCTTTCACGTTCGTAGTCGTTCGCAGTGGGCAGTTGGCACAGAAGATTGAGGCGTGACGATATGTAATAAGGCTTATCGTTGACCTGAGTCCATGCGGTTCGGTCTTTGAGGTTTGCGGCGTCAAAGCTGAATGTGTCGTTAGCGCTTTCAGCACGGCCTCGGGCAAACGCGACGACTAAGACAACTCCGGCCATCATAATTAACGAAGCAAGTTTGATTTTTGTTGACATCTGAATTCTCCTCGCTCGCAAGCATTAGCTATTTTACCGCATAGATGTTGGAACATAGTAAATAGATTCCTTGACTGCGTTAGGATTTCTGCATAGATTCAAACGCGCAACCACCATCTCTACTCGCAGGAGGCCGGATCATGTACACAAGATTTTTGATGTCCCTCGTGCTGCTAGCTGTGTTTGGCATCGTCGCACTGGGCCAACAACCACCTGTCAAAACACACTTAAAGGTCGGTGACGCGGCTCCAGACTTCACGCTTCGTGCTACCGACGGAAAGACGTACAAGCTGAGCGATTTCAAAGGAAAGAAAAATGTCGTGCTGGCGATTTATGTGCTGGCATTCACGGGTGGTTGAACGAAGGAACTGAAAGCATATCAGGCTGATATCGCAAAATTCGAAACCACCGACACTCAGGTCTTCGGCATGAGTGTAGACAGTGTTCCCGCCAACCGCGAATTCGCAAAACAAATTGGGATTACATTTCCGCTCCTAAGCGATTTCAAACGCACGGTCGTTAAGGATTATGGTGTCTTTAACGAGGAGCAGGGCTTTGGAAATAGGGCCACCTTCCTGATCGACAAGGAAGGCATCATTCGTCACATTGACGAAGGAAACGTGGCAATCGATCCAACCACAGTTGTCGAGGCGTGCAACGTGCTGACACGGAAGAAGACTTCACAGTAGGAAAAACAAGAGCCTCGGAACGAGGCGCCGGGTATACTTCGAGGTGTCCGCTCTCTCACCGTCATGCGAATATATTTATCATCCGGACATCGATACCCGGCCTGGCGCTATGGAGTAGCCGCACACGTTATCCATGATCGACTGGCTCGTGGGTTGGCTGAGCTGGGCCATGAGGTTCGCTATCACCTCGAAGATTTTGGTGAAGAGAAACTCCCTGACCCCATCATTCCTGTCCGGCGTCTCCGAGGAGACGAGGACATCGTTCACTCGATCCGTTTCACCGCTGCTGAAGTTCCGCAAACAGACCTGCCATGGGTACGAAGTGTCCACTCAGACTTGCTCGATCAGGGATTGCCTCGCGATCGATCTCGACCAAACTTCATTTTTGTTTCAGAGACGATGGCTCACCTCCATGGTTCAAAACGGTTTGTGTGGAACGGGATTGACCCGGCCGACTTCATCTACTCGGAAACCAAGAGCGATTACTTTCTCTTTGTCGTCGCCGGCGATGTTCGCAAAGCAAGGATTCACAAGGGGCTAGACATCGCCATCTGGATCGCAAGGCAGACAGGAATCAAGCTACTCGTCGCCGGCGGCACTGAAGAGCCGTCAGACAACGCCGAGTTTGAAAAATTCTGTGAGAAAAACGGCGCTGATTTCGTCGGCTTCATCCATGGCAAACAAAAAGCCGAGACCTTCGCTGCCGCACGGGCGGTGTTGTTCCCAACCCAGATCAATGAGGCATTTGGCTTGCCGATAGCTGAGGCGTTGATCTCCGGGACCCCGGTTATCGCAAGTAAAAATGGGGCGACGTCTGAAGTACTCGATCCTTCGGGAGGCTTTGTCTGCGAGGGCGAATCGGACTATCTGAACGCCGCGGCAAATATTCGACAGATCAAGCCGGCGGATTGCAGGCGACTAGCACTCTCACGTTTTCACTATCTCGACATGGCGCGAAACTATTTGAAAGAATATCAGCGCGAGATCGAGAACTGGTCCAACCGTCGCGCCCGAAACGTTGCTCTAACAGCCTAACCCGTCACTCTTTGCTGCACGTCGCGACAGCCTGTTTATAAAACTGCGAAAGTCGCGAGGCAGTTTCAAGACGCAATATAACTCTCACATTTGTCGGATTCTCGTGTTTCCTTTTTCAAGAGCACTCTTCGTTTCTCGATAACACCTCGGAAATTTACGTGCGTGGCGGCGGGCACAGGCTTTGCCCTTCAATGACGCACGGTGCCGCGCAACCGTTAAATCCACAACCGAGGAACTGAAGATGAAGAAAAACAAACTCACTCTAATGTTAATCGCAATCACAGCTCTCACTGCAGCGACTGCGAAGGCACAGACCACGGAGCAAAACGTTAACGTTACGATTAAACCCTCACAAACCGTCGAAGAACGTGTTGCCGACGAAATCAAGATGAAAGAGTTACGAAAGGCAGCGGAAGAAAAACTCGCCGCCGAAGAAGCGGCGAGAATTGCTGAAACGAGCCCCAAAGCTCTCCTGCGACGCGCACGTGTGATCTATGTCGACTCTGACACGTCATTCTTCGAAGAGGTGCAACTGCAAAACGCTCTGCGCAAGCATGAAGAATTTGATACCTGGCAAATGGCGATCGTCGATGGATACGACAAACGAAACTTCGCTGACGTCATTATCGACATTGATCGCCCTCTTTTCACTTACAGCTTCACCTACAAGATCACCAACCGCAGCAATGGAATTGTCCTGGCGACCGGAAAGGTGACGGCGTTTGACGGTAACGCGGCGGCGCCAAAACTCGCGCGACGGATTATCGACGATATGAGAGTTGCTCGCGGAGAGAGTAAAACCAAAAAGTAGCCGTTATTGGTCCAGCGGGGAAATGCTACTACTTCGCTAATTCAGATACGGCCGCATAAACGCCCTCAACCACCATTGCCATGCGTTTGTAATCGAGCTTGTCTTCAGTGTCCTGAGCCGTGTGGTAATTACGATTGCGGTAGAAAGCAGTATCAGTAATCATCAATGCGCTAAAGCCCGCGTGCCAGTAGTTCAATTGATCTGAAAAATCGACACCGGCTATAAACGTGGGAGCGTTGATGGAGTAGACCGGAAGCGGCGTCGCGTTACGCATCGCTGCTTTCGTGCGACGGACCAATGACCACTCACTGAGTCGTCCCACCACACCGATGAAGTTTCCAGTCGAAGGGTAAAAAGCGCTTAATACACCAACTGGAAAATTCTGACTGATCGGCGCATCACTGAAACAACCAATCATTTCCAGACTGAACATCGCTCGCACGCGCACGTTCTGGGTGCGCAGCGACTCAGCATGAACTGAGCTACCCATACCGGTGGTGCGAAAGTACGGCGGCTCTTCCAGAGTAAACGCAACCAGTTCCACTCGCAGCGGCGGCGGGTGCTGACCGAGCAGTCGCGCCAGTTCTATCAATCCAGCTACGCCACTCGCGTTGTCGTCGGCTCCAGGCATTGGACCAGCAGTGTCGTAATGAGCGCCGACGATGATTCGCTCTTCTGACTCTGGTCCAAACTGAGCTCTCACGTTGCGATAAGTCTTACCTTCAACTCGATAAGGTTGTTCCGAAACAAGCGCAGTCGTTTGGCTGAGCTCGTTCTTGATGTAGGCCGCGACCCGGTCAAGATTCTCGATGTGGCTTTCGTCACGCGGACCTAATTCGATGGAAAGTTTTCGGACGTGCGCCTGAAGACGAGTGGGATCGACCGTTCTTTCGGAACTTGCTCTCACGCGGGAAAATAAGGGTTGGGTCACCCAGAACCATGACCCGATAAGTAGTAAGAGGAAGATGAGTACAACAAGCAGCATAAACCTGATGATGCGACGCCGGCGTTCTGTTTGTGATTGCCATTGTGCTTCGATTGAAGATTGAGTCACGGGTGCGTTTTTTACGTAATTAAGTAAGGCTCATGAACGAATTGGTCCATTGATCGCGATGATCTTGATAGTGTATTCGGGAACGCCGCGGCAGAACGCATAACGGCAAACAAAACACCCTAATGGCTAATCTCATCGATTCTCCCAACGGATCATTCAGCGAACTGTAGGGCGGCCCTCCGCGGCCGCCCGTGGTTTTGATAGAGCGTGTTGCAAAAGATCTTATCAAAGCCACGGGCGGCCACGGAGGGCCGCCCCTACAGTTCGCTGAACGGAGCTTAATATCCTTGTGGTCACGCGGCAATGCTGGATGCAATGCGGAGGCGTTCGGCGATTGCCTGCTTTGGCTGTGCGCCCACCAGACGATCGATTAGTTTGCCGTCCTTAAAGATCAGCATGGTTGGTATGCTTGCGATCTGAAAGCGGGAAGCTGTTTGCGGGTTCTCATCAACGTTCAGTTTGACTATTCGATACCGACCTTGTGACTCTGCGGCGAGTTGGTCCAAAACGGGCGCAACCATGCGGCATGGACCACACCACGGCGCCCAACAATCAACTAAAACCGCACGCCCTTTCGCTTGTAGGACCTCTGCTTCGAAAGTCTGGTCCGTTATGTTCAACGGCTTCGCATCGCCGGCGGAAGCCGCGGCCGGCTCCAACTTTTGTCCACAACGCCCGCATTTCGCCTCGCTGTTCGCCAGCCGTCTTTCGTCAACTCGATTCTTCGCTCCACAGTTTCCGCAAACAACTACCTGCATAAAAACACCTCTCTCGCTTCAGTTTGACTGATCCCTGGTGCCTCACGGCCGCGCCGAGAGACGCACCGGCGCGTCGACATTCTCACGGCACGGATCGTCTGACTTTCGAGTATTGTTTCGACGAGCCGCAGTGCGCTCGTCAAGCTTCAGCAAGCCACACTCAACTTCACCCAGTCTCAAACTCAGTCGTTGTACTTCCTCACGAAGCAGAATGACGTCACGATCGCTCGTACTCGGTTGAGAAGTTGGTGGCCGTTGTGAAGCTATGTATGTTTGCAAGCGGTTGATGCTCGACTCGACCTGATAAAAACGTTGTTCGAGCAAGCTTATGCGTCGATCCAAACTGCTCACATCCTGTGTCTCTACTGAATTCTTGCCGCGCGAGACGCCAGCCACAGCTCCAACAACCGCACACAGCACCAACACCAATACCAAACTCGACTGCTTTGAGATATTCATTACTCTGTTCCTCTCCATCACATTTAGCCACAGATAAACACGGATTTAAAATCCGGATTTTTATCCACGTTCATCCGTGGCTTAAAACTCAACCAGCTTCACGCCCGGACAGTCAGGACACTCGACCGCAGCCACCACAAATTGACATTGGCAGCGTGGACAATACGAGATCGAGTGCTCTTCTCGTTGATTGGGCGCCCGCAGCTCCTCCGGCTTGAATTTAACTTGCTCAAGACAAACATTCAGTTGCTCGTTAGCCGTCCAGGTAATGGTTTCCACCGCGATCGCATCTGCAAGCTCATGGCTGAGCGGATGTTTTAAATCCAGAACGACACTGCGAACAAACTGTTGCTCACCTGATCCAGGTAACACACCGGCAAGAACAATCGGACTGAAATCCGCAAGCAGATTCTTCGTGAGAATATCCGCCGCTCGAATCGCAACCGGCGGACACAAGATCATCTTCACCAAACTCTCCAGACGTTCCGACGACTCAGCCGGGTACAGCTTCTTATGAGCGCGATGAAACAGAATCGCGATCTCAATCGCCAGGGCAAACATCACCACCGCCACTGGAACCATCAAGCTCATCAATCCATAGATAGCGCCGAGTGCCGGTGTAAACACAAACAGAAACAGGAACAGGATCAAGCTCATCGATTGAATCGGCTTGAGGAAAGCCTGACTCTGTTTTAAGAGCGACGTTGCTTCAGTCGTGGCAAACTGTTTGGCGATCCAGTTTCGCGCCATACCTTCACGCTTTGCACCCGAAGTCTTTGCCATCGCAGTAATTAACTTTGCGAGTGCACGCGCCTGCTTTGCAGTGGCACATTTTGCGAATCTCTGGTTGTTGATAGTCAGGTAAGCGCCATCAATTCCCGCTTCTTTTATCTTGCCTAAGGCCAGGAATTCTCCGGATTGATACTGTGAACGTGCCTCTGAAGGCAGCGTTTGCAGATTGAAGGCACAAACACCCGATGGCGAAATGGATACTGGTGACAGGTGAGTAAGGAACACTCGTCCCGCCGGCGGCAAGGGATTCAAGAACAGAATGCCACCGCGCGCGTTTCCGAGCCATGGAGACGGCCTCGCGAGACGCCAGCGACGTCCCCACGCTGAAACGAAAACGACAGACTCTCGCTTCACCCAGATCAAGCACTCCGAAAGGTAGAGCAAGACGAGGATGAGTAGCAGCGTCTGACCCTCACCTACCAGGTAAAAGAGAACGTTCACGCTGACTTGTTGCGTGAGAGTAGTTTCTTAACGAGAGCCGAGACGCCGACAGCGGCAGCAACGAGGACTTTCCACAACCACTTGAACACGCCCGTCTTGACCAACGCCGCAGTAGCGCCGCCAACAATTAAGCCCGTCAGGCCGTAAGCAGCAGTCTTGTCGCCCGCGCGGAATTCCGCATACCCGTGCCCCTCTTTGAATTCAAAGCCCTGGAGCATCGTCCTTAACTTCGGCAGTGTTTCGGCAAGTGTTTCCGGATTAGTAACAAGCGTGACTTCCATCACCCCGTCACGGCCGAGCAGCCGTGTGTTGTGATTAATAACCAGAGCGCCTTCGCTCTCTGCTCTGGTGGCCCATTCGAGATTATGAGTAGTTTCGTTGTAACGCGGTGGCGTTTCCCAACCGAGCGTGGTCATGGTGGGCCAACCTCGCCGCACGCGTTCTTTGTTGCTCTCTTCCGTACCTTTCTTAATTGACTCGAGAATTGCATCCGCGTCGAGAGAGGTCTTCTCATCGTCCTTAACGTAACCAACGTTGTCAAATTCAAAAACGACAAACCAATTCTCATCGGCACTGGCGATAAATCCGAGTTCTCGATTGGTAATCGGATTCTGATTTTCCTCCATGATCGTGCGCGTATCACGCGCTCCCGCAAAAATGTAACCTTCGGGAATCTTAACTTCCGCGTTGATGCCCAGTTGGCCCACCGAGGGACCTTTTTGCCATTTCACGCCCTGGTATGTATCCCAGACGCTTGGCGTGGGAGAGGGCGTTGGAGAGGGTCGTTTCTTCGATTGTCCTACAACCATCAAGGCACAAACACACAGCACACTCAACGCAACAAAAACACGAACTTTCATCAGTAATCCTCCTGGGCTTACCTGGACGGGAATAACGGCTAAAGGAAATGGCACAAGGCCATTGGCAAGTCTAACGGCCTCGGTTTGGAAGGCTGCTGGCCGGACGTGAGTATAGCACGAAGGCGCGGGATGGTTTTCGTCGCTCTCATCGATTCGGGCCCTCGAATGTTATTTGTAGGGGCGGCACTCCGTGGCCGCCCCTTCGCGGAACCAATCGCCCTCGAAAGAGTCGTGGCCTCTCGCGCGGTATCGACCAACATCGGAATATTCTAATCCTACGCGAGGGGCGGCCACAGAGTGCCGCCCCTACAAAAATACGTGCAACATTGTCGGGCTACGAGACCTAACCTCAAATCAGGTCATAGGTCCTATTGGTCCTATTGGACCGATTGGTCCTATCAGACCGATTCGCTATCAACCTGACTTGCAATCTGTCAATCTGCTCGGTGTAGCGAAACCCCAATCCTCTCTATTTCTTGAAGAAATCTGCCAAACGGGCAAAAAACCACATCTGGCACAGGTTTAGCACTAGGGCGGTGCTCGCATTTCTGGAGCACTGCTCTTTAGAGGTTGAAAGCTGTCGTGACTTATCGACCCCAGACTTAGTCGTCCAGAACGGCAGCTTTCACAATTTCTTAGCCCTGGAGAAACCGAATGTCTCGCCCCCAAGCCCTGAAACGTTTTGTCGCCGCCGCTGTGCTTTTTTCTGTGTGCTCGGCGCCGTGTCTCTCGAACAACACCAGAGTTCGAGCAGCAAATAATCCGACACCAACCACCATTTCGAAGACCAAGATCTCTCCTGACCTCCGAAAGCTCATTCTGTCAGGAAATGGAAACGCACGCGTGAAGGTTATTGTGCAATCCCAACCTTCCGCGTCACCCGGTCTTCTCGGCGGATTGCTGCAAACTGTTGGCGGACTACTCGTCGGCGTTCTTGCAAACCTGAACATCCGGATCGTCGACGTCGAAGCCAGCTCCGTTGAAGTACTCGCAACTGATCCGAGCGTCACTTACATTTCACTCGACGCCCCGGTACTCAGTTCCGGTCACGTCACAACCACAACGGGCGCTCAGCAGGTTCGTGCTCAGAAATCACTGCTCGGCCTGAACCCCACTCTCGATGGTTCTGGTGTCACCATTGCGATGCTCGACTCCGGCATCGATAGCAAACACAAGTCGTTTGCGACCACTGGCAAGATCAAATTCAGTAAAGATTTCACTGGTGAAAATCGCATTGATGATCCGTGGGGCCACGGCACGCACGTAGCGGCAATTGCGGCAGGTGAAGGCGCTGCCACAAATGGCGCTTATGAGGGTATCGCGCCGGCGGCGAGTCTCGTTAATCTGCGCGTTTTGAATTCACAGGGCGTCGGTACGGTTTCCGGAGTACTGGCCGCACTCGACTGGCTGGTTGCAAACAAAAGTACCTACGGCGTGAAAGTCGTCAATATCAGTTTGGGAACTCCGGCAATCAACTCATACGAAGACGATCCCATCTGCAACGCGGTTCGCAAGCTGGTCGACGCCGGTGTGGTGGTAGTTGCCGCAGCCGGTAACAATGGCAAAGACGTAAATGGCAAGAAGATCTACGGAGCCATTCACTGCCCCGGCAACGAACCCTCCGCGATCACAGTCGGCGCCAGCAACAGCTTTGGTTCCGATCCACGCAACGACGACTCAGTAACCAGCTATAGTTCACGTGGTCCAACCCGCAGCTTCTCAGTCGATTCATACGGCCTGGTCCACTACGACAACATTATCAAACCCGATCTCGTTGCCCCTGGTAACAAGATCATCGCGGCCGAAGCATATGGAAACGGCCTCCTCAAGAAGTATCCCGAGCTCGAGACCTACAAGTACTCAACCAGCAACATGAAGTTGATGTACCTCAGTGGCACATCGATGTCCGCCCCGATGGTTTCAGGTGCTGCCGCCCTGCTGCTGGAAGCAAATTCGAGCTTGACGCCGAACGCGGTAAAAATGTTATTGATGTATACGGCCCAACCGCTGGCCGGCTTCAACACGCTGGACCAGGGTGCGGGCCAACTCAACATCGCGGGCGCTGTGACTCTTGCAAGAATCGTCCGCACTGACCTGCTGGGTCTTCTGAAACCGACCTTCGGCTCCTCATTACTCACGCAAACAGCACCGGCCGCGCAAACCACGATTGGCGGTCTGACGTTTACCTGGACCCAGGGACTAATCCTTAAGCGGACGACGATTACCGGCAAAGACTTGATCAACAAGTATCAGGTCAGCTACGGCCAGGGTTATCTGCTCGGCGACGGCATCAACGAAGGACTCACCAGTCAAAGTATCAACTACAACATGTGGGTCAAGACCGTGATTCTCGGAAACTACCTGACGAAGAGCGACGGTTCAGCGCTGTTTAGCGGTTCTTACCTGCTCAGCACTGCACTGCTGCTCGGCGATGGTTTTGCAATCGGCGACGGCTTTGCAATCGGCGATGGTTACGCCATCGGCGATGGTTTCGCGATTGGTGATGGCTTTGCAATCGGTGACGGTTACGCCATCGGCGACGGCTTCGCGATTGGCGACTGCTCACTCGGCGACGGTGGAGCGGGAATGAAGTAAGGCTTTATCTCGCGGATGGATCGTGCGGCCATGAAAAGTCTAAGACAACATACAGCGGGCATTTACATGTGGGCGGTAGTAGTGGCTGGCGTCGCCAGTGTTCTCTACTCCGCCTACAGTCTTCCCCGCGGCATTATCGATGGCTACTTCCTGCTGCTGACGCTCATCACTGCCGTTATCGGGTCGCGCATCGCGATCCGCATCCCACAAATCAACGTCAATATTACGGTCGACGACACTTTTGTCTTCATCGCCCTGCTGCTTTACGGTGGCGAAGCCGCCGTTATGATCGGCGCCCTCGCGGGCATTTGCTCAGCGCTGAGAATCAGCCGCAAGGTGAGAACGGTGGCTTTTGGCAGTGCCGCGCTTGCTTGTGCCGTGCTCGCCACTGCCACCGTTTTGAAATTCACGTTTGGCTCCACCACGAATCTCGTAAACGGCGGTGCATCACTTGCGATCATCGCCCTGTGCCTGATGGGGCTGGTCCAATATCTGGTCCATACCATCGTCGGCGCCACCGCCAGCGCACTGAAGGCCGACCAGTCGATCTGGCGCATGTGGAGTCGCAACTTTCTCTGGATCTCGATCAGTTACTTTGCCGGAGCCGGTGGTGCTGGATTCATAGTGAACAGTATCGGAACGGCAAGATTCTGGGCGTTTCTCGTCTGCATCCCGATCATCATCATTGTCTACTTCAGCTACGACCGTTACATGCGCGAAGTAAAAGCGTCAGCGCGACATGCTGAAGAAGCTGAACGAGCACGCGCAGAGCTGGAGCATCAGCGTGCCGAACAAGCTGAACGCCACGTTCAGGAGTTGAACAACTACATCGCGGAGCAGGAGCGCATCAGCCGTGTCCTTGAAGAGACGAAAGATCACTTCCGCCACGCAGCCTTTCACGATTCACTGACTGGTCTTCCAAACCGCGCGATGTTCACGGAGTTGTTGAAGGCGGAGATTGAAAGCTCCAACCGTCGCGACGACCACACGTTTGCCGTTCTCTTCCTCGACCTCGATCGTTTCAAGAACATCAACGATAGTTTGGGCCACACACATGGCGACCTGCTGTTGGTGGCTTTTGCAGAGCGCCTCGAACGAACATTACGTCCGGTAGACACGCTGGCGCGCTTCGGTGGTGATGAGTTTGCGATCCTGCTGAGTGGAATGACTGATCCGACTGATGCCGTTAGAGTCGCGCAAAGAATTCAGGAAGAATTGAGCCAGCCGTTTGTGCTGGACAAGAACTCGGCCTTTGCTACGGCAAGTATTGGAATCGCGTTCAGCTCGAGTGGTTACGAACGCGCCGACGACATCCTGCGAGACGCAGACATCGCGATGTATCGCGCCAAGGAAAATGGCAAGGCGCGTTACGAAGTGTTTGACCACGGCATGCACGCGCGCGCCGTTTCGCGCCTGCAGCTTGAAAGCGATCTGCGCCAGGCAATCGAAAACAAAGAATTTGCCGTTTACTACCAGCCGATTGTTTCTCTGCCAACCGGGCGTCTTGCCGGCTTTGAAGCCCTGGTGCGCTGGAACCATCCGCGTCGCGGCTTAGTTTCTCCGGGCGACTTCATTCCCGTTGCTGAAGAGACTGGTTTGATCGTGCCGATCGGGCAGTGGGTGTTGAATGAGGCCTGCGCGCACGTGCGCCAATGGCAGCTCGATTCTCCCAGCCATCGTTCATTGAGCTTGAGTGTCAATCTTTCGGCGCGACAAGTGGCTCAACCGGATCTGCTGGATCGAATCAAAGAAGCTCTCGAAAACAGCAAGCTGAGTTCGCATTGTTTGAAACTCGAGATCACGGAAAGCGTGGTCATGGAAAATGCAGAGGCTGCCGCTTTGATGTTCAAACAACTGCGTTCGCTCGGTGTGCAATTGAGCATCGACGACTTCGGAACAGGCTATTCTTCACTAAGTTACCTGCATCGTTTTCCGCTCAACTACCTCAAGATCGATCGTTCGTTCGTTTCGCGTTTGACGACCGATAACGACAACGCAATCGTTCGCACCATCTCCACTCTCGCGCGCAACCTTGGTATGGAAGTGATTGCCGAGGGCATCGAGACCGAAGAGCAATACCAGCAACTCAAGATGCTGGGCTGCGAGTATGGTCAGGGTTACCTGTTCTCTCGCCCGGTCGATAACAAAGCCGTACACCACCTGCTGAAGCAAGATGCAATCCGCGACACAGAACCCGATTTGAATCTCGCGGAGGTCAAAGACGACGAAGTTGCACTGGTCTATTCCATGTAAATAAAGGGTCGCGGATGGCTCTTTATGCGCCTTTTGGTTTAGACTGCCGTCATGCGATTTGTGAGTCTTAAATTAATACTTGCTCTTTTACTTACAACCCTTGTAATTCCAGCATTTTCGCCCGTGCGGGCGCAGAATTCAGCTGCGGACGTGGTGATGGTGCTGCCGTTTGAAAACATCTCCAATCGCCCCGAATACAACTGGGTTGGAGAGAGCTTTGCCGATGCTCTGGCCGAACTGTTGAATAAGCCTGGTTTGGCCGTGGTTTCCAGCGACCAACGCGAACTTGCCTACCATCAACTGCGCTTCCCAGAAACGGCCATTCCTTCTCGTGCTACCGCGATTAAGCTGGCTCGCCAGGCGAAGGCATCGATAGTAGTTATTGGAAGTTATTCCGTCACTCCACCTCAAAATAGCACTGACAAACAGCCGGGTGACGCGTACGTACAGGTTACGGCGCGAGTAATCAAGGTCAACGAAGGTCGCAATTTTGGCGAGGTCAAGGATGGCAGCTGGCTCACGCGCCAGTTCGACCGCGGCGATGCTCTGACGTCGCTCCAGGAGATTCACGGCTGGCTCGCTTATCAGATCCTTTATCAACGCGATAAGGCCTTGCCGTATTCCCAGAACCAGATCGTTCAGGAAGCCACAAAGATTCCGCAGAAGGCGTTCGAAGCTTATGTGAAAGCGGTGCAGTTACCGCTGCGGAACGATGTGCGCTTTATCTATCTAAAGAACGCACTGCATTACTACGCCGAATCGCTTGGAGGCGCAGTGTATCCACAAGCGGCATTCGAATTGGGCCGTGGCTACATGGATCTTGGTAACTGGAAAGAAGCCACCGACGCTTTTTCGAAGATTCAGAAGAAAGAACCGCATTACGCCGAAGCCGCCTTTTACGCCAGTCTTGGCTATATGAAACTCGGCGATTACGGGCGTGCGCTCGCGACGGTTGTTCCGCTTTCGAGTGATTTGCCGCTCATCGCGGTCTATAACAACGCCGGCGCCGTTGCAATTCAGGCTGCACGCGAGAACAAGAACGAGGCGGAAAAGACTCGACTGCTCGGTCAGGGTAACGAATTCCTGTCGCAGGCATCGAAATCGGCGCCATCAGATCAGATGGTCCACTTCAACTACGGCTATGCTTTGTTCCTCTCTGGTAAGTATTCAGAGGCCGCGGAACACTTTCGTCCGGTGATCACTTCCGATCCGCAGGACGGACAGGCCTACTTCCTTTTCTCCAAAGCGCTCGCAAAACTGGGAAATACCGAGGCAGCAGCGGCCGCCGACGACATGGCGCGACGTTATCTGAGAACTGCGTATGCCAAATGGGAAACTGAGTGGCAGAAATCGCAAACGACCAGTGGTGTTAACGTGCGCACGCGGGACGTTTTAAATCGTGAGGAAGTTTTCGGAATTACTCGTCCCGTCGATCCTGGTACGGGCGCGCCGAGTTCCGCAACGCAGGACCTGTTGATGAAGGCGCGTGACCTCTATCAGGCTGGTCGCGACGACGAAGCGTTACCCGAACTTCATCGCGTCGTAATGATCGAACCAACCAATGCCGAAGCTTATCTGCTCAGTGGCCGTATCAATCTTCGTCGCAGCGATCAGGAAGCAGCAATCGCAGCTTTGAAGACAGCGATCTTCTGGGATCCAAAACTGATCGACGCCCACATTCTCCTGGGCCGAATCTTTCTTGAACGAGGTGATCGCGGCGAAGCACGCAAGTACGCTCTCAGTGCCATCACCATCGACCCCAACAATCAGGAAGCAATTGCTCTACAGCGACAAGTAACAATGGGTAATTAACGCCGGTTAGCCCAATCAAATATCTCGGAACGTACTGTAGGGGCGGCCCACGGAGGGCCGCCCCTACAGTACGTTCCGAGGCACCTTGGACGTCTGGCACGGGGCGTGCTCAGTAAATTGCGGCACGACACGGAATAGACGGAAATCGTTGACCGTGCCCCCGCCGCCGACATCCCCTGAGCGCCGCCTGCCGCTGCGCCAGCTACCTTCCGAGCGTTCCTTCAGTGCTTCCCCCCGAACCGTGGACCCAGTCAGTAATGACTGGGTTCTCCCGCTTTAAAGCGACAAACCATTTTTCTTATTCCTAATCGTGGCCCAATTCCAGAAAAACTTTTTGTGGCATGCGAGGTGCTCATAGTCCAAGTGGCACGACGCGGAATAGACGCAACGTTGACCGAGTCCCCGCCGCCAACATCCCTCTGAGCGCCGCCTGCCGCTGCGCCAGCTACCTTCCGAGCGATCCTTCAGTGATTCCCCCCGATATGTGGACCCGGGTCAATAATGACCGGGTCTTCCTGCTTTTAAAGCAAAGTTTTTTCCTAACACCAACACTTCTCACACAATCCCAAAAAATTGTCAGCGACGAAATTTGTCACTTTGGCAGTGACGGTTTCTGTCTTTTTGCGTCAAAATTCACCTAATTGACCTCTATCAATCAGCCCTGAATTCGCCGCTTGAAAAATATTTTTTTTCGCTGCTGATTACCCAGATAATTTTCCGCTTGGTAAACTCGGCGCGTGGCAGAAGCAGTTTCTTCGATTGTGATTCCCTCAAGCCGGTGGTCACGTGCTCTTACTCGAGTGCATATTGAGGCGCCGACTCCAGGCGAATGGGGATCGACCGGCATCAGCACGGGTCTCCTCATACTTTCCTTCCCCAACTTTGAATCCTATCTGCTGGCGTGGATCTGTCTAGTGCCACTGATGCTTGCCATCGCGCGGCGACCGTCTCCGCTCCGAGGATTGATGATGGGCTGGGCGATGGGGACAGTCTTTTTCTACGTCTCCTGTTACTGGCTCACCTATTCGATGATTCGCTACGGAGGCATACCTACCGTACTTGCATATCTCCTGCTGGTTCCTGGAGCGCTTGTCATCGGAGTCTTTCCCGGCCTGTTCGCGGCGCTGCTGGCGGTTGTCATTAAGCAGTGGGGCTCGCGAGCCATACTACTGGCGCCGATACTCTGGGTGACGTTCGAGTGGACTCGATTGGGAGTCACCGGTCAACTTTGGAACGCGATCGGCTACTCACAGGCATTTGATCCAGGATTGATCCAGGCTGCCCGTTGGGGTGGAGTCTACGCCGTCGGTTTTCTGATCCTGACTATTAATTCCGTCATCACGCTCTTCATACTCAAACGATCATTAACGGGCTTCACAGCTACCTTTTTGATCCCTATTGGTGTGGTGGTGATCATGTTGGCGTCAGGAATCTGGCAAGGGAGAGACCTGGATGATCCTCCGATTGGCGTAGTGGCCTTGCAACCAAACGTTCCCATGACGATGCTCAGGAGCGAAGACGACACAACTAAATTGCTCGACAGACACTTTTCGCTGAGCAAGGCTGCAGTCGAAACACTACCAGCAGAATCTCGCCGGCTTGTCGTTTGGCCCGAGTCGCCAATGAACTTTGCTTACGGGTCTGATCAGTCGCTGCAAGAACGCATCGCAGCATTCACCAGGGAGAATCACACGTCTCTGCTTCTCAACTCCCTCGAATCCGCACCGGGCAATGGTGCATACAATTCAGCGTTGTTAATAAATGAAGAGGGCCGCCTTATTTCGCAATATGATAAGATTCGCCTGATGCCATTTGGCGAATATGTCCCGCTCCCTCCATGGTTACCGGGAGCGTCTTTGATATCCGGAATCGTTGGTGACTTCACACCGGGCGACAAATATACCCTGATGCCGATCGGAGATCGTCGCATCGGTACCTTTATTTGCATCGAGTCGGCGTATCCGTGGATCGCCAGAAATCTGGTGCGTGAGGGTGCTGACGGTCTTATCAACATCTCGAACGATGGGTATCTTGGACCAAACGCAGTGATGCGACAGCACCTGGCGAATGTGATCTTTCGCGCCGTCGAAAATGACACGACGATCCTGCGAGTCACGAATACAGGTATATCGGCGGAGATCTTAAACAACGGCCATGCTGTCGATCAGACGGACGGCTTCAAGACGGAAGTGAAGAAGTGGAACTTATACCGGCCGCAGAAGAATGGCACCTTTTATACACGGCATGGAGATCTTTTTGTTCAAGTCTGCGCGGCGATTACCTTGCTCGTAATCGTGGCGCTCCTGGTTAGCAGGAGAAGGAGTGGCAGGATTTAGATGAACGACACCTTATCAATTCAGGAATTACGTACTTCGTTTGACGACTTGCGGGCGCGAGTGGACCAGCTCGGGAGGTTTCTTTGATGTCCCTGCGCGTCGCGACGAGTTGACCAGGATCGAAGTGCAGGCCTCCGCGCCTGATTTCTGGAATGATCAGGAAGCCGCTCAGAAGCTCTTACAGGAACGCAGCCGCCTCGAAAAGAAAATAGAGCGGCAGGAACAGTTCGTATCGCAGGTCGCCGACGCTGAAGTGCTTTTTGAGTTTGCTGAAGAAGACGAGTCATCGATCCATGAACTCTTTTCTTTAATAGCGAGCCTCGAGCATGACTTGAGCCAGGCTGAAACCGAGATGTTACTTGGCGGCGATAATGATCGCCGCAACGCTATTTGCACTATTCATCCGGGGGCAGGTGGCACTGAATCCCAGGACTGGGCCGAGATGCTGCTACGTATGTATCTCAAGTGGGCCGAGCAACGTGGCTTCAAAGCGGAGGTGCTCGAGTATCAACCAGGCGAGGAAGCTGGACTGAAGAGCGTCACGTTCAGAGTTGAAGGTGAATACGCCTACGGGTTGCTGGCCGCCGAAGCCGGCGTACACAGGCTGGTCCGGATCTCGCCGTTTGATCAAGCTGCACGCCGACATACGTCCTTCGCTTCTTTGTTCGTCTATCCGGAGATTGACGAGGACATCGAGGTAGAAATCAACGACAAAGATCTACGCATCGATACTTATCGCGCCACCGGTGCGGGCGGGCAACACATCAACACCACCGATTCGGCAGTCCGCATTACGCATATCCCCACGGGCATTGTCGTATCCTGTCAAAATCAACGATCACAACATCAGAATCGAGCAGTTGCCATGCAGGTGCTGCGCTCACGTCTTTATGAACTCGAGCTGGAGCGGCGACAAGCCGAAACTGCCGAACTCGAAGCCAACAAGGCCGATATTTCCTTCGGGTCGCAAATCAGAAGTTATGTACTCGCGCCCTATCAGTTGGTAAAAGACACTCGCACTAAGCTGGAACGAGGTAACGTCGAGGCAGTGCTCGGCGGCGACATCGACGACTTCATCAAGGCCTTCTTGCTCGCTCGCAAAGCGGCATAAGGTCTTTCAGTTTTGAGTTGGAGTTTTCATGGCAACAACTACACACATTGAAGAAAAGCCGCGCGTGATCATTCCACGGGCCGGTCGTGGGAATGAGATACTCGCAATCCTTTTTATCGCTCTCGGATTGTTGCTGACCCTTTGCCTCGTCTCGGCAACGTTCTATCCGAACGATCCTTCCTGGAACTCTGCGGGCCAAACTGAAACGCAGAACTGGGCCGGATCGATCGGCGCGAATGTCGCGGCGATGGCTTTTCAGTCTATTGGTCTCGCAGCTTTCCTGTTGCCACTGCTTCTGTTCGCAGCAGCATGGCGACGTTTCCACACCGGCAGTATCCATCGCCCCTGGACCAGAGTCGTAGGTCTCGTGGTGCTCGTAGTTGCTGCTGCGGCGTTGTTGTCGATCTCACATCTACGTCCTCTCTTTGATTCGAGTGTGCAGCCTGGTGGGCTGCTGGGCGCCATCGTCGCACAGGGTTTGGCCAGTGGTCTGAGCAATGTCGGAGCGACCGTGTTGCTCGTCGCGATCGCCGCCACAGGGTTGTTGCTTGCCACGAACTTCTCATTCGTTCGACTTTACGAAATCATCGTCAGTCTCATCCGCACACGCTTTGCGTTTGTCGGCAAGCTTCCGGAGCGGTTCAAAGCATGGCAGCAAATGCGCGCGGAACGAGTGAGGCTGAAGAAGGAGACGAAGGCTGCGATCAAAGCTGAGCGCGAAGCTGCTCGTAGCACCTTGAAGCAAACACTCAATTTGACTCCAGCCGAGCGCGTCGCCGACTTCATGAAGGAACAGGTTGCGACTGAGCCACCTCCAGTGATTCGCACTGAAGCAAGTCGCACGGCTATTGATTTCGTTGAGCCGCAAGCTCAAGCAACTGCGGCTGCCGCCAGCGCAAGTGCGGCTGGTGCTGGCGTTGCGATATCGCCGGCAACGGTCGTCACTGGTCGATCGGGAAGGCGATCGATCTTCCCGATCGCAGATGTCGATGATGAAAAAGGCGCCGAAGAAATGGTGAAAGGCGCTTCGGTGCTGCGGGTAAATACCGAACAGCCTGCCACTGGCAAACTGCCTTTTGATGCAACACGTCGCGTGAACTATAGCGACTATGGTTTGCCGCCGCTCGAGTTTCTGAATGAAGCTCCGCCACACAGCGAACAGGCTGACACTGAGTTGCTCAGTCTCGCAACGCGTCTCGCGGAGAAGTGCAAAGAGTTCAACGTTACCGGTCAGATCAAACACATCTGTCCTGGTCCGGTTGTCACCACGTACGAGTTCAAGCCCGATCCGGGTGTGAAATACTCCCGAGTTGTTTCACTCGTTGACGATCTCTGCCTTGCGCTTAAGGCTGAATCGATTCGCATCGATCGCATGCCGGGCAAGCCGCACGTTGGCATCGAAGTACCAAATCCACGACGCGAAACAATCTTTCTGCGTGAAGTCATCGAGTCGCGGCCGTTTCGTGAATCGGGTTCGAAACTCACAATCGCACTCGGCAAAACGATTGATGGTCTTAACTATGTGGCAGACCTCGCGAAGATGCCGCACTTGCTGATAGCCGGTACGACCGGTTCCGGCAAGTCAGTCGGCGTTAATGCGTTGATCGTCTCGATTCTCTATCGTGCGCGTCCGGATGAAGTGAAGTTCATCCTGATCGATCCGAAGCGACTGGAGTTGGGTCTCTATGAAGACATTCCGCATCTTGCGGCGCCAATCATTGTCGATCCGAAGCTTGCTTCGCGTTCGTTGAAATGGGCGGTCGGCGAGATGGAGCGCCGGTATCGCGACCTGGCCGGTTGGGGTGTGCGCAACATTGACGGTTACAACACCGAGATCATGCGTCGCAATCTCGTCAAAGAGTACGACGACAAAGGTGAGCCCTGGAAACCGCTGCCTTACATCGTAATCATCATCGACGAATTGGCCGACCTGATGATGACCTCCGGAAGAGAAGTCGAGGAGTCGATCACGCGTCTCGCGCAAATGGCACGCGCAGTCGGTATTCACCTCGTGCTGGCAACGCAGCGACCGTCAGTAGATGTGATCACTGGTCTAATCAAGGCTAACTTCCCTTCTCGTATCTCGTTCCGCGTTTCTTCGAAGATCGACTCACGCACGATCATCGATACGAATGGCGCCGAACAACTGCTTGGCCGCGGCGACATGTTGTTCTTGCCGCCGGGTACTTCACGTTTGATTCGTGTTCACGGCGCCTACATTGATGAGACTGAGATTGGTCGCATCGTGTCCCACATCAAAGCGCAGGGTCCACCATCCTACGACGAGAGCATTACTCAATCTGATGAGGAGGCTCTTGGACTCGAAAGCACTGGCGGCGAGCACGATGAACTCTTCGAAGAAGCATTGCGGATCTGTGTTGAGATGAAGCGCGCGTCGACGTCTGTACTCCAACGCCGTCTCCGTATCGGTTACGGCCGTGCGGCGGCGATCCTCGACATCATGGAACGCGAAGGCTTGATCGGCCAGGCAGATGGCTCACGCCCGCGCCCCGTCCTCGGCCGTGCATATGAAATGGTGGCCGACTGGGACGAAATGGCCGCATCAGACGTTTAGCCACAAAAGGCACATAAAGCACAAAAAGAAATCCTGTTAATCCTGCTAAATCATGTAAATCATTATCTAAAATGCGCCTCGGTGAAGCTGCTCGCTTAATCTTTGATCACGCTCTCTCATCAGTCGATCCTCGCAAAGCAGTCAAACGTGAACTGGATTCAACCCTCCTCCCTTCGTCATCACCAATCTACTCAATCGCTATCGGCAAAGCCGCAACCTCGATGGCTCTCGGCCTCGACGATGCACTAGGTGACAAGCTAACTGCCGGTGTACACGTCTCATCGACTCCACACAACTCAAAACGATGGCAAACCTTTATCGGTGGTCATCCATTACCGAACGAAGCGAGCCTGACATCTGCTCGCGCCGCGTTCGCTCTTCTCGATCGAGCAAACACGGAAGAAGCAATCGTGATCTTTCTGATCTCGGGCGGCGGATCGGCGATGATCGAATTGCCTGTCAGCGATGATATCTCTTTGCGCGATCTCAGAGCCGCTAATCAGGATCTCATCTCATGCGGCGCCAGCATCGCGGAAGTGAACTCAGTGCGCCGCGCGTTTTCAACGGTGAAGGGTGGGGGACTGGCGAGACGCGCACCACGCGCACAAATATTCACGCTGATCGTGTCGGACACGAATCCCGGCGATGAAGTAAGTGTTGCTTCAGGTCCAACGTTCGCGGCGCCCGCCGATGCGCCTGACGCGATTGAGGTAGTCGAACACTACGGTCTGGACACAGTACTACCACAGTCGATCATAAAGGCCGTGCGCGAGGCCAAACCACCAAACGACGCGGTCAGCGGATCTCATGTTGTTCTTCTCGACAATCGAACCGCCGTCGAAGCAGCCCGCACAAAAGCCATGGAACTCGGCTTTGTTACATCAACGCTCGACCACATCTCCGAACAGCCGATTCAGGAAGGTTGTGATCTTCTTCTCGCAAACCTTAACCAAAACTCCTGCAAAATCTCAGGCGGAGAGTTTTCATGTCCTGTGCGCGGAGACGGACGCGGCGGCAGAAATCTCGAAACCGCCCTGCGCTGTGCCATCAGCCTACATTATCAAAAAGACAATATCGTAGTTCTAAGCGCCGGTACTGACGGTATCGACGGCAACAGTCCCGCCGCCGGCGCTATCGCCGACGAAACAACCATCCAACGTGCTCGAACCCTGAACCTCGACCCCGAACAATACCTCGCCCGCAGCGACTCCTACCCGTTCTTCGAACAACTCAACGACCTGATCGTCACCGGCCCAACCGGCACCAACGTGCGCGATCTACGAGTCGTTTTAAAATCCGCGTAATCTTTCGCTAAACTTGACTCTAACTTCACGAAACCCTATAAGATTTCTTTGGAGATCCCAACTTTTGTCGACACTTATCAACACCAACACTCCCATTAGTACCAAACTGCCAAATGGCAGCTCACTTACGTTTTCAGAGCTAATTACACGTCTCAACAGCCAAACCAGCGTCCCCACTCTCGATGATTTGAATAACTGGGTCTCAAACGTCGAGATTTCGGAATCCGATCTGACGTCGTACCTTGGTTTCAAGGAAGGCAACTACTGGCGCCATCGAGTTTGTCGCAATGAGGCGGTCGAGATGCTCGTGATCTGTTGGCGTCCAGGACAAAAGACGCCGATTCATGATCACAACGGCTCTCATGGTGTAGTAAGAGTTCACAAGGGTCTGATGTGGGAAACGATTTTCAAGTATGACGACGAGCAGGGTTTGTGTTACGACACGGGTCGTGAGTGCCCGGTCGGCACCGTCACGGGCGCCGAAATTCCGGACATTCATCAACTCGGAAACCCCAAAGTCAGTGGTCAGGATCTCATCACGATTCATGTTTATGCGCCGCCGCTCGGTGTCTTGAAAACTTACAAGGTGGGAAGTTCTAAAGTAGACCTTTACACGCCTAATGATTTTCCGACTTGAGACGCGGCTGGCGCCGCTCGCCGCGTTAGTACTAGCGCTGGCGTGCGTCACCGCGTGCAAGGACAAGTCCCCTGCCACATCTGCTAGTGACGAACTGACTGTCGCAGCAGCTTCCGATCTGACTCCAGCTTTCGAGGAAATCGGCCGCGAGTTTGAAGTCGCCAACAAAACCAAAGTCGTTTTTATCTTTGGATCCACAGGCATGCTCACGAGGCAGATCGAAAATGGCGCGCCCGTCGACGTCTTTGCGGCTGCAAATGTGAGCTACGTCGACGAGTTGGACCAGAAGGGACTCATCATTCCTGACAGCAAAGCGATCTACGCACGTGGCCGCATTACCTTGTGGACGCGTGATGATAGTCCCATTCGGCTGCAGGGCATCGCAGATCTGGCACGTCCCGAAGTGCAACGGATCGCGATCGCGAATCCGGATCATGCCCCTTATGGTCTCGCGGCGAAGCAGGCGCTTGAAAGCGCCGGGATCTGGGACCGCGTCAAACCGAAGCTGGTTTTTGGCGATAACATACGGCAGACGATGCAATACGCGGAAACGGGTAACGTCGAGGTTGCAATCGTTGCGTTATCGTTGAGTATGCAAAGTCGCGGTCGCTGGACGCTCATTCCCGAGGAGTTGCATCAGCCACTCGATCAGGGTCTCGCCATCATCAAGACGACGAAGAACGAAAAGGCCGCACGCGCCTTTGCCGCATTCCTCGCTGGGCCACAGAGTCAAGCAATTATGAAAAAGTACGGCCTTACTAAGGGCGGCTAATAAAGGTCTTGAGGTTTAGATCCCGGCCGTTGGTGATGATCGAGATGGTTCCGCATTCGCCTGTGGTCATAACCGTGGCGCCGCTTGATTTCCAGCGCTCGACGACCTCTTTGTGTGGATGACCAAACCTTGAATTACGGCCGACAGAGATGAGCGCGAATGTGGGTGTAGTGGCGAGGACAAAGGTTTCCGTTGAAGAGGTTTTACTGCCGTGATGCGGTACTTTGACGAGATCCGCACGCAATTGGCGCTGCGATGCGATCAGTGCTTTTTCCGCGGCTTGTTCGATGTCGCCAGTGAGCAGTATTGAACGGTCACCGTAGATAATTCGAAGCACGATGGAGTTGTTGTTTGTCGACGCATCGCCGCTCGCTTGCGGCCACAACACGTCAAGTTCGACCGCGCCAAATCGAAGCACATCACCGGCCTGAATAGTCTCTGAAAACGTGCTGGTTTCAGTTAGTGTCTGCTCAAACTTTTGAAATTCCGGATCGTCGCCGGGCCGTCGCCCGACTAGAGCGGCGCTCACAGAGAAATTCTTGACAACGTCGTTCAGTCCATCTATATGATCCGCATCAGCGTGAGTAGCGAGCACATAATCAATCTCACTCAAGCCCCGCCACCACAAATATTCTGAGACAACTGTTTCGCCAATCCTGCGCGCTGTGTCGGTTGTGTTTCCGCCACCATCAACCAGCAACGTAGTTCCGTCAGGCATGGTCACGAGTGCAGCGTCACCTTGACCAACATCAAGAAAGTCGACACGCAGATTTCCGTCAGCGCGTGCAGCACTAAGGGGATGAAAAATCAGAACAGCGAGCATGAGTAATTGTGCAAGTGAGAGGAACGGAACGTATCGACGCAGTTTACATTCGCGTTCGATCCTCGATCCCAGCGGCTGCCAGTGCAACAGCGCAATCACGATAACGAACAAAGGAAGATAATAGACTGCGTACAGCAACGAGGCCGGGCCCGAATATTCAGGCAAGCGAAGTGATGCGAGGCCAAAACTTGAAAACGGATCGACACTGTGCACCATGGCCCACGTGAACGAGTCTGCCAGCTTAAACAGAGGTGCAGCCAGAAGCGCGCTCACATGCGAAAGCAGCAGCGCCAGCATAGCAACCGCAACGAGCGCGGCGAGCAACACGCTGACAACGATATTGAGTAGCAGCGAGGATAATGAGAGCCGGTGAAAGTAGACGATCATCAGCGGCAACAGCATGACTTGCACGCCTGCCGAAACCACCACCGCCCCAAAGGTGTAACGCAAGACTGGCTGAAGGTGATAACGCTCGAGCCAGACGGCAGCCGGTGCTTTAAAGAGCCGGTAATCGTGCGACGACCGCGCCAGTTCCTGCTGCCATTTCTGCTCGCGCCAAAAGATGATCTCGCAGAAGGTTCTGAAAGCGCGAGAACATGCAGGCGGAAACGGCGTGGAGCGCGCCGGATACCATGCACCAACCGCTGACAACTTCAACAGCAAGGGCCATCCGATGACGACGATCGCCAGCACGGACAAGAACGTCAGTTGAAATGATGGATCGAAAATGGCTTTAGGACTGTGAATCAGTAGTACCAGTGCAGCAGCGCCGAGAGCATTCAGCGAGTTAGCCTGCCGGAACACAATTGTTGCGAATCCTGCAAAACTGAACATCAACGCTGCGCGCACCACCGATGCGTCAGTGCCGACGCTTAGTGAGTAAGCCCAGACAATGATTGCCGGAAGAAGGAACTGCAAGATTCGGCGGTTGGTCAAACGGCAGACAAGTAGAAATACAATGGCACCGATAAAGCTGATGTGCAATCCGCTGATGACGAGAACGTGGAAAGTGCCACCTTCACGAAAACGTTCAGATGCGCTGTGTGAGAGGTTGTACCGATTGCCGAGTAGAGTCGCATCCAGCACGCCGGCAGTTTCATGTGTGAAGCGGTTGTCGATCTGTTGCTGTAGTCGTGCTCGCCAATCGTAGACCCATGCGAGTGCTGGAAAGACTCGTTTATCGTCTAATCGCGTGATTGATGCAGGGCTTTTCACGATACCGGTCGCATCGTAGCCCTTGCGGTCCAGGAATTCCGGGAGCGTGGGAACACCGGGATTTCGATAGTTGCCTTCACGCTCGAGCGTCGTTGCGACGCGAATCCGCGCGCCGTAACGAAGTTCCAGATCTTTGAATGCGAGTTCTGCCGTCGCGTTTCGAAGCGGCGCCAGGAGCGAGATGCGACCTGGGGTGGGTTCTTCGACACGCAGGGAAAGGTAAACTCGATCGCGGGCGAACTCAGGTGGTCCATCCAGCCAGCCGGTGAGTGTGACTGGTTGCTCAAGTTGATTTCTGATGCCACTGGTGCTGTCAGTACGTCGCTGCAGTTCGGCGAGCACAATGCCGGTGAAGAAAACTGCTATGAGTAAAATGAGACCGGCTGCGTCCAATCTCTTCTTCAACAGAAAACCCAGTGCCAGCACAGAACACACCGCGCCTGCAACGATTGAGTAGGCGAGTTTTATGGAAAAGGAGTTTGCCGCACAGATTCCCGCCGCAAACGCCACGGCGAGTTGAAAAAGGGGATACTTACTGAACAAACTTCGGTGAGGATGCAACGCTCAGATACTACACGATTCACTGAACGTACTGTATGGGCACCTCTGTGGCCGCCCTGCGTGGAATTGAACGATCATTGAAAAGGATCGCCACCTCTCGAGAGGCAGAGACCCCATATTAGAAATCTTAATGTCCAGCAAGGGGCGGCCACGGAGGGCCGCCCCTACAGTACGTTCCTTCATAATTAATTCCCTAACCGTGCAGAAGGACGACGGTTTCGACGTGGTGGGTCTGGGGAAAAAGATCGAAGGCGGCGATGGAATCAAGAGTGTAGCCGCCGGCGATGAGCTTCTTGAGATCCCGTGCGAGAGTTGCCGGATCACAGGAAACGTAGGAGATCGCGGCGGGCTGAAGATCCAGGATGCCCTTAATCACGGCCGACTCAGCGCCCGCTCGCGGTGGATCAAGCAGCACGAAATCAGCACGACCGGTTGGACCACTGCGGAACCAGTCCGTGACTGTCGCCGTAATCACGCGCGCGTTTGATAACCCCGCGTCCTGCAAATTCCGACGCGCGAAGCGCGTAGCTGCGGAGTTGGCTTCAACAGCCAACACCTTACTGAATCGACGTGAGAGCGGTAAGGTAAACAGCCCGACGCCACTATAGAGATCGAGCGCACTCCCACCCGATGCATCTCCGAGCGCACAATCGATCAGCGGTCCAAGCAACGACGGATTGATCTGAAAGAACGCCTCGGCGTTGTAACGGTAAACTTCACCTCTAACCGTCAAGCTCAGCTCTATCGTCTCAAACTCTGCAAACTCCGGTGTGAATGAAATTCCATTCTCGCCGGCCACCACATCCAAATGCTTCAGGTCAGGTGGAAACTTAAACCACTCCGTCGCCCTAACCTCTTCGAGCTTTTTCTGCAACTCCGGTCGCAGCACCGCACAGTCAGCCACATCGCAAACTCGTCTCGATCCACGCTCGTAGTAACCAACCGTCTGTTGCTCCCGATCGATCTGCCACGTGGCGCGCACACGATAGCGCCAGTCATCAGGCGAGGGCGTGACGACAATCTCCGGTATAACATCGAGACGCGCGATGCGGTGCAGGCAATCGCGAATGATCTCCGCCTTGGCTGCGAGTTGAGCTTCGTATGTGAGTTGCTGAAAGTCACAACCACCACAGCGACCGAAGTACGGACACGGTGGCTCAATCCTCAACGCTGACGGAGCGAGGATCTCTTCAATCGACGCAAACAACACTTTTCCCTGCTCGCGCTCAATCCGCACACGCACACGATCGTTCGGGGCGGCGAGCGACACAAAAACAGTCTTCCCGTCCGCATGGGCCAACCCCATGCCACCAGGAAGAATTCTCTCGATCTCGACTTCGATAGTTTTATCCAACGTAAAAGAGACTCAACCGCGGCATTCCAAACTGTTCCCGCAAACGCTTTAGCAGCAGGTTCTCGAAGGTTTGTTTGTAAACTGCCGCTTCCATCTGACTACGATAGGGCTTCAGTTGTTCTTTGATTTCATTTTTTAACTGTTCAAGCGCGGTTGGACTCACAACTGAAAACATCGCGTCGTTCAGCATTCGCTCGAGTCCAGTAAGAGAGTCTTCGAGTTTGCGAGTGTCAAGCGTGGTGCTGCTCGCAAAGTCGTTTTCGATGTCATTCAACAAACCGATTGCGCGCGCAAGCGCTTCGGAAAGATCGTCTTCCTGATTTCTCGAACTCGCGAGGGCCGACAAAGCACTGCGACTGCGCTGCAGGTGCTCGGTGATAGCTGCATAGGAAAACGGCGTCTTGTCAGATTCCGGCTCAGGAACCGAATCGTCTGCGTCCGTCGACGCGCCGACGTGCGATTCGATCCACTCGGCAAACTGCGCCTCAACTTCCTCCTGACAATAGAGCAATGTCTTAACGCTTCGCTTCCGTGGCCTGGCTTCGTAGGAATCAAACGACTTTTCCACGCCACGAAGAACGATGTGCAAGGGAATTCCCTGCTGTTTCCAGGTCTCCATCAAAGCCCAATCCATCGGACTCAGAAACAGATGCTTGCCGCGTCGCCTGACGAATGCATCTTCGATTTCCGTAAAATAGTTGAAGTAATTCAAACCCGCTTTGATCTTTCATACACCAGACGCAGACCGTCCAGCGTGAGTGTGCCATCAACTTTCTCGATAAACTTCGATGCGGTCGCGATTAAGGGAGCAAGTCCGCCCGTGGCGATAACATGCGGCTTCGTGCCCAGCTCAGCAATCACTCGCTCCAGCACACCATCAACCAAACCCGCGTAGCCGTGATAAAGACCAGATTGCATCGCCCGTACTGTGGACGATCCGATGACCTTGTCCGGACGCTTGATCTCGACGCGCGGCAGTTTGGCTGCACGCATAAACAGCGCTTCAGCAGAGATCATAATGCCGGGCGCAATCACGCCGCCGAGATACTCGCGGTCAGCATTGATGACATTGAACGTGGTAGCAGTACCAAAGTCGACAACGATGCAGGGCGCTCCATATTTCGTCACTGCCGCTACTGCATCGACGATCCTGTCGGCTCCGACATCGCCGGGCGAATCGTAGAGAATCTTCAAACCAGTATCGACCGTATGATTGATAAATAGCGGCGTCACTGCAAAACACTGCTGGACCATGCGCTTAAGCGTCTGGTCCAAAGGCGGCACTACTGATGCAATCACGGCCGCATGGATCTTCGTGAGATCAATATCTGCGCTCTCGAACAGATTTCGCAAAGCGAGCGCATATGCGTCGCTGCCTTTGTCGTGATCGGTGACTATTCGCCACTGAACGATCAGATCATCGTCCTCAAAGACCCCAAGGGTAATGTTGGTGTTGCCCGCGTCAATCACCAGAAGCATAGACGAGCTCCTCGGTGCGGTTTTGTGTTCCTGACAGAACTTGTTCGATCAGCTCGGCGGCGCGACCCGGACCATTCTCTTGCTTCAATTCTCGGCTGACGGCGGTCGCACGGCTGGCGTACGAGGGCACCCTGAGCAGTTGATCAAGCTCGGCCGCGACCCTCGGTGCGAAGTATTTGTGGCGATAGAGCGTTCTGCTCGTGCCGATCTTGCGCGCGTGCTCGGCGTTGTCGGCCTGGTCAAAGGCGAACGGAACGATCAGCGTCGGCACGCCGGCCAGCAGCCCCTGTGATGTTGTGCCAACACCACCGTGATGGACCACTGCACACGCTTTCGGCAGTAATGATTGATACGGAACGTAATCGAGCGCGATGATTCCTTCGGGCAGTGAATGAGGGAGATTGCGCTCGTCACCGATCAGCAACACTGCTCGACGACCGAGACGTTTTGCGGCTTCGATACTCTGCTGAAAAAAATCGCGCGCCACCCAGACGGCCGAAGAACCCAACGTAAACACGATCGGTGGCGGACCGTTCTCGAGAAACCGCGTTAACTTCGGAGGGATTGACGTGTCGTGATTACCATCGTAGAAACAAAAGCCAGTGATCGCAGTTTGTTTGGGCCAGTCTGGTTGGGGTTGAGCAAAAACTCTCGAAAACAATGCGAGGATCAAAGCCGGTGAGTGTTGGCCTTCGAACATTGGGTTTCCACAGTCTTCTAGCCCGAGTTCATCGCGAAATGCTGTGACCGCCTTTGCCTTGTAAGTGCTCTTCATTGTCCGCAGCAGAAAACCCATCACACCGGGACCGAGCACGTTAAGCTTTGTGAACCACTGCCAGAATGGCGGCATGGGTGGATCGTACGCGGAAAAGAACGAAAGCGGCGCAAGAACGGTTGAGATCCAGGGCATTCCCAGCTTGCGCCCCAGCAGTGGACCAGCAGGTGCGGCGGGATGAGTCACCAGTAGATCGGCACCTGAGACTGCCCGCAGTAAGTCAGCGTAACTCTCGCGGACAGCGGGAAACACCACTTCTTCCGTGAGGAAGCGTGGCCCGGTTTTTGGTTCCATGATCTTTTCGATCAGTTGCGGATCCTGTTCTTTGGGTTGAGCGATGTGAGGGCGCACCGGCATAAACTCCACGCCTATGCTTTCAACCTTTTCGCGATAGACCTCCATCGTCGCGATGACAGGCTGGTGATCACGACGCCGTAACTCCATCGCAATCGCCATGTATGGATGAATGTCGCCAAAGGAACCAAAGGTGTTCAGGACAATGCGTTTCGGCATAACTCGATTAATCAGCCCTATCCGCGTTCATCTGTGGCTAAATATCCTTTGCAGGTCGAACGCTATGAACATCACCCGCTCTTACGAGTTTAATCTCACCATTTGCCAGGCACAGACGTAACGCACCGTCGCGCTCGATTCCGGAAGTTGTTCCCTTCCACACTTCATCGCCGTTGCTGACCTGGACCAGCCGTCCAAACGCATAAGACGACCTGTTGGACCATGCATTGACGATCGACTCGGCGCCGGCAGGCTCGTTAAGTAGCACATACCAGTGCGCTACCCAGCGCAGCAAGCTGGCAAGTATCGCCTCACGATCGGCGGACCGGCCCATTGCTTCCGAAACAGAAGTCGCGATGTTAGCAATTTCGGTTGGATAGGCGTCCTCAGTCAGATTAACCCCGATCCCGACAATGACGGCACGTCCTCCCGGGGTATCGATCGCCTCGGCGAGGATGCCGCAAATTTTTCGTTCACCTGAAAGAAGATCATTGGGCCACTTGATGTCAGCCTGGAGCCGGCACGCCTCACCCAAAGTGTCGTAGACAGCCACAGCGGCCATCATCGTGATCAATGGCCAGTAATTCGTGGGGATTTTGGGCCTTAGAAGAATGCTGAAATAGAGACCGGCGCCTTTCGGAGACGACCACGCACGTTGCAAACGACCTCGGCCCGCAGTTTGCTCATCCGCAACAACCGAGACACCCTCCTCGGCACCTTCAGAAGCGAGGCGTGATAGTTCGGTGTTTGTGGAAGGCAGCGACTCGTATCGTAGAACCCTTGGCTTGAGGTGCGTCATATATGGTCGACGCCGATTATACAGAACCACGCGCGGTAGTGCCGGATAGTACGACAATAAAAACTGCTCGGCGTTATCTCGAATTGCCTGTCGTCCTACTGTCGTTGATTGCGGGCGCTGCTTTTCTGACGAAGATGTGTTATCTCTCGCTCGCCTTCAACACGATCTTTGTGATCGTATTTCTCACACTCTTCTATCTATACGTCCGCGCGCGCTTAAACATTCGTATTCCCGTCTTGCTCTTGGCGCTTGTCTTTGTCGCACTACAAGTTGATGCATTCGGAAACTTCTTTCACATGTACGGGCAACAATTTGGACCAATGCAGTATGACGAGTTCTCACACATGATGGTTCAGGTGCTTGTCAGTCCGATTATTGTTTGGCTCGTGGGACGAGTGCTGGAACAGATTGGTTATCGACTGCCGCTCAAACTCACCGCGTTTTTTGCCGGTTCGATTGTGTACAGCCTGTCGGCGATTTACGAGATCATCGAGTTGTGGGATGAGATCTATTTCGGCGGCCATCGCATCTGGGGACCTTACGACACCGCAACTGATCTGCAGTGGGACCTTTGCGGGATCATTGTCGGGACACTGTTTTCTTGTATCATGCTGCGAGACGCTCGTGATCAACTGGTTCCCCATTAGGCTTTCGTTTGCCGTGGCCACGGCAGCTACACTGATCGCACTGATCGCCGGGTCGGGGCTTGCCTGGCTGTTGGCCCGCAAACGTTTTCCCGGACGAAACCTCGTCGATGCGCTCGTTACCCTGCCGCTCGTTTTGCCGCCAACCGTCCTGGGTTATTACCTGCTGGTGCTGCTCGGCACTCGCTCAGCCATCGGAGGTTTTCTCTATCGCACGTTGGGAATTCGTTTGACGTTCACAGTGACGGCGGCAATCATCGCGGCTTCGATTCACGCACTGCCGCTTGTGACGAAGAGTTTGCGTGCGGCGTTTGAAGGAGTGAACACTGATCTTGAAGCGGCGGCACGCACGCTGGGATTGAACAACCGGCTAATCTTCTTTCGTGTGACCTTGCCACTCGCTGCGAAAGGCGTGTTGGCGGCGACTGCGCTTGCCTTCGCACGCGCTCTTGGTGATTTTGGTGTGACGATCATGATCGCGGGAAATATTCCCGGCAAGACGCAGACGGCTTCAGTTGCGATCTACGATGCAGTGCAGGCAGGACGTGATAACGAAGCGTTCACGCTTGCAGTTACGGTGTCAGGGATCGCAGTCTTGATGCTCTACCTGATCAACCGCTTTGGTAGCCACAGATCTTTCTGATAAAGAACTGATCAGCGCTGATTAGGCCAGGAATCCTTTGAACTTCGATTTGTTCAACGAATACCCGGGGAAGACGGTCTTCGTGTCGGCGCTGCCCAGGTGGCGAGTCGCGATCTCGCCGAAGACGTCGCGAAAGTCCGTCGTCAATGCAAGATCACGTCCTTCATAGAGCTGCTCGTCTTTAAGTCCGGGCCACTGCCCGTAAACTTTTCCGCCACGCACGCTGTTGCCCATCACAAGCATCGCATTCGCGTGACCATGATCCGTGCCACGATTGCCGTTCTCACGCACCGTCCTGCCAAACTCTGACATGGTCAGAATAACCACGTCGTCCATTCGTTGGCCCAGGTCCTGGTAGAGCGCGGCGACGCTCGCGCTGAACTGTTGCAGAAGATTTCCCAGTTGCCCGCGAGCGTTACCCTGGTTCACGTGCGTGTCCCAACCACCAATATCAGTAAAGGCAACCTCGAGACCGACACCCGCCTTGATCAGTTGAGCAATCTGTAACAAGGAATTGCCAAATGGATTGCGCGGATAGACGGCTCCGTTTTCCGGTTGATATTGTGCCGGATTCGCCTTCTTCAAATAGTTGACGGCTTCGAATGTTTCGCGACCCTTGCCGGCGAGTGAATCATTCTCGCGTGCGTAGATGGCTTCAAATCCACCCTGCAAGTTTTCAGACGATTTGCCGGCTCGAATCGCAAATTCTGAGACGCTCGACATTGCAACTGCAGGCGCGTTTCCTTGCAGCACACGCGGCATTGTCTTCGTCATGGACACAGCACGAAACAGTGAGCGCTCCGGATCTTTTTTGCTTTGCAGGTAACGATTCAACCAGCCATCGTTGGTCGACTTCACACCGGGAGTTGCCGACTCCATGTAATCCTGCGCGTCAAAGTGTGAACGAGTGTTGTCGGGCGAACCGGAGGCGTGAACGATCGCGAGCCGCTTCGAATCCCAGAGCGACTTGAAAGAGCTCATCGACGGATGTAAACCAAAGTACCCGTCGAGATCGATTGCTGCTTCCGCATTGCCTGATTGCGGTTTCGGTATCGCAATGGATGGTCGCAGCGAATAATAGTTTGACTCACCAAACGGCACCACCATGTTTAGACCATCGACTGCGCCGCGCTGGAAGATCGCGATCAGCGTTTTACGTTTTCCGGCTTTCGCTTCGTTAGCCAGAACAATGCGCTCGAGAAAACTCGGAGCCGAAAGCGACATGCCGACGCTAGCTAGTGCAATGCTGCCTGATTTAAGAAAAAATCTGCGATTCATAAATTCCAATCCTTCAGAACCTTTCACGCAAAGTCGCAAAGTGAGCAAAGAAGAAAAGCTTTGCAACCTTTGCGACTTTGCGTGAAAAAATGTCACTGCCTCTGAAACTCTGGTGTTCCAAGTATCAACCCAACAACCTTCGTAACGGGATCCGACGGATCCAACTGCTTTAGCATTGTTGCGCGCGTGTCGGACGAGATCTCTCCGGCTAACAGAATCTTCAAGTACTCATCCATCACTTTCGACTGATCGCCGTTTAGCTTTGAAAGGCTTACCCGTGTTCCCTGAATACGATTGTTTGCCAACGCCAGCCCAAAGTTCATGCGTTCAAGCAGCGCTCCGGTATTGACCCAGCTTTCAGCAGCGTCGGAGTAACCATTTGGCGTTTGAAATCCATAAAGCGGTTCACCCATGCGTGCGATCCACTGATGCGTTTGCGGACCACCGTTGGTCTCGGCGCCAAGTGTTCTAATTGCACTTACCACCAGTTCAAAAGGCCGCTTGATCTTCGCACGATAGCTTTCAGTGGAGTTGAACTCCCTGGACAAGAAGATCGTCTTCAAGGTCTCACGAATGTCGCCGTCAGTCTTCGTGAAAGTGGCAGCGACGCGATCGACTAAGGATTGCGGTGGATTGTCGGCGACAAAATGGCGCACCAGTTTCGTGGCGATAAACTTCGCCGTCGATGGGTGATGCGCGAGAATGTCGAGCACCATCAGGCCGTCTTTGATTCCGCCCCCCGCAGGAATCTTGTGGCCCAAAACTGTCTTCTCGCCATCGTCATGCACGCGTTCGTTGAAGAAGAAAGAGCCTGCATTGCGGCGGGCGCCCTCACCCATCATTGCATTCACAGCGGCAGCGCCGCCGCGCGGCTGAAAGATGGTCCAACCGGTAAAACAGCGTGCGACTTCCTGTACGTCCTTTTGTGTGTAGCCGCCATCGACGCCGAGTGTGTGCAATTCCATCAACTCGCGCGCGTAGTTTTCGTTAATACCACGTCTCTGTTGTTGTGGCTGTGGCTGCTGTTGCGCGCGCAATCTTTGTAGTGGACCACGGCGATTCGCATTCGCGTTCGGACTGACACTCTGGAAGTTATCGAGATAAAAGAGCATCGCCGGGCTCTGCGCAGTGGCTTGCAATAACGTCGAGAACTTTGCCATTGCATTCGGCCGAATCGTGTCGCGATCGTATGAAGGCAGCAGCCAGCGATCGGCGCCTTTGCCTGCGAACACGTTGAAGTGGTTGGTCCAAAAATCAACCATCACTTCCTGAAGTTGTCGCTCACTGTAGACTGCACGAAGAATTCTCGAGGCATGCAGTTCAGCCATGATGCGTTGCGGCTGTTGCAAGCCGTTCTCGCGGTAGTAGTCCTGAATTACTTTGCGATATTTTTCGTTTTCGAGCGGATTGCCTGGTGGTGGCGGGTTCTGATTGGGCCTCGCAGGATCTGCCGGCATTTCCTGCGCGGGCATCGAATCGCTTTTCGGCATCTCGGCCGGAGCGGCATTGGCGCCACCCTTCACGCGATTCTCACGTGCTTCCGCGAGGTCGGCGGGTAACATGCCACGTGCTTGAAGCTGACGCAGCAGTTGACCCGGCTGCGGGAACTTCTCGTAAAGCTCGGCCGTGGTCATGTTGAGGACATTCAGGTCGCGGGTTTTATTTTCCGCGACCGTGTCGGCGATCTTTTCAGGACTGAGCTGCTGGTTAATGTAATTCTCCAGTCCCATTGCCTTCACGCGTTCAACATCTCCGGCGCGCGCGCCGAAGCCAAGCCGGTTGAGAACGTGGATGATCCGCTGTTCCTCGGTCAGATTCTGAGACTTTGAGCGTTTCTGAGCTGAAACGAGGGGCTGTGCAGCCATCAACGCCGCAATCAGCGTAAATACCACGGCCTTTTGCATGTTCTTGAATTTCATGTCCGATTAGACGCGCCGGCGCCTTGGTTGGTTGAAAAAATCCGCGAAGATCCGCGGCTAAAAACTGGAGCTCGTGGGGGCGGGCGCTGTTCTGCCGAGCGGCTTTGGATACGTCACCTGGCTCCGATTTCCATCCTTATCAATCGCCCGAACGGCAAAGAAGTAATTGTCCTTCGACATCCCTTTCATCGTGAAGCTGGTCACGTTTCCAACCGCCTTGGAATCAGTCCACACCGGCTCCGTCGTATCGCGCCAAACGATTTCGTAACCGGCCAGATCCGGTTCGGTATTGGCGTCCCACTTCAAATCTGTATCGTTGGACAAACGTTGTGACAGAATCGTCACGCCTTTAGGTCGCGAAGGCGCGAGCGCCAACGCCGCGAGCGAGGCGGCGTTAACGCGACCCACGTTCGCTACGTATGCAAAGTCGACGAACTCCGGCAGGTCTCCATACTGCACGCCATTCTCAGTGCGAACATTCTGATGCTGATGACGAAACTCCTCGTTCACTTCCGTGAAACGCACTGCTGGATAACCGCGTTCGAGAAACGGAATGTGATCGCCACCGCGTCCATATCGATCGCGCCGGTAAACAAGCATTACTTTCAACTGCGGCACGAAGGTATCCGCAGTCTCCTTGATGAACCTCGCCAATTGACGCGAAGCTGAATCGTTCTCGCCACCAACACTGCGTCGCGTGGTAGCTTCGGCCGCAGTTTCATTCGACGGCACACCTTCAGAGAAGACTCGTACCGTACCCCGGTCGCGCACACCATTGCCGCCGAGTGTGTTGCCGATGATGTCGTTGGTGAACATCGCATCGATGTTCCAGTTTTTCTGTTTCGCCTGTTCCGCGAAATGTGTCGATCCGAGCAGGCTCTGCTCTTCACCTGCGACCGCCATAAAGACGATGGTGGCGTCAAACTCATACTTCGCCATCACGCGCGCCATCTCGAGCACTGCCGCAGTTCCGGAAGCGTCGTCGTTCGCACCGGGCGCGTCGCACTTCGCATCAGTCGGACTGTTACACATCGAATCGTAGTGACCACTAACAACGTAGATTCGATCAGTCGATTGCGGCTGCATACCTCTCAACGTGGCGACCACATTTGTAATGATCGTCGGCTGCGGGACACGCGCCGCTTTTGCCTGCTCGTAGGATTGCTTCTCGACCGTCATGCGACCGCCTGAGGCTTCGGCAGCTTTCAGAAACTCCGCATATAACCAATCACGCGCCGCGCCGATACCACGCTTCGGATCGTTCTGTTCGGATAACGTGTTGCGTGTGCCAAACGAAACGAGCTTTCTGATCGTCGCTTCAACGTTTCTCGCGTCGATTTCACGAACGACGTTGGCGATCATTCGGTTACGGACCGGTGCAGTTCTGCGAGCGGTTGGTTTCGTTTGTGCGAAACCAACACCAACGTTTGTCGCCAGCACCACAATGATTGTGCTTTGAAAAACTCTGGTAAGTTGATTTCGAAGCTTCATGGCGATCTATGTTGATTTGTTGAATTAGCGAGTTCCGCGGTCGGTGGGTTCTCTGTAGATCGGGCTGAAAGTTCGCGTCGTATTTTCGGTAACACTGGGCACCGGTTCGATGCGTGGTGGCGGCAGGTGATGCATTGTTTGCCGATCAATCATCGCAGGCCGAGGAGGTTGTGCAACAGGCATTTCACGTTGCAGGGTCAGCATCTTTGTGAAGAAACGAATCATCAAGCCAGTGCAGCCGAAAAGAGTTGCCGCACAGAACAGGACCATCCACACAATTGCAGCCGGATGTAGTCCTTGCCTGGCGAATTCAGTCGCAGCGCCGAAGATCACACCGAGTCCACCGAGAATCGTCAAACCCATCACGATGCTCGGAACGGTGAGCTTCACGGGAGCCATCGCCACCGGCGTTGTCATTGTGGGCAGTGTTAAATTGGCGCCGCAGCGATTGCAGTATTTGAGTTCGACGGTTATCTCGTTACCGCAGGTAGGACAGTACATAAAGCCTCCAGTGCGGTAACTTTAACATTTGAGCCACGAAAAGCGGAGCAGGAGCAGTGTGCAACGGTAGGATCAAGCTGAACCTGCTCCCGATGACTGCTCCTGCTCATAGTTAGCGAATGCGGTAGGCTTGACCCTTCCAAACGACGATGATCTCACCATCAAGCTGGTCGGCGATGGTTTTGATCGATGGCTCATCAGCAATCAAAGCGCGATACTGTTCCGAGCCGCGTGTGAGATTCACAGTGTTTCTCGCCGAGTCGTAAGCAGTGTCGACCCAAACACCGCCCTGCTTGCGAAAGCGACGGCCTGCGACAGACTTCGTCTCAGCGCTACTGTCTTTGTCTCTGCCTTTTTCTTTGTCGTCGCTCATCACTCTGTCACCTCTACCACTGGCCACTGATGAGGCTCCCGCCATTGTAGAAGGGGCATCGCCGGGAGCAGGTTTACTCTTTGCTGTTCGAGCCCGCGCCGCTGCCGGTTCTTCCGCTCGCTTGTTTTCTGCCGCTTCGAATTCGAAATTCTTTTTTGAAGCTTCCGCCTGAGCAACCTTGACCTCAGCTTCCTGTTGTTTTCGCGACGCATCCTCCTTCTTAAGCTGGTCCACCTCAGTCACGGTGGCGACCTTTGCAGGAGGCGGTGCAGGCGCAGCGGCTGCGACCGACTGTGAGTCGGCCTTCTCCCTTACCACCGGCGCATTCTGCTCCCCGGCCGCGGTGGATTTTTCCGGAGCCGAAGTAGCTTCTGGTTTAGACAAGCTCTTAGTTTGAGCCTCATTGTTAGGAGTGACCTGTTCCGGCTTGCCAGCGCTATCGTTTACATAACCTAATGCACCAGGCTCAGGGCTCGTTGCGACTCTGCCTTCGTTAACACGAGCGGGTTGTACCTGTGAAACCTGTTCATTAGCCCCGTCTCGACGCATTACCACCACGCCGATCGCTGCCACAACAACCAGGCCCAACGCAGGCACCGCGTAACGCAAAACCATCGGCGAAAACAGACTCGCCAAAAACTTTTTCCATCCGGATGGTCCGGCGATTCTCGCGGTCTGTTGAGCGCTAACGACGCCCGCAGACGCACTGAGCTGGACCACCAACTGCCTGCACCTCGAGCACTCAGCCAAATGTTCTGTGTAGCGTGCTCGTGCCGCAGCAGGCATCGCGTTCTCTGTATACGCATTCAGCTCGTCAGCATCAAGATGACCTCCGGCGTCGGGCGCGAATTTATCCTGTCGCCGGCCGAGTCGCCGCAACAACAAATCCATCTCGTTGTTTGTTTCCTGTCTCATCTCGATCAGTACGCTGCCTTATAAAGAACGTAGCGGTGCGTATACCTTGCAGTCAAACTAAACCCTTTCACAAATTGCGCAGATTGTGGCTGCAAACACGTTACGAAACTCCTTCTTTACTGAGAACCGCTTCCAAATCCGTTTCCAGATATTGCGCCACCTCGGCAAATGATCGCTCTGTTTCAGCTTGTGTCCAACCACGTTCATCAATCAAGATCATGCTGACTCGCTTGCGCAAATCGGTTTGAATTCGCGTCAAACGACGACTTGCAGTAGCTTCGTGCACGCCGAGCACTGCTCCTGCCTCACGCAGTCGCAAGTTGTCGAAGTAATAAAGCTTGACCAGCAGACGGTCTTCAGCACCTAACTCCCGAACGGCCTTGTCGAGCGCCTCTTGCATATCAGTTTGAGCAAAACGATTCGATATCGACTCTTCGGGTGTTGGTATTCCAGCAACAAGGGTCTGTCCCTGACCATCCCGTGCATCGCGCGCGAGGCGATCAAATTCGGTGTCTTCTTCCGTCTGCACCAGCCGCGATTGTTTGCGAAAAGTGTCCACTGCGAGTTGGGAGACAACTGCGCGCAGCCAACCGGCAAGCGAGCCGCGACCGGAGTAATAAGAGAGCTTACTTGCGGGCGTTCCATCCTTGCGGACACGCAGCCCGTAGAGTTCGGCCCAGATCGATTGAGCCAGGTCTTCCGCGGCGTCTTCATTTGAACTCGCGGAGCGCGCTGCGGAGCGAACAGTTGGTTTAAACCGCTCGACGAGATCGTTCCACGCCGTTTCGTCGCCGAGTTCGCAGGCGATAATCAAACAGAGATCGTCGGCCTGCATATCGTCGATAAATTTCGAGATCTCCGCGTGAGAGGTGTTTGGCTCGTCCTTTAATAAATACTTCTGGACCGCGGCGCTGATTCTGGTCACGATGGCGTCGCGATTGAGCGAACGACTGTCACCCGCCCGGGCAAGCAGCCGGCCGGCGCCATCGTTTAGTAAACTCTCTATTTCAGGCTTTGCGATTTCCACGGAAAGTCTCTACAAATGGGGCTAATCCTATCACCTCGCCGCTTGTTTGATGCACAAACATCGGCTTTTGACAGGCAAGTAACGCTAAGCTAGATTCGAGAACCACTACAAATGCTGCGCGTCACAGAGATTTTTCGGTCGATTCAGGGCGAGTCAACCCATGCTGGTCGCCCTTGCACCTTTGTGCGTTTGACTGGCTGTCCGATGCGTTGTGTCTGGTGCGACAGCGAGTACACCTTTACCGGCGGCGAGCATTATTCGATCGACGACATTATGACTCAGGTAAAGTCGTTTGGCTGCAAACTGGTTGAGGTCACCGGCGGTGAACCGCTCGCGCAAAAAGAAGCATTTAGATTGATCGAGCGCCTCTGTAATGAAAACTACGAGGTGCTCATCGAAACTGGTGGCTACGTTTCGACTGAAGGTGTAGATTCGCGGGCGAAGATCATTCTCGATATCAAGTGTCCCGCTTCAGGTGAAGAGCCAGGGAACGACTGGTCAAATCTCCAACGCCTTCGAGCAGAAAATGATGAGGTGAAATTTGTTGTCGCAGACGAAGGCGATTGGATCTACGCCAAACGCATCATCAAAGAGAACGATCTGGAACGCCGCACAAAAGCGATCCTGATTTCACCCGCGTGGGGACAAGTTGATCTGCAGCAGCTAGCCGACTGGATTGCCGGAAGTGGAATGAAGCTCCGTATGCAGTTACAACTGCACAAATATATCTGGGGACCTGACATCAAAGGAGTGTGATGGGCGGTTCGACTGACATCGAGACTGAGGAATTTGAAGCACCCGTTGCAGAAAGTGGCCCACATCTCGCCATCTGCCTCGTCTCAGGCGGTATGGATTCCTGCGTCACCGCCGCCATTGCCAGTAAAGAGAATGATGAGCTTGCATTCCTGCACATCTCCTATGGCCAGCGTACTGAAAAGCGCGAGCGCGAGGCCTTTGAGGCTCTGGCCGATCATTACGAGGTTAAGTCGCGCCTCGTAATCTCCCTCGAACATCTGGCAAAAATCGGCGGCTCGTCTTTAACAGACCCGACTATGCCTGTAACGACAGCAGACCTTTCAGCGCAAGGGATTCCGTCGAGTTACGTTCCTTTTAGAAACGCTCACTTGCTGGCAGCGGCAGTGAGCTGGGGAGAAGTGATTAAAGCGACGGCAATTTACATTGGTGCAGTGGCAGAAGACTCATCAGGTTATCCCGACTGTCGTCCGCGGTTTTACGATGTGTTTCAGAACGTGATTGACACCGGCACCAGGCCCGAAACCCAAATTACGATCAGGACTCCTGTCATCGCAATGCGCAAGTCGGAGATTGTTCAGAGAGGCATTGAACTGGGCGCGCCACTGCAGCTGACGTGGTCGTGCTATCAGGCGGCGGAACTGGCTTGCGGCAACTGCGATTCATGCGCTCTCCGGCTGCGGGCATTTCGCGAAGCTGGGGCGACAGATCCAATCCCTTACGTGCTTGACAGTAGTCGTTTTGCTTATTAATTTTAGGGCGATTCTGAGTGTGCTTAATTGTTACAACCAGCAAAGAGTGTGGGTGCATCCTACGAATCTTCGCAGGTTTGAGCCGACACAACGACGGAGGAATCTTCAGATGATTGGCAGATACTTTTTTGGAGCGCTCGTGGTAGCCATTCTGGTGGCGTTCGCTTCTATCACGGCAGTCGCCCAGGTTGGCGAGCTACGTGGTCACGTTTGGATGGAACAGGCGGACGGTCAAAAGGTTCCCCTTGCTGACGCGCAGATCGACGTCTTCAGGACGGACATGAGCGCTAAATACAACACCAAGACAAACAAGAAGGGCGAGTTTGTGTTCGCAGGCTTGCCATTCATCGGCACTTACACGGTTGCCGCCAGCCATCCGACTGCAAAACCCAACTGGGTGCCGGGCGTTAAAGTCGGACGCGACATTCCCTGCGAGATCACCGTGACTCCGGGCGACGGAAAGCGACTGACTTTCGACGAGATCAAAACTGCGGGTGGTGGCTCAGCCAATCCTCCTGCTGCTGCCGCTGGCGGTAACACAGGTGGCGGCGGCTCTGAGAGTGCAGCAGATAAAGCCAAGCTCGAAGAGCTGAAGAAAAAGAACGCCGAAATCGAAGCAGCAAATAAGAAGGTCACCGAAGCAAATGAGGTCATCGCGCGCACCTTCAAGGCTGGTAACGAAGCTTTGACTCTCGCCGGCACTGCAAGCAAGGCAAATAATTCTGAAGAAGCGATTCAAAAATACACTGCGGCTATCGCGCAGTACGATGAAGGCCTCGCTGCCGACGCCGAACAACCTGCGATTCTGACCAACAAAGCCGTTGCTCTCAAGGGCCGTGGCGTTGAGCGTTTCAACGCAACTCTAAGATCAAAAACTCTCGACGACGCTGGAAAGACTGCGGGACTACAGACCGCTAAAGATGACTTCAAAGCGGCTGCAGAAACTTCGACTAAAGCAGTGACTCTTATCAAAGCACAGCCGGTCCCGACTGATCCTGGAGAACTACAGCGCTACAACGCAAACAAGTATGCCGCGATGATCACCAACGCCGAATCAATGCGGCTTTTTGTCAGCAAGGCAGATCCAACTCAGGCGGAGGCCGGGTTAACAGCCTACAAAGACTACATTGCAGTCGAAACCGATCCAGCCAAAAAGGCAAAGGCTCAACTCGACATGGCGCAAATGCTTCTCGATTCGGGTTCCGCTGATAAGGCTCTAACTGAATTCAAGTCGATTCTGGCTACGACTCCGAACAGCCCGGAAGCAAACCTCGGCGCAGGTCTGGCAGTTTACGCAACGGGTGATAAAGCTAAGTTCCAGGAAGCGGCTAACTTCCTCCAGCGATTTGTGGAAGTCGCACCCGATACAAATCCGATGAAGGATGACGCCAAGGCGATTCTCGCTGAACTGAAAAACACCGAGAACGTAACTCCCGAGAAGAAGCCTGGTACTCGCAAGCGTCCATAAGGCTCGGGAGCTTCACGCAAAGACGCAAAGAACCGCAAAGGCGATCTTGGTTATCGATATCGCCTTTGCGGTTCTTTGCGTCTTTGCGCTGAAACCAATTTCTGTGAATTAATCAACCATTTTTGCTGGAAATCCTACCTTGACACTCTCAGTGTTCAAACTGTACTATGACTGCACAACGATGTTGATACCGTCGTTGTCTTGAGAAGTTTGTCATGCCTCGCGCCACATTCGGCGCCTCCAATCCACCCAGAATCGGGGATATACCCGCTCCCGAAAGTTGTTTAGTGCACAAATGTCAGCCAAATTAGGCGAAATCTTAGTACGCGAAAATCTTATAAGCCCTCAACACCTGAGAGAGGCGCTCGACTATCAGCGCGAACATGGTGGTCGACTCGGCTTCAATCTCGTCAAATTGGGACTTGTAAGTGACGACATGATCACTGCCGTCCTCTCCCGTCAGTACGGCATACCTTCCGTCAATCTCGATCTCTTCAACATCGATCCTTCCGTCCTTAGCCTCATCCCTCAGGAGGTGGCGCAAAAACATTCTGTTTTGCCCCTCTCTCGCGTTGGCGCAACACTCACTCTTGCCATGGTCGATCCCACTAACGTGTTCGCCATGGACGACGTCAAGTTTATGACCGGCTTGAACGTCGAACCTGTTGTTGTTGCCGAAGGCAGTGTGCAACAGGCCATCGCCAAGTATTACGGCAGTTCACGCGAAATCGAACTCGCCTCCACGCCGTCAGAAGAAGTTGCACAGGAGCTCGGGTCGAAGAGCAACGGAGCAGGCAGCATCACCCATGCCGATCTCGTCTCATTAGACAGCATCGACTTCGACAACGAGCACACTGAAGACGTTGAGGTAGTCGAAGACAACGAGGAGATTGATCTTTCCACCCTCTCACGCATGAGCGAAGACGCACCAGTCGTGCGTCTCGTCAACGTGCTCTTGGTCGACGCGCTCCGCCGCGGCGCTTCCGACATTCACGTCGAGCCTTATGAAAAAGAGTTGCGCATCAGATTCCGTATCGACGGCGTGCTCTACGACGTGATGCACCCGCCCTTGAAGCTTCGCGATGCTCTGATCTCACGTATCAAGATCATGTCGAAACTCGACATCTCCGAGAAGCGTCTTCCTCAGGACGGCCGTATCAAGATCAAAGTGAAAGTCGATTCGCGTTCGCGTGAGCTCGATTTTCGTGTCTCGACTCTGCCGACTCTGTTTGGTGAAAAAGTCGTGCTTCGTCTGTTGGATAAACAGAACCTGATGCTCGACATGACCAAACTCGGATTCGAGCCGGAGTCACTCACGAAGTTTAAGAGAAACATTTCCAAGCCGTACGGAATGGTCCTCGTGACTGGTCCAACGGGAAGCGGTAAGACCAACACGCTTTACTCCGCTCTCCAATCGTTGAATACAGTCGACACCAACATCATGACCGCGGAAGACCCGGTTGAGTTCAATCTGCCCGGCATCAACCAGGTGCAGATGAAAGAACAGATCGGGTTGAACTTCGCCGCCGCTCTTCGTTCCTTCCTGCGCCAGGATCCCAACATCGTTCTGGTCGGTGAAATTCGCGACTTTGAAACGGCAGAAATCGCCATCAAAGCCGCGCTCACCGGTCACCTCGTACTCTCTACCCTGCACACCAACGATGCTCCCTCAACGATCTCACGACTCATGAACATGGGCATCGAACCCTTTCTTGTTGCCACCAGCGTGAACCTCATCCAGGCACAACGACTGATTCGCCGTATCTGCAAGGACTGCAAACAAGAACATCAGCTTCCTGCCGAAGCACTTGTCGAAGTGGGTTTCTCTGCTGAGGAAGTCAAATCGATGAAGACCTACAAAGGCAAAGGGTGTTCTACCTGCAACAACACTGGCTACAAAGGACGAATTGGACTTTACGAAGTGATGGAGATCACCGACGAGATTCGTGAATTGATCTTGATCGGGGCTTCCGCACTTGAATTGAGGAAGAAGGCGATCGACGACGGCATGATCACCCTTCGCGAATCGGGCTTGCATAAGATTCGCGCCGGCGTGACCACGCTCGAGGAAGTGGTTCGCGAAACGGTTGCCTAATCGAGGAGAACGAAGATGCTTAGACCAATTGCAATAGCCCTGATTCTGGTGCTTTCCGTGGGCGTGATGCTGCCTTTTACGAACGAAGCACACGGAGTCAGGCAAACTGTACAAGTTGGACAACGACGTCATCATCGCTATCGTTCACGAGCCTGGTGGCGACGTTATCGCGCGCGCTTGCGACAAAAGAGATTGGCCGCTGAGTTGGCCCATCGAAACGCGACGCTCGCACTCCCCCAAAACATTTCCGCTGCCGATCTCCAGGGACTCTCTGGTCCAGCGTTGCCGTCACTGTCTTCGAATTCTGCGACGAGCACAACTCTGCCGCCGCCGGTGATGACCGGAAGTGTGGCGCCGGTTGCGAATCATTCAAACGGCGAAACACGACCCCGTGTTGTTAACCCGGCGCATCCCGCCTTCAAGACGGCGGAAGCGAAGCTGCCCGGTCAAATGAATTTAGCGGTGGTTGCGTTGAGCCGGCCGAACCCAGCCTTCCTGACTTCTCGTGAAGAAAAGAAGATGCTGGGCGGAGTGGCTGTGGCTGATCTGCGCCGGATGGTTATCGACAAGATGGTCTCGTCTGGTGGTTGGGTCGTCAACGACTTCATTCGCGAAGTCAACGGTGCTCGCGTTTTTGTAGTTACAGCACGAACGCCAAAAGACGCGCTCACGCCGGAGAAAACGTGGACCTTCTATTTCACGGAAGCTGGTGGCCGCATTTACGGGCTCACCACTGATGCACCGGTCGAGTACGCCGAACGCATGACGACTGAAGCCGAGCGCTTTATCCAGTCGTTGCGCGCGAAAGCCGTAACCGCTGGTCAGTAAAACGTTAACCTGAATTCTTCTCTGTGCAACCTTTGGGTCCTCTGTGTCTCTGTGGTGATTTAGCCGCAGTTAACCACAGAGACACAGAGGACACAGAGATGGCACAAAGAAAACCAACCCGACGCAGGAGAAAACGACTTAGATGCGCTTGAACGAATCCGCTCCGCAAATCTCACTCTCTGAACTGCTGAGAAAGCTTTCCGAACTTGGCGGTTCGGATCTTCACATCACCACTGGCTCACCTCCGCAGGTTAGAGTTGACGGACATCTTCGCCCGCTCGAAATGTATCGCGTGCTGACATCCGCCGATACAAAACAACTCGCGTACTCAGTTTTGACCGACGCGCAAAAACATCGCTTCGAGGAGAATCTCGAGCTTGACTTCTCGTTCGGCGTCAAAGGTCTCTCGCGATTTCGCGCCAACTTATTCAATCAGCGTGGTGCGGTGGGCGCTGTATTTCGCGCGATTCCTTATGAGATCAGGGCGTTCGAGGACTTGGGACTACCGGCGATTGTCAAACAGCTCTGCGAAAAGCCCCGTGGCCTGATTCTGGTCACTGGACCAACTGGCTCCGGCAAGTCAACGACTCTCGCGGCAATGATCGATAAGATCAATCGCGACCGCCACGATCACATTCTGACGATCGAAGACCCGATCGAGTTTCTTCACAACCATAAAGGCTGTTTGATTAACCAGCGCGAAGTAAACGCCGACACCCACGGTTTCGCCGCCGCACTGCGTACGGCACTGCGCCAGGACCCTGACGTAGTGCTCGTTGGCGAAATGCGTGACCTCGAAACAATTGAGTCGGCACTGCGTATCGCAGAAACCGGACACCTTACCCTCGCGACGCTGCACACAAACTCAGCCGCATCCACTATCAACCGTATCATCGACGTATTCCCGTCCGATCAGCAGGCACAGATTCGCGCGCAGCTTTCGCTGGTGCTCGAAGGAATTCTGTGTCAGGCGCTGCTGCCGCGAGCTGAAGGGGGTGGCCGTGCAATGGCACTGGAGATCATGGTGCCAAACAGTGCTATTCGAAACCTGATCCGTGAAGACAAGGTCCACCAAATCTACTCGATGATGCAGACTGGTCAGGACAAATACGGAATGCAGACGTTCAACCAGGCTTTGGCGACGCTTTATCACAAGCGCCAGATCACTTTGGACACGGCCATGCAGCGTTCGTCGAATGTGGACGAGCTGCGCGAGCTGATCGACCGTGGTTCAGGTTTGAACCCGGCCAATGGCTCGAAGCCACACGCCAGTCCTTATGCTCAACCCCGACCGATTGGTACCAGACCAAACGTGCAAAAATAGATAGGCCACTCTGGAGCTTACAGCCATGCCTACGTATGTTTTCAAAGGCCGCAACCGATTGAATGAAATCGTTGTCGGCGAACGCGTCGCGGATAATCGCGAAGCTCTGCGTCAGATTTTGCGACGCGAACAAGTAACGCTGACTTCCGTGAAGGAAAAAGGCCGCGAGATCGGGATTCCGAAAATCGGTGGTCGAAAGAAAGTTAAGTCGAAAGACTTGTCGGTCTTTACGCGTCAGTTCTCAGTGATGATCGATGCCGGCCTGCCGCTGGTCCAGTGTCTCGAGATCCTGGCCCAGCAACAGGAAAACAAATACTTTCAGCAGATCCTGATGCAGGTGCGTCAGGACGTTGAAGAAGGCTCGACACTGGCAGCCGCGATGGCGCGACATCCGCGCGTGTTTGATCAGCTTTACTCGAACATGGTGGAAGCTGGAGAAACCGGCGGTATTCTCGATCTGATCCTGCAACGCCTTTCGACGTTCATCGAAAAGATCGTCAAGTTAAAGCGCGACATCATCTCCGCGTTGATCTACCCGTCGGCGGTTATTCTGCTGGCGATTGTGGCGGTGGCGGTCATCATGATCGTTGTGATTCCGCAGTTTCAGAACATCTTCATGGGTCTCCTTGGACCAGGCGAACAGTTGCCGCTGCCGACCAGGATCGTGGTGGGAATTAGTAACTTCCTCGCGGGCTGGGGAGGTTTAGTGATACTGGCGACGGTGATCGCTACTGCGGTGGCGATCAAGTTCTATTACAAGACACCGGCGGGAAGGAAGAATATCGACCGCTTGCTTCTCAAAATACCAATCCTCGGCGACATCTTCCGCAAGATTGCGGTGGCCCGTTTTTCACGAACGCTTTCGACACTGCTGTCTTCCGGTGTGCCGATTCTGCAGTCGTTGGACATCACTGCCAAGACTTCAGGTAACGTGATCATTGAAGAAGCGATTACGAAAGTCCGAGCGGGGGTGGAGCGCGGTGAAAGCTTTGTCGATCCGCTGAAGGCCACCGAAGTATTTCCGCACATGGTGGCGCAAATGATCGGCATCGGTGAACAGACCGGCGCCCTCGATGCGATGCTCGCCAAGATCGCAGATTTCTACGAGGCCGAGGTCGATTCCGCGATCGCAAACCTGTTGACGTTGATGGAACCGCTCCTGATCGGCTTCCTCGGCGTCACTATCGGCTCGATCGTCATTTCGATGTACCTGCCGTTGTTTACCCTTATCGGCAAACTCTCACAGGGCCACTAAGCTCTCCATTCAACTAAACAACCTTTGTGGGGGCGGCACTCCGTGGCCGCCCCTTCGTTGTCTCTAGAGACTCTCGAAGATCATTTTGTAGGGGCGGCACTCTGTGGCCGCCCCTTGCTTCGACACATGCTCCAAGGAACAAATACGATCCAACAAGAGCGGCTGTGGGGCGCGGTTATCTCCAACTAATCAAGAAAAGCGGTGTAAGGATAGAACTCTGGACGCGTTACGTACCCTGCGTGCACATTGCAATGTAATCGATATTTCTTCGCAGATCGTCGTCATTTCGGATCACATGGTCGAAGAAATGAGTCTGCCACAAACGCTTCTTGAAAAAATGTGCAAGCGTTACAGCAGGCCAATTCTTCAATGCAATCACCTCAGGACGGAGTGTTGCACGCCACTCAAGCAAGGCTGATAAGACTCGCTGTGTCTCGATAGAATCAGTGTTTGCAATACACTTTGGTGGAAGCGCCACGTGCCTCGATTGAAGTATCAAGCACGCGAGAATGCTCTTCGCTAGTTTAATGTCGGCAAAGACGGGACGGCGAAGATCTGTCACCAATGTGACTGAGCAGAGCTGGAAAACTGAGTTGTATTCGTAGCCAAACAGACGCAAAGAATTGTAACGTCTAGGATAGGAAGTAAACTGAGGCATTTGTGAGGCACCTCGTAGTCAGAGTTTAAGATTTGCAGTGATACTAAGATTTCCATCTGCAAGGGTCAATTGCAACGTCCCTCTCGTGGTTCAAAGATGGTTTTCAAGAGATCATGAATACAACGAAGGGGCGGCCACGGAGTGCCGCCCCTACAAAGAAATCCCGTTTGGGCAAGATGCATACCTGATCGGGATGGCCGGACAGTTGCTTCCCTGCTATAATCCCAACTACCCCGCTTACCCCAACTGATCTCCTCTGAGAACGGGCAGAGATCGAACAGCGATATGTCCGAAAAACGTGTCAGCGACCGTGCTAAGGACGGTTCAACTCAGGGTTTCACCAACCTGCGGAGCCCGGAACTGGCACCATACTGGCTCACTGCTCTAATCGAATCTGCCGACGACGCGATCATCAGTAAAACCCTCGACGGTATTATCACCAGCTGGAATGAAGGAGCGCAGCGCATCTTTGGCTATACTGCCGAAGAAGTGATCGGTAAAGCCGTCACCATTCTCATTCCGGAAGGACATTTTGATGAAGAACCGGTAATACTAGCCAAACTCAGGGCCGGACAGCGTATCGAACACTACGAAACTGTAAGAGTGCGAAAAGACGGACATATGATCGACATTTCGCTTACGGTTTCACCAATCAAAGGTCCGGACGGAAAGATCATCGGCGCTTCCAAGATCGCGCGAGACATCACCGAACAACTGCAGGCGCGAAGGGCGCTCGACGAGGCTTCCGAACGCTTGAAAGTCGCCCTGGAAGAAGCAAAGACGGCCCGTGCTGAAGCGGAAAGAGCTGCAGCCGAGAATGAAGGGCTCTATCGTCAGGCGGAAGAATCGAGCCGGTTGAAAGAAGAATTTCTTGCCACCATCTCACACGAATTGAGAACCCCGCTTAGTGCCATTCTGGGATGGGCTCGAATGTTACGGCTGGGCCAACTCTCACCGGAAGATACGACGAAAGCTCTCGACACCATCGAACGCAACGCACGCGCTCAAGCTCAACTGGTAGATGACCTGCTCGACGTCTCTCGCATAATCACCGGCAAGTTGCGTATGGACGTTCGCCCTACTGATCCCAATTCTTTTATCGATGCTGCTGTCGAGGCAGTCAGACCGGCAGCAGAAGCTAGAGGCGTGCGTGTTCAAAGAGTGGTGGACACTGGCCTGCTCTCAATTCCGGGCGATCCAGTCAGACTTCAGCAGGTTGTCTGGAATCTGCTTTCCAACGCGATCAAATTCACACCGCGTGATGGACGCGTGCAGATTCGATCAGAAAGAGTGAATTCACATCTCGAGATCGTCGTTAGTGATACGGGTCAGGGGATTTCAGCAGACTTTCTGCCTCACGTCTTTGAGCGTTTTCGACAGGCCGACCAGAAGACGAGCCGCCTTCATGGCGGCATGGGACTGGGCCTAGCGATCGTCCGCCATCTTGTCGAGCTTCATGGAGGCACAGTGCACGCCGAAAGTGAAGGCGAAGGAAAAGGCGCAACGTTTACGGTGATGTTGCCGATTACTCCGCTTTATCAAGTTGATTCATCCGGTGGCCGCGTACACCCTGGTGCGATAGACCTCTTGCCGGCGGATGACTCAACGGATCGGTTGGATGGTCTCACAATTCTGGTGGTTGATGACGAAGCAGATACTCGCGATCTGCTGAGGCAGGGACTCGAGTATTGTGGCGCAACGGTCAAGGTTGCGGGCTCTGCGGGCGAAGCAATCGCCTCGCTGAAGGTCTCTGTGCCCGACATTCTGATCAGCGACATCGGAATGCCCGAAACGGACGGTTACGATTTCATCCGTCAGGTTCGTAATCTGCCTCAGCAGCGAGGAGCCAAGCTCCCGGCTATCGCACTCACTGCTTACACCCGTGTCGAAGATCGTTTGCATGCTTTGCGCGCCGGCTACGACATGCATGTACCAAAGCCGGTTGAACTAACAGAACTGGTCGCGGTCGCTATCAGCGTCATCCGCAGAAATAGTTAGACCTCTAAAATATCGTTCAGTTAACTATCCCTGACTAAGCCTTTGCGGGTAGCTTGACCTCATTCTTCATCACAATGCCGAACTGATCGCGTAAGATGCGATCGTATTCTTCACGATTTGTCAGCATTTGCTCCTCACGAACCCGCTGTGGACCAGAGGTTGTTACAAGTCTCATATCGCTCAGCGTGATACGTCCATCAGCTGTGACGCGGGAGCAGATGAGGTTTCGGGTGAAGTGCGATTCGGGAGAGGTCTGGTGAAAGCGACACATCTCTTCATAATCAGGGAAGTCAAATTCTTGCAGAGTAAATCTGTATTGCGGTTCCCATTCCTCCCCTTCGTTGCGGCGCAAAAGAACCAAGTATTCATCGTCAGCGTCAATACGAAATGATCGCGTACCCTGCATTTGTTCCTCGCGCGAATCAAGTAACAACGGTTCGAGAAACGAGTCACCGAAACCAACATCCACGAGCCAGCGCTCGGCGAGCCTGACTGATAAAGCCATATGATCGAAGATAGGCCCAAACCCGCCCTGCCGGCGCGCCACACCTGCGGCCAGCATCTCGACACGGAACCCGAGCGCACGTAGCAGTCCTGCAAACGCACCATTGCATTCGTAACAAAAGCCGCCGCGCCTTTGCTCGACGATCTTTTTGAACAGCGCTTCGTCTTCAAGAACTATCGGCTCGCCGGCGTGAATACTCAGATTTTCAAAGGGAACGGTCTGCAAATGCGCAACCTGAAGATCCCGCAGAGTCTCCGGCGTCACCGCCAGGGAACCGTGGTAATTGATTCGTTTCAGATAAGCTTCGACATTCATAGTTTACGCAGAAGGCTAACATAAACGTTGACCACAGATCTGCACTGATCTGTGTTACGCTTTGACCCCGATGACGCTGGAACATACTAGCGAATGGGGTCGGACCGTGGGATCGAAACTCGGCTGGATGATTGCCGGGAGACTCGTCACTGCTCTCCTGCTCAGCGTTATTGGAACACTTTGGACCACGAGCGGAGAGGCCTCTCACTCAATCAATAAAAGTCTCGGTCTGCTCACGATCGTAGCGTGTCTCACGATTCTATATGCCCTCATTTTTCGTCTCTCAAAAAAGATTCTTTTCCAGGCCCGGCTTCAACTCACGGTTGATGTATTTGTCGTCACCTGGCTCGTTTGGAATTCGAATGAGATTCAGTCGCCCTACGTCGCGCTCTATATCGTTATCATCGCCGTTTCGAGTCTCTTTTTAGGACCACGCGAAGCGGTTGTCGCGTCTGTCGGATGTGCAGTGGCGTTCACGGCGTGTTCGCTGCAGATCACGGGGCTCGCGGGCCAAAGCAATCCCTCAAGATTGGTCGGCGGCTCGCTGTCGCAAACCATTCAGTGGGTAGGATTCTTTGATGTCGCCTTTTTGGTCGTCGGCCTGTTGTCTGCAAGACTCGCCGAGCGACAGTCGCGCTCCGATGTCCGTCTTGCTGCGGCAACGCAGTCGCTCGCAAATCTGCGCGCACTGCACGAACGTATCGTCGCATCCATTCGTTCGGGTCTCGTGACAACCGACCTTGACGGGCGAATCTTTACGTTCAACACCGCGGCTCAGGAGATCACCGGTTATCAGGAAGAGGTGATTCGCGGCCAGGATGCATCGATCCTGTTCGGTGAGTTGAAGGAACACATCGCCGAAACGCTCAGTGCTCTCGAAAAAGGCGATCGGAGTCCACGTTTTGAGACGAACTGCCTAACCTCCGAAGGTATGCGCCTTCGGCTCGGTTACAGCATCGCACCATTATCGTCAGAGGCTGGCGAGACTACCGGCATGGTAATCACGTTTCAGGATCTAACCCAGGTTCGCAGTCTTGAAGAAACATCGCGACGACAGGATCGCCTTGCGGCTATCGGCCGCATGGCCGCGTCGATCGCACACGAGATTCGGAATCCACTTGCTGCAATGCGCGGCTCAATTCAAATGCTTCATGCAGAGATGGACAGCGACACGTCGCAGGCGCAACTGATGGAGATCATCCTGCGCGAGTCTGATCGACTGAACCGGATCATTACAGATTTTCTTAGTTACGCCCGCCCACGCTCGTTGGTCCAGACTCCCGTGGATGTGGGCGATCTGCTGCATCAAACCTTCGCCCTGATGCGACACAGTCCGGAGATCAATTCCAATCAAAGCATCGTAGAGGAACTACCGGACGAACCACTCTTTGCCGAAGCCGATGAAGGCCAATTGAAGCAGGTGTTTTGGAATCTGGCGCGCAACGCGCTTCAGGCAATGCCTCAGGGCGGAACACTGTGTGCGACACTGGAAAAGAATTCCAACAACCGGCTGCGTATCTCCTTTGCAGACACAGGCCGGGGCATGTCGCCCGATCAGGTCGAACACCTCTTCGAGCCTTTCTCTTCAACCACGGGTGGAACCGGTCTCGGACTGTCAATTGTTTATCAAATCATTCGGGATCATGGTGGTACAATCAATGTCCGCAGTCTCGTGGGTCAGGGAACCACGATTACCGTTGAATTACCATTGGCCGCAAATAATGGTAACGACACTCCCGCTCAGTCGAGTTGATTATGGCGAATCTTTTGATCGTTGACGACGAACTTGGAATGCGGCAGTTCTTGACGCATTTGTTTCAGCGCGAAGGTCACATCGTGCGCGTCGCAGAAAATGGTCTTGACGCGCTGGAACAATTACGCCAACAAGCTCCGGATCTGATCATCTCAGACATCAGAATGCCCGACATGGGTGGTGTGGATCTGTTGCGAGCGGCGCGCGAGTTACTTCCCGAAGTAGAAGTAATAATGATGACGGCATTCGCGAACGTCGACACAGCTCGAGAAGCATTTCTGCTCGGTGCTTACGACTTCGTTCAGAAGCCGTTTGACAACGACCTGCTAAAGGAAACAGTCGCTCGGGCGCTGAACAAGATCTCGCTCGTTAAGGAGAAGGAAGCGCTGCTCGAGGAAAACAAGGCCCTCATCCAGGGACAGCGCACCCGCGGCAAGCTCGGCAATATCATTGGCCGAAGCGAACGGATGCTTGCGCTTTATCAGATGATCGAGACCGTTGCGCAGGTCCAATCGACGGTCTTAGTGACCGGCGAATCGGGCACTGGAAAAGAACTCGTCGCTCGCGCGATCCACGATTTGAGCCCGCGCGCCGAGAGGCCGTTCGTGTCGGTAAACTGCGGCGCCTTTACTGAAACGCTGCTCGAATCTGAGTTGTTTGGTTATGTGAAAGGCTCTTTCACAGGCGCTAACGCCAACCGAAAGGGACTGTTTGAGGCGGCCAACAGCGGCACGATTTTCCTCGACGAGATTGGTGAAATGTCACCTGCGATGCAGGTTAAACTTTTGCGCGTCTTGCAGGAACGTAAAGTAAGGCCAGTTGGCGCCACTGAAGAAACGATCGTAGACACACGCGTGATTGCGGCGACCAATCGGGACCTTGCGAGCATGGTTTCGGCCAACACATTTCGTGAGGACCTCTACTACAGAATTTCGGTTATTCCCATAGAGTTGCCGCCGCTGCGTGAACGTTCGGAAGATATCTCTGAACTCGCCAATCACTTCGTGGAGAAGTTTTGCGCACCGACCGGGCGGTCGCTGACGATCAGCGAGAATGCAATGCGTCTGCTTGAGCGATACTCCTGGCCCGGGAATGTTCGTGAGTTGGAACACACAATCGAAAGAGCAGTGGCGCTTGAGCGCACCAACTCCATCGAGCCCGAACGGCTGCCTGAGAAGATCTCAAATTACAATCCCTATCGTGTTGCTGAAGCGATGGAGTTTCCGGAAGAAGGTATCAATCTCACCGCCCACCTGGACCAGCTTGAAAAAACTTACGTCCTTGAAGCTCTCCGCCGGACCGCCGGGAATCAGACCAATGCCGCAGAGCTCCTGCGTCTCTCAGTACGCTCGCTGCGTCATCTACTCGACAAACACGGCGCCCGTGGTCTTACAGCGCAGATGCGTGATGAACGTCGTGGTCCAGATTCCACCCCGCGCCGTCGCTCCACGGATACTGGCCCCCGCCGTCGCGAGGAAGACTCAGGTGAGTTCGCCGCCGGCGCCGGCGACGGCAATTAGCCACAAAAAAGCACATAAAGCACATAAAAACTGACCCTCCGCCCACAGGTATTAGTTACCCGAAATCTCTTTTGTGCTTTTTGTGCCTTATGTGCCTTTTTGTGGCATTCCTTCCGTGCCACAAATTGTCAGGAACCCTGCTGCTGCTGGCCCGCCCATCAAAATTTTGATCAAAAACGATCGAAATTTCTTCATTTCAGGCAAAAAGCCTCGTGGCATACCGGTTGTTTAGGAGACGACCGACACTTCGCGCTCTGCGCGGCTCACAAGGGAACGAAAGCCGGTGGCGCGAGACTTTGAAACCCCTATATTTCTTAAGGAGCACGAAATTAGCATGACTACCAAACGCCAAGAAGGCTTTTCGTTGATCGAACTTCTCATCGTCGTCGCGATTATCGGCATCATCGCCGCGATCGCTATCCCAAATCTTCTCGCTTCACGCCGTGCCGCTAACGAGGCCTCAGCTGTCGCGACCATGCGCGTTATCTTCAGTTCCGAAGCCACCTATCAGGCAACAACTGGTGCCGGCAACTACGGCTCACTGGCTAACTTGAACACGGCTGGCTTGATCGACGCCGTCGTCAACGCCGCTGATAACGCAGGCGCTGCCCCAACCCCCAAGAGCGGTTATTACTTCACAGCTGCTACGGTTGCCGTCGCTGGCCTGCCGGCTTTCGATGCGACCTCAATAGCATCCGTTCACACGAGTGTCAGCTCCGTTACCGGAACAGGCGCACGTGCTTTTTTCACGAATGAATCTGGCGTGATGTACTTCAACACCACAGCAGCGGCACCGACGTGCACTGCTACCACTGCCCGAACCGTAGCTGGCGGAACCCCACTGATGTAATCCCTCACGTACTGTCGGAAACTACTACGGAGGCGGGAGGACTCGCCTCCGTAACTTTTTACGAAACTCATTTAGAGAGTTACGCGGAGGGCCGCGACTATGATATCCCCCAAATTCAATGAAGGTTTTTCACTGATAGAGCTTATCCTGGTTGTTGCTATCATCGGCATCATCTCAGCGGTAGCTATCCCAAACCTCATATCCTCGAAACGGGCTGCGAATGAAGCTTCTGCACTGGCTACTCTGCGAATCATCTCGAGCGGCGAAGCCACCTATCAATCGACCGTTGGTGCAGGCCTTTACGCAGACCTTGCAGCGCTGCGCAACGAGAGCCTTGTTGATGCAAGCGTTGGCGCGGCTACGATTGCAGGTCCGGGTACACCAAAGACTGGTTTTCTGTTTTCAGCAGCAAACATTGCGGGCACCGGAGGCCCCGCATTCGACGCGAAAGCACAACCGTCGGTACACACATCAGTCAGCATTCTTGGCGCTACTGGTTCACGCAGTTTCTTTGTCAATGAAGCGGGCGTCGTGTACTTCAACACAACCGCTACCGCACCAACCTGCTCGGCTACAACTGCACGTACTGTGACAGCTGGCGCGGGCGGCGGTGTTCTTAATAATTAGCATCGGCATTTACGCTGCGCCTCCACCAGCGCTACCCCTTCCGCAAGCGCATCAATCTAAGGTAGATTGTGTTGGCTCACTTAGCTGAATGGATGAACAACTGAGAACGTTGGACACGGCTGAAGCAACTTCACATTACGAGAGATCAAAACCGGGCGGTTACGGCAGCCTCAGGCGCATGTCGGCAATCGCCCGCAATACTTTTCGCGAGGCAGTGCGCGATCGCGTGCTTTACAACCTCGTGTTGTTTGTGCTGCTGCTGACGGCGGCCTCGATCTTTATTGGCGAATTGTCCGGCGGTCAGGAACGCAAGGTGATCGTCGATCTCGGCCTGAGCGCAATGCTGCTCTTTGGCATGTTCATCGCCATCTTTGTTGGCGTCGGACTTGTCTACAAGGAGATCGAACGAAGGACCATCTACGCTGTTTTTTCAAAGCCGGTAGGGCGCGGTGAGTTTTTGGTTGGCAAGTATCTCGGTCTTTGTCTCACACTGCTGGTGAATGTGCTGGTTATGGGTGTGGGAGTTTCGCTGGCGCTGCTGTACGTCAGTCGCGGCTGGGATCCGCTGATTCCTACAATCTGGCCGGCAGTGCTATTGATCTATATGGAGTTGATGCTGTTGACTGCTGTTGCCCTGCTCTTCTCCTCTTTTTCATCTCCAGCGCTCTCCGCTTTGTTAACCTTTCTGATCTTTGTTGTTGGCCACTTTAGTTCCGATCTTAAGAGTCTCGCAGTCTCTCTGGGCAGCCCCAGCGCGCGCTGGTTCTTTACTGGTTTGTATTACCTGCTGCCGAATCTTGCTAATTACAGTTTTATTACCCCGGCAGCTCATGGTCGCACCCCTGCGGCAGGCTTTGTGTTCGCCTCTGCGTTCTATGCGCTCATCTACATCACTGTGATACTCGCGGCGGCAACACTCATCTTCAGCCGGCGAAACTTCAAATAAGAGATGAACAACGAGCGCCTGAAGAGTGTCACCCTGGGCCTGGTCGTCGTGGTCGGCATGGCTTGTGCCGCACTCATGGTTCGCTGGACCGATACTTTGCGACCGCCGGTTGATCCGAACCTGATTGACGAGAGTCTTTATCTGAACGATAAGACCGCCCGCAGAATGAGTCTCGGATTTAATGGTTTGGCCGCTGATTGGTACTGGATGCGCTCGCTGCAATACGTCGGCAAAAAGTTTCTCAACTATCCGGGCAATATTTCTCTCGACGATCTCAGTGCACTAAACATCAAGTTGCTCGCGCCCTTATTGGAAACGACCACGACTTTGGACCCGGAATTTATCGAGCCTTACGAGTACGGCGCCGTCGTATTGCCGGCAATCGACGTACAAGAAGCCATTCGCCTGACAGAAAAAGGCATCAACGCAAATCCAAATGCCTGGCGGCTGTATCACCAACTTGGGTACATCTACTGGCGTCAAGGTCAGTATCAAATGGCCAGCGAGACGTACGGGCGTGGCGCGCAGATTCCCGGCGCTCCTGCCTGGATGGAGGCGATGAAAGCAAAGCTCTTATCTGAGGGAGGGAGTCGTTCCACCGCACGCGAGATCTATACGCGCATGCATGAGCAATCGGATGATCCACAAGTCAAGGAGATGGCGCGGAAGCATCTGATGCGGTTGGACTCGCTGGACCAGCGCGACGGATTGCAAAAGTTATTTACAGCATATCGAACGCGTACCGGCAAATGTCCCGATTCGTGGCGTGAGTTGGAACCAGCCTTTCGCACATTGCGCATACCGATGGACGAGTCAGGTGCACCTCTCGATCCGTCAGGAGCTCCTTACATCCTGAAAGCGGGGGCGTGCGAAGTCGAGTTGGATTGGAAAAAGACCCAGGTTCCTTTGAAATAAATATGCCTGTCATCGAGATCACAAACCTGACCAAAGACTACGAAGTTGGTTTCTGGCGCAAGCGCAAAGTACGTGCGCTGGACGGACTTTCTCTCGCAATCGACGGCGGGCAGATCTTCGGTTTCCTCGGTGCGAATGGCGCCGGCAAAACAACCACACTAAAACTCCTGATGCGTTTGATCTTTCCCACCACGGGCAGCGCGCGAATTCTGGGCCACGATATTCAGGATGTGAGCATGCATCAGCGCATCGGTTACCTGCCGGAGAATCCCTATTTTTACGATTACCTCACTGCTCGCGAGTTTCTTGAGTACTGCGCAGAAATCTTCGGTTTAAGTGCTGCCGAACGGAAGAAACGTGCTTCTGATCTGCTGGCGCGGGTCAAACTGGACGAAAAACGCTGGGACACGCAGTTGAGAAAGTTTTCGAAAGGCATGTTACAACGAGTCGGGCTGGCCCAGTCGCTCGTTAACAATCCGGAGATCGTCTTCCTTGATGAGCCGATGAGTGGACTTGATCCAGTTGGGCGTCGTGAAGTCAGAGATTTGATCGCGGCACTGCGGGATGAGGGCAAGACTGTCTTCATGTGCTCTCACATACTTTCAGACATCGAAGTGCTTTGCGATCGCGTTGCGATTCTAAAAAAAGGAAAGCTCGCTCAGGTTGGATATCTTGACGAGCTACGCCGGACAACGGAAGGTCCAAATCGCATGGAGGTGATGGCCACCGGCACCGACGCCGACGCGTTAAGACAGTATCTTCCGGCGACTGAAATTTCGCGGACGCCAAGAGGACTGCGGATCGAAATAGCTTCCGAAGATGAGATTGAACGTGTATTGGAGGCGTTGCGAAAAGTGGGTGGGAAGGTTGTTTCGGTTCAACCGATCAAACAATCATTAGAAGAGTTGTTTCTGGATTGAAATACCCTACCAGGACCAATACGACCTATTCTTTGAACTTAAACGCTGTTACTTCCATCTTGATATTCGCGCGGACATCGGTCTCACTCATTCCGTCGAGCAAAACATTCACTTGCATCGTCTTATTTGGCGCAAGCTCGGATTGTCGCGTCGGCACTACTACCACGGCTCTCTGTTTCACTGGCTTGCCTTGATAGTCCACTACAGCCGCCCGTACTTCGAGTCCGGTTAAAGTCTTTCCGGTTAAATTGCGGACAGTCGTCTGAAGGCTCATCACTATGTCGCCAAGCGCGCGTTTTGCTTCGGTCGCTTCCGGCTCATCGAGAACGATGTTCTTCCGTTGCTCCTCAAACTGCGGCGAGCCTTCGCGTATCGCACCTTGTAACGCTGTTTCAGTGCCAGAACTGCGGCCACTCAAACGCATTAAACCGTAGAAGAGACCTGCAATTGCAACAGCAGCAATCACAGCCACGACGATGATGAGGGTTCGATTCGTTTCACCAGTTTCAATACGCCGATCCGGAACAGCCATAGTGGAGGAATTGTGCCACAAAGAGACTCAAAAAGCACAAAATACCGTGCCTTGTCATCAGGTTCCGTCGCTCGTCAATAACTGCTGAATTAACTGCTCCAGCTCGTTAAAATCAATCGGCTTCGTAACGTAACTGTTACACCCGGCTTCGATCGCCTCCGATTGAAAGTCGGAACTGTCGTGTGCGGAAACGGCGATAATCGGTGTCGCCTGCAGTTGCGGAAGCTTCCGAATTAAACGTGTCGCAGCAAGTCCGTCTATCACCGGCAGGCTAAGGTCCATCAGAATAAGTTGCGGAGATTCAGCCTGCGCCAGTTTGACTGCCTCCTCGCCATTCATAGCCTCCACCACTTCGTAGCCGGCCATCTCGAGCAATCGCCTCATCATGAACCGGTTATCCTCGGTATCTTCTACCAGTAGGACCGTGGGTGGTTCAGCCTTCCTTTTCATCTTTACACCTGACTTTGCCCTCAATCGACCGCTCCCACTCCTATAAGTTGTTGATTTTACTGTATGACTAGAATACGCGCGCCATTTTTGGTACCATCCCGCATTGAAACGCAACACAAAAGGATCTTAGGCCAGAGTTTAATTCATACACTCGAACTGGCTGTGAGGTTCCCCTCCCCTGCGGCCCCTTTGACGAGCTAAGAGAGACTTGCACCCAGATGAAGACTGCAATGTCGAGGCCCGAAGACAGTGAACGCCTTCAGGATCTTGGTCGAGCTTCGATGCAAATAGTTCACGACCTTAAGAACCAGCTAAATGGTCTCAAACTCTATGCCACGTTTCTTCGTCGCCGGATCGAGAAGAATGAACGCCCAGGCGACGAACAGGAGACGATTGGAAAACTGATTAATGGCCTTGACCGGGCAGCGGACGATCTATCGACAATTGTTCGTTACGGTCAGCCGGTGGAGTTGAAAAAACAATCCGGGGTCGAAGTAGACAAGATTCTGCGCGCCGTGTGCGCCAGTTTTAATGAGGCAGGCTCGTCAATAGTTCTGCTGGATGGTACGGGGAGCATTCAAGGCAATCTCGATCTTTTCAAATTAACGGATGCTTTTAAGTGGTTGTGTTCAGCCGCGATAAAAAACCGGCAAAGTGAAAATGGAGCTGGAGATGTGTCGGTCAGCGCAACTGTTGATCGAGACCAGGCGGTGATTGAGTGGTCGGGCTTGCGTAATTTGGACCATGATCCGTTTCGCGCGTTTGCCGGCAGCGATGAGATCAAACTCGCCCTTGCGGCGAAGATCATAGAAGCCCACGGCGGATCGGCGAAGCTTATCGATAGGAAGTTTGTGGTTGTACTTCCGCTTGCCGCGCCGATCGAAGAAGCAAGCGTTAAATAACAAGCAAGGCAATTAATAACCAGGGAGTAATCATGATGCCTCAAGGCGCAGCGATTTCGAGAGAGGAGAAAAAGGTGGAGAACAAAGAAGTGCGGATTCTTGTGGTGGACGACGAACCAACGATGGCCGATTCTCTGCGGCAAAATTTCGTCGAAGAAGGATACTCTGTCGATACTGCACCGACCGGTGCGGCCGCTATAGAACTGTTTGATCAAGGCGGACATCACCTGGCGATCTGTGATTTGCAACTGCCGGATATGGACGGACTGGAAGTAATGCGTCACATGAAAGACGCGCGACCGACAACAGAGGTGATCGTCGTCACGGGTTACGGTTCAGTACAAAAAGCTGTGGAAGCCACGAAGGCCGGTGCTTTCTATTTCGTTGAGAAGCCCTTCGACTTCGAGGAACTGCAGCCACTCGTGGAAAAAGCGCTCGAGCGTCGTGAGCTCGTTGCGGAAACAACCAACATGAGAAGGCAGCTTTCCACACGCGCCGAATACTTCAACATCATCGGTGCGTCAAAGCCGATGCAGCAGATTTACGAAACGATCGAATCAGTGGCGAAGTCAGATGCGAACGTTCTGATCGTTGGTGAGTCGGGCACGGGCAAGGAGTTGATTGCCAACGCCATTCACTATCAATCACTCCGCTCCAAAAAGCCGTTTATTAAAGTTAATTGCGCAGCCCTGCCCAAAGAACTAATTGAATCTGAGTTGTTCGGTCACACGAAGGGCGCGTTCACTGGCGCACACGCAGACAAAGAAGGTCTGGTCCAACACGCGGCCGGTGGCTCGCTGATGCTCGATGAAATCGCTGAGATGCCGATCGAGTTGCAACCGAAGCTGTTGCGTGTCCTGCAGGAGAGAAGTTATCGCAAGATTGGATCAGAGAAAACATATGCCGTCGACTTCCGCCTCGTGTGCTCTACCAACAGACCGCCGGCAGACGCCATTCGTGATGGTCTTTTGCGCGACGACCTCTTTTATCGCATCTCGACGATCACGATTCATGTGCCACCGCTACGCGAGCGAAGCGAAGATATTCAGCTTCTGACCGAACACTTCCTGCACATGTACGCGCAGAAATATGAGCGACCGATCACCGGTGTTTCACAAGCCGCTTATCAAAGACTGTTTGGCCACAGCTGGCCTGGAAATGTGCGCGAACTGCAAAACGTGATCGAGCGTGCGGTCCTGCTCGCTAAAGACAAACAGATCGAGCCGATCGATCTGCCTTTCGACAACGGCACGTTGCCTGAAGGCACCTCGTCGAATGTTACGTGGGATGTGCCACCCAACATGACGCTTGAGGATATTGAGCGGCTTGTGATTGAACGAACTCTTCAACGTACGGGCGGCAACAAGCAGGCCGCGGCAAATCTCCTTGGAATCTACCGGCCGCGTCTCTATAGTAAGATTAGGAAGTACAACATCGACGTTCCATCTCTTGTTTCAGCATGATTCGAGCCACAGATTACACGGATTTGATTTGTAAAATATCCGTGTCAATCTGTGGCTAGTCTTTACTGATGCCTGCTCCCCCCACAACCTTCCCGACGCGCCTGCGCGGCATCGACGCACTTCGAGGCATTGCGGCGTTGGGCGTTGTTCTCTATCACGCGGTCGATAAGGGCCAAAACGTTCTTCCGCAAAATCTCCTTCAGTATCCCATTCGCGCTGTTCAATTTGGGAGCTCTTTCGGTTACATCGGGGTTTTTCTGTTCTTCGTGATCTCCGGCTTTTGTATTCACCTGCAGTGGGCCAAAGCAAAAGCGGCAGGAACAGAGCCTGAGATTCGTTTCGGCGCCTTTTGGAAACGAAGACTCCGCAGACTTTATCCGCCTTACATAATTGCACTGCTGTTGTTTTTATTACTGACCGCAGGAACGAGCGGTATTAATCTCACGCATTTTTTCTTTTACGACATCGGCATGCACTTGCTGATGCTCCACAACCTCGATCCCAGCACCTGTTACACCATCAACGGTGTGTTTTGGACACTCGCGATTGAAGAGCAACTCTACCTGGCTTATTTCCTGCTGCTCTTTATCCGGGTACGTTGGGGCTGGGGCATAACCCTTGCTGTCTGTCTCTTCGCGCGTCTCGGATGGATGATCTTTAGCCACGTTGTCTGGCTGAAGACCGGCTTTGGTGTTCCGGTGCCCGAAGCGGCAGCGGTCCACTGGTTTACGTGGGCGCTCGGCGCAATTGGCGTGGAGACGTTCTTTGGATTGATAAAACTGCGTGGCTGGTCACGCGATCTGCGGCTGGCGACTGTGTTGATCGTTGCGGCTTCGGCGATATCGACTTACTTACCTTCGATTCATAAAGACACGTTTCTGCATAATGCGAGCTGGTACTTGATTCATCCGTTCTGGGGTCTCGGTTTCTTTATCGTGGTGAATCGGATGGTGCTCGCCGAAGAGAGTTGGTTGAGACAGGTGAAACTGCCTTCACTCGTCTCGCTCTTCTCGACGCTTGGGATCTTTTCATATTCGATCTATCTGACGCATGAACTGGTCATCATGCAATCGTGGCGCTGGACCAACCCGAATTGGTTACAACTGGTGAATGTATTTGTGGTTGTGACTCCGGCGACGATACTGTTTGCGTGGGTGTTTTTCTGGTTCTGTGAGAAGCCATTCATGACACGACGCGTTGTGGCAATATCGGCTGAAAAACCATCCACAGATTACGCAGATTTGTCTGTGGAATCTGTGTAATCTGTGGACTGCCTTTTCTCTTACCTCCCTTCTGCGGCTTTCTTCAATCCCTCAACATCGAGCTTCTTCATCTGCATCACGGCTTTCATGATTCTGTCGGTCTTCGCCTGATCACCACCCTGAAACAACTCCCACAAGATCTTCGGAACCACCTGCCACGAAAGTCCAAACTTGTCCTTGAGCCACCCGCATTCAACCTTCTGCCCACCTTCTGAAAGTTTCTCCCAGAAGTAGTCGACCTCCTGCTGATTCTCGCAATTCACGACGAGCGAAATAGCTTCGGTGAATTTGAAGTTTGGGCCACCGTTCAGTGCCACGAATTGCTGCCCATCAAGCTCGAAATCGATGGTCATCACAGTTCCCTTCGGGCCCGCTCCCGAATCACCGTACCGCGTTGTATTCAGGATCCTCGAGTTCTTAAAAACCGAAGCGTAGAAATTGATTGCCTCCTCGGCGTTATTGTTAAACCAGAGAAACGTCGTGATCTTTTGGGGGGTGGGTTGTGTGCGTTCGCTGCGCGAAGTTGCAGTTGTTACTGCCATAATAATTTCTCCTTATGTTTGCGTTTTAGTTCCATCTTGCAGCCTGACAAGATTTCTTCCCTAAAGTTTGTTTTTGCGCTGAAACTTCGCTTGTGCTTTTTGTGCTTTTTCGTGGCGACCTAAACTGGGCTAAACTGCACTGACGTCTCCAACATCTACGGAGGAACTTGCATACGTGCGTTTCTTACAACTCGTCGCACTTGTTTCCACTTTTCTTTGCATCACCGCTTTGACAATTCAGGCCCAACAACCGGCTCCGGGTGCGCAGCCATTGGCTTCGTCAACTCCGACGCCGACACCTTTACCGCCGCCGATTGTTCGAATTGAGAACTATCGCGCTGCGGCCGCACGCATCATCGGCGCCGCTCTTACGAGTGACCGCGCTTATGCCAGGCTCGCACATCTGACAGACCACATCGGTAACCGGCTCAGCGGCTCCAAAAATCTCGAGCGTGCAATCGAATGGGCAGTCGCTGAAATGAAACGCGATGCGCTCGATAACGTGCGTGCGGAAAAAGTGATGGTGCCGCACTGGGTCCGTGGCGAAGAGAGTCTCGAAATGCTTGCCCCTGTTTCCCGAAAACTACAGGTTCTGGGTTTGGGAAACAGCGTCGGCACTCCGGCTGAAGGCATCTCAGCTGAGGCGGTCGTCGTGCGCAACTTCGCTGAGTTGGATCGACTCGGCGAGCGAGTGCGCGGAAAGATTGTTGTCTACAACGTACCATTTACGGATTACGGCGCGACCGTTGCTTATCGCCTGCAAGGGGCATCGCGTGCTGCTCGCTATGGAGCGGTGGCGGCACTTGTCCGCTCAGTCACGCCGGTCAGCTTGCAGACGCCGCACACCGGCGCCATGAATTACGATCCGAATCAACCGAAGATTCCAGTTGCAGCGGTTACGATCGAAGTCGCTGAGTTTTTGCAGCGAATGAATGATCGCGGTGACCATCCGACGCTACGCCTCAAAATGGAAGCGAAGTTTTTGCCCGATGCGGAATCAGCAAACGTCATCGCCGAGTTGAAAGGCACGGAAAAACCCGAGGAAGTGATTGTGATCGGAGGCCATTTCGATTCGTGGGACGTGGGCCAGGGTGCACATGATGATGGCGGCGGTTGCATCGTTGCATGGGAAGCAGTACGACTGCTGAAAGAGCTCGGACTGCGTCCGCGAAGAACGATTCGTGTTGTGCTGTATACAAACGAAGAAAACGGACTACGCGGCGGCAACGCTTATCGCGACGCGCATCGAGCAGAACTCGCTAATCACATTCTCGCTATCGAATCAGATTCCGGGGTCTATCGTCCCGAAGGGTTCGGGCTGGTTGAGACAGCACCATTGCAAGTGCGATCCAACATGCAGGAGATTGCGAAACTGCTGTCGGGAATCGGCGCCGATCAGATTGCCGCGAGCGGCGATGGAGCGGACATTGGCCCAATCATGCGTGAAGGTGTGGTGGGTGCAAGTCTTGATGTCGACGGTGAACACTACTTCGACATTCACCACACGCCTGCTGACACCCTTGATAAAGTGAACCCGCGCGAACTCGCGCTCTGCGTCGCGACGATGGCGGTGATGGCTTACACGGTTGCTGACATGCCAGAGTCTTTGAAATAGGTCCTATACGTCCTATATGACCTGTTAATCGATTAGGTACGTGGCGACACTGGTGGGTGTTTCAAAGCAGCGCACTTTATAAATCTGCACACGATCATCACCGACTCGCTTCGCCACACGCTCAAGCACATACTTCGCGAGGTTCTCGGCTGACGGCTGCAACTCGTCAAACGGCGGCAGCTCGTTGATGTTTCGGTGGTCCAGGTAAGTTACTACCTCATCTGCCGCTGCTTTCAACTCAACGAAATCCACCAGCAACCCGACATTGTCCAGTTCGCGACCGCGTGCGTAGATCTCGATCTTATAATTGTGACCATGCAGATTCTCACACTTCCCCTTGTAGCCGCGCAGTTGGTGTGCGCTGGAGAAGTTTCGCTCGATCATTACTTCAAATTGTCCCGGCATAATTAGTCTGTGGATAAGATACCCGCAAGATCGTCGATTCGCGAAGTGACGCGACAGGGCGGCAGACTCTGCAGGAAAGTTCGACCATAACCCTTCGTTCGCAGACGCGGATCGAGTATCGCCAGTACACCTCGATCAGTCGTACTGCGAATCAACCGACCCAATCCCTGTTTCAACGCAATAATCGCCTGCGGCACGCTGTATTCGTAAAAGCTGGAGCCACCGCAGTCTTCGATATATCTCTGACGTGCCGCAACGATCGGATCGGTCGGAACCGCAAACGGCAGTTTATCGATAATCACACACGACAATTGTTCGCCGCGCACATCTACGCCCTGCCAGAAACTCGACGTCGCAAACAACACCGCATTTGGCGTCTCACGAAACTTCTTCAGCAGCTGCCCCTTTGAGGCACTGCCCTGGACCAGACACGGATAGTCAATCTCAGCCCAGACGTTTTCAAATAACGATTGCATGCCCGCCAAACTCGTCGATAACACAAACGCCCGGCCTTCGGTTGCCTGCAGAATTCGCGCAACTTCGGCGGCTGCTGCAGTTCCCCATTCGCGATCTCTTGGATCGGGCATCTTCGCCGGCAGGTAAAGAATGGCCTGGCTCTGGTAGTCAAAACTTGATTCCGCGATGAGGTCATCGGCCGTGTCGAGTCCGAGTCGGTCGCGAATGAAAGTGAAGTTTCCGCCGCTCGAGAGAGTCGCAGAGGTCAACACAACCGTCGGAACTTCTTCAAATAGCTTGTCCTGTAAGAGTCCGGCAACGTCGATCGGTGAAGCACGCAAAAATACACCGCGATTTCTTCGTTCAAGCCAGTAAACAAATTTTTTGTCCGTACCGGTGACGATGAACTCGAGCTCAAACCGGATCTGTCTTAACCGTCGAACGAGACTTTCGACCTCCGGAGGTTTTTCCTGAAGCGCATCAAGCGTTGTTTCTGTGCGTGCAATTGCGCCTTCGAGTGCCATGTACAATTCGCCCAGTGGAGTCGCTTCCAACTCGCCGGCTTTAGTTCTGGCAAATGTCCCTGGAATTATCGGGTAGCGGCCATCCTCGCCACGGCCGTCCCGGAATCCCATCCAGAAGCTGTCGGAAAATCGAGACATGCGCGCCACGCTGTGCGTCAGCTCTTTGTCCACTTCGGCGTCTTCAATCGTGAGGATACCGAGATCGCGCACCAGATCGTCGATTTGATAGTTGGAAACCTGCGCGCCGAAGTATTCAGAAGCAACTTCTTCTATGAGATGAGCTTCGTCGAGTATCACGGCGGTGTAGTCCGGGAGTACTGAGCCGTAGTTTCCGTTCCGTAAACTCAAATCAGCAAAGAACAGATGATGATTGACGACGACGATGTCCGCCTCTTGAGCGCGATCGCGCATACGCGTAATGAAGCAGGCGTCGAACTCAGGACACTTCTGGCCCAGACATGATTCAGAACGCGCATCGATGTGACGCCAGAAGGAAAGTGACTCAGGTAGATTAGAAAGCTCTGCACGATCGCCGGTTTCGGTTTCCCGCGACCATTGGCTAACCTCTTCGAAGTAATCAACCTCATCGAGACCCTCCAAGACCGGCGCTGATTGAGCACGCGCAAGCCTGTTCAGACAAAGATAGTTATTCCGGCCCTTCATGTAAGTCGCAGCGAAAGGCTTCGGCAGGACACTCTGGAGAAAAGGAATGTCTTTCTCCATTAGCTGTTCCTGCAAGTTTTTTGTGCCGGTGGAGACTATGACTTTACCATTGCCGCCGAGAGCAGCGGCTACGGCCGGTACGAGATATGCGAGCGTCTTTCCAGTGCCCGTTCCCGCCTCAACTATCAGATGTCTCTTCTCCTCAAACGCACGCATTACGGCCTGCGCCATGTCAATCTGGCCAGGTCGATACTCATATTCGGGATGCGCTTTCGCGATCAGTCCATCCGGCCCAAAAACTTCAAGCATTTGTTTGCAACACTGTGCGATCGATGGGACAGAGAGAATAACATATGAGGCGCTTGCGAGATTGCTCCGAAATTGACGGTTAGGCTCTGCTCTAACGCTTTTGCGCTTTCAACCGCTTCGGATACAACGGGAATCTCGCCGTCAGTTCTGCAACGTCGCGCTTTACTTTGTTCCTCACTTCTTCCGATTCTGGCGCGTGAATTACTTCTGCAATCAAACGTCCGATCTCACGCATCTCGGCTTCTTTCATCCCTCGAGTCGTGACGGCAGGTGTGCCGATTCGCAGTCCCGAAGCAACGAACGGCTTGTTCTGATCGAATGGAATCGTATTCTTGTTGACGGTAATCAGTGCCGCTTCCAGAGCTTTCTCAGCATCCTTGCCAGTGATGCCTTTGCCGTCCATCCAAACATCAACCAGCATGAGGTGATTGTCTGTTCCACCGGAAACGAGGCGCAATCCCTGTTCCTGTAATTCACTCGCCAATGATTTCGCGTTTTTCAAGACCTGGCGCTGATACTCTTTGAAGTCTTCACGCAACGCCTCACCAAAAGCGACGGCCTTGGCGGCGATGATGTGAACAAGTGGCCCCCCTTGCACGCCCGGAAAGAGCCTGCGATCGATCTCCTTCGCGTGTTCCTCGCGACAAAGAATCAAGCCACCGCGTGGACCACGCAGCGTTTTGTGAGTCGTAGTTGTTACGTAATCCGCGTGAGGCACTGGCGACGGATGCAAACCGGCTGCGATTGGTCCTGCTATGTGAGCGATGTCGGCAAACATGCGCGCGCCAACACTGCGTGCGATCTGACCGATGCGTTCAAAGTCGATGGTGCGTGGATATGCTGAAGCGCCACAGACGAGCAGTTTTGGCCGGTGCTCTTCGGCAATCTTTTGCAACTCATCGTAGTCGATCTGTTCGCTTTCCTTTGAAACCCCGTAGTCAGCGACTTTGTAACTTAGTCCCGAGAAATTCAACGGATGACCATGAGTCAGATGGCCTCCGTGCGAGAGATTCATTCCGAGAATCTGATCGCCGTACTGGATTGCAGCCAGATACACAGACATGTTTGCCTGTGCACCACTGTGCGCTTGCACGTTTGCGTGATCGGCGCCAAACAACTCTTTCGCGCGATCGATCGCTGTTTGCTCGACAACATCGGTCCACTCACAACCGCCGTAATAACGCTTTCCGGGATAACCTTCGGCGTACTTGTTCGTAAAGACCGAACCCGCAGCTTCGAGCACGGCTTCACTGACAAAATTCTCAGAAGCGATCAGTTCGAGTCCGTTGGCCTGGCGAGCTACCTCGTTGTCGATAGCGCCGGCGATGATTGGATCCACTTCGGCAAGTGGTGAGTTTCTGTCCATTTATCTCCTTATCTGCTTCTTTCCACTTGAGAAATCTTCTCGACGCGCGCAGCATGCCTGCCACCTTCAAACTCCGCGGTGAACCAGGCGCGCACGATCTTCGGAATGTCGTCAGGCGGCGTGGTGCGAGCGCCTATCGCCAGCACGTTCGCATCGTTATGCTGGCGCGCGAGTCGCGCAGTTTCTTCAGACCAGGCGACGGCAGCGCGCACGCCGGGAACCTTGTTCGCAGTGATCGCCATGCCGGTACCGGAGCCGCAAACCAACACGCCCTGCTCAACTTTTCCGTCTGCTACCTGCTCGGCAACCTTGCGTGCGTAATCCGGATAATCCACTGACTCTTCCGAAACGGTGCCCAGGTCGTCAAATTCCACACCGAGGGCTTCGAGTACGCCTTTCAGTCGCTCCTTCTCGGTATAACCAGCATGATCGCTTGCGAGTGCAATACGCATTCTTAGAAACCTTCGTGGAGTGGTGTTTAAGAAGAAGCGTGATGGTAACTCAGGGACGGTTGTGCGGCAAACGGGCTTCATCCACAGATTACGCGATTTGCGTTACGTGCATTCACTAAGCGAGAATGCCCGGATTATGCGCTGGTCACGATACTTTATCCCTACTCTCCGCGAAGACCCGGCTGATGCCGAGGTTATTTCGCACAAACTGCTTTTACGCGCCGGTGTCATCCGGCAATTAACCGCCGGAATCTATTCTTACCTGCCGCTGGGCCAACGTATCGCGCTCAAGGTCATGCAGATCCTTCGCGAAGAGATGAATGCGATTGGTGGTCAGGAGTTTTACCTACCGGCGCTACACCCAGCTGAGCTTTGGCAGGAGTCAGGCCGCTGGCAGGCGATTGGTGACGAGATGTTTCGTCTTAAAGATCGCAAAGGCACGGATATGTGTCTGGGCATGACACACGAAGAAGTGTTCACCACGATCGCGCGCGGCGAAATCCGTTCTTACAAACAATTGCCACAAGTCTGGTACCAGATTCAGATCAAGTTTCGCGATGAAGCACGGCCTAAGTCAGGACTGATGCGTCTACGCACCTTTATCATGAAAGACGCATACACGTTCGACGTCGATCGCGAGGGACTCGACAAGTCGTTCATCGATCAGCGTGAAGCGTACAAAAAGATCTTCACTCGCTCCGGCATCGAGTTTTTGATCGTGGAAGCGTCATCAGGCGCGATGGGAGGTACGGAGTCGAATGAGTTTATGGCTCGCACTCCGGCCGGTGAAGATCTAATTGTTAATTGCACCAATTGTGGTTACGCGGCAAATCTCGAGAAAGCGACTTCGCGATTGGCTGAGATCACTGACGAAGCGGGACCAGCGGCGCCCGAGGAATTTCCGACGCCCGGAGTTCGCACGATCGAGGATTTGACAACGTTTCCGGGCGGCGCAGAAAGTTCACGACAGATCAAGTCGCTCGTTTTCTTCGCGACTATTGAGGGCGAATCGCGACCTGTGCTGGTTTTGCTTCGTGGCGATCATCAACTTCACGAAACTAAACTCGCCGACAGCCTGCGTGCGACTGCAGTGCGTCAGGCGCATCCCGAAGAGATTCGCGACCTGCTCGGCGCAAGCGCGGGAAGTCTTGGCGGAGTCGGCGCAAAAACGAAATCGAAGGAACTGCGTATTGTTGCGGATTCCGCTCTGAAGAACCGGCGCAATATGACGACCGGCGCCAACAAAGACGATCACCACCTGCGCGGTGTCGATATTGCTAGAGATATTCAAGTCGATGAGTGGTTTGAGTTCCGCACCATTGAAGCAGGTGAGGGTTGTCCGAAATGTGAAAGCGGCACGCTTGAAATCTTCAAAGGCATGGAGATTGGTCACATCTTCAAGCTCGGCACGAAATACTCAGAGTCGATGGGCGCAACCGTGCTAACGCAGGATGGCAAACAAGTGCCGATCGTGATGGGTAGCTACGGCATCGGCGTGGAACGAATCATCACGGCCGCTGTCGAGCAGAATCATGATGACGACGGCATCATCTGGCCGAGATCGCTGGCTCCCTTTGACGTGGTCGTCACGATCACAAACATGAAGCAGGACGATTTGCGCGAGGCAGGCGAGAAGCTTTATCGGGAACTGCAACAAGCCGGTCTCGATGTCTTGCTCGACGACCGCGACGAACGTGCGGGCGTGAAGTTCAAAGATGCGGATCTAATCGGCATCCCTTATCGAATCACGATTGGGAAAAAAGTTGCCGAAGGCCTGGTCGAATTATTCGATCGGCGCACAAAGAAGACCGAAGATGTTAAAATCACTGACGTCGTTGCCGCAGTAGGACAGGATCTAAAGAATTGAAGAATCAATCCTGAAATCCTGCAAATCCGGTGAAGCTTTTACCCGAAATGAAACTAGTTTGGATTTTACTAGTTCTACTTCTTCCCCCTCCCACACAGGCGCAGGATCTTCTTCCCGACCTCGTTCGCCGCATTAAACCGTCCGCTGTCGCGATAGAGACTTTTGATTCGCGCGGCGAGAAGGTTTCCAGAGGCAGTGGCTTCTTCGTCGAAACCGATCGTATCGTCACCAACCGTCACGTGCTCGAGGGCGCGTATCGCGCTGAGGTTCATTCATCAACTGGAACTGTCTATCCAGTCAAAGGCGTGCTTGCAGTCGATGCTGAAGGCGACATCGCCTTGCTGAAGATCGACGTTCCGGTAAATCAAATCAGACCATTACCACTCGATAAGACTTCGCCGCAGGAAGGCGAGAGCGTCGTTGTCATCGGCAATCCACTCGGTTTGGAAGGCAGCGTTACGAATGGAATCGTTTCCGCGGTTCGTGACATTCCGACGTTTGGTCGCATTATTCAAATTACGGCGCCGATCTCGTCCGGATCGAGTGGCAGCCCGGTCGTGAATATGCAAGGACAGGTCATAGGCATCGCGACGCTACAGATCACTGGTGGACAAAGTGTGAATTTCGCGATTCCCTCGGAACGTATTTCTCAGCTGCAAGTTGCTCCGATTATGTCGCTCGGTGATCTTGTGGCGAGCACGGGCAGAAACAAACGCGCGAAGGCCGTTCAATTCTTCCGCGATGGACTGAGTTTTCTTTCGAAAGATGATTGCGAGAAAGCATTGCCGTATTTCGAGAAGGCTGTCGAGTCAGACAGTAACTACGCTGAAGCATGGGCGCAGAGTGGTTTCTGCAACGAGAAACTCGGCAAGCATGCTGAAGCGCTGGAGGCTTCGAAGAAGGCAGTAAGTCTGAGACCATCGGCCGAGTCGTATTTCAACATCGGGCTCGCGAGCTACTACCTCAAGCAATACAAAGACGCAGCCGAAGCATACCGCCAGTCAATCAAGCTCGATCCGTACAACGCCGCCGACGCTCATTACGCGATCGGGCTGGTCTATCGCGACTGGGGCAAGCCCGACGAGGAAATCCAGGCGTACAAGCAGACGATTCGATTGCGACCTGATTACACCGTTGCGTACGAGAGGCTGGGCTCGCGATATTTGAAGTCGAAAAAGTTCACTGAGGCAATTGAAATTTTTCGGCAGCTTTCGTCGTTGAAGCCGGGTGATGCGGTTGCGCCGAATAGTATGGGCGAAGCGTATTTCGAGTTGAATCGTTTGAACGAGGCGATGGAATCGTTTCGGCAATCGATTCGTTTAAAACCTGATTTTGGGAAGGCCTACTACAATCTCGGTCGCTGTCTGCTTGCGATGGGCAATCGCGACGCAGCCCTCGAGCAATACACAATCCTCACAAACATCGATCCGGACTGGGCTGAGAAGCTCAACGCCATCATCAGTCCGTAACACAATCCGTGTAATCCGTGGCTAATTTATTACTTCGCCAACAATGGCGGTGAGGGCGTTGTCCTGGAGGGTAGGATTACGTGGGAGTTGGCCGTGGAGGTCGCAGCCGAAGACAGCATAGCGACTCAATGTGAACCCGGTCTGGCGGTCGCGGGTTTTGAAGATGTTCTCACCGAGCAATGACGCGCGCGTGACGCGCCCGTCACCGGGTACATACATCGCATCCGTCGCACTCTTTTTTGAGATTTTCACGCCATTTGAAGTTCGATACTCACGTGGTCCTGTAAGCGTTAACCAGCGATTACGTTTTTCATCACGCATTATCACCGGCGCGTTCAACGTCTCTTCACAATCACCGCCAATCGCAAGAAGCACAACAGGCGACTCCGAATTCTCGGCTGAGTCGAGAGCTTCATGAAATCGACGTGCGCGGTTCAATGTCGCTTCAAGATAAGCGTCGAGCATGTCTTCTGATTTACTCTCACCATCAGTGCCGCTTGTTTCGACGTAATGTCGTCTAAACTCAGGAGACGAATAGATCACACTCCATCCATAACGTTTCCAAACTTCAGCGTCGTACAAATCCAACGGCAAAGCCTGCAGATTCTCATCAAGAAATCTCACTGACTCGCGATGCGGCATCAGTTGAAACACTGAAGGCGTCCTCACAACATCTTCCTTAGTCAGCTTGTTGAGCAGCGGAACACGCCGCCGCAAACCTTCAGTAATCGAATATCCATCGACAAGCGTTGCGAAAGCATCCGCTGAACCTTCGTTCGGCACTCCGATCATCACGATCTTGCTGATGTGAGCTGCACCCAGCCACGTCGGCTGAATCGGACCATCGCCGGCCGGAAGATCGGCATCGCCGTACATCGATGCGTAGCGCGCGATCAAACCACCCATCGAATGGGCCACGATGTTGAACTTTAAATCCGGACGCTGAAGTTTAGCTTTCAAGCGGTCGATTCGACGGACGAGTTCGCGTGCGTTGCTCACGTTGTCCTGACGCCAGTCGTACGCAAAGACATAAAACGTGTCCTGATAACCGTCCGGCGCTGGATTTTCCCAGTCGCCCTCACGATAGCCCGCATAGCGTCGCAGCGCTTCGAGCAGGTCTCTGTAAACATAGACTTCCGGCAGCACTCGAGCGAGCTTCACGGTCTCAATGATTTTACCGGGCACGAGATCGTCGTGGTTTGCAGAGAGATCCGGACTGATCGGCAGTCCCTCCTGTGAGGTGCGAAACGCTGAAGGCCAAACGGTTTCGCCAGTCTTGGGGTTGATCAGCTCGCTACCCAGAATTCCGGGGATAACGATGACCGGGCGTTTTCCGGTTCTCGACCGCGCGGTGGCAAAAATGTGTTCGAGATTGGGAGTTCGGCGTGCGGAAATACACGCACTGGAGACCAGCGAGAGCGCGATCAGAACTAAAAGTAAATGTCGCGATCGTTCAACTGGGGGTTTACTCAACGGGCACCGTCCAACGACGATTAATGAGACTCGCGACAAATCCTGCGCCAAAGCCATTATCGATGTTCACGACCGTTACATTTGAGGCACAGGAGTTCAGCATCCCGAGCAATGCCGCGACACCTCCGAAAGATGCTCCATACCCGATACTGGTTGGCACCGCCACCACAGGAACGCTCACAAGGCCGCCAACAACCGAGGGCAACGCGCCTTCCATTCCCGCAGCTACAATTACCACACGCGAACGCTGCAACAGACTGCGTTCCGAAAGCACGCGATGTATGCCGGCGACACCCGCATCCCAGATTCGATCGACACTGTTTCCCATTGTTTCCGCAGTGAGCGCGGCTTCCTCAGCAACGGGAATATCGCTCGTGCCGGCAGTAACGACGGCGATTGCGCCAACGCCCTGATTGGTTTTGTCGCGACAAATTCGCACCAGCTTCGCTGCCTCGTGCCATTCGGCATCGGTGATAATGTTACGGATCTCACCAAACGTGCCCTCGTCCGTGCGTGTTACGAGAATGTTCGGCGAACGCTGTGCGAGCCGCTCCACGATACCGACAACCTGAGCGCGAGTCTTACCGCCGCCAAAAACAACCTCTGGAAAACCCTGGCGCGTCGCGCGGGAATGGTCAACTCGCGCAAACCCGATGTCTTCAAAGTGAAGATTCTTAATGCGATCCAGCGCCTCGCTGGTTTCCAGCTCGCCGCTCTTGTACGCCGACAAAAGCTTCGCCAGTTCGTTCAGATCCATCGATCTCAGCATGCCACAAAATTGGACACAAAGCATATCCACAGATTCAAAAAAGCAATCTGTGTAATCTGTGGATAAAGCGCCTTAAATTCAACAAACCGGGGCTATTGATTCGTCGTATCCGATAGTGGTTTGTGACTTCAGGGCTTTTTTGGCAATATCTGACGAAACCGTGTCCACCGTACTCAAAAACACACGACTCACGCTGGAGATGATTAAGATCGAGCACACGTTCTTTGCGTTACCGTTCGCATTTCTGGGCGCGGTGCTGGCAGCGGGTGGTCTTCCGACAGCCTGGCAGATTCTCTGGATCGTCGTCGCGATGGTGGGCGCGCGATCGGCGGCGATGGCGTTTAATCGCATCGCCGACAGTAGCTTCGACACAAAAAATCCGCGGACGGCGTCGAGAGCCTTGCCGGCAGGCTTGTTATCAGTCAGTTTCGTCTGGTTATTCACAATTGCAGCAGCCGCGTTGTTTCTGCTAGCTGCAGCCATGTTGAATAGTTTGACACTGATTCTCGCTCCCGTGGCGCTCGCCTCCGTTCTGCTTTACTCTCTGACCAAGCGTTGGACACAATTCTCGCATTTCGTGTTGGGCTGGTGTCTTTCCATTGCACCGACGGGCGCATGGATTGCGGTGCGTGGCGAGATTGGAAGTCCCGTGCCGCTATTGCTGTCGTTAGTGGTCCTGTTGTGGACTGCCGGATTTGACGTGCTGTATGCGTGCCAGGATTACGACTTCGACCGCCGCGAAGGATTGAGATCAATTCCGGCGCGCTTCGGAATTGCCCGCGCGCTGTCGATCGCACGGGCACTTCATACTGCGGCTTTTCTCGTTTTGGTCTGGCTCTTCTGGATTACGGAACTCGGTCCAGTCGCATTTGCGGGCGTGATTGCCACCGGCGCGTTACTGGTCTATCAACATCGACTCGTTCGCGCCGACGATCTCAGTCGTCTGAACGCTGCTTTTTTTACCACCAACGCTTTTGTGAGCGTCATATTGCTGGCCACGTTCGGAAGCGCTGTTTTCCTTAACAAATAGATCGAGTAATGAAATGACTTTTTCACACGACGGCAAACTGAATGAGATTGAGAAACTCGTCACGAGCGGTAAACGTCTCTCATTCGAAGACGGCCTGGCTCTTTACGCCACTGCCGATCTACCAGGGCTTGGTAAGCTGGCCGACATTGTGCGCCGGCAACGACATGGTCGCACCACCTACTTCAACGTCAATCGCCATCTCAATCCGACAAATATCTGTTACGCTGACTGCAAGTTTTGCGGCTTCTACCGCACGCCGCGTCAACCTGACGCCTATACACACAACATCGACGACAGTTTGAAAGTTGCAGCACAGGCAGTTGCGGAAGGCGCCACCGAGTTGCATATCACCGGCGGCTTAAACACGAAACTTCCGTTCAGTTACTTTACCGACCTGCTTTCGTCTTTGAAGAAGCAGTATCCGCAGCTACATCTCAAAGCGTTCACGATGGTCGAGTTTGATCACTTCGCACACTTCTACAAGATGTCTGACGAAGACGTGATTCAGCAGTTGATTGAGGCTGGCCTGGATTCGTGTCCGGGTGGCGGCGCGGAGATCTTTCGCGAGCCGACGCGCTCAATGATTTGCGCGCATAAATGCAATGCGGAGCGTTGGCTGGAGCTGCAGGGTAAGATTCACGCAGCAGGACTTAAAACCAATGCAACCATGCTCTACGGACACATTGAATCGGTTGAAGATCGCGTCGATCACCTCGTAAGACTTCGCGAACAACAGGAGAAATCGGGAGGTTTTCAGTGCTTCATTCCACTCGCGTTTTATCCACCCGATACGCAGTTGGCCCATCTGCCTGGTCCATCCGGGGTTGATTCATTAAAGACGATCGCGGTTTCGCGTTTGATGCTGGACAACTTTGATCACATCAAAGCCTACTGGGTGATGCTCGGCAAACGACTGGCCCAGATAGCACTGCATTACGGCGCCAACGATATCGACGGAACGATTACAGACGGCGGCGAGTTGACCACAAGTTATTCCGTCGAAGCGAACAACGAAGTCAAGATGAGTAAGCAGGAACTCATCGGGCTAATTCAAGAGGCGGGATTTGAAGCGGTCGAGCGCGACACGGTCTACAACCGCATCGAACGCAACAGCGTGCATCTGGTCTAACCATATCTATGTCAGAAACTATCACACTTGCACATTCACCGGATTCGGACGACGCGTTCATGTTCTATGGTCTGGCGACAAACAAACTGAACACGGGTGATCTGAATTTCGAACATCTGCTGAAAGACATTCAAACTTTGAACGAGGAAGCGATGCGCGGTACGTACGACGTCACTGCGATCAGCTTTCATGCTTATGCGTACATTCATGAGAAGTACGCATTGCTCCCGCATGGCGCGTCGATTGGCGATAATTACGGACCGATCGTCGTTTCGCGCGAGCCGGCCACCGCCGACGACATCCCGAATCTGAAGATCGCGATTCCGGGAAAGTTGACGAGTGCATTTCTGGCGCTCCGGATCTTCAATTCGGAGTTCAGGTATGAGGTTGTGCCTTTCGACAAGATCATCGATGCGGTTCAGGACGGGACCTGTGACGCTGGTTTGCTGATTCATGAAGGCCAACTGTTTTATGAGTCGAAGGGTCTACATAAAGTGCTGGACCTGGGCGAGTGGTGGCACCAACAGCATGGGTTGCCGTTGCCGATGGGAGGCAACGCGATTCGTCGTGACCTGGGCGAGGAGCGGATCAGGGAAGTTTCAAAACTGCTGCGCGAGAGCATCAATTATTCGCTGACGCACCGCGAGGATGCGCTTCAATACGCGATGCAGTTTGCGAGAGACATGGACCCGGAGCTCGCCGACAGATTTGTCGCGATGTGGGTTAACGACCTGACTTTGGACTACACTGACCGCGGCCGCGAGGCAGTGCGGCGGCTACTGGAAGAAGGATACAAAAAGAAAATCATTCCCAGTCCTGTCCAGGTAGACTTTGTCGAGAGTTAGTTTGGACGTCGGACTCCAGATCTGCTAAGTGTAATTGTGAATAGGAAGTTTTAGAATTGATCGAAGCTGGGGTGTGCGCGGTGATTTTATTAAGCCACCCCGCCCAGAAGGGGCAGCTAACCACCGCGCACATCATCGGCCTCAGACCACGTAAAACCAAGCTCCTCCCAAAGCTTGGTTTATCGCCCGCGCCGTGTAAGCAACGCCGCCGCTCGGCGTCACGTCTGCGCTCCCGCGCCGTAAAGCTTCACGGATTTGGACGAGTGCCTGTTGCCGACATGAGGACCTTGAGAAACCTTACTTTCAAACTAGCTCAGCCCGCGATTTTTTCGAGGTCAACCGGGCTTCTTTCAGTGAACAACGCGCCGCTAGTCAAGTTATAACTTATTCTAGTGAAGGAACCTTACACTAGATGCAAGAAAGTTTGCAACAGGAAAATGGCATTCCGATGTTTAACGCGCTCCCGGGCGCTGATCGGGCTGGCAACAGGATTCTTTGCTTCCGGCATCTGAGGACAGTTAGTTTTCACCGGACCAGGCGCAGTGGCGGGTTAAAACCGCCGCTATGAGCGCCTAAGACTCTTGAAAATCAAGAATGAGAAAGAAAGTATGAAGACTGCTCCGCTCGTCATTGCGCTGGTCCTGTTGGCCCTCTGCGCCTTTTCTGCCTCTGCCCAGACCAATGGAAATGGCTCAATGGACCCGGCGGAGGTCAACCGCATTATTCGAGCCTTCACCGTAAAGGAAACCCAATTTCGCAAGGCTCTTACTTCCTATTCGTTCAAGCGCGACGCCTTGGTTCAGAGCATCGGCATGGGTGGCCAGGTAGTCGGTGAGTACCATCGAGTTTCGACCTTCACTTTTGATGACCAGGGAACTCGATACGAGAAGATCAGCTTCTTCCCGATGTCGACGATGCCGGAGGTCACCCAGGAAGATATCGAGGATCTGGGAGGGATTAGTCCCTTTGCTCTCGAACCCGAGAAAGCCGATCTTTACAACTTCCGTTTTGCCGGCAAAGAAAAGATCGATGAATTGAGCCTATACATCTTTGATGTGACTCCGAAGGTGATGCCGAATCCCAAAAAGCTCAAAGAGCGTCTTTTTTCCGGCCGTATCTGGGTCGATGATCAGGATTTGCAGATTGTGAAGACACGAGGAAAGGGCGTTCCGGAAACCAAAAACAACAAGTTCCCTACTGTCGAGACTTATCGCGAACACATTGATGGTAAGTACTGGTTTCCGACCTATTCTTACGCCGATGAGGAACTCATCTTTGATAGCGGCGGATCAATTCATGTACGCATGAAGGTTCGCTACTCCGACTTTGTTGTCACCGAGGCAACGCTAAAGGTTACAGAAATTGGTGAGACCGAAACTGGAGGGAGTTCTTCCAACAGTCTTGCGAAGCCGATCGAGGGTGGCGCCCTGGATTCGAAGGCTATCGAACGGCCAAATCCCGTCTATAGTGAAGAGGCGAAGCGCTTGAAGGCAAAGGGCAGAGTAACGGTTCGCGTGATCGTAGATGAGAACGGGAAAGTAGTCTTCGCACAGGCATTGAATGGTGTAGGTGTTCTGCGTGCTGCCGCGGAAGAAGCAGCGAGGAACACGACCTTTAAGCCAACGGTGAAAGATGGGATCACGGTCAGGGTCACAGGAACGCTGACGTACGATTTCTAGAGACAATTGTGAGACAGGATTTACAAGATGTTTCAGGATTCAAATCCTGCAATCCTGCAATCCTGTCTCTAGCTCGATAGCGATCGCAGTTCGCACGTCACTTATCAAACGATCAATATCGTCGTCGGTTACAACATCACTCGTAGCAACCGGCGGCAGCAACACCATCTCCATCTCACCCGCTCGCGCTTCGCCAGTTCCTTTACCCATCAGTACATCAGAATTTTTGATCGCGACCGGCACCACCGGCACCCCGGCCTGTCGGGCCATGTAGAACGCGCCTTTCTTAAACGGCAGTAGTTCGCCCGGCTTCGCGCGAGTTCCTTCGACAAAAACCGCGAACGACACGCCCGACTTGATGCGCTGCGCCGCGGCCTCAGTGGTGCGGATTGCACTTTCACGATTACTGCGATCGATCGCCATCACATTCACGAATCCCATTCCCACTCCGAGGATCGGCACTTTCAACAACTCTTTCTTCGCAAGGACGCCGATTCGTCTTCCGGTGTAGATAAATATCGCGGCCGTATCCAGGTAAGACCGGTGATTCGAGACAAAGACGTAGGTCTGCTTCGGATCGAGTAGTTCAAGCCCTGTGACCTTGACTTGCACACCGCTCAGAAACAACCACGCACGCGCACCAAAGAACGCCCATGGATAAACCAGATCGTGCTTGTTCACCAGCCACGAAAACAGCAGGATAGGCGGCGCACAGATCAGGAGCAGCGCTCCCGCGGCGAACAATGACCACCAGTAATGCAAGCGGTGCATGAAGCGTGAACGCACTGTTGTGCTAGACTTCTGCGCCGTAGTTTTCTCGATTGCGTCGCCTTCTTCCATTTATCCTGTGACTCTTGTGAATCTTGTAAACCAGGTTACCTCTGGACAAAGGAACCTCAGCATGAGCAGAACTCGTTTCGTCGTCATCTGCCTGACACTGGCTCTTTTCGCTGCAGTCTCATCAAGGCAAACATTCGCGCAAAGACCCGCGGTTCAATCGCCCACAATCCCTTCGCCAAAATCGATACTGGGATTTACGCCGGGCGATGATCGCACTATCGCCGGCTGGTCGCAGATAACAGGCTACTTCGAACGCCTCGATCGCGCATCTGATCGGGTGCTGGTTCAGACTCTGGGCCAATCGACTCTTAAGCGACCTGTGATCGTGGCTTTCATCAGCGCGCGTGAGAATATACTGGCGCTTCCAAAATACAAAGAGATCCAACAACAACTCTCCGATCCGCGCAAAGTAACTCAGGATCTCCAGCGCGATCGTTTGCTTGCAAATGGTAAGGCTGTCGTCGCCATTTCCTGTTCGATCCATTCGACAGAGATCGTCGCCTCGCAGATGTCGATGCAACTCGCCTACGAACTTGCGACAGCTCAGGACGCTGAGACACGAGAGATTCTGCAGAACACGATACTGCTCCTGATTCCTTCGCCTAATCCTGACGGCATCGACATCGTAGCGAACTGGTATCGCAAAACACTCGGCACACCTTACGAAGGAAGAGAGCCACCTGAGCTATACCACCCTTACGCCGGTCATGATGACAATCGCGACTGGTTCATGCTCAATCTGAAAGAGACGCAACTCATTACGCGTTTGCTCTGGCACGATTGGTTTCCCCAGATTGTCTACGATGTGCACCAGCAAGGATCGAATGGATCGAGATTTTTCATTCCGCCTTTTTACGATCCACCAAATCCAAACATCTCGCCGGTGCTACTCAGACAGGTTGGACTCATAGGTCATAAAGTCGCCGCCGATCTCCAGGCTGCGGGCTTCAAAGGTGTCTTAACAAACGCTCTATACGACACCTGGTGGCACGGCGGCTTTCGAACTGCACCTTACTTTCACAACTCGATCGGAATCCTTTCCGAGGCTGCCAGCGCTCGACTAATGACACCGAGCACTGTGACAACTGAACAACTCGCGAGATCCAGCACGCGTGGCATGCGCAACGCCACTGAAGTAACTACAAACTTTCCGGATCCGTGGCCGGCTGGACAGTGGCGCCCGCGCGACATCATGGACATGGAAATGATGGCAGCACGGTCCATTCTTTCAATGGCTTCAAAATTCCGCGGCGAATACCTGCACAATTTTTATGAACTGGGTAGAAAGAATCTTGAGTTACCGCCTAACAAAGGCGACACGATCGCGTACCTGATTCCTGCCGGACAGGCACGTGACGAAGCAGTGGCGAAGTTGATTGGCAGCTTAATAGATCAGGGCGTTGAAGTGTTTCGTCTCGATCACGAGTTGCACGTCGTACTGCGCTCGCAGGTTTTGCAACGAACAAACCCCGTCACTGAAAAACTTGGTACTTACAAAATTACCGGACCACTTTCAGCAATGCAGGAAGTTCCTACCGGCAGTTACATCATCTTCCTTACCCAGCCTCAGCGTTACAACGTCGTCGCTCTGTTTGAACCGCAAATCTATCCCAACAGACTCACGGCTCAAGGTGAAGCCGAGCGTCCTTATGACGTTGCCGGCTGGACGCTGCCGCTGCAGATGGGCGTCGATGCGCCTGCTGTCGTTACGATTAAAGAGCTTCCGAGCGAAAGAAAGTTGACGCAGCTGAAGGATGCAAACGAGGTCAGAGCCGATCTCGCGCTCACTTTGAAAAAGGGAGAAGAGTCGCCGATCAAAAACCCGTTGAAGCAAGCGGTGCGAATCGGAATTTACAAAGGCTCGATGGGGAATATGGATGAGGGCTGGACGCGTTTTGTGTTCGACACGTTCAACGTTCCTTACTCGCCGATACGCGACGGCGACATGAGACAGGGAGCACTCCACTCGAAGCTTGATGCTTTGGTCTTTCCGTCGCAAGCAGCAGTACAGATTATCAACGGCAATGCAGCAGGAACTCTGCCGGCTGAGTACACCGGTGGTATCAGCGAAGCCGGAGTTAAGAATCTCAAAGAGTTTGTTAACGACGGCGGAATGATGATCTGTTTTGACAATGCGTGTGACATGGCAATCAAGGAGTTCAATTTGCCGCTTCGGAACACGCTCGAGGGTGTTAGATCTTCGGAGTTCTACTGTCCCGGATCGATCGTTGCGCTTGAAGTTGATAACAAGCATCCCGTTGCCGCGATGTTGCCCAACACGCTGCCGGCTTATTTCATCAACAGTTCGGCATTTACGGCGGCGGCAGATGCGAACGTGCGTGTCATTGCGCGTTATGCGAAAGAAAACGTGCTCTTGAGTGGCTGGCTTCTTGGGGAAGACAAGCTGCGAGGGCAAATTGCACTGGCTGAGGTCACTGTGGGGAAGGGCCGTATCGTGCTATTTGGCTTCAGGCCGCAGCATCGCGGCCAGTCCTGGGCGACCCTGCCGCTCATCTGGAATGCCCTTTCCAGCGCCACTGGAGGCTCGTCGGAAGAGTGAAGCGCCTTCAAGGCAAACACAAAATAGGTCCGATAAGTCCTATAGGTCCTATATGCGCCGAATTCTTCCTTGCCCCGTTGAAGCCTGAAAGGTTATCCTTGCCTGGCAGTTCGGTTTTCTCTCCCTTGCTCAAAACTACGAGCATCCAATCTCCCGACAACGCATCAAAGTGGGTTCGGCGCCCCGGAACACTATTCTGGAGCCTATTATGAAAAAGTTCTTCGTTTTCCTGTCGCTTGCCTCGCTGCTGTTGACGAACATGGTTGTCGGCTTCAGCCAGGTACGCCCGAGACGAGTGGGCCAATCAAGCAGTGCTCCTCAAACTACCGCGCCCGCACCGTCCAGGCCGCCAGTGTTAGGCGGCGCTAACAATCCCAACAATCGTCGGCCCGAAACACAGCAGGACGCAGGACCCGCAGGCCCGGAAGAGGTTGATGCAGGCGACATTATTCGCGTCAGCACAACCCTCGTCACGATTCCCGTGAGCGTTATGGATCGCGATGGCCGCTATGTGCCAAACCTGCAGAAGGAAGAGTTCCGCATTTGGGAAGATGGAGTGGAACAGGAAGTCGCATTCTTCCAGTCAGTGGATAAACCATTCTCGGTCGTGTTGATGCTGGATACGAGCCCGTCCACTCAGTTTCGTCTTGAAGACATCCAGGACGCGGCGATCAGTTTTGTTAACCAGCTGCGTAACGACGATAAAGTGATGGTCGTCTCATTCAACGACGACATCAAGATACTCAGTGACTTCACTACCGATCGGAACAAACTGCACAGAGCAATTCAACGATCGAAGACTGACGACGGAACTCGTCTCTACGACGCGGTTGATATGGTCATCAATCAGCAGTTGAGTCGAGTTCAGGGACGAAAAGCGATCGTGCTGTTTACTGATGGTGTTGACACAACGAGCCGTCGAGCCAGCTACGAGAGCAACATTATGGACGCGCAGGAGCTCGATGCTTTGATCTATCCGGTTCAGTACGACACTTCCGGTGATATGAATGTGATCGTAAATCAACCTGCTCCGGTTGATATCTTCGGACAGATTCTTGGCGGCATATTCGGCGGAGGACGTCGCAGAGGTGGTCGGCGAGGTGGAGGCGGCGGTGGCGGCGGCGGTGGATATCCGCCGAATGGTCCAACGATGAGAGGCGATTACGACATTGCCAATCACTACCTGATGGAACTTGCAAACAGCACTGGTGGACGCGAATACCACGCGGATTCGCTGCAGAACATGACTTACGCGTTTGCAAATGTCGCTGAAGAACTGAGACGGCAGTACAGCATCGGCTACTATCCAAAGCGCCCGCCTCAAGCGGGACAGCGACGGCAGATCAGAGTGCGTGCACGCCAACCAAACCTGGCGGTGCGAGCTCGCGATAGTTACATCTTCAACCCGTCAGGCACCGCGGTCATTTCCGACAACTCGACGCGTTCCAACGCTCCAGTGTTGAAGAAACTCAGTGAAGATTTTTAAGACAGGATTTGAAGCATACCTCAAGCTTCAAACCACGCGTTCGAGCTGCGCAAATGGCGCCATGATCGGCACCCTCACAGTCAACACTGCGCCACCTTGCTCGTGATTGGCCGCTGCAACCGTGCCACCATGAAGCTCAACAAGGTGTCTGACAATTGCTAACCCCAATCCGAGTCCACCATGCTTTCGCGTACTTGAACCATCTGC
>DASYSD010000005.1:0-4811 GCA_036003745.1 Pyrinomonadaceae bacterium
CGCCATTCGTCCTGCGCGAAACCGGCAATGTGGGTGTTGCTAGCATCCGGAATCAGTAATGGCTGCGTGGGATGATTGCTGCGAATCGTGACGGCGAACAGCAAATCGTTGTCGTCGACTCTTCCGTCACTGTTCCGATCGGAGTCCGGGAAGTCTTCTATTAATTCGATCCGTCCCTGTTGAAATACGCGGAGGTCAAAATCTCCTCGAACTCGTTGCACCTCGCCTCCAAAATTGAGCACATGATTCCCGCGAATCATCGTTAACGTATCGCTAAATTGGAAACGGCGTTGTTTGGTGTCTTGCGGCACCCGGAATGATGCACCGTCCTGGATACTCGGAAACGTTAGCTGCGGACCGGGAACGACAGGTTGAATGTCATTTAGGAAGTGGCTGAAACTAAAATTTAGACTGTTGACTTCACGAGGACTCAAAACCCGTGTGTAATTGGCAAGCAAGGAGTGGGTTTTGTTATTACTAGCTTGCCGCTCCGATGCCGAGCCAATTGCTCGAATCAACGAGCTGGGAGCGACGTCGTCTTCTCTTTGAAGTGAGTATCGGAAAGTAATTTGATCCAGATTTGTCGGATGCCAATCGAGTCGCTCTGTACTCAACAAATCATTCAGTGGCGCAGTTGCAAATCCCCTAATGATCGAGCGCGATGCCAAATCTCTGGTACCAACAAGCACGGCACCATCCTGATTTCGGTATTCAAGCGAACCAAAGAACCAGGCCCGATCCCGTTTCAGTGGGCCACCAATGCCAAAAGCATATTGCTCACGATCAAATGGCGGCGTTTCACTCAAGGAGCGATCAAATGTAGCCGGCAGACCCTGGAGTGATCGATTGCGAAAGTAGAATGACCCTGAGCCGTGAAATTCATTTGTTCCAGATTTGGTCACGATATTTGCAACGGAAGAACCAGACCGTCCTAATTGAGCGGAAAAGCGATTAGTGGCAATTTGAAATTCTTGAACGGCTTCCTGCGAAATATTCTGAACCGCTCCACCAACCACATCATCGTTATCGTCGGCGCCATCGACGGTCACGTTCCCGCCGCGGCCGAGCTGCCCCGCCGATGAGATGACAACGGTATTAGTCTTGGTGGGATCGAAATTAGGTGCCGGTGAGTTTCCCGGAATGAGCAAGGCCAGTTCAAGAAAGTTTCGGCCGTTAAGAGGAAGGTTATCAATCTGGCGCCGGTCAATTACTCCTTCTACAGCTGACGTATTCGAATCAATTAATGGAATCTCTGCAACCAGGTCGACAGTTTCCGTGACACCTCCAATTGCCAACGTAGCATCCACGGTCTTTGATTGACCAACCTGAAGTGCAATTGGTGACTCGGAAACCTTCGAGGTAAACCCTGTCGCTTCAATCTTCACTGAGTACTCACCTGGTGGCAGCCCCGAAAGAACATAGAGCCCATCAGTGTTGGTTGTAGCTTCACGCTTCGTTGAGGTGGCCACGTTTGTGACGATGATTCGCGCACCTGCAACCACTCCGCCGTTCTGATCCTGAACGCGTCCTGTCAATGAAGCGACCGCGGGTTGCTGGCCATGACACAGGGCCGAATAAAAGCAAACAATCGCGATGGCTCCGAAACGAAACATAAGCCACTTTGCGAGTTTTGCACTTGCCTGTTTGCGCAACCTCATGGGGAGTTCCTTTCAGCTGGAGTTACACCAGATGCACACTTTCTCATGACAGACAAAATGCTTGGCTATCCGCACCCGCGAACCTCGTTGGATCCATCAGCTATGCTCTTCTTGGGTTCAAATGGAGGTTGGTCCCGAGCTGGAATTATCCGGCTATCAAGGGGTGTCTAGGTTCTGCAACAAACTTTAGGAAGGAAACCCTTGAATCGCCCCATCTCGGGACCATTATTTCGTCTGCAACGGTGGCAAAAGTACCACCCTCGGCGACTTCCGTCACGAGACTGTTGGTTGAGTCGGATATCAAACTTTAGTTGGACGTCTGGGGTCTTGCAGCTGCCCCATGAGGACAGCCTCGGATGAGCGAATTAGACCTTCAACGTATAAAGAGGTCGGATGCCCTGGTCAAAAAGCAAGACATAAACCGTAAAAGGGTCTGTCTTCAGCTTTGTGATCTTGTTCTTGATCACCTCACCGAAGTGACCGATGTCTGTTAGCAAATCAATATCGATGTCCGAAGACAGTTGCCCGTTCTCGCCTTTCTTCGCGAACGAAAGCTGCAAACTGCAAAACGCAACTTTCTCTTTGAAGCTCACGGGAAAGCCTTTGTGATTCAGTTCGTTTAGATCCTCGCTTAATTCGTTAAAGGTCTTAAGGCCGCGAACGTTCGTTGGCATATTATCCGCGACGCGAGCCTTAATTCGATCTCGCTCGCAAGAATCCAGGTTATCGATTGACCGGATGAAATCCACCGCACTGCCTTGTTTCAGCGAGGTCGCGCGCAACTTGGCCTCAATATTTAAGAGCGTCGCCATCCTTATCGCGCCAAACTTCGGATCGCCGTTCGCCAAGCCAAGAAAGTCAGCTTCAGGAATGTTGCCGCTCAGTGCGTCGTGGAACTGGGGAGACCGTAGCTTCAGTTCGTTATAGTTAAACTTGCTGAAGTCCGGAATTGGGTCGTTCGGGATCAGCATAATGTTTAGCGGTACATCCTCACCTGGCTTTGGCTTAACCGGAAATACCGAGTGGCTCCGGTGTTTGTCTGCGTCCACAAATAATATGTACCTCTGACCAGCGTCCGCTGGAACAGCCTCCAGAGATACTGTATTGACTCCTTTTTTCACCGTGTGATCTACAAGCTTCTTGTTGCTTGAGCTGGTAAAAGGGTCAGTGAGCGTCAGTCTCACCTCTGGTCCTCGCCACAACTGTCTAGTTGCGTCAAACACGCTTACTTTGATTGAACCGGTAGTCGGAGGCATTTTCTTTTCTCCTTTACTAATTTTGCGCTCGAACTGTTAACGCGCAAGTGCAAGTACTGAGCGCGTATTCTGCAAGAGCTTTCTCAAAAAAGCCCTACAAAATGGGTGGTGATCCCGTTTGTGTGATTTTTTTGCATGTTCACTTACCGTAATGCCCCTTGCGCAGCAAGGAACGGAAAGCCCTTTAGCCTGTTCCGCTTGAATGTTGCCAAAGCCGCTTCAAGCTCGCGAAACTTCCATCTCGTGAGCCTTATTTTTTCCATTGTATCGTAAATGATTGCATCCCAGCCATTTGACGAACTGGCAGGTCTTACCTGGAGACTTTATACACCTGGCAAAATTCTTTATTGCGCTTTCATTATCACTGGTGTATAAAGTCCCTCCATATGGAGAGCGAAGACTACCGCAAGGCGCTCCAAACCGCCGGACAGGAATTGAGCGATTTGTTGATGAAGCGCTCGGAGATAGATAAGCGAGTTTCCGCCCTGCGCGAAACGATGTCCGGCCTGCGACTCTTGTGCGAGAGTAACAACCCTGAAGACATTGCTTCTGAAGCGCAGCACATCGCCCCCAGCGAGGAGCGCGGCTTTACCACCGCTGTTCTTGACGCGTTGAAGGCCGCTGGGGAACCACTGCGACCTACCGAGGTTCGGAACAAGCTCACTGCGACGGGTTATGACTTGAAAGGGTATCAGAACCCGCTGGCGTCCATTCACATAATCTTGAAGCGACTGGTAAAGGCTGGCAATGCCCGCGCGGCCGCGACGACAACGGACCACAAGACGTATGAGTGGATTGACCCGACAAGCGCCCCGACCGAGGTTCAGGTAGTGACGGCGAAGAAGACGCGAACAAGGAAGAAGGGGTGAAGATTGAATTAGCGGCGGGTTGCCGGAATGGTCAACGGAACCGACTGAAAATCGGATTAACCCTTCGGGGCATGTGGGTTCGAGCCCCACACCCGCCGCCAACTTTTTAACGAAGCTAGCAACGCGCTGATAACACGTTGCTCGCTTATAACCTGACTGGCTCTGTACGAACCAATCTAGGCCGCTAACCGCGATGGTAATCGCGCTCAGTGTCGCAGTCAAGAAAGACTTGGTGACACTGTGCAATGCCCGAATAATTGCGGAGATAATACTCACCTTCACAACTTTTTTGGTCGTGCCAAAACTCAACGCTTTAGATCTCAAACAGTTCATGAACTATTCGCTGCTTCATCTGACAATTACCCTCATTTCTATAAGCAGCCTCGTGCATCTCTAGGAATCAGCCCGATGCCAATTTACACAATTAGGATCACCACCCAAAATGGCGCCATGTTGGCTACAATTTATCGGTGAGTTTTATGATTGGCATTGCTGACCTTTTCGAAAATGGCTCCTGAAACTTTTTCCTCCCTCACAAGTTGATTCCATCGACGATCTTGAGGGCCATTGCGACGATCGTTAGCGTCGGATTAACAGCAACAGGCCCAGGAAGGATCGATCCATCCATTACGTATAGACCGTCATAGACGTCTTTGGTCTGGGAGTCGGTCCGAAAGACTTGGCCTTTAGTATTTACAACACCCTCACTTGCGCTGTTGCCCATTGGAGAGCCACCTAACGGATGCGTCGTTACCAGCTTTCGATTCTGAAAGCCTTCCCAGGTGAACCACGGAACATAGCGACCTCCCATAGCTGTCGCCATAGCCCTGATAATCTCTTCTGTGACCTTGTAGACTCTTTGATTAGCCGGTTGGTCCGTAAACGTTAGATCCAGTTTTGATTTGCCAAAATCGAAAGGATCAGATTTGAGCGAGAACACGCCTGTCGCATCATCATTTCCCATACAATTGAAGTAAAAGGTATTCATCAGCATCTCATCCTCGGTCTGGAAGCGGCTGGGATTTGAT
>DASYSD010000006.1:0-39168 GCA_036003745.1 Pyrinomonadaceae bacterium
GTTCCGTTACGGCGGCACTATTACGAATTCTTATTACTCATTTCGCAGGAGGAATGCGATGAGACTCGCACATAGGGCGCTTATAGCTGCGCTCGTTTCGTTGGTGCTGTGTGCCGCAGTATCAGCACAGACTTTGCGGTCGCCAAATGATCCGCGCAATCAGTCTCCGGCAGTCGGTACCGGTGGTTCCGAGGGTGGACCGACCGGTCTTTTCACTATTTACGACGGTTCAACGCTGCGCCGAGGGGAGTTCACGTTCAGTATTGCTTACAGCAACTACGATCGTGATCCGGGCAATGTTGACATAACTGACGTGCCGTTGAGCTTCAACGTCGGTTTGAACGACCACATCGAGCTCTTCTTCAAGACAAATGGCTGGCGCGGGATCAAGGTAAACAATCCGCAGAATCTTTCCAGCTTTTATCTACCAAACTCGCAGTTGTTCTGTGGCACGACGCTCTGCAGTCCGCCGGCCATCATCCTGGCGCCGTCTGGACCAAACGTAGGGACACTCGCGAACACTGCGCTGTTTCGCCCATTGAACAATCAACCGTTTGTTCAGTTCCCGTTTGTTGGCGGTTCTGCCGGAACGTTCGGCCAGGGACCCGGCCAGGGACAGTTTGGCTTCCCGGGATTCAACGCCCAACTTGGACCACCAGTGAGCCAGCCGAACAGCGGCACCTTTGGCACGGCTGATAATTTCCCGGGTATTGGTTCACCGGTAGGCGGTATCCTGCCGGGCGTAGTGCTCGCGACAACAGTGCTTCCCGCGACCGCACTGAATCTGCCGATCACCGTACCGCTCACGTTCACGGTTGCTCCGGCTTACCTGCCGGATGCTCCATTTGTGAACCGCCTGTATGGCGAGAGCAATTTCAACAACATGGTGTTTGGCGCCAAGATTCGTTTCACTGGACCAAACAATCCGCTGGGCGTTGTGCTCATGCCGATGTATCGCTGGTGGCTTGATAAAGCCAATGACTTCTCTGGCTTTAACCAGATGCAGCGTGGCGCTGGCCCGGGTGGTGACATTGGTGATTTCGGTCTCGGTGGTGTTGTTGATGGCCGGCTCGGCAAGCACGTAAACGTGTCAGCCAACGCTATCTACTGGCTGAACAGCAATCCAAAGGGGCTCGGCGACTTCGTTTTGTTGGATCGTCCGGATGAACTCTTTACCGGTGTCGGTTTCGACTTCCCGATCAACGAGCACTTCCAGCCGATCGCTGAAGTGAGATCCGTCACCTACGTTGGTGGTCATACGCCGAACGCATTCGGAAACAATCCGGTTGATGTGCTTGGTGGTATCAAGATTTATCCGCGTCGCTGGTTCGGAATTGGTCTCGCCTATCGCAGACACCTGAACCAACAGGATATGGATCACTTCAACCCGGTTGATTTCACGATTCCGATTAATCAGGTTACAAACGTTAACGTCATTGGCAGAGGCTTGGTAGTTGTTCCGGCTACTTCCAGACCGGTAACTTCGCAGGGATTCCCGATTGGGTTTATCTGGTCAGAAGAACCGAATGGCTTTATCGGTCAGATTTGGTTTGGCCGTCGCAACGCGCGCATGCCTCCGCATGTCAATGCAATTCCGGTCGTTTCGTCGGTAACTCCGTCGCTCAGCACGATTACGCGACCTTGCCCGCCGGAACGCGGCACTTCAGCGAATTGTCCGAGTTCCAGCACTGTTACACTCGTCGCGAATGCGAGCGATGCGGATAACGACCAGTTGCTGTATACGTGGTCGGTTACCGGCGGTCGACTTAGTGGCGAAGGTCGTCAGGTAACCTGGGACCTAACCGGTGCTGCGAATGGTAGCTATACCGCTACGGTTGAAGTGAACGACGGTAATGGGGGTACGGCTAACGGTTCAGCAACCGTAACAGTTGCTGACTGTCCGGACTGCGTGAAGCCGCCACCGCCGTGCCCGACTGTTTCGGTTAGCTGTCCGAGTGAAGTTGACCCGAATCAGCCGATCACCTTCACCGCCAGCGTTACCGGTGGTGATTCCGCGGCGACCTACACCTACAACTGGTCAGTGTCAGCAGGCACTATCTCCAGCGGTCAGGGAACGTCGACCATCACGGTTGATACCGCAAATCTCGCAGGTCAGAGCGTAACCGCTACCGTCAGCATTGGCGGTGCGGATCCGAGTTGCACTGGCACTACGAGTTCCTGCACCACTAGCATTAAGGTTCCGCCCAAGCAGCCAGTGAAGTTTGACGAGTACGGCAACATCAGATTCAACGATGAGAAGGCCAGACTCGACAACTATGCAATCCAGCTGCAGAACGATCCAACTTCATCTGCCACGATCATCGTCTACGGCAGCTGTGAAGGTGAGGCACAACAGCGTGGTGACCGCGCTAAAGACTATCTCGTCAATACGCGTGGAATCGAAGCTGGCCGTATCACAGTAGTTGACGGTGGTTGCAGTTCAGAGCTCAAGGTTCAGCTCTGGATCGTGCCGTCAGGCGCAACTGCTCCGGCAGCTGACACCACAGGCGCAGTCTCGCCATGTCCGCCTTGCAAGAAGAGACCGGCGCGGCCGGGCCGTCGCGGACGCAGGGGAGACGAGGAATAAACCAGGCTTTGGCTTAGCCAAAACCTTTACCTGTCGGGCGATGCTTTTCGAGCATCGCCCGATTGCTTTTGGCCACAGAAGGCATAAAAGGCACAAAAAGCACAAATCGGATAAGTCAGCGGCGACTTGTTTTGTTAATGGCTCCCCATCCGAGATGGGGCTGGATAGCTCAATGGCGTCTTTCTTGCTTACCGATTTTGTGCTTTATGGGCCTTTTGTGGCTAAACCGCTTGTGCAACGAGGCTTTATTTGTGACGCATCCTACCTCGGCCCGAGCTTTTCAGACACAAAGGATGAAATCTGTAATAAACTAAGGGTCAACGGTGAGCCGATGTGCTCCTGACCAACGAGACCCTGGAAGAAATAACGATGAAAAGAATTGCGACGCTCCCCCTGTTTATTGCTCTCTTTGCGCTGTTTGGGATTGCTTTTGCTCCGAACACTAGTGTCTCTTTAGCGGCGGGAGATCCTGCCGATCCTGCACTGTATTCGAACGATTGGCGCACCACCGGACCTCCGGGAGGCGACGTTCGCGCACTTGTAGTCGATCCTAATAATCCAGATCGTTTCTATTTTGGAACCCTCGACGGACAGATTTACACGTCATCGGATGGTGGTAAGCGTTGGCAGCTCCTTTACAACTTCGGAAAGCCACGCATGTTCGTTGACAACATCATCGTCGATCCGCGCAACTCGCGTGTTTTGTATGTCGCTGGACACCGGCACAACATGCCCGGCGGATTCTTCAAGTCAACAGACGGTGGTGTCACCTGGCGTGAGAGTGTGGAACTGAAGAACGAAGCGCTGCATTCCATCGCCCAGTCTGAATCCAATCCCAATACGCTCATTGCAGGCACCTTTACAGGTATGTTCCGCTCGGATGATGCCGGCGATTCGTGGAAGCAACTGCCAACTCAGAGCACTGCGGGTTTGATCCACGTTGAGTCTCTAGCGATTGATCCGCGCACCGCAAGTACGATCTACGCAGGTACCTGGTATTTACCGTACAAATCAGTAGACGGCGGACAAAGCTGGAAGTCGATCAAGAATGGAATCATTGACGATTCGGACATCTTCGCGATCGATATCGATCCGCGTGATCCGAATCACATCATCGCTTCCGCCTGCAGTGGCATTTACGAAACCAAGAACGGTGGTGAGAGCTGGAGAAAAGTGCAGGGAATTCCCTCGCAGTCGCGCCGCACGCGCGCCATCCTGCAGCACCCGTCGGTTGCCGGAATCGTTTTCGCTGGCACGACTGAAGGGTTCTGGAGATCTGAAAAGGGCGGCGATGCAGATTCATGGATGGTGACCACTTCGCGCCAGCTCGAGATCAACTCGATAGCAGTTCACCCGTCACGCCCTGACATGATTTTCATCGGTACGAACAACTATGGCGTGATGGTATCGAACGACGGTGGAAAATCGTTTATTCCAACCAACGGTGGATTCAGCGGGCGATTTGCTAATACGATTCTTCCCGATCGTGAAATTCCAAACCGGATCTACGCTTCCACAATCAACACTGCCACCGGAGGCGGCTTCCTATTCGTCAGCGACGATAATGGCGGTAGCTGGCGCCCATCGATGCGCAGCATGCCTTCACGTCTAATCACTTACGCGATCCTTCAGGATGCGCGTGATGCAAACGTGATTTATCTTGGCACCAATCTCGGAGTTTATCGCTCAACCGATCGCGCTGCTTCATGGGCACCGGTATGGGCCATCGAGAAGCCGAAGACGCCGGCAAAGAAAACGGTGAAACGCGCAGTCGCGCCTACTCGAAAACGGGCCACACCGGCGATACCCGAAGAGACTATCCTGCAGACCCAGGAAGCCCTCAACGCCGCCGGTTATCATCTCGGCGAGCCCGATGGTAAACCTGGACCAGCAACAACGGCAGCGCTGAAGAAGTTTCAAGGTGATCGACATTTACCGGTCACAGGTAAGCTCGACTCGATTACTCTCGCCGCACTCGGTATTGGCAAAGGAAGCGATCCGGCGATTGCAGGACGCTCGGATCTAATTCTCGCGGATGCGGTGAACGCACTGGTTCACACAGTCGATCCTGAAACGCAGCAACCGGCAATTCTTGCTGCCACCAACGCCGGTCTGTATCGCACTGTCGACCCGACGAAGGGCTGGCAGAAACTTTCTTATGGAAGCTACGATCCGCGGACCACATGCATTTCCACAAATGCACGTGAGCCGGAAACTATCTGGGTTGGAACACCCAGCTCCGGAGTCTTAATCTCACGCGACAGCGGCAAGACGTGGCGGCAGGTTGACGGCGTGGTCCGAGAGGCGCCGGTCAACACCATTGCGCAAGATCCGCAGCGACCTGATTACGTCTATGTCGGCACCAAGCAAGCCTTGTTTATGTCGCATGATGGTGGCAAAACGTGGAGAGTTCGCGGTGGCAATCTTCCTTTCGGCGATTTCACCAGCATCCTGATTAATCCACGGAATGGCGACGAGATCTTTGCAGGTAACGCCTTTCAGGTCACCGAGGTCGGCGGCGGCGTTTACCGCACCACGAACGGAGGTCAGAGCTGGGCGCGAATCGATCCGAAAGACGGGCGTTTGCCGAGCCAGCGAATCTGGGCACTTGCGTTTGATCCACACGATCAGAACGTGCTCTTTGTTGGTTCTCACTCGGCCGGCGTGTATGTGGTTCCGAGATCGATTGATTCACTGACGTCCGCGCAACAACAGCGTTAGAAGGTTTGCCATCAGAGCCATCCACGGATTTACACACAGGTGAAATTAATCTGTGTTATCTGTGGATGGCCTTTTTGCGGCCTTCTTTCCTTGACACATGCCTTTACTGACGTGTACATTGCCGCCCTACCCGGTAAATAGGCGGCGGGTGTTTGTCGGACCAAGCGGGGTAACTACGGCAGGGCGGTAATCGAAACAAATTAACTCGACATTTCAAATCCAAACGGCTCGCTTCCTCGCCAGCCTTCAACTCCCGACAACGCCAAGGTTAATCAAGCTACAGGCCGCTGTGCACTGTCTGACACTCAGCGAAGACCTGCGCTGATTGTTCGGGCTAGTGAAGCGCGATAAGATCGTCCACGCGCTGAAAGTTACCGGGGACTACAGGAGTATCAATGTCTAGCGAACAACCCAAGCTGAATAACAGCGAGGTCGACAATAACTCAACCTCCGGCGAGCCACAGACGGCTGCGCCGCAAGAAAACGTCATGGCTTCTTCTCAACCAGCACCAGCACCAGCAACGCGCGCAAATGAACCCGAAGAATCAGATGAGTCACGCTCCGGCGGCGACGTGGATTTCGGTCAACTCCTCGATCAGTTCGAACAAGAACAGGCGACCCTCGAAGAAGGCGAAGTAGTTCGCGGTACCGTCGTCGGCTTGAGTGAGCGAGGAGTGGTCATCGACTTCGGTTACAAGTCTGAAGGTATCGTTAATCCGGCCGAGTTCACTGAGAACGGCCAACTGACAGTCAAGGCCGGCGATGAAGTGGAAGTGCTCGTTAAGAGCATGGAAACTGCAGACGGGCTGCCGGTCCTTTCACGCGCCGATGCAGTGCGGATGAAAGCCTGGGACGACCTCGAAAAGGCGTATCGCGACGGCACGAGTGTTAAAGGCCGTGTGATTGATCGCATCAAAGGCGGCTTACGTGTTGACATTGATGGCATTGCTGCATTCCTGCCCGGCTCGCAGGTTGACGTGCGTCCGGTCCGCAATCTCGACAGTCTTCGCAACCAGACAATCGAAGCCAAAGTAATCAAGCTCAATCGCAAGCGGTCGAACGTGGTGTTGTCACGCAAGGCTGTCATTGAGCAGGAAAACACCGGCAGAAAAGATCAAACTTTGCAGCAGATCGAAGAAGACATCGTGGTCGAGGGTCAGATTAAGAATCTGACTGATTACGGTGCCTTCGTAGATCTTGGTGGCGTTGATGGCCTGCTCCACGTTACCGATATGTCGTGGGGACGGTTGCAGAATCCGAACGAGTTGTTCCGTGTTGGCGATAACATCCAGGTTAAGGTTTTGAAGTTTGATCGTGAACGAGAACGCGTCTCGCTCGGTTACAAGCAATTGCTTCCTGACCCCTGGTCCAGCGTTGAGGAACGTTTCCCCGTGGGTACGCGGGTTAACGGAAAAGTCGCTAGTGTTGCTGATTACGGTGCGTTCGTTGAACTCGAACCCGGAGTTGAGGGACTCGTTCACGTTTCCGAAATGAGCTGGTCCAAACGCGTAAAGCACCCGAGCAAGGTAGTTAACCCGGGTGACAGCGTCGAGGTCGAAGTCCTGAGTGTTGATCCGCGGGCTCGTCGTATCAGTCTCGGCATGAAGCAGGTGCAGGAGAACCCGTGGCAAACGCTGCACGAGCGTTATCAGGTCGGCACGCGTGTTCATGGCCGCGTTCGTAACCTGACCGACTTCGGAGCGTTTATTGAGATCGAGGACGGGGTTGATGGACTGGTCCACGTTTCAGATATTTCCTGGTCCAGACGCATCAAGCATCCCAGCGAAGTACTGAAAAAGGGACAGGAGATCGATGCGGTGATCACCAGCATCGATACCGAGAACCGCAGGCTCTCGCTCTCGATCAAGGATCTCGAGCCGAACGCGTGGGAGAAATTTACCACCGAACACAAACCGGGTGACGTGGTCCATGGCAAGGTAGCGCGTTTTGCCAACTTCGGCGCCTTTATCGAACTGGATGACAACCTTGAAGGTCTCTGCCATATCTCCGAGCTCTCGGAAGAGCGTGTGGCAAAGCCTGAAGATGTGGTCCAACTGGGTCAGGAGATGGATTTCAAAATCCTCCGTATCGATCCTGAAACCAAGAAGATTGGTCTTTCCGCGAGGGCCGTCGGTAAGGACGAGCCGATTATCGACACCAAGATCTACTCTTCAGAGGCGGGCGGCGGCATGGCCTCACTCGGTGAGTTGGCTGACTTCGGATTGAGCAAGGCCGACAACGACGAATAATTCCACATATTTTTAGCCACAGATTACACAGATCGGGTTTTCGATAATCCGTGTAATCCGTGGCTAAAGTCTTGCCCGACCTGTTCATTTTCTGATAGTGTACGGTAAACATAACCTCGCTATTATCAAGACGTTATATTTAAATCAATCGAGGTGATGCATGACAAAAGCAGAACTCGTCGAAGACGTAGCTCGGGCCGCTGAACTCACGAAAAAGGACGCTGAGCGTTTAGTGGAGATTGTTTTTGAAAGCATCATCGAAACCCTTAATCAGGGTGAGAAGATTGAGCTTCGAGGTTTTGGCAGTTTTCGCGTGCGAGAGCGTGGAGCTCGCCGCGGTCGGAATCCGAAGACCGGCGACCCTGTCAGTATTCCTGCCAAGCGAGTTCCATATTTCAAGCCCGGCAAAGAACTGAAAGAACTCATCAACGAAGAGAATTCCGGATCACACGCATCGGCAACCAATCCTTCTCAGTCTATCAATGACGACAGCCATCGTCCGCCCATCCTTTAAGTTGCAAACAAGTTGAGGTGTCTGAATTGGAGAGATTGTGGAGTCCCTGGCGCTCCCGGTACATCGCATCAGGGGTTGACGCGCAGCGAGCTGGTTGTGTGTTTTGCTTGATTGCGAGTAATCCCGACCAGGATGAAACAAATTTTGTGCTGCATCGCGGCGAACAGTGTTTTGTAGTGCTAAATCTGTATCCCTACATCACCGGCCATTTGATGGTTGTTCCTTACCTGCACACGAGTGAGTTCGATTCCGCGGCAAAAGAGATTACGGACGAGATGATGGATCTGACCAAGCGCTCGCAAACTGCATTGCGCGAGGTCTATTCACCGTCCGGCTTCAACATGGGCATGAACCTTGGCTCGGCGGCAGGCGCGGGCATCGCCGACCACCTGCACATTCATTTGGTACCCCGCTGGTCAGGCGACACAAACTTTATGACCACTGTCGGCGAGTCGCGCGTGATTCCCGAAGACCTGGCCATCACCTACTCAAAGCTCCGGCCGAAATTCTAAATCGCTGAAGTTAGGATAGGTCCGATAGGTCCTATAGGACCTATACAAAGTGATTAGCGCTTGCTGACTTTTTGGGGCATCGCTTCGTCTTCGACTTCGCCGCCGAGACTAATCGGAACGTCGGAGGGTTTACTGTAGCTCATGCCTCGTTCTTCACTGTCGAGGTTGCCGGCAGGTAAAGGTGGCAATGGTCCTGTCAGCGCCGGTGGATTGAAACCCGGATAGTCAATTCGTGCGTGATAGATCGCCGTGAGTGCGCTGATCATCGCTTCGCGTATCGTCGTTAACTCCTGCAATGTCACGTCACATTCATCGAGCTGTCCATCGCTGATGATCGCATCGACAATCTTGACCACGATAGCGCGAATGTTTTCAGGATCGGGACGCGCGAGTGAGCGTGCCGCCGCCTCACACGAGTCAGCCAGCATCATGATCGCGGCTTCCTTGAACTGAGGCTTTGGACCCGGATAACGAAAGTCAGCTTCGTTCACCGTCTCGCCGGGCTTCGCTTGTGCCTGAGCCTTCCGGAGAAAGTAGTGCAGCGTTCTGGTGCCGTGATGCTGTGGAATGAAGTCGGCGATCTTTTCTGGCAGTCCGATCTCTTTTGCCAGTCTTGCGCCGTAGGTTACGTGACTGGTGATGATTTTGGCGCTCTGGTAGGGCCGCAGCCGATCGTGCGGATTGTCGCCTTGTTGATTCTCAACAAAGTATTCCGGTGCAGCGAGCTTTCCAATATCGTGATAGAGCGCTCCGATACGCGCCAGCAGCGAGTTTGCTCCGACCGCACGACAAGCGTCTTCCGCAAGTTGGCCCACCGCGTGCGAATGTTGGTTCGTGCCCGGCGCGCGCAATGCGAGTTGTCCGAGCACAGGCAAATCAGCGTTTGAAAGCTCAAGCAGTTTGACGTCTGTAAGGATTCCGAAAAGCGACTCGTTGATCGGCAGGCCACCAGCGGCAAAGACTGCCGTCAATAGTCCTCCGGCAATACCTGCTCCGAAGGCAAGCAGAAACGTTCTCGGGGTGAGAGGCTGTTCGGAGTAGGCAATGAGAGCGAGCGCCATGACCACATTTACAGCGCCGACGAGCAAGCCTGCCAGTGTTACTGACTGGCGTTCGCGATAACGTCCGATGCCGTAAATAGCGGCGGAACACGAAACCATCGCGAAGAGTGCTTTTTGCATTCCGCCGGGCGCCAGCATACCAGCGTAAAGCGCAGTGATGATTCCGGTCAGAAATGCGAGTTGAGTATCAACAAGCATTGCCACCAGCAAAGCTCCTGCAGCGAAAGGAATTGCGAAATTCCAGATGACCGGATCGTTGAAAGGTGGTTGCATTCGCGAAGCCATGCTATCGCCAAAAGCGAAGCCGACCTTCATGAGCGCTGTTTCGACCAGGATCGCTGAGCCCACCAAAGCGAATGCTTTGTGTTTATTTAAACTGAGCGCACTACCACTGCTTCTGTGTTCTGCAAACTTCCATGCCGCCCAGTAAACGCCGGCGACCACCAGCAACAACCCAAAGAAGTTGTGCCAGGGTTTGCCTGCATGACCGGCACTCTTGATGGCCGCAATTTGCGCCAGAATGGTGGGCGTAACCGTATCTCCTTCGCGCGCGACCACCTGATTGCGTTTCAGCGAGATCGCTACTGGCTGAACACGGCTCACTTCCGTTTCTCGTGCTGCCGCAGTAGCCGTTTGATCCAGAACGACGTTGGGGCGAATAAGCGGAATAAGTGCCGATGTAAGGGCATTCTTTTGGTCTGACGACCAACCCTGAAGCGTAACGATCCGCATCTCGAGACTGCGGCGCGCCGAAGAGAGTGGAACCATGCGCGTTCTTGGCGCCGGCACTATCATTTGTGCGACCGGATTGCGAACGTCAACCAGTACGATCTCCTGTTGCAGACGATCAGCGTCGCTATCGTCGTAAATGTAGCCGGCGCCGACTTCGCGGATGACTGAGCCAATGCGTTCGAGGTCCGCTTCGTTGAAGTCGTGTGCGACGATCGCCTGTGCCACCGCCGGACCCCCGGCGCCGTTCCAGACAAAGGATTTTGTCCCGGAATCTTTTTGTTTCTTTAGATCTTCCCAGGCCGAGCGAAAGCTTTGTACTGACGTTTCCGCGCGACTGGAATCGAAGTTGAAGACGGCGCGTGTTGATTCGCGCGCGATGTTTTTAAGTCGATCCGTTTCTGGCTGGTCGACCGCCGTTAAGTCGGCGGGCGCAACGATGGAGCGCCCGATCACTTCGCCCAGCTTGTAATTTTCGTTGATACCGGAAGTGCGACTGGTGAGGAGTAGCAGGGTTGTCAGGATAACAAGAACGCTGCAGCCAATCAGAAAGCGTGTGCGCGGCTGAAAGACCATCAGCGGGCGAACTACGTAAGCCAATAGCTTGTCGCGCGCCTGGCTAAAAGGAGTTTTGAATCGTGGACGAAGTCCCATTCTTTTACTGATCCGCGTTCATCCGCGTAAATCTGTGGCTGATATTTACGCGGCGGCGAGGTTGCGGGCCAATACCGCTCCAGCCTTTTCGAGTAAAGCGACCAACGTCGACGGCTTGATGGCCGAAATGACGACCGTTTCGCCGCTGTCAAGTTGCTGCGCCTGACGCACCGCCGCTTCCACCATTTCCGGTTCAACCAGGTCGGCCTTGTTCAAAGCAAGAACAGACGGAATCTCTGCCAGCTTCAGATCTGCGAGGATTCGTTTCACTGACTGTACCTGTTGTATCCAACGAGGATTTGAGATGTCGACGGCATGGATCAGTAACGTGCTGTCGCTAATCTCCTCCAGTGTAGCGCGAAAGGCAGAAAGCAGATCGGGAGGCAAAGCACGAATAAAACCGACGGTATCGTTGATGATGACTTCCTGTTCACGCGGCATTCGCAGCCTTCTCGACGTTGGATCGAGTGTCGCAAACATACGTTGTTCTGCGTGCACGTCACTCTTTGTGAGCGCATTAAGCAGCGTGGATTTTCCAGCGTTGGTGTAGCCGACGATTGAAATCACTGGAAGCCCTTGTCTGGTTCGTCCCTTACGACGTTCCTGACGTCGCTGGCGCTGCGCCTCGATTTCACGTTCGAGACGATTGATGCGATCGCGTACACGCCGGCGATCCGTTTCGAGTTTTGTTTCACCAGGGCCTCTACCGCCGATACCGCCGGCCAAACGCGAGAACGCCGAATCCTGACCGGCAATCAAGCGTGGCAACAGGTATTTCAACTGAGCCAGTTCTACCTGGATTTTTCCCTCTTTCGACTGCGCGCGCTGCGCAAAGATATCGAGAATCAACTGCGATCGATCGATGATTTTCAGATCAGTTGCTTCTGACAGCGACCTCACCTGTGCCGGCGAGAGTTCACTATCAAACACGAGCAAGTCGGCGCCGAGTTGTAGCGCTCTGATAATCAATTCATCGAGCTTGCCACGCCCCAGCACCGTGCGCGGATCGATCGCGGGACGACGTTGAATGATGCGGTCTTGAACCACGACGCCTGCGGACATGGCCAGTTCGGCAAGTTCGGCCATCGACTCTTCCGCGTCAGCCAGTGAGCCAGTGGCGACACCAACGAGGATCGTGCGATCGCGAACTTCGGCACGACGTGCCGTGCGTCGATTTCGCGCCATCTCTTCTTCAAGCGAATTGATCAGAGCCTGAAAATCGAGGTCGAGTTGCGACGGTATTTTCGGTTCGAGAAAGGCGTATAGTTCAGGTGTGGTTGCGTTATCCAACTCTCCTGCGTGCAGGGGCAACAAGTGTGCGGCACGGACAAGTCCGGGAAGTCCTGAATCGGCATCGACGTCGATGGCAGCCATTAGATCCAAACGCAGCAGTGCAAGGTCTGTTAAGTCGTCCTGGGTTAGGGATTCGCCACGGAGATGGGTGTGAACGCAACGAAGCCCGCGGAATCTGCCCGACGCAACGCGAACACGTTTGAAATCCGGCAACTCGATACGCCGGTTGTCGCCGACCATCACATATTGAATATGCCCCTGGCGGTCGATCAATGCTCCGATTTGTCTTCGTGTTTCGTGAGATAGTTCGCCCAATTGCCGAGCAAACTCAGGCGTGACGATTTGATCGGGAGGTATGCGCCGAGTGTACAGCTTTTCAATGCGCCGCAGTTGATTTGGTTTTAAGCCCAGAGTGTTGCCGAGAACGCTGGTAATGGCCTTTTCCTTCCTATTCGGGCGCAAATTATAACATAGGGGCAGATGTTAATACGCCGAAGGCGCTGGTTTCCTGTATCATGAACAACTTTTATGGGTAGCGCTGGAAAAATTGTGAATATCGATCCGCCTTACGGAATCGCGGGCGGTGAGATTGTCATCGATTGCGAGGGGTTCGATACCAGCGAGCCCTCGCAGTGTGCCGTTCTCATTGCTGACTCTCAGGCACAGATTGTCGCGCTTGGCCCACAACGCGTACTGGCAATCTTACCAGAAACAAAGGGTGGCAGAGTTGAAGTCAGGTTGAAGAGCGGTGACGACGTGAGTGAGCCGGCAGATCTCACGCTTGCGAAAAAGCTGGCCGGCGATCTCCATCCTGTTGCTAATCCCGCCTTCGATCCGGAGGACGGCGCGCTCTTCGTCACTCGTTCTGGATCACGCGGCGAAGAGTTGCCGGTAACGCTTTTCAGAATCGATCTTAGTGGCGACGTTTCTGAATTTTCCGGAGACATCTCCAACCCGACCGGAATCGCTTTTAGTCCCGATGGGCAGATGTTTGTAAGCAGCAGACTCGAAGGCGTTGTTTATAGAATCACTCCATTCAAAGAAGCGGCGGCGTTCGCTCGCAACATGGGAGTTGCGACTGGAATCGCATTCGATCGCAACGGTCTGCTGCATGTTGGCGATCGCACGGGAACAATCTTCAAGGTCAACGGCATTGGTGAAGAACGAGCCTGGACGCAGATTGAACCGTCGGTCTCAGCATTCCATCTCGCGTTTGGTCCTGATGATTCGCTCTACATCAGTGGACCAACTGTGACAAGCTTCGACTCGATCTGGCGGATCAGTCCGGACGGTGACGTCGACATGTTTTTCAAAGGACTGGGACGACCGCAGGGCCTCGCATTCGATCGAGACGGTAATTTGTATGTGGCGGCAGCGCTGCGCGGGCGGCGCGGGATCGTTCGTATTTCACCGGACGGAACGGAAGCGAAAATCGTTGTCGCCGGTATCAATCTGGTTGGACTTGCGTTCAGCTCGGCGGGTGAGATGGCCGTTGTGTCGATCGACTCTGTATTCAGTCTACCGGCGCAGATAAAGGGAACTCTTTTACCCTGATTTCGGTAAAAGGATTAACTGGATTTACAGGATAGTCGCGCGGTTGCACCGGAGAAAGCCGGAATGCTAAGTTGAACCTTCTAATCGAGCCCTCGTCTTGTTAGTGAGAGTGTTACATTGACCCCGGAACAAATAATACCGCAACTGGTAATCTATATGGTGGTGCTGCTGCTCGCGATCTCAGCCCACGAGGCGGCGCACGCCTGGATGTCTTACAAATTTGGGGACGACACCGCACGACTGTTGGGACGGGTCACACTCAATCCCGTTGCGCATACCGATCCAATTGGAACGTTGTTGATCCCAATCGTCGGATTTATCTTTGGTTCGGTTGGCGGTCCAGTGGCATCGATTCCCCTGATCGGTTGGGGCAAGCCCACGCCTGTAAACCCATTGCGATGGCGCAATAAGGATCTGGCAAACGTGATGGTGTCGATCGCTGGGATTTTGGCTAATCTCATCCTTGCGATCATTGGATTCACTATCCTGAAAATCATCTTGATGACTGGTGCGGGGGCGCAGATTCCGGAGTCATTGCAAGAGCCGGTGGGAATTTTCCTTCGCGACATGCTGGTAATGAACATTTCGTTGGCGGTTTTTAATCTCCTGCCGTTTCCTCCACTTGATGGCAGTAAGGTTCTCGATACGTTTTTGCCCGCCAGCATGCGACCAGTAATGGATCTGTTGGAACAATACGGCTTCATCATTCTCGTGCTTTTGATTTATGTCGGCGTTCTTAATGCGATCATTACTCCTGTTATAAGAGTTGTCGCCTATCTGTTATACCTCGGCGTTTGAGATGACAAAGCGAATCTTCAGCGGCGCACAACCGACCGGAAACGTACATCTTGGAAATTACCTCGGCGCGTTGCGTAACTGGGTTGCATTGCAACACGAATACGAGAGCTTTTTCTGTATCGTGAACCTGCATGCCATCACCATCGCGCAAAATCCAAAGCTGCTGGCGGAGAAGACGAGAGACCTCGCACGTATCTACCTTGCTGTCGGACTCGGCCCGCCGGCCTCAACAGTTTTTGTTCAGTCAGACGTTAAGGAACACGCAGAGCTCACCTGGGTGCTGAATTGCATCGCGCGCATGTCTGAGCTCGAGCGCATGACGCAGTACAAAGACAAAGCGCGCAAGCAACAGGAAAACATCACGGTCGGACTCTTTGACTATCCGATTTTGATGGCCGCTGATATTCTGCTTTATCAAACTGATCTGGTCCCCGTCGGTGACGATCAGCGACAACATTTGGAACTGACTCGTGATATCGCGATTCGATTCAATCGCGATTACGGCGAAACGTTCAAAGTGCCGGACGCTTACATTCCAAAGGTCGGCGCGCGCATCATGTCTTTGTCCGATCCGGCAAAGAAGATGTCGAAATCAGACGACGATCCAAACGGTTGCGTGTTGTTGATGGACGATGCCGATACGATTCAAAAGAAGTTCAAACGTGCGGTGACCGACTCGGGCACTGAGATTCGCTTTGACGAGTCGCGTCCGGCAATCAACAACCTGCTCGAGATCTATCACCTGATCACTGGCAGGTCGACGCAGTCAGTAGAAGATCATTTTGCCGGCAAAGGTTACGCACAGTTGAAAGGCGATCTGGCAGAAGCGACGGTGGAATTTCTGCGACCGATTCAGCAACGTGTTAGAGAAATCACTGACGAGCAGCTCGATCAGATCCTGAATCAGGGATCTGAAAAGGCGAGACAGATCGCAAGTGTGACTCTGAAGCAGGTATTCGAGAAAACCGGTTTGTCCCGCGGATAAACACCCCTTTGATGATGGACGAGAATAACCCGCAAGCTGTAGTCGAGAACTCCGAAGACCGCTCCGCCCAACTCAAGGTCGCCGGCGCGGTTCCGCAGATCGTCTCCGACGATGATACGGATGATCTAAAGATCCTCCTCGGTGAGTTCGAAGGTCCATTGGACCTGCTGCTGCATCTCATTCGGCAGGAGCACGTCAGTATCTACGACATCCCGGTAGCCCGTATCACTGACGAGTATCTGCGTTACCTCCGCGTGATGCAGGAGATGGACATTGCTGTTGCCGGCGATTTTCTGGTGATGGCTGCGACGTTGATTGAACTGAAGACAAAGATGCTCCTGCCGCGCGATCCTCTTGCCGCGCCGGAAGAGGAAGAAGATCCGCGCTCAGAACTCGTTAATCAGTTGCTGGAGTATCAGAAATACAAAGCCGCGGCGGAAATGCTCTGGTCGCGCGCGACAGTTGAGCAAGCGGTTTTCAAACGAGCGGAACTGGAAACAGACAAGAACAATCCCGAAGTGGCAGTCGGCTTGTTTGATTTATTGAAAGTCTTTCAGGATATTTTGGCGCGACACAAGGAAGAGAAGCTGCTTGAAATCGAGCGCGAAGAGATCTCGATGGCTGAGATGCTTGAGCGTTTACGCAATATGGTGATGTCTGCCGGTGAGCTCAACCTGCGCGTCTTCTTTGAGCGGGCCAGATCGCGTCGCGAACTCGTGCTCGCCTTCCTGTCAGTGCTGGAGCTGGTGCGAACAACTGAGGTCAGACTATTTCAGCGCGAAACGTTCGGCGACATCGTCGCGCGAGCAGCAGGCTAAAAACCTATGGACAATTGGAATGGATAGCAACGAAGAGAGTGTGAATCAGCAGCCGATCGACGAAGCGGCGCTGAACGAAGAGGCGAGTCGCGAACTTGCAGCTATGGTTGCCGAGGCGGAGCAGTTGTCGATTGCCGCGGAAGAAGATGACGCGGATGATGCGCTCTTGAGTTCACCACAGAGCCAGGCGGAACGCGCCGGAGTGATCGAGGCACTGATCTTTGTTTCCGATGAGCCGTTGAGCGTGAAGACGATGGCCGACGTTCTCAAGGAAGACAAGGCAGTAGTCAGCGAAACGGTTGCAGCCCTGGCCGAAGAGTTCAATAGGCGAAACGGCGGATTGCAGTTGCGTGAGGTTGCTGGTGGTTGGCAGTTTGCAACACGGCCCGAGTACCACGAGCACGTCCGTAAGTTTCTGAAGACACGGCCCAGTGCAAAGCTGAGTATTGCATCGCTCGAGACGCTTGCAGTGATCGCATACCGCCAGCCGGTAACTGTTCCTGAGATTCTGGAGATACGTGGAGTGCAGTCACCTTCAGCAATCAAGACTCTGTTGGATAAGAAACTGATTGTGGCGAAGGGACGCAAGGAGACTGTCGGCCGTCCGATGATGTACGGAACGTCGAAGGAGTTCTTATTACAGTTCGGACTGAAGGATTTATCTGAGTTGCCGAGTGTCGAAGACTTCCACGACTTGAGCGGCGGATCGTAGTTTTTTGCCGCAGATTAACGCGGATTTTCTTTCGGATAGATCTGTGTAATCCGTGTTCATCTGTGGCTTATTCTTTTTATGGAGCAACGTCTACAAAAATTGATCGCCGCGGCCGGCGTCGCCTCACGCAGGCATGCGGAGGAGTTGATAACTGCAGGTCGCGTCACGGTCAATGGGGAAGTTATTAAAGAACTCGGTACGAAGGCTGATCCGGAAAAGGATCACATCAAAGTAAACGGCAAGCTCATCAATCCTCAACTTAAGTCGCGCGAAAAAACTTACGTTCTGCTTAATAAACCGAAGGGTTATCTCTCGAGCGTGTCCGATCCGGAGGGTCGACCACTCGTCACCGAACTCCTACCACCTGCGCTTGGCAAGCTGCACCCGGTGGGCCGGCTCGACTTCAACACTGAAGGACTTCTCCTGCTTACGAACGACGGTGATTTCACAAACTATGTAACTGCGGCTCGCAATCGTGTCGTGAAAGTCTACGAAGTGAAAGTGAAAGGTGTGCCGCCTGAGAGTGGCATCCAAAGACTGCGACGCGGAGTGACGTTCGAAGACGGCACGCGCACCGCGCCGGCAAAGATCGACAAGCTCAACGAAACGCAGACAAACGCCTGGTATGAAGTCTCGCTCCATCAGGGACGCAACCAGCAGGTGCGACGCATGTTTGAGTTAATCGGACATTCGGTGTTGAGGTTGCGCCGCGTGCGCATCGGTTTTCTCACGGATGAAAGACTGAAGCCCGGCCGCTGGCGATTATTGACTGCGGCTGAGGTTGCAAGGATGATGAAGAAGCGCCACAAATCCGCCTGATCGATTTACACAGATCCGCACGATCTGTGTTACAAAACCTATCACTATGCATTTTGAGTTAACTGAAGAGCAACAACAGATCAAGATGAGCGTGCGCGAGTTTGCGGAATCAGAGATCGCGCCTCACGTGCTCGAATGGGATGAATCCCAGCACTTTCCGATCGAACTCAAACCAAAACTCGCAGAGCTCGGGTTACTCGGTGTGATCTTCCCTGAAGAATATGGCGGCGCCGGAATGGGTTATGTCGAGTACGCGACGATTATTGAGGAGTTGTCGCGCGTCGATGGTTCGGTTGGCATTTCAGTGGCCGCACACAATTCACTTTGTTCGAATCACATCTACAGGTATGGATCCGAAGAACAGCTGAAAAAGTATCTCGAACCGCTGGCGCGCGGCGAACATTTAGGGGCGTGGGGACTTACTGAACCGAGTGCTGGATCAGACGCGTCGGGCACGAAATCCACAGCCGTGCGAACCGACGGAGGTTGGATTGTCAACGGTTCGAAGAACTTTATCACTCACGCGATTCACGCTGACACCTGCGTGGCGATGGCCGTTACCGACAAGTCTCAAAGAAGCAAAGGCATCTCAGCATTCATCTTCGAGAAGGGAATGCAAGGATTCTCACCCTCCAAGAAAGAAAACAAGCTTGGACTGCGTGCTTCGGAAACTGCGAGCGTGGTTTTTGAAGACTGTTTTGTGCCTGACGGCCAGTTGTTGGGTGAAGAAGGTCAGGGATTCGTGAACGCCATGGAGATACTGGATGGTGGTCGTATTTCCATTGCGGCGTTGGCAGTCGGCATTGCACAGGGCGCTTACGAATCAGCCGTGCGCTATGCAAAAGAGCGACAGCAATTTGGAAAACCGATCGCCGAGTTTCAGGCAATCCAGTTCAAACTTGCAGACATGGCAACGCAGATCGACGCGGCGCGACTCCTGATGTATCGCGCTTCATGGATGAAGGATCAGGGCAAAAAGACTACGAAAGAGTCATCGATGGCAAAGCTTTTTGCTTCCGAGGTGAGCGTTCACGTCTGCGAAGAGGCGATTCAAGTGCACGGCGGCTACGGTTACACAAAAGACTATCCACCAGAGAAGTACTGGCGCGATTCGAAGCTGTGCACGATCGGAGAAGGAACGTCGGAGATTCAGCGCATCATCATCGCGCGTGAAGTGCTGCGAAGCGTTTAAGCGAGGAAAATTTCTCCCGCAAAGGCGCAAAGGTGCAAAGGCGCAACATTAGTGTCTTAACTTTGCGTCTTTGCGCCTTTGCGGGAGAAATAATTTTGAGGGATGCGAGCGACCAACAATCTCAGCGAGCGGGTGAGCAGTGGCGAAGCTGCGGCGGTGGCGCGGGCCATCTCGAAGATTGAAGATGGCGCGAAGGATGCACCTGCGTTGATGAAGGAAATCTATCAGCGCTCCCGTGGTGCGTTGGTGATCGGAATTACCGGCGCTCCGGGTGCAGGAAAGTCATCACTCGTCGACAAGCTGGCGATGTTCTACCGGCAGCAAGGCGAGCGCGTTGGTATTGTTGCTGTAGATCCATCAAGCCCGTTTTCCGGCGGCGCCATTCTCGGCGATCGCATCCGTATGCAGACCCTCGGCTTGGATGACGGCGTTTTTATTCGCTCGATGGCAACGCGTGGAAATCTCGGCGGACTGGCTAGGGCCACTGTCGACGCAGTCGCGATTCTGGACGCCGCCGGTTACTCGAAGATCGTCGTAGAGACTGTCGGGGTCGGACAGGACGAGGTCGAAGTGGTCAAAGCTGCCGATGTTTCGGTGGTGGTGCTGGTGCCGGGAATGGGCGACGATATCCAGGCGATTAAAGCCGGAATTATGGAGATCGGCGACATCTTTGTTATCAACAAGGCTGATAAAGAAGGGGTTTTTGCGACGGAAAAGGAGCTCGAATCGCTGCTCTCGCTCGCATCGCGGGATGATGGCTGGGACCCGCCCATCGTTAAGACGGTGGCCACGGAAAATCATGGTGTGGGTGAGCTTGCCGGAGCGATTGACAGTTTTTGCAAGGCACAGCTTGGCGCGCGTGTAAGTAGCGAAAGGCGCAGAGCTATCGCCCGCTGGCGAATTGTCGAATTATTGCGGGAGAGTCTCCTTTCGCGCGTTTTGGCAACCGAGGCGTCGGTTGCTATGCTTAACCGGCTGGCTGACGAAGTTGCAACCCGCCAGCGAGACCCTTATTCTGCGGTTGAGGAGATTATTCAGGCTGCTGATAGTGGAGCTTAGTTCTTGGTTTTTTGTACTTTGTCCTTTGTACTTTGTGTCTTCCCAAGTACTAAGCACAAAGTTCTAAGTTCAAAGAACATGAAGATAGATCACATCGGAATCGCTACACGAAGCATCGAAGAAGGTTTGGCGGTTTGGCGCGATGCCCTCGGCCTGGAAGTTAATTCCACTGAGGAAGTTGCAGAACAAGGCGTCAAGGTGTGCATGCTGGCCGTTGGCGATACTCACGTCGAATTACTCGAGCCGCTGAGCGCCGAAACGTCCGTGGGAAAGTTTCTCGCTAAACGCGGGCCGGGAATGCATCATATTGCAATCGACGTTGTGGACATACACGCGTCGCTGGCTGAACTAAAAAACAAAGGAGCACGCCTCATCGACGAAACCCCCCGGGTAGGTGCAGGAGGTTGTTTAGTGGCTTTTGTCCATCCCTCATCAGTTAATGGAGTGCTGCTCGAATTGGTGCAGCATCAATAGTAGGAAAGGAAAGTATTTTGACTTCTACAAGAAAAGCTCTTATCGCGGCTTCTGTCGCCGTAATTTTTGCGCTGGGTCTGATTTACTGGCAGGTAAAAGCACGAAAAACGGGCCCGGTCGAATTAACGGCAGCAGACATGGCGTTGATTGCCGAAGATCAGCCGCCCCAGATGCGTGCTCGTTTGGCAAGTGATGAGCAGGCTCGCAAGGATTTCGCGCGAGAGATTAAAGTCCTGTTCGCCGTAGCCGAAGAGGCCGAATCACAAGGTGTCGGCAACACTCCCGACATGAAGCGACAGCTCGAGTTACAGAAGGCCAGCGTAATCGCTCAATACTATCTCGAGAAGCAGGGTGAGAATGCCGGCGGTGACATTACCGACGCCGAGGTCGAGGAGTTTTTCAAGCAGCCGGTTAATCAGCATAAATTTGACCAGCTCATCGCCGACGTGAAGAGTAAGGATCCGCAGGCTGCCTCACAGGAATTTCCACCCGAGCAGCTAAATATGCTGAAGCAGCGTCTGGGCCGAATTTATATCGCGGAGAAGAAGGCGATTGACCAGGGATTCGACAAGAAGCCCGAAGTTCGTTTGCAGATGATGTTGCAGCACGCGCGTGCAATAGCGCAGAAGTACGCCATGGACAAGCTGAAGGAGAAGATGGAGGCGACTGACGCAGAGATCACGGCGTATCTGGCGAGCCATCCCGAAATGGACACGGACAAGAAGAATCGAGCCAGGGCCGAAGAGGTTCTGAAGCGTGCGCGGGCCGGAGAAGACTTCGCAAAACTAGCACAGGAGTTCTCGACTGATGGCAGCAAGGACAAGGGTGGCGATCTGGGTTGGTTTGGACACGGCGACATGATCCCCGAGTTTGAACAAGCTGCTTATGCGTTGAAACCCGGTGAGATCAGCGACGTAGTCCCGAGCAAGTTCGGCTTCCACATCATTAAGCTGGAAGAGAAAAAGACTGAAACAAAAGACGGCAAGACAGAAGAAAAGGTTCATGCGCGTCACATCCTGATCAGCGAAGCCGGCAGCAATCCGTTTGGACCACCGCAAACCCCGCGTGACAAAGCAAAAGCGGAAATCGAAAAGGAGAAAGTAAAGAAACTTCTCGACGAGATTGTTGCACGTTCACATGTAACGGTGGCTGACAATTACCAGGTGAAGCCGCCCGAACAGCAACCCGCACAACAATTGCCGCCGGGATTCGGCGCGCCACCGGAACAACAGGCTGCGCCCGCTCCGTCGCCTGCAAAACCGAACGCGAGCAAGAGTCCGGCGAAGCCGAAGCAGAAATAGTCTTAATAGGTCCTATAGGACGAACAAGTCTTATAGGACCTATTCCTGCGATTGCAATGCAGTTAGGCGATTATCGCGTCGAGATCGTTCAGGACACCGAATTCCGTCTTGACGGAGGCGCAATGTTCGGAGTGGTCCCGCGTAAGCTCTGGGCGAAGGAGTGTCCGCCTGACGATGAAAACCGCATTCGCATGAACATGAATTGCGTCTTCGTCGATACGGGCTCAGAAAAGATTCTGATTGAGACCGGAATTGGCGATAAGTGGTCTGCGAAGCAACAGTCGATGTACGGCATTGACCGGAACCGGCCCCTTGTTGAGACTCTAAAGGCGCGCACCGGAGTTTCTGCTGATGAGATCACGATCGTCGTGAACACTCATCTGCACTTCGATCATGCCGGTGGCAACACCAGTTTGAACGCTGAAGGCGCTCCGGTACCAACTTTTCCCAATGCGCGTTACTTCGTCTCCGCCGCTGAGTTGGACCATGCGGATCGCCCGACTGAACGCGATCGGGCAAGTTATTTACCGGAGAACTGGAAACCATTGGTCGAATCGGGACAGCTTGAAGCAAAAAGCTCCGACTATGAAGTTGTGCCCGGTTTAAGCATGGAGACGATCGCCGGTCACAACCGCTCGATGCAGTGCTGGCGTCTCGAGCGAAACGGCGAGACGATGTTTGGCTTCGCGGATCTGGTACCGATGCGGGCGCACGTTCGTTTGCCCTGGATCATGGGTTACGATCTTTATCCCATCGAGACTCTCGAAGCGAAGAAGAGACTCTTGCCGCAGGCAGCGCGCGAAAACTGGATCTGCGTCTTCTACCACGATCCTGATGAACCGCTGTGCCGGTTACAACAGGGAGAAAAGGAGTTCAGTCCGGTTCCTTATCACGGGAACGACTAAGAGCTTTCATGAGTACAGCAGGAGTTCGTGTAGGCATCATTGGTGGTAGTGGTCTCTACCAAATGCCTGAGTTAACGGCGGTTGAGGAAGTTAAAGTTGACACTCCGTTTGGACCACCATCCGACTCGTTCATCGTCGGCACTCTCGAGGGCGAACGTGTTGCCTTTCTGCCGCGTCACGGCCGTGGCCATCGTCTAACTCCGACTGAAGTTCCATTCCGCGCGAACATCTATGCGATGAAGCTGCTCGGCGTCGAGAGCATTCTGTCGGCATCTGCTGTCGGGTCGTTGCAGGAGAAGTATGCCCCGCTCGACATGGTGATTCCCGATCAGTTTTTTGATCGCACGAGAGGACGGGTAAGGGAATCAACATTTTTCGGTGAAGGCATCGTCGCGCACATTTCGTTTGCCCATCCGGTTTGTGAACGTCTGGGCGACATGTTGGAGCAATCATGTCGAGCTACTGATGTGAAAGCCCATCGCGGTGGCACGTATCTCTGTATGGAAGGGCCGGCCTTCTCAACACTCGCTGAATCGAATGTCTATCGCTCCTGGGGTATGGACATCATTGGTATGACAAACCTGCAGGAAGCGAAGCTCGCGCGGGAAGCTGAGATTTGTTACGCCACGCTCGCGCTGGTGACGGATTACGATTGCTGGCATCCAGGGCATGATGCAGTGAGTATTGAGACAGTTGTTGAGTACTTGAACAAAAACGTACGCAATGCGCAGACGATTCTGCGGGAAGCACTCAAGCTGATGAAGGACGGTGAGCGCAGCTGTAAATGCGGTTCAGCGCTGCAACACGCGATCTTCACGGCGCCAAATCTCTGGCCCGAGGCGACAACAAAGAAGCTTGAGGCGATCATCAAAAAGTACGCGACGTCGTGATTGTTATGAACAGTTTTCTCGCGCAGCGGCGCAACGACGCCACGGAAAACGGCCAAATGGCTCTCTGCGTTTTCTCTGCGCCGTTGCGCCGCTGCGTGAGACCTTTCCTGGAACTGAGGTAAGTTATGAGAAGTAAGTCTTTGCTATTCTTTGCTCTTCTTTTTGTGTTTGCAGTTACTCCCGCGACGTTTGCGCAGGTGAAAACCGGACCGGATCAGGCAACACTGCGCGATCCGGACCTGGAGCGCGACTCGCTTCACAATCTCGAAGTCGCCAGAAACTATTTCAAACTGAAGAAAGCTTACGTTGCCGCTCTCAAACGTTGTGAGGAGATCCTTGCCGGCAATCCAAACTTCGCTAAGATCGAAGAAGTCCTATTAATGGCCGGCCAAAGCAGTCTCTGGCTCTCGCAGAATAAGGGTAAACAGAAACCGGAGCTCTACGTCAGTTTTGACGGTGGCGAGAAAAAAACGCTCACCTCGCAGCAGTTTCGCGAGATGGGAGTTGATTATCTAAAGAAGTTGATTAGCGACTATCCAAACGGCCAGTACGCCAAACAAGCGCAGGAGGAGTTGCGCGCGCTCGAAGCTCCGAAGACGCCGTAGTTACCAAGCTCTAAGATCAAAACCCCTAAGAACAAACAAATGTCCCTTTTAGTTGTCGGATCGGTTGCCTATGATGAGGTCGAAACACCTTTTGGTAAATGCGACAAGATGCTTGGTGGTTCCGCGTCGCACTTCTCGATCTCGGCCAGTTTTTTTACAAAGGTTGGTATCGTCGCCGTAGTGGGCGGCGATTTTGGCGAGCAGGAAATTTTTGAAAGTCGCGGTATCGATACGCACGACGTGGAACGAATCGCAGACGGTAAGACATTTCGTTGGGGCGGTCGTTATGAGTACGATCTAAACGTCGCCCAGACAATGTATACCGATTTGAACGTCTTCGCCGACTTTCAACCGAAGATATCGGAGGAGTCGAAACGTTCACGGCTACTCTTTCTCGGCAATATTCAGCCGGATCTGCAACGCGGCGTACGGGAACAGATGCCCGATGCCGAGCTGGTTGCGCTCGATACGATGAATCTCTGGATCGAGCACACACGCGATTCGTTGATTCGCACGATCAAGGGCGTCGACGTCGTGATTATCAACGATGCTGAAGCTCGTCAGCTTACAAACATTCCCAATCTCATCAAGGCGGCGCGTGAAATTCTGACGTGGGGACCAAGGGCGTTGATTATCAAGCGTGGCGAGTATGGCGCGGCGCTGTTTACGCCAGACACTTATTTCGCAATTCCGGCATACCCGCTCGAAGCCGTTTTCGATCCCACCGGCGCAGGCGACACATTTGCCGGCGGTTTTATGGGTTATCTGGCAAGCCAGGATAACCTCGACGAAAGCGCGATGAGACGCGCGATGATTTTTGGCTCGGTAATGGCTTCGTTTAATGTGGAAGAGTTTGGCACGGAGCGAGTCAAGCGGCTGACTCACGCGGAGATCAACGACCGTTTTCGTGCGTTCAAACGGATGACACACTTTGATGAGATTCCGTTTGTTGCTAAATGACCTTCGTGCTTTGTACTTTGTGCTTTGTTTTGGCAAAGTACTAAACTAAAGCACAAAGAAGGAGATCAAATGTTCTGTCCTGTCTGTGAGGCTGAATACGAACCGGGTATCACTCGTTGCCCCGACGACGAAACTCAGCTCGTCGAGAAATTAACTCCCGAGAATACTTTTCACGACAGTAGCGAAGCGAGCTTCGTGCAACTGCACAAACTAGGCTCACCGGCGGAAGCAGAAATGGTGAACGACATTCTCAGACAGAACGGGATTCGTTCAGTTGTGAAGGCTGGCGGTTCGGATGCTTTATCACCATTGCTGTCAGCGACCTCGGAAGGCGCTGTGATTCTGGTGGACGAACGCGATGCCGATCGCGCATTAGAGCTCTACAAGGCTTTCTTCGGTAGAGATACGACGCCGCTTACCGGTGGATCACTCGAAGCAGAGTATGGTACAGAAGAAGACGACGAAGAAGAGTAGTTTACGATGTCGGACGATGCTGCTGATGCAATTATCGTCTTCATGACCGCGGGCAACGGAGAAGAGGCTGCGCGACTCGCGGACATGCTGGTTGGTGCACACCTCGCTGCCTGCGTTCAGATTTTGCCGGAAATGGAGTCGGTCTATCGCTGGCAGGGAAAGATCGAGCGCGCGCCGGAAGTCTTATTACTCGCCAAGACCACCCGATCAAAGTTTGAAGAGCTGGAGAGGGAAGTCCGGGCTCTGCACAGTTACGACACACCAGAAATCATCGCAGTTCCTGTCGTTGCCGGTTCGGCACCCTACCTCAAGTGGTTAAGGGAAGCCACAGATTAGACTCTGATTTCGTCGGAGATAGGATTATCCAACTCAGTAAGTGAGCTCTGACTCCGCATTACGATCTCGACCACTTCTGCAGGCGAGTCGGTTACGTGAAACAGTGCCAGGTCGTGCTCGGCAATCTTGCCACCGGGTAAGACTGCTTCACGCAACCATGCAAGCAGTCCACTCCAGTAATGACTGCCAAACAGCACGATTGGAAAGTTGCGGATCTTCCTCGTCTGGATCAGCGTGAGCGCCTCGAAGAGTTCGTCAAAGGTGCCAAACCCGCCGGGAAAGATCACAAACGCAAGACTGTACTTAACAAACATCATCTTGCGAACGAAGAAGTATTTGAACGTGAGGCTGAGCGTTTGGTAGGCATTTGGTCTTTGCTCAAACGGTAACTCGATGTTGCATCCGATTGACATGCCGCCGGCTTCGAACGCGCCGCGATTAGCGGCTTCCATGATCCCTGGTCCACCGCCGGTAATGACGGCAAATCCCTGCGCTGCGAGCAGCGCCCCGGTTTCCTGTGCGGCCTCGTAATCCGGATCGTCAGGTCTGGTGCGCGCAGAGCCAAAGATCGCGATCCCGCGACTCAGCGTTGCCAGTTCATCGAAACCCTCGACAAACTCACCCATGATCCGGAACACGCGCCAAGGGTCAGTGTGTTTAAACTCGTCTGGCCGCGGACTCTCAAGCAGTTGCTCGTCCTGTGTGGTCCCCGGAAGTTGTCTGTGAGTTCGCTTCTCTTTCTTTTCCATTCTTATCCGTGAATATCTGTCTGCAATCCGCGTTAATCAGATCCCCATGATGTTATAGCCGCAATCGACGTAAATCACTTCGCCTGTAATACCGGAAGACATCGGGCTACAGAGGAAAACTGCGGTGTTTCCGACTTCACGCGCCTCAACGTTGCGACCGAGCGGTGCTCGTTCTGCATGATGTTTCAACATGGTGCTGAAATCAGCAACGCCGCGCGCCGAAAGAGTTTGAATGGGACCAGCACTGATAGCGTTGATGCGAATATTTCGTGGTCCAAGATCCTTTGCGAGATAGCGAGTGCTTGCCTCGAGCGCTGCTTTCGCCACTCCCATCACGTTGTAACCGGCGACGACCTTTTCTGCGCCGTAGTACGACATCGTAACGATGCTGCCGCCTTCGGTCATTAAAGGTGCGGCGGCACGAGCGAGTTGCGGCAAAGAATAAGCACTGATCTCGAGTGCGGTGAGAAAAGCCTCGCGGCTCGTGTCCAGGTATTCGCCACCCAGAGCCTCACGCGGAGCGAAGGCGATGCTGTGAATCAGGAAATCGAGCCGGCCAAACCTTTCGCCAATGTGGCGAAAGGTCTCATCGACCTCTTCCTGTTTCGCCACGTCGCACGACAAAAGCAACGAGCCGGGCATTGCTTCGTTTGTAAGACTTTCGACATTTTCTTTGAGACGATCGCCCTGATAGGTGAAAGCGAGGTTTGCGCCCGCTTCATGAAGTGCCTGCGCAGTGGCCCAGGCGATGGAGCGCTTATTCGCGACTCCAAAGATGACTCCATTTTTGTCTTTGAGCATAGTTTTACTGGAATAGGTCCTACAAGACCTATGCTGCGGCGCTTTCAGGCGCTGTCATCAGAGCTTTGTACTCACCGCTTTCAACCCATTGCAAAATTTCTGAAACGCGCCAGACCGGAAACGGATGAGTCATGCCTGAAGTGATCACGTCTGCCCAGAAGCGATCGAGTGCCTTCTCGTCGTAGTTCTTTTGGAAGTCGCGTGCCTGGGCCAGGAATTGATCGTAATCGACTCGAGAAGCGAAGGTGCCGCCGCTCAACTTCATCATTGTGCGACCAATGATGTTTGCGTCCTGCGTAACCAGCAATGCAGCGCGATCGCACGAAAGCTCAGCCCGCCTGGCCCACGCGAGTAACGCCGCGCGCATACTCATCGTGAGTAGCTCTTTGACGATAAACGTCAGTGGCGACGCCAGCACGGCGCTCTTGGCGAGAAACTCAATCAGACGCGCGGCTGTCAGGTAAAGCACATGTTCCGCGTGAATGTGCCCAACTTCGTGCGCCACAACTGCGAGTACTTCCTCGTCGTTGAGTCGTTCAATCAATTGTGAATAAAGCACGATGACCGGACGTTCCACACCGCCGGTGAAGGCATTGACGATCGGATTCTGCTGCACAAATAGTTCCGGCATGTCGACGCCGAGAGTGGTGCAGGCAATCTGAAGCTTCGCGTAGAGATCCGGACACTGTGTGGGTGTGACTTTCACAGCGCTGGCAGTGAAGATCACGCGAATCGCAGATTCACCCGTGACCGCAAGCAGTTTCTTCAAAGCCGTATCGATTCCCGGAATCGCCCGCAGTGCGGCGAGCGCGCGGCGATCAGCCGGGTGGATGTACTGATCCTTGTCTAATCTTGCAAACTTTTTGTGTGGTGCATCGGAAAGCGGCAGGCGGCAACGACCGCAGCGTGCCTCGCCGGAGTCCACACGGACTTGATTTCGTTGGCCGCAGTAACGGCAGCGGATTGAGGGGAGGTTGTTAATCAGGTCTTGATCTTCAGCCATAATTTAACGCTCACTTCTCGTGCGAATTGTGCCACGGATTATACGGATGAAAAACCGGATCCGTCACTGATCCGCGAAAATCCGTGGCTAATTAATGCTTGAAATGCCTTACGCCTGTAAACATCATCGCTAAACCGTGCTCGTTTGCGGCGGCAATCACCTCATCATCGCGCACCGAACCGCCGGGTTGGATCACAGCCGTGATGCCGTGGCGGGCCGCTTCGTCGATTCCGTCGCGAAACGGAAAGAACGCATCGGAAGCAAGGACTGAACCGGCTACGGGTAACTGCGCTCGCATCGCCCCAATCTTCACTGAATCAACTCGCGACATCTGTCCCGCACCAACACCGACCGTTTGTCCATCTCGAGCGTAGACAATCGCGTTTGACTTCGTATGCTTGCAAACGACCCAGGCAAAAAGCAGCGCACGGATTTCTTCCCCTGTTGGTTGACGTGCGGTGACAACCTTAAGTTCGCGCGGGTCGAGTTTATGATCATCGGCTGTTTGGACCAGCATGCCACCGCTGACTTGTCTGAACTCGAGTTTCTTGCCGGCTTTTGCTTTTTTCAATCGGAGAACCCGGAGGTTTTTCTTCGCTTTCAGGATCTCGAGTGCGGGTACGTCGTACTCAGGCGCAATCACCACTTCGGTGAATATCTTGACTACCTCCTGAGCAGCAACCGAGTCGACTGTTTGATTGAACGCCACGATTCCGCCGAAGGCAGAAACCGGATCGGTTGCCAAGGCTTTTGTGTAAGCTTCCGCGGGTGTTTGTCCCAGGCCAACACCAGCAGGGTTTGTATGTTTGATGATGGCACAGGCAGTATCGTCGAAATCCGAGACAAGGTTCCACGCCGCATCTGCGTCGACGTAGTTGTTGAACGACATCTCTTTGCCGGAAAGCACTTCTGCATTCGCGACGCCGCCGTTTTGCGCCATCTGGTAAAGTGCCGCCATTTGATGAGGGTTTTCGCCGTACCGAAGATCGGTCATCTTACCAATGGTCCATGATGCCCGACCTGGCAGTTTTCCCTTAAATTCTTCGACAGAAAACTCCTCTGCGATGTTTGTGTCGACATCTGAAGTCCCGACCACACCAGTAATGCCCATAGTGTCGGCTTCGGCTGGATCGGCCGGAATCTGCCCCACGCTAGAGAGATAAGAACTCACATACATGTCGTAAATCGCTGTTTGCTCAAATGCTGATCTGGCCAGACGTCTTCGCGTCGCTAGTGACAAAGACCCGTCACGACTTCTCATCTCAAAGATAATGTTGTCGTAGAGTGACGGAGCCACCACGACAGCGACATCCTGAGCGTTCTTCGCAGCGGAACGAATCATCGCTGGGCCACCAATGTCGATCTGTTCGATCGCTTCATCAAGTGTGACCCCCTCTCGTGTAATTGTTTCGGCGAACGGATAAAGGTTGACTACGACCATGTCGATCGGTTCGATCCCGTGTTGCTGCATGGCAGCCAAATGCTCTGGATTATCGCGAATAGCAAGCAGCCCACCATGAACACGCGGATGGAGCGTCTTTACGCGTCCATCCATCATTTCCGGAAAGCCGGTAACGTCGGAGATGTCGCGCACGGTAATGCCTGCGTCACGCAGAGCTTTAGCCGTTCCGCCAGTGCTGATGATCTCAACGTTGAACTGCGCGAGTTCGCGTGCGAAATCCACTATTCCTGTTTTGTCGGAAACACTTACTAATGCGCGTCGAATGGGTCGAAGCTGAAGGTCGCTGGTTTCAGTCATGCGGATTGTCAGAGTTAGGCTTCTTTTCGCTTGGGGGTAGATTGATCATGAACTTGTGCGTGCGCGAGTAGCCCATGCGTCCCACGGAGTATTCGACACCTTGCGATTTCATACTCACAGAGAAAACATGCTCGCGATTGTCGCGCTTGATTTCGGCTATATAGAAACCCAAAAGGTACTGGCTTTTCAAATCTTCTTCAATAGCCTGAAAAATTGGCGTGAGATCAGCCGGCTTCGGAGCGAGTGCTGATTTAGGGTCGCCGACGAGAAAGTATTTTCCGCCAGTCTTCTCTGCAAGTTCCTTAAACCCTTTCGTTGGACGTCTGACTTCGAGTCGCCCGTCGCGTGGCTCAAACAGCGGCAGGTGAATCACATAAAACGAGACGTGTTGTTCCAGCGCGGCTTCAATAACAGTCTCAGCGCCGGTTCGGCTGCGTGTGTCCAGGCCATCGCTGATCAGCACGACGATGCGGCGTTCAGTACGACTCGGAGTTAGATCGTCAAACGCTTTGAGAGATGTTGCGGCGGCATCGAAGATGGCAGTTTTTGCATTCGGCGCCGCCCTGAATCTAAAGGCGGCGCGTGCGTTCTCGAGGTCTTTTGTGAAAGGCGCGACGAGTGTCGCAGTGTCGGAAAAACGGAGAATTGCGACGCTTGATCGTTCGCCAAAACGCGAGAAGAGTGCGAGCGCCGCTTCTCGCTGTTGCTCGATGATCTGACGCAGACTGCCTGACTGATCGAGCGCGAACAACATCGCTACGCGATCTGCGCCGCGAGAGAAATAGACGCCGGTCGTGGCTTGGTCTTGATCTTTGAGCGTCAGATCCTGTTCCGTAAGACCTGAAACTGCCTGACCTTTTTTGTCGCGAATGCGGATCGGAAAGAGAAGCAGATCGGTGTTTACACGAACGACCTCATCTTCATCCGTGCTTTGCTGAGCCAGTACAGTAGTAGGCCGGACTGCTGTGGCGAGACAGGCGAGAAATAAAACAAGAACCGCGAAACGCAGCATCAGCCGTTCGGCTAAACGAAAAAACGGCCGAAGAGCAGAATACTGAGAATAACGATAATCGTGATTACGATAATCTTGACCAGGCTCACGGCGAAATCCTCGGGATTTGGGGCGAAACAAGAAACGCATTCTAGCATACGTCCCCCAGAGGGCCGCAGTTCAAAGAAAGTATTAGCCACGGATGTGGCTCAGTCTATTTGAATTTGAGCGTGAGCCGCCCGCTGAACAGCCGCGGATAACCCACGTGCGTTCCACTGAAAACCGACTCAAAATTATAGAGAAACAGCTCGTTTGTCAGGTTTTGAACGTCAAACTGCAGGTTCATCGACACCCGTTCCTTCTGCATCAGGTCGGCGCCCACCGAGAAATCGAGAACCGTCCGAGGCCTGACTCGACCCCTCTGAAAGTCGATTTCATTGTATAAACGTGGATCAAATCCCTCGGCAACGAAGTCAGCCAGCGTCGTCCCGGGTTCCACATCGACCGGAACACCCGAATCGTACCGCCCACTAAAACTCGTGTATATGCCCGACGGGCGGTGGGTGTAACTGACTTGAAACTGCGCTTCGTTGCGTTGATCGTGGTCGTTTGCGAACTTGAGCCCCTGCAGAAACAGGTCCTGCGGATCTTCACCAAGAAAGAGTCCACCCGTGATCGGCGTTACGCCAAAAGCTCGCGCATTCGCGTATGAGACGAAGGTGTGAAAGCCATGTATCTCGGTCGACTCGAGCCTGACTTCTTCGCCCGTCACACGACCTGAAGAGATCGCGATCGGAAAGATGACCCCAGTTTCGAAAAACTGATCCTTGTCAGAGAAGTTTTTGATTCGCTTCTGATAGACAGTCAGATTCAACCGGAAAAGCTTCGAGAGTAACTGTTGTGCGCCTGCCTCGAACACATGCTGCTTGTCGGGAAGAATCGGGTTAACCGTGGTAACGCCCTGCAGCACTGATATCGGTGACAATGCTGCTGCCGCCGGTGAGCTTGCCAGCAATAAATTCTCTGCGGGCGGTGGTTGAAATAATCTGTTGTACGACGCTCTCAGAGTCGTCTGCGTTTTGGGAATGTAATAGGCGAAACCCACACGCGGGCTGACTGCCTGCTCGCTTATCAGAAGCTTGTAGTTGTCGTATCTAACTCCAAGATCCAACGTCATATTCTTGAATGCAGTAAACCGATCTTGCACGTAAGCACTAAGCGTACGGCCGGTCTTTGACTGATCGAAGACGAATGGATTCGCGGCATTGAAGTTATTTACGGGATTCGGAAAAACATTTCCTTCCCCATCTTCAAGGTCGGAAAACGCTGTCGTTGGATAGAAATTGAAGTGTTCGTCGACGGGCGTGATCGTTACTTGTCCACCAACCTTGATGTTGTGACTACCGCGTGTGAGCGCGAGCGATCCGATTGCGCCGTAGTTCTGAAGTGTCCGATCCTGGTTCGCCACCACCGGCGTCGAAAGAGTATTGCTGATCAGTTCTGACTTACTCTGTCGATGGAAGAAAGAGAATTGAGCTACAGAGTTTGGTGAAAAGATGTGTTGGTAACTGATGTTCTGTGAGTTATCGCGCTGTCGCTGCCGTTGATCTTGTCCCGCAACTTCCTGTGCGACTCGATTCGGCACCTGGAAGTTAGATCCGCCGAAATTGAACACTCCACGCAGAGTGTTGTTCGAGTCAAACTGATAGTCGAGCCGGAAAAAGGCTTTTCCGGTGCGACCAAAGTTATGGAAGTTATCGAGGGTTGGTGGATCAAGATAACGTTGCGATGTGCTGGCTGACAGATTAGTCAAAAAACCAAGCTTTTTAGTATGCGTCGAAAAATCAGCCGCGGCTTCGCCGGTGGAGAAACTTCCTCCGGAAAACGAAATTCCACCCTGCGTTGGTCCTTCAAGCCCGGAGCGAGTGTTGACGTTTATTACGCCGGCGAGTTTGTCACCAAACTCGGCGGGAATCCCGCCCGTTAATACTTCGACAGTGCGCAACGTTCTCGCATCCAGACTCGTTGAAAAGATGGCTGACATGTTGTCAGTCACCGGAACGCCGTCGATGACATATTGCACTTGAGACTCAGACCCGCGTGGATGCATGCGACCGTTGTCGTCAGTAACAAAACCTGGTGTCGAAGCTACGATCGATTCTATTGCGCGAGATGGAGCTGCTCCCAACGGTCGCTCGAGAATCGACTGATTGATATCCGTGTCCGACGAAGTGCGATCGGGTTCGAGCATTGCCGCTCCGCCCGTGGTTACAGTGACGGCCGCAGTGGCTTCCTCGAGAGATACTGAGAGCTCGAGGTTCAGGGGAATCGTCGTCTCGAGATCGATTGATTCTTCAGCGGGACGAAAACCAGCCGCCTCGGCGCGCACTTTATATGTGTTGAACGGTAGATTGACGAGCTTGAAAGCGCCTTGTGCATCGGTCTGAGTTGTTTGACGATAGCCGGTAACCGGCTGAGTTACAGTAATGGTCGCATTGGGAACCAGTGCGCCAGTTGGATCCTTCACCACACCCTGAACACTGCTGATTCTTGCCTGGCCGAAGAGTGTCGGCCCAAATAAAAGCAGAACGCCGCAAACGATTGCAGCTTTAAATGAAACATTAAATATCATTGCATCAAGCCTCCTAGAATGGTCGCTGTAGGCGATGCGGGGCGCAGCATCGAGCTCTCCCGTTGGAGATCCGTTTTGCTCGCTCCGCATATTTCTTCGCACAGTGAAACCACCACACGAAGTGGGCGGTTCTAGTTGGCTTGAGGTGGCGCTCGACCTGACTGTGGGCTGTTGGCGGTCCAACGAATTGAAACGGGCTCTAACTGAGGTGCCTGAGCTTGGCGAACTAACGGCTCCGACAGCGGCTTTACCGATATCAGCGTGGCCGAGAAGTTCTGGTGAAGTTGACAGATTAGACAGTCGCTGCAGCCTGACTGACCGATGGGAGTTTTATTTGTCGACCCAGTCTGTTCGAACGAGGCAGCATTGGGTGCCGTTGGTGCGACTCTCCCGTGCCGGTGCGCGGCCTCGACCGTAGTGCCATAAAAAATGATGACGAGCAGCAACAGACCGAGGCCACGCTTCAGGTTGGCGCTCTGGTTTTGGAATGCTCTCATCAACATGCTGGTCACTGGTCCGTCAGTTGTGTGTTAGAGTCAGGGGCTCCCGAATTGTACTTACAGCCGTTAGCAAAGGCAATTCACTTTACCTCCTAAGCGTGAAGATAACTCCCGCAAAGGCGCAAAGGCGCGAAGAAAGACGCAAAGAAATGCAAAATAGTTGTCTTCCTTTGCGCCTTTGCGCCTTTGCGGGAGTTTCTCTTTACCGAATCTCAATAGCAGTAGTGATTGTTCTTTGCTCCGCTGTTGTCACTGCTCAGGCAAACACGGATGGCGTTTTCACGATTACAGTACTGACGGGTGGCGAGGCCCGCATCGAGGCGCATTTACTGTCTCCCTCCAGGTCCTGGTCCTTCCGGAATGCCTACGCCGGCGTCCTTGGAATCGCGGAACGAGTTGAAGACTTTCGTGCCACCACGTCTTCTGAACAGGATGCGAAAGCGAGGAAGATTGCGACAGGCGAGTTCCGGTCTGATTTGGGCGCCCGCAAAATCAGTTACAAAGTTAACGTCTCAAAACCCGGTGCTGCCGATGTATCACACGTTAGTTGGATCGCCGGAGATTTCGGCCTGCTAATGCTTGCCGACTTGCTGCCCCAGCATTTCTCAAGTCTTTCTGTTCGCTTCGAACTACCTCCCGGATGGTCTGTCGCCAGTTCGAATTCCGGTGACGACAGTGGTCTTTACCAGATTGCTGCGCCCGAAAAGGCGGTCTTTTTCGTAGGGCGTTCTATTCGTAGAGCCGCAAGGGATGTCGACGGAATGTCGCTCAAGACCTTGCTTGCCGGAACGTGGCCTTTCAAGGATCGCGACGTCCTTGATTCCGCCGCCAAAGTTCTGAAGCGATACTCCGCGCTTACCGGAGTGAAGTTACCGGGCGGCGCGTCCATCATGATCGCGCCACTTCCGGTTAAAGTCGGTAGCACAAAGTGGCGAGCCGAAACACGAGGTTCTACCGTTGTCTTGCTGATCGATCCGCTAGCTGACTTCAATCGCTGGAGCGGACAACTGACCGTTATCTTTACCCACGAGCTTTTTCATCTCTGGGTCCCCAATTGGCTCAAACTCGAAGGTGATTACGACTGGTTCTTCGAGGGCTTCACTTTGTATACGGCCTTGCAAACGGCGCTACAGTTGAAGGTCATAAACTTTCAGGAGTACCTCGACACTCTGGCTCGTGTTTACGATTCTTATCTTTCTTACGCCGGCGACATTTCACTCATCGAAGCATCGGAAAGGCGTTGGACCACGACTGGTCCGCTGGTTTACGACAAAGGAATGCTGGTCGCTTTTCTGTATGATTTAAAAATTAGAAAAGAATCCGCCGGCAACATGACTCTGGCGGATCGGTATCGAGAGCTTTTTAATGGCCGAGTCGCTGCCAACGCAGACGGAAATGAAGTTATAATTGGTGTGCTCGATTCGGCGCCTCGGATGAGTGGCTTCGCAAAGTCGTATGTAGAGAGCAGTGCGAGGCTCGAACTTGAACAGGTCCTCCCAGCGTATGGATTGACGTTGGATTCATCCGGCAAGAAGTCGGAATTGCGAATTAACCGAGGGCTGAGTGCAGAACAGAAGCAATTACTGCGTTCGCTCGGTTACCGGAAGTAGATTTCGAAGGAACACGAATGAGATTTGGTAAGACTCTACTTGTTTTCTCCCTCGTTTTGATTTCCCTTGGCTGCCAGACATTGGCGAAGAGGAGCAGCACGGGCGTGATCGTCGCTCGTCGCGCCCAGATCCGTAGTTCGACAGCTGTGGTGGCGGCAGACCTTTTGCAGGTTAACCGGGGCGACGTTGTCGACATACTCGACTCCACAGACGTAACAGATCCCAGCGACAACCTACGAAAAGAGCGTTGGCTGCGTGTTAAGGCTCGCGACACGGATACCACTGAGGGCTGGATCGAGGCACGCAACGTCATGCCGGACGATGTGCTGGAAGAATCAAAGAAGCTGGCGGCGGAAGACAAGGATGTTCCCGCACAGGCGACAGGGCAACTTCGTGCGAGCTCGAACCTTCGACTGACGGCGGATCGCAGTGGCAATGAAAACATCATGATGCGACTCGATAGCGGATCGAGTTTCGACATTATTAGTTGGAAGCGTGTGCCGAAACCGAAAGCGTCAGAGGCGATCGAGACCGACGTTGCGCCGAAGGCGGGCAGCGCGCAGCAGGGGAATGCAAGAGCGGGGCAGCAGAGTGACCAAGAGAAGGAACCGGAAGACACAAATGAACTCTGGTACAAGGTGAAGTTAACAACCGAAACGTCGCCGGCGCCGGCAGGCTGGATTTACGGGAAGCAGGTTGAACTTGCCGTGCCGAGTGACATTATTTTTTATCGCACCGGACGTGAGTTTGTGGCGTGGCAGCGTCTCGATGGCGAGAGCAGGAGTGCTGCGGATAAGGACGCAGGCAGAGAAGCAAAACCAGGAAGCTGGTTGATACTCGAAAAAAGTAGTTCGAATCAGCCGCATGGAGTTGATGAACCTGACTTCGACCGCATCTATGTACTTGGCTACGACAAGCGCAATCAGGAGCATTACACTGCTTATCGGAGTCCGGACGTAAAGGGTTACTTGCCGGCGAAGGTTGAAGGGCAAGGCGACAGCAAGAGCTTTACGGTGCGTGTTCAGGAAGAGGAAGGTGCCGCGCCGAAGGAAGTTCGCTACAGTCTTTACAAAGACGCGCGCGGTGTGTTGAAGATCAACGCTCCCAACATTATCCCCCAGGGCAGACGACGTCGTTAAGGTTGATTCGAGATCCGAGAGTATGGACCAACCTATCATCATCGGTGTTGGTGGTTTCAATTCCGACGTCGGAAAGACGACGCTGATGTGTGAATTGCTCCAATGGTTTCCGGATTGGGAGGCGATCAAAACAACTCGCGGTCACTATCGCTCGTGTGGCAAGGATCCCCACGCGTGTTGCGTGAGTCACCTCCTGTCTGAAGAACCTCTCGTTCGTTCCGGTCGTGCCGAGACTTACGAACCAGGAAAGGACACGGGACGCTACTGGGACGCAGGAGCCGCAAACGTCCACTGGTTAATCGCAACCGACAATCAGGTTGAAAACGGGATCAAGGAAGCCCTCTCAAGAGTGAAATCGCGGGGAGTTTTTGTTGAAGGCAACAGCTTCGCGCAATTCGTCAACACAGATCATTTTGTGATGGTTCGCCGCGCGGATAACGACAAGATGAAGACATCCGCACGGCGCACCATTAACAGAGTAACAGCCATTTATGTTTCGGATCTGGCCGGCGAGGTCGACAATAAGAACGACTATCTTCCAACAGCCGAAACACCGCTCTTTACTCCCTCAAGCCTGTTCTCCCTGGTGAGTTATCTGAAATGGAATCGATCGAAACTCTATTAGCGGAATGTGAGCGTCTGCACGGCCACATGTGTGCTGGCCAACTTCTCGGCACGCGTATGGCGCTACTCGGCTGCAGTTCAATTGGTGTCGATGATCCACGCGGCGCTGATCGAAAGAAGCTGATCGTCTGGGTCGAAATCGATCGCTGCATGGCTGATGCCATCAGTGCGGTTACGGGTGTGCGACTCGGAAAGCGAAGTTTGAAATACGTTGACTACGGCAAGGTCGCGGCGACGTTCCTGAACACTGAAAACAAGCGAGCGGTTCGCATTGTGGCTCTGGAGACCGCAAGAAATCTCGCCGATGAGCGTTATCCGGAGATCGAGAACAAACGACAGCGTCAGTTCCAGGCCTATTCAGAGGCCACCGATGATGAATTATTCAAGACGGAGTTGGTTGAGGTTGAATTGAGTGAATTCGACGTTCCCGGTAGCCCGCGCTCGAGAGTGACATGCGTGGTTTGCGGCGAAGGTGTTAATGACGGTCGCGAGGTCATTGATGGCAATGGGGACCCTCTTTGTCGTGGTTGCAACGGGGGAACGTATTACTCAAAACTGGACAACCCGACGGCTTAAGAAACATCTAACTCCCGCTTTTGAAAACGCGTGCCTCACACAGGCAAATAAAATTTGATTGTGAGCACTGTAAGCTATTGACAAGTAAATTTTTGTCCCTATAATGCCCATTCCTCTTTACGGGAGGCATCAAGGGGTTTGAGAACAGGGAATTCGTGACGACCTTAGGTGTCGCTTTTCCTCGGATGATTGCGAGGAGATTGCGACGCTTTTTATTCTCCGGATAAATCGGAGAATCCAGGCCATGTCGCTTGACAGAGTTGGGGTCGTTGGTTAATATCCCCGTTTGCTTGTGGCGAGTTTAGGTCGTCCGTAAGGCAATCCAAATACAATTTGGAACTCGATGTTTGAAAACTAGATAGAGCGTGTCCGTTTCAAGACCTTTGAGAGTCAAAACGCGAACGATAAAGTTCGCGCAAAACTCGCAAGAGTCATTATCGAAACTGAACAGAAAGAACCAGTAATAGATAATGTTCCAGAGAACAAACTTATAACGAGAGTTTGATCCTGGCTCAGAATCAACGCTGGCGGCGTGCCTCAGACATGCAAGTCGAACGCGAAAGTCCCCTTCGGGGGGCAAGT
>DASYSD010000007.1:0-19168 GCA_036003745.1 Pyrinomonadaceae bacterium
CCAATCAGGGTACCGGGCATTAACGCCCATGGGCTAGTGGGGCAGACCGAGCTGCGACGGCACGGCGTTGGAATTCCGCATAATCGATCTCATCTCGCAGCATGATGTAAGCACGGATGAGTAGTTTTCTGCTCACTGCCATGGGAATAGCATCCTAATATTTCTGATTAACCCTTTGAAAGGGTTTCTCCCGGTAGGAACCCCTTCAGGGTTGAACGCATCTCTTTTATTTTTACCCAGGGTTGTCGCTGTGCTCCAACCCTGGGCTGAAATTAGCCAACGCCTTCGGCGTTATTCAAACTGTCTTCAATTGGCGAACGCCTTCGGCGTTTTGGAGCAAGCGCATTAGAAAACCACGTCCGCCAGGCGGCGCACGATTTCGCGCACGTCTTCGCGCTCTTGAGTTCGCCGCGATTCATTCAGACGTTTGAACGTAGCCATAGTCGCCTGAGCTTCGGCAGTGCGTTTAAGCCTTGTGTACACGAGGCCGAGTTGATAGTACGCACCGGTCAGCTCCGGATTAAGTTTGACGACTTGTTCCAACTCGGTCTGCGCTTGAGTGAGACGGCCTGTGGGAAAGTAAAACTTTCCCAGGGCAAGTCGACCGGCGGCAAACGACGGCTCCAACTCGACGGCGCGCTTCAAGTTTGTCTCGATGCGTTCGGTGCGCGATTCTGCAGGATAAAGCCGGCGACAAACTCGTCTATCACGCTTATGACGCAAACGCGCGCGGTGTCTCCACGCTCCGAATCAATCCGATTACATGGGACTCCGCCGGTTGGCCCACACTTTCGGTGACAGACGATCAATAGGAGGGCGAAGTTTTTCTCTGTGCAACCTCTGTGTTCTCTGTGTCTCTGTGGTTTGTTAATCTCGCGTTCCTATAACCACAGAGACACAGAGAACACAGAGGTTGCACAAAGAAGAACCAGTGGCTAGGCGCGACGGACGTCGATACCCTTGGCGATGAAAGGAGCAATGTCCTGTTCCGAAGCTCCCTCGTCGGTGATGAGAACATCTATCTCTTCTGTGGGCCAGATCAACGCAGCGCCGATCTGCCCGATCTTTCGATTGTCCGCCACCACGATTCGTTGGCGCGCCTGGCGCATCATTGCACGATGAATCGCTGCCTGCTCCGGATAGTTTGTGGTAAGTCCGCGCTCCACGTGGATTCCGTCAACGCCGATGAACACCTTATCGACGAACATTTCGCTGGCGCTTTGAATTGCGGAAGCGCCAACCAGAGCGAACCACTCGCCACTGAGAAAACCACCAGTCACAAAGACTTTGACGTCGTCGCGCTGGCTCAGTTCCATTGCGACGTTCACCGCATTGGTCAGTACGGTTATGCCTTTGTGGAGACAAACGCTACGGGCCACTTGCGTTGCTGTCGTGCCGGCGCCGATAGCGAGGATTTCGCCGTCGCGGACAAGTTCGGCGGCCACCAGACCGATGCGTCTTTTCTCGGCGCCGTGTTGTCGTTCCTGTTCATGGAAAGAAGATTTGTGACGAAATGGTTCGTAGAGCAGTGGTTGGATCGGTACTGCGCCGCCATGACTACGTCGTAATAGACCACGTTGCTCTAGGTCGGCAAGGTCGCGACGGATGGTTGTCGGGGAGACCTTCAGGCGTTTGGCCAGACTGGCTACAGAGATTTTTTCCGATCGCAGCAGTTGCTGCAGGATGAGTTGGGCGCGCCGTTCAGTCGCAGACGTTTCTTGGTCCAAGGATCGCAGTGGGGGAATTCCTCCTTGCGGATCGTAGCGTTCTTATCTAACTTTCCGCAACTCATGGGCAGAGACGTACCGAGGCGCCAGTACTACCGAGGCCCTAATCCTGGGGTGGATCGATCAACTTCAGCACAACGCTTTCCTGATTGCGTTGTTGGCTCCGCAGGTCGTCTGCGCGGGCGAAACTTTTCTTCGCCGCTTCAGTGTCACCGAGTTTTGTATAGACCAACCCGAGCTGGTAGTTCGCGCGCAGATCATTCGGATTGAGTGCCACGGCTCGCTCCAGTGATGTGCGAGCCTCGGCGTAGTTACCTGCTTCTCGATAAGCAGATCCCAGCGCTGAATGAGCTGCCGCATGATCCGGACGCGTGCGGACGACGCGTCGAAATGTATCTATCGCTGCCGCGCGGTTTCCGAGTTTCACGAGACAAACGCCAAGCAGATATTCCGTTTCCGGATCCGGTTTAAGACTTAAACTCTGTGCCAGCGCCGACTGTGCTTTGGCAAACTGATCCTGGCGCAGCAACGACGCGCCCAGGAGATAGAAACCGGACGGTTCGCGCGGTTGGATCGCAATATACTTGTTCATCAGACGTACAGTCTCGACAGTCTCACCTTTGCGCCAGTGTGCGGCTGCCAACGCATACAAGTAAGCTGGTTCGCGCGGATAATCGCGATGCAATTACTCGAAGATTGGTAGCGCATCAAGAAATAGGTCCATCTGTAAAGCCGTGAGACCGAAGTCGTAAAGCACTACCGGTGACTTCGGAGCAATGCGCCGCGCTTCGACGAGATGCGACAGAGCCTTTTCAGGATTACCGGTTGTGCGTGCGATGCGGGCGAGGGCTCGTAACGTTGGTACGTCATCAGGTTTGATTGCCAGTGCTGCGGTCAGATACTCGTTCGCTTTCTCTTGATCCTTTAGCGCAGCCTTCACGACACCGAGGCCGTAAAGTATCGGAAAAGATGCAGGCGTTTTCCGTTGAGCGTCCTCCAGAATCTCGAGAGCGTTGTCGTTGAAACCCGCCTTCGCAAGCAGCATTGCGAACTCTGCCTGAGTCTCAGGTTTCAACCCCGCTTGTGATCGAAGCATCAGGAGAAAGTAGTCGTCAGTGAAAGCTTCGGCAGGCAAAAGGTTTAAATACTCAAGAGCTTGCCGGTAATTTCCTTGTTCTGCGTACAAGGTTGCGATCTTTAGTTCGATAGCAGGAATATTTAAGAAGCGTTTCTGCTCGGCTCCATTGATTGTTTTTGATTGCCGCAACGGCTTCGTTGAGACGTTCCAGCGTACGCTCGCTGTTGATCGTTTGCGCTTGCGCCGTCAAGACAACGCCGGCCAGCAGAATTACGATAATTACATTCTTTAACATTGGTGCTACGCGGGTTAGAAGTTATCAGATTCTGTGTAATCTGTGGATTGATTTGAACTGAGTCGATCGATCCGCTCTGGTCAAACAACTCCGCAGGGAGTCTTGACGGATTTTACCGTCAGGCCTTACTCTCGCCGCCAATCCGCAGTTAAAGGTCTGACCGGTTATCGCGATCGTAACCGAGGTGGCTATACAACTTGATGCAAAGTGCGACTACAAATGTCCAGATAGTCGATGAGCAAGAGAGTGCGCGGCTGCGTTACGGTCAAATTCAAGTCGCCGTTACTTCATTCTTCGCGCTCTTCGCCATCGTTGGTCTCGCACTCTACGGTTTACCTTTCTACTACGACTTCATGGTGCGAGAGTTTGGCTGGTCGCGCACGCAAGTGACTTCCGGAAACGCGCTCAGCAAACTCGTTGTTGGACCACTCTTCGGATTTCTCGCCGGCTGGTTTATCGATCGATTTGGACCAAGACGCCTGATGCTTGCAGGTATCCTGATGGGTGGTGTCGCTCTGATCGGCCTGGGCAGCATGTCTGCGCTTTGGATGTTCTACTTGTTTTATCTCTTTAACGCGCTCGGTTACGTTTGCGCCGGACCTTTACCAAACCAGGTTCTACTCACGCGCTGGTTTGATAAAGCTCGCGGCCGAGCAATGGGTTTTGCTTATCTCGGCATCGGTATCGGTGGCGCACTCGTACCGTTGCTCTCGGTTTGGTTAGTACAAACTTTTAACTGGCACAATGCACTCAGAATACTCGGTATCTTAATCATCGTAATCGCGCTGCCGCTCGCGTATTTTGTAAAGGAAGCTCCCGCGTCCCAGGTCTCCCCGACAAAGACGCCCACGCCGACCGCTCCCCTCGGCTGGGCATTGAAGTCAAAAGCATTCTATCTGCTGGCCATCGGAAGTATGTGTTCGATCGGTGCAGTTGGCGGTACAAATCAGCATCTGAAACTATTCCTGAGTCTGGACCAACAGTACGCTCAGGTCGAGGCGGCGCGCGTAGCGTCACTCGTTCTTACTTTCAGTCTGGTTGGTCGATTGTTGATGGGCTGGCTTGCGGATCGTTACACGAAGAAGTACGTCATGCTGCTCATCTACCTGCTGGTGGCTGGTTCGATCCCGTTACTGTTCTTCGCCGCGACGCCGGGCGCAATCTATCTGTTTGCGATCATCTTCGGTATTGGTCTCGGCGGCGATTACATGATCATTCCACTCATGACAGCAGAGCTCTTCGGCGTCAAAGTCATGGGTCGTTTGATGGGAGTGATATTGACCGCGGATGGAGTTGCGGAAGCTACAGTCCCGATGTTGGTTGGGAGTTTGCGAGATCAGACGACCACTTATACGGTTGGGTTCTCCGTCTTGGTCGGACTGGCGTTGCTCGGTGCGGTCGCGATCGCGTGTCTTCCAAAGAAAGCATGAATAACGAAAAAGATTTCTCGCGCAACGGCGCAACGGCGCAACGGAAAACCGGCGATTCCGAAGGTCTTCCTTTGCGCTGTTGTGCCGTTGCGGGAGAAACTCTTTCTTTTGCTTAAAGACCAAATGAATTCGTCGATTACATCACGGCGCGTTGCACTCGTCACCGGGGCTTCTCGCGGAATTGGGCGGGCAATTGCGATCGAGCTTGGGCGCATCGGTTACGACGTTCTGATTAACTACCGCACGAATTCCGCCGAAGCCGCAACGTCTGTCGAGCTGGTCAAAGCAGTCGCACCTGACAACGCGCGTATCGACACCTGCGCCGCGGATGTCGCAAACGATGCCGATCGCAATCAACTCGTCGCACATACGCGCGAGCACTTCGGACGTCTGGATTTACTCGTTAACAACGCAGGAATCGCACCTGAGCAACGTGTCGATCTGCTGCAAACGAGTGCTGAAGGTTTTGATCATTTATTGAACGTGAATCTGAAAGGACCGTTCTTCTTGAGCCAGCTTGTTGCCGGCTGGATGATTGAACAAAAGCATGCCGGAGCGATCAGCGATTACAACCCCGCGATCGTTAACATCGGATCGGTCTCTGCCTATGCGGCTTCGCCTGAGCGCGCTGCATACTGCGTCTCCAAAGCAGGACTGGCGATGATGACGAAACTGTTTGCCACCCGACTCGCGCCCGAAGGAATAAACGTTTACGAGATCCGGCCGGGCGTAATTGAAACGGACATGACTGCGAAGGTGAAGGAGAAGTACGACAAGCAGATCGCAGATGGTCTAACTCCTATCAGTCGTTGGGGAACACCCGAAGATGTCGGTCGTGCGGTAGCTGCAATTGCTGCTGGAAGTTTTCCATTCTCGACAGGCGAAGTGATCAATGTTGATGGTGGATTCCACTTACGACGTCTGTAGCGCCACGGATTAACGCGGAATGAATACGGATTTAGTTTCACAAATCAACGGGGCATTTGAATTCGCGCAGGCGCAGGTGCGAGCCTTGGTGGAGCACGATCCGGATTTCTATCCGCTCTACACCGATGAGGGCCGGTGGCGACATTCCCAACCGGCGTGGACGCGCTGGTGCGACGGTTTTCTGCCGGGCATGATGTGGATCTTTCACGAAGAGACAGGGGATCCGTTCTGGAAAGAGCTCGCGGTTAGATACTCAAAAACGCTCGAGTCGCGAAAAGATGATCGCGACGTCCACGACCTGGGCTTCATCTTCTATCACGGCACCTATCGTCGCTGGTACGAAGCGACGAAGCGTGAAGGCTCGCCCGATCAGTCGCTTAAGGATGTGGTTATTCACGCGGGTCAAACTCTAGCGCTCCGCTTTAATGAACAAGCCGGATGCCTGCGATCGTTTCACGGTGAAGATTCAAACTTCATCGACATCATGATGAACGTCGGCATCATCTTCTACGCCGCGTTGCAGACCGGCGATCGAGAGTTGCTTGAATTGGCCCACCGTCATTGTCGCACGACGCGACGGACGCTCGTTCGCGGAGACGGGAGCACGTCTCATGAGGGGATCTTTGATCTGGAGACGGGAGAGTTTCTGCGGCAGACGACGCAACAAGGTTATCGTGGTGAGTCGTGCTGGTCGCGTGGGCTGGCGTGGTCTCTTTACGGATTCGGTACCTGCTATAAGTTGACGCGCGATCCTATTTATCTCGAAGTCGCGGTACACAATGCTGATTACTGGCTGGCAAATGTGCCGTTTGATGGCGTGGCGCCCTGGGATTTTGATGCGCCTGTAGATGGACCACTCAGTCGCAAACAGGTTGATACCAGTGCGTCGGCGATTGCCGTCGTTGGGTTGTTGCAGCTTGCCGAGCACGCTTTTAGTGAGGCGCGACGAATAGCGTATCGGGATTGTGCGATCAGAACGATCCATTCTTTGACTGCGAAATACCTCGGCAAAGGAAGCGACGGCTGGGAGGGAATTTTGCGCGGTGGTGTCTATCACATTCACAAAGATCTCGGTGTCAACGAATCCGTAATGTGGGGCGAGTTCTTTTTTGTCGAAGCATTGCAACACGCCCGACGAGTAATTCAAAAATCTTCCGTGACGCCCGATAAATCGAGTCACTAGTGATGAGACAGTTTCCAGCAATCGGAGGCATGCGAAGCGTCGAGGAGTTTAAGGCGCATGTCGAAGCTCTGCATTTAAAGATCCCCTGCGACGACGCAGTCGAACATGGCCCAGCCTCGCCACTCGGTCAGCCTTTACATATCGCCGGAAAAACGATCGGCAATCGCTTCTGCATTCATCCAATGGAAGGCTGGGACGGAACGCGCGATGGCAAACCGACTGAGGCCACCGTCCGGCGCTGGCAAAACTTTGGTCGCAGCGGCGCCAAGCTGATCTGGGGCGGTGAAGCAGTGGCGGTTCGACATGATGGCCGTGCCAATCCGAACCAGTTACTGGTCAACGACAGCAACAAGCACAGCCTGGGCCAACTGCGACAAGAGTTGCTCGCGTATCACCAACAGGCCTGTGGCTCGACGGATGATCTACTCGTCGGCCTGCAACTCACTCATTCGGGTCGCTTCAGCCGGCCCAACGAAAAGATGCGACCTGAGCCGCGTCTTCTTTATCACCATCCACTGCTAGACCCGCGTGTTAACGCAAATGGCAACTCACCATTACTGACTGACGATGACATCCGGCGAATCATCGACGACTTCATCGCCGCGGCCCGCATCGCAAATGATCTGGGATTTGATTTCGTCGACGTCAAACACTGTCACGGTTATCTGGGCCATGAATTCCTGAGCGCACACACACGCACCGGTGACTATGGCGGCAGCTTTGAAAATCGCACACGTTTTCTCCGCGAGGTGACCTACGGCGTGCGCTCGGTTGCGCCGAAGATGCTGGTCGGAGTCAGGCTGTCAGCGTTCGACCTGATTGCTTTCCGTTCCGATACAGCTTTGGCAACGAATGGAAAGACCGGACCAGGCGTTCCTGAACCGGCAGCGTTGCCCTATCACTGGGGATTCGGTGTCGATGTTGAAGATCCGCAGCGATACGACTTGACGGAACCGCGCCGGCTTCTCGCGCTCCTGCAGGAACTCGGGATTCGCCTCGTCAATATTTCCGGTGGCAGTCCTTACTACAATCCGCATATTCAGCGCCCAGCGTTGTATCCACCGTCTGATGGTTATCAACCACCCGAGGATCCACTCGCCGGTGTGGCGCGACAGATCGAAGTGACGCGCACGTTGAAGAAAGACTTTCCTGAACTCATTCTTGTCGGAACCGGCTACAGCTATCTACAGGAGTATCTGCCAAACGTGGCCCAGGCAGCCGTGCGGAAAGGTTGGGTCGATTCGATCGGGTTGGGTCGAATGGTCCTCTCGTATCCGGAACTCCCACTTGACGTGTTGAGTGGTCGCGGATTGCAGCACAAGCGGATCTGTCGCACCTTCAGCGACTGCACCACTGCACCTCGCAAGGGCTTGCCATCGGGTTGTTATCCGCTGGACGAGTTTTACAGGAAGTCGGAAGACGGCGTGGCGCTGAAGGCGATAAAGGCAGCCGCTCGCGCACAGAGGAGTTAGAGATGCTTCAGGCAACGAGACGCGCTTTTCTCAATTTGCGCTCGTCTAGAGTGGCGCCAACCGAAGAGTGTTGGTTGCACGTGAGTCGCAAGGCAATGGCGTGCCGCTTTGAAGTAACGCTGCCGATGACGACTCAAGGTGGCGTTTCGATCGCAACCGAGGCACTGGATGAAGTCGAACAGATCGAGAAGCAGTTGTCAGTCTTCAAAGAAGAGAGTGCCGTGAGTGTGCTCAATCGGACCGCGTCGTCGCGCGCGGTTCGGGTGGAGCAATCGCTGTTTGATCTGCTTCTTCTCTGCAAGGAGTTACATGAACTAACGGAAGGCGCGTTTGACATAACGAGTGGACCACTGACGCGTTGTTGGGGTTTTCTGAGGAGAGAAGGTCGTTTGCCTTCTGACGCGGAAATTGCAAAGGCAAGAACGCTCGTGGGCGGCGACAAAGTCATGCTTGATGCTTCATCGTGCGCGGTTCAATTCAAACGAGACGGAGTTGAGATAAACCTCGGCAGTATCGGCAAGGGTTATGCTCTCGAGGTAGTAAGTGATCATTTCAAAAGAGAGAAAGAGCCGGCTTTGTTGAGTGCCGGCGCCAGCAGTTTTTTGGCGACAGGATCCGATCGTGCCTGGTTGGTGGGTGTTCGTCATCCCCGTGCGAAACAGAAACGATTGGCGAGTGTTCGACTTCGTGACTGTGCGATGTCGACGAGTGGCAGTGAAGAGCAGTTTTTCGAGATTGGAGGACGTCGATTCGGTCACATTATCGATGTGCGCACAGGATGGCCGGCGGAGAAAGTGAGCAGTGTGACCGTGGTGGCTGACTCAGCGGCTCGTAGCGATGCGCTTGCGACGGCGTTCTTTGTCGGTGGACGAGAGTTGGCAGAGCGTTACTGCGCAAAGCATCGCGATGTGCTCGCGATCATTTTGGAGGCCGAGGCGCAGCGGCCGATTCTGATTGGGAGTAGCAGGGACTGCGTCGTTGAATTGTTTTGAGAAGGTTTCTCCCGCAGCGGCGCAACGGCGCAACGAAGGTACTAAGCGGGCTTCATAGTTTTCGTCGCGCCGTTGCGTCGCTGCGGGAGAAATCATTTCGCATGCTGTTCGTATGAGTGAACAACCCAAAACCCTCGTCACAAGATCGCAGAGCATAGCGTTAGTTGTGCTGCGCACTCTGATCGGCTGGCATTTTTTGTACGAGGCCTACTTCAAGATTGTGTCGCCGGCGTGGAGTCGCAGCGGCTCGCCGCTTACGCCGTGGACTTCCGCCGGTTATTTACAGGGTGCGAGTGGTCCGCTCGCCAGTGTTTTCCATCGTCTGATAAATGCGGGCTGGACAGTTTGGCTGGATCGCAGTGTCAAAGTCGCGCTGCTTTTGATCGGACTGAGTTTGATTCTTGGTCTTTTTACAAAATTCGGACTCTCGTTGGCGCTCGCACTGCTTTCGCTCTTTTACCTGCTCTATGTTCCGACACTTGGCATCCCGCAACCCAGTAACGAAGGCACATATCTGATCGTCAACAAAACGCTCATCGAGGCTGCAGCCGTCGTTGTGTTGTTGATGTTTGATACCGGCAAGATCGCCGGTTTGGACTTGCTTCTGAGACGCAGAAGAGTTCAAACGACTGAGACTGCCTGAGACAGGATGTACTTATCATGAATCTTACCGAAGAGCAGCAAAGGATCGGTCGTCGTAATTTTCTGAAGGCGGCTGCAGGCGCGCCTGCGTTGTTGGCCCTTGGCGCAGCGGCGTTGACTCGTGGTCCGGTGCGCGGTGGGCCAGTAAAGATTGCCCTTGTCGGCACAGGCGATATGGGTAAGGGACTGCTCAATCAGTATCAGCGGGAGTTTTGTGATCTGAAAGCACTCTGCGACGTGAATCCGAAACGGCGTGCGGCGATGGTCCAGATGATGGTCGAGAAGGGTTGGCCCAAGCCAAACGAGTATGACGACTGGCAGCAGATGGTGCAGAAAGAGGATCTCGAAGCAGTACACATTGCGACTCCTTTATGGACCCACGCGGACATCGCCGTCGGTTCACTCAACGCAGGTAAGCACGTCCTATGTGAAAAGATGATGGCGAAGAGTGCGAGTGAGTGCCAGGCGATGATCGATGCCGCGGCAAAAAACAATCGTGTTCTGGAGATCGGCTACCAACGCTATTACAACCCTGTGTATCAGGCGGCTTATACGAATATCATCAAGCAGGGACTCCTCGGTGACATTTTCCACGTGCGGCTCGCATGGCATCGCAATTCAACGTGGCGGAAAAATGAAGAGGCACCTGCGCCGAACTTCGATCCGAGTCGTTGGGGTTACCCCGACTGGGAACACCTCTTGAACTGGCGCATGTACCGGAAGTACTCGGAAGGGTTGTTGTGCGAGTTGGGCAGTCATCAACTCAACGCCACGAGTTGGTTTCTCGATGCTGCGCCGGAAGCCGTCTACACCACGGGTGGAACTTATCGCTTCAAAGACGGACGCGAAGTTTACGATCATGTCTATGCGACCTTCGATTTCCCCGGCGGACGCACCGCGACCTTCTCGTCGATCCAGTCGAATGCATTTGAGGCAAACTACGAGATGTTTATGGGTACGAAGGGAACCTTGATCATGGCGCGCGAGCTCGACGCGTTTCTTTTTCACGAAGGAGAGAACTCGACCACGCGTGTAGAGATTTCACGGCAAAGCGGACCCGTCGCAGACGCATCCGCGACGCAGGCGACCGACTCGACAACCCGCACAGTTGATTCTCCGGTCGGCGGTAACTTAGACAAGGGAATTTCCTACCGAAATGAGATAGCTGAGTTTTGTGCGGCTGTCCGAACAGGCAGTCCAGTCAGGTGTGGCGGCGAGAAGGCAAAGGCGTCTGCGGTAGCGATTCTCACTGGAAATAGTTCGGCAGACAAACAAACCCGGCTTCAGATCCAGCAGACCCACGCCTCATAATCCACAGATTTCACAGATTAAGATCATAATATGATCTTGTAATCTGCTGAAATCGGAGTATACTGCCGGCGTCCTTTATTAATAATCAACCTTTATTAATAATCAACCTTGCTCCAATGGAGATTCCCACTAAGGGCGAAAGTTTTGGAGGTATAGGTCTGCCCAGCTCCAGCAAACATTCTGCAAAAGTGGTCTGCTACGAGAGGAGTGTGTGGATTTCACCGCGCCAGTTCTGGAAGCTCGTTCGCGACGACATCGTCGAGTATTTGAACGAACGCCCGCTTACTGGCCGTTTCAAGGGATGCCATTCTGAGTTCCTGGTTACTGTGAATCACACGGTTCTCAGCCTCACCAGCCCGGAACATCGCCGCGAAGTTATTGACTCCAAGCGTTTCATGAGGCGATAAACAACAGCCGCACGCATTATGGAGGACGGCACATGCTGGAACTCATTCAGCCGATCTCGAAAAGGGATCAGGTAGTTAGAGCGATGAAGCAGGCGATTCTCTCCGGCACCATCGAGCCGGGCGCCTCAATCGTCGAGAGCAAGATCGCGCAGCAACTCGGCGCCGGTGTTCCCCTCATTCGCGAAGCACTCATCGAGCTCGAACACCAGGGTTTTGTACAGCGAACGCCGTACAAAGGGACCACCGTCACGAAGTTGTCTCCCGCTGACGTTCGCAGAATCTTTGCTTTGCGTGTTGAACTCGAGGCAGTGGCGATCGAGTGGGCCAAAGAGCACACGACCGAGGCAGACCTTGCGTTTCTTCGGCAAACAATTCACCGCATGGAAGAGGCGGCGAAGAATCTCGACCTGCCGCAGTTTTACGATTGCGATCTGGCGTTCCATCGAAAGATCTGGAGCCTGTCAGACAATCCGTATCTTGTCGACGCACTCGAGCGTTTGGTCGTGCCGCTGTTTGCTTTCTTTGTGATGAAGACGAGCAGGAAGCAGACGTCTTACGTTGAGAGCGCGTCAATGCATGCGCGTGTCGTTGAAGCCCTCGCAGAAAAATCTGCGCCTGAATTGCGGCAGATGTTTACGGAGTACTTGTCGACGTGGAAAGACGATATGGTCTTGTTGCTGTTTCCTGAAGAGCGTCAAGCGACTTAAGGGCCTTCAACACGAGGTTGGTTTCACAGGATTGACAGGATTGTTCAGGATTAACATGTAAATCCTGTTTCATCCTGTAAATCCTGTCAAAAGACTCTTTCGGCAAGCGAGTGGCTTCGCTTGTTTTGTCTTGCCCGAAAACAAATGTCTACGACGATTCTTCGCACAGTGAACGTCTCCAAAGCCTATGAAGGCGTGCAGGCTTTGCGTGAAGTGTCGTTTGATCTGCGGGCGGGAGAGGTTCATGCAATCGTCGGCGAAAACGGCGCGGGAAAGTCGACACTGATCAAGATCATCACCGGCGCCGTGACTCCGGACAGCGGTCATCTGGAGTTTGATGACGTCGCTGTTAAAGGGAATTCGCCGTCGATCGCAAAGCAATTTGGCGTCGCTGCGATCTATCAGCAGCCGGCACTCTTTCCGGATCTAAGTGTGATTGAGAACATCGTCCTCGGACTTGAAAACGCAAAACCGTGGACGCGCGTCGATTGGAGGCGAAGACGGGCGCGAGCAACTGAACTACTAAAACAGACAGCCGCACACATAGATCCGGATCGCAGCGTCGCGACCCTCACTATGCCTGAGCAGCAACTCGTGGAGATTGCACGCGCATTGGGCGCGAACGCCAGAATTCTGATAATGGATGAGCCGACGGCGTCGCTCGCCGAAGCAGAAGTGCAGAATCTCTATCGAGTAATCGAAAACTTGCGCGAATCAGGTGTCGGCATCATCTACATCTCTCATCGACTCGACGAGTTGTCAGTCGTTGCGGATCGCGTGACTGTGTTGTGCGATGGTGAAGTCGTCGCGACGCGGCAGATGCAGGGACTAAGCGTACGCGAGTTGATCAGTCTGATGGTAGGTCGCGAACTTTCAGCGGTCTTTCCCAAACGATCGGTTCCACTCGGTGAGGTTGTGCTCGAATTGCGTGGCCTCGGATGCAATGCGAACGGCGTCACGAACATCGATCTCACGGTGCGTGCGGGTGAGATTGTTGGTCTGGCGGGTCTGGTTGGTGCAGGACGAACCGAACTTGCTCGGACGATCTTTGGTCTCGATCCGGCTGACGCAGGTGAGATTCGGCTTCGTGATGAACGCGTCAAAATAGACTCACCCTTCGAAGCGATCAGACGAGGCATTGCTTATCTGCCGGAGGATCGGCGAAGACATGGCGTCGTGCTGGATATGTCGATCAGCGCAAATCTCACCTTACCTTCACTAAAAAAGTTTTCGAAGAACGGCGCTCTCGATCGTGAGAAAGAGAGAGAAACAGCCGCACGCTCGGTCCGACGACTCGGAATCAAAACGCCGGCGGTGTTTTCCTCGGTCAGCACTCTTTCCGGCGGTAATCAACAGAAGGTTGCACTCGGTCGCTGGTTAGAGATCGAACCGTCGTTGTTGATTCTCGACGAACCAACGCAGGGAATCGATGTAGGTGCGAAGGCGGAGATTCATTCGTTAATGGGTGAACTGGCTGAACAGGGTGTAGCAATCCTGATGATTTCGTCGGAGCTTCCCGAGATTCTTGGAATGAGTGATCGCATCGTGGTCTTGCGGCAGGGTACGATTGCCGGCGCGTTAAGTCGAGAAGCGGCGACGCAGGAAGCGATCATGTCGTTAGCGGTGGGCCACGATCTGCCGGATGCAGCTTAAGCCACAAAAAGGCACAAAAGAGAAATGCAGGAGGTGTTGGATCGTTATAAGCGCGAGTTGTCGGCTGCGTTGGCGTATGCGGTTCTGGTGATCGTTGTGACGATTGTGACGCCATCGTTTTTGAGTGCCGGCAATTTGCGCGACTTGGCGATGAATAATGCGGCGGCGCTGCTGGTCGCTATCGGAATGACGCTGGTGATTATCAGCGGTGAGATCGACATCTCCGTCGGATCGCAGTTCGCAGTTTGCACCTATCTCGCCGGCGCGTTGGCGAAAGAAGGACTCCCGATCATTTTAGTGCTCCCATGCGTTGTATTCGCAGGTCTGGCGATGGGAGCTGTCGGCGGTTCTCTCGTTGCATGGTTGCGGATGCCATCAATCGTGGTGACGCTGGCTCTGATGGTGGCATGGCGCGATGGTTTGCGTTGGGTCACTGAAGGCGCCTGGATTCAGGACTTGCCGGCGAATTTTCAGTGGGTCGGCCTGGGCCAGACAAAAGGGGAACTGGCTCTTGTTGTAATCACTGCACTCGTGTTCATGGCCTTTGCCTGGTTTCTGGGCAACATCTCGGGCGGACGATCGATCTACGCCGTTGGTTCTGATGCGGAAGCTGCACGTTTAGCCGGAATCGATCCGCGCCGCGTTGTGTTTGGCGCATTCACGATAACAGGAGCGCTTGTCGGACTGGCAGCGGTGCTGAACGCAACTCGATTCTCGATCGTGCCGAGTAACGCCGGCATGGGCCTGGAACTAAAAGCAGTTGCGGCCGTGGTTGTTGGCGGTACCGCGATCACAGGTGGTCGCGGTCGTCTAATCGGCACGTTGATCGGCGTTGCCTTACTTGGGACGATCGGCACGGCGTTGACCTTTCTCGGTATCAACCCATTCTGGGAGAAAGCAATTCAGGGCGCAGTCATTCTCGCAGCCGTGCTGTCAGATGTAGCGCTTGGACGTATGGCAGCGTGGCGAGTTCGCAGTTTTGGATTGGGCGCCAGGACGGGTACGTGAATTCAACTATTCCCCGAGCACAGACGCGTGACCTGAAACTGCATGCCTCATGGCTGGCGCGGGCGTTTCCAAATCACGAGTGGGTGCTGCTGCTCGTGTTGTTCTTTGAAATCGTTATCTTCTCGATTGGCGGCGACAACTTTTTCACCGCTGCAAATGCATTCGAGATTACGCGTCTGAGTGTTGAGGTTGGATTACTTGCACTTGCCCTGACGCTGGTGATCATCACAGGCGGAATTGATCTATCAGTCGGATCGATGATGGGTTTGGTTGCGGTCGTGCTTGGTGCACTGTGGCGCGACGCTCAACTCCCGATCGCTGCGGCCGTTGTAGTCGCCTTGATTCTGGGGTTGGCTGGTGGAGCGTTGAATGGTGCGCTCGTGGCGCGCTTCAACCTGCCGCCATTAATCGTCACGCTTGCGACCTTCTCTCTGTTTCGTGGAATCGCTGAGGGATTAACGCGAGGGATTGAAAACTATTCGGGTTTTAGTCCTGGATTTCTGTTTCTGGGCCAGGGTTACATCGGTGGCATCATTCCAACGCAACTGATTTTGCTGGTCGTTGCTGTTGCCGCATGCGCGTGGGTGTTGCATCGTACAGCTTTTGGTAGAAGTCTTTATGCGATCGGCCATTCGCCCGAAGGTGCGCGTTATGCCGGCATTGATGTCGGTCGAAAACTATTTCTGGTCTACCTGTTCTCAGGGCTCGCAGCCAGCGTCTCAGCGGTGATTTATGTCGCGCATTTGGGCCAGGCGAAGTCGGACGCCGGCACGGGCTTCGAGTTGATGGCGATCGCGGCAGTCGTACTGGGTGGAACATCGATTTTTGGCGGGCGTGGCTCAGTGCTCGGCACAGCCCTGGGCCTCTTCGCGATCGTCGTTTTGCAGAATGGTCTGCGGCTGAGTGGACAGCCCGCAGAGTTCGCGGGAATACTAACCGGGGCTCTGCTGCTGTTGACAGTAGCGCTGAACCGCTTGAGGCTTTTTGGACCACGGGTTCACAAACAAGAGATTTCTGAGGAGCTTGATGTGAAGAATTCGCAGGTGGCGATTCTAAGTGCCGTCATCCTCCTGGCAGCGTTGCTGGTTGCCGGTAGTAACTGGCTGTTGGTCCGTTCACTAAAACAAAGTGGGCCGGCGGTCGTTCCGGTTGCTTCTTCAGCGTCGCAGCATGAGAAGCTGACAGTCGCGATGATGCCGAAGGCGAAAGGTGATCCTTACTTCGCGAGTTGCCGGAAAGGCGCGGAAGAAGCGGCGCGCGAGTTGAATGTCGATCTACTGTGGGATGGTCCAACAGATCTCGACCCGGCCAAACAAAACGAAGTTGTCGAGGCATGGATTACCAAGGGCGTCGACGTTATTGCGGTCAGCGTCGAAAACCAGGCGGGCATTTCCACGGTATTGCGCAAAGCGCGTGAAAAAGGAATCAAGGTAATCACCTGGGATGCCGATTCTGAGAAAGACGCGCGCGATTTTCTGATTAATCAGGCCACACCACAGGGGATTGGCTACACACTTAGTGACGAAGCGGCGCGCATGATGAATGGCAAGGGTGAGTTTGCCATCGTCACCGCGTCGTTGAGTGCGGCAAATCAAAACGAGTGGATCAAGAATATCCGGGCGCGACTCGCGGAAAAATATCCGGATCTGAAACTGGTTACAATTCAACCAAGCGAAGGCGATCGTGATAGAGCGTTTGCGGAAACTCAGACCATCCTTAAGGTCTATCCAAACGTGAAAGTGATCATGGCGATTGCCGCGCCGGCGGTGCCGGGTGCTGCGGAAGCAGTCAAACAGGCGGGCCGCACCGATGTGAAGGTCACGGGTCTGTCGTTGCCAAACATGAACAAGCCGTACGTGAAGGCAGGTGTCGTCGAGAGTGTTGTGCTTTGGAATACAGTCGATCTCGGATATCTGACAGTGCAGGCGGCATACGCGCTCGGCAACGGAACCTTGAAACGGGGCGACAGTGCGCTCAAAGCAGGAAGGCTTGGGACAGTTCAGGTAGTAGATGACGAAGTACGTTTAGGTGCGCCATTTATTTTTAATAAAGATAATATTGACAGGTTCGATTTTTAGCCACAAAAGCAACTGCGAGAGAGGATAAAAGCGAGGCATTATAAAAGCGAGAAAGGAAAAACACACAGGGGTGCATGTTGATTTTTACGTGCTTTATGTGCCTTTTGTGCTTTTTTGTGGCTTATGAAGCAGGCAAAGATTCGCGAAGTCCGTGCGTATGTGATCGCGTCCAACGAGATGGGCGCGGACTATCACAACCAGCAAGGTAATCACTGGATCATAGATCTGCCGATTGCCAACCCAATGTCAGTGTACGAGCAGTATAAGGCTCAGCGTACCAGTTGGGGGATCAACGCGCTGGGAACTGTGGTGGTCCAGGTTGAGTTAACTGATGGGACCACCGGCATCGGCTGCAGCATTGGCGGCGAACCTGCATGCTACATCATCGAAAAACATCTCAAACGGTTTGTCGAGGGGCAGGACCCAAGAGACGTCGAGCTCATCTGGGATCAGATGTGGCGCGCCACTATGCCTTATGGTCGCAAGGGGCTGACCGTTCAGGCGATCAGCGCAGTCGACCTCGCCATCTGGGATTGTCTCGGTCATCTGCGTGAAGAGCCGGTTTACGCTTTGATTGGTGGCAAGACGAAAGACAAGCTGCCGGTCTATGCGACCACGTCGCGACCGGATCTCGCTAAGCGATGGGGCTTCAAAGGCGCAAAGATTCCGTGTCGTTATGGACCAGCCGACGGAATCGAAGGCCTCAAGAAGAACATCAGCGTAATGGCGGAAGCGCGTGAACAGGTTGGCCCTGATTTTCCGTTGCGACTTGATTGCTACATGGCGTTGACTGTCCCTTACGCGATTCAGTTAGCGAAGGCACTCGCTCCTTACGATCTGCATTGGATTGAAGAGTGTCTGCCGCCCGACGACTTTGATGGTTACGCCGAATTAAAGGCGGCACTGACTGGCATCTGTCTGGTAACAACCGGCGAGCATGAATATACGCGTTATGGTTTTCGTGAACTGATCGCGCGCAAGTGCGCCGACATTCTACAGCCGGACATCAACTGGGTCGGTGGTCTAACTGAAGCGAGAAGAATCGTCGCCATGGCCGCGGCTTACGACATTCCGGTAGTGCCGCACGGTTCGAGTGTGTTCTCTTATCACTTGCAGTATGCGTTCACAAACTGTCCGATCGCCGAGTTTCTGGTGATGAGTCCGCAGGCTGATCAACTAGTTCCGTTGTTCGGCGAGTTGTTCAAGTGTGAGCCATTACCAAAGGATGGAGTTGTTGAACTGTCGGAGAAGCCTGGCTGGGGCGTCGAGTTGAATGGCGGCCTGGAGTTGATCAGGCCGTATAAGCCACAGATTTACACGGATTGATTACGGATTATGGGCATATTTGATGAACAGGTCGCAATCGTGACTGGTGCGGCGTCGGGCCTCGGATTGGCGATAGCAACGAAGTTGCATGCTGAAGGGGCTCAGGTGGCGTTGTTCGATTTGAATGAGGAGCAGTTGGAGGCAGCCACAGCCAATCTCCCCGGAGCCGGGTCCTTTGTGATTGACCTGACGAAAGAAGATCGGGTTGCAAAGGTTGTGAACTCGATTGTGGAGAGACGTAAACGGATCGACATCCTCGTCAACAGCGCCGGCGTGACTGGCGCCACGAATATCAAGAGCCATGAAGTTGACACGCAAAACCTTCGCTTCGTTTTCGAAGTGAATTTCATGGCCTCGTTCTTTACATCGCGAGCGGTGTTGCCGTGGATGCTGAAAAACAATTACGGCCGCATCCTGCACATAGCCTCGGTTGCAGGTAAGGAAGGCAACGCGGGAATGCTTGCGTATTCCGCATCGAAAGCCGCGGTGATCGGCATGACCAAGGTGCAGGGAAAAGAATATGCGGAGAGTGGCATAACGGTTAACGCGCTCGCTCCCGCGGTGATTCAAACGCAGATGGTGGATGCGATGCCTGAAGCGCAGGTCAAGTACATGACCGACAAGATTCCGATGAAGCGTTGCGGTACGCTCGACGAGATCGCGCACATGGCAGCATTCATCGTCTCGCGCGAAACAGCATTCACTACGGGTTTCACTTTCGACATGACCGGCGGCAGAGCCACTTATTAGAAACACCGGTTGAGAGTCGCACAATCGACTAGCCAAGGTAATAACGCCGAAGGCGTTGGCTAATTTCAGCCCATCTATGAAGCGGTCTCCGCTGTCAAGAGATTTTTAGGCACACTCTGACCACGACGCCGCAGCGTCTGCGTTTGCTCTATTGCTGTTTTGCTCTTTGACATGAGACTGCT
>DASYSD010000008.1:0-25726 GCA_036003745.1 Pyrinomonadaceae bacterium
TTTGTACTCTTTTTCAGCGTCAGCAAACTGCCCCGAGTGCTCATTGATAAGCCCGAGAGCCGCGTGCGCTTCCGCTAGCGAGTCGTCAATCTGGAGGGCGCGCAGTACGGCGGCTCTCGCTTTCGGCAGCGCCTCGCTCGACGGGACGCCGGCGTATTGTTCCATCACAGAGTAGGAGTCGGCCAATCCGACGTAAGCAAGAGCAAAACTCGGATCCTTATCCACGGCCTGCTGAAACTGCTCACTCGCTTTCTTGAAACCGTCCGCAGATCGCTTGTTCCAATAGAATCGGCCTTTCAAATAAAGCTGGTAAGCTTCCGGATTATCCGTGTAATGCTTGGCGACGAGGTTTTGCTGTTCACCGGAAAGCTTCAGCCGCAGGTTAGCTGTTATCTTGCCCGCGATCTCGCTTTGCACTGAAAGCAGATCGGAAATTTTCTCGCTGTACTGCTCGCCCCAGAGCTGCTTGTTGTCGCGCACATCAACCAACTCGGTGCTAATATCCAGATTGTCGCCGCGCTGCAGGATGCGGCCGGTGAGAACTGCGCGCACACCCAGTTCTTTCCCCGCGGTCAGCGGATCGGTTTCTTTGCCTTTGTATCGAAAGACAGAACTGCGCGCGATCACTTTCAGATTCGGAAGCTGGGTCAGACTGTTGATGATGCTCTCAGTGACGCCGTCTGAAAGATACTCCGAATCAGGATCATGATTCTGATTGACGAACGGCAGCACAGCGATCGATTCAATCGCGACTTCCGTATCGCGTGCATGAAAATACCATCGGACAAGAATCGCACCGACCACAATCATCAGGACTACGAGCGCTGCAATCAATTTGTGCCGCTTGATGCCGGAGACAAGGTATTCCGCGCTTGATGCTCGCGTTGAAAGTGATGTCGATGGGCTGCTGGTGCTTGCGCCGAGGCTTTGCTGAGACCTGCTCTCAGTCGCCGGTGCCCTTGTCGCGTCCGTCTTCGGAGGCGGAGGCACAGTCGTATCAAACGCCGCTCGTGCCAACTCGCGGCGCAACTGTTTCAATTCAATCGCGACTTCTTTGATTGATTGATATCGCTCCTCAGGGTCTTTTTCGAGACAACGCCGCACGATCCTTTGTAAGTCTGGCGGAGCAGACGGATTGAGATCAGAGATAGTCAGCGCTGCTTCATAGATGACCATGTGCAGCGACTTAATGACGGAATCGCCTGCGAAAGGTTTCTTGCCGGTAGCCGCCTCAAACAGGATGCAGCCGAATGAAAAGATGTCAGAGCGCTGATCGATCTCTTTCGTTTTGCCCTGGGCTTGTTCCGGCGACATGTAACCGACCGTGCCCATCACGGTGCCGGGGCTTGAGTGCTGCGGTATCACGGCGGTTGCTATTTCACTGGAATCACCACCAGGCATGGGCCGTTGCTCGATCAATTTCGCGAGACCAAAATCAAGAATCTTCGCGTGACCCTCACGCGTAATCATGATGTTGTCCGGTTTGAGATCGCGATGGACGATTCCCACGGCGTGCGCTTTTGCCAGACCTTCGGCTACGTGTTGCAGATAGCGCAAGAGCTTTGACATCTCTGTCTGTTTGCCATGAATCAATTCACGTAGCGTGAAGCCGTCGATAAACTCCATGGCGATGAAGTTCACACCGTCACTCTCGCCTATTTCATGGATGGTGGCGATGTTCGGATGATTGAGTGCAGCAGCAGCCTGCGCCTCTCGAATGAAGCGCCGCATTCGATCTTGATTGGATGCAAGGTCACCGGGCAATATCTTCAATGCCACTCGACGCCGAAGCTGCGAATCTTCCGCCATATACACTTCACCCATCCCGCCCGCGCCGAGCTTCGAGCGGATTTCGTAACGGCCAAGTTTTGTACCTGCCGATATCGAAATTCTTAGGCCAGTTCCGGAGAGCATTGATGAAGCCTGTTAATCTTAGCCCCATTGGTCTCAACACGCGAGTTGTATAGCCACCCAACTTGGATCGAGAAGAATTGTGAAGCTTGGGATCTGTGAATCGTGCCGCAACCAGTTGATTGGTGCCCCCGCAGGGATTCGAACCCCGAACCAACAGATTATGAGTCTGCTGCTCTAACCGTTGAGCTACAGGGGCACATCTACCGTGAGTTAAAGCCATCGGTGTGTTAGCCAGAGCAGTGTAGCCGCAGTCGTTCAGAAGCTGCAAATCACCTCTGAATGCTTAACCGAACTCACGAATCTGCTATCATTTGCCCACTTTCCGGCGATGAAGAATCATCCACGCTCCCGTTGAAGGGGCTAAATTGCGATTACTATTCTTCAGTCTTGTATCGCTTCTCTCTTTAGTTTCTGTGGCAGCTCAGCCGCAACCCGAGTGGCAACGCGTCTACACCTTTGACGACAGCATAATCGAAATGAACACGTCTTTGTTGACGCCCATCACCAGAGATGTCATTCGCGTGCGTTACCGCTGGATCTTTAACGAACTTCAGCAGTTGAGCGGTACACCGCCGCGCCAATATCAAAGCAAGCTGGAAGTGAAGGAACTTAACTGTTCAGAGAATCGCGCTCGCTCTTATCACATCACTTTTCTCGACACGGTAGGCAACATAGTTCACATCGATGACGCACCAGGTGAATGGCGCCGAGTTCCAGCCGGTAGCATGTTGCAGAAAATGTTTGTCCCCGCGTGTGAGTTAATCAAGAGCAAAACGACTCCGAAGGAGGTTGACCAGGCGAAACTGGAACTCGAGAGGGTAGCGGAATACGCACATGACGTAGCCCAACATCTCGCACGAACCAAAGACTTTCAGACGATCATCGACCAGTTCTTTGTGGGCAACTATTTGAACCGTTATCTTCAAGACGAAAATACAAACTGGTTCCTGATTCTTGATCGAGCGACGGCGCGAAAAGCTACTTATCGTGAGCTTCAACGGTTTTATATCGCGATGATGAATGCGGGATATGTTGGCACCCTGTACATAATCGATAGATCCCCGTCTGATGATCCCGAGGGCAACTCGCTCGCAGAACTCAAAAAGCTGGTAACCCCTGATGTGTGGCGCGTGGTCGCCAATCACCCTTATACGCTTGCGCACAAAGGCGAGAGTGATAGTTATGAATTTCTCGCGGACAAGGTCAATGACTTGAAGCAACTGCGCGGTTATACAGATCTGCTTGAAAAGATGACTGCACTGATGCGCCGGCACGTCAGCAAAACTCGCGCGGAGCAATCCGAACGCTTCCGGAAGATGACGGAAGACTGGGATCTATATGAACCTAAGGTCAGGGTCTGCCGTGACATCTGCCTCGGCTTGCCTGCGGGCACTAAGTTATTTGATGTGAGTATTCCTGTATTTCATCTGCAGATTGCCGAGACCGGAGGGCACTTGCGAGTGGTTTCTGCAATATACAGCTTTCGATGAGCCCCGAGGACGTCGAGTTTTTTTAGCCACAAAGAAGCACAAAAGGCACAAAAGGTAAGACAGAAAGTGAGATCTCTTTTTGTGCTTTTTGTGCTTCTTTGTGGCTATTGATCAGGAATGACAAGCAACGGCATAGCGTTCACTGACCGAGGAAGTGAGATACTTGTCAACACAAGCGGCGGCGCGGCGGCCGTCGGCGATGGCCCAGACGACAAGCGATTGGCCGCGTTCAATATCGCCGGCGGCGAAGATGCCGGGTGTGCTGGTCATCTTGTTTGCGTCGACTGCAACCAGACCTCTTTCAGTCAGCGTTAGATCGAGTTGCGAAATCAATCCTTCCTTCTCCGGACCCAGGAAACCCATCGCAAGTAACACCAGTTGAGCGGGCCACACACGATTCGTCCCTGAAACTTCCCGGAATGACGAATCGATCTCAACCGTCTCAACAGCCTCTACAGATCCATCGCCAATGAAGCGCCGCGTCATCACGGAGTACAAACGCGGATCTTTACCACTCAGAGCGATCGCTTCTTCGTGCCCGTAATCGACGCGATGCACCTTGGGCCACTGCGGCCACGGATTATCCGCCGCACGCTCAGACGGTGGCTGCGGCAGGATTTCGAATTGGATCAGACTGCGGCAGCCATGTCGTAGTGCAGTGGCAACACAGTCAGTACCCGTGTCGCCGCCTCCAACCACGATCACGTCCTTGTCTTTGGCGGAAATGAAATCCGGCGCGGTGCCATCCAACACGCTCTTGGTGTTCGCCCGCAGGAAATCCATTGCGAAGTGGATGCCGGGCAGCTTGCGATTCTCAACCGAAAGATCACGCGGACGACTGGCGCCACCGCACAACACCACAGCGTCAAACTCCGCCAACAATCGATCAGCCGGATAGCCGGCGCCGACATCGGTATTGGTAACGAAGCCAACGCCTTCCGCGGCAAGCACGTCCACACGACGTTGAACAATCGCTTTGTCGAGTTTCATGTTGGGAATCCCATACATGAGTAATCCACCAATACGATCCGCTTTCTCAAATACAGTCACCGAGTGGCCCGTTGAGTTAAGTTCCGCTGCGCAAGCCAAACCTGCTGGTCCAGATCCGACAACCGCAACTTTCCATCCCGTGCGGCGCTGCGGCGGGAGAGGAACAATCCAGCCTTCATCGAAACCACGGTCAACGATCGCGCACTCAATCGTCTTGATTGTGACGGGCTCTTCACTAATCCCACGGACGCACGAGCCTTCGCATGGTGCAGGACAAACTCTGCCTGTGAATTCAGGAAAATTGTTTGTCTTATGCAGTAGCTCGAGCGCCGCTTTCCAGTTGCCGCGGTAAACGAGATCATTCCAATCGGGAATCAGGTTGTTGAGCGGACAGCCGGATGCAGCACCATTCAGCAGTTCACCGGTGTGACAGAACGGAATGCCGCAATCCATACAACGCCCGCCCTGCTCACGTAAGGTCGAATCAGCAAGATGCGAGTGAAACTCGTTCCAATCGTGAACGCGTTCCAATGGCGGCCGCAACACTGGAAGAACGCGATCAGGCATGAGCAAACGCTGCTTCCTCTAACGCACGGCGATAGTCGTTTGGCAACACGCGCACAATGTTTGTGACGAAATGATCCCAGGCAAGAAGGATCTCTGTAGCACGACGGCTTCCGGTGTGCTCGGCGTGACGAAAGATCATGTCTTTAACTAACTCGATCTCCGCCTGACCCTCGAGCGCCGTCAACGACACCATCTCGAGATTGCAGATCTTTTCCGCGTTCTGGTTGTCATCGATCAGATAAGCAATGCCACCCGACATGCCGGCCGCAAAATTTCGACCGGCTCGGCCCAAAACCACGACACGACCGCCTGTCATGTACTCGCAACCGTGATCGCCAACCGCTTCAACCACCACGTTCGCACCACTGTTCCGCACACAAAACCTCTGGCCTACGATGCCGTGGATGTAAGCTTCGCCACTCGTTGCGCCGTAGAACGCGACGTTGCCGATGATCACGTTCTCTTCCAGATTGAACCTGGAATTCTTTGGTGGGACGACGATGATCTTCCCGCCTGACAGACCTTTGCCGAGATAGTCATTCGCATCTCCCTCGAGTCGTAATGTGATGCCTTTCGGAATGAAGGCACCGAAGCTCTGTCCGGCGGAACCCTCGAAGTGCAATTGAATCGTGTCGTGCGGCAATCCGGCTGGTCCATATTGCCGCGTGACTTCACTGCCGAGCCGCGTTCCAACCGCACGATGTGTGTTGCGGATGGGAAGCGTGGCGGAAACCGGCTCACCACTGCTCAATGCAGAACGGCAAAGGTCGAGCAACGTTTCATGGTCGATTGTATTTTCAACCGCATGATGCTGCATGGTCTGACAATAGCGACCGAAACTCGCCGGAACATCAGGCTGAAAGAGAATTTGCGACAGATCGAGATGGCGCGCTTTCCAGTGATCGCTCCCAGCCATTTGCAAACATTCCGAGCGCCCTATCATCTCGTTCACAGTACGAAAGCCGAGCTGCGACATCAGCTCACGCACTTCCTGCGCAACAAACATCATGAAGTTGACGAGATGTGACGGATCGCCGGTGAACTTCGCTCGTAATTTTGGATCCTGCGTTGCCACACCGACAGGACAAGTGTTGAGATGGCACGCGCGCATCATTATGCAACCGAGTGTGACCAGCGGCGCGGTTGCAAAGCCAAATTCTTCCGCACCGAGTAACGCAGCCACAACCACATCACGACCTGTTTTCAACTGTCCATCAGTTTCAATCGTGATGCGGCTGCGTAGGTCGTTCAGCAACAGCGTTTGGTGTGTCTCTGCGAGACCGAGTTCCCACGGTGCACCGGCGTGCTTGATACTGGTCAACGGCGACGCGCCCGTGCCGCCGTCGTAGCCACTGATCAGCACAACGTCGGCGCGAGCCTTCGCTACACCAGCCGCTATCGTGCCGACTCCTGCTTCAGCAACGAGCTTCACGCTTATCCGCGCTTCAGGATTGGCGTTCTTCAAGTCGTAAATGAGTTGGGCCAGATCCTCGATTGAGTAGATGTCGTGATGCGGCGGCGGTGAGATCAATCCGACACCCGGAGTCGAGTGCCTTACCGTCGCAATCCATGGATAAACTTTTTCTCCCGGCAGTTGACCGCCTTCGCCTGGCTTTGCGCCCTGCGAGATCTTTATCTGCAGTTCCTGCGCATTAACAAGATAGTGGCTTGTAACTCCAAATCTTCCCGACGCCACTTGCTTGATAGCACTGTTGCGCGAATCGCCATTCGCATCAATGAAATAACGATCTGGATCCTCGCCGCCCTCGCCGGTGTTGCTCTTGCCACCAATACGGTTCATCGCAATTGCGATCGACTCGTGCGCTTCCTTGCTAATCGAGCCATAAGACATCGCGCCTGTTTTGAAACGCTTGACGATCGCTTCCACCGGCTCAACCTCTTCAATCGGAAGAGGTGGACGACTGGGCCGAAACTCCATCACACCACGCAGCGTGCAAAGATTGCGCGATTGATTGTTGACGAGTTCACTGTACTCTTTGAAAGCCGAATAATTTCCAGTGCGACAAGCGGCCTGCAGCTTGTGAACAGTTAAAGGATTGAAGAGATGCGGCTCACCATCTTTGCGATATTGATAATGCCCGCCAGTTTCGAGAGTTGGCTCTTCCGATCGTTCTTCAAAGGCTGCCGTGTGCCGGCGTTGTACTTCCTCAGCAATCACATCGAGATTCGCACCGCCGATGCGTGAAGGTGTCCAGGTGAAGTACTTGTCGATGAGTTCCTGGTGCAGTCCGATGGCTTCGAAGATTTGGGCGCCACAGTATCCTTGCGTGGTGGAGATCCCCATCTTCGAGATGACCTTTATGATGCCTTTATTTATTGCATGCACGTAATTGTGCAACGCGGCCTGTTCGTCGATCTCCGTCAGCAATCCTTTCCGAATACTGTCGTGTAGTGTCTCAAACACGAGGTAAGGGTTAATTGCAGCAGCGCCGTAACCCAGCAGTAACGCGAAGTGATGCACTTCGCGCGGCTCGCCACTCTCAACAATCAATCCCACTTGCGTGCGTGTGCCTTCGCGAATCAGATGATGATGAACCGCACCAACCGCAAGCAGCGCTGGTATGGGCGCCAGCTCGGCGTCGATGTTACGGTCAGAGAGAATGATCAGATCGTATCCTGCGTTAATCGCGGCACTCGACTGCGCGCAAATGTCGTCGAGTGCGTTTGCAAGTCCGTTCCCCGCTGCAGCCGCTGCATAAACTATCGGAATCGTCAGAGATCTAAATCCTGATCTGCCCCAGTGACTGTCGGAATCGCCGAAGAGTCGCAGCTTTTCGAGTTCTTCGTTAGTCAGAATCGGTGATGACAGTCGAATTTGGCGCGCACATTCCGGCGACGGCTCGAGCATGTTTGCTTCCGGTCCAACGCAAGTATCAGCGGACATCACCAGCTGTTCGCGAATCGCATCGACGGGCGGATTCGTTACCTGGGCGAAGAGCTGTTTGAAGTAGTGGTAGAGCAACTGCGGACGTTGCGACAAAACTGCGAGCGGCGTATCGGTACCCATCGAACCAATAGCTTCACTGCCACTCCCAGCCATCGGTTCAATCAGTAATTTCAGTTCTTCGTAGGTGTAACCGAAAGCGCGTTGGCGTTTGAGAATCGTTTCAGTGTTGGTTTCGTGAACGTAGGGCGGCTCGGGCAGGTGGTCCAGCGTGATCATGTTTTTGTCGAGCCATTCCTGGTAGGGATGTTCGCGAGCCAGCGTTTGCTTCAATTCTTCATCGCCGATGATGCACCCCTGATTTGTGTCGACGAGGAACATATTGCCCGGTTTAAGACTTCCCTTCGCCGCGATCCGATCTGCCGGAATATCGAGCACACCGACTTCAGAAGCCAGCACGACCAGATCCTCATTGGTGATGTAATAGCGAGCGGGACGCAGTCCATTGCGATCGAGTAACGCGCCGACCGATGATCCGTCGCTGAAAACGATCGCGGCTGGTCCATCCCACGGCTCGGTAATGAGCGAGTGATACTCGTAGAACGCCCGCTTTTCCGGACTCATGAACTGGTCGCCAGTCCACGGTTCGGGAACCATCATCATCAACGCGTGCGGCAACGACCGCCCGGCCAGCAGAAACATCTCGAGGGCGTTATCGAACATTCCCGAGTCGCTCGCTTCGGGATCGATTACCGGTAAAACCTTTTCAAGGTCGGCGCCGAACAGTGTTGACGCAAATCTGCTTTCACGCGCGTGCATCCAATTGACGTTGCCACGCAACGTGTTGATTTCGCCGTTGTGTGCGAGATACCGGTACGGATGTGCGCGCGCCCAACTCGGAAACGTATTTGTACTGAAGCGGGAATGGACAATCGCGAGTGCGGAGGACAGCGAGTCGTCAACCAGATCGGGATAGAACTGCGGCAACTGACTCGCCGTCAACATTCCCTTGTAGACGACGGTCTTGTGCGAGAGACTCGAGACGTAAAAGCCTTCGATGCCTGATCGTTTCACCTCTCGCGCAGCGCGACGACGTATCACGTACAGCTTGCGCTCAAAAGCGGAGTCGTCAGTTAGATCATCATTACGACCAATGAAGAGCTGTCGGACGACTGGTTTTGACTCGCGTGCAGTTAGACCAAGCAGGGAATCGTTTGTCGGGACGTCGCGCCATCCGAGCAATCGTTGACCTTCTTCGACAACAGTTCGCTCGACTATGCTCGCGCACATTTTTCGAGGCGCTTCCGCAACAGGCAGGAAGATCATACCGGCGGCGTATTGTCCAGAGGCGGGGAGTTCGAACAAACATTGTCGTTGAAAAAATTCCTGTGGAGTTTGGATCAGAATACCCGCGCCGTCACCGCTATTCGCTTCGCAACCTGACGCACCACGATGTTCGAGATTGAGCAGGACTTCGAGCGCGTTTTTTACGATCTCATGAGAGCGACGCCCTTTGATGTCAGCAACAAAACCCACGCCACAAGCGTCGTGCTCGTTGCGCGGATCGTAAAGACCCTGTTTTGACGGTGCATTTACCATCTCATCCCGAAAAAAATACGCCGAAGGCGTTGGCTAATTTCACCCCAGGGTTGGAGCGTGGCGACAACCCTGGGTTGAATATTTGAATTTGGCGACAAACCCTGAAAGGGGCATCCCGAGGCGAACCCTTTCAAAGGGTTGAAAGTTTTTCTTATATGTGGCGTACCTGGGCTGAAATTAGCCAACGCCTTCGGCGTTAATTTGTGCTTCCCGTAGGATCACCAGCCATGGCAACTAGAGGTGTTGTCAATAACAGCACGCATGCCAGCACAAGCATACCGGCACGCCCTCTTCCCTTTACCCACAGTTTGAGCATTCCTTTTTTGACTCCCAAAAGTTCGAGACTCTATTTGCCCACGCTGCAGTTACAACACGCATGCCAAAACAACTGAAAGGCGCAAAAGCGCGATGCTTTTAATCAAATGGGCTTTGCACAAAAATCAGAAAATCCCACCGACGGGAGTCGGTGGATTGTTCAGATCCTTTCTGATCCGAAAACTTCATTATCAGTTTTTAGTCCCACCAACGGCAGTTGGTGGATTGTTCAAGTCCAACCTTAGTAAGGACTTGAAGTATCCACCAACTGCCGTTGGTGGGATTAAAAAATGTGGGTTCGGAGTTTTTAGAAAGGATCTGAAACAATTCACCGACTCCCGTCGGTGGGATTTCTGACTTTTGTGCAAAGCGAATCAAACGCATGTGCCCCACCGATTTTCGCCGACCGAGCGGACGACAAATTTGTAGGTTCAGGATTTACCGCCTACAAGAATGTAAGGTGTTGATAAGACGGCGTTAGCGCGATTGGTTTATGTCTCTATAAAACTTTTCACTTTGACTTGCGGAACTTTGCACTCCAACATGCGCCATCCGACATCATGGTTGCTACTGAGCGGCTCACAAAATCAAATGGCAATGGTTCGCAGGCGAAGAATCCCGAACTTCTCACCCGCGAACGGCGCGAAGTGCGGAAGCTCAGCACGCTCGTGGAAATCAGTCGCCTTCTCGCCGACACCAACAACCTAAAAACAGGACTAGCAGCCACGCTGGAAACACTCGGCCGTCATCACGGCATGTTTCGCAGTTTCGTGATGCTGCTTGATAGCGAGAGCGAGAAGATCCGCATCGAGGCCAGTTATGGCCTAAATCAAGATTCTGCTCATCGTGTTACATATCGGATCGGCGAAGGTGTTATCGGTCGCGTAGTGCAAAGCGGAAAGCCCGTCATCGTGCCGCAAACGAGTCGTGAGCCGCTGCTGCTAAACCGTCTTCGCTCTCATGAAGAACACACGACGCGCAAGGAAGTCAGCTTCATTTGCGTGCCGATTGTAATTGGAGGAAAGGCTGCCGGCGTGCTCGGCGCCGATCGTGTCTACAAGGAAGACCGTGATTTTGACCGAACTTCTAAATTCCTGAGTGTAATCGCGGCGATGATGGCGCAGGCGCTCAAGGTCAGACAAGGAATCGAGGCCGACAAAAAACGATTACTCGACGAAAACATTCATCTAAAACAGGAACTGCGCGAACGCTACGACTTTGGCGCCATCGTTGGCAACGCTAATCCAATGCGCCTGGTTTATGAACAGGTGACGCAGGTAGCTCGCACAAACACAACTGTGTTGCTGCGGGGTGAGTCGGGCACGGGCAAGGAAATGATCGCGCATGCGATTCACTACAACTCGCTGCGCGCCAGCAAACCGTTCGTAAAAATCAGTTGCGCTGCGCTCCCTAACACGTTGATAGAATCGGAGTTATTCGGTTATGAGAAGGGCGCTTTCACCGGAGCTCAAGCACGCAAAAAGGGCCGGTTTGAACTGGCAGACGGCGGTACCTTGTTTCTCGACGAGATCGGTGATCTCGACCTGACGACGCAGGTAAAACTGCTTCGCGTTCTTCAGGAGCGCGAGTTTGAACGGCTCGGCGGCGTAGATACGATCAAAGTAAACGTTCGGTTAATCGTCGCGACGAACAAGGATCTCGAAGAAGCCATTAAACGATCGCAGTTTCGCGAGGATCTTTACTATCGTCTGAACGTCTTCACGATCTTCATGCCGCCTTTGCGCGAGCGCAAACCCGACATCATTTTGCTTGCCGAGCATTTCGTGCAGAAGTTTGAACGTGAACACGGTAAAAGCATCAAGCGCATTTCCACGCCCGCGATCGACATGCTGACGAGCTATCACTGGCCCGGCAACGTCCGCGAGCTCGAAAATGTCATTGAACGCGCCGTGTTAATTTGCGATTCAAGCGTTATTCACGGCCATCACCTGCCACCATCGCTGCAAACTGCCGAAGGTTCGGACACGGTTACACGCCTCTCGCTAACCTCGGCCATGGAAAACTATGAGCGTGACCTGATTCAGGATGCCCTTAAGACCTCACGAGGAAACCGAGCCAAGGCTGCAAAACTGCTCGACAGTACCGAAAGAATCATTGGCTACAAGGTAAAGAAATATGGGATCAGGTGCGAACGCTTCCGCTCATAAAGCCAACCCACATTCTTGTCGGTCATTCCCACGCTTCCTACAAAATTGTTGCCTCAAATAGGCGCCGATTACGCAGATTCATTTTATTAACGTCTGTGTAATCTCTGGATTGCAGATTGCTACATTGTGAGATGTTCAAACATAGGAGAATAAGGTTGTCGAAGTTACATAATGTTATCCCCACTCAAACTACACGTGAACTTTTGCGAATTGTCCGGGCAGCGCAGCCAATTCCGCGCGTTGCTGTTGCTCGTCGACTTGGCGTTCATCGCCGCCGCATCACGGTTCTCGTAAAACCACTACTCGATTCAGGTGTCCTGCGTGAAGGCATGCCGGATCTAACATCACGCCGCGTAGGCCGTCCGCCGATTGGGCTATCGCTGCGAGCTGAAAATCATTTTCTGGTTGGCGTGAATATCGGTGTGAGCCAGACGCAACTCGGTGGTGCAACTGTTGACGGCCGAATTATCTTTGAAGAGAGCTTCGAAACTCCGCGTAATCCGGAGACCGCAATCGCACAGATCAAATCATATATTCGTCGTTATCAACGTGAACTTCCCGACCGTGAATTGGTGGTCGTGGGCCTGAGTGTGGCTGGACCAACGGATGTCGAGGAGGGTCGACTGCTCTACGCACCGCACCAGGGCTGGCGAGACGTGGCAGTCGCAAAGATGCTGGGGCTGAAGGTCCCTGTGATTGTTGAGAATAACGCGACCGCGGCCGCCGTCTATGAAGCGCAACGGAGAAGACGACGTGGCTCGACCAGGACGGCTGGTGACTTTGTCCTGGTCCGGGCCGGAACGGGAATCGGAGTCGGTCTCGTGGTCGGAGGAGAAGTATTTCGCGGCGCGACCGACATCGCGGGAGAGTTTGGACACATGACGATCGTTGCGGGTGGGAAGTCGTGCCCGTGCGGCAATCTTGGTTGCTGGGAGCGATACGCCTCAGCGGCGAGCGCCGTCGAACTTTATCGCGGCGAAACTAATCGCGCGCGACATAATGCACCGTTGCGATTCATCGATCTTGTGACGCGTGCAAATGCCGGTGAGCGACGCGCCCAAGTCACGCTCGATCGTGTTGGCACGCATCTCGGCATTGGTATTGGCAATGTAATTTGCGGACTGGGTGTGCCTCATGTTGTGTTGAGTGGCGAGTTGCTTCACGGCTGGAAGTTCATCGAGGCGCCCGCGCGCGCCGCGATCGATCGCTCGCTGTGCGGCCGTCTATCAGACTGGTCGCTGGTCGCAGGTGAGACGCATGGATCGGAATTGGGCGGCGCGCTCGAAGTTGCGATCGAGCACTATTTGCTCAGCGTAATGGAAGCCAGCAAGGTCGCAGCGTGAGCAATAAGCAGGAGCACTGTGCAGGAGCAGGAAGACTGCTCCTGTCTTCTGCTCCTGCCCCTGTCATTTGAGGATGGCGGCCTGGGCGCTAAGAACAAGGAGATGCCAACGCTGAAAAGTGTTGATGGTTTCGGGCATCACGCGGACATATGCAGTTTGAAAATAGAGAGCTTCCGGTCTGCGCCAGTCGAGACGCACAATCGGATTGAACGATGCCGGGGTCGACGGCGTCGAGCTCACGTTGTGAGTACCTGCATTTGCATTTCCGTTGCTGTTCGCCTTTTTCGTAGTTGTCTTTTGATCGTATTCCACTGAAGCCGCCAACAACTGATCGCCGAGTGGTAAACGACCCTGCGTCGGTGTTTTGCCACCTGAATCGTAAATCGCGACGTCCGTGTCGAACGCAGTGGCAATCTTCGCGGAGTCTGGAGACCAGACCGGCAACGCATCGGTCAAACCGTCGTCGAGCAAACGCTCAGCGCCGTCGAGCCCAAGCAAACGCGGACGACCAGCCGGCAATTTACCTTGTCGTTCACGCGCATTCCACTCGTCTTCCTTACACGCGAGAGCGGCCAGGGCATGACCATCAGGAGCCCACACGAAGTAGAAATAGATCAGACCTTCGCGCGTTGTGAGCGGTTTGAGGTCATAACCATCACGATTGCAGATGTAGATCTGTTCTGTATAGAAACTCGTTACGGGGGCGAATACCGGAGCTACCGAAGTCGATGGCGATGGTGCAGGTGACCCCGAAACCTCAGGCTCGATTTCATCGATAGGCGTCGGGCTCGGGCTGGGCATAACGCGCTTGCGCGCGATGAAGTTGATGAAGTTTCCGTCCGGCGACCAGGTAACAGTTTCCGGAAATACACACGCGATGTCTGGTGGGATCAGATTGCGCAGAAACTGACCATCGCTGTTGTAGAGGTCGATGCGAAAAGTCGAACCCGGTTCGTCCGCCGTCCCGTAGAGTGCCAGCACACGACGTCCGTCGGGAGAGACGACTGTTCGGAGCAATGCTTCGTCTTTGCGTCTGGCGGCAAAGTCGTTCGTGACGGCAGCAAACTTGTCCGCCTCCTCGATCTGAGTCGACGGTGGTGAAACGTCCGGAGAAAGACGATAAGCGAGGTTTCGCGAAGGGACGTCGCGCAACACTCGCGGTCTCACGTCCTGGCGATCGATCACTGATCGACAGCCACTGAATGTCACTAAAAGACACAAAAGGCACAAAACCGATTTGGCAAGAGTTCCTGTGAGTCCTTGCGACATTTTAGAATCGATCATTGATCAGTTCACGAACCAGATCAGGATTCAACGCAAGAATGGCCCGGATTGTGCTGCGTGGCGAGAGGTGATCTTCGTCGCCTTCGTCGAGCTCGACGCAGTTGTGTTGAATTGAACGTGCTAGTCGTCTCGCGATCGACTGGTAATCTGGCGTGCTGGCAATGTAAGCGCGAACGGCCATCGCGCCAATCAGATCACAAGTGATCTCCTCACTCCGTTGGCCGTGAATGTCCAGTCCGGTGAGATCTGAAGCCTTGTTTCCCACCCGCGACACAAGCGGGCGCAAACTGTCGTCATCACCGTCGGCAACGTGCATCAACTCATGCGCCAGCACGCTGATCATTCCCTCATCGGAACGTAAACCTGCCAGGAAAATCGTGCCGAAAGTAATCACGTGGGGCCGGCTCAAATACACGGAGGCATTGTCGCGCGACTCCATGTCAGGCTTGACTCGTTTGACTGTGTTAACTCTAAGGATTGCCTCGCGGAGCTTCAGACTGAACTTTGGTGACTTTTGAAAACCATACTCGACGGAGAGTTGCCGGAGCGAAGTAATAACGAGATTTTTGGCGATCGGAAGCAGTTTCTGAGCACGCTCGGCACCGGCTCGCGCGTCCGGACTCTGAATCGGTAACGATGGTTTGGCCTGCATCTCGTCGATTGCAACACTGCTCTGTGGATCGAGCTTCGCTTGAGTACAGACAACACCGATGGCGTTTTCAACGAGAACCTTTTCTTCCGTCGACATCGAAGGACCGACGCGCGTTGAATGTGAGCCTGGTTTGGTGGGTTTCGTTTGAGCGAACGCCGTTGAGCAAACTATAAGAACTAGCAAGCTCGACAAGAAGTTTCTCCCGCAACGGCGCCACGGCACAACGAAAAACGTTGCTGTATTACGTTGCGCCTTTGCGCCTTTGCGGGAGTAATCTTTCATAACTACCGGTGTCGCCAAATTGCTTTACGCTTCTCCATGAAGGCTTTCACGCCCTCATTCGCGTCCTTAGTCTTCATCAGCTCGTGCAGATAGATGTTTTCCTGTTCGCTTAACGCGTCTTCGATCGACCTGCCGCGTCCGAGATCGAGCGACTGCCGCGCGAAACTCAAAGACGTACCCGACAATTCTCTCAACTTTGCCAGCACCTCGAGCAGCTTAGGTTCGAGCTGAGCACCGGGCACGATGTGGTTACACAAACCCAGTCGCCCTGCTTCGACCGCATCGATTATCTCGCCCGTGAGAATCAATTCCCTGGCGCGCTTTTCGCCGATCACCATTGGCAGTAACACGGCCGCCACGGGTGGAAACACGCCCAGCTTTATCTCCGGCTGGCCAAAACGCGAGCGATCAGACGCGATCACGATATCGCATGCGGCCACAAGTTCACAGCCACCACCAAGTGCTGCTCCATCAATCAGCGCGATGGTCGGTTTCGCTAACTGTTCGATCTGGCGGAAGATCAAATGGAACGCGTCGAGCATTTGAAAGATCGTTTCCTGAACGTGATCCTCAACAGCGACCCCGGCGCTGAACGCACGACAGTTTTTGTCAGCGTCAAAAACAATGGCGACGAGTTCGCGTTGGTTACACTCACTGAGCGCACTTGTAATCTCACGCATCATCTCGATGTTGAAGACGTTCAGCGGTGGACGCGCAAAAGTGATTCGCGCAACGCGATCATCGATCTTGAAGCGGATATTTTGATATGTGGATGCCATGCGTTTGTCCTAATAACTCAACTAACCACCTAACCAGCCTCGATAAATTCGCTTCTGTGCCTCCGTCGCGTTCGGCAACAGCACGATACGATACGTTCCCTCACGCCGCTCACCGAGCTTAATCAATAACGTACTCAAATCATCAAAGCGAAAGATCGTCAGGCTAATCGGATCTCCTGGCTTCTTCTCGGCTAGTCGCGCGTTGAAGGAGTCTTTTGTAACCCGCATGTTGTCCAAAGCAACGATCTGATCACCGGTGTTGAGTCCCTGGTCGTAAGCCGGAGAGCCGGCATTGACACGTTTCACGATCAATCGATCATCTTCCTGCTCAACATCAGCACCGAAATAGATCGCACCAGCAGCGGCAGTAGCACCTGTATCGAGACGAAGCCCGGCAGCTCCAAGCGCACCGTTGTAATCCAGTTCTTCTGTCCCGCGCACATACTTACTGAAGAAATCTTCAAGACTCGAACCGGCCATTAATTCGCACGCCTTTTGAAAATCCACCGGCCCGTAATTGCGGTTCTTCTTGAAGAACTCGGCATAAAGATAACGCATCACGTCGTCTAGCGACTTGGCACCATTACTCCTTTTGCGAATTTCCAGATCCAGCAGCAGTCCGAGCAATGCGCCTTTGTCATAGTACGAAACCTGCGAGTTTACCGAGTTTTCATCCTGGCGGTAATACTTGATCCACGCGTCAAAGCTCGATTCTTCAACCGTCTGTTCTTTGCGTCCTGGCGTATCCTGCAACGACTGCATCGATCGCGCGGTCGCACTCAGAAACTCACTCTCGGTGATCAGTCCGGCACGTCTCAAAGTGAGGTCAGAGTAGTAATCAGTAATACCTTCTGCAACCCAGAGAACCTTCGTGTAGTTCTCCTGTGTGTAATCAAACGGTCCGAGCGCATCGGGTCGAATTCGTTTCACATTCCACAAATGAAAGAACTCGTGAGACACGAGCGAGAGAAAACCACGGTAGTCGCGTTCGGGCGTTTGCGAAGCGTTCGGTCCCGCGGAAGTTGCGCGGTCTCCCGTTCGAATACGGAAACCAAAGCGGGGATAACCGAGCGCGGTCGAATTCAGGTGTTCGAGTCCGCCACCGGCATTTGATCGCAGATGAAGAATGAAAGTGTAGTCGCGATAAGGAATCTCGCCGCCCATTAACGCCACCTGCGTCTCGACGATCTTCTGCACGTCGCGTCGCATCCGTTCCGGATCGTAGTTGCCTTCACCGTCGATCACGATGCGATGTGGGACGCCTTTGACATTGAAGACAAGCGTCTTGAAGTTGCTGGCTTCGAACGGCGAGTCGTAAAGAATGTCGAAATTGTCGGCGCGAAAAGCGTTCCTCTGTCCCGGCACTGCCGGCAGACCGGTCGCAACTTTCCAAACATCGGGCGCGAGCACGCGCACAGTCGAAGGACTTTTCAGATAGCCTTCCAGATACATCAGCAGATTCGCGTTGTTCCAGAATGCGTGTCCCGAGTTCAACTCGCTCGTGCGCACTGAAAGTTCGTTGGCGTAAACACGATAAGTCGCGTGCCATTCGCGAGCGCCGTTGGTGACCACGCGCCAGGTGTCCTTGTTTGTCTTTTCCCACTTCAGTGGCTGGCCGGCGCTGTCGGCGGCTGCAAAGTCCTGCACGTGACGGGCGAATTCTCGCACCATGTAAGAACCCGGCGTCCACACTGGCATTGCGAGTGACTCCTGCTGGGGTCCGTCGGAGGATCGCTTAATAGCAACATGGATATCAAATAAGTGTGTGTGTGGTCGCGGCATTGCGACCGTGAATGAAATGTCGACCGGCGTCGTCTGTGCGAGGGCCAGCAGCGGGAGAATGAGCAAAACTGCGGCGGCGCACACTACTCGGCGTCTGTACATTCGGTAAGCATCTTTCGAAGTTGATGACAAGCGCGACTGAATGTTACTACGAAGCGGTGCGATTCGGGCAAGGTTACTGTTACTATCTCCCCCGCTCTACCGAAACAACATCAGGTACAGGACAACGATGTTTAGACGACTGATTGCGACCTCTCCAACGTGGTTTACCTTACCCGTCCGTCTCGGGCTGGCGGCAGTGATGATTGCGCATGGGGCGCAAAAAGTTCTGGGAAGCTTTAATGGTCCGGGTTTCAAGGCTTTCATCAGCGGTAACACGCCTTTCGGATTTATGCGACCAGCATGGCTCTGGCTTGCGACCGCCGCCCTTTCCGAGCTGCTTGGCGGTCTCTTCGTTGGTCTTGGTTTCTTAACTCGTGTTGGCGCGTTCTTTATTGCCTGCACCATGCTCACGGCAGTGGTGGGAGTGCACTTGCCGGGCGGCTTCTTTGCCGCAAACCGCGGCTATGAATATCCATTGGCGCTACTCGCAATGGCCCTCGGACTGCTGATCTCAGGCGGTGGACAAGCATCGATCGACAAAGCTTTGAGTGGAGGACGCCGATAATAGGTCTCATAGGACCTATAGGACCTATAACATGCGGCGCTCGCCCCTCATCGTCATCTTTACGACCGTGTTCATCGATCTCGTCGGTTTCGGAATCGTGATTCCGGTGTTGCCCTTCTACGCTGAAGGCACGGCCTTCAACGCGACTCCACGCACGGTCGGATTGCTCTTCGCCTCGTACTCGATCATGCAGTTGATCTTCTCGCCGATCCTCGGCAGTTTGTCTGACAAGTATGGCCGCAGGCCGGTGTTGCTGCTCTCGATCATCGGCACCGGCATCGGTTTTCTGGTTCTCGGTCTCGCCACCACAGTCTGGATGCTCTTCATCGGTCGCATTCTCGACGGCATCACGGGCGGAAACATCTCCACAGCACAGGCTTACATCGCCGACATCACCACTGAAGAAAATCGCGCGAAGGGCATGGGATTAATCGGCGCAGCATTTGGACTCGGATTCATTTTTGGTCCAGCGATCGGCGGCATCCTGAGTCGTTGGGGCATTCATGTGCCATTCTTCTTCGCCGCAACGCTCTGCTTCACCAATGCAGCACTTCTTTATTTCACACTGCCCGAGACCGTCACCCCGGATCACCCGGCAAGGACATCCGCTGCGGGTGGTCGCAGCCTGCGCCACGTCATGGCTTCGTTGAAACAACCGCGACTGGCATTCGTTCTGATCATCTATTTCCTCTTCATCGTCGCTTTCTCGATCATGACGACGTCGTTTTCGTTGTATACGATGTTTCGTTTCGGGTACGACGCACAACACACCGGCTATCTTTTCGCATACGTCGGACTCATCGCAGTGGTTATTCAGGGCGGATTGATCGGGCGTCTGGTTAAACGTTTCGGCGAGCTCCCACTCGTGATCTTCGGCGCACTCTGCTTCGCGATCAGTTTGTTTGCGGTGCCATTTGTTGGACCAGCGGCTGGCGGGTTGGGAGCGTTGCTGCTCGGCGGTGGAGTTTTCTCGATGGGCAACTCGCTGGCGACTCCGGCTCTGACGAGTCTTGCTTCGAAGAGTGTTGGCCCGGAAAAACAGGGGATCGTTTTAGGTGTGACGCAGTCAACTGCCAGTTTGGCGCGTGCAGTTGGGCCATCTTTGACCGCACTGCTGATCAGTAGCTCGATCGCACATCTCGGCGCTGACGGCGTTAGACATTACATGAGCGATCAGTCGCTGTTTGTGACGTTCTGGACAGGGTCGGGAATCATGTTTGCCGCTTCTTTGCTGGCCTTTTACTACGGCCATGTTTTAGCTACAGATTAACACGGATTTATTTTGCGAATTGGCCGAGCGGACCTTCGGGGTTGATGAGATCTTTTAGAGCTGAATAGGGGATCAGCACAGATTGCGGACCGGCAGCGTAAGGACCAACCTGGTATGGGTCGAAATTGACGCCGAGGCCACGTTTTGTGATGGTCCAGCTTTCGTAATTCTCAGATTTCGCTGCCGCACCTTTCTGAATTTCCTCTTCCATCAAGCCCTTTTCCGTGGCTTGCTTTTTCAGATCGGCAATACAGTAGCTTGCAATCGCTTGCAGATACTTTGCGCCCGGTTTGAAAAGATCGCCGAGTTTTAGTTGCTTTCCGTTTTTGAGATCGTAGTTGAGCGTGTCTGAATAACTATTCGGATGCGCGGCGCCCTGAAAATAACTGCTGACAGTGAAATCGATACTCATCAGATCGTCCTGGGCCAAAGCCACCACATACCTGATCGTCAAATCACTACCCATCGATCCTTCGGGACGAGTTTCCTCCGTGTCCTCACCTTCTTCCGGAGCTGCGTCTTTCTTGAAGCCAGCGACTTTCCTCGTCACTGCCGCGCGCGCAGCCTGATTAAATTTCTCAAAACTCGGATTGTTGCCACCAGTCAACTGCGGATACTGCGCCGCAATCTCAACCATCAACTTTTTGTTGCTCTCTTTGATCTGCTTCGAAACCAGATCGACGTCACTCGCAAAGTAAATCGGTTCTTCGTGAACCGAGAACGCGGTCTTCTTGTCGCTGCCCTTCTCGTTCAGTGGCTTGGACCAGTTACCCGCGAGACTAATCAACCCATCTTTCGAATCTACAGTCCAGATTCCCTTAAATAGACCGGTCTGTTTGCCGCTCGGGTCAAATTCCTCAAGCGTCAGATTTCCATCCTTATCAACGTTTCCCCGCAGATCAATACGAGTGCCAACCTTCTCATAGACGTAGCTGCCGGCAAGCTGGTCGCCGGTGCGCACCAGTTTCATCTGCAAATCCAGAGAAGTGCCGATAGAACCCTTGAAGTGTTTTGTTTCGACAACCGGTGTCGTACCGCCCTGAGAATGATCGAGTTGCGAAAGCGGTGAAGGTTGCGTTGACGGTGGCCCTGCTGGAGGTGTTGATGTTTTGCGACAGCTGGTTGAAACAAGCAGAAAGAAGATGATCAGAGAGATGCGGATCTTCATGGCCCCTATCTTATCAAACCGAGCCTCGCTATCTCCGCACGAACATCAGCAAAAGTCAGTTGGCTGAGTCTGCCGCCGGTGAAACACGGCTCGTTAGTGACGTCAGCGAGTGCAAACGGTGGCGCGGGGAAGTTGTCGAGTTCCTCGTCGTTTTCAAAGCTGACTTCTGCGAGAACCAGGCCGAACAGATCACCGAGAAACATATCGGCTGAAAACTTCCGGCCTTCAAATTCAAAATGATAACGATTCTTGCGAATCTCGTTGCTGTTGAAGAGAGTCGAGAGCGTTTCAGCTTCGAGGGCGTTGAGGTAAGTGTTAGTGATGATCGTTCGCGATAGGTCGTCTTCGTCGGGCGCAAACTTTTGCGTTAACTTGACGGTCCACTTGTTTGTCCGTGGCTCACGCACTTTGCGCAAGCGCAGACGCGCGCCGGTCATGTAGTTGTCGGTAATCTGTAGATGCGGATCGGCGCGTGTTATGCCCTCAGGTAAATCATGCAAAAGATAACGACGCTCGCGCTCAACGCGAGCGTACTTGCTTTCTGGAACTACCGTGTTTTGATCTGTAAGCTTTGCGACACCCATGGGCAAAAATTAGCCACAGATTTTCACGGATTAACACAGATTGTTTTATCCGTATTATCCGTGAAAATCCATGGCTTAAAAGATCCTAAATTTTTCCTGCCTTCATATCCGCAAGGCGCTTCTCGAAGGCAGACGTATCGACCTTGTCTGTCTTCCCACGCTGAATCGCCTGATCTCCCACGGCGAAAGCTTCATCCTTCTTGCCGAGCTTATACAGTGCATTGGCTTTGGAGACGAGGTTCCGGAATGTTTCCTTCACCTTGATTGAGCGATCCAGCCACTCCATACCTAACGGATCGTCGGCCGCACCTTGATTGTTGATCAGATAGTTGCCGGCTTGCATCGGCGTTAGCCAATCATCGGGTTTGGCGTTCGCAACAGTGGTTTTGAGTCGGGCGAGAGTTGCCGCGGCGACGTCCGGCACTTTGATTGTGAACGGCACGCTGATCTTTTCCCAGCGGATATTCACCTGGGCGGAGTCGTCGCCAACCGGATCAAATGAATACGTAAGCCACTCCTCACTCTCATTGACCCACTGTGGCTTGGCTTTCACGCGTAACGTATCTTTTGCCGGATCGTAGTTGAAGCTGCCCCACTGATTCGCGGTGCCATTGAAAACGATCGTCCACTCGTCTTTGTTGGGAACGGTGTGCAGGCTGTAACTCCCGGCGGCGAGCTTTTGTCCGTTGATCAAAACGTCATCAGTAACTGCAAACGTGGTCGCTTCGTTCGCGCCAGTGCGCCACACGTGACCCCACGGCACGATCGGAGCGCCCTTGGGTCTCTCGTTTTGATTGTCGAGCGTGGCTTCTCCCTTGACGTTGGCTGCCCATCCTGCTGGTGGATCGCCCCAGATTTGTCGCCCCTTTACGCCGGGACGACTGTACGTGATCGTCACGTCTGTGACTCCGATTCTCTGCATCACAATTGCTGATTGACTCGGGCGTGGCGTAACAACCTGCGCAAACGCCGAAACAGCAAAGCACATCACAAACAACACTGCGAACATGGAAACAGAACTGCGTTTCAGGGAACTCATGATCTTTCTCCTGGTGAATGGGTTTGGGGCATGCATTATACGTCAAATAGGACCTATTTGACCTGTTTGACCTATAATACTTTCGCCTTTCGCTAATACTTAAAACCCCGCAGTCGTTGGAGGACACACCAATGTCTACCCGTTTCTCCCTGATCGCTGCTCTCGCGTTCTGTTTTTTGGTTTTTTCTCCAAAAACCGAGGCTCAAAACGGACACGGTCCAACCCAAACTCGTCTGCTCCGCACGCCTACAGTCAGCACAACTCAGATCGGTTTCGCCTATGCAAACAACATCTGGGTTGTTCCGCGCGCCGGGGGTAGCGCAAAACGGTTGACCAGTTTTCAGGGACAGACTGCGAATCCACATTTCTCTCCGGATGGAAGATGGATCGCGTTCAGTGGCGAGTATGCCGGCAACTTCGACGTGTACATCGTGCCGTCTGAAGGCGGCGAGCCAAAGCGTTTGACATGGCATCCGGGCGCTGATCTCGTCGAAGGCTGGACGCCGGACGGCAAGTCGATTCTCTTTTCCTCCAATCGCGCGACCTGGGCGCCGAGCGGTGCGCCACGATTCTGGAGCGTGTCTGCGGAAGGCGGCGTTGAAGAACCGATGATCCTGCCGCGTGGATACCAGGGAAAGATTTCTGCTGACGGAACTCACATCGCCTATCGCATGAATAATTCCTGGGACGAAGAACGTCGCAACTATCGCGGCGGACAGAATCGTCCGATCTGGATCGTCGATCTGAAAACTCACGACCTCGTTTCGCCACCGTGGACGGATTCAAAGGACGTGTATCCTGTATGGGTCGACGACTCAGTGTTCTTCATCTCCGACCGCGATGGCGTGGCGAACGTTTGGGAGTATCAAACAAAGACCAAAAAACTGACGCAGATCACAAAGTTCACTGACTTCGATGTGAAGGCGATGGACTCAGGCGCAGGGGCGGTTGTTTTTGAACAAGCGGGTTACGTTCACGAGCTTGATCCAAAGACCGGCAAAACCAAAATCGTCAACATCATCGCAGCGGGCGACTTTCCGTGGATGATGCCAAACTGGGAAGACGTCAGTAATCGTCTCACCAACATGGCACTTTCACCGACAGGCAAGCGCGTAGTGGTTGAAGCACGCGGTGAGATCTTCACGATCCCCGCCGATAAAGGCGACGTTCGTAATCTGACAAACTCGAGCGCGTCAGCGGAACGCGATCCGGCGTGGTCGCCCGACGGCAAGTTTGTTTCGTATTTCAGCGACAAGTCAGGCGAGTACAAACTCGTGATCGAAGCTCAGGACGGTTTGACGCCCCCGCGCGAGATTGCTCTCGCAAAGCCAACCCACTACTACACACCATCGTGGTCACCTGATTCGAAGAAGCTGCTTTTCACTGACACAAATTTGAAAGTTTGGGTTCTCGATCTCGCAACTGAGCAGGCGAAGGTTGTTGGTGAAGATCCGTGGATGGTGCCGCAGCGCACACTGAATCCAGTTTGGAGTCCCGATTCGAAGTGGGTCGCTTACTCAAGCCGCTTGCGTTCGCTTTATCACGCCGTTTTTATCAGCAACGTTGAAACAGGTGAGACGAAACAGGTCACCGATGGATTGGCAGACTCTGTTTGGCCCACCTGGGATGCGAGTGGAAAGTATCTATGGTTCCTGGCGTCCACGGATTTCGGGCTGCGGTCGCAATGGTTAGATATGACTTCATACGATCATATCCCGACCTTCGGACTCTATTTGGCAGTGCTGCGAAAGTCTGATCCGAGTCCACTACTGCCGGAAAGTGACGAAGATCGCGGCGTTGGCACGGGCACGCGCAGATTGCAGCCGGGCGCATGTCCAGGCGACGCGGGCGGTGGCGCTGAAGGCGGTGGTGGTGGTGGTGAAGGTGCTCAACGTGGACCACGTGGTCCAGTGACAGTGCAGATCGATTTCGATGGACTGCAACAACGAATCGTTTCGGTTCCCGGTGTGCCGGAACGACAATACTCGGATCTCCAGGCAGGCGTTGATGGTCAGGTCTTTTTTCTCGAAGCAGGTCGAAGCGGCGGTAGTAGCGCTCCGCAAGCTGGAGCCGGTAACGAACTGTTGCGCTATCGTTTGTGCGATCGTCGTGCAAACACGTTTGTCAGTAATGTCGCCGCGTACGAGATTAGCGCAGATCGCCGCAAGCTGGTTTATCGCGCGGCCGCTGGTGGTGGCAGTCAGGGCGGTGGCCCAGGTGGTTTCGGCGCCAATGCTCCTGCGCCACAGTTGTTTCTCGTCGATGCGGATCGAGTTCCGCCGCAACCCGGAGCAGGGCGTTTGAACTTTGCCTTGCGGATGTATCTCGAGCCGAAAGAAGAGTTCAAACAGATCTTCAACGAAGGCTGGCGCAATCAGCGCGATTACCTCTACGTGCCAAACATGCACGGCGCCGATTGGCCGAAGATGAAACAGATATACGGACAATTTCTGCCGTACGTAATGCATCGCGCCGATCTCAACTATTTGATGGACGTGATGGGCGCTGAGATTGCTATTGGGCACTCTTACGTGCGCGGTGGCGATATGCCCACGGTGCCACAACCAGTCGCGGGTCTACTCGGCGCAGACTTCGTAGTCGAGAACGGGCGTTACAAAGTCACGCGCATCTACGACAACGAGAGCTGGAATCCGGATCTGCGTTCGCCACTTGCAACGCCCGGCGCAAACGTCAATGCAGGCGACTACATCCTCGCCATCAACGGTATCGAGTTGCGAGCGCCCGATAACATCTATCGACTGCTTGATGGGACAGCAAATCGACAAACAACTCTGACCGTAAATACGACGCCTTCTATGCAAGGCGCGCGCACTGTCGTAGTTTTGCCGGTGGCGAGCGAACAGGCTTTGCGGACGCGTGCATGGGTTGAATCGAATCGTCGCCTGGTTGAAAAACTTTCAGATGGTC
>DASYSD010000009.1:0-15614 GCA_036003745.1 Pyrinomonadaceae bacterium
GCTGCCATCATTGCGCATCGGACATGCTCACGTTGGCTGCGACGTCAATTTCCTGAAAGGCACGCGCTAAAGAATCGTCTGCATTACCTGTTGACACGACAACGTGGTTTGGCTCTCTGGCAAGATGAGAATGGAAAGCAAGTAGCGGGTTTTGCAATGTGGCAGAACCAGTCGGTGATTCAGGTTCGAGCCCTGTTAGAAGGTGAAGCACTGGAAGAACAGATCCGAATGCTCAAAAGTGGGACACTGCACGACTTGGCTGAAGCCGTGGCCACCATTTTCAATCACGTTCGTGGACCAATTGAATTCGATGAACTAGTTGGCACTTTAGCGGCGCTCTTGGGAATCAGTGAGCAACCAATTGAATCGCTGGCCGAAGATCAGGACGCACTCGCGTTTGTCGCTGACGCCGCGAATCCCAACCCGGCATGGCAGATCGAAAAACGAATCTTTTTACAAAGACTATAGGAGGAACTGCAACAGCTTCCTTTGAATCAACGTGCTGCATTGCTGCTGAACTTGAAAGACGCGAATGGATTCGGCTGTATTACTCTTTTTCCGTCAACAGGTATCGCGACAGTGTTGTTGGTAATATCGGGCGACTTTCGCCAACTTCAATGGGTGGAAGCCGTGCCCGGGATCCCAACTTTGAGCATCAAAAAGACAACTCGGTGGAACACTTAAGTCAAAAGCAGTTTGAGGATTACTCCCAATCCCAGCTACAAGAATCGGATCTGCTGTCCGTTACTGACCATCTGTCCGAATGCGAACCGTGCCGCCGACAGGTGGAAAGTGCAATAAACGGCGACGTGGCTTTCTTGCTTTGAGATCTGAAATCTTTGGCGAGGATGCCCCAGTCAACGTCGCAGATGAAGTCAACGCACACCTCACAACGGAACAAACCGCGAGCTATGTTGACAAGCAACTAACCGGCGAGTCGCTTCAGTTAATCGCTGATCACCTGACAGATTGCGAGTTATGCTCATTGGCGGTTGAAGACCTCCAGGCGTTTAGAAATCAGGTCGCACCGTCCCTGGACCTCGAATATCAACCAGCGGCTGTTGCGTCTTCGACAGAAGGCTGGTGGCATCGAACTCTTAATAAGTTACCTGCTTTTTTCCGTGTGTCGCCGTTGCCCGCCTGGGGTGCCGCTCTGGCTGTCCTTTTATTAATAGTAAAATTGGTTGGCTGGTTTGGAGAACTCAAACCGAAAGAGTTCCACAGCAGGAGATTGTTGTTGCGCCGACTCCTGCGCCGCAACCCTCCCTGTCGGCGCAGCCTGCACCCGAGGCTTCACAACCCGAGATGGCAGCTATCGTTGCCCAATTGAAAGACGGCGGAACTGTGCTGACAGTTGATCAAGAGGGCAAATTGTCAGGCGCCGAACAGCTTCCTCCTGCTTACCAGACCATGATGAAAAAGGCTCTCACCGATGGGCACGTCGAAAAATCGTCACAACTCAATGGCCTCATTCGACCTCCCAGCTCACTAATGGGTCCGAATAACGAGCAGCACAACTTCTCTTGATCGAGCCTGTCGGAAACGTGTTAATGACCAGTCGACCGACTCTCCGTTGGTCGATGCTGGAAGGAGCAACAGGGTATGTGGTTGAAATTTATGACAGCGAATTCAACCTTGTGGTAGCGAGTCCACAACTCACCAATAATTCCTGGTCTGTGCTGCCATCACTCGAGCGCGGAAAAATCTATTCGTGGCAGGTAAAGACCACTAAAGATGACCAACAGATCACCTCACCGCGCCCGCCTGCGCCGCAGGCAAGGTTTCGCGTTCTTGATCAAGCGAGAGCGAATGAACTCTTGAAAGCAAAGCGAGCTTACCCATCATCGCACCTTGGATTGGGACTTCTCTATGCAGAGGCGGGTCTATTGAAAGAGGCTGAAGCGGAATTGCGTGCGCTGCAAAAAGCAAACCCCGATTCAGAGTTGGCGCGAAGTCTGCTGCGTCAGGTTCAAACCTTACGACGGTGACAGTGATTGAGCCTCACTAGTTTTCCATAATGTCACGCGAATTCACCACCCGCATACCTTATAATCAAGCACCTCATGCAGGATCTTAAGAAGGACATGCTATGCCGAGCGTAAGCGTCGTCATTACCACTTATAACCGCGCCCAACTTCTTCGACGCGCGATTGAGAGCGCATTGAATGCTGGGTCCGATCCTGAGGTGATTATAGTTGACGATTGCTCGACGGATGATACGCGTGAAGTTTGTGAAGAGTTCGCAGGCATTCGATACGTGCGCTTGCGCAGTAACCGCGGTCTGGCACACGCGCGTAATGTCGGGATCGCTGAGAGCTCATGTGAGTTTATCGCTTTCCTGGACGACGACGACTTGCGTTTGCCGGGTTCCCTCGACACCCAGTTCCGCGTGCTCTCCGCGGATCACAACACCGCTTTTTGTTACGGTCAAGCGCTAATGGGAGACGCGCGGCGTCAGCTGCCGACGGGTGAGATTTATCCAATCAGCTGCCCACAGGGCGACATCTTCTGGGACTTGCTCGAAGACAACTTCATTCCCATGCCCTCCGTTCTCGCGCGCAAGTCAAGTTTGATTAATCTCGGTGGCTTCAACACGGATCTGAGTCTCATCGAAGATTGGGATATGTGGCTCCGTCTGAGCGAGCATTTTTTGATTGCAGCAATCGAAGAGCCGGTCGCAATTTACCGAAAACCCGTCGCCGAATCTAATCAAATGTGTTCAAATTCAGCTCAACTCTGCAGACAAGCATTATATGTTCAGCAGATGGCTCTAAACCGGCCTCGCGCCCAAGTAGCGCCCCGATCAAGACGTCGTTACGTTCGACGAAGGTTTCGTGACCGCGCATATGAGATACTGATGACGGAAGCAACCAACTCGATCCATGAAGGCGATGCTAAATCAGCGCGTGCGAACCTGCTCGACGCTTTTCGTTTTCGTCCATTTCGGACAGTAGTGAGTGGTCGCTTGCCATGGCTGTTAATCGCCACACGTTAGTAAGATCAACTAAGACGAGATTCCTCAGTTACTGCTGATTAAACTATGAAGATTGCTCTTTGCAAGAGTCACTTCTTTGGACCTGTAAGTGGTGCTGACGAGATTCTCGTCACCTATGCGATTCGCTTGCGCCAGGCAGGTCACGATGTTGACGTCGTGTTGTTATACAAACCCAACGACAATGATCGTTTTTGTCGCCGGTTGCGTCAGGCGGACGTCCCGATCCGGCATATTATCGATCGTTCGATTGCGTTCATGATCTTACGGAGTGCACGCGGCGTAGTCTCGAGTTTTTTGTTGTTATTTCTCTTAATTCCACGCTCTGAAGTTGGCCTACGTAGAATATGGCAAGTGCTGATCGACCTGATCTCGCGAGTTCATTACAGCACTTGCCGCGCCTATTTCTCACGTTCTCATTTTGATTTGCTGCACGTGTTCACTCCTGACACTGGCGCCGCACTCATGATTCGCGCGGGCAAGGAAGCGGATATTCCAGTTCTGTATCACGAGATGGGCACCCCACATCATTTGCCGGCGTTGGATCAGTATTATCGACGACTGGAGAAAGTGTTGCCGCTTTGTTCAGAGGTCGCAGCATTGTCTCCAATCCTCGCCAACCAGTGGTCCGAGCGGTTTCCTTTTTTGTCAACGGTTTCGGTTTTGCCGCTCATCACTGAGGATTGTGAAGACCTCAATGTGTCAGCAAAGCTCATTGCCAGCCCCAGGGCTGAAACTATTTTCGGATACGCCGCGCGTATCGAGGCAGGTAAAGGACCGTTTGTGTTGGCAGACGCGCTGGCTCAAGTACGACAAAACCGCAAAAACGTACTGGTACGGTTAGCGGGCACCGGCCCTGCCTTGCAGGAAGTAAAAGCACGCGCTCGGGAATTGCGGCTCAATGGGTCGTGGGAGTTTGTCGGTTCCTATGAGGGCATCCTGGGTTGCAGCGCATTTATGGGTACGCTTGACGTATTCGTCTTGCCATCGTTCGCTGAAGGCACCTCGAAAAGTATTATCGAGGCTATGGCCCACGGATTACCAATCATTACGACAGACGTCGGTGGTTTGCCTGATCTGGTTACGTCTGATACCGGCATTATGATTCCCCCTGGCGATAGCTCAGCACTGGCCGAGGCTATGCAACGCCTGGCGTCAGATCCGGCGCTTCGCAAGCGAATGGGCCAGGCTGCCCGGGCTCGGTATCTGAGCCTGTTCTCGCCAGACGCAGTTCTTCCCATGCTCGTAGGCACCTACTCACGCGTGACAGGTAACAATGGACACCAGGTGATGAATGGCTCGGCGAATGGAAAACACCCATGGGCCGTTGACAACAACGGGCTAGCGAAGGAATCCACAACCGTAGCTAGCGTATCCATTGAAGAGGAGCGCTTAAGCGAGCGAGCAAGCTGAGCCGGATATCGATGGTATGCCACCTGAGAAGTTGAGGATTGCATTCGCTACTCCGGAATACGTAACGGAAAACCACTTCGATGGCGGCTTAGCTAATTACATTAATCGCGTTGCAAGGATATTGGCCGACCTTGGTCATGATGTTCATGTCGTAACACTGTCTACGAAAGAAGAAGACGGATTTGAGGATCATGGTGTTATCGTCCACCGCGTTACGCTCAAGCAGGGGTGGCAGTTCGTTAACCGCGCAACCCGTTACTCCTTACCGACGACCTTGCATTGGCTGAACTTCAGTACTCAGGTTTATCGCAAACTTAAACAACTCCATCAGCAAGACCCTTTTCATCTAATCCAGTATCCCAGTTACTCTTCGTGCGGCGTGTTCTCGATTCCATTTCTCCGTGCAGCCCATGTCGTGAGGGCCTCCTCGTATCTACCTGACTTGAATGACGCTGCCGGAGTGAAACGGAATTTGGACTTGGCTTTGGTCGAGCGCTTGGAAGCTTTGCAGTATAAGTTAACCCGAAATGTTTACGCCCCAAGTTGTGCAATGCAGGAATTGCTAACTAAGAAAGCAAGGCTGCCTGGCGTAGCGCTGATTCGTACCCCTTTTTATGTGGAAACTCGTGACTGGGATACCAGCGTTTACGATCAATTTCTCAAGGGCAAGAAATACGTGCTCTACTTCGGTCGTTTTCAGTTGCACAAAGGGTTTCACACGCTAGTGCAGGCTTTGCCTCGTTTTCTAAATAAGTATCCGGACGCGTTTGCCGCTCTTGTCGGTAAGGACATGGAGACGAGTCTGTCCTCGTCGATGGCGGCTTTTGCCCGGGCCCAATGTGTCAGTTCCGCCGCGCAACTAATTCTTCTGGAGAACTTGCCGCACGCTCAGTTGTATCCGGTTATCGCTGGAGCACATTTAGTTGTTTTACCTTCCTTGATAGACAATTCACCGAACGTCTGTCTCGAAGCGATGGGTCTTGGCAAAGTGGTGATCGGGACGACCGGCACCAGTTTTGACGAGTTGATAACCGACGGCGTGAATGGATTTCTAGTTCCTCCAAATAGCCCGGAGGCATTGGCGGAAAAAATGGCCTCCGCGTGGGCGGATCCAACCTTGGAAAAGATGTCGGCAGCAGCGAGGCAACAGATTCAAGCATTTGCTCCAGACAAAACCGTCGGATCGTTGTTGAATTACTATTCGGAAGTGCTGCGTGGATGAAAGCCATGACTGCTTATGCTGGCAAAGAAGATAAGCAATAGGATTCGGAATAGTTGGCTTGAGCTGAGACCCGTCAAAAAAACTAAGGTCGTTGGAATTGGTCTTCCAAAAACCGGAACAACGACCCTGGGCGCTTGCTTTCGGCGTTTGGGGTTCAAACATCGCACTTATGACATGGAACTCGCGCTGCAGGTTAAGAGAAATCAACTAGACCAAGTTCTCAGGGAAGCATCAAGGTATGAAACGTTTGAAGACTGGCCGTGGTTCCTAATCTACCGGGAATTGGATCAAAGATTTCCAAACAGCAAATTCATTCTAACCTTAAGGAAGGATACCCAGACTTATGTGACAAGTTTGAAGGGGCATCATGAGCGTGAAGGAATCCGAAGCAAAGAGTTTGTGAAACCCCATTGGTGGGACGAGATCTTCGGAGTTGAGCCGACGGAGTGGGATTACGAGAAATCGGCTTTGAGATACGAAAGGCACAACCGAGAGGTGCTGGAGTATTTTGGAAAAAGAATCAACATAGATTTATTGGTCGTATGTTGGGAAAACGGAGAAGGTTGGAATGAGTTAGCGAAGTTTCTCAATAAGCGACATCCAGACGAACCCTTTCCTCATTTAAGGTAACTCACAATTCTCTACGAAGGCTTTGGTCCGTGTCCCTCGTGCTGCGTTGAAGCTGCTAGCTTGGAGAGCTTCTTGTAGTCCACATTCCAGCCCGCATAGGCCGCCGCGAGGCCGATGACACCTCCTTCCCCCGTAAAAACACCTTTAGTGTGTAAGAAGTCTGCACCGCGAGCCCAAGCCTCGAAGAACTTGGATTCCTTTCCGTCTTTCGTTACCGCAAATAATGCCTCGCCACACCAGCGCGCCGATCTAAGGGTGGCGACGTCGCCAGTGAGATGCACTGCCAACTGCTCGAAAGCCGGTGTTCGCGCTGGCCCCCAGCGAACCAAATGTTCGGCGATCGTGGCCCGCACCTCTTTAACAACGGCGATTCCCGGCCGAAAGAGTGGGAGTTTGGGAATGGATTTGATGCGCGAGTCGGCATCTACGAAGATTGCGGTATCGAAGTCGCTTAGCGCTGCTTGTAAAACAAAACGCTTATCGTGATAGGCAGGACGACCCGTTCCGTTTCCCGTCGGCGGTAACCTGGTCAAAAAATCGATCGCCATTGGACCAGTGGGCGCGTGTCGAATTGCGCGCACCGGCAAACCGGAAAATTCATCCGGCTCGTCCGTCAATACGATCCAGGGTACATTTGGCGTGTCAGCAAAGAGTAATTGTGCCCTTCGCCGGTAAGGCGCATGAATTGCGAGCGTGCAGAAACAAGCGTTCACTGAGCGACCCACGCAGACGATCGATTAGCACCTTGAGCATCGTGTTCCTGATGCTATTCGATGAGAACGATCGTTGCAACCGACTCTGTGATAGGGAATGGATTAATCTACTGCCGCTTATACCAACCAGAAATGACTACCCCCGTGATCGAGTTAATGAAGAGTATCTCACTGCCGTCGGGCGCAACCACAATGTGAGCCGTTGGTTCGGTAGCGCCCTGCGCAATGATTGTGCCTCGGCAGTCGGCTCCAATCTGAAACGTGTTGGTAAAGCTCCGCGTGAACACACCTCCGGCGATTTGAATCATATCGGTATTGGAAGACGTGCCGTCAGCGTTAAAGGTCGCGAGACCGACCGCGGCGAAAGGTGTGAAAGGACCGTTCGGCCGGAGCGTGTTGTCTCCGCCCGTACCAAACGATCCATAGCCTGTCCATAAATAACGGTAGGTGCCCACGACTGTTGCGTTGCTGCACTGGGCGGCAGCCGACTCCCAAACACAAGTCATTAGAATCACAAGTATGATCAGTTTAGAAGCGTGTCTGTAATTCATGGATTGTTCCTCCCTCTCCTTATGATTTGATCCCGACCGTAGCAACATCGCCGGTTCTGATGTTTTGAAACACTTTTCCGTGCTGGCGGTGAGCCAGTTCTTCAACAGCAGTCCTCAAGAAAGAAAAACGAACCACCAAACTACTTGGGCCAGCCATTGGGTGATTCCTTTACGCCGTTGCGCTTCGACACTGGCAACGCTCGCTGAACAACTTGTTTCGCTTAACAAGAAATTGAACGTCTCTTGTGCGGGTCCAATTCCCTTCACCGGGATTGTCGTGGTTGGATTGAAGTTGCCGACAATGATGTTGAAGACTTCTGTCGCGCCGTTCTTGAAATTCTTCGAGTCGGGTTCAAACTTGATACCGACGAATCCAGGGTTGCCACTCATTCGAGTCCAACCCACGTCGTAATTACCCAGCGTGCCGTTGTAGACGCTTCGGTCACCAGGTGCGATCCGAGTGAATGAATCCGTGCCAATCGCCACCATACGCACAGCATTCTTGCATTTGTTCGTTACTATGAAAGTGATCGTAGTCTGTCCGTTCGAGGCAGTGTTGTAACTTCCGTACTCAAAAACAAAGCATTGCCCTTCCTGCTTACAATTTATTGGAGTTGGTGTCGGAGTTGGCGTTGGTGTCGGCGTGGGCGGAATGGCAATTACCGTAATCTGGACCGTGACAACATTCGAGTTTGCCGCCCCGTCAGACGCTTGGTAAGTGAAGCTGTCAGCACCTGAGAAATTTTGGTTGGGTGTGTATGTGACTGTAGAGCCGCTAATAGCTCCAAGCGTTCCGTTAGCCGACGACTGGACTACAGAAAACGTCAGGTCAGTATTATCGACGTCCGTTGCAACAAAGGTGATTTGAACCGACTCGTCTTCGTTCGTTGTTGCCTGTGCATCGCTGGCAACTGGCGGGTCGTTCACGGGATTGATAGTAAGTGTGACTGTCGCTACATCACTGTTGCCATACAAGTCAATTACGGTGTAACTAAACGAGTCTAGGCCATTGAAATTGAGCGCCGGCAGGTATGTGACCGTTTGATCAGAATTTATGGTTACTGATCCGTTCGTGCCTTGAGTTACTTCGGAGACCAAGAGCGGATCGCCATCAGGATCAACATCGTTCGCTAAAAGGTCGATCGTTACCTCGTTATCCTCGTCAGTTGTCGCTTCGTCAGGAGTCGCACTCGGCGCTTGATTGATCAACTTGATTAGAAATGCATCGGAAGGTCCGCTGAAGGTTGTGTCGAAAGCACCAGCTGTTACAGGGAAATTGTTCGAGGTAGTAATCCCCGTCACGTAGATGCTACCGAAGTGATCGACCGCAACACCGCGGCCAACATCATTTCCGCTGCCGCCGAAATACGTCGAGTAAATCAAAGCCGAACCGCTTGCATTCAGCTTCGATAAAAAGCCGTCCAGAAGATCACCGTTGAAAGTCGAATCGAATGCCCCAGGTGTCGTCGGAAAATTCGTCGATTGGGTGACTCCCGCTAGGTAGGCGTTGCCGGCTGTGTCCACGGAGATTCCGTGACAATCATCGCGCGCACTTCCCCCCAGATAAGTTGAGTAGACCAGTGACGACCCGTCAGAATTGAGCTTGGTTACAAACACCTGCCCGATATGTTGTGGCGGAGTTGTTGTGTCAAAGGCCCCCGGTGTGGTCGGATAATCAGAAGAGTCGGTGAATCCCGCCACATAGGCATTGCCGTCGGCATCCACGGCAATGCCGTTACCAATATCGTTCAGGCTTCCAGCCAGGAAGGTTGAGTACAACAGGCCGCTGCCGTCGGCATTGAATTTGGTCACAAAGGCATCACCGCCTAGCCCGGTCGTATCAAAGGCTCCCGGCGTTGTCGGAAAGCCTAGCGAAGCAAGGCCAGTGACGTAAGCGTTGCCATCCGCGCCGACGGCAATCGCGTTGCCTTCGCCTGTTGTGCCCAGAAAAGTAGAGTAGATGAGCGCCGAACCAACGGTGTTCATCTTCGTTACAAAGATGGTGAGGCAGGAGGTGTTAGAGTGGGTTGTGTCGAACGCACCCTCCGTCGTTGGGAAATTCCTACTGCTCGTCGTTCCAACTATGTATGCGTTTCCTAATGCATCGACAGCAATCTGACTGGCTTCATCGTTCGGAGATCCACCCAAACATCCGGCCAGGCTTCCCCCAAGATAGCTTGAGTAAATTAGTGCCGAACCGTCCGCACTCAACTTGGCCACGAACGCATCTGTTGGGCCATTCAGGCTCCCGTCAAAAGCTGAGGGTGTCGTGGGAAAGTCTGCTGACTTGGTTGAGCCAGTTATGTAAGCACTGCCAGTTGCGTCAATTACAATCCCATTTCCTTGATCGTCTCCGCTGCCGCCGAGATAAGTCGAATACTCGAGTCCGCCGGCAGTCATTTTTGTAACGAATACATCTCCACATACGCCGCAGGAAAACGTGCCTCCATTGAAGCCTGTGTCGAAAGCTCCGGCCGTAGTTGGGAAATTTAACGCTGCCGTTGCTCCGGTTATGTAAGCGTTGGCAGAAGTTTCAATCGCGACGCTCAAACCTTCATCGCCCCCTACGCCGCCAAGATATGTTGAATACTCAACTAGGGGGTCAATAACGAGTGGGCGATTAGCATCGTAACTCGCGAGTGTAAAGCCGTAATTGCCGTTCGCGAGCCGGTAACGACTAGCGATAGGGATCCGCACACCATCAACCATCTGGAAGCTCACGGGTGCGCTCTCTTTCAATACTCCCAGCGCTGTGCGAATGTGCAGTCGTCCCTTTAGGTCAAGCGAAAGACGGTCTGAGCCACGATACGCTAAAGAGATTTGGTTGGGGTCGGCGCCGGGTGCAATATGAAACTCGTACTTGAGATCAGTATTGTCACCGCGGAATACCAAATCGATACCTGGCCATACGTCGTGGTAGATAACCTCCTCGTAGCTTGACAGGCCCGTGTGCCACCGCTTCGAGTCCTGGCCGAGGAGATAATTGATCCTGGCTGTCGTTGGGTGGCCTCCAGTGATTTCAGGGTTCGCATTCGCTCCGAGGAACTCAAGACGAAGCACAACACCTTTCTCTTTTCGCCTGAGGACAAACACCGCTTCGGTCGAAGTGAAATAGAAACTTGCACCGCCTGTTTGCGCCGCAAATCGCACACGCGCATCGGTTTGGCCTTCATTAGGAACGAACCTAATCGGAAGTTTGCCGAACGATGCAACCGGGTCTGATTTGACCTGCTTTGATAAGGAAGGAGCGCGAGAAACGAGTACGTTCGTTTCGCTGTACAAATCCGTCGAGGAAAAAACTCCTACTAAAAAGAACAAAGTTGTTATGATACGGATGGCATTCATACTTCCTCCTCCCCCGCGTTCTGCACCGTTAGCAAACCGTTTCGTCTGTTGCGAATCGTCGAACCCGAGGTCTTGTCTACCGAATAAGGCGGTAATAAAGGGTGAATCTGCTAACGCTAGCGAAATTTTCTTGGTGCGTCGGGGATTGTGGTAATTTCTGACCACCCCGATTACAGCAGATTGGTATGCGGACGCACTCGCCTGAAGAGATCACGCGGCTGCTTGTTGCCTGGAGCGACGGCGACGAGTCCGCGCTCGCAGAACTAACTCCTCTCGTGTACGAGGAACTGCATCGCCTGGCCCATCACTACATGAGCCATGAACGCGACGGCCACACCTTGCAATCCACCGCCCTCGTCAACGAGGCTTACGTTCGACTGATCGATTGGAAAAACGTGCGCTGGCAGAATCGTGCGCATTTCTTCGCCGTCTCAGCGCAGTTAATGCGTCGCATTCTTGTTGATTTCGCGCGGGCACGTGGTTACCAAAAGCGCGGTGGAGGAACGCACGCGGTTGCCCTCGACGAAGCAGCGCTTGTGGGAACTGAAGAAGCCGCCGACCTGGTTGCGCTCGACGAAGCCTTAGGATTGCTAGCCGAGCTTGATGAACGTCAGAGCAAGGTAGTTGAGCTGCGATTTTTCGGCGGCTTGAGCTTAGATGAAACAGCCGAAGTGCTAAAAGTATCTACCGGCACCGTGAGACGCGACTGGAGCCTCGCGCGAGCTTGGCTGCATCGTGAACTGACAAAAAAACAAGGATTGAAATAGGACCTGTTGCATTTACGTATGACACCTGAACGCTATCGAATGATTGGCGAGCTGTTTCATGCTGCGCTTGAGGTCAACGAAGCTCAGCGCGCCGTTTTCCTCGAGAATCAGTGCGCAGGCGACGAGGATTTGCTTCGCGAGGTAACAACATTACTCGCGTCCAACCAGGAGGCATCGGGATTCATCGCTTCTCCAGCGCTCGCTGTCGCTGCTGAACAACTTGCGGCCGACCAGGTCGACGCACTTATCGGACAAAGAATCGGCCGTTATCGTGTGCTTTCCATCATCGGTGTGGGTGGCATGGGGCGAGTTTATCTCGCGGAGGACACCGCTTTGGGCCGCCGCGCTGCCCTGAAACTGTTGCCCGAATACTTCACTCATGACCGAAATCAAATTCAACGATTCCGTCAGGAAGCTCGGGCCGCCTCCGCTCTGAATCACCCAAACATCCTGACGGTGTATGAAGTCGGTGATTTAGAAGGTACGGAGTTCATCGCCACTGAATACGTCGAGGGGCAAACATTGCGTTGCAGACTGGGGAGTTCGCCATTCAATATTCGTGAAGCGCTCGATGTGGCAGCACAGATCGGCGATGCCCTTGCCGCGGCGCACGCCGCCGGTATCATTCACCGCGACATCAAGCCTGAGAACATCATGTTGCGCGCCGACGGTTACGTGAAAGTATTGGACTTCGGTCTAGCCAAGTTGACAGAGAACATCTCCGCTTCGGTCGACACCGATGTCGCTACAAAACAAGTCGTCAAAACCAGTCCGGGTGTGGTGATGGGGACCGTCCAGTACATGTCACCTGAGCAAGCTCGAGGTCTCAAGGTCGATGGGCGCACAGATGTTTGGAGCCTCGGCGTAATCATCTACGAAATGATCACGTCGAGACGACCGTTTGAAGGTCCAACCCAAAGCGATACTACTGTCGCAATACTGCAGCGTGAGCCTGCTCAGCTCGCTCGATACATCCCTGAGGTGCCTGCTGAGCTAGAACGAATCGTCACGAAAGCGCTCGCCAAGCAGGTAGACATGCGCTACCAGGACGCCAAGGACATGGCGATCGACTTGAGGCGTCTGAGGCACCGTCTGGATGTCGATGCTGAGATCGAGCGTTCCTTACCCAGGTCGTCGACCAACCGCCAGCCGAGTGATGAAATCTACCTAGGGCCGCAGTCATTAAGAGAAACGGACGCTCAGCCTCCGGCAAAGGTGAGTGCTGCCGGGACGTCCCACACAACGTCAAGCGTCGAGTACATCATAAGCGAAATCAAAAGACATCAGGGCAGAGCGGTGCTGGTTGGTGTGACTCTGCTGATTGTGTTGGCTGGGGTGGGGTATGGGCTTTACCAACTAACCAATCGGCAGGCACCGCCGGTCTCGGCTTTCCAAACTATTCGAATGACTAGGCTCACCGCGACCGGGAAAGTCTACGATGCGGCCATCTCGCCGGATGGCAAACATGTAGTCTATTCAGAGGTGGACAACCAGCAGGGGAGCCTTTGGGTAAGACAGGTAGCGACAGGCAGTAGTGTTCAGATCATTCCGCCGGCCGCCGCTAATTATGCCTATCTAACATTCTCACCTGGCGGCGACTACATTTATTTTGTTAAGGACATACCATCTGAATCCTCGTGGTCACTTTATCGGATACCGGCACTGGGCGGCGCAGCGACTAAAGTGATTGGTCAGGTCGATACCGCCGTCACGTTTTCGCCCGATGGTCAGCGCATGGCGTTTGTGCGGGCATCACCACAACGAGGTGAGTATTCATTAGTGGTAGTCAACGTTGATGGCTCAGGAGAGAAGATTCTCAACACTCGAAGGCAACCGGAATTTTTCGTGTTCGATGGTATCGTCCGACTTAGCTGGTCTCACGATGGAAAAACTATCGCGTGTCCTTCCGGCAGCGCTGATGCGGATGGCCTCTACTTCAATGTAGTCGGAGTGCACGTGGAAGATGGCACAACAACGTTGCTGACTTCCAAAAGATGGGGACGGGTCTCTCAGGTTGAATGGGGAGCAAATGACAGTGATTTGATCATGGTGGCGAATGAGGAAGAGGCCTCGTATCCACAGCTTTGGCGAGTTTCTTCTCAGACCGGCGAGGTGCACCGCGTCACTAATGACTTAAGCCGCTATAACGATTTAAGTCTAACGAACAATGCATCGTCCTTAGTGACCGTGCAATCTAACCGCGCCTCTAACATCTGGGTCGCACCAGACGGCGACGCTCGCCGTGCGAAACAGATCACGACTGGCACCTCCGATAGTTCACTCGGCCTCAGCTGGACGCCGGACGGCAAGATTGTTTTTCATTCCGACGCAAGCGGGAAACCCGAGATATGGATCATGAATGCCGATGGTACTGATCGGCGACAACTTACGCACGATGGATACAACTACCGCCCTGTAGTTGCGGCCACTGGGCGTTACATTGTGTTTCACCGTTTTCGCGGCGGCAAAACCAATGTCTGGCGCATGGATCTGGACGGTGGTAATCAACTGCAGTTGACGAACGGCAAGAGAAATTTTTTTCCAGATATTTCTTCAGACGGTCAGTGGGTAGTTTATTCGTCGCCTGATTCTGGCGAGATAAGGCTGTGGAAAGTATCAATTGACGGAGGCGAGCCAACGCAATTGAGTCCGCTGAACGCACACCTGCCCGTTATTTCACCTGATGACAAACAAATCGCCGCCTCCTATCAGGATGAGAAAGCTGATCCAATACAAGGAGTCATGATCCTTCCGTTCAACGGGGGTCAACCAACCAAGCGACTGAATATAGCGCTTGATGCTATTAATGGATTTGCTCTGCACTGGTCACCGGATGGGCGATCGTTATTGTACTTCGATGCGAATCTCTCAAATATTTGGAGCATTCCAATTGCTGGCGGACCAGCAACACAGTTAACAAACTTTCAAGGGGAGCCACTCTTCAACTTCGCCTGGTCTCACGACGGCAAATGGCTCGCGCTCGCACGCGGCAGGGTCACCAACGACGTAGTACTAATCAATGACCTCAAGTGAAGTGCGTATCCACAAACAGTAATCTCCTTTTCAACGAGGCCAACCTTGACAGATCCAGTGCAGGATTTGCCACGGCCATCTGAGGCGTCGAAAAAGATTTCATAGATCGGACTGACTTGGGCGTTGTTTGTTTCTGGCGTGCCGACAACTGTTGTTAGTCAGTGGCAGGTCGAATCGGCCAGCACACGCGATCTAATGGTGCGTTTTCATCGCGGCCCCAATTCAACAATGTGAGCCGGGCAAACGAAAGCAACAAAATCTGAGGCACTTCGTCAAGCGGCACTAAAACTCCTACAACGACGCGAAACGAGTCATCCATTCTACTGGGCAGGCTTCGTATTAGTGGGTGATGAGAGATAAATGAGTGCGTCTAATCCACATCGATGCATCAACTAAATCGAACCAAGGCTAGGTTCTGCGCTCGCGGAATTCGAAGAGTCGTTTCCCTTCGCCCTGGCGGATCGCCGCGCCAATAACGCAACCGGTAATCCGACCAAAACAGCGTGTCCCACAACTTCTGTCACTAAAATTGGTAGGCGTGGTAGTCGTCCCATCTGACCAATGGCCGATAATGGCATGACGATGTACTTCATACCAAAATAAGCAATCACTCCGTAAATCAATCCACTGACAACCGGATGACGCACCAAAACAGGCAACAGCTGGGTCGCCAGGTAATAGACGGTGGCGATACATGTCGCAACGACAAAATGAAGCACAATACCCAGCAAAAAGGTCTGCACTCCCCCTTCAATCGCTCTCGGTCTGCCTAAAACTCCGGCAGCGACAGACTGAAAAATTCGTAGTGCCGGTACGCCAAGTATCAATCCGTAAAAAATGAAGGCAAACATGAGATCAAATATTCCGATCAGAAAACCTCCCAGGGGAATCGTGTCGAGGGCACGTGGACGCCCAACGGTAGTTTGCCCATTCGTTTCTTCGAAATCA
>DASYSD010000010.1:0-70052 GCA_036003745.1 Pyrinomonadaceae bacterium
ACAGCCGTTGCGATGTATATTGTGGGGCAAGAGAGACGGTTGGTGGATCCTCCGTCTCAAGTGGTTGCTGGGGTGAGGACAGTAACCACGAATATGGATGGGCGCGACGCACTCCCACGTATGTCGCGCCCATTCGCTTTGTAGCCACAAGCAAAACCGCTAGCCACAAAAAGGCACATAAAGCACAAAATGCTTTCTGCTAGAATCCAGCCTCTGTATGCACCGGCTGGAACTCTCTCTTAACCAATCGTCTCGGCGAAGTGAAATCAATATCGGCAGCGGTATCCGGCGCGATCTGGCGCAATTGCTACCCTTGAAAGCACCTCGGCGAGTTGGAATCATCTCGAACCACCGGGTCTTCGACTTGTATGGGCGGGATGTTCAGCGCTCTTTGAAGGCAGCAGGATACAAACCACTCGAGTGGCTGATGCCGGAAGGCGAACGTTACAAGTCGTTCCCGGTATTGGAAAAAGCGGTCACATTTCTGAGCGAAAACCGTTTTGAAAGGGACGATCTGGTAATGGCGCTCGGGGGCGGCGTCGTCGGCGATTTGGCGGGTTTCAGTGCGGCGATTTACCTTCGCGGTCTGCCGCTTGTTCAGGTGCCGACGACCCTTTTGGCCCAAATCGATTCGTCTGTCGGTGGCAAAACCGGAATCAATCTTCCCACCGGAAAAAATCTGGTAGGCGCTTTTCATCAACCTTCAGCGGTGTTCATTGATACCGAAACGCTCGCTTCTTTGCCTGCACGCGAGTTGGTGTCAGGTTTTTGTGAGATGGTCAAACAATCGCTGATTGCCAACACGTCGCTTTTCGAGATGACCGTTAATTGTCTTCAAAAACAACCGGGTAACAGCGATTTTCTGCGCTCGCCGGAGTTTGAAAACCTGATCGCGGCGCAATGTAGTTTCAAGGCCTCGATCGTCGCAAACGATGAACGCGAGTCGACGAGTCGCACCGACATCAAATCGCGGCGCGTGTTGAATTTTGGACATACAACTGCACACGCGTTGGAGACGATCACAAACTATCGTTTCTTTCGTCATGGTGAAGCGGTCGGGTATGGAATGTTAGTTGCGGGAGAACTTTCGCGAAACCTGGGTCTCATCGACTCTGGTGAACTTGAATCACTGCGCGACGCGGTCAGTCTTTGTGGACCGCTTCCACGCGCAGACAATCTCGATACAGGCATGATCATGCGCGCTCTTAAGCACGATAAAAAGAGTGTCGCTGGTCAAATCAATTGGGTGTTGCTCGAAGGGATAGGCCGGCCGAAGATCGTCGAAGGCCGGCTTATCAGTGCGAAATCCTTGCGTCTTTCGCTACGAGCTGGTTTGCGGAGCATGGAAAGACAGAAAGCGAGTTCCACTAATGCAAATGCATAGGTCAGGCGAACGAGGCAGTGCGAGCCTCAAGTTTGTGATTGTAATGGCGATTCTGGGAGCGGGCGCGTATGCCGGTTATCTCTACGTTCCGGTGGCATTTCACGCAAACACGTATAAGGACCTGATGCAGCACTACGTTGATGTGGCTGCGACGCAGGGCTATAAGCCGTCGTGGGTACAAGAACAGTTGATAAAGAGCGCTCCGGAATATGACGTTCCTGACAATGCTCTTTACACACCCTCGCAACGTGATAATCGGGTTGAGATCAGAGTTCAGTATGTGAAGGCAATCGAATTCCCCGGCTACACCTACAACTACGAATTCGATCACACTGTAAAGAGCACTGCCTTCCTCTCGTTCAAATAAATATATTAATCACAATAGGTCCTATAGGACATATAGGACCTATATTTAGTTATCTGGGGGCGCCGCCGTCGAGGAAGGCTTTCAGTTTTCGCGAGCGGGAAGGATGGCGCAGCTTGCGTAACGCTTTCGCTTCGATTTGGCGGATACGTTCACGGGTTACCGCAAAGTGCTGACCGACTTCTTCCAGGGTGTGCTCTGAACCGGTCGTCCCAAGCCCAAATCTCATCTTGATCACTTTTTCTTCACGCGGAGTGAGTGTCGCTAAGACCTCATCGGTGATCTCACGCAGGTTCGATGCAACCACCGCATCGGCCGGATTCAGGATCGACTTGTCTTCAATAAAATCGCCCAGGTGTGAATCTTCTTCCTCACCAATCGGTGTCTCTAAAGAGATCGGCTCCTGAGCAATCTTCAAAACCTTCCGGACTTTGGAGACCGGGATATCCATTTTCCTCGCAATCTCTTCACTTGTCGGTTCGCGGCCCAACTCCTGAACGAGCGATCGAGACGTTCGAATCAACTTATTGATCGTCTCAATCATGTGCACCGGAATACGAATCGTGCGGGCTTGATCAGCAATAGCTCGCGTGATGGCCTGTCTAATCCACCACGTCGCGTAAGTCGAAAACTTGTAACCACGACGCCACTCAAACTTGTCAACCGCCTTCATCAATCCGATGTTGCCTTCCTGGATCAGATCCAGAAATTGCAAACCACGATTTGTGTACTTCTTTGCGATCGAAACAACGAGTCGCAGGTTCGCCTCAACCAGTTCGCGCTTCGCCTGACCTGTTTGTTGTTCGCCAATCACGATCGACTGGAGCGATCTCTTGATTTCAACGGGGCTGACAAAATTGTCGAGCTCGATCTGCAACAACTTCTTTCGAGCCATCAGAATGCGACGCCTGAGATCTCTTTCCTCCTCAGGCTTGATCCGCTTTCTGGTTAATTTCTCGTTTGCACTATCAATCTCGCGCTCCGCTTCGCGCACAGACTTCTGCACGGCGCGAATCGAATTAATCAAACGCTGCCGGGCGCGCTCGGTTAGATTCAAACGACCGATTTCCTGCGCTATTTCGAGACGAATTCGCCCCACTCGTCTCTTCAAACGCGTTAACTTTTTGCTCTTCTTACCGGGCGTGAGTTTTTGTTCGGCCTTCAGTTTTTCAAGCTCTTTCAAACCGAGTTTGCAGTGCTTGTTGATGTTCTGAATTCCTTCGATGGTCCATGCCCGGTACTCTTCGGCCTTGTCTTCATCACCAGTCAGTTCGGCTTGTTCAGAAAAAGTTACGGTGTCGCGAATATTTAGGCGGCCGTTTTCGAGATCCTCGCCGATTTTCAGCACTTCTCGAACTGCTATCGGAGAACGAGCAATTGCCTTTTGAGTCTTCAGCTGGCCGCGTTCGATGCGTTTCGCAATCGCGACTTCGCCCTCGCGCGTGAGTAGTGGGACGACACCCATTTCGCGCAAGTAGAGTCGAACCGGATCGTTTGTCTTTTCTAAAGCACCGGCGGAGAGGTCCAGTTCGATATCTTCATCGAGACTTTCTTCATCCTCGTCTGTGACTGTCGCCGCGGCCTGTTCAAGCAGCCGCTCGTCGGAGTCAGCGACAGGGATGTTTGAACCTTCCAGCTTTTGAAGCACATCTTCAATGTCGTCCGGAGAAACGACATTATCCGGCAACTCGCGGTTGAGATCGTCGAACGTCAGGTATTTCTTGTCGCCGCCCAGCTCAAGCAGGCGCTCCATCACGTCGTCGCGATCCTTGTCTTCCATGCTGCTCACGGTTGTAGCTCCGAATTCTTACCTGACACGCGAGGCGGTTTCACCCTGGGGCTGCAGCATCGCTTGACGCTGTGCGGAAAGTTGAATTTGTTCTGCGGAAAGCCGGGAAAGCCGGTCAAAGTCCTGTTCCCGTTCAGCCAAGACCAACTCTCTTCTCAATTCTTCAATCCGCTGTTCGATTTTCATCAATCTGAAAGTTGAGACGCATTCTTCCGCGACATAATGCTCGTTTGAACCGTGCAGAGAGGAGTCCATCAACACCATTGGAATCATCCTGGCGGCAGACTCGTCGCCCTCGACTCTGCTGGTCAAACTATCAAAATCAATTTCAGCGCCCTCGCGTTCAAGTTCAAATAAAGCTTTGAAGAGCGCTGCGGTGGCCAGATCTTCGTAATCTTCCTCGCGCAGTATCGAGAGCGCTTCTCGTCGCAAATCCGCGTCTGCAAAAAGTAAACCAAGCAAACGCTGTTCTGCAGCGGTAGCTTCAGTTCGTCTTGTCAATGACTGAACAGCGGTGGGACGAAGATTCCGGTTGTCCCTGACCATCTGCCACAGCTCACGTCGCCAGGTTGACGTGTTTACGTTCTCGCGATCAATCCCGAGCGCATCCATCGCCATGTCGAAATACTCGCGCTTCTGAATGCGGCTGTTGACAGCGCGAATGTAGGGAAGAACTTCTTCGACGGCTTCAGCCTTTTCCGCGGGCCGGTGGAGGTTACGGTCGCGTAAAGCGCTTTCGATCACGAATTGTATGTGTGGTTGTGCCTGCGCCCTTTGTCGTTGATATTCAGTTACGCCAAACTTCCGGATGTACTCGTCTGGATCTGCATCGTCGGGAAGCACCAGCACTTTTACTTCGAAATCCTCGGCGAGGAGAATCTCGATCGCCTTTTTTGCTGCCTGCAAGCCGGCGCGGTCGCCATCATAGTTGACAACAACTTTGCGCGCAAACCTACTTAGAAGCTTTACTTGATCTGAAGTTAACGCGGTTCCCAAACTCGCCACGACGTTTCGCACTCCGAACTGATACGGCACGATCAGATCCAAAAATCCTTCCACTAAAATCGCGAAGCCCTGGCGGCGAATCTCATCACGCGCCAGACTCAGACCAAACAGATTTCGGCCTTTTACATACGCAGGCGTTTCTGGCGAGTTAATGTATTTCGCGTCTTCGCCTTTGAGTGTTCGACCGCCAAACGCGATGGGCCGTCCCTGGGCGTCGAGCACGGGAAACATTAATCGACCACGAAAGCGATCATAAGAACGGTTTGTGTCCTCCTTTTTTGCGACCAGGCCACTGCGATCTATATGTTCCTGAGCGGCACCTTTGTTTCGGAGAAATGTAGAAAGTGAGTCCCAACTGTCTGGAGCGTAGCCGAGACGAAAAGTTTCTTGCGTCTCTTCGGTAATTCCTCGTTCTTTTAAGTAATCGCGAGCGATGCGAGCCTCGTTGCTCGACTCCAGTTGCTGCTGCCACCATTCCATGGCCCACGAGTTGAGCTGGATGACCAGGTCTGCTTCCTGCCGGCGAGCTTCGAAGCGGCCGTCGTCGACCATTTTCGGCAGCGGCATCCCGACTTTGTCGGCCACGATTTTAATCGCTTCGGGAAAAGCCACGCGCTCGATCTCCATCACAAAATTGAAGACCGATCCACCTTTGTGACATCCAAAACAGTAGAAGATCTCTTTCGCCGGGCTTACGGAAAACGACGGCGTTTTTTCTTTGTGAAACGGGCAGCACGCCATCCAGTTCGCGCCCTTCTTCTTAAGCTGCACGTAGTCCTGAACGACCCGGACGATGTCTGCCTGTCGCTTGAGATCGTCGATGAATGTCTGGGGGTAGCGCATTATCTGTGGAAATCCGTGTGAATCTGTGGCTGAGTTATTGTCTCAATTCAACCAGTGTTGCACCAGCGCCACCCTGATCAGGTGGGGCTGGTAAAAAACGTGAAACATGAGGATGTCCATCCAACAACGCACCAATCGCACGACGCAACGCGCCGGTGCCGTGACCGTGGATGATCCGCACTTTGCTTAAACTCGCCAACGAAGCTTCGTCCAGAAACTTATCTACCGCATCAACGGCTTCGTCAGTCGTTTGTCCAATCACGTTTAGTTCCGACTGTGCCTTGTCTTCTACCGCACCGAGATGAACTTCGGCTGCTGCTGACCGTCTGAGCTTTTCCAGTTTCCCCTGTTGCGGCTTCGGAGCTGTTGCTTGAACCAACTCGAGATTTTCGAGTTTCTCTCTGAACCTGAGAGACTTCACTCTCACTTCCGCTATGCCCTCTTTGATCTGGTCCACAATGCCAACCGAGCCGAATGAACGAAGCTTCACCTTGTCGCCCACGACAATACCCCTTGGCGTCGCGGGCACGTATTCCGGCGTTTCTTCCACCGCACGCTCTGATTCCGCCCGCTCTGGTTGTACCGGTGCGCCCTCGCGCACAATCCGCACCTCGCGTTGTGCCGAGCGCTTCATCTCAGCGATCTGACGCTGTGCGTCGCGCTCGAGTCTGATTCTTTCCGTGCGGTCCTCGATTTTTGCGACCAATTCGCGGGCTCGCTTCTCAATCTCGCCGATGGTGCGCTGAACCGACTGCTCATATGCCGTCTGTCGTTCGCGCTCCTGTTTCGCTGCTTCCTTGTCGAGTGCCGCGAATTTTTCTGCGACGGCCGTGCGCTCTTCGTCCAACGCAACGCGTAACGCTTCGGCCTCTTCAGCTTCTCGTTTGATTCGTCGCAAATACTCAGACGCTTGCAACGACGAGTCTTTAACAGATCTCATCGCATCGTCGACGATCGGAGCGGGAACGCCAAACCTTCGTGCAATCTCCAACCCTGAGGATGCGCCGGCTACACCAACGAGCAATCTGTAAGTCGGCTGCAACGTCTTTTCGTCAAACTCTACACTCGCGTTCACGACGCCTTCCTCGTTGCCCGCGTACATCTTGAGCCCACTGTAGTGAGTCGTAGCGATCACGTGCGCTCCGCAAGTTCTTCTGAAATGATCGACGACCGCAACTCCGAGCGCAGATCCTTCTTCCGGATCAGTTCCTGTGCCAACTTCGTCAAGCAGGACCAATGCAGGCGCTCCACACAACTCGAGCATTCGCGCAATATTGGCTACGTGTGAAGTGAACGTCGAAAGATTTGCAGCCAGTGATTGATGATCGCCGATATCCGCGAGCACGGAAGTGTAAAACGGAAACCGCGCAGATCTGGCCGGCACGGAAATTCCGGAAAGAGCCATCAGAGCGAGCAATCCGGTCGTCTTCAACACTACAGTTTTGCCACCCGCATTCGCACCCGAGATGATCATCGCGTTCTTATCGTCACTTAGCGCAAACGACACGGGCACCACTGATCCACCTGAGGCGCGCAAGTTTTCTTCGAGTAACGGATGTCGAGCTTCGACTAGCTCCAGCTCACCGCTTCCGTAAGGTGTCGCCTCCACCTGAATTTCCGGAATCACGCAATTGAAATTCTGATGAAAAATCGCGCGCGCGTTAATGAAGTCGAGCTTGGCGACAGCCTGCGCCGCCATCTCGATACCGGGCAGCTGAGCGCGTAGTTCCTCGGATAAGCCATAGAGAATCTTTGCAATCTCCCGCGCCTCATTCTCGTGCAGGCCCTGCATTTCGTTGTTGGCTTCGATAGTCTCAAGGGGCTCGACGAATGCAGTTGCGCCCGAAGACGAATAGCCGTGCGCGACACCCTGAATCCGGCCGCGATGGTCCGCTTTTACGGGAATGACGAAACGATCGTTTCGTATCGTGACGAGCTCATCCTGAATCGCCTCCGCCGACCTGCGCATCAGTCCTTCAAGCGAGCGTGTGATACGCAAGCGCAGTACGTTGATCTCATGACGAATGGCAGCCAATTCCGGACTCGCACGATCGTCCAACTCACCACTTGGAAGAATCTTGTTTGTCACGCGTGCGACGAGCGTGTTTAGCTCGCGCGGCAGATCCTGCACCAGTTGCCAGAGCACTGGGGCATTCTCACGTTCTGCAAGAATGGCGGATCGTGCCGACATGGCCTGTTCGCAAAGCTTCGCAGTTTGCAAGATCGCCAACGGGTCCAGACTTGCTCCTTCGACGCGCAGACGTCCGATTGCTTCTCCCGGATCTGTTAATCCGTTGAACCACCATTTGACTCCACGCGTCCGCAACGTTACGCATTCTGAGAGTGCTGTGAGTTCGTGTTTTAGTTCAGAAACAGTTTCCAGCGGTGAGAGTGACTCAACCCGCCGCTGGCCCGCTTCGGTCTGCGCGTTACGTTTGATCAATTCCAGCAGGTGCTGGTATTCGAGCGTTGTGAAGGCTTGCTTGTCCACTAGGTGTAAAGGTTACAACGACGACAAGAGACAGACAAATCTATACAATGATCACTCAATCCAAAATGAAGCGGTGCACGCAATGGACGAGTTTGAAAACAAATCCGAGTAAAAAAGCCGTGAAATCTGTGGCTCTATTAATTGTTCTAATGCTGTTCGCTCAGGGTATCTCCATGTCTGCTCAAGAAAGACCAAAGGTTCGCGCACCGGAGATCACCGGTGGTCGCGGTTGGCTGAACACCGACAAACCGCTCTCGCTTGCAGCCTTAAAAGGCAAAATCGTTTTGCTTGATTTTTGGACCTACGGCTGCATCAACTGTATTCACATTATTCCGGATTTGAAGAAACTCGAAGCGAAGTATCCGAATGAACTGGTCGTGATCGGCGTTCACTCCGCAAAGTTCCAAAACGAAAAAGAGACGGAGAACATCCGGCGCATCATTCTTCGGTACGAAATAGAGCATCCTGTTTATAACGATTCGGAATACGCGGTCTGGCAAAGCTATGGCGTCCGCGCCTGGCCCACGCAGGTTCTGATTGATCCTGCCGGATATGTCATCGGTGGCGTTTCGGGAGAAGGTAATTACGAAGTCATCGATCAGACAATTGCAAAAGTTGCCGAAGAGTTTCGCCGAAAAGGCGAACTGAATGAGGTGCCACTCAAACTCATTCTCGAACGCGCCAAGGTCGGCGATCTGCCGCTCGCGTCTCCGGGCAAGATTCTCGCGGACGCGAAAACCGATCGCCTCTTTATCGCCGACTCAAACCACAACCGGATTGTGGTTACGAAACTCGATGGGACCGTCGTTGAAACTATCGGCACAGGTGAAGCCGGTGCAGCTGATGGTGCGTTCGATAAGTCGACTTTCTACCGACCACAAGGTTTGGCCCTTGATGGCGAAGGTCTCTATGTCGCTGACACTGAAAACCATCTGATTCGTCGTGTCGATCTAAAGACACGCACTGTGGAAACGATCGCCGGTACCGGTCAACAAACACACGAATACTTCAAGAGTGGACCAGCGCGTTCTGTGGCGCTGAGCTCCCCATGGGATTTGCAGCTCGTCGGGCGCACGCTGTACATCGCGATGGCAGGTCCACACCAGATCTGGCGGCTCGATCTGGATAAGAATGAAGTCTCAACTTTCGCGGGATCCGGTCGCGAAGCGCGACTCGATGGTTCACTTCGCGAATCCGGGTTCGCACAGCCGTCGGGACTTGCTAACGATGGAAAGAATCTTTACGTCGCCGACAGTGAATCGAACATCATTCGCGCGATCGACATCAATGGTGGGGCAGTGAAGACGCTCGTGGGCGGCGACCTGTTCGAGTTCGGTGACGTCGACGGTACCGGCGACGATGTTCGCTTACAACATCCACTCGGTCTCGCGACGTTTGGCAACAAGATTCTGATTGCAGACACTTACAACCACAAGATCAAAGAACTGGATCCGAAACAGGAAAAGGTGACGACCTTTGTGGGAACCGGAAAGCCCGGACAGGCAGACGGCACCTCACCGTCGTTTTACGAACCGGGCGGCCTGTCACTCGCGAACGGGAATCTCTACGTAGCCGACACAAATAACCATGCGATTCGCGTGATTGATCTGAAAAGCAAACGCGCTTCAACGCTTCGCCTGAACGGTCTCACGCCTCCGGCAAAGAATATCCAGGCACTCGAAACCGCAGTTGGTCCAAACGCGGAAGAGATCAAAGTTCCAGCGCAGAAGGTTCGTGCAGGTGCGAATGGTGCTCTCGAGATCGATGTCGAACTTCCGGCCGGTTACCACCTGAATCCGCTGGCGCCACAGCGGTACAAGATTTCAGTTGATGGCAAAAGCCTCGCTATCGACGAAAAAGTCGCCGCACGCTCGACGAAGGACTTAAAACTGCCGCTGCGTGTGCCATTTAATGCTAGCGTTGCTGGACTAGCGACGCTCCGCGCACAGGTCACTTTGTTTTATTGTCGTGAAGACAACACGGGCACCTGCAGGATCAAAACGCTGGTTTGGCAGCTACCGGTTGAGGTGGTCAGCGAGGGAAGCGCTCCAACGGACATGAAGCTGCAAGGCAAGTTAACCACGGATTAACGCGGAAAAAGACGGATAATGATTCATCCGTGGAAATCCGTCCAACAATCAGTTAAGATCCGTGTTCCCCTAAATTCATAATTCTAAGGAGTGAGTGCCGTGGCTGATAAACCATTTCTCACTGACATCAAAACTTTGCGCGATCGCGCCCGACAACACATCGAGAATGGTGCTGTCACGGAAGGGTACAGCGCAGATCGTGAAACCGTAGTGAAACTTTTGAACGAGGCGCTGGCAACTGAGATCGTCTGCGTGCTCAGGTATCGACGCCATTATTTCATGGCAGCCGGAATCAACGCCGAAAGCGTGGCGACAGAGTTCTTACAGCATTCCACCGAAGAGCAGGGACATGCGGATCTGATTGGTCAACGCATTGTACAACTAAAGGGCGAGCCCAACTTCAATCCCGAAGGTCTTTTGACACGCAGTCACGCAGAGTACGTCGAAGGCACTTCACTTACGGACATGATAAAAGAGGACCTCGTCGCCGAGCGCATCGCGATTGATAGTTATCGTGAGATGATCGCTTACTTCGGTAACGACGATCCTACTTCGAGACGGATGATGGAAGGCATTCTCGCGATGGAAGAGGAACACGCCGACGACCTTGTGACTTTGCTTGAAAAAATGGGGTAAGAGTGCCTGGTGCTTAGTTCTTTGTGCTTTGTATGCACCTCTAAATCCCAGAACCGGTAACAAAGAACAAAGTTCAAAGGACAAAATTCCAATGGGAGCGTGATGCTTTGCGTGCGAAGCATCACGCTTGTTAGTCTTCTGTCTCTTGTCAGAAAGTCAATCCAACCAAAATAACCCCGGCCGGCCGACAATGTGCCGTAGTTGCGGGGCAATTGTCGGCGCCGGTCAAACTCAATGCGGCGTCTGTGGAGCTTCCACTGTAGCTCAGCCAACCAGCGATCCAAACTATCGTCCAGCTGATAAAGAAACGATCCGCTTTGCGCGCGCAGTTTTGAGTCGCCCTTACAAGTTTACGATCGTGTTCCTCGTCTTGAACCTGTTCGTGTTCTTGTTGATGTGGGGTTCGAGTGGACTCTCCGTCACGGCGCTGGTGCGAGGATTTCCCGATCCAGTTCTGATCGTTTATGGAGCACAGCTGAATTATCTGATCAAGGCTCCGAATCATCAGTGGTGGCGTCTGATCACACCGATGTTTGTTCATATCGACTTGTTGCACCTGGCGATGAACATGTTCAGCTTGTTGATACTTGGACCATTCGTTGAGAAGCTCTATGGCTCGGCGAAGTTCGTTGTCTTTTGGATAGTCAGTGGTCTTGCCGGATCGGTGGCCATTTACCTCGCGCTTAGGCCCTCGCTGGCGCGTGGAATTCTGGGCTCTTTTATATTCAAAGCCGTCGACGTACCGGCTGCTGGCGCATCGGGAGCCTTGTTTGGATTAGTCGGTGTTCTTTTTGTCTTTGGTATTAAATATCGTCGCGAACTGCCGGAAGGGTTCAAGCGAGTTTTTGGGACGGGACTACTGCCAATCATCTTTATCAATTTGTTTATCGGTTTTGTGGGACGCAGCTTCATCGGCAATGCTGCGCATCTCGGCGGCCTTTTCACCGGAGCCGCACTCGCACTGTTTATCGATTACCGGCGACCGGGTACACGTTCCGGCATCAATGTGGCCTGGCGAGTGCTGCAGGTTCTGTCGCTGGCAGTTATTGCTTTGGGTGCTTACAAGATCGCGCGAAACTTCGAGCGCCCGCTGCCGGCGCTCGTCCGAGTAAATCAAACCGCGAGTAGCGCGGTTTTTCTGAACTATGTCAACGCTATGAACAAGGTTCAGGAGAAAGCTGCCGCCGTAATTCACAAGAATGATTTGAGTGACCTCGAGTCTGTCACACAGCAAGCACTACAAGCTCCAGTACCGGATGCACGCGCGGCAGAGCTAAGAAGCCGTTTGTTGGTTATTCTTCTGAAGCTCGCCGGGACTGCGGCAAGCCCGTCGCCTCAGAAACCTGCCGGCCAACCACCGCAGTTGGACCAGAAGCTGATTGATGATTTCGACGAATGGCGCAAGGAATACAATGAGTGGCTTAAAGGCGCTGTGAAAATTTACACTAGTTAGCTTCCCGCTCAAACGACCTTTTCAGGAGAGAGAGAGAGATGGAAATAAGGAAAGTCGGAATTTTAGGATGCGGACTCATGGGCGCAGGTATTGCGCAGGTTGCTGCGACCGCCGGATTTGAGACGGTGGTAAAAGAAGTTTCAGACGATCTGATCGCAAAGGGATTTGGCGGTATCGAAAAGTCGCTCGCGAAGTTTGCGGAAAAGGGAACGATCACTTCGGAGCAACAAGCAGAGATTCGTGGCCGCTTGTCGGGCACAATTTCCTTCGACAAACTCGCGGATTGCGACATCATCATCGAAGCGATCATTGAAAATCTTGAAGAGAAGCGCAACACGTACCGTCAGTTGGACAAGATCTGTAAGCCGGAAACGATCTTTGCTTCGAATACCTCGTCGCTGTCGATCACCGAGATGATGACGGCGACTTCGCCCGAACGTCAGCGACGTTTCATCGGCATGCACTTTTTCAACCCCGTGCCGTTGATGAAGCTGGTTGAGGTGGTGAAAACGATTCTGACAGACGAAGAGGTATACGAACAGGCTGTGGAGTTTGGAAAGAAACTGGGAAAGGTGCCGGTGCGAGCCGGCGACCAGACCGGTTTCATCGTCAATCGGCTGCTTGTGCCTTACATGCTCGACGCGATTCGGGCTTTGGAAGAAGGCGTTGGCTCGATTGTCGACATTGATAACGCGATGAAGCTCGGCTGTGGTTATCCGATGGGTCCATTCACGCTCGGAGATTTTGTCGGTCTCGATACGACCTATTACATCGCCGAGATCATGTTTAATGAGTTTCGCGAGAAGCGTTTTGCTCCTCCACCACTTTTGAAGCGCATGGTGCTGGCGGGGCTCTACGGCCGCAAATCCGGTCGCGGCTTCTACGACTACACCAAGGACGCGAAAAACCCCACGCCGATGAACCTGATTTAGCTCTTAACGCCGAAGGCGTTCGCTAATGTCGCCTTCACGGAATCGAACTCAAACAAGATCGGCAGAATTCACAAACTTGATGCGTGTCGAAGCATCTCCTATACTGCCAAACGTAGTAACTATTCAGCTCGCGGAGTCGAATCGGTTGCAGCCTACGGTGTATGAAGGACGTCTTAACGCAGAAGCGTTTCGCTTCGCCATCGTCGCCAGCCGCTGGAACGAATTGATCTCGGCACGATTGGTCGAAGGGGCTCTTGACGCTCTGAAGCGACTGGGCGCGAAGGATAACAACGTCAGTCTTTATCGCGTGCCCGGCTCTTTTGAAATTCCGCTGCTGGCATTGAAACTCGGAGAGTCGCGGAAGTTTGATGCGATAATCTGTCTCGGCACGATCATTCGTGGACAAACTCCGCACTTTGATTACATCGCCAGCGAAGTCGCGCGCGGTATTTCACACGCAGGTTTGACCACAGGGTTGCCGGTGGTTTTCGGAATTGTTACTGCCGACACCGTCGACCAGGCACTCGATCGCGCGGGTGTGAAACTTGGTAACAAGGGTTTTGAAGCTGCCGTGACGGCAGTTGAGTTAGTAAATCTTTACAAGGAAGCTTTTGAATGAGGCCGCAAAAAGTGCCTTTTTGTGGCTGGTAATACTTTATGGGTTCGCGACGTAAGGCACGTGAATGTGCCTTGCAAATGCTCTTTGCGGCTGACGTTGCCGAAATGCCTGCGGACGATGTGGTCCGAAGCTACTGGGCTGAGCTGGGCGAGTCGGAGCTCGACGCCACTGCCCGGGAGTTCGCTACCCGCCTCGCTTTGCGAACACTCTCTAATCTCGAGTTACTCGACGAACGCATCCGCTCACGCGCTGAACACTGGCGCATCTCACGCATGGCTGTCGTAGATCGCAACATCCTGCGTCTGGCCGTTTACGAGTTTCTTTACGAACCAACCCCACGCACCGTCGCCATTAACGAAGCACTCGAGATTGCACGCCGCTTCTCGACGTACGAAGCTACTCAATTCATCAACGGCATTCTTGATGCAATAAAGCGTGACCTCGACGAGCAGCAACCACAGAAAGACATCCAACCCGAAGTTGAAGATAGCGAACCGAGTGCGCCTTCAGCCGAAGATGAGTAAATAACTTGTCAACGCTCGAAGACCAGCTAAGACAGTTAACCTCCACGCTCGACGAACTACGCGCCAATCCTGCTGATGGTCCAAAAACGCGCCAGGCGCTCGACTCGCTCTTTCGTCGAACACACAATCTCAAAGCGGCAGCCACCGCGGACGGGTTAAATGACTTAAGTCGCGCTGCGCACCAGCTTGAGAACGTGCTTCATTCGCTCCGCACCGGCAGCACAACTCTGAACGCTCAAGTGCTGCAGGAATTGACCGAAAGATCGATGGCAGTCTCCGAAAGACTGCCTCTCGTTCCCGCGGAAATATGGAACTCGTTAAAGGCGGAAGAAAGACACGCTCTTTCTCAAGCAGTTAAAGAAGGCGCGAATCTTTTTCTTGTCCAGACAAACTTCGACGTCACAGATTTCGATCAGCGTTTTCAAAGACTGAAAGAGATTTTGAGCAACACTGGCGAATTGATTTCCGTAACTCCCAAAACAGAGAACAACAAGATCAATTTCAGGATTGTCTATGCAAGAGAAGTAGCGGCAGGCGAGCTGGCCGAGATCGCGAATGTCACAGTTACAGAACTGCGACAGCGAGAAACGATCTCATTTGCGGCCGTACTGCAAAGAGCCCTCCGTGCAGGACAGGCAGCCGCGATCGCGCTAGGCAAGACCATCGACTTCGAGTTGTATGGCGAGGATCTGATGCTGGAAGAATCACTCTGCAACACCATCGCGGATCCCTTGATACATCTCATTCGCAACGCAGTCGATCACGGCATTGAGCACGAAGGTAAGATCACGATTGAAGCTGCTCGAGGTGCAAGCGAAGTGAAGATCAAAGTCACTGACGACGGACGAGGCATCGATCCCGAAACGATTGGAAAACTCTTTCAGCCTGGCTTTTCTACTGCTTCTGAAGTGTCGGAACTTTCCGGACGTGGTGTCGGCCTCGACGTCGTAAAAACCACAATCGAGGAAGGCGGTGGCTCGGTGCAGGTAAGTAGTCAACCGGGCAAAGGCTCTGCCTTCGAACTCACACTCCCACTTGCATCTCAGTAGATCCGTACAACAAATCCGCGTCAATCCGTGAGCTTAGGATGCATCGTGTGCCACTTCGTCGCTCGCTCGTACGCGAGTGCAACTCGCAATGGAGACACTTCGTCGTAAACGCCTCCGGTGAACATGATCGCGATTGGCAGATCATTCACAAATCCACACGGCAACACGACTGCCGGATGGCCAGTCAGATTCGTTACCAGCAAACTGGCACTTCCCGGAGCGGGACTAACAAACACATCCCACTGCGTCATCAGTTTCTCCATCTCGTGCATGAGCAACGTGCGCGCACGTTGCGCCCGCAAATACTCTACAGCCGGAATGAAGCGCGAAGTGCGAAAAGTATTGGGCCAATCGCCAGGAGATTGCCCGGAGAGCTGGTTGACACGTCCGTCGCGCGTAATGTCGTCAAAGGCTGTCGCAGCTTCCGCTGACAGAATGAATCGCAAGGACCCCGCAGAGAATTTTGGCAATTCGATTGCCGTCAGTTTCGCGCCCGCCTTCTCCAGCACTTCGAGCGCTGTTTTGTAGAGCGCGCGGCGTTGCTCGGCCTGTGTCCGCTGTTGTTCGTTTTGCGGTGGCGTCGTTGGACCATCAAATTCGGTCTTTAAATAGCCGATGCGAAGCGTGCTGATATTTGTGTCCGGATTCCAGTTGAACGGCGCATCGCCGACGGTTATGTCCTTACCATCTGGCCCGTAGATCGCATTAAGCGCTGCAGCACAATCTTCAACGCCGCGACACATCGGACCAATCTTATCCATGGTCCAGCTCAACCCCATTGCTCCATAACGACTGACGCGACCATACGTAGGACGAAGTCCAGTGACTCCACATCTGGAAGATGGCGAAACGATCGATCCGAGTGTTTCAGTTCCGACTGAAAAACCAACCAGGCCGCCAGCCGTTGCCGCCGCTGGACCAGCCGACGACCCACTCGAGCCTGTTTGTGCTTCCTCAGGCGCCCACGGGTTTCGCGTCACGCCTGCAAACCACCTGGCGCCCTGTGCAAGTGCACCCATCGACAACTTTGCCACGAGCACCGCGCCCGCTTCGTCCAGTCGTTCGACGACGGTTGAATCGTAATCAATCACCTGATCGCGATACGGCTCGGCACCCCAGGTGGTCTTGATGCCTTTGGTGGCGAAGAGATCTTTTGCGCCCCATGGAATTCCGTGTAACGGACCACGATATTTTCCGCGCTTTATTTCAGCGTCAGCTGCCTCGGCCTGTTTCAGGGCGAGTTCCTCCATGAGAGTCACGACGCAGAGCAGCTTTGGTCCATATTTCTTCAGCCGCGCAAGATACATCTTCGTGAGCTCGGTTGAAGAAACCCTGCGCGTGCGAAGTAGTTCAGCGAGCTGCGGAACTGTAGCAAACGCAAGATCGTCGACCGTCTTGAACTGTGGCAGCTCTACTTTGCCGAAGCGGAACTTTGTTTTTGCTGTGTAGAGTTGCTTTTTTGCTCGTGCTGGATGGAATGCGATCGCCGGCTCGGTGTCGAGCGGCACATCGATTTTTCGGTTCGCTTCGTACGAGTCGAAGTTCCGATTAACACTGCCTAGCGCCATCGCCTCCTGCGCATCCGTGAGCTCGATGCCGATCAGTTTCTCGGCCTGATGCATCATTTCTTTCGTGATACGCAGCGGCGGTGTCGGTGAAGGACTGGGAGACGGAAGAGGTGTGGGCGTGGGCGTTTGCGCCATCACGTCGAAAGGCAACTTCGCCGCGGTCAACCCGGCGGCACCAAGAGCGGGAAGCAGTTTCACAAAATTGCGTCTCGCGACATTCGGTTTTTTGGCTGGAGTTCTTTTGCTCTTCTTCATAACGGTATCTGCGTAATCTGTGGATGGTTTGAAATCTTTTATTTATTCATGGGAACCATCGTTCCAGTGCCAACGCCCTGCGTGCTCGCCTTGCCATACTTCAACTTCACCACCTTTGCTTTACCAAAACGATAGATCGTAACAATGTAGAGGTTGTCGTATTCGCTCTCCGGGATGAGCGGATAAGTGTCGCCGCTCAGCGAAGAGACAATCGCGGGAACGGTATTGTTGTGTCCTGCGACGAAGATCGTTTGTCCACGATTGGTGGTTTGGATTCGGTTGACGATCTCATCGGGTTTGCTGGCTTCCGTCACGGTCACCGGCACACCGATGCGATCGGAAAGAGGCTTGACGGTCTGCTGCGTGCGTTTCAACTGCGTCGCATAGATTGCGTTTATGCCGGCGTCAGCAAAAACGCGTGCAATCTCCTGCGCCCGTTCGACTCCTTCCGGAGTCAAGTCCGGATCTTTATTGTTTGGATCCATGATCTTCTCGGCGTGTCGCACGAGAATGATCGTCGTCACCGGGCGCGAGAACGTCGTGAAGTAAGCAAACACGACCACCGCGCCCAGCACGGCGAATAGCATTGAAAAAACTACAATTGTCCTGAGTTTGGTTCGCGGTTCGTTGACTTGTTCCATTTGTGTTTATGCGGGTACTGATGTACGCGTTACGATATCATTCGCATGAAATAATTTCGAGCCTATGACGATGACCGCTCCCCAAACCGAAGGCATCAAGTACGCGGGCTCGAAACTAAAACTTCTGCCTCATATTCTTGAACTCGCTCAAAAGGTAAATCCCAAAACTGTCTTCGACGGATTCTCGGGGACAACACGTGTTTCGCAAGCCTTTGCACGGTCGGGTTACCGCGTGATTGCGAACGATATTGCCGTGTGGTCCAGAGTGTTCGCTGAGTGTTGTCTGCTCAGTCCTTTTCAACCCGAGCACTACCAAGACTTGATCGATCATCTAAATGCCTTGCCCGGTCAGCACGGCTGGTTTACGGAGCACTATGGCGGCGACGTGAAGAGTAATAATGGCCTGAAGAAGCCCTGGCAAAAACAGAACACACTAAAGCTCGATGCGATTCGCCAGGAGATCGAGAAGCTGAATTTGGGCAGCGATGAAAAAGCCGTAGCGCTGACGAGTCTCATTCACGCAATGGACAAAGTAGACAGCACAATTGGTCACTATGCGTCGTACCTGAGCGAATGGTCGCCTCGTTCCTTTCGCGAAATGAAGCTGCGCGTTCCCAAACTGATTCCGAAGATGCACGAACACGAGATTTTTCAAAGCGACATTTTTAATATCGCTCCATCGATCGAAGCTGACCTCGCCTATTACGACCCACCGTACGGCTCGAACAACGAAAAGATGCCACCCTCACGCGTGCGCTATGCTTCTTACTATCACCTCTGGACCTCAATCTGCCTCTTCGATAACCCACGGCTCTTCGGCAAAGCAAACAGGCGCGCAGATACTAGCGATCCGTTGAGCGCTTCCGTGTTTGAGGAGTTCAGAAAGAATCATGCTGGCAGTCTAATGGCGGTCGAAGCGATCGAACGGCTGCTGCAGGAAACTAAAACGAAGTACGTCATTCTTTCCTACAGTTCTGGCGGGCGAGCGACGGCAGAACAGCTGAACCACGTGATTCGCAATTCAGGAAAACTGGTTGAGATTGTCGAAGTCGATTACAAACGAAACGTGATGGGGGGAATGCGTTGGACACATGAATGGGTGCGCGAGGCCGAGGAGCCGAATCGAGAGTTTCTGTTTTTGATTGAGAAGTAAAGAGGTCTGACAAAGAGATCTCGCGCAAAGGCGCAAAGGAAGACCCAAAGAAGGGTCCTTTTAACTCTTTGCGTCTTCCTTTGCGCCTTTGCGCCTTTGCGCGAGAAAATTCGTCAGTGTTAGTCTTGAGTCACCGAGGTATTCAGATTGAGTCAGCAAAATAAACCCGATTTATCGCAGGTTATCGCCGAGGAGTTCGGCGCAAACGCCACCTACGTCGAAGCGCTTCTCGAGCGGTTCCGAAGTAACCCCGAACTGGTTGACGAATCGTGGCGATCTTATTTCAGCGAACTGGTCGGCAATGGCGCAAAAGCCGCTGTCGCCGCGGCCGACGGAGACGCCGGCGCCGCAACAAAGCAAGTCACCGCCCAAGCTCCTGCTCCTGCCCCTGCACGTGCTCCTGAACCAAAGCCCGCGCCACCGTCGGACGCCGAAGCGCTTCCAATTCGAGGGCCGGCACTTAAGATCGTCGAAAACATGGAGAGCAGTCTCTCCGTGCCGACGGCGACCTCCGAAAGAAGAATTCCGGTCAAGCTGCTTGATGAAAACCGGCGTATTATCAACCAGCATCTCGCCGAAAATGATCGCGGTAAAGCGTCGTACACACATCTCATTGCGTTCGCAGTGTTGCGTGCGCTCGAAGAGTTTCCGCAGCTCAATGATGGCTACGCTCAGGTCGAAGGAACACCAACACGCTTGAAACGAGCTGCGGTTAATCTTGGCGTTGCAGTCGATCTGACAAAGAAAGACGGTACCCGCACTCTTTTAGTGCCCAATATCAAGAACGCAAACCGTCTCAACTTTTTTGAGTTCCTGACTGCTTACGACGACGTCGTCAAGCGAGCACGCGAAGGCAAACTTCAGATCTCCGACTTTCAGGGAACAACTGTTTCACTGACGAATCCCGGAACGCTGGGCACTGTAGCCTCGATTCCACGACTGATGGAGGGCCAGTCAGTAATCATCGCCACTGGCGCGATCGAATATCCGGCCGAGTACCAGGCGATGGCGCCTGAGGCCCTTTCGCAACTGGGCATCAGCAAAGCCATTTCGATCAGCAGCACTTACGATCATCGCATTATTCAAGGCGCAGAGTCGGGCTCGTTTCTTGCTCGTGTGCACGACTTCATGATCGGGAAGCACGATTTTTACAAAAATATTTTCCTGAATCTCGGAATCCCACACGCACCGCTGCGCTGGAATCTCGATCGCAATCCATTCTTCCTTCCCGGAGATCACCTTCGCGAACAAACGCTCAAAGAAGCTCGCGTCATCGAGTTGATCAATGCATATCGAGTGCGAGGTCACTTAATCGCCGATACCGATCCACTGCACGCGCTGCCGATTCTCTATCACCCTGAACTGGACATCGAGAATTACGGTCTGACGATCTGGGATCTCGATCGAGTTTTTATCACCGATGGACTTGCCAACCGTGAAAGCGCCACGCTGCGAGATATTCTCGACATCCTGCAACGTGCTTACTGCGGCAAGGTGGGCGTCGAATATCGTCACATTCAGAGTAAAGAAGAAAAGCAGTGGATTCGCGAACAGATCCGGCGCCAGTTCGTCGAGCCGGAACCGATTCCGGTTGAGGTGAAGAAACGGCTGCTCTGGAAGCTGATCTCAGCGGAACAGTTTGAACGTTTTCTGCACACGAAGTATCTCGGTCAGAAACGTTTTTCCCTGGAAGGCTGCGAAACAATTATTCCGTTGCTTGATCGACTGATCGACGGCGCGGCCGCTCGCGGTGTTGAAGACATCACCTTTGGGATGGCCCATCGCGGACGTTTGAATGTGCTGGCCAACGTGGTTGGGAACCTGTGTGAAAGAATATTCGCAGCGTTCGAAGGCTCGGTGCATCCGGAATTTCCTGCCGATGAGGGCGACGTGAAATATCACCAGGGCGCCACCGGCGAACGTGTTCTCGCAGACGGTCGCAAAGTTCGCTTGTCGCTTTCGCCGAATCCGAGCCACCTCGAAGCAGTAGATCCTGTGGTTGAAGGAATGGTCCGCGCAACTCAGGACGAAATGATGGGCCAGCGCGGAAGCACACGCGAGCAGGTTATCGATCTGGCGCTCCCTGTACTGTTGCACGGCGACGCCGCTTTTGCCGGTCAGGGTGTCGTGATGGAGACGTTAAACCTGGCCGGATTGAAGGGCTATCGCACTGGCGGCACCATCCACATCATCATCAACAATCAGATCGGTTTCACGACTTCTCCGGAAGCCGGACGTTCTACGATTTATTCCACTGATGTCGCCCGCATGACGCAGTTGCCGATCTTTCACATCAACGGAGACGATCCGGAAGCGGCGTATCGCGTACTCCAGATCGCGCTCGACTATCGGCAGGAATTCAATAAGGACGTCGTCCTTGACCTGATCGGTTTTCGCAGGCTCGGGCATAACGAAACCGACGAGCCAAGCTACACACAGCCGTTGATGTACGCACGTGTCAAAGCACATCCGGGCGTGCGCACGGTCTATGCAAAGCGGCTGATCAAAGAAGGTGTCGTTACCGAGGAAGAAGTTAACAATTTGATCGCCGAGCGAGTGCGTCGCTATGAAGAAGCGCTGGCAAATGCGAAACGAAAAGTCGTGGAAGAACCGGTGCAGCCGTATGCTCGAGTCGAAGAGATTGACGGTTCTGAGGTGATTCCAACCGGAGTTTCTGCCGAAACGATCAGGAGTATCGCCCATAAGATCGCAGTTGTCCCGGAAGGTTTTCACGTGAATCCGAAGATGGTGGGCCAACTCGCGCGACGTGCAAAGATGGGCGATGGCAGTTTGCCGCTCGATTGGGCCTTTGCCGAAGCAGTCGCTTTCGGCTCACTCGTAGTCGACGGCAATCGAGTGCGGTTGAGTGGTCAGGATTCAGGACGCGGCACATTTAGCCAGCGTCATGCGGTTCTGTACGACACGCAAACCGGACAAAACTGGGCTCCGCTGGCAGAGTTGCGCTCGGACAAAAATCCTGATGCGCGTTTTGATGTTTACGACAGTTCGTTGTCGGAAGAGGGCGTGCTTGGTTTTGAATACGGCTACACAGTCATCGCCCACGGCGCGCTTGTTTTGTGGGAGGCACAGTTTGGTGATTTTGGTAACGGCGCGCAAACCATCATCGATCAATACATCGCCGCTTCGGAAGACAAGTGGAAACAGACATCAAGACTCGTAATGCTTCTGCCGCATGGCTACGAAGGACAAGGTCCGGAACATTCAAGCGCGCGACTGGAGCGATACCTGCAACTCTGTGCTGAAAACAATCTACAGGTTTGTTATCCAACGACACCGGCGCAGTATTTTCATCTACTGCGACGACAGGTTAGACCTGGCATGGAACGACCGTTAATCGTGATGACTCCGAAGAGCCTGCTGCGCTTGCCGGCGGCCTCTTCAAGCATCGATCAGTTGGAGTCAGGAGGCTTTCGACCGTTGATCGACGATTCGGACGTAGCGGATCGCGATGCAGTTAAGCGCGTTGTCCTGTGCAGCGGCAAGGTCTATTACGATCTCGCGGATGCTCGAAAGAAGAGTGAGAACCGGACCGTCGCGATCATGCGGCTCGAACAGTTCTATCCTTTCCCGGCAAGAGGTCTCGGCGAAACGCTCGCGAAATATCCAAATGCGAAGGAGCTCGTCTGGGCTCAGGAAGAGCCGCAGAACATGGGCGGTTGGACCTTTGTTCAGGATCGACTCGAAAATCTCCTGCCGTCCGGCGAACGCCCGCAGTACGTGGGACGCAGCGCCTCAGCAAGCCCAGCGACCGGTTCTTACAGCATCCACCAAAAAGAGCAGGCCGAACTAATCTCACAGGCGCTAAGATTGAATTGAGCCCCCTTGGAGTGCGGCGCCCGAACTCAAGCTCCATCATTACTCAGAGAGCATCTTTATCTCGCAAAGTACTTGACACAATTCCTCCGGCGGACTTACCATCCTCGTCATGGATCCGATTCGGCTCGTCTCCGAAACTACAAAACACCCGCCGGCACTGCACGACCGCGCCATGGACAATCTTCGCTACATTCGCGAAACCATGGAACGCGCCACGCCTTTTACCGGGATCTCCGGTCGGGGCGAAATGGCTATCGGCGCCACTGCCCTGGTGGTAAGTGCGATCGCGGCGCAGCAACCAACTTTTAAACTCTGGGTTTATACATGGCTCGCTGAAGCCCTCATATCGCTTTTGATCGCGGGCTGGTCCATGGATCGTAAAGCCCGCGCGACGCAAACGCCTCTGTTCTCGGGATCAGGACGCAAAGCATTGTTCAGTCTCGCGCCTTCCGTAATCGCCGGCGGGCTTCTAACTATTGTGCTGGGGCGCTCCGGACTGGCAGCTGCGATTCCAGGTATGTGGCTTTTACTTTACGGCACGGGCGTGATTACAGGTGGTATGTTTTCAGTAAGAGCGGTGCCGGCAATGGGTCTTTGTTTTATGGCTTTGGGCGCACTCGCGCTTTTCAGCCCGCCACTTTGGACCAACTACTTTATGGCAGTTGGTTTTGGCGGACTTCATTTGGTTTTTGGAGCAATTATTGTGAGGAAATACGGTGGCTAAGCAGTCAACAGCAAAACAAGAACGAAAACAGGATGCGGACGTCAACACTCGTACGGTCAGCTCGAAGCAAAAAAGTGCCGCACCCAATCTCGACCGTTTAATTCACGAACGCCTGCGCCTTGGAATCATCAGCGCCCTGGCCGCGAATGAGTCACTGACCTTCAGCGACCTGAAAAATCTGATGAATACCACTGACGGCAACCTCAGCGTTCATGCACGCAAACTGGAAGAGGCCGGTTACATCTCGTGCTCAAAATATTTTCAGGGCCGGCTGCCCAAAACGGAATACAAGCTGACCGCCGCCGGTCGCAGTGCACTCGAAAACTATTTGAGTCACATGGAGTCGCTCATCAAGCAGATGCGTAACGCGTAGTTCTGCACAGATAGTTTCTGTGGCTTGCCACATTGCCCACTTTTGGCTCGAGCATGAGAATCCTTGAACCTGTGCTTAAGAACGACTTTCAAGGAGTAAAGAACATGACGATGCGAATCGTAGCTATTGCGTTTATCTTTATCTGCACCTCGGCAGCGTGGGCCATCCTGGGCGGAACGATTTTCTCGCGCACGTATGATACCGGTGCGGTTTCCTCGAATAGAGTCGCTTCGACATGGGGCACACCTCAGAACCAGGGACCTCCGCGAGCTTCATTCAAAACTAAAATTGAAAAGAAACAAGATTGGCTCGAAAATGGAAAGAAGGTCGTGAAGACCATTACGGAGGAAACCGTTACAGAACTGCCACTTGAAAGCAGCAAGATCGACGTCGATCTCGATCTGCAACACCGTCAAAAAGGTTTATTGTGGTACAGCACCTACAAAGTCGCGTTTTCAGGTGTCTACGGTTTCCGCAACACGAGCGACAAAGAACAGACCGTTGATTTCGAACTCCAATTTCCAACTACTCAGGCCATCTACGATAATCTAACTTTCACCGTCGATGGCAATTCTGTCCCGCTGACAAATCAGAAGAACGCCGCCGCGACCGCGTTCAAAGTGGGCGCCGGTAAGACTGCCCAGCTTGCCGTAGGCTACAGTTCACAGGGACTCAACGAGTGGCGTTACAGTTTTGGGAGTGCCGACGTTGCGCAGGTGCGCGATTTCAACCTGCGCATGAAGACAAACTTCAAAGACATTGATTTTCCAGACAACACGCTCTCACCGTCTGAAAAGACGGAGACAGCAAGTGGCTGGGATCTCAACTGGTCTTATCGAAGTTTAGTGTCTGGTTATCAGATCGCGATGGTCATGCCGGAGAAACTGCAACCGGGTCCACTCGCGGGGAAAATCAGCTTTTTTGCCCCAGTATCACTTTTCTTCTTTTTCTTCCTCATGCTAATCATCACGACGATGCGCGGTATCGATCTTCACCCGATGAACTACTTTTTCCTCGCTGCCGCGTTCTTCTCGTTTCATCTGCTGCTGGCCTACCTCGTGGATCACATATCGATTCACGCGTCGTTTGCCATTTCAGCGTTAGTGTCGATTTTCCTGGTCGTGAGCTATCTGCGTCTGGTGGTCGGGATGCGATTCGCCAGCCGGGAAGCAGCAATCGCTCAGTTTATCTACCTCGTGATGTTCTCCTACGCCTTCTTCCTAAAGGGCTTCACCGGGCTCGCCATCACCATCGGCTCGGTGTTGACACTCTTCGTGGTCATGCAGGTAACGGGTCGTGTTCGTTGGGCTGAAAAATTCACGGTCAAACGACCTGTAACGACAACTGTTAATACCACCGCAGCTTAAAACGTCTTAAATCTGTAGCCACGGATCTCACGGACGAAGAATCGATCCGTGTAGATCCGTGGCTTCCGATCGAACTTAGCAGCTTTTCGGAGCGTATACGGCCCCGAATTCAAGTGTCATGAAAGCAATTCTGTCCTTTTATTCCGATGCCCTGAAGATTGCCCTGCAGTCGATCTTTGCCCACAAATTGCGGGCTTTTCTGACACTTATCGGGATCATCATCGGAGTGGCGTCCGTGGTCACGGTTGGCGCTTCGATTAGCGGCCTCAACACCTACGTGGTCGAAAAAATCACCAAAGTGCTGGGCAGCAATCACTTCATGATCGCTCGAATGGCCTTCTCCGGCCATATGGACGACGAAGAGTTTGAAAGGATTAATCGACGTAACAAGAGGATCAACTGGGACGACTACGAGTGGGTTCGCGATCATTGTCCCTCATGTACTGACGTTGGCGCGGGGGTTGGAAGCGGAACGGATCTGAAGCAGGACGGCATCGAGTTTCCCGGCGCGCAGGTCTTCGGTCAGTCGGCAAATATGGTCGATATCGAAGACAAAACGATTGAAACTGGTCGATTTATCTCTGATGACGAGGTGCAGCGCTCAGCACTCGTGGTGGTGCTCGGCGCAGATATCAAGGAAAAGTTTTTCCCAAATCAGGACCCGATTGGAAAAACGCTCAAAGTTCGCGGCTTGCCGATGAGAGTCGTGGGAGTTGAGGAAAAACGCGGCTCCTTCTTTGGCGGGTCCTTCGACCGTCATATCTACATTCCAGTAACCACGCACCTGCAGATCTTCGGGCGTAACGGTCTCCAGATTCACGGCAAGAGCCGCTCCCGCGAAAACTTCCATGCGGCCATCGAAGATGCGCGTGTGGCGATGCGCATCAAACACCGTCTCAACGGAAACGAAGAAGATGATTTTGGTCTCGTGAATGTCGAGGAGCTTAACAATCAGATCGATGAGTTCACCGGCAAGATCGCAGCGGTTGTTATTCCGATCACGTTCATCACACTCGTTGTTGGTGGCATCGTGGTAATGAACATCATGCTCGTGAGCGTTACGGAAAGAACTTTTGAAGTCGGACTCAGAAAGGCAGTCGGTGCTACCCGTCGCCAAATCCTGATGCAGTTTTTGATCGAATCGGGAATTCTTTGCGCGTTGGGCGGCGTGATGGGATTGTTAATCGCCTGGGGTATTACGATGCTAATTACCACGCTTGCATCCATCACGATGACCATAACCATCGGCTACATCATCCTTGCCTTGGGAGTTTCTACGATTGTGGGAATGATCGCCGGTATTTACCCAGCGTTTAAGGCAGCCCGGCTGGATCCGATCCTGGCTTTGACGAAAGCGTAAGCAGCCACTGGGGACCACTTGAATTCTTCTCTGTGCAACCTCTGTGTTCTCTGTGCCTCGGTGGTTAAGAAATTCGCCGAGGAAAGCTACCACAGAGACACAGAGAACACAGAGGTTGCACAGAGGAAAGCAGCGAGTTAGTTAATGAAGTTACGATTTCCAAGAGGCATTCTGCGCGAGACGCTGAAGATGGCGCTCGACAGTGTTCGCGGTCACAAGTTCCGCAGCTTTCTCACGGTGCTCGGAATCGTTATCGGTGTGATGACCGCGATCTCAATCGCCTCACTGCTGACCGGAATGCGCCAGAGCATCATCGCGATAATTGAAGAGTATGGAACGAACAACATCTATGCGTTCCATCTTTCCACTGGTCCGCGCACGAGCGAAGATCGTTCCGAGCGCTTACGGAAACCGCTGACAGTTGCAGACGCGGAAACAATAAAAGCTCAGGCGCCGGCAGTCGAAGACGTTGCACACGTGGCGCCAAACGTCGGTTACGGCGGTGGGCCGTTCGACGACAACGTCACTTACCAGGGACGCAATTATCGTTGGGGGAACACGTCGGGAGTTTCAGCAAATTATGCGGACATCACAAACATTGCCCTGCGCGAGGGGCGCTTTATCACCGAGTCAGACGATCAGCAACGTGCGAACGTCATGGTGATTGGTGTGAACGCAGCAGATGCGCTTTTCCCCGGTTATAACAACATCGCCGGTGCTCAGGTGCGCATGGGTGGCTACAACTTCCAGGTCGTTGGTGTACTCGAGAAGCGCAAAGCCGGATTCTTCGGCGAGAATGAAGAAGACAACGCGGTTTATATCCCTTTTCGCACTGCGCAAAAAATCGCGCCAGCCAAAGGTTACCTGCTGCTCGTGATTCGTGGCCGCACCGGACAGGTCCAGGAAGCACTGACGCAGTCGGAGGAGATCCTGCGTCGCCGCCGTCACGTAAAGTTCGGCGATCCGAATAACTTCGACATCAAAACTGCTGATAAGTTTATCGAACAGTTTGACAGCATCACCGCAATGGTCGGATTAATCGCGATTGCGATCTCGAGTTTGGGCTTGCTGGTCGGCGGTATTGGCGTGATGAACATCATGCTGGTCAGTGTGACGGAGCGCACGAAGGAGATTGGCGTTCGAAAGGCCATTGGCGCACGGCGCCGCGACATTGTGCGGCAATTTCTTTTCGAAGCGATGATGCTGACCTTTCTTGGCGGTGCACTCGGCGTGGTGCTGGCAATCGGCATCAGTCAGTTACTCATTTTCCTGTTTCCAAGCATGCCGGCTTCGATTCCTTCGTGGGCGGTGATCACCGGTCTTACTGTGTCGATCGGTGTGGGATTGATCTTCGGCGTCTGGCCCGCACGCAAAGCCTCGAAACTCGATCCTATCGAGTGCCTGCGCTACGAGTAATGAATAATCCACAGATTACACAGATTTAGTGATAATCTGCGTAATCTGTGGATAGAGACTTCGTCAAAGAATTTCTAACTTACCTGCAAGTCGAGAAAGGCCTCGCGCGTCTTTCTCTCGAAAGCTATCGACGCGACCTCAACCGGCTTCAAACCTGGGCCAATAAGAACGGAAAACAGATCTCGCAGTTGACGCGTCCTGACTTGCGCAAATGGATCGCAAGTCTTTCCCGTGAAGGTCTGGCGCCGACCTCGATCGCTCGCGCAGTCAGTGCGACACGTGGGTTCTTCAAGTTTCTAATGCTGGATGGCCACATCAAGTCGCATCCGGCAGAAGATCTCGACACACCACAGCGGTTTAGTTACTTGCCGAAGTTTCTCACTGAAGACGAGATCAATCGCTTACTCGCCATGCCCGATGTCTCAACTGAGGAAGGCGTTCGCGATCGCGCGATTCTCGAAATAATGTACGCAACGGGCTTGCGCGTCTCCGAACTGGTTGGCTTGAAACAAACCGATATCGATCTACTGGCAGGTCTTGTTGTGTGTCACGGCAAAGGAAATAAAGAGCGACGTGTGCCGCTTGGCAAAAGCGCGATCCACTGGCTGCAACAGCACGCGGCCGTAAAGGCAGGTTATGGTAAACAATCATCGCCATTTGTTTTTCTGCATCGCGGGCGACCGTTCACGCGACAGATTGCGTGGTCCATGATTAAGCGTCACGCGGAAAACGCAGGCATCAAAAACGTTTCACCGCACACCTTGCGGCATAGCTTTGCGACTCATCTTTTGCAACACGGCGCCGACTCGCGATCGGTCCAGGCGCTGCTCGGACACAGCGATATTTCAACGACACAGATCTATACACACATCACCGATATTCATTTGCGATCAGCCTATGACCGCCATCATCCGCGGGCTCGTATTAAATCGTGAGACAGGATTAACAGGATTGTTCAGGATTACGGAACCAACTGAGGATGAGGCAGTTGAGTTTGTTTCTCGTCAGCGCAATCTGCCTTTCACTTATCCAGAAGTTGGAGCAACAAACTCGACCGCCCCGTCAGGTTACACTGTCGATCATAATCGAATTCAATTAGGTACTGGCGAAGCTACTTACAACACCGCGGTTGAAGCGCTTAAGAGCTGGCGCAACTTTGATCTCGGTTGGGTAACGATCGCGCCGCGTGGCGTACCGATTGAAGTTGGAGCGACGGTTGCCGTTAAAGCAAAAGCTTTTGGAACATGGTCGTTAAATGCGTCTCGCGTGGTTTACACGATCGATGAAAGCAGGCGCTTTGGCTTTGCGTACGGCACGTTGCCGGATCACGTAGAGCGCGGTGAGGAGCGTTTCTTGATCGAATGGCTGCCGGACGATTCAGTCTGGTACGACATTCTCGCGTTTTCGAAACCAAGACATCCACTGGTCAGGCTCAGTGCTCCATTGGCTCGACTGCTTCAGAAACAATTTGCCCGAGATTCGTTAAACCAAATCCGGAGAATCTGCGGCTAGACTTTCGGTTGCGGTTCTACACGGCGGTGAAGTTTTTCCGAGTTTACGAAAGATCAGATCCACACATTGTTCCGCGAGGCTGCGATACGTAGTGAGTTTCCCGCCAACAATCGAGAGCAGATTCGGAAGCTGAGGGTGTTCGCGGATAAAGTGTCGCCGCGTAATACTCTGTTCATCTTTGTCGCCGGTAACAGGCAGCGGCCGCACGCCGGAATAAGTGTAGAGAATGTTTTCGTGCGTGAGGCTGGCACTGGGGAAAGCGAGATTAGTCTCAGCGAGCAGGTAGTCGATTTCCCAGAGTTCGCAGCGGACCTCATCCGGGTTGCCTTCGAAGCGAACGTCCGTTGTTCCAATCAAATAAAGCTTGTTCCACGGAATGATGAAGATGGGCCGCCCGTCGCTGCGTGCTTCAAGGTAGATCGCATTGGAAGGCGCACTCGGAAATGGACGCACAACGAGATGACTGCCCTTTGTTCCACCGATCAGCTTCGGGCTCTCGACGGGCACTCGCTCGAGCACCTGATCGATCCACGGTCCGGCTGCATTGATGACAACGGCCGCCTCGGCAAATTGTTGTTGACCATCTTCAGCAATGAATTCGACGGCGGAAACCTTTCCACCCTCGACAGCAAAACTCGTCACACACGTATGTGTGAGAACCTCGGCAGAGAATTCGCGCGCCGACCGCACATTTTCCAGGACCAGACGCTCGGGAAACTCGACCTGCGCGTCGTAATAAAGCGCTGAGCCGACCAAACCCTCGGGATTCAGTCCCGGCCACCGCTCAAGTGTTTGCGCCCGCGATAGCATTCGATGGTTCGGCAACGACTTACCCAACGAAAGCAGATCGTAGAGGATCATTCCGGCGCGAATTGTTAAGCGCCCACGTTTGCCGTTTTTGTAAATCGGGATCGTGATCGGCAGGGGCCGGACGAGATGTGGAGCAATCCTCAACAAAATTTCGCGCTCGCGCAATGACTCGCGCACCAGGCCAAATTCGAAGTGTTCGAGATAGCGCAGACCACCGTGAATGAGTCGCGTTGAGGCGCTGGTCGTACCGCCACCGAGGTCACCCTTATCAATCAACAGCACTTTCAACCCACGCATCGCTGCGTCGCGAGCGATGCCGGCGCCGTTGATTCCCCCGCCAATTATCACCACATCATGAGGATCAACTCGCACCATATCGTGTTAACTGTGCACTGTCTCAGGCAACCTTGCGGCCCATCCAATCTGAACAACTGGACCAGACATTAACACACTAAAAATTTGAGTTTTCTCAAGCGCTGAACTCTCGTTGCGTTAATGCTCAAAGCCCTTTGAGAAATCTCAAATCCTTCAATGCTCCCTATAAAGGACGCGTGCGGGCATGCACTTTGCCGCGGTTTTCGGAGCGCCGCACTTCCAGATCAAGAAGGAGCATAACAATGCAAGTCTCCCGACCAAAAACCAGCCTTATCCTTTTGGCTCTCCTACTCACTTTCTTTTCAATACCAGCCGTCGCCCGCGCTGACGATGACGATGAGCCCGATGACTACGACGTAAAGGCTCGCGTGGTGCGCATCAGCCTGATGGGTGGCGAGGTTAACCTGAAACGCAACGGCAACCAGGATTGGGAACCCGCTCGGTTGAATTATCCGTTGGTCGAGGGCGACACCATTGCGACAGATAAAGATAGTCGCCTCGAGATTCAGGTCGACGCCCGAAACTTCGTCCGTCTCGCCGCCAACTCAACCCTGCGCATCATCACTTTGCGCGATGAAGGAATCGCGATCAGTGTCGTTGAAGGAACAGTCACAATTCGCCTCACGAAGTTTGATCGCAAACACGAATACTTCGAAGTCGATGCACCCCAGACCACTTTGGCTGCTGAAAAAGAGGGGTCTTATCGGATCGACGTGCCTCGTGATGGCCGCGTTCGGTTGACGGTTCGCGATGGCGGCAGTGCACGCATCTATTCCGACACATCGGGATTTGCCCTGCGCGATGGTCGCTCGGCTGAGCTGGTCGTCAACGGCGAAAACGCAGGCGATTGGGAGTTTCTTGCCGCGGCGCCGCGGGATGCGATTGACGATTGGGTCAGCGAGCGTGAGCAGTATTTGGCGCAACGAATCAAATACGACGTTAAGTATTTCGACGAATACGTTTGGGGCGCAGAAGATCTGGATGCCTACGGCGACTGGAACTACACCGACGATTTTGGCTGGATCTGGCGACCTCGTTCCTCAACCATCAGCGTGTTTAGCGACTGGGCGCCGTATCGATACGGACATTGGACCTGGTGCCCTCCTTATGGGTGGACGTGGATCGGTTACGAGCCGTGGGGTTGGGCGCCTTATCACTATGGTCGTTGGGTTTATTACAACAACTACTGGGCCTGGTGTCCACGTAGTAAGTTTTATAAGAAACGTAGTTGGTGGCGCCCGGCCCTAGTCGCATTCGTGATTGACATTTCGTTTGGCGACAACATTTGCTGGTATCCACTTTCGTATTACCAAAGAGATCCGCATTCGCGTCGCTATCGGCGCGATCACGATAGACGCGATGGGGGTGATGGACGCCATGAGCGCCACGGAGACGGACGTCGAGGTGATCGCCACGACAATGGTCCATGGCGTGGCGTGACGCGACTGCCGCGGCGAGACTTCGGTAATCCCGATCGTCGCGGACGCCCAGTTGACGAACCCGTTGCGCGCACGGTGATCAACCGCGATCCCGAGACGCGAGAACTTCCGCGCGGGGGTGGCGTCGCTGAGAATGTTCCGTTCGGACGTGGACGTGAAGGCGACAATTCGGATCGTCCTCGAAGATTTCCGAATCGGGATGTTCCCAATCGGCCGACTGGTGCCGCTAATCGCACTCCCGGAGCTCCCCTAGATGAAGATCTGAGACGCTCTCGCATCTTCCGTGGACGAGAGCCGCGCAGAGAACCGTCACAGCCAACTAACACGGCGGGAACTTCGGGAACGGAAACGCGGCCAACCGGCGCGGTAAATCGTCCTGAACCAACGACGACGAACGCGAACGAGCCCCGCCCGGAAATGCCGGCATTACCGGATCAACCGCGCGAGGGACGTCCGGGTCGAATGCCACGACCGAATGCGCCGGAAGGCGGGGACAGGCGAAACGGTGGGAATGAAAGAACACCTCGCACCGAGGAACCTACGCCGGCGCCAACAACGGAGGCAAGTCCGGCGGGTTCTGAACCAACCCGACCTCGGTTTGAGCCACGTTCGAATCCAGGCGAGTCGCGACCGGAACGACGCTCTGAGCGCCGTTCAGACGAATCTTCGGAACCTCGTTTTGACGGACCACCGTCACGTCCAGAGTCACCGCGCAAGGAATCACCACGCAACGAAGCACCGCGGTCCGAACCTCGTCCTGAGCGTAGACCGGAATCGCCGCCGTCTGACTCTCGTCCCTCGCGCTCTGAATCACCTCGCAACGACTCGCCGAGGCCTGAGCCACGACCTGAGCCAAGATCAGAATCGCCACGTTCGGAGTCTCGCCCGTCGCGCTCGGAATCGCCGCGCTCTGAATCACCACGCTCTGAATCACCGCGATCAGAATCTCCGCGCTCGGAACCAGCTCCACGTTCCGATCCGCCGGCGCGTTCGGATCCGCCACCGCGTTCAGATCCACCAGCGCGCTCTGAATCACCTAAAAGCGAGTCACCACGCCCGGCTCCAGACAAACCAGACCGCCCGATGCTGTAAACAGGAGGACTAAGGGAGGCGCAACGGCACAGAAGTCACAAATCGTTTTTTGTGACTTTTGTGACTTTTGTGACTTTTGTGCCTTTGTGCTTTTTTGTGGCTTACGGTTCGATCTTGAGGCGCGGCAACTTGCGCGTCTGGCCATCGACGAAGGAATCGGTTTCACCGATTTGCGCGGCGCCCATGCGTTTGTAAAAACCTGCCGCATTCGGATCTGACGAAATCTCTACGGAGCTGACCGCAAGCTTTGCCGCTCGCTCCATCGCGTCGAGAAAGAGTTCCTTGCCGATGCCGGTGCCGATGAAGGCAGGCGTCACCCACATGTGTTCCAGCTCAGCCTTGTTGCCTGCTACACAAAGCGCATAGAAACCGCGTATCTCGCCATCTTCTTCAGCAATGTAGACATGATTGTCACGAATGAAATCGGATGAGATGGTGAGGTCCGATTCCCAATGTTTGATCCAATGCTCAGGATAACCCCAATGACGCTTCGCATCGAGCGCGATAGTCGTCAACGTGCTCGCTTCTTCGGGTGACGAACGCCTGATTGTCACTTCACTTCCCATACAGACCCGTCAGCATATGTTACTCGCACAATAACAACCCGTTCACCGACCCCGACTCTTTCTTTCTTGTCGAGCGCGTGAACGCTGATACGTCTGGTTGGTGGCGTCGAGAGAGTGAAGACTAACTCTTTCTGTTTGCCTGGTCCAATGTTTTGCACACTGGTGAACTGACGTCGACCCAGTTCGTCACCGGTGGCAGCGTCAACAAAGATGTAATCCCAGTCAACCTCCTTGATGGCTTTGGGGCTCAGGTTTTTCATCGACGCACGATAGATGAAATAGTATCGCGGCGGTGCTGAATTCTGGTTGGCTGTTTCCACTATCACAGCGTCGGCCTTCGCCTCTTTCTCGAATTTTCCCATCTCGGCGGAGTTGCTGCGCTTGGCGTCGGAAACGCGCTTCTCAGAACGGGTCCGAAACTGCATTTGATGGAAATTCTCGTTTGGACCACCAAAAGGATTTCGTTCCCAGTTCAAACGCTCCTTAGTCCAACTGAACTTAACAAGCTCGATCGCGGGATCGCTGGCCGATTGCGCATTTGCAACCCCAAGAAAGATCAGGAAACAAAGCAAGACGACCGCGACTTTCATCGTTCTCACGCCGGCGATAATGTTAGCCACGGATTACACGGATCCATCTAATCCGTGGCTTAAGTTTTAGAAGATGTATCTTACACCTAAAACGATGCGGCGGTTGCCGCCATTTGTACCCCATTGGTTCAGGAAGTTCGAAGAGTTAACACGGCCTTCAGGAATACCGAAGTCGCGTGTGTTAGTTGCGTTGTTGAACTCTACCCGAAATTGGAGTCGCTGATTCTCACCAATGGACGTGTTCTTGAAGATTCCGAGGTCCAGGTTGTTGATGCCGTCAGCGCGAAGAATATTGCGACCGGCATTTCCAACCCGTTGGGCGGCAGTGATTCTTTGAAATAAGGAAGCACCACCAGCAGCGATAATCTCCGAAATCGTCATACCGCCGATTGGTAGGTTTGTGTTGAGATTCGGACGGATCGCATCGCCAACCAGCGTGTTGATCCCCGATAGCGCCCCCGCCGGATCTGAACCGTTCAACACCGTAAATGGTGCTCCACTTTGGAACGTGAAGAACCCGTTAATCTGCCAACCGCCGAGCATGTGTCCCTTCAGTCCTGACTGGCTCTGGAACCATGGCAATTCATAAACAAAGTTCCCCGTCAGACGATGCGGACGATCGTAGGTCGAACGAGCCCGGTCAGCGCTACGGTTAAAGGAATCCTGCGAAACAGCAACCTCGCCACTCGAGGGATTGAAGATTTCAGAAGCTGAATCGATGAACGAGCTCCAGGTGTAGTGCACACCGGCACTGAACCCACGGCTGAGACGTTTTTCCGTACTGGCCTGCAGCGAGTGGTAGATGGACGAGGCCGCGTTGGCGCGCAAGCGAACCACGGCTGCCGTCTTGTTGACTCGGCAACTGTCGGCGTTTGGACCTGTAAACGTCGGCGTGCAAGTGGCCGGCGCAAGAGTGTTCAGCCGGCGCGGATTGCCATCCAGCGTCTGGAACAAAGCCGTTCCCTTCGAGCCGACATAACCCAGCCGGAAAACGACGTTCGTTCCGAGCTCGCGTTGCATTTCAAAACTGAAGCTCTGATAGTAAGGTGAGCGGAAATCTTCACCAACGATCGTTCTCGTGAATTCGTTTGGATTCACGCCCGCATTCGAAACGTTTGGCAAACGCGCGAACGCATTCGGAACCGAGGCTGCTCCGGCGAAGGTTGTGTTCGCAGGCAAACTCACTGCGGCCACGAACGGGAATGAACTGGCCACATTCAGAGCAATGTTGATGAACGTGTAGTCGTTAGTTACCGCATAACCACCACGGAAGACAAGCTTGTCGCCTCCGGTGATGAATCCGAGGACGCCACCAGGATCCGTACGCGGGTTCCAGTTGAAACCAAAACGCGGCTGGAAGTTGTTCTTATCGATCTTCGGAACAGGCTGCAGCTCAAATCGTTGATCACCACCTGCAAGACCGACGATTCGTTCATTCGCCGGCAAGAGACTCAACGTTGCTTCGCCGGGTCGCTCATATCGCAGACCATAAGTGAGTGAAAAGTTTGGACGGATCTTCCACTCATCCTGCCCGTAGAAGTGAACGTCGAACCAGTTGTAGTTATTGATCGCCTCACCGCCGGGCAGTGGTTTATTGATGTTAGCTGCTTCGGCGAAGTCATTCACAAAGGAATTCAGCGTTGCATACCGCAACAGACCTCGAATCGTCGGGAAGAAAAAGCTTTGAATTCTATTCTGGATGATGTTTGTGCCGAGCTTTGTCGCGTGATTACCGTGAGTCCAGGCGAGGTTGTCCTGGATCTGGTAGATATTGTTGGTGCGAAACTGTGGCAGGTTCACTGCCAGGCCGATCGCCGTTCGACTGTTTGCGGCGTTGAAGCCAATTAGACCGAGTTCCGAGATCTCCAGCGAAGGGATTTCCTCCGACACGGGATCGGATGCACTTGTCACTGTCGCAAAGCGTTGGTAACCAACTCTCAACTCGTTAACGAGCGTTGGCGAGAAAGTCCCAACGTGCGATAGCGAAAGTGTTTGCTGGCGAGCGACGTTCGACGTCGTAAGTCCTGGCGGGGTCGCCTGGCCAGTGCCGCCGGTATCCGAATCGCTGAACAGATATCGCGCAGTGAAGATGTGATTATTGCTCAGATTGTGGTCGACTCGGAACGACGTTTGATGGTTGTCAAAGAAGAACGCTGTCGAACCGGTGAGCGAACCTAGTGGCACGGTGAAGTTTTGTCCATTAAATGTAAACGTCGCGTTCTTGTTGATCGAAGCCTGTGCTGTTGGCAGATGTTTCAAAAGGGCCGCGACGTGTGGCAGGTTTCCTGCGGCCGCCTGAAGCACCGCACGACCTTCAGCGGTCGGCGCGCCGTTTAGCGTGGTGCCGGAACCTAACTGGCGATCGCTCCAGCGCTGGTAAGAACCAAAGAAGAATGTTCGGTCAGCGCCACTAATGTAAGATGGCCCCCCCTCGCCAAAGCGCGGCAGGTGCAATGGACCACCAAACGTTCCGCCAATCTGATTCTCAATGCGGAAGGGAGCGTGTCGCCGCGACAGGTTCGTCGCGTTTGGGTTGCAGAAACCTGCACGCTTATCAGTGTTACTGCACGCATTCAGTGCGTTGCTGTTGTGAAACCAGAAGACAGATCCATGATAGTCGTTGGTGCCCGCCTTCGTAATCGCGTTGAACACGGAGCTCGAGTTGCGGCCGTATTCCGCGAGAAACTGATTCGTGATCAGCCGGACTTCCTGGATCAGGTCAGGATTGTTTAATGGTTGCGCCGCGCCGGCAACACCCGGCTCGTTGTTGTCCTGACCGTCAACCATGAAGTTATTGGAACGAACACGCCCACCGTTTGAAGAGTAGCTGATACCGGCTGCAAAACCTGTTTGTCCGGCTCCCAACTGGCTGACGCCGGGTGCTGAGAGGGCGACTGCCAGGACGTTGCGAGTTGGTCCAAGGGGAAGTTCCGACAAACGTCGTGAATCAAACTGGGTGGAGACCTCCGCGTTGCTGGTATTAATGATGGCGGCGTTCTCCGTTACATTAACTACTTCAGTTACACCACCGGTCTTCATCGAGACGTCTACCACTGCATTCTGATTGAGAATGAGCGTTATTCCTGATTGGACATACTTCGCAAAGCCTGTGGCTTCGACCGTGATCTCATAAGGGCCGACAGGTAGATTTTCAAATCGATAGTTTCCGTCGCTTCCGGTCTGCAAGGTACGCGAGATACTGCGTTCAGTGTTTCGAGCAGTCACGCTGGCATTGTGAATGACTGCGCCTTTCTCGTCCGTAACCGTGCCGGAGATTGTTCCCGTCGTTTGTCCGAATGCAACAACTGAGGAACTCAGCAAGACCGCTAACAAAAAAGGTAGGAATCTTGTTGCCTTCATGGATCGTCTCCTTCCAGGCGATGTGGTAGTTTCGTTTAGGGGTAAAAGACGGACTTCAGTGATTCCGTCTGAAAAAATGCGAGGACTGATTCGGAAATTCAATTAGCAACCGATATTCCACTCAAAGTCGTTGCCAAGTAAGAACTGTTCGGGTTGATTAAGTATAGTTACTGGCGCAATTACGCAGCCGTGCGCGCGCGTTTGCGGCAGGATTCTCAAACAACTACGAAGTTCAGCAGTTCAAATAAATGGATTATCCATTCTCCTGAATGGTATCTGACAGCGATTTTCACGATTCACGAGCTCAGGCGACCCGTCCTGTTCATCCTGTAAAATCCTGTCCATCCTGGCTAATGCCTTAAAGTGGATTGGCCCGAAACCGTGAAACAAACGATCGTCTTTCTCGAACGAAACACCTTCAACGTCCCGTTTCGCAGACCGTCTTTTGACCATGAGTGGATCGAGTTTGGTGAAACTGCGCCCGAAGAGGTTGTGTACCGCTTGGCTCCTGCGACCATAGCTATCTGCAACAAGGTTCAACTACCTGCCGAGGCTCTTTCGCAGTTGCCGAATCTGCGACTGATTGGCGTCGCTGCGACCGGCGTCGACAACGTTGATGTCGCTTATTGCCGAAGCAACAACATCGCGGTGTGTAACACGCGCGGGTACGCAGTCAATTCGCTGCCTGAGCACGCACTGATGCTGATGCTCGCGCTGCGCCGGAATCTCATTGCCTATCGAGACGACGTGAAAGCAGGACGGTGGCGCGAGGCGCGCCAGTTTTGTCTGCTGGATCACCCCATCGGAGATCTAAGAGGAACCACTTTGGGAATCGTTGGTTTTGGAAAGCTTGGCCAGTCGATGGCTCAACTCGCACGTGCGGTTGGTATGGAAGTGATTATTGCTGAACGCAAGAACGCTGCAGTGGTGCGTCCCGATCGTGTTTCGTTTAGTGAGGTGCTGAGACTCAGCGATGTGATCTCACTGCATTGTCCGCTGACCGAGGAGACCAAAAATCTGATCGGCGCTGAGGAACTTCAGCAGATGAAACCGAACGCTATTCTGATCAATACAGCCCGCGGCGGGTTGATCGACGATCACGCACTACTTGACGCGCTGCATAATGGACGGCTGGCCGGAGCGGGTATCGACGTTCTGCGAAACGAACCACCACGCGACGGTAATCCACTACTCGACGCAGATCTGCCAAATCTGATCGTAACCCCGCATAACGCATGGGCCAGCCGTCAGGCAATGCAGACTCTCGCCGATCAGTTGGTTGATAACCTTGAGGCGTTTGTGAAAGGCGAACCCCGAAACTTAGTTTAGCCACAGATGAACGCAGATGAACACGGATCAAAAAAACAGAAAGAACATCTCCGATCCGCGTTCATCTGTGTTCATCTGTGGCTTATTACTCTTACGCTTACGACGACGCGGCGGCCTCGCCGGTCTCGTCGTGATGCTCGGTGGTGTAAAGACGAAGGATGTCCTGTCCCTGGCGTGAGCGTGGATCGATTGTGCGCAGGTGCTTGCGACCCTGCATTTCCCAAATGGCCGTGACTACTCCATCCTTCTCCACTGCATGATATGTGATCTCTTCGTTGCTCGCTTCAGGCGCGGGCTCAGTTGCTTTGGCCGCGCCCTCGCTTATTGCGGTTTCATTCTCAGACATACGAACTCAAACACTCTCCAATCTTCGTGCGGTAGGTTTTTGTAGGTGCCGCGAATTGTTGCACACGCGCACTAGGTGCGCAAGCGCAGTGCTAGCTGAACGGCATTTTTTGGTACGACTACGCCCCAGCCCTGTCGCTCCACTTCAACGCCGTCAACACGTTCTGCCGTCTCCATTAAAATACGTTTTACTTCTTGCGGCGTAAGTTTCGGATTTGCTTCAAGCATGCAGGCAACGATCGATGAGACGATCGGCGCCGCGAATGACGTGCCGTCCACAAATTTGTAGTGCTGGTTGATCACGTTCCCTTCGCGCAGCTTGATTGTGATCAACTGCCGTAGCAACGACACGGACAGGTCGCGAGCTTCATAAATATCTTTGTCGACACTCTCATTTGCGAGAATGATGACACGCAGATCCTCATCGAGAGCAGCGTCGAGCTCCGCATAGAGTTTTGCCTCGACCGCAGTTGGCGTTTGCGGCAGGATCGGACCAGCGACCCAGATTCCCGGTGCGATCACTTCCGGCTTCTGTAGTCCATCGATAGTTGGGCCATAGGACGATCGATACATCCCACGGCGCGCGCGATCAAGCGAGTTCTGATCGTCGAGGCCACCGACTGCTATTGACGAAGGAGCACTCGCGGGCGGCAAGACCGGATGCCCCGGAGCAAGCCCCGCGTTGCCAACCGCGCAAACCACTGTGAGACCAGCCTTCACCACTTCTTCAACCAGCTGGCATAGCGGATTGGTCAGATAAGACTGTTCGAAGTCGCCGCCGGCGGAGATATTGACGATGCGAATGTCGTACTTTTCCTTATTCTCAAAAACCCAACGCAAACCGGTTTCGATATTGCTTTCGGGAATGCGACCCGTCTTGCCAATCTTAACGAGCACGACTTTCGCTTCTGGCGCGATGCTACGATAAAACCCGTCAGAAAGATGGCCATTTCCGGCGGCAACAACCGACGTCATCATGCCGTGCCAGCTCGCGACGTCCGCTGTTTCGAGAGCCGAAAGATCGTCCTCGATTGCAAAAATATTGTGGTAAGCGACGATACGATTGCCGGGTTCGGTGAGGTCCTTGTGGGCGTAAAAACCGGAATCGAGAAAGGCGATGGTGATACCGCGGCCGGTGTAACGTTCATCCGCCTCCATCCTGACCGGCACCGGCAGTGCCTGCTCGATCACCTCTGACATCAGACACAGATTACACTGATTCCTGCAAATTGCGTTATCACTCTTATCTGTGTAATCTTTGGATCCACAACCTAGTCGCGTTAAAGGAGTTTTTGTAGATGAAGACGAGAAATCTGTCGATCTTGTTGGCGTCGCTATTTGTCATTGCAGGCGCCATTTTTGCCGCTGGTGCGCGCGCTGCCGGTGAAGTGCCGGCGCCACCCGCGATTGGTTCCATGATTGAAGACTTCACGCTTCCCGACGTTGATAACAAGGACCACTCATTGAAGTCGCTGGCCGGCAAGAACGGCACGGTGCTTCTGTTCATCGCAGTCCAATGTCCGGTTTCCAACGCTTACAATGAGCGCATGGCAAAACTCGCCGACGACTACAAAGCCAAAGGCATCGCTATCATCGGTATCAACTCGAATGTTGCCGAAGATTCTGCGGCGATAAAGGCTCACGCAGGAGAGCACAAACTCTCGTTCCCGATCCTGAAGGATGCCGGCAACAAGATCGCCGACAGACTCGGCGCCAGTGTGACACCTGAAGCCTTCTTCCTCGACGCGAATAACAAGCTCCTGTATCACGGCCGCATCGACAACTCGCGCAACGCCGCGCAAGTTGAGACCAGCGATCTGCGTAATGCTTTGGACGCAGCCCTGGCCAACAAGCAAATCGAAAAGACCGAAGCCAAGGCCTTTGGATGCACCATTAAGCGAGCGTAGGCAATGCGTTTTATAAGAGCGATCGTTCCGATCACTTTGTGTATTTTGCTAGTGAGTCTCGCGGCGCCGGCCCAGAAAAAGGGCCGCGCCGCGAAACCGCGCAAACCTGTCGCTGTGGTTTCGCCAATCGATACCGAAGCACTCAAGAGTTTGCTGACCCAACAACGCGAGCGTCCCTTGCTGGTTAACTTCTGGGCCACCTTTTGTGATCCCTGTCGTGACGAGTTTCCTGATCTGGTGAAGATCGATAAGGACTACGGGCAGCGTTCGCTGGAGTTTGTCACTGTTTCGCTCGATGATTTTAGTGAGATCAAAACGAGCGTGCCGCAGTTTCTCGATTCGATGAAGGCGAAGATGCCGGCTTACCTGCTCAACGTTAACGATCCGGAGCCGGCAATCAATCTGGTAGACACCAGATGGCAGGGCGATCTACCGGCGACTTTTCTGTACAACGAAAAAGGCGAAGTTGTTTACAAACACTTCGGGCGCGTGAACACCGCTGAACTGCGCGCGGCGATCGAAAAAGTGGTTAATAAGAAAGGCGATGGACAATAGAAGTGCTTGGCACTTTGTACTTAGTGCTTTGCATATCAAAGAACAAAGTACAAAGCACCAAGTTCAAACTTCCCAATGATTACTCCCGAAGTTATCTCCGCCCATAACCTCACGCAGCAAGAATACGAGCGAATAAAGGAACTGCTTGGCCGCGAACCGAGTTTCGCTGAACTCGGAATCTTCTCGGTTATGTGGTCCGAGCACTGCTCCTATAAATCGTCGCGCATCCATTTGAAACGCTTGCCGACAACTGGACCACGCGTAATCGTTCCGCCAGGCGAAAACGCCGGAGTCGTCGATCTTGGTGACGGCTGGTGCGCTGCGTTCAAGATCGAGTCGCACAATCACCCGTCGTTCATCGAACCGTTTCAGGGTGCTGCCACTGGTGTCGGGGGAATTCTTCGCGACATTTTTACGATGGGCGCGAGACCAGTCGCGTCGATGAATAGTTTGCGCTTCGGGTCGCTCGATAATCCGCAGCATGGGCGTCGTAATCGATCGCTACTGGCAGGTGTGGTTGCAGGTATCGCGCATTATGGAAACGCGTTTGGCGTGGCGACCGTCGGCGGTGAGGTCGCGTTTGACGATGCATATGCTTTGAATCCGTTAGTCAATGCCTTTGCGCTCGGGTTGGTGCGTCACGATCAAATCTTCTTCGGCAAAGCGACCGGGATCGGTAATCCGGTGCTTTATGTCGGCGCCAAAACCGGACGCGACGGAATTCACGGCGCCACGATGGCTTCGGCCGAATTTGATGAAGAAGCTTTGGAAAAACGTCCGACAGTTCAGGTTGGCGACCCGTTTCTCGAGAAGCTTTTACTGGAAGCATGTCTCGAGGCGATGCGCAGTGGAGCGGTCGCCGGAATTCAGGACATGGGCGCTGCCGGTCTGACGTCTTCATCGTGCGAAATGGCTGCCCGCGCGGGCACCGGAATTGAGTTGGACTTGTCGCTTGTCCCGCAACGCGAACAGAACATGACCGCTTACGAGATGCTGCTCTCTGAATCTCAGGAACGCATGCTGATCGTGGCTCACTCTGGTCGTGAGCGTGAAGTCGTGGATATCTTTCGCAAGTGGGACCTCGATGCGGTAGTTATCGGCCGTGTACGCGACACGGGCCGCATGCAGGTCGTGCACAACGGCGAAATGGTTGCGGACATTCCGGTCGAGGCGCTCACGGACGAAGCACCTCGGTACGAGCGACCGATGACGCCGGCGACAAAGCTCGAAGCACAAAGGACAAAGTTCGAAAGCAAAGATCCCGGCGCGGATCTATTGAAACTCCTGTCGTCCGGCAACATCGCTTCAAAAAACTGGGTCTACCGACAATACGATCACATGGTGCGGACCAACACGGCGATCCTGCCCGGCGCCGATGCCGCCGTCGTGCGAATCAAAGAAACACGACGAGCGCTCGCGATAACACTTGACGGCAATGGTCGTTATTGCGCTGCCAATCCGCGTGAGGGCACAAAGTTGGTCGTCGCCGAAGCTGCGCGCAATGTCGTGTGCGTCGGCGCGCGGCCAATCGCAATTACAAATTGTTTGAATTTCGCGTCGCCCGAGCGACCTGAAGTGATGTGGTCATTCTCAGAAACAATCGACGGAATAGCCGAAGCATGTCGAGCATTTGAAACACCCGTGGTTTCAGGCAACGTCTCGTTCTACAACGAGACTGAAGGTCGTGGCATTTTGCCGACGCCTGTAATCGGCATGGTTGGGCTAATAGAGGATGTACGCCGGGCGATCGTGCCGGGCTTCAAAAAAGAGGGCGACGTGATTGCACTGCTCGGCGCCACTCACGACGATCTGTCGATCAGTGAATACGCGGCGACTATCGCTGGCGTCACAACTACTGAGTTCGCGGCCTCTGGAAAAGTTCCCGAACTTGATCTCGAACGTGAAGTGGCAGTGCAGAACACATGTCTCGCCGCGGCGGAAGCAGGACTGCTCCTTTCCGCGCACGACTGTTCTGATGGTGGACTCGCGGTGGCGTTGGCAGAGTCGTGTTTTTCCTCACTGGGACGAGAAGCAGTAGGCGCCGAGGTAAACTTTGAAGGAACGCTTGGCCCAGCCGCGTTGCTGTTCAGCGAATCGCCTTCACGAATCATCGTGAGTTTCAACGCCGCTGACGAGAGGGCCGTGGAGGAAATTGCCCAGGGCAATAATGCTCCTTTTGCGATTCTGGGACGGGTCGGTGGAACACGTTTGACTATCAGCGTAAACGACACTGAAGCTGTGTCGACGGAAATTTCTGACTTGGAAGCAGCCTGGAGAGGCGCGTTGTCGGGCAAGCTACAGGCTGAAGTGGTAGGCGTTTGACTTAAGGCGAATGCACCCCGTCATCTACCTCAACAAATCCATGGTTGAGGCAACGAAAGCGCGCGTGGCGCCGGTTTCCTCGGCCATGCTTTACGGGCGCGGAGTTTTCACCACTCTCGCAATTTACAATTCACAACCGTTTCTTTGGTCCAAACACTGGCAACGTCTCGCCACTCACGCCAAAAAACTCGACATCGATCACACCGGTTGCACCGAGAAGAATGTCGGTGAAGCGATGCAAAAACTGATCGCGGTCAACCAGGTGAAAGCGGGGCGGGCGCGTGTGATACTGCTGGCGCGGCACGGTCGTGATATTTGGAAAACGAAAGTCCCGGGCGCGAAGAAAACAGATCTGCTGATCATAACGGGAGATCCGCAGAAGATCCCTCAAACTGGTTTCTCACTTGCCGTCTCGCCTTACAGGGCCAACACCGTCTCACCGCTGACGGGTATTAAGAGTTTGAACTACCTGGAGCACGTCCTTGCGTGGGAAGAGGCGCAGAGTCGCGACTTTGATGAAGCAGTTGTTTTGAATGAACGCGGTGAGATCGTTTCGGCGACGACGGCCAACTTGTTTTGGGTGAAGAATGGAACGCTGCACACCCCGACCATGAGCACGGGAGCGCTGGCGGGCATCACGCGCGAGTGCGTCATTGACATCGCGAATAAACACTTCATTCCGCTGCTTGAAGGAGTTTACGAGATGAACGATTTGACGGATGCGGATGAGATATTTCTGACGTCGTCGAGTTTGGCTGTCGCGCCTGTGACGACGTTTGATTTCCGGCGCTATACCGAGGGCGCCTTGACGAAAACAATCGCGCAAGCGTTCAAAGAGTTGGGCCACGGATAACTACGCCGTTGGGTGCGAGCGGCAACGATCTGATTCGAACACGCGTCAGATCAAAAATCGCATTACCCACTGCCGGTGCGAGCCCGACGATCGGTGTTTCACCAGCACCCGCCGACGGCAAATCCTTCCGATCAAGCAACACGATATCAATCACCGGCATGTCGCTGAACCGCGGCAATCGATAACGCGAAAACTTCCCATTCAGAATCTGCCCATTCTGAAACTGAATATTCTCAAACAACGCACCGCCAATCGCCTGGACCACGGCGCCCTCAACCTGATTATGCAGATGCATCTTGTTAACGATCGCGCCACACTCGAAGCTCGCCACCACCCGTTCGAGCTTCACGCGCCCGGTCTTCGTCTCAATCGAAACTTCGGCAGCAGTTGCAATGTAACTGCCCTTCTCAAAACCACACGCAATGCCGCGACCACGCCCTTCACTCTTCTTCTTATCCCACCCAAACGCATTTGCCGCTGCTTCCAGAACGTTTTTCAAGCGCTCATCCTTGATGTTCTTCAAACGAAACGAGACCCTGTCCATTTTCACGAGCTCGGCCAACTCATCCATGTGAACTTCGCGCGCGAAGTGATTCGCCGTCGCCGCGAGGCCGCGATACGAGCCCTGTCGCAGCGGCGACTTGCTGTTGTGAAACTGGATATTCTGATTCGGAAAGTCGTACTTGGTCTGAATCGCTGAAGCACCGGAGTTGTAGTTGTGAAACTCCCAAGCCGTCACGACGCCATCATTCTTCACGCCGCTACCGATCTCGATCACACCCGCAGGACGGAAATAGGCCCATTGAAATTCTTCTTCACGACTCCAAACGAGCTTGACTGGTTTCCCGGTCGAACGCGCGAGCCGTGCAGCCTCGATCGCGCATTCACCCGTGTGCTTGCCGCCATAACCGGAGCCCGTGTCGGGTACGATCACACGCACCTTCTCTTCCGGGATGTGAAACGCTTCCGCCAGTTCTGATCTGACACCGAATGGCCGTTGCGTACCAGTCCAAACCGTAAGCTTGCCTTCGTTCCATTCGGCGACAGCAGCGCGTGGTTCAAGTGGCGCATGCGCGATGTAAGCAATCGTGTACGTCTGGTTGAGTTCCTTGTCTGCTGCTTTCATACCTTCGACGATCGAACCGACCGGGCGACCACCGCCACGACTCGCCGACGCATTCTTCTTCAGCTGATCAAACAACTCCGCGTTACCTGGTTGTCCCGGAGCCTGCCAGTGGACCGCAATTGCTTTCTCCGCGCGGATGGCAGTTTGATTATCCGGTGCTGCTACTCCAATGAAATTGCCGTCGCGAACTACTATCACGCCCGGTATCGCCTCGGCGCCCTTCGTGTCGCTGGAAACGAGCTTCGCTTCCAATGCAGACGGTCTAACTACGCGCCCGTACAACATGCCTTCGCGCTTCATGTCGGATGTGTACTGGTGTTTGCCGGTAACGAAATCGCGACCGTTGACCTTCGCTACGGAGGTACCGGCAATGGTCCAATTGCTGATCGGCGTGATCGCAACATCCGGTGGAATCGTCTTGATGAGTTTCTGACCTTTCGCGACTTCCGCCAGCGTCAGGGATTTTGACGCGTCGTGATTGACGAAACGCGCATTCTCGATTCGAACTGTTGCTGGCTCGACTTGCCACTGTTCCGCTGCAAGCGCGATCAATGTTTCGCGTGCCGCTGCAGCTGCTTTCCGCAACTGCGGCGCCATCGTCGGCGTCGTTCGACTACCGAATGTGCCGGCATCGAACGGCGTCAGATCCGTATCAGCCATCACTACCCGGACGATATTCAGCGGAACGTGCAACTCTTCAGCAACTGCCTGAGTGAGCGACGTGCGTATGTTTTGACCTAACTCAACTTTGCCGGTGAAGACTGAAACTGTGCCGCTTTCATCGATGTGGATCCACGCACCGATATCATTTGGGATACGCTGATTACCACGACCTCTGCCTGACTCATCCTGCTCCTGTTGCAGCGTGCGCGCGATCAGGTTCGACATCGGAACAATCAGCGCGATGCCGCCACTGAACGCTTTAAGAAACTGGCGCCGGTTGAAGGTGAAGTTGTAAGCGGGCCCGGAGAAGAGCTCGTAGCGCTCCAACTCAACCTCAAGCTGCAGATCGTCCTTCACGTCGATCTCGTCGATCGCTTTGCCACCTCCTTCGCGGTCCCGGCGGCTATCTCGATCGCATTCACGATGCGCGGATAGGTACCGCAACGACAAACGTTGGCGTCCATGTGTTTGACGATCTCTTCGCGTGAGGGCTTTGGATTCTTATTCAAGAGACTCGCGGCGGCTATGATCATGCCGGAAGTGCAATAGCCACACTGCAACGCGTCGGCTTTGAGAAATGCTTCCTGCAGTGGATGCATTTTGCCGTCCTTCTCCATGCCCTCGATGGTGGTTATTTGCTTGCCGCTGACACGTGCGACCGGCGTCACACATGAGCGCATCACGACGCCATCGACGAGGACACTGCACGCGCCGCATTTCGCTTCGCCGCATCCATATTTTGTTCCGGTCAGGTTCAGGTGATCGCGCAGAACATAGAGGAGCGGCGTTTGCAAATCGACATCAACGCGCAGTTTTTTTGCGTTGACGTTTAGATCAATTACTTTGGTCATAGCGCCATAAGTTTAGCGTCATTGGCCACGGATTACACTGATGACTTCCATAAGTTAGTGAAATGCGTTAATTTGCAGGGTTGGGACAAAGTTCCGAATCTGTTCCGCCAAATAAACCAACCCAGAGAGTCAAGTCTTAATGAGCACTGTAACTGAAGAAACGCCAAAAACTACTGAAACCACAACGAGTAAATGGGTTTATCTCTTCGAAGAAGGGCCTGGCGAAGACAAGGCACTGCTCGGCGGCAAGGGCGCGGGATTATGTGAGATGACTCGCGCCGGATTGCCCGTGCCACCGGGCCTCGTCGTCACCACTGAAGCCTGCAACGCATTCTTCGACAACGACAAGAATTTTCCTGACGGTATGTGGGAACAGGTTCAGGAAGGTTTGAAGAAGATCGAGGAGAAGGTTGGTAAGCGTTTCGGAGATCCGAAGAATCCGCTGCTCGTATCGGTGCGTTCAGGCGCGGCGTTTTCGATGCCAGGCATGATGGATACCGTCTTGAACCTGGGTTTGAATGAAGAGACTGTGCAGGGTTTAGCTGAACAGACCGGCGATCTGCGATTCGCTCTGGATGCATACCGGCGGTTTGCGTCGTTGTTTGGTGAGATCGTCATGGGTGTGGCCCATGAGAAGTTTGAGCGAGTGCTCGATCGTTTCAAAGCACAGACACAGGGGGGCCGCGACACGGATCTGAAGGCAGATCACCTGCGCGACATCATCGCCGCAGAAAAACAGATCATCCTGACCGAGCGCGCTGCGATTCCTGAAGACCCTTACGAACAACTGCGAGTCGCGATCGCTGCGGTGTTCAATTCCTGGATGGGCCGTCGCGCGATCGACTATCGACGCGTCAATCGCATTCCTGATTCGCTCGGAACTGCAGTCAACGTGCAGGCTATGGTGTTTGGAAATATGGGCGCCGGCAGCGGCACTGGTGTCGCCTTCACACGCAATCCATCGACCGGTAAGAAAGAGCTCTACGGAGAGTATCTTTTGAATGCGCAGGGCGAAGATGTTGTCGCCGGTATTCGCACTCCGAACCCGATCAATCAACTGAAGAAAGAACTGCCCGAAGTTTACGATCGGTTCGCTTCAATCGCAGAGCTGCTTGAAAAGCATTATCACGATATGCAGGACTGCGAGTTCACAATCGAGCGCGGCAAACTCTGGATGCTGCAAACACGCACCGGCAAACGCAGTGGCGCGGCTGCGGTGCGCATCGCGGTCGAGATGGTTTTTGAAAAACTGATCGATAAAGCGACTGCCGTAAAACGTGTCACTCCGGAACAACTGGATCAGCTGCTGCATCCGACTGTAGATCCAAAAACCAACGCGACTGTGCTCGCAACTGGTCTGCCGGCGAGTCCCGGCGCGGCGCAGGGCCAGGTTGTTTTCAGCCCCGACGAAGCCGAAGAGATGGCGCGCGAAGGCAAACAAGTTGTGCTCGTGCGACAGGAAACCAGTCCCGACGATTTTCACGGCATGGTTGCAGCGCAGGCGATCGTTACCGCCCGTGGCGGTATGACGAGTCACGCAGCGGTAGTTGCCCGCGGCATGGGCAAAACGTGCGTCAGCGGAGCACAGGCGTTGAATATCGACTACAGCCAGCAGCAGTTCACTGTTGAAGGCACCGTCGTGACGAAGGGCGAGTGGATCACCGTCGATGGTTCAACCGGACGAGTATTTCTCGGTCAGATCCCAACCATTCAACCCACACTCGAAAACGACTTTTACAAGCTCATGACGTGGGCCGATCAATTCCGGCGTCTACGCGTAAGAGCTAATGCTGATACGCCGCTCGACGCCAAAACGGCGCGGCAGTTTGGCGCAGAAGGCATCGGACTCTGCCGCACTGAACACATGTTCTTTGGAGACAAACGGCTCGCAGCGATGCGCGAGATGATTCTCGCGGAGGGCGTCGGTGCTCGCGAGAAAGCACTCGAGAAATTGCTACCACTCCAGCGCGGCGACTTCATCGGCATATTTCGTGAGATGACCGGACTCCCGGTAACGATTCGCTTGCTCGACCCACCGCTGCACGAGTTTCTGCCAAATGCGGAAGAGCTGGGCAGCGAGCTCGCTGAGTTGAAGATGAAACTTAAAGGTGTGGGCACATTGATCGACATGGACCACGTGCTCGACGAGATCGATCACAAGCGAGCGCTGCTACGTCAGGTCAATCGCATTCGTGAAGCGAATCCGATGCTCGGTTTTCGTGGTTGTCGTCTTGGTCTGTTGTTTCCGGAAGTCACACGTATGCAGTGTCGCGCAATCTTTGAGGCCGCCTGCGAAGTACAGGGTGAGCGGAAGAAGGTTGAACTGGAGATCATGGTGCCGCTCGTCTCTCTCAGCGAAGAGCTGCGGCAGCAATCCGAACTCGTTCACGAAGTCGCGCGACAGGTTATGGGTGAACACGGCATGACTATTGAGTACATGGTGGGAACCATGATCGAGTTGCCGCGCGCCGCCCTGATGGCCGACCGTATCGCAAGGCACGCGCAGTTTTTCTCCTTTGGAACAAACGACCTGACTCAAACTACTTTCGGTCTGAGTCGCGACGACTCCAGCCGTTTTCTGCCCAATTACATTGAACGCAAGATTGTTAAAGACGATCCATTTCAGGTACTCGATCGCGATGGCGTGGGCCAACTCGTGAGAATGGGCACCGAGCGTGGACGCAGCGTGAAGCCACAGCTAAAAGTGGGCATTTGCGGTGAACACGGTGGCGATCCGCAGTCGATCGCTTTCTGTAACGAGATTGGCCTCGACTACGTGAGTTGTTCACCCTTCAGAGTCCCCGTAGCACGACTCGCTGCGGCACAAGCTGAGTTGAATCCGAGTTCCGAAGAAACGATCAGCACTCAGGTTTGAACTACAGATTTTACAGATTTAGACAGATGCCCCCATGCCGACCACTAAAGATCTGCAGCAGCTACTGGAACGCATTCAGCTTCGGCTGGATGAAAGCTTCGTCGGCATCGGCTCCGAAGTGGTGGACCTGCCACCTGAAGATCTAGCCGAACTACTCAATCAACTGAACCTCGCCGAAGCCGCGGCGATCGTCTCGATGCTTCCACTCCAGCGCTGCATCGAGCTCTGCGATCAGCCTACAATGCGGCGTCGCGCCGCTATTCTCGAACAGCTCGAACCTTCACGCGTGGCCGCGATTCTCGAAGGTCTATCGGCCGACGAACGCACCGACATCATTCAGAAGATGGGAATTCACGAACGGCATCGTCTGATGCCGAAGTTTAGTCCCGAAGTCCGCGCCGAGCTCGAAGATCTTCTGCAATATCCCGACCACACGGCCGGCGGCATCATGACGACCGAGTTTGTGCGACTCGATCCGAAGATGACGGTTGGCGACGCGCTCAAGCACATTCGTTCAGTCGCGCGGGAAAAGGAATCGATCTACGCGTGTTACATCATGGATCCGGAAACGGATCGACTGATCGGCGCTGTATCGTTGCGCGATCTGGTCATGGCCGAGCTCGATCGACCGTTGCTCAAGGTTTGCCGTCGTAAACCGGTGACGGTGAATGTGCTCGACGATCAGGAACTGGTAGCGCAGAAGATCGGAAAGTACAACTTACTTGCTGTACCGGTGGTTGAACAGGACGGTAGCGTTGTCGGATTTGTGACCGTTGACGACGTGATCGACGTTCTGATTGAAGAACAAACTGAGGATCTGCTCCGCATGGCGGCGGTCGAACCCGGGGCGATGGATAAACCTTACTTCGACAATCCGATTTCGCGTGTAGTGCGAAAGCGGATCGGATGGCTGTTGCTGTTGTTTGTAGCAGGGACGCTGACGAGCGCGGTGTTGCACCGGTTTGAGAATGAGCTAGCGGCCGTGGTTGCGCTCGCGTTTTTTATTCCACTGTTAATTGGCACGGGAGGAAATGCGGGTGCACAGACGGTGATGACGGTGATACGGAGTCTGGCGCTTGGTGAAGTTGGTGTGCGTCATGCATGGCGCGTGGCGATGCGTGAGGCGACGACGGGGATGTTGGTTGGGTTGATGGTGGCGCCGATCGCATTTGGGCAGGCGTTGCTCTGGCAAGCGCCGACGGCACTCGCGCTCACTGTTTCGGTGACGATGTTTGCGATCTGTGTTTGGTCGACGACAGTGGGAGCGCTGATTCCGATCGCAGCGCAGCGTGTGGGTGTGGATCCTGCAGTGCTCTCAGCGCCGTTAATTACGACGCTGGTTGATGCGACGGGATTGATTATTTACTTTACGATCGCAAAAGCAATATTGGGAGTTTAGCCACGGATGGTCGCGGATTTTTTATTTCATCCTCTTTAATGCAAATGACATTGCTTTCGTGCCCTCACCGCCGTCAATACTCGCGGTCAAAGCATCGTCAGCCGTCTTTTTGTAGATGACCCGCTTTGGAAAATCATGTTGCGGGTTTTCAAATACTGCTTCTGTGGCGGAGGCGCGGGTTAATTTGAAATCAGTGCCAGGACAGCGGGCTTTCGGGTGCGCGACATAGTAGATGCCGTCCGCACGTTGTTCGATACGCAGGTACTCAAACTCCACCGTTTTCTCACCAGCAACAGTCCGACTCATCCCCATCATCGTGCCGCCGGCAGCCTGCGTCCAATGTTCCTCAATCTGCGCTCGCCCACCGGGCGCGGTTTGCCAGTCACCGGAGATCCACGAGATGTCAGCGAGCGTGGGAGTTTGCGTTGAGGCGCTTGTTATCAAGAGCATTGTGAAGAGAATTGTGAACACGCCACATTTAATCATTCATGGTCTCCTGTTCGAAACGGAAATCTCACCACTCAATCTACTTCGAATCTAAAAACTTGTATTGTAAAAAACCGACTTCCTCGCCTTGCGTGTAAACCACTCCGTAAACACACTCTGATTCGAAAACAACACTGCAGGCGTTTGCCCCGCAAACTGATTAGAGTCCCGGATCAGGTGCGCTTGATCGTAGTAACCACACTCAATCGCGATCTCGGCCCATGCGAAATCGCTACGTTCCACGGCGCGGAATACCTGCTGAAACCGAATGATGCGCCCGAGCAGTTTTGGACCGAGTCCAACCTCACGCAGAAACCGGCGTTCCAACTGCCGGCTGCTGATGCCTGCATCATTCGCGAGTTGATCGACAGAGACCAGTCCGCCGGTATCAACAATTCTCGCGGCGAGCATCATCAGCAAAGAGTCTTCCCTGGCATTTAAGAGTTGATTGGTGAGAAACGCTTCGACCGCTGTGACCTTTTTCGTCAACAACGGCAATTGTGAAGTGACGCCAAGCAACTCACGCTCAAGTTTGCTCGAAAGACCTCCGAGATCCACGACCTGATCGGTAATCTCATGCAGAGGTAAACGGAGAAAAGGCGAAGTGCCGCCGGGATGAAAACGAATTCCGAGTAACTGCACCGGCCCGGTAGGTGAGATAAGGATCGGGCCTGTCATTTGCCCGACAAGAAGACTGCGCGGTTGCAACTTAAGCTGATCGTCGTCGTGCTGCGAGAAAGGGGCGCCGAAGTTAAGTATCAGCTCCACACATCCATCTGGAAGAATGCGTTCAGGATGCGGCGACGGCGCATTACTCTCCAGCGTCCAAAAGCATTCCACAAACCTGTTCAGTGGGGGTTGTGGTTTGCGTTCGGTGTACTGCATCTGCGCGATTATATCAGCCACAGATATACACAGATATCTGTGGCTGATAATTGGTTATTGCGGTGCGGATGCGAACGCGACGTCTGTGATCAAAACTCCGCCTTGCAATCGTTCATTGAAAGTTAACTGCACGGATCTAACTGCGTTGAGATTAACTCCTCCGAACGCACTCAGCGGGACACGCACGGTATTCAAGACTACCTTCGGTACTGGTCCAACTTCACCCGGCGGAAAATACAACGCCGAGGAAACATCGCTGACACGCACCGACGAAGCCGAACCCGAAGCATCGGTCAACACAACCCGAAAATCCTGAGCCAGATCCGCAAGATTGCGTGCGTCAGCAAAGTTCACACTGACGCGAAACTGAACTGCCTGGAACCCGGAAACATTGCCCAGCGCGGCCGGTATATCGTTTCGGTAATTGCCCGTGAAGTTGTTCCAACCTGTTTTCAGTTGACTCAAGCCACGCAATGGCGAGCGCGCGCTTGGAGTCGTGTGTGGTTGTCGTGCGTTTGGTTGATCTGGCAAGCAACGCTGCGGTTGCGGCGCGTTGCCGCCACATAACTCGTACGGCGTTAGACCGGTTTGAGTCGCAGCACCGCCGAGATTATTGAATGTAAGATTCGTGTCGTTCAATAACCTGTTCACATCCAGTCGCAAATTCGCCGGCGCGTGATACGACACAAACAGATTATTCGTCTGAGCAGAAGCTGGTGGTGGCGCATCACCCGTCAGAATCGGTATGAACTGGCTCTCGCCACCAACATAGGCGCGGAAGAATGCGCTCATGTAAGCCAGGCCAGTGCCACGTTGCTGTGCTTCGGTTAGACGTTGATTGCCTGGAACGCTTCCACACTGAGAGTCGGAATGACCACCTGGTACGAATGCCAGCCAATCATTCGCAGCTCCCGGGAACGGGCTGGAGGGCGTCCAGATCGTGTTGTAGAAATTATGATTCGCACCCATCACGAGCTCATAATGTTTCGGGGCTGGATCGCCGGGAACGTTGTAGCGCGCATCGTCGTAGAAGTGCACACCTTGCAGATCGCTTACGTCGCCATCGCAATAAGGTAATAGCACGTTGAGTGCGGCATTGTTTACAACGAAGCGATTGAAATCGACTGGCGCAAGCGGAAACACCGCCTTGATGCCGTACGGTACACCGAGGTCGTTATTCAAAACGTAATGACGAACGACTCCCTCACCACCACGTGAATGGCCCATCGTCCCGACGCGGGTCAAATCAAATTTACCGACAAACTTGGTTCCGAAAGGTGAACCGCCGGTAGTGTTGAAGTCCTTCAGAATGTCGAGATGCTTCTGAATGAGTTCCGCTCGCGCAAGGGCGCCAAGATCGAAGACCTGATTGTCCACAGCATTGACGCCGTTAGCGCTGATCGACACGACAACGTAACCATTACTGGCGAGCACCTGAGAAACGTAGTCATATCCCTGAAAACTCGGAATCGTCTGGCCCCCGTTTGTGCAGGGCCATTGTAGCAATTGACTCCCGCCTTTGAAGCATGTGGCATGGCGTCCGTGAAGAAATACGATCACCGGGTAAGGTCCAGCCAAGGCAGTTGGATAATGAATGGAAGCCCGCAGCTCGACCGGACCCGGAAAACTGCTCGGCTGAAATGCCGTGTCGCCGAAGTTGTATTCTTCGCGCGTCACTGCCAACGCGCCCGGAGTTCCAGGATCTGGTACTTGCGCAAATGTTGTGTCGACCGCGAGAGTGGCGAGAAATAAGAACGAAATACAAAACGTGAGGATGCGACTGGTGGTCCTGGTTGTCATTGGTTTCCTCCTTTGAGTTGGAGTCGCTGGGAAATTCTCACCCGTGCGTCTTTATCTTCACCGTAGGACAGTGAGACCACACCGCCTTCACGTATCAACGAACTGTCGAATGTGATTGCAGTGATCTGCGACAGCGTTTCGTTCTCAATGCCGTTGCCGACAATTTGATCGTCAATCCAGATCACAGCCGGCAGCGCGCGAACGGGAAATGGACCACCATTGATAGTAACTTTCCAGGCCTTATCAACAGTCACTTGTTGACCATGCAGTTGCACCGTTAAGTTGCGCGGCAACTGCAACTCTTCGACTCTGTAACCAGTCAATTTAAGATCACTCGTAGGTCGTGAAGTTTTTGCTTCACTGACAAGCTTGCCGGGCAAAGACAAAATTTGTTTCAAGGTTAATTCCTTATCTGGATTTCGCTGCGCGAAGACGCTCGCTCCACTTGCAAACAGCAGGGGTACGACAATGAGTGTGATCGCCAGACAGCGATTCATAAGACTTCGCTTCATGACACGGGTCTCCTTGACGAATGTATTGGGGCCAACCTCTAGAGAGAGGCGCAGCGGGGGAAGTCGATCAAAACGACTCTGAGCAGGGAGGTGATACTTGCCGGATTGGAGCCGGCGATAAATTAATGGCAATCGACGATGCTGTCAAATTAGATTTGAGCCCTGCGGAACGTACTGTAGGGGCAGCCCTCCGTGGCCGCCCTTCGTTGAATTCCGTGTAGGGCGGCCACGGAGGGCCGCCCTTACAGTTCGGTGAACGGTTAGAGATTCACCGAGTTGGTGTAGGCATTGACGAAATGGGCATCAGACAGCCCCAGACTATCACTTTTCCGCGGATAATCCAGGAAAACGATATCCGGCATGGGCCTTGCCGCAGGCGCTGGCAACGCTACGCTGAATCCCTCAGCGGAATACTGGCGAGAGGTAACAGACCCATGAAGCCGAAGTTAATCAACGACCCTTATCGCAACCCCTTCCACAACCGGTTCCACGTTCCCGTCCATGCGCGGCTTGATGAGATGCAGGCTTACACGAACATGGCGTGGCTGAACGAACAGAATAAGTTGGACCATGGATCCAGAGTACAGCATGTACGACACTGGGCACGCGCACTCTTTGGCGCCTTTGCACTGCTCCTGGTCGTCGTCGGATCCGCCGCCTGGCTATCTAACTGACGTTCTTTATCCACAGAATACGCAGATTATTTTTGAATGACTCTGCGTAATCTGTGGATAGTTGTGCCAAGATACGATCGTAATCTGTCACAACGAAAGGACGCTATTCAGATGAAAGTGCTCCTGGCTCTTGCGTTGGTCTTAGCCTCCTGCCTCCTTCTTGTTGCACAACCCACCGTCGAAACTAAAGAGCAGCGCGATCAACGGATGCATTGGTGGCGCGACGCGCGCTTCGGAATGTTCATCCATTGGGGTCTCTATGCGGTCCCGGCCGGCGAATACAAAGGTCAACGATCAGACAGAATTGGTGAGTGGATTATGGAGTGGGCCAATATTCCTCGTGCTGACTACGAGAAGTTTGCCGGCCGGTTCAATCCTGTTAAGTTCAACGCCCAAGAATGGGTTCGCATCGCAAAGAATGCCGGGATGAAATACATCGTGATCACCTCGAAACATCACGACGGCTTTACAATGTACGACAGCAAGGTGAGCAACTACGACATCGTCGATGCTACTCCCTATCACCGTGATCCGATCAAAGAGCTGGCTGTTGAGGCGAAGAAACAGGGGCTAAAATTCTGCTTCTACTATTCGATTGTCGATTGGCATTACAGGGCTGCGTATGTCGATGCACCAGGCAAAGATCCGACGGCCGGCAACAGAACGACAAAGCTCAAGCCCGGCGGTAAGGATGAGTACCTGAAATACATGCAGGGCCAATTGCGCGAATTGATTACCACTTACGATCCGGCTGTGTTGTGGTTTGATGGAGAATGGCAGGACTGGTGGACTGAAGCTGATGGCAAAGAACTCTATCGCTATGTTCGTTCGTTGAAGCCGGACATCATCATCAACAATCGCGTGGGTCGAGGACGTCAGGGCATGCAGGGAATGAGTAAAACCGATCAGGAATACGCAGGCGACTTCGGAACGCCTGAACAACAGATTCCTGTGAATGGTCTGCCGGGTGTGGATTGGGAAAGTTGCATGACGATGAACACGACCTGGGGATTCAAGTTTTACGACGATAAGTGGAAGTCGCCCGAAATGCTCATTCGCAACCTGATAGACATCGCGTCAAAGGGTGGAAATTATCTGTTGAATGTTGGTCCAACTGCGGAAGGTTTGATTCCGGCGCCGAGCGTTGAGCGACTGGCTGTTGTCGGGAATTGGATGAAGGTGAATGGCGAGGCGATTTACGGCACAACGGCCAGTCCGTTTCCGACGCAGCTTGAGTTCGGCCGCGCCACCAGTAAGCCTGGCCGTGTTTATCTGCACGTCTTCGATTGGCCCGGCGACGGCAACTTGCGTGTGCCCGCCTGGGGGAAAACGCCCGCAAGAGCCTACCTGCTCGCAAGTCCGAAAAAGTCATTGAAGTTAACGGCAACTAATGAGGGCGTGACAATTCAGTTGCCGGAGAAGGCTGTCGATCCGATCGCGACAGTGATAGTTGTAGACACGAAATAAGCTCGGGAAATTTAACTATGCACCCAGCTACCCTGCGCAACAAACTTTACGGCGTCATCGCGTTTCCAATTACGCCATTCAAAGAGGATCTGTCTCTCGATCTTCCCGGCCTGCATCACAACATTACTAAGTTGATTGAGCATCCGATCTGCGCCGTGGTAGCAGCAGGCGGCACCGGCGAGATGTATTCGCTCACACCTCCGGAATACACGCGCGTGATCGAGCTTACTGCCCTTGCTGTTGAGGATCGTGTGCCCGTCATTGCCGGCGTCGGTTTCAATCAACGCTTAGGCGTCGAGATGGCCCAGGCGGCGGAGAAAGCCGGGGCTGACGGCATTCTCATCTTTCCGCCTTACTACCCGCAGGCAGACGATGAAGGACTGTTTGAGTACTACCGGTCGATCGCGGCGGCGACTAACCTCGGCGTGCTGATCTACAGCCGCGATTGGGCCGTTTTCAGTCCTTCGATGGTTGAACGTTTGACCGCGACTCCGAATTTGATTGCATGGAAGGATGGGCAGGGAGACATACGGCGGCTACAAGCAATCATGAATCACATCGGCGATCGATTGCACTGGATTGGCGGCGCCGGCGACGATCTGGTTGCTGCTTATTACAGCACTGGAATACGAACGTTTACTTCGAGCATAGCGACAGTGGCTCCGCGTCTCTCATTAAAGCTGCATGAGCTTGCCGAAAACGGTGAGCACGAAATGTTAACTGAGTTGCTCGACCGGTGCGTGATACCGCTTTATGCAATCCGTGCTCGTCGCAGGGGCTATGAAGTGTCGACGATGAAAGCAATGATGGACATGGTTGGGCTCAATGGTGGACCAGTGCGACCGCCACTCGTGAGTGTGAAGCCGGAGGAAGAACGCGAATTGCGCGCGATTATTTCAGAGTGGGAGAAGTTTTTGTGACTTCGTCGAAAGTCAGGTGGGGACTGATCGGTTGTGGCGACATCTCGCGAAAGCGCGTCGCTCCTGCATTACGCGATACGGCCGTATGCGAGCTGGTTGCGGTCACCAGGGCACGCGCTGAACTCGCAGAGGCGTTCGCGCGCGAGTTTGGTGCGCCGCGCTGGTATTCAGACTGGCGAGAGTTACTGTCGGACCCTGACGTAGATGCGGTCTATGTCGCCACGCCGGTTCACTTGCACGCCGAACAAACGATAGCGGCCGCTGAAGCGGGCAAGCACGTGTTGTGTGAGAAGCCGATGGCACTCAACGTTGCTGAATGTGATCGGATGATTGCTGCCCGTCGCGCCAGCAACGTGAAGCTCGGCGTCGCCTATTATCGTCACTTTTATCCGGCCATGCGGCGTGTAAAAGAGTTGGTTAATTCAGGCGAGCTTGGGGTTCCGCTTGTCGTTCAGGTCAACGCGTTCGAGTGGTTTGATCCTGCAGCCTCTGACCCGCGAGCGTGGTTGATCAACAAGAGTGCTTCCGGTGGTGGGCCAATGTTTGATTTTGGTTGTCACCGCATCGAGGTGCTGCTCGACATCTTCGGCGACGTACGCGACGTTAAAGCGACGTTGGCAAATGCATTTTTCGATCGTGAAGTCGAGGACGTCGCAACAGCCCTTTTTCAGTTCGAACGAGGAACCTGTGGAACATTAACCGTCACGCACGCCGCACGCGAACCGCAGGACACATTCGATCTTTACTGCTCGCATGGTTCAATTCACATTCCCGTTCTCAATGAAGACACGATGCGAGTATTGACCTCCGACGGCGAACGCATCGAAACACACCCGAACGCCAGGAACATTCATCAACCATTGATTGAGGATTTCGCCGCTGCGCTTTTGGAAGACCGCGAACCGCTCGTCAACGGCGAGCTCGGACGAGCCGTAGCGGTAGTGGAAGAAAAAATCTATCGCCCCTAAGATAGGGCCCGCTAACGATCGACTTTCAATGCCAGTTGGATACGCCGAGCTAGTTCGTTCAACTCCTCACGAGCTGGCCTGTCTTGATAATCCGCGGGAAGGTTCAGTCCGAACCCATCGCCTGAGTAATGCGGAAATACGTGTAAGTGGACATGAAAGACCTCCTGCCCGTGGGCAACGACTTCAGCCATCCTTTTTCTTGTCGTCCCAGACCATCGGCGACCTTCATGAATCAAGAATGCCAGGGGGGCCCGTAAAGTTCCTCTACTTGTCGCCAGATTGTCGCAAAAGAAAAGCGGCAGAGCCAAAAGCCTGCCGCAGCATCTTCGAATGAACCGCGATGTTCCTGACCGTTACGCTTAGCCTGGAGGGCGGCTAGCTGGTTCGCCGTGGAACATTGACAACATCTTGATCACCGCCGGAATCAGCGTTGTCATGCCAGTCAGAAGGGCAAACGTGCGGGAGTAGAGATCCTGCTGCGTGAGAAAAAGGAACGCGGTAATGCCCAGCATCACAACCAGGATCGGAACTTTTAGAGTTTGCCATAAACTGCCATGCTGAGCTTGCTTGTCTTGTTCAGCCACAAATGAAACTCGCTCAGCCGACTTAACAAATTGCCGGAAGCTCGCATTAAACAAATGAAGATCATGCTCTCTTACAATCAGTTCACGTCTCAATAGCGGCTCGAGATCCGGATCACGATGACTCAGCAGACGGTCCTGGGCCAAATGACCAAGCGTCTGTCGCTCGCCTGGTGTGCAGGAGTTCCAGATATGCATGTAGTAGGCTCGGACCTGATTGATGATAATCGTGATGAGTTGTTCGCGGCTGAGATTAACAAACCCTTTTTGCGAGAGTATCTTGAGTCCAACGCGCTGAAGTGGTTCTCTGGGTGCACATTCGACAATAAGCGTATCGAACAATTCGTCGATCTCTTTCATTGATCGTCCCTGTACACCCTTTGCCAGGATTCGCGCTTTCTCCTCGTTGACTCTTTCCTTGAAGATCGAGCCATCGTCGGTGTCTTCGGCGTATTCAGTGAAGAAGTCGCTGATTATTACTCCTGCCCGCTGTGCTTCACCGCTCTCGTCGTTTGCGCGTCCGTTTCCGTTTTCGCCGTTCGAGAAGCGGTACTCTGAAAATTCCGCGGTGGAGAAGATTAATAAGGTTCTCTCTTTCCCTAACAGGTTCTCCATCAGCTTCAATTTTTGTTGATTGATCTGCGGGTCGTCCATCCCGTAATCGAATTCGTCCAACGCGATTACTGCCTTTTCGTCACCAGAGGCATAGTCAAAAGTATCGGCCCAATTAGAAGACGTCGCTATGCTGGGCAGAGCTTTGAGGTGGAGGTTGCTCCCATTACGCGGCACCTTTTTTACAAACGGTGCATTCACGACGACGAAAGCATTGCGATCGATCTTTTCACTCAAAAGCTTTTTCAGCGAGTGGCTAGTGGGCTTTTGGACATCGAGTACAAACACTTTTCTAATCATGTAATTAACAAACAGAAATAAGGGAACGAGCAGGACAACGATCGCAATCGCGGCAAATTGGGGAATGCCGAGTAGCGGAACTGAAGTATTCAAATGCGAGGCTGCCGGCCCTGCATCTCCTTCAAGATGAAGAACCAACCTTCCATTTGAGGCGGGCTCCCATGTACCCATGCCCCCAACCGAAGTGTTTTCCAAGAGTCCGCGCCTTTCGATGCTTGCCCGATTAGGTAGAGGAAGAATCGTGCTCAGCTTTGCAAATAAATCGGTTTGAGAAACTTCCAGCTGACTCGCCTTCCCTGTATAAATGTGTTCATGGTTAGTCTGAAAAAAGAACTTGTCATAAACATCCCACGACTCAGCTAATCGATTCTGGATGAACTCGTCGCGCTTCTTCTGCTCCGATCCGGATTCATTAGTTCCGGATTCAGCTTGATTAGATCCGGCAGCATCTCTGAATTTGATATTGGAGTATTGGTTGCGAATTCGTTCATTTCGCTTCGCAAGTGCTGTGGCGACGGAATATTGCGCGTGCTTGACGAAAAGCGTTATCTGCGACTCATAGGCGTATTTGAAGAATGAACCGGCCGGCAGTATCGCGACCAGCAAAAGAAGGAGGCTCGCGTTCACCACGTAGAGCCGGTTATAACGCGTGAAGTTGTTGAGCAGACTCGTAGCACGTTTCAAGAGTGGAGACTTTAACCCCCAGCGCAAATTCACGAAATAAGCGAAGCCACTGAACAAACCAATGCCGGCGGTTAACCAAACCAGTTTCTCTCCATGAAGCAGAATGACAAGCACCAGGGAAACGAGTGATAGTCCGAGCAAAACAAAGATTGATTGGAGGTAGATCGCGGCTTTTTTCTCTGAGGGCCAGAGCCAGGCTCTTCTTTCGTTAACTACGTTGAATATGTAGAACACGGTAAAGCCCACCATGATAACGAAACCATAAATCAGGAACAGAACACTGACCGAAGTAAGCAGCTCAAAGAAAACGCTTCGTAGCGGCTGCTTATTCCTGAAGACGACAAGTGACCAATCCGGAAAGCCTTTCAACGTGGTAATGAAGAAACTATGATCTTCACCAAGGTAGCGGACATCCAGGGCCTTATCGCTACGGCCTACGAGACCTGCGAGCAGCCTGGGGTCTTCATCACATTCCTGAAACAGATTTTCGCCTAAATGATGGGCCTCGTCGGAATGGAAAAGTACCATGCCATCGTTTGCGATAATTGCGTAACCATAGCCCGCGGGAAGTACCGGATCCATCAGCGAGATCAAACGCATGTCAAAGGACACGGTCCATCTGTCTTTAGGGCTCGCCATTGCGATTTCAACTTGATTTCGCCCAGTGGTTTTAGAAATGATGGGCTGCAACCAAAACTCATGCGTGCCGAGTCGGTAGAAACGTTTTTTTCGAATATTGTCGAAATACTCTCTGCCAGTAACATTGACGCTTTGTGTGTTGTAACTTTTGACGCTCCACTTCGCTTTTTGCATGCCTTTCTCATCAATCCAGGCAGCAGAGTCGAAATACTTATACGTTGTGTGCGGAGATTTTAATACGGCAGGCAGTATGTCCGTTTTGTTGGTTTCACTCTGCTGATAAATATCCGTCTCTCCGCTGGCATGAGCCTTTTTTTCTTCGTTCTTTGACTCCAGTTGCTTAATGATCGCGCCGTTCCGCCTCAATGTGTCGAGTTGTTTCAGCGCTACTGTCAGCTCTTCGTTGAAGTTAGTCGTAATCTGTGAGGCCAACTCTCTGACCTGATCATCCATTTCAGCCTCAACGTTCGTGTAAACATATGCGTAGAGGCCAAAACAGGTAAGCACGGCAAGAACGGCTATCGTCGCGAAAACCAGGAAGTAAACATCTTTGGGCTTGAATCGGTCTTTTGGACCAGCCAAAACCAGCTTCAAGAATGGCCAATTAAAGATCAGCAACGCGACCAGGAAGCCCCCGATGATCAAAATCGTGTAGGGAGCGGAAATAGACCGGGCTTCAGTTTGAAAGTAATTGGATTTTATTAGACCGCTTATAACCCATGTGATGTTTGGCGAATTAGCATTACTGCAAGGTAAGGATAATTTCAGCGGATGAGAAAAGAGCCTGTAATTTGACCCTGCTAATGAGACGTCGATCACGTTACTGGTTTGCGCGACGTCCTTTAGATCAGCCTTTTTGGCTTGATCTTCTGACAAAGGCAGTTTGTCGAGTGAAGCAAGACGAACCTCGGTCATGTCATGCTGAAAAATAACTCGCCCGGTGTCGCTTTCGGTAATCAGGATGTTTTGGAATTGGTCGTAATCCGATCCGACACGTGCCGACAGGAATGGTTGAATTAGCCTGTTTAGATCAATCTTTGCGTGAACCCTGATTACAGTCTTCTTTACAAAGCCATCGGATACATAGTCCAGATACAGCCACGATAAATCGCCCTCGTGTCGAACAGTATTTAGTGTGACGGTTCCCGGTGAAACCTTGTCTCCCCAGGGCTCGATATCAATACTGAGCGGAGTGATTTGCCGGTTGAGCTTTTTGAAGACCTCTTTTAGATTGTTGAGATTCTTTTGTTTGGCCGCAGGAGTGGGATCGAATGTAAGAGAGTCTTTAACTTGCGGCCTGATAAACCTGTCACTTGTGTTTTTAAACACCAGGGCAGCACTTTCCACTCTCGAGCCAATCTGGGTACTGGTGGTTGCGAGCTTTCTGAAACTTCGATCCGTGAAGTAACCGCTTTGGCTGCGCACGTATAACAGGTAATAAACCGTAAACGGCAGCGCGAGCACGGCGATAATAATCACAAAAATACGTAGACGATTGGGAGGCGGTGAAAGCCTTTTCACAGTTTCGGCTATCTTCATGTCTAACACCTATGAGGTTTCAAATACATGTGGCGCACCGGGTGAGTAGAAGCTGGGCCCGGGCGAGAACTTCTAGTTCATGGTTGGTTGGGGACTAACACCTGTCCACCAATAAAAAGCTGGACGAGCCTGCATTGAGGTCGGCTCGGTGGGCGAGCCAAATCCTCGGTTAGAGGTCCGTTACCTTCACAGAGCGTTCTGTTATCCAATATGACAGAAAGATGAGATTCGTTTCCCGCGTGAAGAGGAATTACAACTTTCTGTCCCGCGCCGAGTTTCGCGCTTCATACACTATAGAGTGCTGACTAATCGGAAAACATCACAGGATTTACAGGATTAACATCTTAGAACCAAGATAGGCTGGCAAAAGAAAAGCGGCAGTGCCTAAGCCCCGCCGCAATCATTGATCCTGATGGTGCACCCGGCATGATTCGAACATGCGACCCCCTGATTCGTAGTGCGATCACGAGCACTGCATCAGATTACGGCTCTTACGATTAACTAACATTTGTTACAGGTTGCAGCCGCCAGCGAGTCCATTTGTTATCACCTATTACTGCTAGTTTCGCTGTAGCGTTGTCACAAGATTGTCTCAATCGCTGGAGTTCAAGATGTATCATCAGCGCGGTGACCCTTATTGCAAAAAGCTATTGAGGCGATTTGACCTCACGGGTTCCGAAACCCGCAACCTTGTGCGCCTGGGAGTTCCTTGATGTCCTTTAACCTATGTCAGGTTGCAGTTCCCCACAAAGTGATAGAACATATTGGCAAACAGAGAACCGATATGGCGCAGAAATGCAAAGGAATAGTTAAGGACTTTAACCCTTCGTTGCGCAGGGGCTATATACGATATCAACGTCACCTTATTCCGTTTAGTGCGAGGGATGTGTCTAACTATACTCCTGAACGAATTAGAACGGGCCAACGAGTCGAATTTGAACTGGAACGCACGCACCGTGGCCAACGAGCCAAAGACATTATGGTCTCCCTACGTCCGAGAGAGGCAACTTTCTATCTCCCGCCACCAGACGAAGTTGATTATGACGATGAGTTAGCCGCTCGTTCTTCAGCTCAGGCGCCTGAGTCGACTGTTGAGAGAAAGTCAAAAACTGAGCTTTTCGCCTTGGCTCTATTGGGTAGCCAAATCAGGGTAGTGTCTCTTTTAGAGGATGGCACCTATACGTTCATAGACGAGCATGACAAACTCCACAATCTGCTGTACGTTGTTTCCCCAGAAACTATTCAGCTTCAGTCAGCAGTTGAAGAGCTCGAGCACCTTATAAACTCGCCAATCGCGCGCGAGAGTGATTTTCAGAGTTTCTTCGAACGTCAGCCCAATTTCTTACTGAACGATGAATACAGGGAAGCACATCCCCAGTTGGTATTGAGTTGCCACGACGGCTCAGTGCTAAAGCCTGATTTTGTATTGGAGCCGGTCGATCAGTATTCATTCTGCGACTTACTTGAACTGAAACTTCCCTCGGCACAGCTCTTTGTGTTGAAAAGGAATAGACCGCGATTCTCTGCAGCAGTATATGAAGCGGCCGCACAGCTTCGCGAGTACAGCAAATTCTTTGAACAGGAACAGAATAGGACGAGATTTGAGTCCGCCCACCCGCGTCTGAAGCTATACAAACCCCGGATGTTCGTTATTATCGGTCGAAGAAGTACCGCGAATCCATTGCTGCAGCGTGAGATTCAAAGTGAGCTTCCTAACTTGATTTTGCGAAGTTATGACGAAATCCTCTTAAGAATGAAATGGAAAATTGACACTAGCAGAAGCAAGACTCCTCACCATATTTAATTGCCAACAAGTTGAAGTGAAGTGATGCTTTACTACGGTGGACACTCGGTTTCAAGCCATTGGGGCGATCATCTCTCCAATCGATTCAAGGTGAGCATGGATAAGGAGACTGGAACGCGTTGTTGAGTTTTAATGCGACCAATAGGAACTTTCAAGTGCGTCAGCAATTGATTCCAGCCCCTATACCTCGGTCTGCACTGGAATGCCAATTTGATTTGCAATAGGCGTGTACAAATCGACATCGAGCTCAGGAGCATCAATAGAAACGATCAGAGCGTAACGCGCCGCCTTGTTATACCTTTCGAGTGTGTGCCGAGTCTTCCACCACCCCAACGATGGGTAGACTGCTAAAACACCTCGACTCGCCAGATCGGCAGCTCTACCTCGCCAGATATCTGAATGCATAGAGCCGATGTGACGATTCTGTTTACCGGCAAGCCAATTCGGATCGTCGCCTTTCGTTCTGGTCCCCTCTTCTTCATCTCTTGCTGCTGCATTGATCCGAGCTCGAAAATCGTTATCAGATTCTGTTGGCCGCCTAACATCAAATCTCAAACCATGAGATTCATAACGATAACGCGATCGCACCCCCCTGGCTGATGGGTTAGGTTCAATGAAGTATGAGAGTGTGACCCGCATTTCAACTGTTTCATCACCAAGTGCCTCCAGTTCATCCAAAGGCCATGGAAGTTTGTGGAGATGCATCTCTCTCGTCTTTGGCTCGGCACTTCCTTCACGTATGAATGGGTGCAATTGCTCCTGAACGATCATCGCCAGTGAGTTTGATGCGCTTCTCATTGCGCGATCCAGATTCGGCACTCCGAAGCCACATCGTCGAATCAATCGCATATAATCTGTCTTGGTAGGCTGATTAGCACGAAGATATTCTTGTCGCATTGCGCTGGTCCAATTGGCAGACTGAACAATTAACGCACGTATAGTTTCTGGCCAGAGCTCGGGGTATTCAAACATTAGCTGTGCTGCCATTCGAGCACCTAAGGCTGTTGCAGCACTCGTGGCATTAGCGGTGGTGAAGAGCCTTTGATCAATCAGGTGATGAGTAGTCAAGAGACTCAAGCTCCGGGTCCAAACAGCGCTAAGGGCGTCCTTGGCAGCATTTCCGCCCTCAAATACGACATCCGGCTTCAACGGCCATTGAGGTTGCCAGGTCAGTGACGTCGTGCTGAAAGGACTTAACCCGCCAGCCTCTGCGACTGCGCGGAATGCGTCCATATTCGGTTCACTTATCTCGGTAAGATTCGTATATGCCCCTACAGTAAGTACATTCCATGCTTGACCAGGATCATGAACGGAGTCGGTGTCGTTGCTGTCAGGATAATCCATCCAAGCATTCTGATCTTCTATGTTGCCAGCGGATACCACTAACAGTCTCGGCGTCGCATTATCAGCCGAGCTATCTGAAGCAAGACTATCTAACGCAGCAGACCATGCTGACGGTCTACCACGATCGCGATTATCGCGCGCGGTCACCGCCATGGAGAATACGCGCCGGCGATTCGGAGCTGTAATCTCCGGCCGCGCAACTGCCTCGGCAGTTAGATAGCCATGATGCTGAGCATCCCCAACATTATCTCCTTCACCACGCAACAATTTGACTGACTCTAAGCGGTGGCTTAGGTTAACCGGTGAAGTTGAAGTCAATTCGTTAGTCAGATCACCGGCAAGAGCTAAGCCTGCCATCTGAGTTCCGTGGCCGTGCCCGTCATCAGTTCCCCAACCCGGCTCTACAGTATGCCGGTCAGCATCCGTTAGGGCTGGTTCGAGCAATGGATGAGCGCTGTTTATTCCTGTATCCAATATGCAAACGTGCGGCGTGGCCTTCTCGGAAGCAGCAAAATGAGTACGTTGGAGCAGTTCGTCCAGCCAGTCAGCTTGCTCTTCGGGTGAAAGAGAATCAAAGAAATTTGCAGTTTCCTTTGCTCGTCGAAACTCCGCGACGCTATTAAGGACCATCATCGATTGCGTGACTTGGCCACGCGAGCCGCGCATAAGCAAGACCGTACGTTCGGGAAATTCAAATTCTTCTGGCGACACTCTTAAGTCATGCATTTCAGCGAGTCGACGAAAGTTCTCCACCGTAGCGCGTCTATCTCCACGCACAGGGAGCCACACCTCCCACCAAAGAGTTTCGTCGTCGGTTTGTGGAAATACCTGTGGAGCGTCGGTCCACAGTTCTTGTAGGGTCGCCGCGCGAACTTCCCGAATCGTATTGATTAGTGATTTATGGTCCCGCGGGTTTCCATTCTTGTCAGTCTTCGCCTCAAGGTAATCACGGATAAGGTTTTCAAAGATATGAAGTTTTCCATCCGGAACAAACACTGCCGCACGAGTAACATTATCTTCATGCTTTACGTTGAGTAGTTCAATTCCGGAGCGCTCTCGAGCTAAGCTTTCGAACGCAAGTTCCACATCAGGAAAGCTCTCGAATTCAATTTGCAATCCGATCCCGGCTTCTAACCCTGCGTCGAGCTGGGCTTGACGCGCTTCGTCCATTGTGCGTCGAAGGGCCTGAAGCTGTCGCTTTAAACTGTTACCATGAGAGCGTTGGTTTTGGGTGGGAATGTTAGTTGGACGGCCGCCTTGTTGCGGCGACCGAAATGCTTCAATTTCGGTAACCCCTTCGAGAACGAAATGGGGATACCTACGTTCTTGATCGGGCATGAAAGTTTACAGGTTAACTATTTCTTCTTAAGTTGTTCCGCGGCTTCTCGCCGTTCTATCAATGCTTTATGGATTTCGGCTCGGCTAATGGTTTCACGTTTGTGAATGAGAGCGTCTTTGAGTGCTTCGTCGCAGACGCGCGCTACTTCCGCATAGCTGAGCCCGAGAGCATCCTTAGCCAGCTCTTTCCATGCTACGCGTTTTTCGGCAAAGCGTTGAAGCCTTGTTTTTAAAAGCGAGGCAATCTGGCTGGCATCGGGTAATGAGTAATACAAAATATCGTCGAATCGTCGAAACAATGCTGCATCCAGTATATCAGGATGGTTGGTTGCCGCGACTATAAGACTATGAGACGCATCGTGTTCGATCATTTGCAAGAAGCTATTAAGAATACGTCGAACTTCTCCGACATCGTTTGCTAATCCACGCTGCGAACCTATAGCGTCGAATTCATCAAAGAAATAGACACCCCGAGTTTGACCCGTAGCTTCGAATATCTGTCGAAGCTTGGCCGCAGTTTCTCCCATAAACTTGGTTATCAGAGCATCTAACCGAACTTGAAACAGCGGTATTCCAAGCTCTCCGGCGAGCGCAGACGACGTCATTGTTTTTCCTGTTCCAGATGGACCAACTAGTAGAAGCTTACGCCGTGGATGTAAACCATGCGCCAGGATTTCAGACGAATGGCGCTGCTCACGAATAACCTTCTCAAGCTGTCTGGTTAACTCTTCGCTCAATACAACATCGCCCATCCTGGACTTTGGATACGAGACTGAAAGGAGATTAGCGAGTTCACCCCTCGGGCGACTGATCGGAATTGCAGGAAGGCCTTTTGCGTGATCGATGAGAGTGCGCAGTTCTTCAGCTAGCTGACCGTGACCAAGTTTGGCTTCGTGCGCTGCTACTTGCATCGCGATTGAACGAAACCTCCGTTCGTCACCTTCGAGGTGTGCTTTCAACAGTGCCTTTAATTGTTCGCCACTTGCCATGTGTCGGCCCCCGTTGAGCTTACATTAAATCATGAGCCTCTCATGACGCTCCTGACGTCTTTGATGAGCTTCACGACTATTCTACCTAATCCAGGCTGTTCGCTCTGTTTCCCATCGAAGTCCTATCAACTTGCACTGCCGTTTCTACCAATGACCGCCTTTATCGGATGGGACTACAAGAATCACATCCATTCCTTCTCACACCAGTCACTATAATTAGATCACCACTAAGATATCGAAATGTAACAAGATCACAGACGAGTGCTGTATCTTATGAATTGAGACACGACGCGCCGGCTCACGTGGCTGTAACGTTCACATTGTTGTATGTGCGTTGTCATTCTCTTTGTGAGTAGAGCATTCACGGACGCGCACACCTAAATTACTTTAGTTCTCAGCAGCACGTAAAGTCCTCTTTGCTATCCGCGACAAGGACTGGAGCACAAGCCTTTCAATAAGGACGGTCGTCTGATAACAGCGGATTATGTTCTTCGCAAGCAGCGGCGCCTGGTGGTCATGGAGAACATAATCGCTGTTGGACAAAACCGCTACGCGGTAAGCTTGCAAGTTTTTTGCATTTATCTGAACTCATCTAGTCGGCGCGTTCAATAGCGGAAAGCTCCCTTCAACAGAGCATAATGTTTGTCGCCAAACGAACATTTCGCCTC
>DASYSD010000011.1:0-166814 GCA_036003745.1 Pyrinomonadaceae bacterium
GAGTTCTGAATCTTTTTTAATCCTGCTCAATCTTGGCTTTGCACAAAAAGTCCTTGTTCTGGGATTCCTCTGTGCAATCTCTGTGTTCTCGGTGTCTCTGTGGTGTGTTTTGCTGGGAATTCATCAACCACAGAGACACAGAGAACACAGAGATTGCACAGAGAAGAGCCCCATTGTGACTTTTTGTGCAAAGCCCAACCCGTCAACCCGTCACCCGTCTCAAATGCCGTCTCATTCACACCGGGCTTTAGCCCGGTGCCAGATGGCAAGCATCAACCGAAAACCGTTTCAACGGTTTTTCCCACTTTCGCTTTGGAAACCGTCTTAACGTTTAATAGCGAACGCACCGGAGTGGTCTTTCGGTCTACCGCAGTCGGAAGCGGCCGATGGTGTCTTCGCCGATGCTGCCGAAGTAGAGCGTGCCGTTGCGTTCGACGACGTTGGCGATTTCGGCGTAGCAGTCGGGGGAGCCGTTCTGGAGGTTTTCGACGACCTTGGCTTGCGAGTCTAGACCCAACACGAAGGAATATCGCTGTGGCGCCGGTTGGAGAAACCTGGGAAGGCGAAGCACCATTTTGCGAATAAAAGGGTGAGGCAACATACGATCGAACACAGCCTGGCGTGGAGTTACCAGTGCCAGCCAGAATTTATCTTTGCCGTTTGAAGAAATACCGTCAGGGAAACCTGGCAGGTTATCGATAAATACATCGTCATGGCCTGCTTGCGGACCTTTTAACCAAACGCGGCGAACCTGATATTTTCCGGTTTCAGCCACGAGAACAAACGATTGGTCCGGACTCACTGCTACTCCATTTGCAAAATAAAGATCGCGCAAAAGCGTTCGCGGCTTTTGAGTTTGAGGATCAAACGCGAGTAAGCGGCCATTTGGCTGGTGCTCGAGCAAATCGTTTGCAAACTGCGACATCGGAAACTTTCGCGACGCTTCCGTGAAATAGATGGTGCCGTCGGCGCCGACGTCGAGATCGTTGAGACAGCCAAACTTCTCCCCGTCCGCTTCCACCGCTAGAACCTTGATCTCTCCCGATTTATTTATCGATAACAAACCTTTAATCGCATCGGCAACAATCAGATTTCCCCGCCCGTCGAAGATCAATCCGAGTGGACGACCATGAGTGTCTGCGAAGACACGCGGCTGAGTACCATCGGGTTGCAGGACCACGATTCGGCCGTCTTCAAAACCGCCATAGATCTTTCCATCCACATCGAGTGCAACATCCTCAGGCTTATGCCCCTCTCCGAGCAAAAGCTTTTGAACAGCTGAAAGCCGAGTGTTTTGTGCGTACTGGCCACTCAAAGTCGGAGCAACGGGAGGAGTCCAGGCTGCGGGAGTGATTGGAACGGGCGCAAGCAGAAGGTACGCAAGCCCAACAACAATAGTGAGGAAGATGACGAGATCGAGACGTTTTTTGAGAGACATTAAGAAAGTTACCGCTCGCCGCGCGATTTCTCCACTGCTGATTCGAGCGTCACAGCCAACTTGCGTATTCCCGGCTGGTCCATCGGCTCAATCAGTCGCAGTGCTTCGTCGAGAATTCTTCGCTGGTGCTCAGGCCAATTTGGCATGCCACTCACAGTTCCGAGTTCTCCATCATAAAGTGCCACTCGCGGCGGGCGGACCGATTCAACCAGTTCCTTCACGACGGCAAGCGTCATCGTGGGAATGCCCGCAAGCTCGAGTGCACGCGCTATCAAACCAATGGATTGATGACACAATTGTGAGGCCGGCACGAGTAACGCGGCCTGCACCTCATAACGTCGCACTCGCTCTACGAGCTTTGGAGCCAATTCATCGACGAGTTTCGCCGCATCCGGAATGAATCCGCAAAAACTCCAGAACACCGGATTCAGTTGACCGATGATTCCGTTTTGTTCAAACTCCAGCAGACGCCCCACAGGCAGCTCGGCGTTCACGTCCTTTTGAACCGCAGCCGGATCATACCCGCGCGCACTGAACCTCAGATCCGACGCTTCAACTTCGATAGGAATTTCTCGGAAGGTCAAATCGCCATTTGTAGAGCCTGTGTCGAACGGATTAGTCCCATCGATATAGGCGCCTGCTGATGAGATCAGCGCAAGATTCAACATCGGCAGCGCGCGTCGCGCAGGAGTAAATGGCGCGCGCCGGTTTTTTACCCACGGGTAATCCGAACCAACTTCATTCCCGGCGCCCGGGCTCCAACCGGCAAAGCGCCTTCGCCAACCTTCAATGTCTTCAATAATATCCACCGGCTTCTTCCATCCTGCAAAATTCAATTGCGCAAGCTTCGGGCCATCAGGACCAACGCCACTAAAGCAGCAATCATAGCAAGCCCGAGCGCATTCACCGAATAACCGTGCAAGTTGTTGAATGCGATTCGACGCGAATCGTCGACCGCGATCTGATCGATGGGTAGAACCATTGCGGCCCGTAACGCTCGCATGCGCGCAGCAATCACCCAGTGGCCCACACCAGTCGCCAGCGCAATAACAGCGATACAAATAAACTCAACGATAGAGCTTACGCGGCCGGTTGAACTGCGACGCAGGATCAAAGTTACCAGCAAAAGCAGTGCGATTAAAAACCCGGCGATGTTTATCACAGAAAGTGAACGCGTCACTATCCCGCCCGCAATCTCGCTGGCGTTAGGCAAACCAAATGATCTCAACACACCAAAAGCGGCTGGAGCGACGACCGCGCCAAAGAAAAGCGCGGCGCCGAACCAGCATGCCAGTAAGATGAGTCGCGAGAAGCTCAGCATTTTAGTTGGTCAATCAAACTCGTCGACTGTCGCCAGCAGCCGAATCTTTGGCGGCGTGATCTGCGGTCGTGGCAATTCTCTCGGATCGCTCGCGCTCAACAGCCACGAGAGTGCGGAGTCGAGCTGAGCTTGATAGTCGTCAAGATCCAACGACATGAAAACCGGCGTTCCCAACCGCGCAAATTTTTCTTTCGCGCGCAGGTACATCTGGCGAGCAGCGCCTGGACGACCGATGTCGAGGTGATGAAACGCGACAGCCGATTGGATCATCGCCTGCAGAAACAGTTTTTCCTGTGGTCCTACTTCACCCATCCAGCGTTCTTCCCACGCATCATGGGCCGCGTGGAATTCACCGGCGTTGTAAAGATCGATGCCGGCAATGTATTCCACGGGATACGCTGCGATGTGAGCATCGAGATACGATGTTTCAACCTCAGTCATTTAGCTCGTGGATTCAAACGCGCGGCGATTATTTTCGCAGCGGTCGCGCCGGCTCCGGTGGCGCCACTGATGGTCGGCGCCAATGGGTTTGAGACGTCGCCAACCGCGAAGACCATCGGCAATTTCGTTTCCTGCTGGCTGTTCACTACTAAAAACCCTTTCTCGTCTGTTTCAAGCTGGTTCTGGAACAACTCCGTATTCGGTTCAACTCCTATCCGAATAAGCACGCCGCCGACAGCGACTTGAAATGGCTTCAATCCCTGCTGGCGCTGAATTTCAACTGCAACAACGCCGTCTTCACCAATGATACGCGTCAGAATCGACTCTGTGAAAACAGTGATGCAATGAGTTGCCTGAAGCTGCTCAACAAACTCGCGCCGAGCGCGCAGTTTCTTGCCACGATGAACCAAAGTTACAGTCGGACAAACTTCGGCAAACAACAGCGCATTTTCAACGGCCGCATCTCCACCACCAACAACACAAACATCCTTGCCCGCGAAAAGCTGACGGTCGCGGGCAGCGGATTCTATCATTCCTTTTCCAACAAACTCCTTCTCACCCGGCACGCCAAGCTCTCTCGGCCGTACGCCGGTTGCAAGCACAAGCGCGATCGCCTGGAGTTCTTCGCCACTTGCCAGCGAAACGCGTTTGGCTTTCAGATCTACTGACGTGATCGCCGTCTGCGTCCAAAGGTCAAACTCGGCACTATCGACATTAACGGCAAAAAGATCGAGCAGTTCTTTGCCGTCACGAGTTTTTATTCCCAGGTAATTCTCGATTGGGTTGTAAACGCGGTGCAGCTGTCCGCCAACTTGTTCCGTCTGTTCGAGCAGGAGTGTGTCAAGACCCAACTCATCGCACCAGAAAGCTGTCGACAATCCGGCTGGTCCAGCCCCGATAATGATCACGTCGTGCATTGATGGTCTGGTACTTTGTACTTAGTACTTTGGTCTTTCGTAATTCACAACAAAGCACTAAGTACAAAGTTCAAAGTTCAAAACGTCGCTGCTCTCACAAATGAATTCTGCAACACTTCCACGACTGCATCCGGTTCCAATCGCGAAGCCATCAACGTGCGCGCGCTGTCGAGAAACTTCACGGCAGAGGTCATTTCGTGATTATCCGGCTGCCAGCGTCCCTCGCGATTACTTTCATTTTCATTGAGTAACTGCAGCGCACCGGTCAGATCGCGATGCGCAACTCGAGGACGCACAACGGTCTCAGCCCAGGAGTAGTAGGGATAATCAATTCGATAAAACCATCCTGCGCTGGTTGGAATCGCGATTAAGAAAAGTTCGCCTTTGGCAAATTTTGAGATTGCGGTGTAGGGCGCGGCATGCCGCGTCGGACTAAAACCGACGCCATCGAAAAGCTCAGGCGCAAGAGTTATTAATGAGATCTTGGCATCGGGATACTCAGTAACTTTCGATTTACCTCGCTCAAAACTGTCGATTGCGGCAGCAACCTTTTCCCAACCTTCGCGCCAGAGAGATTCGTAGTCGTTGATGTTTGTCAGCAGATGTTCCACACGCGGCAGGACCAACTCATAAGCGCGTGCGTCATCGTCGACTTCCTCACCAGCAATAAGCTTCGCTAAGGGTGACCCGTCATCATTGTTCGGACTGGCCTGATCCAAGCCTTGAATGGCAATGCTGACCTTCACGCCGTCGGCGCTGGAATACTCTGAAAAATCGCCCGCTTCGGCCGCCGCAATCAGCAGATCTCGATGAGGCAGCGTGCGTTCACCATTGAGCACGGTCCAAACTGAGAGGACGCCATCGGTATCAAAATGATTATTGGTTACGAGCTCGATGCCGTTCGTTAACTGCGTCCGCTTTGGCGACGCCACGAGATTGAGCGCGATCTCGGTTGAAGTATCGGCTTTTAATTCATTTGGGGTACGATTTCCTTCCCAGTGAGAGAAATGAATACTGTTGTCAACCGTACCGTCAACTGACAATTTGGGTACGGTATCAAGGGCTTCAGTGTAAAACTCGAATCTCATAATGCAGCCTTTCGTTGAGATACAGGAGATTTTTACCAAAGTGTAGTGTAACGTGTGTCTTGGTTCAAAGCTGCTGCAATAAAACTAACAGGGAATCGATGCTATGGAAGAGATAACCTCAACTGAACTCAAACAGCGCCTCGATCGAGGCGACGATATTCAGATCGTCGATGTGCGTGAGGATAACGAATTCGCTTATTGCCGGATACCGAACTCGATTCATATCCCACTAGGCCAGGTGTTGAATCGAATGAACGAGATCGATCCGAACCGAGAGACGGTAGTGCATTGCAAAATGGGTGGACGTAGCGCACGCGCGATCGACGCGCTTCAGCGTTCGGGATTTCAAGGAAAACTGATCAATCTTAAGGGCGGGATTCTGGGCTGGTCGGATGAAGTGGATCCCAGCGTCCCGAAATACTGAGGAGAAACGTCGGCCATCCAATCGAGTCACGCGTCTAATATCTCAAACTTGGTGGAGGAGGTATTAGATGACAAGGAAAGTATTGGTTGGTTTGTTATTGTTGGTTTCTATGATTTGCGTATCCGGGAGCGTTGCTAACGCACAACGGCGCATCAATCGCTGGGAACGCAAAGAATTGCATTCTGATCGTCGCGAAATCAGGAGAGATACGCGGGAGATCCGATGGGATCGTCGCGCTTTGAGGCGTGGCTTTCTTGACGATCGTCACGAATTAAGACTGGATCGACGTGAACGCCGGCAGGATATACGTGACTTCCGTCGTGATCGTCGTGATGCGCGACGAGATTGGTAACGCGCGAACTCGCGAAGACACTCTCTCCCCACCACACAACTTCTATTTCGTAATGCCTTCCAACTCTATAAAACGACTCAGCCTGGTGATCACCATTCCTTCTTCACATTCCAGCCGGCATGACAAAGCCGGCCTGTCGTTCTGCTCGTCCTGGCCCTTGAGGTGATACCAGATCTGGCAGTTTGTGCATTCACCGTTCCAGCAGAAATCGCCGTATGAAATGGTGTTGATAGAGAGGTACTGGAAGCAGCGCAGCAAACGGTTCTTCTCGGGAACGTTCACTTCGTTGCCCATTATTTCGACACTGACAAGCTTCTCGTAAGGATCCAGCAGATCCGCGGCGCCTTCGCCGAAGCCGCCGCCTCCTGCGCTCTGTTCACTCATAGGCAGCGGCAGTATAATCGCAACCTGCTCAAATTTGTACATTAACGTGCGGTGAGCACTCATGCGCTCGCCCGCGGCAATTCGCGGGGGTAAATCGAAACTTGGCCTTAGTAATCTACATAAAGCCCGGCTGTCCGTACTGTCAGCAGGCACGCGACCATTACAACTCCAAAAGTATCCCCTTTATCGAGTACGACGCGCAGAACGACAAAAAGCGACGGGCCGAGATGTTTTCGTATTCGGATGGCGATCCAACAGTGCCGTGTATCGTCGAAAATGGAAAGTATGTGGGTTCCGGTTGGGGAAACCCACCCCGCGGTTGAACTGTTCACGATTAGCCGGCCGTGCGCCGGCTGTTTAGCAAAGAAGCGATCTCCCCTTAAATTGAGTTGTGTTTTATGAGGAAGGTGCTGCATGCGAAACCAATCCTGTTTACTTTTTCTGCTGTTGCTCTTTGTTCTGGTTCTCCCAAACAGTAGTGAAGTCATAGCGCAGACAAATGGAGGAGCGAGCGCGCCCCAACCACCTATGGCAGATAAAAAAGCAAAGACTACAAATATTCATGGCGTAACACTCGTCGACGAGTACTTCTGGCTTCGCGAAAAGACGAATCCCGCGGTGATGTCACATCTCAAGGCTGAAGAAGCCTTCACCGACACGGTGATGAAACCGACTGGGCCGTTACAGGAGAAGCTCTACAATGAAATGCTCAGTCATATAAAACAGACTGACACCAATGTGCCTTATCGCTACGGCAACTCCTTCTACTACTCGCGCACTGAAGAAGGTAAGCAGTATCCAATCTTCTGCCGTAAGAAAGGCAGTACCGACGCTTCGGAGGAAATCCTGCTCGACGTGAACGAACTGGCCAAGGGTCAGCAGTTTATGAGTGTGGGCGATTTCGCCCCAAGCGATGATGGGAACCTGCTTGCCTACAGCACTGACAACACCGGCTATCGACAGTATGTGCTGCACATAAAAGATCTGCGAACGGGCCAACTCTTTCCGGAGCGAATCGAACGTGTTACCAGTATCGTCTGGGCCAACGATAATAAAACTCTCTTCTATGTGACTGAAGATGCAGTCACCAAGCGAAGTGACAAGTTTTTCCGACACGCTCTTGGAACCGACAAAAACGACCTGGTCTACAACGAAAAGGATGAACTGTTTGACATCGGTGTCGGCCGCTCACTCGACAAGAGAGTGATCTTTCTCCACTCATTCAGCAAGACCTCGAATGAGGCGCGGTATCTTCGTGCTGAAGATCCGAATGGAACGTTCAAAGTGATTCTGCCGCGCGAGAAGGACCACGAGTACGACGTCGACTACCGGAACAATCTTTTGTACATTCGCACCAATAAAAGCGCAAAAAACTTCCGTATCGTCACCGCTCCTCTCAGTGATCCTTCGGAGAAGAACTGGAAAGAGTTTGTCGCACACAACCCGGCGGTGAAGCTTGATGGAATCACTCTCTTCGCCAATCATGCCGTGTTGTCTGAATGGGAAAACGGCCTGCAGCAACTCGAGGTCATTGACTTTAAGACTAACAAACGGCAGCGCATTAAGTTTCCCGAGCCCGTTTATTCCACATTCCTCTCAGCAAACCGTGAATTTGACACTAACGTCGTAAGGTACACCTACAATTCTCTGGTCACGCCGAATTCGGTATTTGACTACGACATGAACACGGGCAAGTCGACGTTGCTGAAAGAGACGGAAGTGCCGGGAGGTTTCGATCGGAACAATTATCAGTCGGAGCGTGTTTTCGCGACTGCATCGGATGGAACCAGGATTCCGATGTCGATGGTCTATCGAAAGGGCGTGAAGCTGGACGGTTCCGCTCCACTGCTTCTTTATGGATACGGATCCTATGGTTACTCCATCCCGCCGACATTCTCTTCAACTCGTCTCAGTCTTCTCGATCGGGGCGTGATCTTCGTTATTGGTCACATTCGCGGTGGCGGTGAGCTGGGTGAGGAATGGCGTCAGGCCGGCAGGATGATGAACAAGATGAACACGTTTACTGACTTCATCGCCTGCGCTGAAACATTGATCAAGATGAAATACACGTCGAAGGATCGGCTCGTAATTCAGGGTGGTAGTGCTGGAGGCCTGCTAATGGGTGTGGTTTCCAATCTGCGACCCGATCTTTTCAAGGCAGTTGTTTCACAGGTGCCGTTTGTAGACGTGCTGAACACAATGCTCGATGCGAGCTTGCCGCTGACGACGAGTGAATACATCGAGTGGGGCAATCCAAACGAGAAACCCGCGTTTGATTACATAAAGACTTATTCGCCTTACGATAACATCGCCAAAAAGGATTATCCGGCGATGCTCGTGAAGGTTTCTGTGAACGACAGCCAGGTGCCTTACTGGGAAGGAGCAAAGCTCGTGGCAAAACTGCGTGCTATGAAAACCGATCACAACCCGTTGCTTTTGAAGGTAAACTTTGGCGCGGGCCACGGCGGTTCTTCGGGACGCTACGACGCGTTGCGCGAAACAGCCTTTGACTACGCGTTCATGCTCTGGCAGATGGGTGTTGCAGATTAGCTGAATTGGCTGTTTGCGTCTGCTCTGCGACAATAGGTCCTATAGGTCCTATAGGACCTATTTTATTTGGAGACGCGACGGCATCCACTAAATGATCGGTTCGACGCTGGGGAATTTCAAGATTCTGGAGAAGCTCGGTGAGGGCGGACAGGGCACGGTCTATAAAGCTATCGATTCGAAGCTGGGCCGTACACTTGTAATAAAAGTGCTGCCTGCTGAGCTAACCGCTCGCGAAGCCAATCTCAAACGTTTTGAGCGCGAAGCGAAGCTCGCTTCCGCTCTCGACCATCCAAACATCTGCATCATCTTCGACCTCAACGAGATCAACGGCATCCACTTCATCGCCATGCAATACATCGAAGGGCGAAATGTGAGGCAGCTCGTAAACGGTCGTCCTTTGTCGCTCGAGAGTGCTTTGTCGATCGCGTTGCAAACAGCAGACGCACTTGCAGCCGCACATGCTCGCGGCATTATTCATCGCGACATCAAGGCCGGCAACGTAATGGTTACGCCCTCCGGTCAGGTCAAAGTACTCGACTTCGGCCTTGCAAAACTGCTTGACGAAGATGCCGCACGCACCTCGGGAATTCACCACACGGAGATTACTGAAGTTGGCGTGCCTTATGGTACGGCGACGTATGCAGCGCCCGAGCAAGCACGTGGCGATCGAGTCGATTCGCGCGCTGATATTTTTTCAACCGGCGTCCTGCTTTACGAGATGCTGACCGGGACATGGCCGTTCCAGGGGCAAACGGCTGTTGAAGTGCGTCACGCGGTCTTAAACGAAGAACCGGCGCCGTTGTCGAAGATGAGACCCGGACGAATGCCCGTGCGCTTGCAAGCTGTCATCGACAAGGCTCTGGCAAAAGACCCGCGTAATCGTTATCAGAAGATCTCCCATTTCGCTGACGATCTTCGCTCTATCATTCGTGAACTTGGTACTGAATCACTGCCCGGTCTCGACGAAACTACAACTCCAGTCGCTCCGAAACACTTGAAACAAGCGAGCCCGGTCACTCGCGCGCTGCGCTGGTTGACGGGTTCAAAGAGCGCGGAGAGTTCGGCAAGCGCCAAATCCGGACGCAGCAGTAGTGATGCTCAACGCAATCCGCTGACAAGTTTGAGTGATCGCGATCGAAAAAGCGTCGCGATCCTTCCTTTCAAAAATGTCGGCAACGATCGGGAGATCGACTTTTATCAGTTTTCTCTTGCCGATGCAGTGATAACCGAGCTGGCCCGTGTGCGTTCGCTCGTGGTGCGACCATCGTCGGTAATCGTTAAATATCAGAACAAAACGATTGACGCAGCAGAAGCGGGACGTGAACTCAGCGTTGACGCGATTCTCACAGCGACCTTTCTCCGCGCCGGCGATCGATTGCGCGTTACCGCGCAATTACTCGACGTCCGCACCAGCGAGATTCTCTGGAGCGAGCGCATTGATGCGGACGCGAGCGACATCATCGGCGTGCAGGACACAATCGTGCAGCGTATCGTGGAGGGTTTGCGACTGGAATTAAGTCCCGATGAAAAGGTCGAACTGTCCCGCAAAACAACCGCCGACGCCGCAGCCTCCGAAGAATACCTGCGCGGCCGCGATTGCCTTGCATCGTTCATCTACCACACCATTGAACGCGAACATCTCGACTCGGCGATTGAACACTTCCGACGCGCAATCGAAATCGATCCAAACTTCGCCCTCGCCTATTCCGCACTCGGTAGTTGTTACGTCAATCGTGTGCTGAAGGGATTGGGCCAGGCTGGCGATCACGAGAAAGCAAAGAATGCGTTTCGTAAAGCCCTGACGCTGGATCCGCGACTACTTGAAGCACGCATGCACATGGTCTTCATCTATCTGACCGGAGGCCAAAAGCAGAAAGCTCGCAACGCAGTTGATCTGTTGCGCGATGAGTATCCGAACGATCCGGGTGTCCATTTTGTGAGAGGTGTGGTCGCGCGACTCGATGGTGAGTATGAAAAGGCGCTGCGCAGCTTTGATCGGATGGTCCGGCTGAGCCCGGGGGAACGGGTTCTGGCAAGTTACAATCGCGCTCGAATCTTTATGTACCAGCGCGAGTACCCGCAGGCATTCCGTGAACTCGATCAAGGTGCGGAAGTTGAACCTGAACATCCTCTGATTCTGGTGTTCCGCGCGCGCGTTCTTTATTACAAGGGCGAGATTGACGAGGCCATCAAGATTCTGCACCAGGTGCTACAACGACATCCGCAGATCGATGGTGTGAGACCGATTCTGGCAATCTGTTTGAGCGCACAGGGCCAGCACACCAAGGCCAATGAACAACTCACACCGAAAGTCAGACAGGTAGCTGAGGCTGATTACGATATATCTTACTGGCTTGCTTCTGCGTACCTCTTGCAGGGGCGCCAGGTTGAAGCCCTAAGATGGCTGGAAACAGCCGTCAGTCTTGGTAACGAAAACTACAAGTGGTTCGAATCCGATCCAAACTGGACTGACATGCACGAGGATCCACGTTTCGTCGAGTTGATGAATCGCATTAAAAGCCAACGTGAGCAACCCGGGGAACAGTCTGCATGAGAACATTTGTCGTCGGTGACATACATGGTCGGTGCGCGCAGCTCCTCAACCTGCTGGAGATGCTGCCGCGAGATCCGGAAACAGACACTCTCGTTCTTTTAGGCGATCTGATCGATCGCGGCGCCGACGCGCCGGGTTGTGTTTCTAACGTGATGAAACTCTGTCAGGAAAACCCGGAGCGAGTTATTTGTCTGCGAGGAAATCACGAACAGATGTTGATGGATTTTCTCGACGGCTACAGCAATCTCTGGTTAACTCCGGTCGTTGGTGGCGAACGAACCTTCGAACAATACACGGGGCGATCCATCCGAGTTGATAGTGAAAAGGATTTGGAGCAAATGCGTGAACTGTTCGTGCAGTCATTCCCAGCCGAACAACTCGCGTTTATGGAAGAGCTGCCGTTCTACTACGAAGACGAATTCGCGATCTACGTTCACGCCGGGCTCGATGAAGGTAAACACCCTACTGAGAGTTCGCCGATGGCGCTTTTGTGGCTCCGCGACATGGATTTCTATAAAAACTATCGCGGCAAACCTTGCGTGTTCGGGCACACGCCAACGCCGCTGTTGCCTTTGCGTGGCCGGCTGGGTAGACATGGTATCTACATCTCTCACAGCGCGATCGGTCTGGACACAGGCTACAACCACCAGTCTCCGCTAAGTTGTCTCTCGCTGCCTGATTTCAATTTGTTTCAGACGTACGCAGACGGTCGTGAGGAAACTCATCAGATCACATCCTTCATTCCCGACACAATAAGGGAGATGCAACGGAAGGCCGGTCTCGAATAATCAGAGACTCCTCGGTCTATACTCACGAAATTTACGTTTGATTTGTACGGTCGCTCCGAAGTTTATAAGCAAGCCGTGATCGATGCCAGTAGCGGCGAGGTAATGAACTACCTTCTGTTCGTGCTCCTGAGCTAATGTGACACCTGCTTTGATTTCGATGATCAGTTGTTCTTCAACCCACAGATCTGGAAAATAAAGACCAACCTGACGGCCTTCATAAAAGACTGGCAGTTTGTGTTGCTGCCGGACGTGAATTCCTGTGTTCTGAAGTTCAAACTTGAGAGCGTTTTCATAGACTTTTTCCAAAAAGCCCGGGCCAAGAGTGTTATGTACTTTGTATGCGCAGCCGATGACTTTATGCGTGAGGATCTTGATCTCCATCTGATACTCCTTCGTGAGGTAAAGGGAACAGGATTTACAGGATTAATCAGGATTTACAAGATATCCTGTAAATCCTGAAACATCCTGTTCATCCTGTCTAATTGATGCGTTCGTACTCATAATGATCGATGATGTGCTTGTGCATGTATTGTCCGATCGATTCTGCAGTCATCAATCCTTTATACTCAGTGTCGGGAACGTTTAAATAGCGATATTGATCGCCGCTAATGAACACAACCTCCAGGATCTGTGCATTCGGGTCATAACCAACTAACCTAAGCATCTCAGACTCGACCCTCTGAAGCCTCATATCAACCCCCGTTGCTCGATATATTTCCCCGCCGGAAGTTCTAAACTCCTCGGCTTTCTCATTCAGGCCAATGGCCAAAGCTTTAGACTCCTCGACTTGCTTCTGCGCCGCATACTCCCGCACATCCTGCGTGATCTTCATCGAACAGAAATGCGGGCCACACATCGAACAGAAGTGAGCGAGCTTCGCGCCTTCCTGTGGCAAGGTCTCGTCGTGATACTCGCGCGCGACCTCCGGATCTAACGAAAGATTGAATTGATCTTCCCACCGAAACTCAAAACGCGCCTTCGATAACGCATTATCACGATACTGTGCACCCGGATGTCCCTTCGCCAGATCCGCTGCGTGGGCAGCGAGTTTGTAGGCGATGACACCATCCTTAACGTCTTTTTTGTTAGGTAACCCGAGATGCTCTTTCGGAGTGACATAACAGAGCATCGCCGTGCCAAACCAACCAATCATCGCCGCCCCAATCGCCGACGTAATGTGGTCGTAACCGGGCGCGATGTCGGTAGTGAGTGGGCCAAGCGTGTAGAACGGGGCTTCATGACAAGTCTCGAGCTGCTTGTCCATGTTTTCTTTGATCAAGTGCATTGGCACATGGCCTGGTCCTTCTATCATCACCTGGCAATCATGTACCCAGGCAATGTTTGTCAACTCACCTAAGGTTTCGAGCTCCGCAAATTGCGCTTCATCGTTCGCATCTGCAATCGATCCGGGACGCAAACCATCACCAAGCGAGAATGAGACATCGTAGGCAGCCATGATTTCGCAGATTTCGCGAAAGTGGGTGTAAAGAAAACTCTCTTCGTGGTGGGCCAAACACCACTTGGCCATGATCGAACCGCCGCGACTCACGATTCCGGTGGTGCGCCGTGCAGTTAACGGAATGTATGGTAGCCGCACGCCGGCGTGGATCGTGAAGTAGTCGACGCCCTGCTCCGCTTGTTCGATAAGTGTGTCGCGAAAGATCTCCCACGTCAGCTCTTCAGCTTTGCCACCGACTTTCTCCAGGGCCTGATATATCGGCACCGTCCCGATCGGCACGGGCGAGTTGCGAATGATCCATTCACGAGTAGCGTGAATATTCTTTCCGGTGGAAAGGTCCATCACCGTGTCAGACCCGCAATGAATAGACCAGCGCATCTTGTCGACTTCTTCGTCGATCGAAGAGGCGACAGCAGAGTTTCCGATGTTTGCATTGATCTTAACGAGGAAGTTTCGGCCGATAATCATCGGCTCGGATTCAGGATGATTGATGTTGGCGGGAATGATCGCACGTCCGCGAGCGACTTCGGAGCGCACGAATTCCGGGGTAACAAACTCTGGGATACCAGCTCCAAACGACTGGCCCTTATGCTGGTGCAACAGTGAGTCGCGCGGCGCATCACCGGTTTCCCATGCCGCTTCACGTCCGAGATTCTCACGAATCGCGATGAACTCCATCTCCGGAGTAATGATTCCGCGCCGTGCATAATGCAGTTGTGTAACGCAGGCCCCCTGCTTAGCACGCAGCACACGGCGTCGCATCACCGGAAAGTCTTCGAGTTTGCCGGCGTCTTTTATGCGCGCGCGGTTAGCGGCGTCAAACGTGAGATAGCCGTCGTCGATGGGCTTTGCTTCACGACCTTCGTATTCCTCGACGTCGCCGCGCCCAACGATCCATTCGCGCCGCGACTGTGGCAAACCCTCGCGGGCGTCGCAATGGACCTCAGCATCCCCCCACGGTCCGCTCGTATCGTAAACACGAACTGGCGGATTTGTAGCCAGTGTGCCGTCGAAATTGCGCGACGGATTCTGCGCAATTTCACGAAACGGCACTCTTACGCCCGGCAATTTGCCTTCGACGTAAACGCGACGAGAGTTTGGTAATGAACTGTTTTCAGAAGCTTCGCTTTGAGTTGGTTTGATTCCTGCGCTCATAATTGGACATTCTCCGATTGATACCTTTGTAGTCTATAATCTCCAACGCTGGTAATCCAACCCAACCGATTTCCCGGAGAATACAAGATGCTGAAACGACGCTTTGTCGCCCTTTCACTAATCCTGTCGTTGCTCTCAGTCCCGGTCGCTGCTCAAAACGGCAGCGGCGACGTGCTGAGCCGCATTCGCAAAGAAGCGATGGAAAGATCGCAGATTATGAAGACGATGCACATGTTTACGGATCTATATGGTCCACGGCTCACGGGGTCACCCAATCACAAAGCTGCCGCGGAATGGGCGGTCAAGCAGATGACGGCCTGGGGACTTGAAAATGCTCATCTCGAACCGTGGGACTTTAAACATCCTGGTTGGTTGAATGAGCGCTTGACTGCGCATCTCATCTCTCCAGTTAAAGATCCGCTCGTGTGCGAAGTACTCGCATGGACTCCCAGCACGAAAGGAACCATTCAGGCGAAGGCATATCAACTGGTGCTACCTGAACGGCCTTCGCAGGAACAGTTGAATATCTTCCTGAACAATCACAAAACCAAAGTCCGTGGCAAGATTGTACTCGTCGGCAAGCCTGCTGTGATACCTGTTAACCTGAATCCCTCACCAAAGCGGCAAACCGATGAACAGGCTGAGCAGCGGTATGGACCAAACGCGCGGCCATTCGCTTTCCCGACACCATCACCAACTCCGACCCCAGCACCGAACGCGCCTAAACCGTTGTCAAACCGACAACTCAACGAGCAGCTCGACGCTTTTCTAAAAGCCAACGGTGCGGAAGTTCGGGTTAACGACGCTGGTCGCGAGTTTCGACAGATCCGCGCTTTCAACAACCAGACATTTGACGTTAACAAAACAATCCCCACCGTCGTGATGAGCAACGAAGACTTTGGCCGCATTAGTCGCATCCTTAATGACGGCACTGAAGTCGTTCTCGAATTCAATATTGTCAATCGGGTCTACCCTGAAGGTAGCACCTCCTACAACACGATCGGGGAGATTCGCGGCAGCGACAAGGCCGACGAAGTGATCATGCTGGGGGGCCACCTCGATTCATGGCACGCCGCCACTGGCGCGACTGACAATGCAATTGGTTGCACGATCATGATGGAAGCAGCTCGAATTTTGAAGACACTTGGAGTTAAGCCGCGCCGCACCATTCGGGTTGCGTTGTGGAGTGGTGAAGAGCAAGGACTGCTCGGGTCGCAAGCTTACGTCAAAGAGCACTTCGGCTCGTTTGAAGATCCAAAGCCTGGCAATGAAAAGTTTGGTGGCTACTTCAACATCGACTCCGGCACCGGTCGTGTGCGCGGTGCAGCAGTCTTTGGACCAGCCGAGGCGGCGAGCATTCTGCGCGAGATTCTGGAGCCATTCAAAGCCGATGGCGTAGCTGGAGCAGTGACGACGCGGAGCCGGAGGCTCGGTGGGTCTGATAACACCTCGTTCAGCCAGGCCGGTTTGCCCGGCATCGGCATGGGCCAGGATCCAATTGAATACGGAACGCATACCTGGCACACGAATCTCGACACGTACGAAAGGATTCTCGAGGACGATGTGAAGAAGGATGCGATGGTAGTCGCCTGGGCAGTTTATCAGTTGGCAATGCGTGACGATCTGCTACCACGATTTTCCAAGGGCGACATGCCACCAAAACCTGCCGAAGAAACAACTTCGCAACCTGCGACACCGGCTGTTCGTACAGAAACCCAGACAACGAAGCCCAGGGCAAAGACAACCAGATCCAGGGGGAACACTCCACGACGCAGAGGACGGTAGTTTAATTGCCAATCACTCGCCGTCAATTTTTAAGGCGAAGCGCAATTGCAGTTGCTGCAGCCGGACTGAATCAATCGCGAATACCCGGCGCGGTCCGGAACCTGGTATTAACCGGCCCGGCCAAAAAGGTGCTCATTCTGGGTGCCGGAATGGCCGGGCTTGTTGCTGCTTACGAATTGTCGAAGTCTGGTCACGACGTTGCGGTTCTTGAAGCACGAACACGACCGGGAGGGCGAGTGCACACGCTGCATGAGCCTTTTTCTGACGGACTCTTCGCAGAGGCTGGCGCGGCGCGCATTCCTGACAATCACGACCTCACGCTGAAGTACGTAAAGGAGTTTGAGCTTCCTCTCGAGCCTTTCTATCCCAGTCGTCTCAACGCGGTGAGGTTTGATCGTGGTCGCAGGGAAGAAGTTCCGATCGATGGTTTCACTGACGCGATGACGCAGAATTACGGAGGAGAATTGGGCGGGAGCCCCGAGCGCTGGCGCAAGATTGTGGGCGGCACCGACATGCTTCCGAAAGCATTTGCGCAAAGACTTGGCGCGAAGATCCACTACGGTTCACCGGTGGTTAGAATCGAGCAGGATGCACGTCAGGCACGGGCTGTATTCTTGAATGCGGGTCAACGGCAAACGCTAACGGCAGATAGAATTCTTTGCACGATTCCATTTTCCGTACTTCGCAACATCGAACTGCCGGCGCTCTCTGAACGCAAGCGAGACATAATTAAGAGTACGCGTTACGACGCAGTTTCACGTGTTTACCTGCAAACTCGCAATCGATTCTTCGAAGCAAAAGGGTTGAATGGTTTTGCGTTTACGAGCGGCGCAATTGAAATCTGGCAGCCGACCTGGAATCAGCCTGGACCACGCGGAATTTTGATGACTTACGCGCGGCCCGGCGAAGCCGAAAAGATCACAAAGCTCAAAGAGAATGACCGCGTTGCCACTACTTTAAATCAGTTGGACGGAATCTTTGCGGGATTGAGGGAAAACTTTGAGCGTGGCGCGACAAAGTGCTGGATGGACGACGAGTGGTCACGCGGAGCATGGGCGTTTGTTGGCCTCAGTAATTTCTTCACTGCTGTTTCATCTGATGACCGGATCCATTTCGCGGGTGAACATCTTTCAGCGTGGTCGTCGTGGATGCAGGGCGCGCTTTCGTCGGGTTTGAGGGCGGTGAAGGAGATTGATGAAGCGGCGAAAGTGTAAGTAATAGGAATAGGACCTATCGATCCGGAAAGAGATCGTCGACCGCGATCTTCCAATCAGGCACAGCCGGTTCAGCTTCAGCGATTTCGCCCCGGCGATAAATCGTTGCGGTTTCCAGATCGCTGGCTCGGTAAACACGCACGACATCATTACTTAACAAATCAACATCCCAAACCACGAGCGTCCCAGCGGCAAAGTAATCAGCACGCTTCTTAGCCATCGCTCGTTCGGCACGCTGTCCGTAGTCGCCTTCGCTGCGAACCTCAACGGCAAACACCGGTGCGCCTTGAAAGAATTTCATCCCCGGATCTGCTCCGACGAAAAATGCAGCATCAGGACTAAATGATTTACGATGCGGGAGGTTTACAACGAAGGCACTATTATCGGTGACAACGCGTCCGTACCGCTGGCGCCTACTGTACTCTCGTAGTGAGGTAAATATCTCACCGGCTGCATAGCTCGGTAGATAGCCTGTTGGAGACATGAGGATTATTTCTCCGTTGACGAGCTCAGCCTTGCCCTTGACCTTGTAGAGATCTTCAATTGTGGCTTCGACTTTGGTGCTCATAGGTGTCCGTGAGTGTTGAAACAAGTGCGAGGATTATATCGCTCGCCAGTAAACCAGAAAAATTGCTAACCGCCAATAAAACTCATCGTTCGTGAGGGCGCAACGAAACCCGGGTCGTTGATGAAATGACGTGGTTCTTTCTTCAGTATTACAGAACGAATGTAATCGATAATCTGATCTCGCGATGCGCCACTGCGAACTACATCGCGCAATGAGTGTTCGACAGTAGAGAACAGACATGTGCGAATCTGACCATCCGCAGTCAATCGTATTCGCGAACAAGCACCACAGAAAGGCTCTGTGACAGGAGCAATAATTCCGATTTCGCCCGGCGCTCCGTCCGCAAAGCGATAGCGAGACGACGTGTCGGAACCTCTTGCGACATCAACAGGAGCCAGCGGAAAGCGCTCACTGATACGCTCGCGAATTTCTTTACCGGACACGACGTCTTCACGGGCCCATTCGTGCCCTGAGTCGAGCGGCATGAACTCGATAAAGCGCATCTTCACATCGTGCTCACGAGCAAATGCAGCAAAGTCTGCAACCTCATCTTCGTTATGCCCGCGCACAATGACGGCATTAATCTTTATCGGTTGCAACCCCGCGGCCTTGGCCGCGGCGAGTCCGGCGAGTACTTTGTCCAACACATCGACTCCGGTCATTCGTTTGAAGACGTCTCTTTTCAAACTGTCGAGACTGATCGTGACTCGATCAAGTCCGGCATCTTTCAAACTCTGCGCGCGTTCCGGAAGATAATAGCCATTCGTTGTAAGTGCGAGGTCACGAAGCCCAGAATCCTTTAGCCTCGAAAGCTTCCGGATAATAGTCTCGATATCGCGGCGCAGCATGGGCTCACCGCCTGTTAGCCGGAGTTTTTCGATACCCAAAGACACGAATATCTCGCAAACGTAATCAATCTCTTCGTACGAGAGCATCTGCTCTTTGGGCGCGATCGGTGGTTCTCCGTGCGGCAGACAGTAGAAACAACGGAAGTTACACCGGTCCGTCAGCGACACGCGCAGGTCGCGAATAGGACGGTTGTAGGAATCTCGCAAAAAATCTCTTCCGTTATCCATTGTGCTAATCATACCCGCTGCTCATCAGACTTAAAAGCGGGCCACAGATTTGCACAGGCCCCGGGAAGGGATTAGGCGCCGAGGGCGGGATTCGTCAGGAAAACTGAAGCGGGAAAAGAGCGGGCGGTTCCGGGCAGTTTTAGGGTACGTTTCAAAACGAAATCAAAGAGGAGCGGGTTGTAATCGTAAATCTCTTTCAACGACTCGGCTTCTGAATTATTGACGTAGCCTTGTTTCACCAGCGGTCGCGTTCTGATCAGTAGATTCACGGCGGGTAACGGATAGTCGCTGCCATTCACGAGTCTTCCATGCAGATCCTCGCGTTCGAGCATCGTCCGCAGTGGCTTTCCGGAGCGGTTGAACTGCGTCATGGCTGAGATCTCACCAAACACCAATCCTTCGTATCGCTTCTCATCCATCAAACGCAGAAATAGATCGAAGTTGTCTATCTGTTTTCGCTCTTTGCTGTCCAGATCTTCATTGGTTCCGAGTCCGGCGCAATGAGCGACTATCACTTTCACGCCGTGGTCCAATGCTCGCCTGAGTAATAAGGGATTTCCGAGCTTCTGATCTTCTTCTGCTTCGACTGCCTTTTCCTCGCCGCCGTGGCTCAGCAAAATCAGATCGAGCTCTTTCATTTTTTCGTAAAATGTATCGCACTTCGGATCGGACGGATCAATTCCCATCGCATTAGGCAGCCACTTTACGATCCGCGCGCCGCGTCGCGCCCACTCTTCGAGCTCCGTAATCGCATCGGGTCTGTAAGGATTGACCGAAATGTTTGGAACAAACAAATCCGGATGTCGCTCTGCCAGTTCGAAAACATATTCGTTCGGAACATAAAACTCAGTTTTCTCAAGATTGACCGATCCGTCTTTACGATAGTTCTTATCGAATGCAAGCAGACGATGTTTGCCGTGGTTCTTAATGCCTCGAACGAGATCAGCCAGTCTTGTAGCGGCCTGCGGATCGGCTTTGTCTTCATCAGAAACACCGGCTGAACTCATATACACCTTCAACTTCAGACGATGAAACGGATGCCGCCACGTCAGCATCTTTCGGTTAACGAAAGCGTTTGTTCCGTCCACGCCAAGCCCGGCGACGTGAACATGATGATCAATAAGCTTATCGGGATCTACGTCGTCGAAGACACGTTTGATCAGATCTGATGACCTGGTGCTGAGTTTCGAGCTCAGTTCTTCAGGTTGTTTTGTGAAGGCGCCGCCGATGGAGTGAATCAGACACATTGGTTACGACAAACATATCATCGTACCGAGCATCATTGCTATGAGTTCACGTTTGCCTTCGTGGTCCACTCCAAACACATCCGCACTAACGACGGTGAGTGTCTTCCCAGACTTGACGACTTCGGCGACCGCTAAAAACATTTCACCTTTAGCCGGTCGCAGCAGATTTACCTTGAACTCAACACTCAAGACTTCAGAGTTCGGCGGCATCAAACTGTAGGCTGCATAACCACATGCTGAATCGGCAATCGTCGCTACAATTCCAGCGTGCAGATAGCCATGCTGTTGGGTGAGGTCGGCACGATACGGGAGCGTTATCTCCACGATCCCGGGCTCAACTCGGCTCAATTCGGCGCCGATTAGGCCCATGATCGTTTGTTTGACAAAGCTTTGTTTGATCTCTTCGGCGAAGGCGGGATTACGAGGTTGGTTTGGCATCCAAGCAAATCTAAGCAATTCTCACGCAAAGCCGCAAACGATCTAATTGCTTTTGATCTGCGGAGCGTACTTATCTTGTAAATCCTGCAAATCCTGGAATTCTGTGAGAGCTCGGGCGTTGCGCTGGAGGCCGGCGAGTTTGGCGCGCTTCATGGCGCTGCCGTGAAAACGCTTTGCATAAGTCTCTGGCGTGAGTTCAAGAATCTTCCGAAGGTCGGCATCAGCATTTCCTTCACGCGGACCAAACCGCATTTCAGCAGTCGCTTCCTCAAACCGGTTCCAGGGGCAAACATCCTGACAGATGTCGCAGCCATACAACCAGCCAGAAAGCTTACTCTGAATTTCATCCGGTAATTCAGGCGCGCGCAGTTCGATTGTGGCGTAAGAAATGCACTTGTTTGAGTCGACGACGTAAGGCTCTGTAATCGCGGTCGTGGGACAAGCATCGATGCAAAGCGTGCAGGTACCGCAGTGGTCCTCCATCGGCTCACTATCGAGCTCAAGGTCCAGATTAAGAAACAACTCACCGATGAAAATCCACGATCCGTATTCAGGGGTTATGACATTGGAGTGTTTACCAAGCCAACCCAGTCCTGCCCGCACAGCCCAGGCTTTGTCCATCGTCGGTTGAATATCGATGCAAATCTTTCCTTCAGCTCGTGGCTCCTGTTCTTTGATCCACGAGAGCAGCGACGACAATTTTCCTTTCACGACGTCGTGGTAATCATCGCCCCAGGCATAGCGCGAGACTTTTCCGGTGGTTGAATTTTCCTGATGTTGATGAGGTGTGAAGTAGTTGAGTGCTCCGACTACAATTGAGCGCGCTGCGGGAAAAATCTCGCGCGGACTGATACGCTTATGGACGTCCCGGGCCATCCAGCTCATCTCGCCGTGATGGCCACGCGCAAGCCACTCTTTTAACCGGCGCCCTTCGTCTTCGAGCGACTCGGCGCCAACAATTCCGACCTTGTTGAATCCCTCGAAGAGAGCTCTGTCTTTAATGTTCTCTGCGAGGGTCACTGTTACTGCATCTTTTGTATGGTCACCGAGATAATCGGTTTATCACCGGCGGTCCGGCTATAGGAAACCCAGTAACCAGCTTTTGGATACCTCACCAGTCTCGACTTGGAGCCATCCGATTTCGTTTCGATGTCGGCGCCAAACACCTGTTGCGGTGTAATAATTTCGGTGGCGCCGCTCATGAAGTCAACCGAGATTGCCGTCACCTGGCGGGTGTCTTTGTCGTAATAGACCTGAGCTCGTTCATTTTCATTGAAGATGTAGTAATCCTGGTCGTCTGCTTTATTGGCCGGGTTACCCAGTTTCTTACGCACCTCATCTGCCAGCCAGCCGAGTTTTACGCCACGGTAATCGTTAAAAATCGGCTGCTCTTCGCCTCCAGCGGCGGGACGCTTTTGAGCGGTTTGAGCTAACACAGCTCCGGCCAGTGAAAGACTGATCGCGACCAGCAAAGCACGGCTCAGTAACCAGAATTTTGAGGATCCAAAAAGGCGAGTCATGGTTACTCCTTTCCAGAAATATACGTGTTCACAACAACAGGCAGGAAACAACACCGCCGGAGCAGGTAATTTGGCCTCGACTACCCCGGGCTTGCTTATATATGGGAAAAAATAATCCTAAGAAAGTGGGATGTCAATATCTGGAGGGGATCTGAAAAAAGTTGACTCATAACAGGCGTTTATCGTAGAAGCTGAGTGCTCTTATTCGTCCGTTAACCCGTCGTGTGAAGGAGCTCATTCAAAAATGAAAAGAAGTGCACTCGCATTGTTGGCCGGCCTTGTCGTCGTTGCCGTTTTTACTGGGTGCCAGCCGGCAGCCGACACTAATCGCAATCTCGCCGCAGTGAGTGCGAGTCCCGTTAAAGAAACGTTTGATCCTGCGGCTATTGAGGCTGAACTGATAAGGATTGAACGGGAGTGGGCCAACGCTTCCAAAACCCACAATGCCGCGAGTGTTAAGAGCTTCCTCGCCGACAATGCCGTGATCATTTATCCCGACGGTACGACCGCAACGAAGGCCGACGAAATCCGCAGCATAGAATCGGGAGGAATCAGCGCCGATTCGTTCGAGATGCTGGACCCGAAAGTAACCGTCATAGACGCAGATTCAGCGTTCATTACGGGACGCAGCGTCATCAAAAACGGGAAGATCACCGTTCCAAACCAAAAGAAACCGATCGATATCACTGGCGAGTATCGCTTTTTGGATGTCTACGCAAAGCGAGATGGCAAATGGCAGGTACTGGCTTCGCAAGCAGTGAAGGTAGATCCGGCGGCGGCTGCGGCAGCAACTGCAAGTCCGGCGGCCTCGGTTCCCCCACCACCCGCGGCTTCACCGACAGCGAAAACAAGTCCAACTCCTTGATCGCACTTCACGCTGATAAACACCGAAGGTGTTGGCCAATTTCAGCCCAGTAACGCCGAAGGCGTTCGCTAATTTCAGCCCAGGGTTGAAGCGTAGCGACAACCCTGGGATATCAATCCAAAGTTTTGTTTCAACCCTGAAAGGGTTCCTCTCATGGCGAACCCTTTCAGGGTTTAATCTTTGTTTTTGGTTGCACCCAGGGTTCTCGCTACACTCGAACCCTGGGCTGGAATTAGCCAACGCCTTCGGCGTTAGTGGCTGAGACTTGCGAACGCCTTCGGCGTTTAGGTCCAAATGCCGGGAATGGTCGTTGAACAGTTCGGACAACGACCTTCCCTCGTGACGTTCACCTGCCGAATCAGGTAACCAAAACGTTCCACCAACAACTGATCGCACGACGGGCAATAGGTATTCTCCCAACGTCCAACCCTGCCCGGAAGATTTCCCGCGTAGATATAGTTCAAACCAGCCTCGCGACCAATCTCACAGGCACGGATCAATTGCTCCGCAGTCGTGTTCGAGTTTTCAGTCATGCGGTAATCCTGATGAAACGCAGTCACGTGCCACGGTATGTCACGAGAAACTGACGCAATAAACTCCGCCGCGCGACGTAGCTCGGCTTCGGAGTCGTTGAAACCGGGAATCACCAACGTCACAATCTCTTCCCAGAAACCACGTTCGTGAACCATCTGCACTGTGTCGAGAATGTTGTCAACCACGCCTCCAAGCTGGCGATAATTCTTATCGCTCATCGATTTCAAATCTATCTTGTAGCAGTCAGTCCACGGACGCAGGTAATCGAGCACTTGTGGTGTCGCGTTTCCATTGGAGATGAATGCGGTTCTGAATCCAGCAGGTCGAGCGCATTTGAAAACATCAATCGCCCACTCAGCCGTGATCAGTGGTTCGTTATAACTGCTACCGATCATCGAGGCGCCGTAGGCTTTTGCCATCGTCACGAGGCGCTCTGGTGAAACCATCGTCGGTTTCGTACCGGCAGCATCATCACGCAGTGCCTGGGAGGTGAGCCAGTTCTGACAATAGGCACAGTGCAGATCGCAACCGAGCATGCCGAAAGTCAAGGTATCGGAACCTGGCAAGACGTGAAAGAACGGTTTCTTCTCCGTTGGGTCACAGGCTAGTGCCGCCACGTAGTTTGTGGGTACGCGCAGATGGCCGCCTTCGTTAAAACGAACTTTGCAGATGCCACGTTTGCCTGGCTTGATCAGGCAACGATGGCCACAGGCATAACATTTCAGGGCCCCGGCACCGAGCTGCTCGGTTAATTCAGGCGCACCTTCGGTTGTCAACGAGTCGAGAACGGCAGCCAATGGTGCTGATTGAGCGGTTAGCGGCATTATGTTAAGTATTATACAAGCACATGATCATCGAAGAAATCACAGTCACTGCATTCCAGCAGCACACTCGTATCGTTGGCTGCGAAGAAACTAAACGGGCGATCTGCATTGATCCCGGAGATGAAGCGGAACGGATCGTGGAGACGCTTGAGCGACGAGGTCTCACGTTGCAAGCAATTGCGTTAACACATGCACACCTGGATCACGTCGGCGGAGTGTCAGCGCTGAAAAAATTGCAACCGAAGGCAAAGATCAGTTTGCATAAAGGCGACGAGTTTATGTACCAGGCGCTGCCGGATCAGCCTGCCTGGATTGGTATACCGCGTGCTCAGTGGGCAGCGCTCGGATTTGCTTTCGAACAGCCGCCGGCGGTTGAGCATTATTGGACTGACGGGGAGAAGTATTCCGTGGGCACGCTTGAATTCGAAGTGCTTCATTGTCCCGGTCACACGCCGGGTCACGTCGTGTTTTATGAACGCTCTGAAGGAGTCGTTTTTGTCGGCGACGTGTTATTCGCCGGATCGATCGGCCGAACAGATCTGCCCGGTGGATCCACGGAACAATTGCTCAACTCGATCAAAAACAAATTGCTGACGCTGGGTGATGACGTGAAGGTTTATTCAGGACATGGAATAGTGACGACGATCGGTGAGGAGCGACTAACGAATCCGTTTTTGACTAATCGTTACTATTGACAGGGTCACTTCAAGCGTTTGGCCTTCATCTCTTCCCACAGTTCCTTCTGGTCGTCATCCAATTGACTCGGTAAGGTATCGACAGGAATGTGGTACTGCGCGCAAAACTGCCGCCATAAAACAAAGCGTAGATCGTACTGACCGGTTGAGTCCGAAACAGAGTTGTCGACCGGTGGTGGTTGCTTCTTCCCCGTGCGCATACGTGGGAAGTGTAACAGCAAATTAGTTGACCTCGAAAGAGCGCAGGTAAATCGGGCTGGTTGGAACGATACTTCCGCGTTCCGGCTCTAACGTTATCGCGAAAATGGCAGAGTCTACAGCCTCTTTCGGCATTTGCTCTTTCAGAACTCCCTTGCCACCGCTGTCTGGTGAGAATGTTTTTCCGGGCATGGGAGGATTCTTTCCAACAATAAACCACAACTGATAAGCCTTACCTTGAGGAACACTCGGAAGTTTGTTGGCAATCAAGATCGCATGTCCGGTCTTGTCATAAGCAAGCGTCGCAGTTGCGCCCGAACCCAGATCGATTCCTTTCAGTTCACTCACTTTGGCGCCAGGTGTCGTCGCCAGTTGGACAAATTCATTCGCAACCGCGAGCTTTTCGTTTATTTCCCTGTTTTCGCGCCATAGCACAACAAGCCCAACGATCAACGCAGTGAAAAGAACCACCGCCGCCATTGCTCCCAAAGATCCAAACGATCTCCAGATGTTTCGCGACGTCGAGCGAAAAGGAATTACTTCAGGTGTCGAGAGTTCTTTTCGTACTTCACTCAGAATCCTTTCACGGAGTTCCGGCGAAGGCTCTACCGGATCAGCCACCATTGCCAGAGTCGCAGCCGTCGCCTGCCACTCCTCGAGCTCTTTGCGACACTCAGAACAATTTTCGAGATGCTCGTTCAAAACACGGTCTTCCGCCGCGTCGAGCGCGGATAGCGCGCGCGCCGGAATCATCTCCTTATAGTCTTCGTGAACCATCATTATTAAAAGCCGAAACTCTCTCCCTGACCTGCCAGCAACTCGCGCAGGTTCATCAAACCCGTGCGCATACGAGTCTTTACAGTTCCCAATGGCGCGCCCAAACGCGTTGCAATTTCTGATTGAGTGAGACCATCGAAGTAGGCGAGCATCAGGGGCCGCTTTTGCTCGTCGGGGAGTTGTGCGAGCGCTTTGTTAACGAGACCGCGTTGTTCTGATTTGAACGCGTCGCTGGCGGCGTCGGAAATCTCTTCAACCGCATCTCTGGCGCCGGCCTCTGCCACGCGTTCGCGGGATGCGAGTGTCCGCAGGCGATCGATGCCGCGGCTTCGTCCCAGCGTCACCAGCCAGGTAAATGGCCGTCCGCGCTCTTCGTCAAAGTCTTCCGCTTTACGCCAAACCTGCAGAAAAACCTCTTGTAGGACGTCTTCCGCCTCCTCGCGGTTATTCAATATACGCATCAAGAGTCCAAACAGGATGGCGCGATACCGATCGTAGAGCTGTGCGAGGGCCGCCTCATCCCTCGCGGCAATCGCCTTCAACAGTTCCAAATCGTCTTCTTGTGCTCGTTTAGGTTGCAAGCAGTGAAATATACGCAGCCTGTGGCGACAGCGGATTGCGAGGAAAGCATAGGTCCTATAGGACTTAATAGGACCTGTTATCGGTAAACGTGCTAGGCGATAGTAATCTCTTCGCTCAGGTAGACATCCTGGATCGCATTCAGCAGCTCCACGCCCTCGCTCATCGGACGCTGGAAGGCTTTGCGACCGGAAATCAGGCCCATGCCGCCACCACGTTTGTTGACGACGGCAGTGCGAACTGCATCGGCCAGGTCGCTGGCTCCCTTCGACTCGCCACCGGAATTGATCAAACCGCACCGGCCCATGTAACAGTTAGCTACCTGATATCTGACGAGATCGATTGGGTTGTCGGTGGTCAGTTTCTCGTAAACGAGCTTGCTGGTTTTGCCATAAGAGCTACCAAGCGCAGCTTCGACTGCCTTGTAGCCACCGTTTCGCTCTGGAAGTTTCTGCTTGATGATGTCGGCTTGAATCGTCACGCCGAGGTGGTTTGCCTGGCTCGTGAGATCGGCTGACGCGTGCATATCACCTTCAGCAGTTTTGAACTTTGGATTGCGCAGGTAACACCAGAGAATACAGGCCATACCCAGCTCATGAGCCTGCGCAAAGGCTGCGCTGATTTCCGTTATCTGTCGCGTCGATTCATCGGATCCAAAATATATTGTGGCGCCAACAGCAACTGCCCCAAGATTATGTGCCTCTTTAACTGTCCCAAAAAGCACCTGGTCAAACTTGTTCGGCAGTGTCAGCAACTCGTTATGATTGATTTTGACGATGAACGGAATTCTGTGTGCATACTTTCGTGCAACCGTCCCGAGCACGCCGAAGGTTGAAGCAACTGCATTGCATCCGCCTTCAATGGCAAGCTTCACGATATTTTCCGGATCGAAGTACTGCGGATTTGGGGCAAACGAAGCGCCGGCAGAATGCTCGATCCCCTGGTCCACAGGAAGGATTGAAAGATAACCAGTACCCGCTAGCCTGCCGTTATCAAAAAGTGATTGCAGCGAACGCAGCACGGCCGGCGACCGATCGGAAACACTCCAGACGCGGTCAACAAAATCAGGACCCGGCAGTTGCAGATGATCCTTGGAAATTGTTTGTGATGAGTGATTTAGTAGTTCCGAAGCATTGGGCCCAAGTAGCTCTGCAATCCGGTCAATTGAATCAGAGCGTTGTAGTTTGGTAACCATTGCATTGTCCTCCGGCGCCGGCCACTTTGGTTAGATTTGCTGGAATAATGAAGCCCGGAAATTATACCTTTTTATGAAATCTGTGTAATCTGTGGATGGGTTTACCCGCCAATCAATCTGGCGATCGTGAAGGCTGCACCGGCGGCGACACTCCCAATCAGCGCAGTCTGCAATGCGCTTCGCAACGGGCGCGTCCCGGTAAACCGGCCCTTCACAAATCCAAAGACCAATAACGCCGCCAGCGTAAACGCAACTGAATACAACAGCGCGGTTGACGTGTTGTGTGAGAAGAAGTATGGCGCGAGGGGAACTAAACCACCGGCGATGTACGCTCCAGCAATCGTAAGTGCACTTGTAAGGGCGCGACCCGGCTGAGGCTTCTCGAGGCCAAGCTCAAAACGCATCATGAAGTCGACCCAGTTGCGTGGCTGACGCTTGAGAGCTTGCACAATGGGCCATGTTTCTTCTTCACTCAGCCCGTACGCTTGAAAAACTTCAGCGACTTCGCGCATCTCTTCGTGAGGTATCTCCTGCACCTCACGCTTCTCACGTTCACGTTCCTTGGCGTAATGCTCGGCGTCGCTCTTCGCCGCGAGGTAGCCGCCGAGACCCATTGCGATCGAGCCCGCAGCAATCTCAGCAAGCCCTGCCGTGACGATGATTCCGGTTTGATCGATGGCGCCTGTTAATCCCGCCGCTAAAGCAAACGGGACCGTCAAACCATCAGCCATACCGATTACGATGTCGCGAACGACTTCACTCGAAGTGAAGTGGCGTTCGATATGGGGAGTCTGGGGCATTCGAACTTTGTTCTTTGAACTTAGTACTTGGTCCTTTGGCCACTGACAAAGTACAAAGCACAAAGTACAAAGAGCAAGCTAAAACTTTCCCATCAACATCAACACGCCAATTACAATAAACGCCGTCGCCGCCACTCTCTTCACCCACATGAGTGGCACATAATCGCCAACAACGCTTCCGACCAGAACTCCCAACGCCGACACCGCTGCAAGCGCGAGACTCGCACCGAAAAAAACGGCCCATGGCTTCTTTGAGTCGGCCGCCATTGTCATCGCTGCCAACTGAGTCTTGTCACCCATCTCGGCCAGAAAAATGATTCCAAATGTTGTCAGCAAAACGCGCAAATCCATCGTCATCTCCAAACTCACTTCGTATCAGTCATATCCGTGATCAGAACCACATCGCGCATTAAAGAACCGCGGGTGCACACTAACTGTTTCCCATCGCTAAAAGCCGAAGGCGTTCGCTAATTTCAGCCCAGGGGTGGAGCGTAGCGACAACCCTGCGATATCAATCCAAAGTTTTGTTTCAACCCTGACAGTGGCATGCCCGATCCCAAGCACTTCTCCAATTTCTTCGATAGAGAGACCGCCGAAAAACTTCATTTCGACGATCCGGCCCTGCTGTGGATCCATCTGCGAGAGTTCGTCGAGTGCTTCATTTAAGGCAAGTAGGTCGACTTCCGATTCCTGCGCAAGTTTTTCAATGCTAGTGATCGAAATTCTCTGCTGTTGTGAACCACCGCGCTTGACTGCGTGATGCTGGCGCGCATGGTCCACCAGTTTGAGATAGGCCTCGTTTACGAGCGCCGTGGGTTGCAGTGTGTGCTCGGCGCGTTCCCTGCGCAGATAGTTGCTCGCCAGGCGTCGTAATTCGCTGTAAACCAGCGGCATCAGCTTCTCAAGCGCCCCTGGTCGCCCTTCTCCCAGTCGATCAGAAGCTGCGTTATGCCTTCAGGCGCCTGCATATTTGAGTAGTGTTGGAACTATTCTCGCCCCCAGAGTTTACAACAAATGTTTCTGGCCCGTGAGGGAATCCGCGGCAAGCCTCCGCGTGAATAAATGTAGGGAAAAGGGTGCTACTGAAAACACGGAGGCTTACCATGAAAAAATTCTTCAACATCTCTTTAACGAGCATCTTGCTCGCAGGCGCACTTACAATCAGCGCACAGGCCCAGACCAGCAGCGCTCAACGCGTCATCGCCACGATTCCGTTCACATTTACAGCCGGCAACAAAACGCTCCCGGCAGCATGGTCGTCATCGCCGCTGAATAGCAGAAAGAGCCATTGCCTATCGGCCCGCAGAAGTTGGGGAACTCCTTGCTGGCCGAAGCAAGCCACGGATGAGGCGGATCTGTGTAAATCTGATTTGCACGGATCCGTATTATCCGTGGCTTAGTTCTGTTATTCTGTGCGGCCTGAAACCCTATCCCCGATGAGCCTTCGCACTGAAGCAATCGCCGGTATCACCACATTCTTCACGATGGCTTACATCGTTGTGGTAAATCCTACGATTCTTTCAACTCCCGGAACCGGCATGGCTTTCAGCGGTGTCTTAACAGCCACCGTCCTCATCTGTTTTGTCATGACGTTGATGATGGGCCTTTACGCGAAGCTTCCCTTTGCAGTTGCGCCCGGGATGGGCATCAACGCCTTCTTCACCTTCACCATCATTCTTAGGCAGGGAGTTTGGTGGCAAACCGCACTGGGGATCATCTTCTGGGCAGGCGTGCTGTTTCTAATAATCTCTATCACTGCGATTCGGGAGACGATTGCGAAAGCGATTCCGGCCGAGTTGAGAATCGCTACAGCGACAGGCATTGGCATCTTTATAACGTTTATCGGTTTGAAGAACGCCGGTTTCATCACATCCGATCCGGTTACATTCGTCAAACTGGGAACTTTGGGAACTCAGACCATTCTCTCCATGCTCGGCGTGGTGTTAACCATCTTCCTGTTGATCCGGCGCAGCGCTTTTGCTTACCTGGCCGGCATTTTCTTTGTCACTCTCGTGGCGTGGGCAACCGGACAAATCAAAGCGCCACCCAGTTTGGTGAGTCCGCCAGACTTTCAAACGGTATTTTTGAAGTTGGACATTCTTGGTGCGTTGAAGCTTTCGCTTCTTCCAGCCATCGTCGGCATTCTCTTCACGGACCTCTTTGACTCAATCTCGACATTTATTGGCGTTGCTCATGCAGCCGAACTGCTCGATGAAAACGGTAATCCACGCAATCTAAGACAAGGCTTAATCGTTGACTCGTTTGCCACGTTTGGAGCCGGACTCGCCGGGACGTCGTCAGGAACGGCCTATATCGAGAGTATTGCGGGAATTGACAGTGGCGGACGTACCGGGATGACTTCGGTGTTTACGGCGCTCTGTTTCCTGCCGTGCTTCTTTCTTGCCCCACTCGCCGGAATGGTTCCAGTTTACGCCACCGCGCCGGTTTTGATTCTGGTGGGTGCGTCGATGTTCAAAAGCGTCAACCACATCGATTTTCGGAAAATCGAGGAGGGTCTGCCGGCATTTTTGACTATAATCCTCATCCCCTTAACCTTCTCGATCACACAGGGAATACTCTGGGGCTTCATTTCGCACGTTGGCCTCTATCTGGTTGTTGGCCGTCGCAAAGAGATCCATCCGGTAATGTTCATACTCGCGCTGATCGCGGTCGGATTGCTCTTCCTGGAGCATTCGGATTTGGCAAAGGCTCTATATGAGAAATAACGGAATCTTCGCATTAGTCATCTTATCGTCGTTCTTCACGGCAACTTCGTTTGCGCAAACGCCATCCGCAAGTCCGACTCCGTCAGACAATCGCGGGCTGGGTATTCAAAGCGGTGGACCAGCAGCAAATACCTCCGGCAATCAAGGATCGAGAGAAGCCAAACCTGAACTCGTTCTCCAAACCGGATATAGCAACTTTTACGGCGCCAGCCGTTTGCTCTTTAGTCCCGATGGGCGCCTGCTCGCTACCGGTACTTATCGCAGCAATACGATCAAACTCTGGGAAACTGCAACGAATCGCAAACTTCGAGACCTTTCGAGCGGTGGACAGGCTGTATCCGCCCTCGCTCCGAGTGTTGCCTTCAGTCGTGATAGTCGTTTGATAGCCGCTTCCGGCGGCGACAACTCAGTAACTGTTTGGGACGTCAATAGTGGACGTGAACTGCACAAACTTGGCGGCAGTTCCCAGAGTTCGATGATCGCATCGCTTGGCGTTTACTTTATCGTGTTCACTTCAGATAACCGTCTGGTAACAATCAGCGATGCTGTACGAGTTTGGGATCTTTCAAGTGGACGCGAACTGCGCACATTGGAAGCAGACATGATCGGCGGCCTGTCTGGTTTCAACGGCTCGGATTCGGGTCTCACGCTCTCACCTGATGGCACTCAACTGCTTCTCATCACCATGGGTATCGATCCGGAAGTCAGGATCATGGATCTCGCCAGTGGTCGTGAAGTGCGGCGTGTGAAATTGCCCGACGATCAGATAGATAGTCTACATCTCTCATTCAACTCCGAAGGACATCTACTCGCTGCGGGGATTCATAACAAACGTTTCAAATTCTGGGATCTAACAGCAAAGAAAGAGCGTGAACTTGGACCAACGAGTAAAGAGTTTTGCCAGGTCAAATTCAGTCGCGACGGACGGTTGCTCGCACTTTCTGAAAGCTACACCGTAAAGTTGTGGGACACAGCTACCTTCCGCGAACTGCCCGCTTTGACAGTTCCGACCAGCATCAACCTTCCGCAAGGTGATGCCTTCGTCAGCTTCACTGAAGACGGCAAACGAATCGCCACGGGAGGAATCGGCACAGACACCATCGTTTGGGAAACTGAAACCGGCAAACGTCTCTCAACTATGAACGGCCGCACGAACATGGCCTACAACGTCACGTTCAGTGCTGATGGCATGGAACTTATTTCCGGTGGCCATACCCGTTGGGATCTGCGCACCGGTCGCGGTCTCCGAATCGTTCCTGATACGAGCGAGAAAACATATGGAACCGCAAGTCCGGATGGCCGCGTTGTCGTGCTGAGAAGGGCCAACACAAACGTGCTCACAATCGTCGAGAGTCCGAGTGGACGACAGCTGCAGACACTCAAGCCATCAGGTGATACCGGAGACATCCAGCGAACGCGCTTCAGTGCTGACAGCTCAATGCTCGCTGTTCTTTACGGCCCACTGGAGCAGCAACAAACTTCGACTGTGTCGTTTACACGTGGCGCCCAGGTAAAAATCTGGGATGTTAAAAATGGCCGCGAACTGCGATCGATCACGCCGACGGAAATTCCAATGGAGGCCGAGTTCACCACTGATGGACGGTCCATTGTGATAATCGGAATGGGTCACATCGCGCTCTGGGATGTGCAGTCAGGTAATAAGCTTCGCGATCTTACGGCGTCACCCGTCAACACTTTCACGCCGCCGGTTGTAAGACCCGGCCAGATGCCGACTATGCCTAATATGGCAGATATTTCAGCGATGGTTACCAACACGCTCGGAACGGTTTCGGCCGGAACAATGGGCCAGTCTGTCACGTCGGCTGCGTTCACCGGTGACGGCCGTATTCTCGCAACCGGAGGAGTTGAGTCGAAATCCAACATCGATTTCGCTGCGATGATGAACTCCGCAATGCAGCGTCCGAAGAAAGGTGCTAAACCTCCGGATCCGGCCGACATGATGAAGGATTTCAAAATCGAGGCGGTGGGCCATGTGCAATTCTGGGACGTCGCAAGCGGACGTCAGATCGCGGCGATCAAAGGACACGGACGCGGAGTTAGTAAAGTTGCTTTCAGTCGCGACGGCAAACTGCTCGCCTCTGGCGCCACGGACAGCACGATAAAAATCTGGGATGCGGCAACGCAAAAAGAACTGCGGACGCTGTCTGGTCACACTGCTGCTATCGAGTCGATCGATTTCGGTCCCGATGGGCGGTTGCTTGCTTCGGCGAGTGACGATGGCAGCACATTTATCTGGGATACAAAAACGGGCGAGCATCTGTTGACATTGATTTCACTCGACGATGGCGGTGAGTGGATGGTCGTTACGCCGCAAGGACTGTTTGATGGCACACCGGTTTCCTGGAATCAGATCCTCTGGCGTTACAACCAGGAAACATTCAACGTGGCGCCCATCGAATGGTTCTTCAATGAGTTTTACTATCCCGGCTTGCTGGCTGACATTTTTAATGGAAAGCGGCCGAAGGTAACACAGGATGTGTCGAAGAAAGATCGACGGCAGCCGGTAGTGAAGCTCTCGCTTGTGGGCCAATCGGCGGAGTCGTCGATTGCGACACGAACGGTGAAGGTAAAGATTGACGTTTCTGACGCGCCGGCCGATAAAGACAATCCAAAGGGTACGGGCGCGCAGGATGTTCGTCTTTTCCGCAATGGATCGCTGGTGAAACTCTGGCGTGGAGACGTGCTTAAAGGTCAGTCAACGGTCTCACTTGAACAGGAGATCACGGTGACGACTGGTCCAAACCGTCTGGTGGCGTACGGCTTCAATCGTGACAACGTCAAGAGCAAGGATGCGCCACTCGTATTTAGCGGCGCAGAGTCCCTCAAGCGCAAAGGCACTGCTTACATCATTGCCGTGGGCGTCAATGAGTACGCTAATTCACAATACAACTTGAAGTACGCGACCGCTGATGCTCGTAGCTTTGCTGATGAAATGCGGCGCCGCCAAAGTCAGATCGGCGGCTTTGAGCGCGTGGAAGTGGTTCAATTGCTTGATCAGGATGCGACGAAGGCCAACATTCTTGCCGCGATCAGTCGTCTAACGGGTGCCACTGGACCACCGACTCTCAAGGCCAGTCCACTCGATGCGTTGAAGCGCGTCGAGCCGGAAGACACGGTAGTAATTTACTTCGCCGGCCACGGTACCGCGCAGTCACAACGCTTTTATTTGATACCGCACGATCTCGGTTACACAGGCGATCGCACGAAACTGACCGAACAGGGATTGAATACTATGCTCGCGCACAGTATTTCTGACGTTGAGCTTGAGGCGGCGGTGGAAGGGCTGGATGCTGGTCATCTGTTACTGATCATCGATGCCTGCAATTCGGGCCAGGCGCTGGAAGCGGAAGAGAAACGGCGTGGTCCAATGAATTCAAAGGGACTAGCCCAGCTCGCGTACGAAAAAGGAATGTACATCCTGACTGCTGCACAGAGCTTTCAGGCTGCCCTCGAAGCAGCGCAGCTTGGTCATGGTTACTTAACCTACGCTCTGGTCGAAGAAGGATTGAAAACGCCGGTTGCGGACAGTTCACCCAAAGACGGCGTTGTCATAGCACGCGAGTGGCTAAACTTTGCGACCGAACGCGTGCCGCAAATGCAGGAAGAAAAGATGAGCCAGGGTCGTGGACTGGGCTTGGAAGAGATAACGTTTAGTGAAGGTGAAAAGCGCTCCGTCCAACGGCCGCGTGTGTTTTATCGTAGAGAACTCGAGGCGAACCCATTGGTGATTACAAAGCCTTAGACAGGATTAACAGGATTTTTTCAAGATGTACAAGATAAATCCTGTCCAAATAGACCGTAGTAATGGACCATCAAATCGGCAAACCGGTTCCCCGTAAAGAGGGCCGCAAGAAAGTCACCGGCCAGGCGCTTTACGTTGACGATCTGTCGTTTCCTGACATGCTTCACGGTGCGACGGTACGGAGTCCTGCAGCGCGTGGAAAAATCACGAGCATTTCTTTCGACGGCGACATTCCCTGGGACCAGTTCGTCATCGTCACGGCTAAAGATGTTCCCGGCGCTAACTACGTAGCTTTGATTCTCAACGATCAACCTTATCTCGCTGACGGCTTCGTAAATCATCCGGAGGAGCCAATCGTGCTCCTCGCCCACGAGGATAAATATCTCCTCGAAGAAGCACGTCGAAACGTGCGTATCGAAATCGAAGAGCAACCCGCCATCTTCTCGCTGGCCGACTCACTCGCGAAGAAGGAGATCATCTGGGGCGAAGACAACGTCTTTAAAAAATTCCTGGTGGACAAAGGCAATGTCGACGCAGCCTGGGCCAACGCCGATCTGATTGTCGAAGGTGAATACGAAACAGGCGCGCAGGAACAACTCTACATCGAGAACAATGGCGCGATTGCCATAGCCAATGCGGCCGATGGCGTGACGGTCTGGGGTTCGATGCAGTGCCCTTACTACGTTCACAAAGCGCTGGTGAAATTGTTTGACCTGCCCGAAGAAAAGATCCGCATCATTCAGACTGAAACAGGCGGAGGCTTCGGCGGAAAGGAAGAATATCCATCGCTGATTGCGGGCCACGCGGCGCTGCTCGCATGGAAGTCGGGCAAAGCGGTCAAGATGATCTACGACCGTGCCGAAGATATGGTTGCGACGACAAAACGTCATCCGTCGCGCACGCGCCACAAGACGGCCGTCAGCAAAGATGGAAAACTGCTTGCCATGGAGATCGATTTCGTGATCGATGGCGGCGCTTACTGCACGCTCTCGCCTGTAGTGCTTTCGCGCGGAACGATCCACGCTGCTGGTCCATACGTCTGCCCAAACGTGCGAATTCACAGCCGGGCGGTTGCGACGAACGTTCCGCCGCACGGCGCGTTCCGAGGCTTCGGCGCGCCGCAGAGCATCTTCGCGTTGGAGCGGCACATGAACAAAATTGCACACGAGGTTGGTCTGACGCCGGAAGAGTTTCGTCGTCGCAATTTCATCCACGAAGGAGAGACAACCGCCACAAGCCAGCTGATCCGCGAACGGGTCGACATGGACCATCTGCTTACGCAGGCCCTGAAGTTCAGCGACTATCACGCAAAACGCGAACGATTCGCCGCCGAGAACAGCGTAAGTAACGGTCGTTTTTCAAAGAAGCGCGGGATCGGTTTTGCGTCATTCATGCACGGCGCCGGATTTACCGGTTCGGGTGAGGTCTATCTGCAGTCTGTTGTTTCGGCTGAAGCAACAGACGAAGGAAAAGTTAGGATACTCGCTGCCAGCACTGAAATCGGCCAGGGCACCAACACAATATTTTCTCAGATTGCTTCCGAAATTCTTGGTCTCGATTTCGACTCAATCGAGATCGTTCAGCCGGATACACGCCAGGTTCCGAATAGTGGTCCAACGGTGGCCTCGCGCACTTCGATGGTCGTCGGAAAACTCGTCGAATCGGCTGTGATGGGTTTGAAGCAGACGCTTACCGGCAGTGGTCTATTGCCGCAGGAGTATTCTCAGCCAGAGTTCAAAAAGGCATGTTCTGATTACATCGGGAAGTTTGGTTCTTTGAAAACTTCCGCGACATACCAACCGCCGCCAAATGTTCACTGGGACGACGAAAAGTATCAGGGCGACGCGTACGGAGCTTATGCCTGGGCCATTTACGTAGCCGAGGTTTCGTTTGATGAATTGACGTATGAAGCACGCGTCGAGGATTTTGTCGCACTTCAGGAAGTCGGGCGCGTTTTGAACCCGGTGCTTGCGGCTGGACAGATCGAAGGGGGAGTGGCGCAGGCGATCGGATTTACCTTATTCGAAAACGTGGTGTGGAAAGATGGCCGGATGGCAAACAATCAAATGACCAACTACATCATTCCAACGCCCGCCGATATTCCACCGATTCGCGTCTTCTTTGAGGAGAACCCGTACGCCTATGGACCAGGAGGCGCAAAAGGAATCGGCGAACTGCCCATGGACGGCGCCGCACCGGCGATACTGAATGCGATTGAAAACGCGACCGGAATGAGTTTCAACCAGATCCCGCTGATGCCCGAAACATTAATGAAGCCCTTCGTTTAGTTAGACAGGATTTACAAGATGTAAACAGGATGTGCATGATTTATCTTGTCAATCCTGAAACATCTTGTTAATCCTGTCACCGACTTTCTTTATGCACGTCAACTTCAAAGTTAATAACGAACCACGTAGCGTTGAGGTGTTTCCAATGGCGCGGTTGCTCGACGTGCTGCGCGAACAACTTCATCTAACGGGAACGAAGGAAGGTTGTGGTGAAGGTGAGTGTGGTGCTTGCACAGTGATCATCGATGGTCAGATAGTGAATAGTTGTCTCGTGCCTGTAGCGCAGGTTAATGGTGCTGAAATAACAACCATCGAAGGTGTTGCCCACAACGGAGAGTTGGATGCAGTTCAGCAGGCTTTTATCGATCACGGCGGCGCACAGTGTGGCATCTGCACGCCGGGAATGGTCATTGCCGCACTCGACCTGCTAAAAAGAAATCCAAAACCAAATGAGAACGATATTCGCAATGGCCTGGCAGGCAATCTTTGTCGTTGTACCGGCTACATGAAGATCTTCGAATCAGTAGTGCGCGCGTATCAAAAGTGAGAGCCTTCGTTCCAAATTACGACTTACGAATGCCTGATTCGCTTGCCGACGTTCTGGCGTTGCTCGAAACGGAACCGGGCGTTTGGAAACCCTTTGCGGGTGGCACAGACTTGATGGTTCTGCTTGAAGCCGGAAAGTTGGATCATCGCAAATACATCAACGTCTGGGGTTTGAACGAGCTTCGCGGAATCGAGGTAACTGACACGCACGTCACTCTCGGCTCCCTCACAACCTACACCGAAGTCCAGGCAAACCCGGTTCTACAAAGCGAGTTTCCAATGCTGTGTCAGGCTGCACGTGAAACCGGTGGTCTCGCAATTCAGAATCGAGGCACGCTCGGCGGCAACATCATAAACGCTTCACCTGCCGCGGATTCTCCTCCAGCACTGCTCACCTACGATGCTGAGATCGAACTGATGTCGACTGGTGGTTCACGCTGGCTTCCATATAACGGCTTTCACACCGGCTATAAGCGCATGCATATAGCTCCGGATGAACTGCTGTCTCGAATTCGGTTGCCACGAAACACTCGCGGCGCGACTCACTACTACCGCAAAGTCGGCACACGCAAGGCGCAGGCGATTTCAAAAGTTTGCTTAGCCGCGCTCGCGCGTATTGACCAGGGACACATTGAAGATGTAAGAATCGCTCTGGGAAGCGTTGCGCCCATCGTCATTCGTTGCGTCGCGACGGAGAATACGTTGCGAGGACGAACACCGGGCGTCGAAACCATTCAGGCAGCCTGCGCCAGTCTGTCGCAGGAGATCTCTCCCATTGACGATATTCGCTCGACGGCAAATTATCGTCTGCAGGTCGCCCAAAACTTGCTCACTGACTTTTTATCAACGTTATAAATAAGCACTGACCACCTTTTTTCATGCCACACTCACCACGTACAGCTTTTCGCCGTTGTCCAGGTTTATTGATACTTATGGCGTTGAGCGTGACTTTTATCAAAGGCATCAACGCGCAGATTCCGGAAAGCTTTGAAGGATTCATGAATGGAATTCGCTCCAATGAAGTTACGGGCGCGGTGGTTTATCAGCGAACCGACGTGAGATTTCCGCTGGAGCCGGGTCTAAAGATGGAAGAGGGCGATTTGGTTCGGACCGGGAGCGATGGTTACGCCGAATTGGTTCTACAGCCAGGGAATTTACTCCGAGTCGGAAGCGACAGTGAGTGCCAAATCATCAGCGCTCCTCACGACAAGATGAGAATCAAACTCAATCGGGGCGCGGTCATCATCGAGATTCTTGCGCGAGAGGGTTCGTCGAGCTTCTTCTACACTCCGGATCAAGCAAACGAGCTAATTCGCGTAATCACGCCGAACGCTGAAGTGTTCATAACTCGACCCGGCATCTTTCGCATTAACGCCTCGGACCGACAAACGGAACTGGTTGCGCAAGACGGTGAGGCGTTGATAAACGGTCGCCGTGTCAAAGAAAAGCGACGCGGTGTGGTTGCGAATGGAAGTGTCACGATCGACAAAATTGCCACGCAGAACGAAGACAGATTAGACATCTGGGCTCGCGAACGAGCCCAGAAACTGGTGCAGGCAAACAAATCGCTGAAACGCGATTCCTTCTGGGCCCAAAAAGCGAAAGAAGGCAAAGAGGTGTCGGTTGAGTTTCCCGATGAAGAAGAACCAACCAACCCTCGCGGACGGGTGATCTCAGCTAAACCCGGCGCCGTAAATTACGTCGAAGATGGAGTAGAGTTTACTGATGCCCCCGACAAGTGGCAGGCGTTAACCGAAAAGTCGGAACTCAAAACAGGCGACACGCTGCGCACCAAACCAAGTAGTTTTGTTGAGCTGGTGCTGTTTCCTGACATGCACCTGAGGCTCGACGGCTCGTCTGAAATACTCCTGAAACAACTTTCAAACGATGCGATTTCACTCAAACTATTGCGCGGTTCGGCGATACTTGACGTGGCGAGGTTTGATCGAAAGCAGGCTCCGCCGGAGATCACGTTGGGCGGAGCATCGACCTCCGCAGTAATCGACCAGGAAGGAAACTACCGCATCGACGTCAAACCAAACAGCGAGGAGATTACGATCCGCCAGGGTAGAGTCATTTTTAACGGAGGAACAGTTAGCTCTTGCCGGACGATTACCGGTGGCTCAGTCGCTGATTGTGATAAAAAGCGATACGACAATTTTGATTTCTGGAGCCAGCATCGCGGTGAAGGAGCGATGTTCAATGGTCGCGCGACACTCGCTGTAGCGATTCAGATGGCCGGAGTGCGTACGTTTCGATTTAAAAAGACCGGATTCTGGTATCAGCAACCCGGACAAACGTCTTACACTTTCGTCCCTTTTTCGTCGCTGTTCTTAAAATCGCCGTACGGAGGTAACTATTCAACCGTACTTTCATCGCGGCCTACGATTAATGAATACTTCATTGGTGATCGACCGATTACTCGTCGTCCCAGACCACAACTTGGACAACCACAACCTGTTCCATGGTAATTAAATCGAGTTCGTACATTCTCAGTTCTGCTAGGAAAACAAAATGACACCTGAGATCCCCTTTAACCGCCAGGCAGTAGAACCCGTTCAATGCATCAAGGAAGGGTGGGAGCTCATAAAAGACCAGTACTGGTTATTCGTGGGCATGTGTTTTATCGGTCTGTTGATCGGACAAGCAGTGCCGCTGGGGATTCTACTTGGACCAATGATGTGCGGTCTGTACATGTCGTTCTTTAAGCTCAGGCGTGGTGAGCCGGTCGAATTCGGAACGATGTTCAAAGGATTCGACTTCTTTGCTCCAAGCCTGATTGCAACGTTGCTCCACGTTGTTCCAATCCTCGCAATCGTGATTCCAGCATACTTCTTTTTTTACATCACTATGATTGTTTCGATGGCAGCGCAGGGTGGCAGCGAGCCGAATCCGGCGGCGTTTTTGGGCATCATGATCGGGTTTGGGATCTTCTGGATCGTCGTGATGATCGTCATCATCATCATTTCAATTGGATTTACGTTTGCCTATCCGCTCATCGTCGACCGAAAACTGCAGGGCTTTGACGCCGTTAAGATCAGTTTCCGAGGTGCAATGGCAAACTTCTGGCGCCTATTCCTCATGTCGATCCTTAATAGCTTGCTGACGATTGGCGGCCTACTGCTCTGTTACGTCGGCATGTTCCTGGTTTTTCCCATCGTCTATGCCTCGATTGCGGTGGCCTATGAAAAGGTCTTCGGTCTCGCCCGACCCAATGAGAACTATGAACATCTGCCGCCTCCGCCGCCACAGTTCGAGTGAGTTGAGATGGAGGCTGTTGACTTAATCATCCGCGGCAGAAGGGTTGTATTACCTGATGCAATCGCTCCTCGTTCGGTTCATATCCGCGAGGAGCGAATTGTTTTGGTGGGCGACTACGACGATGTCGTTGAAAGCTGCGAACTGATAGAGGCCGGCAATGATTCAGTCGTGATGCCCGGACTCGTTGACACACACGTCCACATCAATGCGCCCGGAAGAACCGATTGGGAAGGCTTTCGAACTGCGACACTAGCTGCTGCTGCGGGTGGGGTGACCACACTCGTCGATATGCCGCTAAACTCGATTCCTCCAACGACAACACTTGCCGGCTTTGAAACCAAACTGGAAACTGCGCGAAACGATTGTTTTGTTGACGTGGGATTTTGGGGTGGTGTGGTTCCCGGTAACACTTCTGAGTTGGCGAGGATGTTTGCCGCAGGTGTCGTCGGGTTTAAATGTTTTCTGGTTCCTTCAGGTGTGGATGAGTTTCAACATGTAACTGAATCAGATTTGCGCCAGGCGATGCCCGAGCTTCGGCGCCTCGGTGCGCTGTTAATTGTTCATGCGGAACTGCCGGGATCGATTCGTACCGACAGTACTGAGGGCGACTATCAGAGCTTTCTCAACTCGCGTCCGCGTTCAGCAGAAAATGAGGCAATCGAATTGATGATTCATTTGAGTCGTGAATTCGATACCCGCGTACACATCGTTCATCTATCGTCAGCGGAAGCACTGCCGCTGCTGCGGGAAGCCCAACAAGCGGGCGTGAAGATCACGGCTGAGACCTGTCCGCACTATCTGCACTTCGCCGCGGAAACTGTTCCTGCCGGCGCTACTGAGTTCAAGTGTTGTCCGCCTATTCGCGAAGAGACGAATCGAGAGGAGCTTTGGGAGGGATTGCGAGAGGGAACAATTGATTTCGTTGTTTCAGATCACTCGCCTTGTCCGGGAGAGATGAAGTTGCGTGAGAGTGGCGATTTCATGAAGGCGTGGGGTGGAATCGCATCGCTTCAGCTCAGGTTGCCGGTTGTTTGGACCGAGGCGCGTCCGCGGGGATTCTCTTTAGAAGACGTGACGCGGTGGCTATGCGCTAATCCGGCGCGACAAGTTTCGCTTGCGCCGCAAAAAGGAACGATTGCGGTAGGCAGTGACGCCGACCTCGTAATCTGGAACCCGGACCAGCAATTCACTGTCGCCGCCGCGACCCTCCAGCATCGCCACAAGATCAGCCCGTATGAAGGCGAAGTGTTGAATGGCGTCGTGCAAAAAACTTTCCTGCGAGGCAGGAAGATATATGATGTGGGCCGCTTTACAGGCGGGCCCAGCGGACAGATGGTATTGAGAAAGAGCTAGCGGCCGATGGCAAGTTGTTTTTGTTTATTACGCCGAAGGCGTTCCCTAATTTCAGCCCAGGGGTTGGGCGAAGCGACAACCCTGGGTTAAGAAACAAGAAACAACCATAAACGCCTTCGGCGTTTAAGCTTGGGCCATTTCCACAAGAGACTCTCTATGAACTTTACCGAACTAATCGATCTGGCGTCGGAGCGCGTGGGCGGTGCGGTGCTCGTGGCGAATGATGACTTCTTTGCCCCCAAAGAAAATTTGCTCAAGGCGAGTGCGCCGATCTTTATACCGGACAAATACACCGATCGTGGCAAGTGGATGGATGGTTGGGAGAGTCGCCGCCGCCGGACTCCCGGCTTTGACTGGTGCATCGTTCGCCTCGGCCTGCCTGGCATTATTCGCGGCATCGTAGTCGACACCAGCTTTTTTCGCGGCAACTATCCGGAACACTGCTCGCTCGAAGGCGCAACGTTTACTGCCCTCGCGAGCGAAGAAAAATTGACGAATGAGGCGGTGCAATGGGTACCGCTGCTTCCACAAATGCCGCTCACGGGCGACAGTCAAAATCCGTTTCCAATTGATTACGGTGAACGGATCACACATCTTCGCTTCAAGATCTATCCAGATGGTGGCGTCGCACGGCTGCGTGTTTATGGCGAAGTAGTGCCTGACTGGGAACAGCTCAAACGTGCCGGCGATCAGGTCGATCTAGCAGCGGCGGAAAACGGCGCGCTCGTGCTCTCCTGTAGCGATATGTTCTTCGGTCATCGTCATAACCTGATTATGCCCGGTCGCGCGGTCAACATGAGCGATGGCTGGGAGACCAAACGTCGGCGTGGCCCAGGTCACGATTGGGCGATCATCAAACTCGGTAAGCCGGGTGAAATCAAACGTGTCGAAGTCGATACCTCTCATTTCAAAGGTAACTTTCCCGAGAGCTGTTCGCTTGAGGCATGCAATCTTCCCAACGCGACCATTGACGCACTGACTGAGCTTTCTGCACCGTGGGCCAGTGTCCTGCCGCGCACCAAACTCCAGGCACACACACGTCACTTCTTTGATAAGGAGCTATTGGATACGGGAGTAGCATCGCATCTTCGCTTCAGTATTTTCCCTGACGGTGGCGTGAGTCGCCTGCGCGTTCACGGAACCCCGGTCGAGTAGTCTCGATGCGACCAGTCAACGATCTCGCGTGGTTAAACTCTCTCACTGCTGAAAAGGCGGTAAAGGAGTTGCTGCAATGCTGTGGCTCAATGCGATGGGCCACTCAGATGTCGAACGATCGTCCTTACTCGACACTCGATCAGCTGATTACTCACGCCGGCGAAGTTTGGCGGTCACTCACTCCAACGGATTGGCTCGAGGCGTTTCGGAGTCATCCTAAAATCGGCGAGAAGAAGGCGAGCGACAACGTTTCGGCGCAGTCGCAGCAGTGGTCAGGCCAGGAGCAGGCCGGAGTGAGCAACGCCTCTCAGCAAACGGTTGATTCACTCGCGGAGCTTAATCGCGCATACGAGCGAAGGTTTGGCTTTATTTTCATTATTTGCGCGAGCGGCAAGAGCTCGGGCGAAATGCTCGCAGCGCTACAGGAACGGCTGCAAAACGACTCCGATATCGAACTGCGGCTGGCCGCCGCTGAGCAGGCGAAAATCACCGAGTTGCGGCTAAAGAAGCTACTCAGTTGAGAAAGATCCCCTGCCCCTTGGTTAAGCCTGAAAGACTTTTGAGGCAAAGATGCAGTTCTTTGGTAAACTGCACCTATCGATGAGTACGATTTCAACGCATATACTCGATACGGCCAGAGGAACGCCTGCGAGTGGCGTTGCGGTTTGTCTCGAGATACAGAACACTGACGAGAGCTGGACCGAACTGAGCCATGCATGGACCGACACGGACGGGCGCGTGAAACCCTTCTTTCTCGTCGATCGACCGGTGTCGAACGGCACTTACCGGTTGGTTTTTGATACTGAACCATATTTCGCATCGCTCAATATCTCCTGCTTCTATCCTCAGGTAACGATCGTATTCAACGTCGACGAGGGTTCCCAGCATTATCACGTTCCACTTCTGATCAGTCCTTACGGTTATTCAACCTATCGTGGGAGTTAGTATTTTGTTCTTTGTATTTTGTGCTTTGCATTTTGTTCTCGGCAATTTGAAGCCAATCACAAAGTACTAAGTACAAAGCACCAAGCACAAAAATGATCCTTGATCCAACTCTCAGTGAATGGCTGAATCTGCTACTTCGCTGGACACACGTCTTCGCCGGCATCATGTGGGTCGGCACCACCTACTACTTTACCTGGCTCGATGCCCGCCTGACCGAGGAAGAAAAAGCCGCACTGAACACCGGAACGCCGGCGCAAGTCTGGATGGTCCATAGCGGCGGGTTTTACGTCGTCGAACGACGAAAGACTCCCGATCTCGTTTCGCGCACGCTACATTGGTTTCGCTGGGAAGCAGGCATGACCTGGCTTAGCGGCTTCGCTTTGCTCGTCCTTATTTACTATCTCGGTGGCGGTGCGCTCATCGATCCCGACGTGCGCCCGCTCAGCTTAGGCGTGGCAGTGGCACTCGGTATCGGAATAATTTTCGCGTGCGGATTTATCTACGACATGATGATGTTGTCGCCGCTCAGTCGTAACGAAAAGCTGTTCGCAGTAATCGCATACGTGCTGATTGTCGTGGTGGCTTTTGGTCTAACAAAGGTTTTCAGTGCGCGGGCCGCTTACATTCATCTCGGCGCAATCTTCGGCACCATCATGGCGGCGAACGTTTGGATGCATATTCTGCCGGCCCAAAAAAAGATGATTGCGGCCCTCAACGAAGGGCGCAAACCTGATGAACGACTCTCGGCACAGGCCAAACTGCGATCGAAACAAAACACATTCATGGCCGTGCCCGTGGTCTTTATCATGATCAGCAATCACTTTCCGGGCGTTACTTACGGAGATCGTTACAACTGGATCATCTTGTCGGTGCTGGTACTTTTGGGTTGGATCGCTGCGAAGTTTATCCGACGAGCGTAAGAAGATTTCACGCAAAGATGCAAAGTGCCGAACCAGTCCGCAAAGATGTCATTTTCTTTGCGTTCTTTACGTTTTTCTTTGCGGCTTAGCGTGAACCATCTCGAATTAACTGTGCCGTCCAAAAATACAACAAACCTCATTGAGCAACTTAGTGCGCTGAAGAACCAATTCACACCCGAAAGCGCACGCAGAGTGCAACAACTGCTTGCGCAAATGTCACGTAGAAGTCTCACCGACACTGACTCACTTGTTCGCTATCACGAGATTCTTTTGTTTCTCCGTGCCTATCCGCAAAACGCCACGATTGTGCGCGAGAGCGAAAAAGAGCTCCGCGACTTTGCCAGGAGAGTTTCAGCACTCGATGTCGACCTCGCGCCACTACAACATCCAGAAGTTTCAGGCATTGCCGGCACTTCCGTAACCGATACCTTTAGTTTTTATATTGCTCGCCGGCTCCAGCAACGATATTCGTCGCAAGTAACGATCGCGTGGGATTGGTTTGAGGACGAAAACCGGCTCGCCGAAACATGGCCGCGTTTCATTCCGCTGCTGGCAGAAGACGCCTTTGTCGAAGCCCACGTTCCCTACCGTGAATGGCTGGCCGCTGCTCGTAACGGGCGGTCCGAACTTGCGTGGCTGATCGAGGCTTTCAACAACTTACCCAAACCAGACCAGGAGCGGGCCGAACTCTACGATTCACAACAGATCTATGTGCGCTGGACGCCACGATTTAACGTCTCGCGAACCGGCATGCGAGTGCATGCCAGAAAACCGTTTTGCCACCGTGGTCCATTGATCCGCCGAAGCGAAGTTGATCTTAGAAAAGCACTGGCAGAACCCGCACCGCCGTTGCAAAGATTATCAACCGCACATGGTGAAAAGGCGCTGGATATGGCACGTGCGGCGTCGACCGTTCGCTACCGCGATCTCTACTGCTTTACTCATGGCGATCCCCGGTTTGTCTACCGCGTAGAGTTGGGCCGCGGAGTAGAACTGTTTCTATTCGGACTGCCACCCAACAAACGTTTGCCGTTGCGCGCGTGTCACGCGGCGATGATTTACAAAAACAGCGTGCCGATTGGTTACTTTGAAGGACTTTCGCTGTTTGAACGCATGGAGAGCGGATTCAATTTGTATTACACGTTTCGCGACGGTGAAACAGCCTGGTTGTACGCGCGCACACTCCATGTTTTTCATCATTTCACTGGTGTGACGGCGTTCTCGCTCGATCCTTATCAAATCGGACATGAGAACGAAGAAGGAATCGAATCGGGCGCCTTCTGGTTTTATCGCAAGCTCGGTTTCAGACCTACACGCAAAGACACTTTGCGACTCGCGATCAAAGAAGAAGAGAAGATCAAGACGCGCAAAGGATATCGAACTCCGGCCGCAACACTGCGCAAGCTGGCTCGGAGTCCGATGATCTTTGAGCTTGACGCTGAGCGCGTTGGCGACTGGGATCGTTTTCAGATCCGCAGGATCGGCTTCAAAGCACAACGCGGATTAAGTGCCGAAGAAAAGCAAGCTCTTACTCAACTCTCTAAGACGAAAACGAGTCGTGAAGAAGTAACGTATCTCAGATCGATACAAAGAGATGAAAAACTGCGAAGCGTGATTATTGATCTCGGATCTTAGCCACAGATTTTACGGATCTGGTGTTCGAGAATCCTGGATTCGGAGAAGTTCTCCAGTTTAGTGAAGTAAGCGGCATTTCGATCGAGAGCCTTTTGCGGCACAAGGCCAACGATCTCTGCACTCTCGATTTCCACTCCAATCCGATCTGCCTCGCGCTGCACGGCATCATAAGCCGCAGCCATTCCGGTCACTTCATAGTTGACCAGATTCATTGATACCTGGACCAGCCCGCGTGTCTGCAATCGAAATCCCAGTGCTTTGACAAATGGCAGTCCTCCGTTCCGCCCTCTGATCGTGCATGCGATCTCGCGCGCGCTGGCAATGTCGGAACTGCGAAGAATAACGTTAAAAGCGATCAGAAATGGTCGCGCGCCAACCGCAATAGCACCGGCTGAATCGTGAACTTGGGCCAACCCGGCATCGGGCGTGCGCTCGGGATTGGTCGTGATCTGTTCGCGCAACAATTCCAAAGCGCCTCGACGCACATCCTCCAGATGCACTCGCTCAGGACGTAAGGCGGCACGCTCGTAGTAGTAGACAGGAATCGAAAGATCTTGCGAGATGATGGTTCCGGCTTCATGTGCAATCCTCACGCAGTCGTCCATCGCCACGCCGTCGAGTGGCACGAATGGCAACACATCAGTCGCACCAAGCCGCGGATGCTCGCCGTGATGTGTGCGCATGTCGATCAATTCTGAAGCTCGTCGAACAGCGTTAACAGCAGCGTCGACAATCGTCTCTGGAGGCGCGACGAAAGTGATTACTGATCGATTGTGATCGGGATCGATATGCGTATCGAGGACGCATGCGGGCTTAACGGCGGAGATCGCCTCAGCGATTAGACTGACGACTTCTGGACGACGGCCTTCGCTGAAGTTCGGGATGCACTCGACAAGACGTGATTGCATGGCGCTATCTTAGACAGGATTCAAAAGATTTTGCAGGATTCACAGGAAAAATTTTCGGGAAATCAGGCAAATCCTGTATCTTCTTAACGTGCCTCCGGACCGATTCATCAACCAACGCAAAAACGCCTGGCAGCGGCTTGAGGATCTGCTGAAGTTGCTGGACAGCTCCTCGCTGCGAAGGTTGAGTCGCGAAGAGGTTCGCGAACTGGGGCGCATCTATCGTCGCACTGCTTCCGATCTCGCTATCGCACGCGCCGAGTCGCGCGATCCGCGTCTCGTCAATTACTTGAACAGCCTTGTGATTCGCGCGCACGGCCGGATTTATCGTGCTGACGCGCAGGGCGGCAAACGTATCCGCCGCTTCTTCACGCACGAGCTGCCGCAAACATTTCGCCGCACGTGGCGCTATACGTTGCTCTCTTTCTCTGTCTTCGCGGTCTTTGCAGTCTTCAGCTATGTAGCTACACGTTACGACCCGGAGTTTTCCGAACTTGTGGGCGTGAATCCGGCCTTTCGCGAGACATACATCGAAACCAAAACGCCGTGGTGGGAGCGTCTCAACGAGTCGAACCAGGAAGGCGCGAGTATGATCATGACCCACAACATCATGGTCACGATCTATACGTTCGCGTTTGGCGCAACTTTGGGCATCGGCACGCTTTTCTATTTAGCTTTTAATGGCGCCAACATTGCCTCAGTGCTGGCTCTGACTTATCGCGCCGGTTTCGGCAACGATTTGGTGACTTTCATGGTGGCGCATGGAGTAGTGGAGCTTTCGTGCATCTTTATTGCCGGTGGCGCTGGTCTCCTAATCGGCAGCGCGATGATCATGCCGGGCGATTTGACGCGCGCCGATGCGCTCAAGACTCGCGGTATGGAAGCTGTGCGGTTGATGATCGGAGTCGCGGTTTTACTCGTATTCGCCGGGACGATTGAGGGATTCATTTCGCCGGTCCCAATGGACGCGAGAATTAAATACAGCATCGCTGCGATCACAGGCGTTGCGCTCTATTCTTATCTGCTCTTCGTTGGCCATGATTAGCCACAGATGAACGCGGATAGAATTTACAACAATCCTCTTTCTTTAACTCGCAGATAGGTTTCCAACAACGCCGGCGCGAGAGCTGCGGCGGTTACGTCCAACGCCAGTCCACCGATCGATTCCACCAAACGAAGCGCGGCTTCTCGATGATGAATTATCTCTTCAGAAACAGACTGCGTGAAGAGTTCCTTCACTGATCCCGGAACCTGCCGTACAACAGCTTTCAGATCTCGATCCGCAATCGTAACTACGAGCGGCAAATGACGTGGTCGCAAAATGTGAAGCGACGTCAGTAACTCTTTCGACCCTTCCTCGTCGACAAGGTCCGTCAATAAAACAACGAGTGAGCGGCGTTTACTGTTTGCGGCAATGAATTCAAACGCATTCGCATACGACGGTTCGATCATTTCCGGTTCCACTGCATAAAGAGCTTCGAGGGCTGAGTCGATGTGGTCGCGACCACGACTGGGTGGAAGATAACTCTTTATGCGACGCCCAAATACTACGAGGCCGGCGTTGTCGCCTGCGCGTGCTGCCGCAGAAAACAACGCGAGCGTTGCATGTACCGCTGAATCAAGTTTTGTCTCCTGTTCGATTCGCGCCGTCATGAGACGGCCGGCATCGAGTGCGATCAGAATGGTCTGATCGCGTTCGATCTGATACTGGCGTGTAGTGAGTTTTCCTCGTCGGGCTGTCGCGGTCCACGAAATGTGTCGCAACTCGTCGCCGCGCACGTAATCGCGCATCGACTCAAACTCGCGTCCCTCACCCCGCCACGAAGTCTTGCGATGAGATGAGACGACGGACCGTGCTCCAAGCGCTTTTAGTTCCGCTTCGCGCGCACGACGCATGTTTGGATAAACCTTGACGGTCACCGGCTCAATAACTTTTGTTTGACACCAAATCAACCTGAAACGCGATCGAAACCGTAACGCAGTTTGTCCAAACTCAAACCGGCCGCGCCGCGGTGGTTTAACTCCATAAATCAGCGTGGCAGAGGTCTGTGCATCAACATCAACGCGACCTTCTCGCATGCCGCTCAAATCCATCTGCGGCGGATACTCGTCTTTCAACATCAACGAGACCGATCGATTGGAGGTGTTTTGAATATGGATGCGAACTTCCGTCTCTGCTCCCATTGCAAAGCGGCTGCTGAACTCACGCGAGATCATCAAACCGTTTGGCAGGTGGCAGAACCTTGACTCCGCGAAGGCCGCGCCAAGCAGCAGGACGTCGTAGCCCAAAGCAACCCAACGCAACCACGGTTGCTGCCACGATAACGATAGGGGAACAAGCGCGAGTGCGGCGAGAAAGTAGAAGAGCCTGGTGAAAACGAAGCGCAAGGTAGTTTTGCCTTAATAGGTCGTATAGGACCTATAGGACCTGTTTTTATCGTGGAACTTCCGCCGACTTGAGAATATCTGTAATAACTGAATCCGGCGTAACGCCATCGAGCTCAGCTTCAGCGCGCAGCGTCAAACGATGGCGCAGAACCGGCAAGGCAACATCGCGCACGTCGTCGGGAGTTACAAAGTCGCGTCCACGAATTGCCGCCAGTGCTTTCGAACAAAGCAAGAGCGCCACGGAGGCACGTGGGCTCGCGCCGTAATGAATGAATGGATGCACGCGCGTTCGCCGGACCAGATCAACCGCATAACGTTGCACGCCAGGCTCCATCTGCGCTCGTGCGACCTCTGCGCGACAATGAATGATTGCCGCCGGATCGGAAAGCGGTTTTATGTCAACTTCCTCCAACCGCTTTGAATTGAAACCGGAATTCCAACGCGCTATCACTTCGCGCTCGTGATCTTCATTCGGATAGTCAAGCAAGATCTTGAGCTGGAAGCGATCCAACTGGGCCTCAGGCAACGGATAAGTCCCCTCGTATTCAATCGGGTTTTCGGTCGCCAGCACAGTAAAGATTGGCGGCAACTGATAAGCATCACCATCGATGGTCACCTGACGCTCTTCCATCGCTTCCAGGAGAGCCGCCTGCGTTTTTGGTGGAGTGCGATTGATTTCGTCCGCAAGCAATATATCCGTGAAGACTGGGCCACGCCGCAAATTGAAACTCGACGTGGCGATGTTGAAGATGTTGGTACCGGTTATGTCGGAAGGCATCAGATCCGGCGTAAACTGAATACGGCTGAAGCTCGCGTTAATGATTCGCGATAGCGTCTTGACGGTCAGCGTTTTTGCCGTGCCGGGCACGCCTTCAACGAGCGCGTGGCCTTCAGCCAGTAATGCGATCAAAATCTGTTCGATCGCATCGTCCTGGCCGACGATAACTTTCCGCAGTTCATTTCTAATGTGGTCGACAGTAGAGGAGACGGTCTCAGGCATGTGTGGTCTTCGGTCTTTGTGCTTTGTGCTTTGTGCTTTGTGCTTAGAACAAAGTTCAAAGTACAAAGATCAAAGCTCCGCGGTCAAATGTTTTCGGCTGCTTGTCGGATGTCTCGCTGGCGTATAAACAGGCCCAGCCTTCTTTCTACATCGCGCAGTCGCCGCACGAGCTCGATCGACTGGCGCGCAGTAATTGGCGCCCCGTTGATTGCTTCTTCACATTGCCGCATCAGAGTCTCTAATTTGCGCTCATCAATCGATGACCGCTCTGCAACACGCGATGCAATCTCTGAGCGCGAGCTGTTGTAATCCAGTCCGGCATAACGAGCGAGAACACGGCGGGTGCGCGTGTAAATGTTTTCGATAGCCAGATCAAATGCTCGCGAACGTTCCTGCAACTCAGCCATTGAAGCAACAAACTCCAGACTGGAGCGCCGATCGACGTGTGGCAAAGGCAAAGGACGGCCGAACCGGCGCGAACTGGTCCACAACAGTAGCAGCACCAGAAGAACTATCTGACCCGCGAGCGCCAAAACGGGCGTACCGGCAAAGTAGGCGGCAAAAGCGTTTTCCGTCACTCCTCTGCCCTGGTGATATTCGTCAAAAGCAATTACGCCCTCTCGTGCAGTAATCGCATTGATCGCGAGCTGCAAATTATCGTTCAGTTTGATACCGCTATTCGTGACGATATACGGATCGCTGAGTATTACAATCTTGCCCAATCCATAGGTGTAATCGACCAGTAGAGCGCCGCGGCTGTCGCTAATGTGCACGATCGGCGCTGGTGATGTGGAAATCGCTACGGCCGGAAGCGGTTCATCTATAACCACTTTGCTTGAACGGTCGCCTGCTCGAACTTTTACAGGTGGTTCGTTGTCTTCCGAGCTTTCATCTTCAGACGGAGGCAGAATTCTCAATCGTGACGCAAATCGAGAAGGCATTACAGACTGAATATTGGTTGTCAGCACAGTAGGCTGAACCGGTTGCAGCGCAGTCACACCGTCTGTCATCTGGCCTGAATTGCCCGGATCTACATCAAAAAAGGGTGTCTCAAGCGCACTCGTGAAAATTCTCCAACCACCCGACTCTGGCAGCAGGCTATCGAGTTTGCGATCGATAATGACGAGCCGGCCACCTGCTGACACCCAATCGCGCAAAGACTTTGCATCGTCATCATCAACTGGAATCTTAGTTTGGCCCACGACTACGAAAGTCGTGACCAGCTTTCCGGAATCGCCCAGCAATTTTCTTGGCGCTTCGCGCCAACGGACGATCTTGTAGCCCGATTCGTTGAGGAAATCATGAAGCGCGCGGAGTCCTGTTGGTCCAGCGTGATAGGTTGAGCGGTTGGGAGTTATTTCAAAATCCTGAACTTTATCCTGCTTTACATGCGCAACCGAATTGAGCAGGACCAGTAAACCAATGATCACTACGAAGGTAAGAACGATTGTGAGTCGCTGGCGCATTGTCAGTTGTTCCCACCTTCCAACGCAGCGTAGTAACCGGTACGAAAATCCTGCCAGTCATTCTGAGTGGCTTCGACAAAACCATACCAATGACGTTCGAAACTGTCGGTGAGACCGCGCATGCGAGAATGTAGCTGTGGCAAGCTGCGCAGCGAATTCAGATAATCGCGATTGGTTTTGTGATGGGCCAGGCTGATTGTCTTGCGATCACCTAATTCAACCAGCAACGCTATGTAGCCTTTACGAATTGCGGCACGCAGGTCGCCCTGGCGCGCAAGTATTTCAGCTTGCGACAGCAAATCGGTCGCAGTCGCATCCGGCTCGAGTCGTTCACCCAAAACGATTCGGGCCTCTTTCTTCTTTTCACTCTTCCCTTTTTCCGAGCGACCTAAAAACCACATCAGAAGAATTCTGACGACATAGCCGATTACGAAAGCCGCGAGCGCCAGAACAACGATCCGCACAATCAAGCTGAGCCAGTCGACCCGGCCGGTGCTCATACGGCGCTTCGGAAAAAACTTTTCCAGCCACCTCGCAAAGTCCTGCAATAAACGAGCAAGAGCATTCGAACCACGTTCACCGGTGGCGTATTCCGGCCGTTTGAGAATGTTTTCGAGCCGGCTTTTCGCCTGTTCTTTACTATCCGTCAAACGTCCTGGGGCTTCACGATCCGCAACTCTCGACTCAAGCGCACGCAGAGTGTCGAGGATTTGATCAAGCTTGCTCGATAGATCCGCCGACTCGTTAAGTTCATCAAGCGATTTGTGTAACCAGCTATTGTCGACGGTGTATGAATCTCCCTCGAATTCAACCGTCTCATGTTCGGGCAGAATCGATCGAACTGCGCTGGTCGACTCCTGAACTTTCTGCTCCAAATCGTCCGCCGGTGCGTCGTCGGCGATTTTCGTCAGTGACTCTAGAGTTTCAATCGCGCGTTTGAGGTTCTGGTGATAACCCGAGAGCGGAACAGCGGCAACGTGAGTGCAAACAATCAACACCAGCAGCAAAACAGTTAGACTACGGCGCCGTGATGTCGTTGTTGGAAACATTAATTAACCGATGTCGAGTATGCGACCTGTCGGCCTTGGTAATGGCGGCGGTTGTTTACGCTCCATCGATGACAACGCGGTTCCCAGCGGCGATGAGACGTTTATATCTGGGAGTTCTCCCAGTTGACGCGCAGCCATCAACTCGATGTCATAGCCTTCATGCCTGACACGTTCATCCACATAGAGTAGTGACAAACCCAACATCCAAACCGGCGTCAGGAGTATCGATGCCAGGGGACCGATTATGCTATATGAACTTGTATACCATGCTGGCCACTCAGCTGAGTTTGTTGCATCGAAGCCATTAAAAGAACCCACGATGTAAATAAATACAATCAGAATCATCAAGGCTGAGATGGTTGCGAAAGTCGTAAACAAGGTCATGGCCATCAAGCGACGAACGTTGCCCTTCGCGAGAGTAAAACTACGTCCAATCGCGTCAAATACACCCTTGCCTTCCACCAACATGACCTGAGGTACGTAAGCGACTCTCCCAACTATGAAGAAGAAGAGCCAGAGCGAAAGAGCAGTCGCGAGCAAAAATGCGACGACGCCCAGAATCACCGCCAGCCAGCTCGCAACCATCGCGAGTAAACTCACGAGGATGAAGGAGATGCCAAATACCATCTCCCACCCTATAAATGCACCCACCATCGAAGCCATGATCCAAATCAAAACAATTAGCGAGGCGAACGAAAGTCCCCAGAATCGAGCTCGCACTGCGGCGTAAGTGGCGCGCGCCGTGACGGGATCATTGCGCAGCAGATGAGCTACCAGCGTACGCGTGGCGCCTCCCATCACCACGAGGATAAAAAGGTAACCACAAATCATGATCACGGCGGAGGCAAACAATAGAAAGCCGTACCAGAAGAGTTCGCCGGTCTCAGAGACGATGAAGAACTGTCGAATGCTGATCGACAAGAGCATCCAGCCGGCCGCGACAATTATGACAGGAGGGGCGGCAGTTCTGATTAAGACAAACAAATGGCGACGATACAATCTGAGGGCACGATCGATCAGATCACCAGCGCCCAGCGGCGCAAGTGCCAATTGATTTCTCGAGAGTGCCTCCATTCTACGGCAGTATACGGGTGAGTCTACAAATGCACAAAAAAAGGAGTGAAGGGTTTAATAAGTCGCTTAATTCGATTCTCGGAGTTCTCGGATCTTGTCTTTTAGCCTCTGAGCGTCGGGTGTATCGGGCGCCAATTTAAGATAAGCATCCAACTGGTCCGCCGCCTGCTTCCTGGCGCCTCGAGATGCATATATGATCGCCAGCATTCTGTGGGCCTCTTTCATTTCTTCTTTTCCGAGTTCCAACGAGGCCAGGAGTTCTTTTTCTGCATCGTCAAACAGCCCGAGGTTTGCCAGGGCCTGGCCCAGAAAATAATGCCCAACTGCTGACTGCTTATTCTTCTCCAGACTCTTACGAAGAATCGGTACCGCCTCGCCATACCGTTTCATGAGGACGTTTGTAATACCGCGATTGATGAGAGACGAAACGGCGTTGGGATTGATCTTTAATGCCTGTTGGAATGCCTCGTCGGCATTTTCCAATTGCTTGAGTTTCAAATACTGGACCCCGAGCTCATTGAATGCCTGGGTAAAAGACGGATACTCCTTTATCGCCAACTTCAGTTCTTCGATCGCTCCTGGATGATCTTTTTTCCTGGCTTGTTCGAGGGCGTTGTCATAATGGACCAGAGCAGGCTTGGGAACATTCGCAAACTCGACATTAAGAACTCCGGGCTTCGCCTCAGTTCGGTCTATGAACTCCAAACGAATACTGAGAGTGTAGGTTTGCGCGGGGAAACCACGTAGCTGAATCACACTGACTACTTGTGAGAAAGGCTTAAAATCCTTTTCTTTATCGATGAGTATTGTGTAGTCGCCAGACACCAGGCCTCTAAATGAGAAATTTCCGTAGTCGTCAGTCATAACAACGCGGTCGCCCCTGGTCATGCTTTGAAGACGAACCGTAATTCGTCGCTGTAGTCGCTGCCCGCCAGCAATCACGGACCCGTTGATGGTGTTAACTCCTCCCAGACCGGTGTCACCGGCTCCGGGCGGACTCATCTGCGCGCTTACTGGTATAGCAAAGCAGGCAAAGAGAACTGCCAAGGCTAATCTTGATGCTGACATCGCTTTTACCTCATGTCCGCTGGCCGGCTTTGCCTCATCAAAAGTCGTTTTCATTCACACCGGGCTTTAGCCCGGTGGAAAGGGCACTCACATTATTGAGAAACCGTTTCAACGGTTTTCTGTTAATGCTGCAGGTCTGGCACCGGGCTGAAGCCCGGTGTGAATGAAAACGTCTTTGAGGCAAAGCCCCGCTGGCCTCAATAATAACAAAGGGCGTTGCCGATATCTCCGACAACGCCCCGTGATGGATCGCACCTCGGAGGTAGATCCAGTAGCTATTAACTTCGAAAGACTAGAAGCGCAGTTGTCCGATGAAGTTAATGTTGCGCGCATTGCCGCGCTGAGCGGTGATCAGACCAAACGTGGTTGAGTCAAAATTCTGATTCGTCACGTTGTTGCCCGGAAATATGAAATTGGCATGGTTCAGGATGTTGATGGCCGTGACCTTGATTTCAAACTTCACTCGCTCCGAGATCGGAATCCTCTTCGTCACACTAAGATCGAGGTTGAAGTAATTCGGGCCACTCAGACTATTCACCGGGAAATTACCAAAGGTGCCCGGAGTTGGAGCCGTCATCAATCCTGGTTTGAGCTTTGAGGTAGCAACCTTGCCCGCCGAATTGTAGGTGATGTCCAGTATCGCCGGATTGACGAAGAAAACCCCACCTTTGTCAAAGAACAGGCCGACATGCTTTTTGAATTCCTCAAAGTTTATCCCAACCAGTTGGGCGCCATTATTGGCTGTAGGACAAACGCCGTTCACCTGCGGTGCTACGCAGTTGAATGTCGAACGGCCCGCCGAGATATAGAACGGCGGACTAGTTGACCATACTGTAATAACTCCCATGGACCAGCCGCCCACGAGCCTGTCCACGACAGTGTTCACACCGGTGAAGTAGGAACGACCTCGGCCGAAGGGAAGATCGTAGATGCCATTTGCTACAAATCGTTGCGTCTGATCTTGATTCGACCGGCGATAATCCAAGTCCGGGTTGCGCAGTGTGAGTCGTGGGACCAAATCGCTCTGGTTATTTCCCTGCGCATCGACAGCGTCACCCATTGCCTTGCTCCAGGTGTAGTCAGCCTGGAACTGCAGCCCCTTTGAGAACCGCCGGCGCACCTCAACCTCCAGCGCGTTGTAGTTTGACCTTGCATCATTGAATAAGACGCGGGCAAAGGCAGCGTTTGGATTGGCGACAAAAAAGTTCGCGGGCAGTCCGACCGCAACAGACTCGCGATTGGTTCTGTATGCCGCATTGAATGCCAGCGTACTCGCCATGTTGCCTACGTTATTTGCATCCAGATTCCCGATGAACGTCGTACTAGCAAACCCACTAGCGCTCGTCGGAGCGAAACCGTTAAAGAATTTGGCCATATTGGGGAGAGCAAACTGACCCGGCAAACCGACATTGCCAAACTGGCAAGGCGGATTGTTAGGCTTGCCGCAATTCGGGAACGCCGACCTGTATAACGCGAGATTCGTTTGGGCGTGCAAAAACTCATTCAGGAATCCGTTCTCGAAGATATTTATTTCGTTAATGTCCTGCGCACGCCATGTGTTGGGAGCACGATTGCCGCTGTATCGGATCTCGAGTGCGGTGTCCTTGAAGATCTCTCGCTCGATACCGAAGCTAAACTGATGCACATAAGGGCTGCGGAGATTTGGATCGACCGTCCAAAGACCGTTAGCCGAGTTGAGCAGGAAGTTTTCGCGGTCGGTGATCGGAATCTTGAATGTTGGTGTGTCGAGTGGCACACCACCTGGACCAAGTACGCCAACGAGGTTGGCAGTGTGTGGATTGGTGTTGCTCAGCACCGAAAGATTTGCCGTTGCTATCAGCCCGGGATTAGTTGTTCCCGTTCCGAGGAGATTGGTGAATGTGGTGACACCGTCATGCAGGTAGCTTACCGAGTAACCGCCGCGGATGGAGCTCGTTCCCTCATCCCCAAACAAGAAGTGAAGTGGTCCAGACTTAAAGCCAGGTGAGTAAGCGAAACCGAGGAACGGTGCAAAGTTATTCCAGTCGTTCTTGTAAAGACCGATGCCTGTATCGCCACTCACGAACTTCAACGTCGCGCCAGGTTGTGTTTGGGTGCCGGGAGCGGCAGTCGGTTTAAAAAGATTTCCAAATCCCGAGATGCCATACAGATCGCTGTACTGCGGTTGGATCGCCAGTCCGTTCGGAACGGTCGGCACACCCATGTAATCCCAGCGCACTCCATAGTTAAGCGTAAAGTTGCTCTTCAGTCGCCACTGGTCCTGTGCAAAGAGTGCGAGATCTTTTTCCTGCACGAGTCGCAATCGTGTAGCACCAGGTACAAAACCGGAATCGGGACTAGTCACATTTAAAGTCCGGCTGGAGGACTGTAAATTGCCGACGATCGCAGCGTAAACGGTCGTTGCGGCTGTCAGATTCGCATTCGAGCCGAAAGGTAGATTGCCAAGTGTGAATCCGGCACCATTCGTTGTGTTGGTTCCCAACTGGATTGTTTGATTGATGCCAGCGTCGTTCCGACTGATTCCCAAAACGTTCTGCCAGTCAGCACCAAACTTCCACACGTGATTGCCGTTGACCCACGAAAGAGTGTCTGTAACCTGGTTTACGATCGTGTTTCGCGGCTGCGGCATGAACGTATTGTCGTAATTAACAAGCACGCCCGGCAGCGAAATAAATGGGGCCGATGGCGGTGTATCACGATTGAAATCTACCGGCGCCCATTGACGGCCGTAACGCACGACATTGGTCCAGCGGCTACCAAACGTTGAGACGAGGGCCGGTGTAACCAGATTTCGCGTTGAGGCCTGAAATCCGCTAACGCCACCTGGAAAGGGAGCGTCAAGCCCGTTTGTGAAAACGTCCGGGTGCGTCGACGTCACGACTCTGCTGTAAACAAACTCAAGTTTATGGGAACCCAGGTGTGTGTCTTTGAACAGTTCGTGGTCGTACCTCACTACGTATTTATCATTGATGGTGGCTTCTGAGACATTAAAGGTGTAACACCCAATGTTGAAGCCATCACTGTTTGAGCAGTTGAAGTTATTCGCCGCCGGTATCTGCGCGAGATGGGCTGTCATGACCGGATTTAACGTGTGGACGTTGCCGATCGATAGCAGGTTGACTGTCTGAAGTGCGCCATTGGTGCCGACGTAGCGGAAGGTGCCGTTCCTCGCTTCCTGGGTTAGCACACCGTTTCGATTATTCGCACGGCCCTGCCTCTGGTTGAACTTTTCGTATGAGAAGAAAAAGAAGGCTCGATCCTTACCGCTGTAAACACTCGGTCCACCTTCACCAAATCTCGGCAGGTATACGGGCCCGCCGATGTCACCGCCATAGAAGTGCTGACGAAGTACCGGTTTTACAGTGCCATTGAAGTTGTTAAAAAAGGTGTTGGCGTTGTAGCTCTCATTTAGCAACTGAAGGAATGCGCCACCATGAAAATCGTTCGTGCCACCCTTGGTAACGAGGTTGACCTGTGCGGCGCCGCGTCCAGCATCTGAGCCGACAGTGCCGGTGGTGATACTAAATTCCTGCGTGGAGTTCAGCGACGGAGTAGTAATCGCAAAGAACGAGCTGGTCTTGACGAAGTTGTCCATCGCGTTGATGCCGTCTTGTGTGAGGTTTACGGCGGTTTGCCGGAGCCCTCCTACGGACGCACCACGCGTGTCAGTTCCAATTACTGCGATGCCGGCCTGCAACGCGGCAAGCTCGACCGGATTTCGACCGCCAAGCGGAAGATCAACGACCTGTCTGGTATTGATTACGTTGGTCAAACTCGGACTGGTACTGTTAATTACATCCTGGGTCGTCGTGATCGTAACAGTTTCATTTGCCAGACCAATCTCCAGCGGAATGGTGAGTTGAGCAGTCGATGCAACCGAAACAATGACGTCGCGGACTATCGCTTTCTTAAATCCAGCCGCCTCAACAGAAATAGTGTATGTGCCGGGCAGCAGAGCCTGGAAATCGAATGCTCCAGAACTGTTGGTTGTTCCAATGCGCTCCGCACCCGTACTGACGCTGGTTACCGTAACGGTGGCACCCGCAATGACGGCGTTGCCGGGGTCAGTAACCGATCCTGTTAAAGAACCCGTCGTTGTTTGACCCTGAATCACGATTTGAATGAAGAGAATCGCAATACCCACGATCAGAGTTTTCGTAAACTTTCTCATTTTTCCTCCTAGAGCTGGGGATCTCACATCGCAGAGTTGAAACCAGAGAAACTGGCATGTGTGTTTGAAAGCTGGGACCGATGAGATCTAATCAGGAACAGTAAACGGAGCGTTCACTGAAATTCTGATTTATTGCCCCGGGTCGACGAGCAATAGCCTCGAATAAACAAACGAAAAATTAAGTCCGGGTATTCCAGTGCGGGGTATACGGAGAAATGCCAACAGCAATAGATATGCCTGAAGGTCTCTTCGGAAACTCGCGATTTCGCTGGGGAATATGATTCTGCCAGCGCACGGCCGACGAAATTTTGGAGATCGGACTACGAGTTTTTGAATTATTCGATTTTTTCCACAGTATCTTATCTGTGTAGATCTGGTGGCTAGTACTCAAGGTTACCGTCGAGCATCATGTCCGCGAGCTTGAAACGCTTGTTCAGCTTGATCATGGATCCAATCTCGGAAACAAAGCGAACCTCGTTGATGTCGGGGTTGAGGAAAAGTCTTTCATCGACCCTGCGCGGGAAGATAAACCGCGCGCCAAAGCCATCTCTGCCGGGCGGTGAGTATTCCTCCAGAAAAAGTCTTTTGCCATCGTTACGTTCCAGGTAAGTTGTGTTCTTGAGGGTTCCGGTAACGGAGCTGTTAATCAGCTGCATGACTTTGCCGAGAGAACGTTTGTCAGTGCCTTCGATCGTCACCGCAATAATGATCGAATCGGTCGCAGGCATCTCGGCGAAGCGCTTCATTCGCTCGAGTACGTCCGGCTCAATTTGCTTCTGTTGCAACTGAATCATGCGTACGAACGCCTGTCTTATGGGCCGGGCTGAAAAGAAACGAATCCCATAGGTAACGTTTGTCTCCTGATTAGTCGCTCCCTGCTCAGTCCGACCGGCGGAATTGGGTGCCCTGCTGCCACCAGGTAAATTGGGATCCGAGGTTGGCCGAAAAAACATCTCGGTAGTATCGGTATCGGTTTGCAACTGAGCCCACGGAGAATGGTTGAGCATTTTTTCTGTTTCTTTGCGGTCCCATTCAATCCACGACTTCTTCTCCTTCTGGACAGCGTCAACTGCCACGGCAACTAACAAGATCGCCGACACCAGAACAAAGCCCAAGAGTATTCGGAAGTTGATTCTCATCCGGCCTCCATTCTGGACCAAACTAGTATTCCAGCTTGCCTTCGTAGAGCATGTCGGAGAGTTTATAACGTGTGTTTAGTTTTAACTTGTCATTCATCTGAGCTACAAACCGGACGCTGTCGTTCTCACTGAGAAACGGTTGGCCCTCGACCGTCCGCGGAAAGACAAACTTCGCGCCCATGCCGTCTTCAATTGGCGCGCGGTATTCCATCAAATATAGCTTCTGACCGTCTTTGCGCTCGAGATAAACGTTCTTTTGAAGGCCTTCCGTCGTGGCCGTCGTAAAAATCCTCATGAGTGGGGCGGCCATTTTCTGATCGCCGACTTCAAGGCCTACTGAAACCACGATGTAGTCGCTGAAATCGCGATCGATGAATTTCTGAAGTTGATCCGTGAGTTTCGGGTCTGGCTCTGACTTGGACAATAACACCATTCGCGCGAAAGCGGCCCTAACCGGTTTCGCTGACAAGAACCGCACGCGATACTTCACCAGCGTCGAAGGTTTTGCTTCACCCGATTCTCCAGTCCGACTGATATCACGTTCAGCCGCTCTGGGCGCTGCAACCTGCGTGATTGCGCTTGTACTGCTCGACTGTTGGTCGCCACCTTCACTCTGCGTTTGTCCCCACGCCGAATCGTTAAGAGTTTTGTCGATGTCTTTCTTGGACCACTCAGTCCATGGCTTCTGCTTTTGCGCGACAACAACGCTCAGCAACACAACAACAACAAAGCACGCAGATACTACTCTCATGATTGAGACTCCTTGACATGATAATGTGACCGCGGATTAACGCCGATCGGTCGCACAAGTAAATTCGCTGAAGGTCGAAAAGCGATCCGACCCGTGATCGGCAGCGATATCTCGACGTTTGTAATCAAGATGCAAGACAGACATCAGCAGGGTCGCTTGCTCGTCGAATAATCGCAGGCTTAAGTCGTTGGCCCGAACCTTTTCAGATAGCAATTCCGAAAGCAGGTAATGACGACAACTAAACGCCGGCACTTCACCCAGACCAATTCGCGCCATCAAACCACCGGAAGAAAACACTTCGAGTGATGGATTTCCAGCGATGCTTTTGTCATCGATGTTTATGACAGCGACGATCTCGTCGCGACTCATCTTTCCCAGTTTACCGCTGAGGGCAGCCCCCGCAACGATGTAGTCGGTCGCCAGTCCAGCGCGTGAAGGTGGCTTTTGATAGGCGCGCGCCGCGGCGAGACCGGGACGAAAATGCGTAAACGTCGTGGCGTTCCATTCGACAGCGATCACTTCCACCTTCATCAACGTGTGATTTGAGAGTGGTGCAATCGCCAACGAAAGCCCGCCTGAAAACTGTTTCGGCAGGTCGATGCGTGAGCAGTCAAACACGCAGCTCTGTTGGCCTGGTAGCTTGATGGCGCCTCGTTCAATTTGTTTTGCTGAAATTGAATCGGGAAGCTTTGAACCGTCGCCAGTTTGCCATACGACTTTGCCCGCGTTATCAGTAATAAAAGGATTCAACCAGAGAATCTCTTCCATAGGCGCACCAGAGCTCAAGTGAAAGCGCGACTGAAGCGTGATGCCGCCGATTTTTTTCGAACGAAAAACCAATGGAGTGTAAAGAATGTTCTGAGCTTTGAAACGGTTCTGAGAATCAAATGGATTTCGCGCGGGTGAAGGATTATACGGCGGCTGGTGAATGGGATGCTCAACGCTGAACTTTGGACTACCGGTTTGCTTCATGAGCAAATAGCCAAAATTCTTAACCGAACCGCTACGATTTGTAACCGCTATCGTCCCGCCACTGACTCCGCCACGCATAGCATGATTAGAGTCGCGACGCTTTTCTGCTCCCGTGAACAACTGCTTGATCTGAGTGGTGTAGTCACCACTGCGCATGTCAACCAGCACTGAGGTGTGAGGCTTCAAATTGTAGGGCAGCTCTTTCAGCTTGAATCCGAGTTGATCGTAAAAGGTCAACGTGCCGGTGCTGACTTCATCGTAGGGATTGAAAAGGCTATAGACACACTCGTACGCAGAGAGCGGCGGAAATGGCATTGAATAGAAGAAACTGTCCGGACGTTGCCATTGCAATGGATCGGGATTGGCATGCACGTTGGTGAATGAATCGCTGCTCTTCCAACGAACAAAGGCCGAGCTGAAGAGATCGCTGGCATGTGTTGGCGTTCGGGTTTTAGGTTGCAGGCGAACTCTCAATCCGCCCCAGAAGCTCGTATCTGGTCCAACCAGCTCGCGAACGGGAATGACTGTGGTGTGCATTGCGGGAGCTGACAAACGGCGCGCAATCCCGTCTGCGCCGAATGGTCGTCCTTCAGAGTCGTACAGATAGATTTGATAGTCAGTAGTGTCAACGCCGTCGGCATAACCACCTGAGCCAACGAAGTTGTCTGAAGTGAGCACTATTTCAGACTCTAATCCGGCCGCTGGGTCTTGAATGATGAAGGGCGCGCAGACGTCCAGCCAGCAGGAAGAGGGATTAGCTGAGCGGGCGACTCGTGGCAGGAGTGCTGCGCCCGCGATGGTCTTTGAAATCAAGGAAAGAAAGCTTCGCCGCTCAATCATCTTCCGATAACCGGGAAATTAAGAGAGGAGAGCAGAAACCTGCTCTCCTCTTCACTGTAGTTTTGGTCGAAACTTCTTAGAAGTTGAACCGGACTACGAGTTGGACCAAACGGCCGCCCGGATCGTTGGTGGTCGACAAATCCTGATAAGCATTTGTCATACGACCAAAGGCAGACGACGTAAACCCGCCCAGCGTGTTCAAGTCGTTTCCAGCAGATCCGACGAGGAAGTTGATGTTGTTGAACGCATTCAGGAACTCGCCTCGCAACTCAAGATTCATCCTTTCGTTGAACCGAACCTTCTTCACCAGGCTTAAGTCAGAGCGGAAGAAAGCTGGTCCCTTGAGTACCAGGATGGTAAAGCCGCAGCCGCCACCGATCAGCGGGGCGTTCAGGCTTGGAACATGCCCGAAGCTTTGCTGACAGTTGCCAAAACCCGCTGGGGCGATAAACCTGCCGGACGGCGCGCCCTGAGTGTAGGTAATGGTCGCAGTGCTGAGCGTGCCGTTAGGAGCACTGTTCGAAGGCGTAAATATCTGCACGGCGAGATTGTGGGCCTTCACAGTGTTGTCGCGGATATCCTTCGGAAACACATAGATGAACCCATCGGGATCTCTGTAAACACCGACTTGCTTCTGCAACTCTTTGGCGTCCATGCCAACGAGTTGGACATTACCCAGCGAGAACGGACTGCCGCTTTGCATGCGGATGTTTCCGTTGAAGCCCCAGCCGCCGATGAGGCCATTGATAATGCCTCGTGAGCCGCTGAAGAACTTCTTCCCTTGTCCAACAGGCAATTCGTAAATGAAGTTGGCCTTGAAGCTGTGAGTGATGTCGAATGGCGCCACTCCTCTCCTGAGATCAGGATTCCGCAGCGTGTTTGGCTGATCGAAAACAGACGAGCTACTCGCATATGTATTGGCAATAGCTTTGCCAAACGTGTAGTTAGCTTGAATCAACAAACCTGCTGACAGACGTCTGCGCAATTCGATAGTGGCGGCATCGTAGAAACTCTCACCAGAGTTATCGACGATGAAAGCACCGCCACGTTTGCCGGGATTGACGAGGAAGTGGTTGTACGGGAACAGCGCACCAGCACCCGTTCGCCGATTGTCAAAAGACGTACTCGACAGGTTGTTGCCGAAGGTCAGCGGAGCCGGGTTCAACGGGTTCATGGTGTTGTAGTACGTGCTGCTTCTGAAGTTGGCGTTGGTGTAATTTGCCGCGTTGGTCACAGCCGTCCCGGAGAGTCCCTGGAAGTATCCCAGAGTGATTGGCAGCGGGAATGTTCCCGTGCCATTACCAAAATACGCGAAGTTCGCCTGACAACCAGGAGTGAAGCCGGGCTCGCCTTTAATTGGACTCAAGCCGGGCTGACAGCGGTTAGCCAATATGTTGGCAATCAAGTTTCGCTGTGCCAATTGCCACTCTGCGAACACGCCGTTCTCGATGATGTTTAGTTCGTTGAGATCGTACTGGCGCCACAGGTCCCTACCGCGATTACCGATGTAACGCACCTCAAGAACTGTATCTGCATTGAGCTCGCGCTGTATGCCGAAACTCCAGGAGTGGATCTTGCCAACCTTCAGATTCGGCGAGAAAGCGTTCACTGCGTCAGTAATCAGTCCAGTGTTTGGATAGACCGGCTCTGAAGGGAAGCTTGGTGGCGCAAACGGACCTTGTCGGAGGTAAGTGCCAACGGGCAGATTACCTAAGGTTAGATTGCGATTAGCCGTTAGAGTTCCACCCGGATTGCCGCCGGTGACGGCCGTAAACACGCCCACACCTTCGCGGTTGAATGCGACGGAGTAGCCGGCACGAATCACCGTCTGTCCGGCGTTTCCGCTCAGCCGCCTGAGAATTCCATTCTCAAAATTAGGTGACCAGGCGATGCCGACTGTTGGTGCGAAGTTACCGTAATCAGCCTTATACGTTTTGTAGCCTTTTCCAAATGACACATAATTCGAGGTGGCCCCCGTTAGCGTACCGGGCTTGAATAGGTTACCCAAGCCCGACTCGCCGTAGAGGCCTTCGAGCGGCACAGTGGCAAACGTATTGTTCAAGCCTTCGAAGGGTAGTTGCACTTCCCATCGCAAGCCTGCATTCAGAGTTAGCGCTGGTGTTAATCGCCAGCTATCTTGCGCGAAAATGCCATATTCCTTCTGACCGGCACGGCTCTCCAGATCACCGAGGAACGAATATTTAAGTGTGTCTTCATTCAAACGTGCGTTTGCGTTGACCGCGGTCAGGCGTCCAGAAAGCAGGTAGTAGAGTTGGGCCGCACCCCCCTGCTGCGTCGCAGGCAAGCCACTGAACGCGTCAAAGCCGCCGGGATCGAGAGTCTGGCTAGTAGTAAAGACTGCGCTCTTAACTACGGTTAGCGCCTGGTTCCAATAAGTAATTTTGGTGAAGTTGCCGCCGAAACTAAGCGAGTGGTTTCCAGTCACCCAGTTCAAATTGTTATTGAACTGTCGCACCGGAGTGTGACGACGACTTGGGGCCGCTGTCGCAGTGGCGCTGGTTAATGTAAATCCACCTGAAGCGAAGTTTCCGAGACCAAGGTTGTAACCACCCTGATTCTCGAACTGTGTAGCGTTGACTCCGGCAAAGAACAAGCTGGTGCCACCTAATACGCCGTAACGCATTTCATTCACCAGGTTCTGCGAGATGGTCCAACGCCAGGCAGTCGAGTTTGAGAAGCGGTTTGAATCTTGACTGCCGGTGTTCGGGAACCCCGGGAACGAGGGATCGACACCGTTAAGGAAGTCGACGCTGGAACGAAACTGCTGATAGTTCCAAACGTTCTCGATGTGATGGTTCTTACCGACATTAAAGTCGAACCTCACCGTAGGAAACTTACGGACCTGTCCGCCAGGGTTCACAAACGAAACCTGTTGGATGTTCGGGTCGCCTGCATCCTTGATAACGAATCCATTTACTGAACTGCGAATGTTTGACAGCAGACTGCCGACGGTGGGGTCCGGAGTCGTCAAGCAAGGTTGATTTCCGCTAACCGCGCGGTTGCAATCAGCTACGGAGCCCGCCTTCGAGAAAACGTTCATCGAACACAAGAACGCTGCCGGTGAACCTGAGGGCGCGCTGGCGCAGCTCGTGAAGGTGGCGGAGCTAGTGAGATCGCTGGCCGAGAACCATCGATAATTGCCGGCCTGGGCCAACGGGTGCAGGATGTTTCTTGTTCGTGATGTTCTCTCCGGCAACCGGTACTCTTCATAGTTCACGAAGAAGAACGCCTTGTCCGTCCCGTCAAACAACTTCGGAATGCGGATTGGACCACCAAACTTTCCGCCGGGCTGATTCAGAAGAATACGAGCTTGTGGGGCTTTTTTAGTTACCGGATCAGGCGCCTGGTCGCGATTATTGAACCAGTAGTTTGCGTTCAGCGCGGGATTGCGATGATACCAGTAGAGACCCCCATGGTAGTCGTTGGTACCACCCTGCGTCGCGAATTTAATTTGCACCGCACCTTCGGACGAACTTTCAGCGCCCGGGGTTGCGGTCGATACGGTCACTTCACTGATCGCATCTGTGCGAGGGCGAACGTAAGTAAAGAATCCATCATTCGACTTGAGTAAATTATCCTGAACGTTAATGCCGTCGAGCGTGATGTTAATCGCACCTTTTGGCAAACCGTTTACGGAGGATTGACGGGGCCGTCCAACGGTCGTCGTACCTGGCATCGCCAGCACCAGGTCCAAAGCGTCACGCGATGCTGTCGGCAGGTCTGTAATTTGGCGGCCAGTTAGAGTAGTACCAATAGTAGCGGTCTGTGTTTGTAACAACTCCCCACCGCCGACGATGGTTACTGTTTCGGTAGCCGCACCAACTTCCAACTCGACTTGAATACTGGAAGTTTTACCGACATCGATCTTGATTTCAGTCACAACGGCCTGCTTGAAACCAGAGGCAGTAATTATCGCTGTGTACATTCCAGTAGACAGCGCGGGGACGCTGAACGTACCGTCGTCGCTAGTTTTCGTTGTGTTCTCTTGATTCGTGGCGATATTCTTCACGGTAACAGTCGCGTTGGCCACGACTGCACCTTTAGGATCGACCACAGAACCAGAGAGAGAGCCCGAACTTCCTTGTCCCAACGCCGTTATCGCGAATGCCGCAACGATAACGAGCACAAGGAAGGATTTCTGCACGTTTCTCATCTCGTAATCCTCCAAAATGGTTTTAGCCCTCCTGAGCAAAGGAAGATTTTGCTCAGCACCTCGTTCCTTAAGAAGAAGCCGAACCAATTACTCTGACTGTATGAATTGGAGTGCCCGCTCTGTCGAAATGGGCTGTGTACTTTGAGACGAAGCAATTACTGCGCCAGCAAGCAATCGGGCGAAAAGCTACAGTTTGCGCTCATTTCGTGGGCAAAGGCGCGCATAGCTTACAGTTTTCTGGATTTGTATTCAAATTATTGGACCCGAATTAGGTGTTTTACCGGAGGGGAAAATCGGATGTTCTAAGTGGCAAGAACTATTTCACGACCTCAAATTCAAAATACAATTCCTTGCCGCGGAAGATTGTCGACAAGTAGAACTCCCAAAATTTTCGGGTGAAGCGAAACGATGGCCAACGCTGATCGAGATTAACCAGAAACTCCAAACCCAAAGCGCGCCAGAGATTCGCAAGACTCACACGAGTAGCCACTGGCTTCAACTCTGCTGTCGTGTAAAACGGAAACGGTGTGCGTGAAGGAACAAAACATGTAAACGAATAACTGTTGAAGTGATTGCGATGCGTTGGATCAGTAGCCCAATCAGGATTTGAATAGTGCGGAGTAACGATCTTCAACCTGCCGCCAGCCTTAGTGATGCGATGCAACTCATTCACGAAACCGAGAACGTCCGGAACATGCTCGATGACGTGGCGACAAATTATTTCTTCAAATTCGTTGTCGGCGAACGGATACGGAAACACTCCCAGATCGTGAATGACATCTGCATGGCTCGAACGATTCGCATCGATGCCGATGGCGCCGGGAAACTTGTTCTGACCACAACCGACATCAAGAATCCTTTTCGATGTCGTCGAAGCACTCTCGCTCATGCGTTAGTTTTCAGTCAGCAATAGCGTGGCTAACTCTTGCAGGTTGACGGCGTGAACCGGTTGGCCCAACGCGCTTGACACTTCACTGATTTTCATCCCATCCAACATGATCGCTTCATCACTCTTCAGCATCTGTTTTGGTATGCAAACAAAGTTGCCGGTTACACGATCACGCGCACTCAGCAGATCCTGTCCGGTCAGCAAGCCGGCAACTGAAACATCTCCACCGAAGTAACCATTCTCAATTGGCTCAACAACGAGTCGGGTTTGAAACTGTGCATTCAACCTGGCCATCATTTCTTTAAGCACTGGTGCAAAGAGAGTTCCGGTGAAAATCGTGCCTGACTTGTTATTGCTGCTGGTCCAATCTTCACGCTCGAGCCGTCGCACAATTTTCGCGAATTCGTTTTTGAAAGATCGAACCATGCCGACGCCGTCTTCGATCTGTGGATAGTCGCCGTAATGTGAACGGGCTGGAAGGCGTCGTCCTGCTCGCAGATAGATCTCATCACCGAGTAGAGCGAAGTTTGTTCCGAGACGCGCTTGTAGCTGTTTCTGGATCGCGCCAACTTGATCGATCACTTCGCGACAGAACTCGGGAGTCACTCTCGTCAAACGCGGATCAGTATTGTAACGAGTAAGACCAAGCGGAACGATGGCAACACTCGTGATGCGCGGATACTCAGCAGCGAGATCGAAGATCGTTTTCGCCAACACTTCCTTGTCGTTGATTCCCGGACACAACACCACCTGTGCGTGTACTTCGATACCTGCATCGAGCAGCCGCGCAAGTTTGCCGGAGATGTCGGCTCGCTCTTTGTCGATGCCGAGCAGGTACGCCCGCACGTCCGTGTCAGTCGCGTGCACGGAAACGTACTGCGGCGAGAGTCTCTGTTCCACGATGCGACGCATTTCATCTTCGCTGATGGAAGTAAGAGTGGTGTAATTGCCGTAGAGGAAAGAGAGACGAACGTCTTCGTCTTTTATAAAGAGCGACGGTCGCGCGTCGGCAGGATTGCCGTTACAAAAACAGAAGATGCACTCATTGGCACACTGTCGCGGAACGATCTGTTCAAACGCCAGCCCGAAGTCTTCGCCTTCCGCTCGCTCGAGTTCGACTTCCCAATCTTCGCCGCTCTTCTTCCGGACTTCGAGCACGAGCTCGGTCTCGCCGGCAGTGTGAAAACGAAAATCCAGATAGTCGCGAACTACCCGTCCGTTGACTTTTATGATTCGGTCCCCGCTCTCGAGGTCCATCTCGGCGCCCAGACTGTTGGGCGCCACCTCGCTGATCTCGACTCCACGGCGGCGGATGTTCGTAACGGCCGGTGTAACTGCAAACTCGTACATAAAGACATACTGTGCCACAGATTTGCGCGGATCGACACTTAGCAGAGGCGATCCGTCTTCATCCGTGAAAATCCGTGGCCTAAAATCGGAAAGCCATCACGATTGACTCTTTCTTATTCAGACGACGCGCATAATGCGCCCATTTCAAGCATCTGCCCCCTGCCTATGAAAAGACCAATTTCGCTAGCCCTTTTTGCTTCGCTTGTTCTTGTGTCTCTTGTTTCGGTTAACGCCCAGGAAACTGCGGGCGTTTTGCCGATCAAGAGTTCCGTCGACGATTCTCCTGGCCCGTCCGCTCCGGAACGACAGCTTACCGAGATCTACCGCGTTGGAGCCGGCGACGTCCTGGACATACGCCTCCCGAATTCGGCCAATAATCGGTCCACTCTATTCACTGTCATAGAAGACGGTGCAATCGATCTGCCAATCGCCGGCGGCCTCGTTTCCGTTGCCGGACTCACGCCGGAAGAGATTCAGAACATAGTCTCTGCGGAACTTAAGAGAAGAGCCGTTGTGGAGAAAGTTTCAGTATCGGTACGCCAATACCTCAGTCATTCGGTTACGGTGACTGGCCTTGTCAGCATGCCCGGCACACGATATTTAAGACGGGAGAGAGTTCCGCTCTACGTGGTTTTAGCTGAGTCGCAATTACGAAACGACGGTGGGCGCATCGTGATCATGCGTCACGGCATGCAGGGCCCGGCACACGACCTCAGCGATCCGGAAACTCTAAACTTAACGGTGCAATCGGGCGACATTATCACGGTAACGAGCCGGCCACAGGAGTTCTATTACATCGGCGGGCGTATCAATTATCCCGGTCAAAAGTTGTTTCAACCCGGTGTCACTTTGCTACAGGCGATTCTGGCCGCTGGCGGCGCCAAACCGGACCACAAGGTAGAGCTTTCACGCGAAGGTGCGGACGGTCGTCTGGTAACCAATCGGTACACACTCAAACAGATCAAAGCAGGCGCCGTGCAGGATCCCAAACTTCAGGCCGGTGATCGCCTCGAAATACGCTAATAGAAATCACGGATAGGAGCAGGAGCAGCAGTCGGGAGCAGACTCGGTAGACCTGCTCCTCACGCCTGCTCCTGCTCGTTTTCTGGCTCAAATTTATTGACAATCCCCTCCCTCTTTGTTAGTTATTCAGGGCGCTTTGGCCACCCCTGACAATCCAGCGATCTATACTTGAGTTGTTCCAACTTTCATTAGTGGACGAGTACAAGTTCGATGAATAATAAACTTAAGCCTGCCCTGATTGGCGGCGTCTTCATAGGCGTGCTTTCAGTCATTCCGTTCGTCAGTGCGGCGAACATTTGCTGCTGTCTCTGGGCCATTCTGGGTGGGATGTTGGCGACCTATCTTTACGTGAAGAATTCGCCGGAGCCTGTCGGGCCCGGTGAAGGAGCGGTTTTGGGTGTAATAGCCGGGGCGATAGGTGCTGTGATCTCAGTGGTGCTCGGCGTCCCAATTGCACTGGCTCTCGGTCCAACCATGAGAAACATGATTGTTTCTCTCATGGAAAATGTGGATCCGCGGCAAGCTGAAATGTTGCGCCAGAGTTTCGAGGCGAGTGGTAACGCTATTGCTCCACTTATTATTCAATCGCTCATCGGCGCCGCCTTGTTGTTTGTTTTTGCCATTATCGGCGGCCTTCTCGGTGTGCCGATTTTTGAAAAACGCAAAGGCGCTCCGCCACCACCTCCAACATTTAACGCGGGTGGAGGACCTGGCGGATATGCAGCATAAATGGCGAATCTCAGACTGTTCATATCTATCGCCGGAATCTTTCTAAACTAGTCTTCAGGAGAAACTGAATGTCTCAAGAATGGACTCCCCCGCCCAGCTCGGGCGCGCCTGCCAGCGTTCCTAATTACCTGGTACCGGCAATCATCTCGCTTTTCTGTTGCTTACCCCTCGGCATCGTCGGAGTGATTTTCGCTGCGCAGGTGAATAGCAAAGTCGCAGCCGGCGACACCGCCGGGGCGCTCGACTCTTCGAAGAAAGCAAAGATGTTCAGCTTCATCGCCATCGGTTTGGGACTCGCCGGTATTGTTTGCTACGTGCTATTCGTAGTTATCATGGGTGTGGGTATGGGGTTGGCTGGAAGCAGCAGTAGTTTCTAACCCCTTTGCAAACGCCACAACTAAACATAGAACCGCGTTTTCGGAATTCTGTGCCGGGCTGAATATCAATCAGCCCGGCGACGAAATCGCGCCGGAGATCTCAATAACATGACCAGATACTGCACAAAATGCGGCGCCATAAACGATGACATGGCGCAGTATTGTTCGAACTGTCAAGCGCCACTCACGCCAGTGAGCACTGGATATCAGCCGATGCAGTCTGTTCATCCGGGCGCCATAGCTGATTGGAAAGCGATGGGCGCTGACAAGAAGATACCTGCGGGAGTTTGTGCGATTCTCGTGGGCTATCTTGGAGTACACAAATTCATTCTGGGATACACCACGGAAGGAATTATCCAGCTCGTGATGGGCGTGCTCACTTGCGGGGTTACAAGCATTCTCAGCATCATCGAAGGCATCATTTATCTGACCAAGTCAGATGAAGAGTTCGTGAGGACGTACATTCAGAATAAGAAGGGCTGGTTCTAAGGTCCCACCCACCAGTAACCAACTCTTCTAAGCACTCAGACGCAGTTGGCAGGGGCAGGTATATGGGCCGCGCTTACTTGTGCTCCTGCATCCTGCTCCTGCAAACTCTTTTCATGTACCGGCGCTCGACCGTCATCACAATCTGGTTGTTGTTGTTGGCAGGTTCTGCCTACGTCTACGTGTTTGAACCTGGCAAGACTGGATTCTTTCCTGTGTGCCTGTTTCGCGCGCTCACCGGTTTGACGTGTCCGGGCTGTGGCTCTACTCGAGCCATGCACCAGATACTTCACGGTCACTTCATAGCCGCTTTCATGCTGAATCCACTTTTCCTGCTGGCTATTCCTTTTCTGTTGTATGCCCTTATTCGCTATAGCGTTGTTGTAATGCGCGGTGAGATACCTCGACGTAATTCACTACCTGCGTCTTATATATATGCGCTATTCGTGATCGTGGTTTCGTTTTGGATCTTTCGCAACACACCGTTCTATCCGTTTTTCTCGTGATGAGGTGTCGAAAAATGCGCGCAACCTTGTTCCTCCTTCTAATGCTGGCGGTTGTTTTTTGTCTACCAAACATGCGTGGAATTGCTTCCGACAATCCGGTAATTCCTGTGCGGCCAGTCCATACGTTTTCAATCGTCGCGCGTGATCCGGCGACTGGTGAATTGGGTGTAGCAGTGCAGTCACACTGGTTTTCCGTTGGTCCAATTGTGCCATGGGCTGAAGCCGGTGTCGGCGCGGTGGCAACGCAGTCGTTTGTTGATCCGAGTTACGGTAAGAATGGTCTCGACTTAATGCGTGCGGGCAAGAGCGCTCCTGACGCGTTGAAGGAACTACTTGCGAAAGATGAAGGACGAGACGTCAGGCAAGTGGCGATGATCGATGCTCAAGGTCGTGTAGATGCCTGGACCGGCAAGAATGATATTCAGGCAGTGGGTCACATTGTTGGCAAGAACTTTTCAGTTCAGGCCAACTTGATGCTCAACGATAAGGTTTGGCCTGCGATGGCTCGGGCATTTGAAAGTACGAAGGGTGATCTTGCCGATCGTATGCTGGCTGCACTTGATGCGGCGCAGGCCGTCGGTGGTGACATTCGTGGCCGGCAGTCAGCCGCGATGGTTGTCGTAACCGGAAAGCCGACAGGCCTCGCCTGGAAAGATCGAACCTTCGATCTGCGTGTCGAGGATAGTCCGCAACCGTTGTTGGAGCTGCGTCGCCTCGTGAAGTTGCAACGGGCCTACAGTCACATGAATGCGGGCGATCTTGCCGTTGAAAAGAAAGACAACGAAGGCGCGCTGCGGGAGTACGGAGCCGCGGAGAAGCTGGTGCCAAACAACGCGGAGATGATCTACTGGCACGCAGTCGCATTGGTCAACATGGGCCGTGTTGAGGAGTCGTTGCCGCTGTTTCGACGCGTGTTTGCGATGGACAAAAACTGGGTCACCTTAACGCCAAGATTGCCAAAATCAGGCCTGCTGCCCGACGATCCAAAGCTGATCAACAGGATCATCTCAGTTGGCGGGCGAAAATAGGTCCTATAAGGCCTATTGGACCTATACGACCTATACCTTTTCTCTTGACCTGAACTCCCGTCTCGCCTTATAAGAGCAGACACTTTGTAGCCCCGTTCCTCTCACTCGTTTACCGGAACTAGAAATCGAGGACCGAAAATCAATGCGCACCCTTACCCCCGGCCAATGGTATCTCCGTTTCACTTGCGAACGCTGCAATGAAAAGGAAATTCTCTTCCCTGACCTGTCCCATGGTCAGGCAAAAATCAAAGCCACTTACGTCGTGGAATGTTCCAGATGTTCTCACACCGGCTCATACGACGGAGACGACATCGAACGCTACCAACACCCTTTAGCCGCGGATACTTGAATCCGCCGCTTGTTGATTGGTTCTTTCAACTACCAGACACAGCCCCATGATCAAATACACTACGGTGACAACTTCGGAGTCGCCCCAGTTGTAATGGACCAAACCACTCGTAAAGAATCCGACTACGCCGCCTAACGCGCCCAGCGCCACACCGCGAGAAATGTCATCAATCGCTTCGCGACGAGTAATGCGCCAGAGCATTCGAATATAAACGCCGATCAGGATCAACCAAACAATCAGCGCGGGTACACCGCGCTCGAGCGCGATTTGCAGCAGATTAGAATGCATGTGTCCAATCGGCAGGCGACCGTTGTCAAACAATCCCCATTCACGCCAGTGAGCTTTGATCGAATCCTGACCAATGCCAACGACGAGGTGTCGCGGGTTACTAACGAGCAGTTGAAACCCTTCCTTCCAAACCATTTCGCGCCAGCTTGTCGATTGATCTCTCCTGTCGAAGAAACCGATGCTGCGTTTCTGCTGAAGCAAAATAACGCTTGCCAGCACTAGCGGAATCGCACACGCCACAGCAATCAGAATCGTGCGACGAGATGAAGTCAACAACAACATCGCCGCCACCGATACGGCAAAACCGATCCACGAAGCGCGTGTGACTGTCATTCCCAGAGCAAAGGCAAGACCGGCAACAGCCACGACAAGTAACAAGCCAGTAAGGCTTCTCCGTTGTTTGAGTCCAAGAAATATGCCGAGAGCGAGTGAGGCGATCAGTTGTAGAACTTCGGAATACGTTACCCAGTGATTGAAAAATCCAGTCGCGCGCCAGTCGCGCCCTCGCGACCAACTACCAATACCCAATTGGTCCAGGACATTGTTTCCGGGCAGCAACTGTCCGCGAGGCACTTCAAGTTCCGGCATCCACTCGACTCTGTAGATCCTGATTCTGGCAGTCGAAGATCCCGAAGCGAGCGCCGTAGCCAACTCTTCCGGTGTTTCAACCGGCTGGCCGTCAATTTGCCAGACCGTGTCGCCGTCGATCACTGGCGTTGGCTGCGTGACTGTTCTTGTACGAAAAACTGCTTTCGTCAAAGGACTCGCAGGCGTAACACCTTGCACCTTCACACCTCTGCCGATCGCGAGTTGTCCGGCGGTCAGTAATACATTGATCATGCACGATCCGATCAAAGCCAGTGCGAGCAGCCGCACCAAACGGAGCGAGCGGACGTTCAGCGAGACCAGATAGACGATCGTAAAAAGACTCGCAGCCCGCATCTTTCCGATTGAAGTGATGGGACTGTATGAGAAGATTGATGAGATGCCGCTCAGGACGAAAAATCCAATCAGTGCATAATCAACCGGCGAGCGGAATAGCGACGGCCGCGGGTAGATGGCGAGCCTTGCCAGCCAGAGTGCCACTCCCAGCAACCACGCTGCCTGCGTAACTGCAATCGAATGAGGGGCGAATATGGCAATGAGAAACAAACAGCCAACGATAGCTCGTTCAAGCCAGGTCGAAATCTGCATAGACGGCATATTAGAATGGCACTGGTCTACTAATCCATCTCATCAAGGGCAAATTCTCTAATGCGCTTCATCCTGTCAATCCCGTTAATCCTGTTAATCCTGTCTACAGCTGCTGTCTCGCAATCGCCATCTGCGGCTGACTACGTAAAAACCATCCAGGACGACCGGCGCGTACAAGCTGCATTCGATCACATCGACAAGAATAAAGACGCCATTCTGCGCGAGTGGATCGCCATCACTGAAATCAACGCACCTTCAAAACAGGAACAGGAACGCGCGAAGTTTATCGAAAGCCTCCTTCGGAAATACAAGCTCGAGATCCGTTACGACTCCGTCGGCAATCTGATCGCGACACGCAAAGGTACGGGTGGTGGTCCAGTCAGCGTTTTCGATGCACACATGGATACGGTTTTCCAACCAGGGCTAAAGATCAAAGCAACCGTTCGCGATGGACGCGTCTATGCGCCCGGCGTCGGCGACGACACCCGTAACATCGAAGCGCTGCTCGCGACTATTCGCGCCCTCGATGCTGCAAAAATCAAAACTAAGGGCGACATAATCTTTCTGTTTACTGTAGACGAAGAAGCTAACATGACAGGCGCGAAGCAGTACACGAAAGAAAACAAAGGCAAGGTTGATTACTACATCGCGCTCGACGGCGGCTATGAAGGATTTACCTACGCCGGTATCGGTATCAACTGGTATCGTCATCATTTTATTGGACCAGGCGGGCACACACGTTCGCGCACCCCTCCATACTCCGCCACACTTCCGCTCGCACGCGCGATCTCACGAATTTATGAATTGAAGGTTCCGACGAATCCTTCGTCTAATTTGAATATTGGAATGCTGGGCGGCTCCGAAGTGGTGAATGCGAAGGCGTCCGATGCGTGGTTTACAGTTGACCTGCGTTCGACAAGTAACGATGTCATCGCAGATCTGGAAAAGAAGATCGCAACGATTCTCGATGAGGAAGCGAAGCGGGTCGGCTTGACCGTAAAGACTGACGTGATCTCTTCGTCGCCTGCTGCGGTCCTGCCGGGCAATCGTGAATCGCAGCTTGTCAAAATCGCAGAGGCCGTACATCGTGCGATGGGTTTTGATCCGCCAATCGGAAACGCTGGTTCAAACAACTCCAGCGCCGCTCTGCTCCAGGGCATTACCTCGATCTCGACCGGCGCTGGACCATGCAATGACTCACACGCATTAACAGAGAGCTGTGAGATCGAGCCACTCTACAAAGGAATCAAAAAGATCCTGTTGTTGGAAATCGCACTGGCCGGACTTGCGCAATAGATCCGTCCTGAATCCATGCAATCAGTGGCCCTGACCGCCGATCATCACAAACCCGGTGCGGAGAATAATTTTTAGATCGAGTAACAACGACCAGTTCTCAATATAAAAAAGGTCCAACCGTACCATCTCTTCAAACGGCAAACGGTTTCTTCCCGAAACCTGCCAAAGCCCTGTCACCCCCGGCTTCACGTCGAGCCGTTTGCGATGCCACAGCTCATACGCTTCCACCTCGTACGGGATAGGCGGGCGTGGTCCAACCACGCTCATATCTCCGAACAAGACATTCAAAAGCTGCGGCACCTCGTCGAGACTCGTGCGCCGCAGGAGTCTTCCAATTCGGGTAACACGTGGATCGGCGAGCAACTTGTAAGTCGGTTTCGATTCGTCACCAAGATTCGCTTCGACACGTCCCGCAATAAACGCCTTCTGATATTCACGATGAGGCTCCGAGTCAGCTCCTGCCTTCATCGTGCGAAACTTGTAGAGCAGAAACAGCCGCCCATCCATGCCCACACGCTCCTGCGTGTAAAAGACCGGGCCCTTCGAATCCAGCTTGATGAGCAGCGCGATGAGCAGCCACAGTGGAAACAGCAACACGATCGCGAGCGTGGAAACGAGCAGATCGAAACTGCGCTTCAAAATGCGAGCGCTATTCGAAAGCGGTTCACGAAAGAGCCGGATCATCGGCAACACGCCGATTTGATCGATCTCCGTCTTGCGTGGCAGGCAATTGAAAAGACTGGGCGCAATGCGAAACTCAACTCCGCGTCGCCGGCCACAGCGCATCATCACTTCAAACAAAGTGTCGGCGTTCACGTCTGCGTCAGTAATAATCACTTCGTTCGCACCCGAATCGCGAATCACTTCGGGCAATGATTCCAGATTGCCTATTACCGGCACGCCTTCATACGTCAACTGACTATCAACGCTCCTGGTATCAACCACACCGATGACGCGGTAACCGAGCGACGACCGTTCGCGCATCTCCCGAATAAATAACGAGGCTTCCGGACCACGCCCGACAACGAGCGTGGGAATCAGATTCACTTGGCGGCTTCGTACAAACGTCTGCACTGCGCGCATAAAGAAACGCAACGCGCCGACGATAATCAGTACGAAAAGAAAGTCTGTAACGAAAACACTACGTGCATATGAGAACGACCGAAACTCAAAACCGCCGCGATATAGAAATGCCGACGCGACAATTAACAGCGAACCGATTGCAGCAGCTTTGAAGATACGTGTGCCGTCGTCAACGAATGAAAACTCACCGCGAACGCGGTAAAGATCGCAGTAACGAAAGCTCAACAAGCGAATGGCAACTATGAGAGGCAGCAAAGCACCGTAAGGCGCAAAGTGTTCGCTCCACGCCAGGCCTTGCGCAGCGAAAATCGAGGCTCCCTCGCGTAGATAAAAGGCAACCATGAAAGAGATCGCCGCGGCGATGGCATCGGCAATGACGAGCGAGATCTTGACGGCAGGCACGATCCAGCGTGGCGCGCGACCGGGGACACGCACGACGCTCGCGTCAATTATTGTTTGTTTGGTTCTCTCCGCTCGCATTGCTTTTCGTTCTTAATTTGACGTCTTTGTCAAAGCCACGGGCGGCCACGGAGGGCTGCCCCTACAGTACGTTCGACATAGCCCGAAACTTACTCAAATATGAGGCGAACAACTTCATCGATCACAGCAACCGATCTTCGAGGTACTGCTGGGTGCTTCTTCTCAATCGAAAGATGACGCAGATCGTCGGCGTTAGCAATCCTCCTCAACCTCCCCTCTTTCACCAATTCCTCATCAACAGCCGCCCACCGTCCGGCGTAAATACTCGCCGCTGGTACCCCCAGTGCCGCCGCTTCACGGTTGATCGTTCCACCCGCGCTGATCACCAGATCGCTCGCTGCGATCAGGTTTGCTCCATCCAGCGGCGCTGCGGGAATAATCAATCCATTCTTGCGCGAGTAGATTTCACGCTGTGCTTCATTGCGCGGCAGCAGTATTACCCGCACGCTCTCGTTCACCAACAACATCGCCAGCGCGTCGTCAAAGAGCGTGTTCTGAAAACGATGATACAGCGCGCTGTGAGCCGGTGGTCGCATCAGGACCAGCGTATTATCAGCGTTGACGCCAAACTCACACAACTGCGCAGCAAACGAGGGATCCGGCTGAAAGTCAGCCAGGTAAACATCCTCTTTTGTTCCATGATAGCGGCGAACCTTACCAACCCGCGCACCAAATGCGCGCAAACGCTCCACCGGGAAACTTGCCGGAACGATGATGCGTGACGCAAAACGAAAGGCCAGATGGTTTGCAGGTTGATACTCATAGTCCATCAGCGTGATGGCCTTAATTCCCAACGCGCGCGCGGCGAGGATTTGTGAATATGAGTTGTGACTGATTGCCAGATCGAATTTGCGTTTGCGGGCCCAGCGCATGAGCGCCCAGGCCCGACTCACCAGGCTGCCTGCCTTTTTCGAAACGGCGCGACCCGCATGAACGCCGACAACTTCAGGCGTGAAACCCACCCGAAGCGCAAGCGGAACTGTTTCGGCAAACTCTCGCGCGGTGGTCTCAACTTCGTGACCCTGAGCAGCGAACCGGTTTACGAGCGCTTTGAAGAATGGAACGTGAGGAGAGTTTGCAAGGTCGATCCAGAGACGCATGTTGCCGTCACCACTGGATCTCGACGAGTCGACCGCGATCGTGAAGTGAGGTTTCGGCTGCTTCAATCATGTTCACCATCCGCAGGCCGGCCGCTCCGTCAGTCTCAGGTTGCTTGTTCGCTTCGATGCAGTCGATAAAATGACGCGCTTCGGTTTGTAGTGCTTCCGTATTGTCAAGCTGTGGCGCCCACATGTCACCCAATCGATAACTGACCAGCATCTTGTAAACGTCTTCTGGTTCAGGTGTAACGTTGATGCCTTTGTCGTAGACCTTGACCTTCTCGCTCGGCTCGAGATCGTCGTAGAGAATCATCTTCTCGCTGCCGCCGATCAGTGTGTGCCGAACCTTAACAGGGGTCAACCAGTTGACGTGCACGTGAGCGATTTGGGCGCTGGGGAAAAAGAGCGTGATGTAAGCCACGTTTTCAGGCTGACCCGGTACGTGACTAATTCCTGTAGCCGAGATCGCCACCGGTTTGTCCGGCAGAACAGCATCCATGATCGACAGATCGTGAATCGCGAGATCCCAGATCACGTTTACGTCGTGTTGAAAGAGACCGAGATTTACACGCACTGCATCGTAGTAATAGATCTCACCGAGCGCGCCCGACGTGATCAGATCGCGAATTTTGCGCACTGCCGGCGTATAAACAAACGTGTGGTCCACAAGCAGCACAAGCTTTCGTGCGGCAGCCTCGTCAACCAGTTTGCGAGCTTGATCGGATCTGGACGCCAGGGGTTTTTCGACGAGCACGTGTTTGCCTGCCTGCAAGGCAGACAGCGCCAGACCAAAGTGTGAAGACACAGGCGTAGCAATGACTACAGCATCGATCTGTGGATCGTTGATCAACTCAGATGATTCAGTACATGTCTTAAGTCCCGGATAAAGCTTCGCCAACGATGAGAGTCGCTCTTCACGCAAATCGCAGACGCGCGTCACCATCGAACCCGGAGCGCTCATGAAGTTTCGCACCAGATTCGGTCCCCAGTAACCGTAACCAATTACACCAACTCTAATCATTGCTTTTACGTACGTCTCCGACTACGCGCGCCGGCACACCGGCGACAATTGCGAAGTCAGGGACGTCTTTCGTCACCACAGCGCCTGCGCCAACCAACGCGCCCTCGCCTATCGTTACTCCTGCGATGATCGTCGCATTGCTGCCGATGCTCGCTCGTTTCTTGATTCTTGTCGGCACCACTTTCCAGTCTTCCTCAGTTTGCGATGTGCCGTCGGGGTTCGCCGCTCGCGGATAAATGTCGTTTGTGAACATCACTCCGTGACCGATAAAGCATTCGTCTTCAATGGTGACTCCTTCACACACGAAACTATGAGACGAGATTTTGCAGCGCGCTCCCACGCTCGCGTTTTTCTGGATCTCCACAAACGCGCCGATCTTTGTTTCGGCGCCGATCGAACAACCATAGAGGTTGACCAGATCAGGTTGAAAGATCCGGACGTCAGGTCCCAGTATTACATCGGCTGCGATTGGCATTTCGTCAATTCAGATCTTCGAGCAAACGCGATAGCGCATAAAGCATCCACGCCTGTGTCCAGCGCATGTAGGGTTTGCGAACTGTGTAGAATCGTCGCTTTTGATAATAAAAGAAACCTCGACTATCGCGCAGGTTACGAATCGTCCAGTTCGCAACATTCTGGGCCAACCTCGACGCGTCTGGATCAAGCTCGCGACACTCAAGAAACGTCACAATGGCACTGGCTGCGGCGTGCGCGTCTACTGGATAAGGGTCGTCATCGTAGTATTTCGGCCACCCCTCCGCAAGAAAGAAGTTGGTTTTCCAAAACTGATAGCCGCGCTCGAGAGCTGGTTGAAATTCCTCCCTGGTACCGGAGACATTGATGATCCGTTTCAAGGAAAACAGCACATAGGCAGTATGGAAATTGTCTTTCCACGACTGTTTCGGATCGGTTCCGTACGACCACGAACCGTCGGGCTGTTGCTTGTTGACGACATATCGTGTCGCTCGTTCGGTGTGATTTAAGAGTTCATCCTCGCCGGTCATTTGCCCAACACTCGCGAGCACCTCGGCCGCCAGCAAACTGGCATTGAAGATCTTCGTATCGCTCTGCGGCGCATAACTAAAACAAACTTCACTTTCCGTCTCAACACTCCGCGGCAAATCTTTCAATATAAAATCACAAACACTCCGCGCGACTCTCAAATACTCATCCTGTAAATCCTGAACCAAATCCTGTAAATCCGGTCCAACATTCCTTCCGCATTTTGCGCCTTCAATCAATGCACGCGCCGCAAACGCCGTCGGCACAATCGTCGGCGTATTTCTCGACGCAAAAAATTTCCGGCTCTGCCAGTCAAAGTTATATCCCCACGCCGCTCCGTTATATCCATCTACCTTCATCGCCAGTAACCACGTCAAAAACTCGTGCATGCCCGCCGCAGCTTCCTTCGTCTTGACGCGCCGGTAATCCGCAATCTGCGCGAGCGCAAACAACGCGATTCCTTTTGCGTTGCGTTCAGCAGGAACACCCACCAATGTACGAGCATCAGCAGGCGATCTCTTAACGAGTTGTGTCCAGATAAGTCGCGCGTTACGTGATTGGACCAGCGGCGTCGACTGAAAGAGCCTGCTGTTCAGCGCGTCGAACGGATCGTGTCCGGCAAAATCATTCTGCCGGCACCAGGAAAAGAGTTCGTCGTAGGCAGTTTGAAAGAAAGACTGACTTGGATCTTCGTTCACGCTCTTTCCTGTTCAATCAGCCTTCTCTGCTTGCGACAGACGTTTCAATGCGGCGGGGTGTTTCGATGAAGCTCTCGTGCCAGAGCTCAAACATCAAGAGCGTCCATAGCAGCTTGCGATGGTTTGCAATACCGCGTTCGTGTTCATCCTGCAAACGTTCGATGTAACTCGCATTGAAAACGCCCGCACGGCGAACACGTTCCGGCGATAACAGATCTCTCGCAAGCGGTCGCAATTTTTCCTTAAGCCATTCCGCGACGGGCACGCCAAAACCTTTCTTGCCTCGACGCGTCACAAAAGGCGGCAGCATCTCTCTAACTGCCTTCTTCAAAATGTATTTCGTTTTGTGCCCGCGCAACTTGTAATTACGCGGCAATGAGGCGGCAAATTCCGCTACTCGCGGGTCGAGAAATGGAGCACGCACTTCGAGTGAAACCGCCATGCTCGCGCGATCGACTTTTGTGAGAATGTCCTCCGCAAGATAAAGACGCGTATCAACGCTCTGCATTCGTGTGACCAGATCTTCGCTGTCACACTCTTCCGCAATTTCACGCGCGTGCGCGTAGATCTCACCGTCAGTTGTCTCGAGCGCTTCGCGCGTGAGCAGTTCGTTCTGCTCTTCGGGTGTGAAAGATCCAAACCAAACGTGATGTCGCGCCACCGCGTCGTACTTAGCGCCGGTGATAAACCGCAACGCTTTGTAGTCAAGCGACAGGTTCTTCGTCTTCACCGGCAACAGTCGCACAATTGGTTCGACAATCGAGGCACGCAATGAAGGTGGAACACGTTTGTAGATCTCAGCCCAACGCAAACCCGCATACATCGGATAACCGGCAAAGAGCTCGTCACCTCCATCGCCTCCGAGCGCGACGGTGACGTGTTTTCGTGTAAAGCGCGATAAAAGATAAGTCGGCACCAGCGACGGATCGCTAAACGGTTCATCCATCCAGGCGCCAATTTCACTCACAAGATTCGCGGCCAGATTCGCGCTCAAACGTTCCTCGTGATGATCGGTGCCCAGAAATTTCGCGACGCCGCGCGCATACGCCGATTCATCAAACGACGCTTCAGCAAATGAGATCGAGAAAGTCTTCACTGCCTCGGGTGACGCCGCAACTGCCAGTGCGGCAACAGTCGATGAATCAACGCCACCAGACAAAAGAACACCGAGCGGCACGTCAGAAACGAGACGCATGCGTACAGCATCAGCCATCAACTCGCGCAACTGTTCCGCAGCGTCATCCTCTGACGGCACGGGTGCGGCAGTCTTGTAACTCAGTCTCCAATATCTTTCGACTTCAACACGACCGTCTGCGAGTGTGAGCTTGTGGGCCGCGGGAAGTTTGCTGATACCTTCGTAGATCGAAAGTGGCGCCGTCACGTAATCAAAGGAGAGATACTGCCGTAAAGCCTGCAGATTGAGTGCTGGTTTAACTGACGGGTGGGCGAGTAAAACTTTCGGCTCCGAGGCGAAGAGCAACGTGTTGTCGAACACGCCCCAGTAAAGTGGTTTCTCACCGAAGCGATCGCGTGCGATCAGCAGCCGTCGCGTGCGGCTGTCCCACAACGCAAACGCGAACATGCCATTGAGCTTCTCGATCATGCCGTCGCCGTACTCTTCATAAAGGTGCGGCAACACTTCAGTATCCGAGGCGCTGCGAAAGGCATGGCCACGTTTTTCAAGATCGGCACGCAGTTCGCGATAGTTATAAATCTCGCCGTTGAGAATTACCGCGATGCTCTTGTCTTCGTTGAAGGCCGGCTGTTCACCCGTGACCAGATCGATAATCGCGAGTCGCCGCATGCCGAGAGCAACACCGCTCGCCACAAACAAACCTTCCGAGTCAGGCCCGCGGTGGACCATCCGCTCACACATCGCATGCAGCAATTCGTCCGCACCTTCAGGTGGAGGCGTGTGAGAATCGAGATTGGCCCAACCGGTAATACCGCACATGGTTATTTTGTGAGTCCCTGGTTTTGTGCTTTTTGTGCCTTTTGTGCCTCTTTGTGGCCAAATCCGAGGCGTTCGCGCACCGCATAGATCGCCTTTGATTGAGATTCGTGATACGTGCGTACGAGCATCTCTGCAAGGAGTCCCATCAACAGAAACTGCACTCCGACCGCAAACATCACGACGCACAGAACCGGTAAAGGTGTTTGCACGAAATCAGCTTTGTGAAAGAGTTTGAGAAAAACAGCATAGAGTCCGCTAAACAACGAAATCACAAACGCCAGCATGCCAAACGTACCGAAGACGTAGATCGGTTTCGTTTGATACGAAGCCATAAACTTGATCGTCATCAGATCAAAGACCACTTTGATCGTGCGCGACAGCCCGTACTTTGATTTCCCCATCGTGCGCGCGTGATGCTCGACGGGTATTTCAGTGACGCGAGCGCCTGCCCAGGCCGCGTAGATGGGAATGAAGCGATGCATCTCGCCGTAAAGGCGAACGTCCTCCAGCGACTCGCGCCGGTAAGCTTTCAGCGAACAACCGTAATCGTGAAGCGGCACGCCGCCAATCCATGAGATCAAACGATTCGCGAGCATCGACGGTATCTTGCGCGTCACCATCTTGTCTTTCCGGTTTTTGCGCCAGCCTGAAACCACGTCGTAACCCTCGTCGAGTTTTTGCAACAGACGCGCGATGTCGGCCGGATCGTTCTGTAGATCGGCGTCCATCGGAATCAACACTTTGCCTTTCGCCGCATCGATACCTGCGGCCATCGCCGCCGTCTGTCCGTAGTTTCTGCGCAGCGCCACGACGCGAACACGCGGATCGAGATCGGCGATCTCTCGCAGCATTTTCAGACTGCCGTCCGTTGAGCCATCGTCTACGTAAACGATTTCGGCCGTGCGGCCGAGAGTTTTGAGCGCCTCGCGGAGCTTTGCGTGGAGCGGCAGCAGGTTCGGTTCTTCGTTGAAAACTGGCAGAAAGACCGAAATATCAGGCGTGTCGGTAACTGGACTCGGCTGTTCTTGTAGCTGTACCTGTTCGTCGAGAATCTTCATCAACTGTGGCGTTAGGTCAACAAAGCCTGGCGCCGTGGTCCCTTCGCGGGCATTGTAAAACAGTTTCACGAACCTCTCATCCTAAACCATTCCACAAAACGATGCAGGCCCTCCTCGATCTGTGTCTTGGGGTTGTAGCCGAGCAGGGCGCGGGCTTTTGAGATGTCGGCAAAGGTTTGCGGCACATCGCCGGGCTGTGGCGGCTGGCGATTGATGATGGCGTGTGTATCGAGCTCCTTCTCCAGCAGCGAAATCAGTTCGTTGAGCTCGACCGTGCGCGACTCGCCGAGATTGAAGACTTCGTAATTGCTTGAGTTGTAGTTGATAGCCGCGATAACGCCGTCGATGATGTCGTCGACGTAGGTGTAATCGCGACGCGTGGTGCCATCGCCAAAGACCGGGATCGGCTTACCCGCACTGATCAGTTTTGCGAATTTGTGAATCGCGAGATCCGGGCGTTGTCGTGGTCCATAAACCGTAAAGAAACGCAGGCACACACAGCGCAGCCGGTAGAGATGCGAATACGTATGACAAAGAAGCTCGCCGGCGCCTTTGGTGGCGGCATACGGAGAGATTGGCTGGCGGATCGGATCGTCTTCGCTGAATGGAACTTTGGCGTTGATGCCATAGACGGATGATGACGACCCGAAAACGAATTGTTTGATCCTGTGCTCACGCGCGAGCTCGAGAAGATTGAGAGTGCCGTTGATGTTTGTTTCGGTGTAGAGCTGTGGTTCAGAGAGCGACGGCCTTACCCCGGCTCTGGCGGCGAGGTGAACCACGCAGTCGAAGCTTTTTCCTGCGAACACCTTCTCGAGCGCAGCGCGATCGCGAATATCGACTTCGTGAATGCTATAGCGAGGATCTTTGAGGTGTTCGCTGATGTTCTCGTGTTTGATCGATGGGTCATAGAAATCGTTGAAATCGTCAACAACCGTGACACTCTCAACCTCACTCGCAAACAATCGATCGACGAGATGCGACCCGATAAACCCCGCGCCGCCCGTAATCAGAAGGTTTTGCATCACTCCTTTTGTAGCACAAATCGACCTTCTCAGCTTCTGGATGAAGGCTCATAAGGTTCCTGCCCACTCGGGGGTTCGCCGATAAGAAAAGCTCAACCGTGCGAAGTGGTTTCATGCTTTGTGGCGTAAATCCACAAGTGCCATCCCCAGCGCGAGGCCATCTGCGATTCGATTGAGCGCGGCAGGATTGGACCAAGCACTGGCAGCCAGCGCTTGTTGAGAAAGTAAGTGCGCAACTCTACGTCCGCAAAATCTTTAAAGAGTTCGCGTGCTTCAGAACGCGAGTAGACGCGGGCAAGCGGATTGCCGGCGCCGTCAGTGTTTCGACTCAAAAATTCTTCCGAACTTAAATACTCGGATTGCGTTCGCAGTTGGCGCGCGTGTTCGCGCAAACTGTCTTCCGGTTCACGTGTTAAGAAGTGGACCAGCTTAACACCCGCTTTCCATCTCAAGAGTTGGACGCCCGTGCGGCGCAGCATCGAGATGTTGACGCGATAGTTGTAAGAATCGCGATGGTAGAGCATCACGACAGCCTTGCCACCAGGACGCAACACGCGATGGACCTCGCGCACGGCGGCGGCCGTGTCGGGCGTGTGATGCAAGACGCCGTGAGAGTAGACGATGTCGAAAGTTTTGTCAGGAAAGTCGAGACGTTCGGCATCCGCAACACGGAACGTGCCTGGCAGTTGAAACAGCTCAAAGCGACGTCTTGCCAGGTCAACTGCGGCCTCAGTGAGATCGATGCCGGTATAAATAGCGCCGGCTTTGGCAAACTGAGCGCCGTCAGTTCCGAGTCCACATCCAACTTCAAGCACCTTCGAGTTTTTCGATTGAGCAAAGCCGGCGGCCGCGGGAATGTGCCACTCTTTTTTGTAGCGATGCTCTTCGACGAGTTCGTAGAATCTGCGTGAGCCTGGCGGGGCATCGGCAAACTTCGTCCCGCAGGGATTCTCCTGCCAGAACGCGCGCACACGATCTTTGAGTGTGGAAGTGCTTTCGGACATCACGAAGGATGAAAGGATAACAGCGAGAGAAGGTGTGCGACAAAGATGGCACTCCACTGCCCTGCGCCACAAAGCCAGCCTTGCTGGGCGAAGCGGCCATGAGGCGCAAGGATCAGGGAAGTCGTTGGGGTGAGGTTCCCAAATCCGGCGCAGGACACCCACCTGTCCTTCCAGTTGATTTGCCCCCTCTCTCAACTGGGCCGAATCAAACGCACCGCGCGAGAACTCCTCGCTATCTTGCCAATCGTCAGCGTTGCTCATAAAATCTGGCAACCCTTCGAACAGCAGCGGTGCTTGACGACGGGCGAACTATACTCACTCTACAAACAGAAATCCTTAGAACAATCTCAAAGAGTTATTAACTCTTTCTCAAGGCACTTATGCACGATAGCAACAACCTCTGCTACGAATTTGGACCGTATCAACTCAATCTAACTCAACGCGTGCTTACAGGCGCTGGTGAAACTATCCCACTCACTCCAAAAGCTACCGAAATACTCATCATGCTGGTGATACATGTTATGTCTTGCAGCGCTATCAGCCGCTACAAAGCAGTTGGAATTCATCCGCAGCAGGTGGGGAAAGAGCTGGGCGCCAAAGCGGTTCTTGTTGGAGTATTCCAACGTCGGCAACGCGGTATCGGGCTAAGTGTTGAGTTGGTCGACACCTCAACTGGCTGGCAGCTTTGGGGCGAACATTTTGACCTTGAAAGCCGCGACCTTCTGCAAATTCAGGACACCATTACACGTCAGCTTCTCGCAACGCTGAAGCTGGGCTTGTCCGGCGATGAAGAGAAGCGCGTCACTGCTCGCTACACTGAGAACGCCGCAGCCTATCAACAATATCTCGAAGGTCGTTATCACTGGAGCCGCTACACCAAGAAAGGGATTGAAAAAGCTATCGGCCATTTCCGTCATGCGATTGAGCTCGATTCAAATTACGCGCTAGCGTATGCGGCTATCATCGACTGTTTTCTTCGCCTCACAACAAATTACCTGCCGCCGGAAAACGTACGGCCTAATCATGTCGGCGAAAGTTCAGCGAGAACCAATGCTGACCCATCCGAGCGAGTAAAACTTCGCTTCGAGTGGGATTGGAAAAGCGTAGAACGCGAACTCAGAAGAGCTGATGAGCTCAAAACCAGTTACCCTTCCGCGCATGAATGGTACGTTGCGTACCAAATAAGTAAACAATTCTATAAAGATGTATTTTCAGGCCGGCAATCCAACAAATCTCTGAAGGATTCAAACGCAAGGCTCGTTTCACAAATATCCTCGGTACATCTAACACCAACTGAAGATGTTCAAATCCTGTGCTCTGTTGCACGCGATCAGATTGCAACAGGCAATTACAACGCAGCCCGCCTGATTCTACGCCGATGGTCCATGCCAGGAAAGTGGCCCAAGCTGCATACTCTGAATCCTCATACAGCCGCTGATCTCCTCTACATTCTGGCAACGCTTTCCGGATGGCTCGCCGCTACCAGCCAGATGACGCACGGACATAAGCAGGCCGAAATTTACCTCAGTGGCTCGATCGCTTTCTTTGAGCAACTTGGCGTAAAGACAGGATCCATTGAAGCGCGAGTGGAACTGGCTCGCTGTTTTTATCGCCAAGGACTCTAACGACATCGCACGCGCAACGCTCGCAGATGTAGCACCCGAACTGCCCGATGTTGAGTTGGAACTCAGAGATTCCTGCCTGGGACTTTGGGGGGCCGTCGAAAGAGAATCCGGTCGTTTTAAGGACGCTCTAAACATGATGCGACAGGCTGTAAATGCCGCAGAACTGCTGGGAAACCTGGACAGCGCCCGTTGCTATCACGAATTGGCAGTAACGCTGAAGGACATATTTATTTCCGAACGAATCGATGTTTTGGCTGATGAGGCGAAGTTTATTTTGAGAAAGCTCTGTATGTGTGCGAGGCGGTGGGTAACCATCGAGTTGCTGCCGCAGTGCAAAACAATTTAGGGTTTCTATTACTTAATTTGGGACTGTTGGAAGAATCGGAAACATACCTCCTGCACTCGAAGCGCTTGTTTTTTGCCTGGCGGATGTCGTTCGTGAAGCTCAAGTGAATGAGACGCTGTGTCGACTCTACATTGAAACCAAACAATACGTTCAGGCCCGCGAAGTGATAGAACAGGCGATCGAAACATTAGAGCGAACCGACGGTGAAGGATTTCTAGCAGACCCCTTAAGGAGTGCGGGCATCGTGGCAGCGAGACAAGAGCGATTCGCTGATGCGAAAAAGAATTTTGCAGCGGCGTTTAAGCTCGCTGAGCGCTGCGGCGATAAAGAGGGTGCCGGCCTCGCGTTGTTGATGATGTTCGAGGAAGCGAACCAATTTCTGATGATTCAGAGAAGAATCAAATAGCTGAAAAGGTGAACAGACCATTGGCAGGCACTCAGCAGACCGGATTACAAGCACGTGTCACAAAGTGTCTTAACGAATTCCTGGGAACACAAACTGGTAGTAAAGGATCGGCATAAATTGGTGTAAAATCACTCTTCGCTAACATCCTCAATCCATCTCAAGGAAGCCTATGTCTCACTACACGGATAACTATGAATTCGGACCGTATCAGTTCGATTTAAATAGACGCGTACTCATGCGAGCGGGAGAAGCTATCCCTCTCACCCCTAAGGCCACTGAGATACTGGTCATGCTATTGGCGAATGCGGGTCAATTGGTGGAGAAAGATGAGCTCCTAAAAGAAGTCTGGCCTGACACATTCGTCGAGGAATCGAATCTCACGCAGAACATCTTCACCCTGCGAAAAGCCCTCGGTGACGATAGGGCCGACCCGAGATATATCGAGACCGTAACCAGACGGGGCTATCGCTTCATCGCGCCCGTGACCGTTGTGAACGCGGTAAATTTCCCAACGACAGCGGGAGTTACAAATTCCGAACAACTGATCGTCGCAATTCTCCCGTTCCTAAACAACACCAGTAATCCTGAACTGGAGTATCTCGCTGAAGGGCTTACCGACAACCTCATCAATAGCTTCTCTCGAGTATCAAAGCTGAGAGTGATGTCTCACACTGCCATCAGTCGCTATAAGGTATTGTCCGTTGATCCACAACAAGCTGGACGAGAACTGGGCGCAACGTCGGTTCTGATAGGAAAACTAAACGGGCGGCAAAGCATTACTGGAATAAGCGTGGAGTTGGTAGACACGTCTGCTGGCTGGCAGTTGTGGGGCCAACAGTTTGGCCTTGAAAACAACAATCTTCTGCAAATCCAGGATGCCATCACCCGCCAGGTTCTCACCACCTTCAAACTAAAGTTAACCGGAGATGAAGAAAGGCACATCACCGCTCGGTACACTGAGAACGCTGAAGCCTATCAGTCATACCTGGAAGGCCGTTATCACTGGAGCAGGTACACTCGAAAAGGAATTGAAAAGGCCATCCGCCATTTTCGGAAGGCAATCGAAATCGATCCCAATTACGCCCTTGCCTATGCGGCAATCGTGGACTGTTACCTGCGCCTGGCAACAAATTACCTGCCTCCTGAGGAAGATCGACCTAGGTACGCGAGTGAAGTTTCTGACAGCCAAAGGAATTCAGACCCACCTCAACGAGTAAAACTCCGCTTTGAGTGGGACTGGAAGGGTATAGAACGGGAACTTCGACGAGCGGACGACCTCAAAACAAATTACCCCTCAGCGCATCAATGGTACGTTGCTTACCAAATTAGTAAACAATTGTATCGAGAGTCTCTTTCCAAACGGCAGACAAACACTGCTTTGAAAGATTTGGACCCAAAGTTAGTGTCTCAAATCCCGTCGATTCATCTCACACCGACAGAAGAAGTACAAATCCTGTGTTCTGTCGCACGCGATCAGATCGCCGTTGGCAATTATGAAGCGGCTCGGTTGATTCTTCGACGATGGACTACACCCGGAAAATGGCCCAAGTTGGATACTCTGAATCCGTATGCAGCTGCCGATCTCCTTCTTACTCTGGGAACCCTTCTTGGATGGATCGCTGGTACCGGAAAAATCGACGGCGGACACAAGCATGCCGAAATCTTCATCAGCGGTTCTGTGGCTATCTTCGAGCAACTCGGCGTAAAAAACCGCTCAGTTGAGGCGCGAGTGGAATTAGCGCGCTGTTTCTACAAACAAGGTCTCTTCGATATGGCACGCGTAACTCTTGCGAATGTGGCACCGGAACTGGCTGAGGACGAGTTAGAATTCAAAACCTCATCTCTAGTGCTTTGGGGATCTGTCGAAAGAGATTCCGGCCGTTTGAGGGATGCTCTCAAGATACTTCGAGAAGCTGCTAGTCTCGAGGCGGTCGGAAATCTGGACGGCCTTCGTTGTTATAGCGAGCTAGCCACAACGCTTAAGGATTTAACCATCTCCGAGGGCATTGCAGCGTTCGCTGAGGAGGCAAAACTGTACTTTGAGAGAGCTCTATATGCATACGAGGCGATAGGTAACCATAGACTTGCTGCAGCAATTGAAAATAATTTTGGTTTCCTATTGCTTAGCTTGAGACTGTTCGACGAATCCGAAACGCACCTGCTGCGTTCAAAACGCTTGTTTCTCAATCTGTCGGACGCTGTCCGTGGAGCTCAGGTGAACGAGACGCTGTGCCGACTCTACATCGAAACCAGACAATACGCTCTCGCCCGGCAAACAATAGAGCAAGCAGTCGAAACGTTAGACCATACTGATGGCGAAGCACTTCTCGCTGAGGCCTTGCGGACTGCTGGTATCGTAGCAGCAAGACAAAAGCGATTCGCTGATGCGAAAAAGAATCTTGAAGCGGCGTTTAAGGTCGCCGAGCGCTGTGGCGATAAAGAGGGTGCAGGTCTTGCATTGTTGATGATGTTCGAGGAAACAAGTCAACTTCTTGATGATTCAGAGAAGAACCAAATAGCTGAAAAGTTGAATAGGCTTTTGTCCGGCACTCAGCAGACCGGATTACAGGCACGTGTCGCGAAGTGCATCGGCAAAATTAGCGCCGCCGACGGGACAATTTGAGGTAAATCGGTTTTGCAAAGTCCTCATCCATTCAAGGAAGTTAAAGTTATATCTCGGTTCAAAGCGAACCATGAATTTGGACCATCTCATCTGGAAGTCTCACGCGCTGACGGGCTTCCTTATGGTGAAGGCTTACTAGAAATTGTTAGTCGCTTTTCTTGACACGTCTGCACGAGGATTGACTCAGGTGGTCACGAGGCGTCGTGTAGCCGTGGGAGAAGTTAAACCTCTGATTCCTTTTTATTCTTCGTTCAACAATTCGGGAGCCCCGTAAGAATGGTTTCCCTTGTACAGTGAACTTTCCTTTTGAAAGCGAAAGCCTTCGAAAGGTGCTGGAGGTAACGAAGGGCAGGCTTAGCTATCGATTTATTATATTTAACGGCTTGGGGTCGCTTAGAGGATTGAGAGAAGCTTCAACGCACAGCCTAAAAGGACACATGCGATCACTGAGCAAATCCAGTTCAGGGGTATTAGGAAAATCCACTCGCAAAATTCTTCGCTATCCGTTAAGTCAAAACCTCTCACTTCAGCGGAACTGGAATCCGGTTCGGCAATTCTCAATCCTCTGGGACGATAAAACCACTCAAAACACCGCTCGAATCAGTAATCTGAGGCGGTACGATAATGCATATCCGCATTGATTTTTTAGATGAGGTTTTCCACGGCATGGTGGTTGCTCCTATAACGATTTGAAGTTGTTTTGGGGTCAAAACACTTCAATTTGACTGATGGTTGCTCGAAGTGACCGGCTCAAGTCCTTCAACCTGACTGGAGCTTACCAAACTTGGAACGCTGCCATTAACAGTTCGAAGAACCCAAATCTGAACGAGTCCATTCGGGGGGTGGCACTAGCAGACGTCGGAATGATTCCAGATCGCGTTGCTGAGATGGTGCCAGATCGTGTTGCTGAGATGGTCCCAGATCGCGTTGCTGAAATGGTTCCAGATTTGGTGGCCGATATCGTTCCGGCCAGGGTTGGGGTAGAAAACGCGAGAGTTAACGTTGCGACACATGCGACGGACTTGATCTTTTTCATGGTGTTACTCCTGATGTTTCAAACGTCATGGGGTGATTGAGTCGGCTCAAATGTTTGCCTTCCCGAGCTATCTTTGGGCCGACTTTTCAACAATAACTTGAATCGCATTTACGCTGTTCAAAGGACGTGCCACAACGTGACTTCAGTCCGCACAACATGTAAGTGCTGATAAAGCTTAGGGTTAGCTGTAACCCGACCGTGCGATCCTGAGCAAGATATTTTGGTAGTTAAATTGTTTACTGGGTACACAGATCGAAGGCATGGTAAGAGTTTCCGCAGATTTTCAAGGAATGTCGCCTTTTAGTGGACGGTCCGTCACACGAATGCCTCGTGTATAGGTGAGTGTCAGTGCATACATAGTATTCACCCATCCGTAGAGTAAATCGGAATGGCTCGTTAGAACCCCGGAATTTTAGAAACCACCCATATTCTGAAGATTAATTTTGAACGTGGCGCCAGTTAAGAACATCGAATGCTCGACAGGAATTCCCCTCAATGCGCTGGGTGAGAGTGAGCGCTTATTGGCGTGCTGTACGATAGCCCGAGAAAAGATTGAGATCGGAAACTATGATGCCGGTAGTACGATCCTTAGTCCTTGGTGGAAGCTCGGGGAATGGCCAGATCAAAAGGGCCTCACTGAAGGTACTGCCGGTGAGCTACTTTTGATTGCCGGGTCGCTTACTGATTCGATTGCACGAACAAAACGAATTGTAGGAGGACAGCGCCAAGCCGAAGCACTGCTAAGCGGGGCCTTGGCTTTATTTGAACATATTGGAGAAACTCTAAAGGCGACTGAAGCCCGGATCGAACTCGCATGTTGCTACTACCATCAAGGACTATTCGATCTCGCACATTCCACACTTCGAACTTGTATAGCTAGCCTAGATGAAAAGGACCATGAATTGCAGGCGATTGCGTTCTTTAGGCTAGCGATCATCGAACGCCATCGTGGTCGGTTGCGGGAAGCTCTTAAGCTTTTGGATCAAGTGTCTGGGTTGGAAAATCTGATCAGTCCTTGGACAAAGGGTCGTTTCTGGGTTGAAATAGCCAACACTCTGAAAGACTTCGGTGTAGCCGAAGACCGCCAGAAGGATTTTGATCGGGCTCTAAACTACTACGGAAAGGCATCCATCCAGTTTGAACACCTTGGTAATTTAAGATATGTCGCTGTCGTTGAAAACAACAGAGGGTATCTCCTTCTCAGCTTGAATCGATTCGAGGAATCGAGATCCCATCTTGAACGTGCCCGTAATTTATTCGACAAATTAGGTGATGCGGTGGGTTGTGCTCAAGTAGATGAGACATTGGCGCAACTGCACTTGGCATCAGGCAGCTACCAATTCGCGGAACGGTCTATCAAGCTCGCCGTAGAGACCCTCGAGGGAAGTGGTGAGGACGCATTGCTCGCGGAGGCCCTAACAACACAGGGTCTAATTCTCTGTAGACTAGCGCACCGACAAGAAGCCAAACCAATTATTGAACGCGCCAGACGTGTGGCCGAACGCTGTGGAAATCGCGAAGGTGCCGGGCGGGCGCTGTTGATTTTGATCGAAGAGATGTGCGACCAACTCGCTGACGATGAGCGCCGCGAGATTGGGGCGCAGGCGAATCAGTTGCTCGCGAATTCACAGCAACAGGCCACGCGCGAACGGTTGAAGAAGTGCCTACAGACTATTGCCGAGGCGCACACGCGCCACGAAGCCCAACGCGAACAGGAGATTCATGCGCAGAAGATGGCGGCGCTCGGTGAGCTGTCCTTCGGTGTCGCTCATAACGTGAACAACACACTCACCGGAATCCTCGGCCGAGCACAGCTCATCCTCAGAAATAGTAACGACCCCGCCAAGATCGAAGCCGGCCTGGACCTGATCATCAAGAGCGCGGAAGACGGCGCGCACATCATTCGGCGCATCCAGGACTTCGCGCGCCAGCGTCCGAGCCGCGAGTTTGAGACTGTGGCCATCGCCGAGCTGCTCAAGGATGCCTGCGAGATGACCAGACCACGCTGGGAGTCGCGCTCGGAATTCGCCCCCATCCGCTTCGCACTCCACAACGACTGCAAGGCCTTCGTCAAGGGCGATCCCGTCGAGCTGCGCGAAGTGCTCGTAAACATGATCTACAACGCGATCGACGCGATGCCCTCGGGCGGCGAAGTGCGCGTCGCCGCACAGGAAAGTCGCGACCGCGTGATGGTGTGCATCACCGACACGGGCACGGGCATGACGCAGGAAACGAAGCAACGTCTCTTCGATCCATTCTTCACCACCAAAGGCAAGGCAGGCACGGGCATGGGTCTGGCCGTCTCTTTCGGAATCATCCGCCGTCACGAAGGCTCCATCGAGGTAGACAGCGAACCCGGCCGCGGCACGACCTTCAAGATCTCGCTGCCGAAAGTAAGCTCAGCCGTTACAACCGAAGACAGCAACAGCGGTACCGAGCACGCAGCCGCGTCCATGACCGACGATAAGGTACGCGTGATGGTGGTGGACGACGAAACGCACGTGCGCGAGGTGTTGATCGAGGCTCTGGAAGCAGAAGGCTGTGAGGTCATCTCAGCACAAAGCGGAGAAATTGCGCTCGCGCTCTACGAACGGTACGAAGGTAAGTTTGACGCGATCTTTACTGACATCGGCATGCCCTCGATGAATGGCTGGGAACTGGTGACCGAAATCAGAGGTCGCTCCGAAAACATGCCCATCGCGATCATCAGCGGCTGGGCCGACGCGATCAGCCTGCAGACTAGAAACGCCGTAAAGGCCGACTGGGTAGTCGCCAAACCTTTCGATATCGATCGAATCTCGAAGATCGCGCAGGAGATTGCGGAACGAAAGACGGCTCTGGTTGGTTAAGCGCTGGCGCTGAGATCGTGACGCTCGAGCTTGAGGTAGAGCCCGCGTCGCGTTAGACCAAGCTCACGCGCGGCACGAGAGATGTTGCCGTTGTGACGACGCAGAGCATCGGAAATCATGCGGCGTTCGACTTCTGCAACCACGTCCGCAAGCGTACCGCCAGTGGTCGGCAAGCTCGACGAAGGCAACGAAGTTATTGAAACTGCTGCTGCAGGAAGTGTCGGAGACGACGTGCGCTTGAGTTCCGGCGACAGTTGTTCCGGAGTAATTACGGTACCGTCCTCCGCGCGCGCAACGGTACGTTGAATCTCATTACAGAGCTGGCGTACGTTGCCGGGCCAATCACTCACCATCAACAAATCAACTGCCTGCGGCGTGATCTGAATATCCTTCCGGCCAAACTTTGCCGAGTAGTGATTGACGTAATAATTGACGATCGTCGGTATCTCTGAACGGCGCTCGCGCAAGGGCGGCACACGCAGACGAATCACATTAAGCCGATAATACAGGTCCTCGCGAAAACGACCCTGAGCCACCATGTCTTCAAGATCCGTGTTGGTCGCGGCGATGATGCGCACGTCAACTTTGCTGGGACGCTGTTCGCCAAGCGGCTGAATCTCACCTTCCTGCAGGAAGCGCAACAACTTTGGCTGAACGTCGAGCGGCAGATCGCCGACTTCGTCCAGGAAGAGTGTGCCACCGGCGGCTGTGCGAATCACGCCTTGAGAATCGTTGACCGCACCGGTGAATGCGCCACGCCGGTAACCAAAGAGATACCCTTCCGACAATTCTTTGGGAACCGCGGTACAGTTAAACGGGACAAATACTTTCGCGCGGCGCGAAGAGATCGCATGGATCGCGCGCGCCACGAGTTCCTTGCCCGTGCCTGACTCGCCCGTCACCAATACAGTTACATCGGAAGAACGAATCTTATGAACTTCTTCCACGAGCTGCGTCATCGCCGGACTCGAGTGAATAAAGCCAGGCATCAGACTGGTGCCGGTCAATTCGTCCGCGTGTTCGTGAGTGCCGCTCTTCTGCGCGCCGGCACGCAGGGCGCAAACGTCCATGCCCAACTCAACCACGCGCAGCAACGGTTCAAGCGCAACTCCCTTCGGCAAGTTTGCGCGATTGCGCGGCGCCAGATACATCTTCGCCGAAGGAGCGTTCGATGATTTCAACAAGATCACATCCGCGTCGTGCTTGCGGCAATAGCGATCGCGCGACGAATCGTCGTCGATCGCGTCAAGGTCCATCGCGATCTTCTGGCTCTCGGTCGACGTGCAACCCATGGCAATGACCACTCTCGGCACATCGCGTTCGCCACGCTCCGTGATGACGACGCGTTGCGCGCCTGTTTCCTGACGCATTACCGCCGCGAGTTCGCGTAACAAAAGCTCACGCGAAGCAACGGCTTCGGCAAGACGCAACGTTAAGAGTTGAGTTAACGCAGATGGACCTTCGCTGTGTTCCGGTGTTGCTCGTGCGAGATCCCGAAGCTCTTCTTCCGCGCGCGACAGATCCAAACGCGCACCTAATTCTCGAAAAGTATTCAACGCGCGGCTGAGATGTTCACCCGCACGCTCGGGACGGATCATCGCGTAAGCGCGGCCCAGCTCGAGATGTGCGCGAGCCGCGCGATAACGATCGCCCAGCATGTCGAAGATCGAAACGCTGCTGCCGAAATGCTGTGCTGCCGCCGCGGCATCACCTTGCGCCATATTCAGCATGCCACTAAGCCGGTGGGCTTCACCTGTAAAGCTGAGATCAGTAGCTGATTCGGTGGTTTCTGCGTTCACACGCTGAAGCTCGCGAGCGCAATCCTCCAGTTGGCGTGTTTGCAGATACGACTCGGCGGCAATCAAACGCGACTCGCAGATTGCCTGCCGGTCGCCGATGATTTCGGCAAGATTCAGCGCTTCTTTTGCCTTTTCGAGCGCATTTGCCGGATCTGCGATCGCCAGGCAACAGCGACCAAGTGTTCGCAATGCCTGTCCCGCGTACCATTTATTACCATTCTCCGTAGCAAGCGCGACGGCCCTGGTGAGATAGTCCTTCGCCTGGTCCAGATCGCCGCGCAACATGTGAAGCTCACCGAGCGAATCCAGAATCATCGGCACTTTAGCGCCGCGCTCGTCGACCTCAGTAGCAAGTGAGAAGGCACGCTCGAGTGCTTCCTGGGCACGGTCCCACTGCCCGATCAGAATCAGATTGATGCCGAGATTGTTGTAACCATCCGCCGCGTTAGTCTTGTGATCGGTGCGCTCGTAATAAGTAATCGCCTTCTTCAGGTAATCGATGCCTTCCTGCGGTCGCTTTAGAAACCAGCAGGCTCCGGCCATGTTTGCGTAGGTTCTGCCGAGCACATACGCTGCCGGTCGATCACCAATGAGCTTGAGCGCCTGTTCGAGATTGTCGAGACCCGCTTCGTAATTACCTTCGTGAATGTCGGCAACGCCGGCGCCGAAATACGACTCAGCCAGTCCGCGCCAGTCGCCATTCTGACGGAAACTCTCCAGAGCTCGATGCGCGAAGTCGCGGGCGATCGGATATTCACTGATGCTTCGATAAGTGCGAGACAGTGCGACGTAGATGTGGCCCAAATTGATGGCGCCACTTTCTGCATGATCACGCAGCGCCGCCTGCAACATCGCGATCGCTTTGGGATGATCGCCGTTGTAGTTATAAGCGAGACCAATCTGAACGCGAAGATAACTGATGGTCTGATCGTCCAGTTTTGCCCGTGACTCGGGCGACTCATACATTGCAACCGCCGCGAGCGAATCGCGATAGTGGCCCTGTTGTTCAAGCGCGGTTGAGAGAGCACATCTGGCGAGAGCAAGTATCGATGGATTATGACGAGCGTTGGAGATCAGTAATGCCAACCGATCTTTGGCTTCAGTGGAAAGCCCCTGGTCCAGCAGCGAGCGGACTCCGTCGAGCTCGCGTGTAAGCGACTCCTGAGTAGGCTTCACCCGCGAGCGAATTCTCACTCGAGCGTCGGCGAGATCGACCACACCTCGCTCCGTAGGGGCGTTTTTCTGGTCACCGGCCATAACTCCGTGACCCACACGTTTATCCATTTAGTTCCTATAAAAGATCAATCGAGAGGACTTTTCATTGACGCTTTGGTTATGGGAGGGAAAAACCTCAAAAACTCGTGTCCGTTTACAGATTAGCCGCGCAAACGTGTAATTCGTGCTGAATTTAACACATGCGCACGGTGTCGTACAGTTTTCTATCGTACAAAGCGGTGAAATTCACCCCACCGCCCGACGTATCTGTCCCGTCCCAGACCGCGAATCTCAAAAAGTAAGTTATCAAAATACAGAGTTTACGCCGTAATTTAACCGACGCGTAGCCTTGACACCCCTAATGTCGGCCATTATCATTTCCGTTTCCGTCCGCAGCGCGGAACTTCGCCTAGTGTTATATGTTTGAGTCGCTCTCGGATAAATTAAAGCGCACGCTAAAGAACTTGCGGGGCGAGGGCGTGCTGACGAAGGAGCACGTCGACGCTGCGTTGCGGGAGATCCGTCTGGCCCTTTTGGAAGCGGACGTCAACTATAAAGTCGCCAAAGACTTTATTAGTTCTGTTCAGCAAAAAGCCGAAGGACAGCAGGTTTGGCAGGAACTCAAGCCGTCGGAGCAAGTCGTTAAGATTGTTTTCGATGAATTGGTTGAGTTGCTTGGTGGGCAGTCTTCGCGGCTCGTCTTTACAAGGCAGATACCAAACACGGTGATGGTGGTTGGCCTGCAAGGTTCAGGTAAAACCACTTCGACCGGAAAGATTGCGCGCTGGCTCGCCGCAAATCAAAACCGAAAGCCTTTGCTGCTTTCAGTTGACGTTTACAGGCCGGCAGCGCGTGAGCAGTTGAAAGTTATCGCGAAAGCGACTGGTCAGCAGATCTTTGAATATCCCGAAAGCAACGATCCCCTGACGCTGGTGCGCGAAGCACAAAAGCACGCGCAGCAAACAGGCTTCGATACGTTGCTGATCGACACAGCCGGACGTCTGCACATCGACGATCAGTTGATGGAAGAGCTCGTCAATATCAAGAACGAGACTCATCCGGTCGAGATTCTGTTTGTCGCGGATGCGATGACCGGACAGGATGCGGTTCGCTCGGCTGAAGAGTTTCACCGGCGCGTCGGAATCACGGGTGTGATCCTGACCAAGATGGATGGCGATGCTCGTGGCGGCGCGGCACTGTCGATCAAGCAGGTTATCGGCCAACCAGTGAAGTTTGTCGGCGTTGGTGAACGTTACGATGCGCTTGAGCCTTTCTATCCGGATCGCGTCGCTCAGCGAATTCTCGGCATGGGCGACGTCCTGTCGCTCATTGAAGAAGTACAGTCGAAGGTCGATCAAGAGGAAGCGGAAGAGCAGCTCAAGAAGCTTCAGAAGAACGAATTTACGTTAGATGATTTTCGTTCACAGTTGCGCCAGGTTAAGAAACTCGGCTCTTTTTCAAAGATCATGAAGCTGCTGCCGGACCAACTTCTGGGTGGCATCGGGATGCCGCAGTTGGACGACGAGCAGTCAAAGATGATGGAAAAGGAGTTGAAACGCACTGAGTCCATCATCGATTCGATGACCTGGGAAGAGCGCAACGATCATCGTATTCTGAATGCGAATCGACGCCGCCGCATCGCTCGCGGTTCGGGAAGTACAGTCGCCGACGTCAATCAGCTCATCAAGCAGTACGTCGAGATGCGGCAGATGATGCGGCAGCTTTCGAGTTCCGGCTTGTTTGGCGGCGGTGGGCTGAAAAGCAAGATGTTGCGAAAGATGACCGGCATGCCTGACATGGCAGGCTTCGCCGGGGAGGAAGGCCAGATGCCGTCGCTGCCGGCTGGTCCATCTAGAAAGAGACTGAAGAAGAAGAAAAAGAAGCGAAGAAGGTAACACGGATTTACACGGATAGGATTCGGATTAAAAGGAGAAACCGTTTTGTTAGCAATTAAGTTAATGCGCACCGGAGCGAAGAAGAAGCCGTCGTATCGCGTCGTCGTGAAAGAGAAGCAGTCGAAGCGCGACGGAGCTTATCTGGAGAATCTCGGTACCTACAACCCGACGAGAAATCCAGCCGAGATCAAGCTCAACCTGACCAGAGTTAATTACTGGATCGAAAAAGGTGCGCAGCCCACTGATACGGTCAGCCGGCTAATCAAGGCGAGCGCAAAAGCGGAAAAGGCCGCCGAGGCGCAAGCTTAGTCTTTCAGAATTGTCATGCGAGACGTCATTGAGATGATCGTCAAGGCACTGGTCGATGATGGCGACACGGTAGACATTCGTGAAGTCGAGCAGCGTAATGGGTCCACGCTCATCGAAGTGCGAGTGGCGCCGAATGACGTCGGAAAAATCATCGGCAAGCAGGGCAAAACGATTCGCGCGCTGCGATCGCTGGCGCGTATCGCCGGCGTAAAGAAAAACCGGCGCTACCTGCTTGAAATCGTCGAATAACGAGGATGGACAACACGGGCTCGAGTGAATTGATAGTTATCGCTCGAGCGGTCAGACCGCGCGGGCTTAAAGGCGAGATCGTCGCGGAACTTTTGACAGATTTTCCAGATCGGTTCGAAGACGTCGAAGAACTGGTACTCGTTTCGCCCAGGGGCGAACGAATAACGAAGCACCTCGAAGATTACTGGTTTCAAAACGATCGAGTGGTGCTGAAGCTGGCTGATTACAACGACGTCGAAGCGGCCAAAGAGTTGGTCGGATTTCAATTCGCGGTTCCTGAATCTGAACGCGTTTCGCTACCGGCGGATCATTACTACGATTGGGAACTGGAAGGGTGCACGGTTAAGGTGGGAGCCGAGAGTATCGGCACCGTCAAATCAGTGCTGAAAACAGGCGGCACGGAAATACTCGTGGTCGCTGACGAGAGTGGTAAGGAACGATTGATACCGTTGGCGGATTCGATCGTTGTGGGAGTCGACGCGGCGCAAAAGACGATCCTCGTCGATCCTCCTGAAGGACTTTTAGATCTTTGATTCCCGGGAAGTATGTTGCGCTTCGATATCATCACGATCTTTCCTGAGTTCTTCCGCGAGCTGGTTGATTGTGGAATTTTGAGGCGCGCGCGTAATGCCGGACTGGTTGAAGTAACGGCTCACGATCTGCGGCGGTGGACCACTGATAAGCACCACGTCGTTGACGATCGGCCGTTCGGAGGTGGCGACGGAATGATTTTGAAGCCCGAGCCGATCTTCGCAGCGGTTGAAGCTTTAACCGGAGCTTCTCGAAAGGAAGACTTGCCGGCGCGTACAAAAGTGATCTTGCTGTCGCCCCAGGGCCGCGTCTTTTCGCATGCATTGGCCCAGGAGCTTTCGCAGCATACGTCGCGAGTGATACTCCTGTGCGGTCGTTACGAAGGAGTTGACGAAAGAGTCGCTGACGCACTGGTTACCGACGAGATTTCAATCGGCGATTATGTGCTCTCAGGCGGCGAACCGGCAGCCGCGGTGGTGATCGACGCAACCGTGCGTTTATTGCCTGGAGCGTTGGGCAGCGAGACGTCAGCCGTCTTTGAATCGTTCTCGGAAGGCCTGTTGGACCATCCGCAGTACACGCGACCACCTGATTTCAGGGGAATGAAAGTACCTGATGTGTTGTTGAGCGGTAATCACGCGCAAATTGAGCGTTGGCGGAAAGAAGCAGCAATCGAAAAAACAAGACGTAATCGTCCTGACTTGCTGAAAGAATAAAAGAGCGGAATTTGTAAGGAGCATCGAGAAATGAATCGATTGGATAAAATTGAAGAGACCCAACTGCGTAATAATATTCCACAGTTTCAGCCAGGCGACACCGTTCGGGTTCATGTCCGGATTAAGGAATCCGAGACTAAAGAGCGATTGCAGGCTTTTGAAGGCGTGGTGATCGCACGTAAACACGGCGGCGCGCGTGAGACGATTACCGTGCGGAAGACCAGTTTTGGCGTCGGCGTTGAGAGAATTTTCCCACTGCACGCAACAATCATCGACCACATCGACCTCGTGAAGAGAGGCCGCGTCAGACGGGCCAAGCTTTACTACCTGCGCGGACTGCGCGGTAAGGCCGCACGCATTCGCGAGCGTGAGCGCGATACACGAGGTCAGGGCGACGACGCTCAGGCCTCTGCAGCCGGTAAGAAATAGTGACAGGACGAACAGGATTTGACAGTATTAGCAGGATTGGGCGCGCATCGTGTAAATCCCGCAAATCTGGTAAGCCCTGTGATCCGAATCGCCATCGATGCTCATGCTGTCGGAACGAAGCTCGGAGGCAACGAAAGCTACGCCGTTAATCTGATCGAAGCGTTGGCCCAGATCGACTCCATCAACAGTTACACGATCTACGTCACCACCCACGAAGCGCGCGATCGCTTCAGTAATCGCTGGTCCAATTTCAAAGTTCGCTCCACTCTTCCTCACACGCCGTTAATCAGAATTCCGCTCACCCTAAGTGCTGAGTTGCGCAAACATCCCGTTGATGTTCTGCACGTGCAGTTTACTGCTCCGCCGTTTTGCCCGTGCCCGGTCGTCGTCAGTATTCACGATCTGTCGTTTGAGCACTTGCCGCAGACCTTCAAGCGCCGCAGTCGCACACAGTTGCGATTGACCGTGCGGCATTCTGCCCGTCGTGCAGCCCGCATCCTTTCGCTCTCTCAACATACACGCCGCGACATTGTGGAAACTTACGGTATCGATTCCAATCGCATCGAGGCTATTCCGCTCGCAGCCCCTGATCACTTTAGTGCAGTGACGGACAACAGCGAACTGCAACGAGTGCGACACAATTATGGGATAGTCGGCGATTACATTTTGTCAGTCGGTTCTATTCAGCCTCGCAAAAATCTCGCACGGCTTGTCAAAGCCTATGCATCATTGCGAGGAAACTGTTCAGCAGAAACGCTGCCAAAACTTGTGCTCGTCGGGAAGTGCGCCTGGCTTTATGATGAAACCTTGCGAACTCTCAACGAGATGGGCGTGAAAGATACAGTAGTCCTGACTGGATACGTGCCGGAAACAGATCTTCCTGCACTTTATTCTTCGGCTCTTTGCTTCGTTTATCCGTCTTATTTTGAGGGATTCGGGTTACCACCGCTGGAGGCCATGAAATGTGGCACTCCGGTGATCGTCGGTAACAGAACAAGCTTGCCGGAGGTTGTCGGCGATGCGGCTCTGAAGGTTGACCCATTTGATGTTGACGCAATTGCTAGTGCCCTCGGGAAACTCATTAACGATTCGGAGCTTCGTAAGAAGCTGAGTCAGATGGGCCAGGAAAGGGCCAGTACATTCACCTGGCGAGAAACGGCTCGCCAAACTCTGCGTGTCTATCAGGAAGTGGCACGGTCTTCTAGATTACAGTCCTAAACGCATGCGTATTGCTATCCTTGGAACGAGAGGTATTCCTGCCAGCTACGGCGGATTTGAAACCTTTGCAGAACATCTCGCCAGGCGCCTCGTGCTACGCGGTCACGACGTCACCGTGTACTGCCGCGCACACTATGTTTCGCCAAGGCAGTTGGAATATCACGGCGTCAAGCTCAAAGTTCTGCCGACTATCAGACATAAGTATTTCGACACAGTTGTTCATACCTTTCTTTCAGCAATTCATGCGGTGCCCGGACGATACGACGCGGCCTTAATCTGCAACTGCGCTAACGCGCCGTTTGCACCGATCCTGCGACTTACCGGCACACCTGTAGCAATAAATGTCGATGGACTCGAGCACAAGCGAAAAAAATGGGGGTCGCTCGGACGTCGTTATTATCGATTTGCGGAATACCTGTCGACCTTGTTGCCTAATGAGATCGTTACTGACGCGCAGGTGATTCAGGATTATTACCTCGCAAGACATAACGCTCCGTCGACAATGATCGCATACGGTAGCGAAGTAGAACGGCGACCCGATCGCGACACCGTCCGTAAGTGGCGAGTTGAACCGAATCGGTATGTGTTGTATGTCTCGCGCCTTGAACCCGAGAACAATGCTCATCTCGTGATTGAAGCATTTAAGAAAGTGCGCACCGCTTACCGGCTGCTCATTGTCGGCGACGCGCCTTACGCTGAGCAGTACATCAGTAGTTTGAAAGCACGTGCGCGTGGCGACAAGAGAATCGTGTTCACCGGTTTTGTTTTTGGACAGGATTATCGGGCGCTCCAGCAAAATGCCTATTGCTACGTTCATGCCACGGAAGTCGGCGGCACTCATCCGGCATTGCTCGAAGCGATGGGTTACGGAAACTGTGTTTTGACGCTGGCAACGCCAGAAAACATCGAGGTGGTCGGTGAGGCGGGTGTTCCATACATCGATGAATTTGATCTCACTGAGAAGTTACAGCGAGTTCTTCGTGATGGATCATTGGTGCATGCTTACCGGCATCGTGCGCAGCAGCGAATTCAGACGCACTACGACTGGGATCGTGTCGTAGACCAGTATGAACAACTCTTCGAGCGGATGAGCGGCCAGGCTGTTTCGGCGGAAACCGGAGCTGAAGAGCCGGACGCCGTCGAAGTCCTCGAGAAATCCACGCGATAAATAGAAATTACGCTAAAAAGAGGGGCGCCCCGCCAGTTCGTTACGAACCGGACGGGGCAAAAGCGTAAAGGGCAGGTTCGGGCAACAAACAGGGTGGCTGTAAAGCATGAGAATCGCCCAACTACTCGACGATTCGGACCGGCGGCGCGTTTGCGGGTATAGATAACAATTCCGAATTAATAATAAAACGCACCATCCAACTCAAAAGAGCGGCTTTCACAAGCAATCCAACAACCCTTGCAATTTCGATTGTGCGAAATTATACGATTGAACCGTGACCTGTCAAGGACAATTTTGCCATTTTCGTAAAATTCTTGTGACAGATTGGGCCGAGGCGGTTAGAAATCTAACGCGAATAGGACGTGTTGGACCTTTAAACGCCGCTCTTTTATTCTCCTGATCTCGTCTGCTGCAGCCGGTACGCCTGGCGCCTCGTGGCTTCTGAAACATTTCGATTCTGCGACAGGTTTACCAGGTCTTTAGTGCGGATCCGGTTCAGGATGTTCATCACCGTCGGGACTGGAGTGCGCGGATTTCGTGCCAGGTTGTGAATAATCGGGTAGGAGCGAGCCCAGCTTCGGTTCATTGCAATGAGACGGAGAACTTCATCCGAGACTGTTCTCATGGCCGCAATATTCTCGATTTCCTGCTCAGTAATTCTTGGGTTGTTGACCACTGCTGAACAGACCACTTTATTTGAATCCCGGATCAGGATGCTGCGTGCTTCGCGATCGCCTTTCATGGCCAATTTCATCCGATCCTTTGTGTTCATGAACATGATGCGCCGAATCAGTGAGACGCGCTCGGCACTAACATCGCCCTTCTCGAGACGTTCACTCTCAATGACGCGCTGCACGTTGGCGGAAGCATCGGCAGCAGTTTCCGAGATCAGTTCTTCATAACGTTCGGCCGGCAACCAGGCATCGTCGAGATCAGCGTCTGTGACTTCAATGTGCTGCGCGATCAGCCACGCATCGTCGAGACTCAACTCGCCCGCAGCCGTCGTTAATTCAGCCGCTTCAAAAAACTCTGCCGCCGCAGTCTGACCACGCGCGCGGAGTTCGTCTGCAATTTGGCGTGCGCCACGTTCTTTTTCAAAAAACTCTTTGCGCGTTTCACGCGCGCGTCGCTCAGCTTCGCCAATGGTCGCCGGATTAGCGAGAATCGCGTCAAGGATCTCGGGACAACGAACCAATCGTTGTTGATTGATCGTGATCAGTTCGAGCAGCGAACCGTGTCGGGTTGTAGCAGCTAACTTCGCCAGCGCCTGATCAGGAGTGTTTGTATTGAGGATCGTCGCCTCATAAACTTCCGGCTTTGCGTCTGGTTGCGTTGCCAGATACGCCAAAACGGCCGGCGCGGTGTCCTGCGCTGAAGCCGCGATCAAGAGATCTTCAGAACTCTCAGCCCCCAATGTCTCAGTAGCAGCCGCGGCAATTTGTGCGTCGTCGCTACTCGTGAGCGCAACAAGAACTTCCAGCAGATCATTTTGTGGCAACGGCAACATGCCGCGCGCGGCCGCGAGACGGGCCGGTTGCGGAGCACTGCCACTAATGATGGCCTGAACAACTGGATTGGTGGATGTGATTTCTGAGGTCAAGGATGAATTGAAATAGGTCGAATGGGAGCTATTGGACCTATTATTAGGCGTTGATGCCGTGGCACTTCTTATACTTCTTGCCGGACCCGCACGGGCACGGCTCGTTGCGTCCAACCTTCGGCTGATCTCTGACGACAGTCTTGACTTTGCCTTCTTCTTCTCCGGCCGGAGCAGCGCCCTGATTTGGTCCCGTGAATCGCAAAGATGCAGGCCGGCGGGCACGTCGCTGCTGCAAGCTCTCCGCCGCCTGCTCGGAAACGACTTGCAGATTAAACAACGATCGGATCGTTGCTGTATCAATTCGATCGAGCATTTCCTGAAACAGATCAAAACTCTGTTTCTTGTATTCGACGAGCGGATCCTTCTGTCCGTAACCCACCAGTCCGATACCCTGCTTTAAGTGGTCCAACGACAACAAGTGATCCTTCCACTGTGCGTCGATGATGTTGAGCATAATAATGCGCTCATAGGTGCGCATCGCTTCCGGACCAATCTGCTGTTCCTTCGTTTCATATTTCAGTTTGAGACGTTCCCAGATCGCGTCGACGACCTCCTGTGAAGTCATGTTGGGAATGTTGATTCCCTCGCTATCGGCGTCGAAATCGTAAATGGTCTTAATCTGAATCTTGTAATTCTCGACGTCCCAATCGTCAGGCGACACGTCCGGATTCAGATACTGTCTCGTGATATCAGACAAAAGGTCATAAGCAACGCCGGCGCTCGGCGGATCCCCCATCAGGTAATCACGCTGGTCCGGTTGCTCCATCAACTGACGCCGCAGACCGTAAATCGTCTCGCGCTGCCTGTTCATGACGTCGTCGTATTCGAGCAGGTGTTTACGAGCTTCGAAGTTGCGGCCTTCAACGGACTTCTGTGCAGCGGCAATTCGCTTCGAAACCATCTTCGACTCGATTGCGACGCCCTTTTCCATGCCGAGACGCTGCATCAGCGCTTTCACCTTGTCGCCGGCAAAGATGCGCATCAGATCATCTTCCAACGACAGGAAGAATCGTGAGGATCCCGGGTCACCCTGGCGACCGGCACGACCGCGAAGCTGATTATCAATGCGTCGCGACTCGTGACGTTCAGTGCCGACGATGTGCAAGCCGCCGAGCGCCACCACTTCCTTGTGCTCTTCTTGGACGATCTCTTTCGCCCTGGTGAAAGCTGTACTCCACTGTTCCTCCGTAGCCTCGTCCGGATCGATCTCAGTCTGCTTTAAGAACTCGCGAGCCATAAAATCCGGATTGCCGCCCAGTAAAATGTCGGTACCACGGCCCGCCATGTTGGTCGCGATTGTCACTGAACCTTTCCGACCGGCTTGCGCAACGATCTCGGCTTCACGTTCGTGATATTTTGCGTTCAGCACGTTGTGCGGAACTTTTTCTTTTGTAAGCCGGCGAGAGATCAGCTCTGAATTCTCAACCGAGACGGTACCAACGAGAGCCGGTTGCCCCTTCTCATGACAGTCTTTGATCTCTTCGATTACGGCATCCCATTTCTCCGGCAAGGTGCGATAGATCACGTCCGAAAAGTCGGTACGGACCATCGGCATGTGCGTCGGAATCACAATGACGTCGAGTTTATAAGTCGAGGCAAATTCGGCCGCTTCGGTCTCAGCAGTACCGGTCATGCCTGACAGTTTCTCGTAAAGCCGGAAGTAGTTTTGCAGCGTGATCGTGGCGAGAGTTTGATTCTCCTTTTCGATCTCGACGCCTTCTTTGGCCTCTACTGCCTGATGTAATCCGTCGGACCAGCGACGACCCTTCATCAAACGACCGGTGAAGTCGTCGACAATGATCACTTCGCCATCCTGGACCACGTATTGATGGTCCAGCCTGTAAAGCGTGTGTGCTTTCAAAGCCTGCTCGACGCAGTGGAGCAACTCCATGTTCGATGGATCATAAAGATTACCGACACCAAGGAGACGCTCGGATTTATCGACGCCCTCCTCCGTCAACACAGCAGTATGTGCTTTTTCATCGACGACATAATCACCGGTCTTCTTTCCGTCGATGTCTTCGCCTTTATTCAGGTGCGGAATGATCGCGTCGGCGTTTTTGTATTTGTCCGTGGCTTCGTCGGACGGTCCGGAAATGATCAACGGCGTTCGCGCTTCATCGATCAGAATCGAGTCGACCTCATCGACGATTGCGAAGTAATGACCTCGCTGTACACAGGTGGCGAGGTCAAACTTCATATTGTCGCGCAAATAATCGAAGCCAAACTCGTTGTTCGTGCCGTAGGTGATATCAGCGGCGTACGCAGCCTGTCGCTCAAAATCGTCCATGTCGTTTTGGATACAACCGACTTCGAGACCAAGGAAACGATGAATCTGGCCCATCCACTCGGCGTCGCGCGAAGCGAGATAATCGTTGACAGTTACAACGTGAACGCCGCCACGACCGGTTAGCGCATTAAGGTAAGATGGCAACGTGGCGACGAGTGTTTTTCCCTCACCCGTACGCATCTCAGCGATCTTGCCCTGATGCAAAACGATGCCACCAATCAACTGCACATCGAAGTGGCGCATGCCCGTCGAGCGCACGCTTGCCTCGCGAACAACGGCAAAAGCCTCGGGCAAGATCTCGTCGAGTATGGCCCGCTCGCGTCGCTTTCGTTCCTCTTTATCGGTGACGTCGCCAACGGCACGCTGAACGAGCTCTTTAAACTCGGCCGTGCGAGCACGCAATTGCTCGTCCGAAAGCGCCTTCACTGACGACTCGAGTGAATTGATTTCTTCAACCATCGGTTGAATGGTTTTCAAAAACCGCTGGTTGCTGCTGCCGAAGACTTTAGTCAGGAATTTATCGAAACTCATATGTAATGAACTGCTCCGTCAAAATAACTGGTAATTAAACAAAGTTTCTTGCGAAGGCGCAAAGGCGCGGGCAATTAGACGCCAGGTTCCAATTGTTTTTTGATCATATCCACAACGGTTTGTCGGGGCATCGAAAAGTTAACCACCACGCGCTTGCCGTCAGGCGTTGCGCTTGTATTCTTCATCAATATTTCTTCATCGTGACCGGCGCGTGAACCGGCTCCGAAGTACAGCGCTGTGTTCAGAACTTTTGCGAGCGACTCCGCACGTTGCGCTGAGGACGTTTCTGATTCAACTGATGCCAGCACTTCGCTCTCGCCCTGCTTGACGGTGATCTTCACAGTCGCGCCTGGATTGTCTTTCGAGATCGGCTGGAGATAAATCAAGAACCCGCTATCGTTCAGCGCCGCAACTAACTTACCAAAAAGATCAACGAGGTTCTCGTCGCCCGCCTTTTTAGTAAAGCGCGCGTTTTTCAGTTTTCCTTTCTCGTCTAACTCGGCTTCGATAACCACCTCAAACGGCTTGTTCAAATCCAGCTTGCCCTGGGTTTTCAGGTCGTTAGCATATTTAGCAAAGTCTTTGAGTACCTTCTTATTGATCTCGTTTTCGTCCGGCAGAGGCAGTCCGTTCTGTTCGGCAACCTTGTCGAGCTGTTTCTGCGCTTCGTCCCTGGTTAAGGGTGAACCTGAAGGACTCGCCTGCGCGATCGCTCCAGATGGTGATGCAGAAGGAACGGGGCTTCCAGACGGAGAAACATTCGCCTCAGGACTGGGCGAAGGCGACGCTTCAGGATCAACTTTCGATTCCTTGCTCGCCTGCGAGATTATCCTTGGTGCGAAAGGATCGTTGGTCGCTGTTTGTGGGGGCAGTTGACCGTTGAGTTGAGCTTCGAAAGCGAAGTAGCCATCCGGATACCTGAATTTGCTCAGTTGAACCAGCTGCACATCTTCGCCAATCTGAGTCGCTGCGTATGGTTTGTCTACAAACCTTGTGTTGGCAATCAGAGCGCCGATATTGAGTCCTTCACGCAGGGCCGGAATGTAAACAACCAGCCACATCAACACCAGATGCAGGACTAGCGAAGCGCCGAGAAGCCGCGTTATTACTATCCATCGGGGCTCGCGGTTAACTTCAAACTTTTCGAACAGCTCTGACATCCTGCAAATTCTGGTAAATCGTGTTTTAGACGCCCTTCGCCAGCAACACGTTGTGAGGCAGATTGTAACTCTCTGCGTCTCCCTTAGCACTTCGCAGGCCACACCAGCACAGTTAGAATGACCATCGTGCGCCGAAAAAGCGGAAAAAACTGGGACAAGCGCCGATCGCGTGGCCGGCGTGGTCCCGAGAAATCTCCCCGCAAAACCAACCAAGGGGCAAACGAACGCACCATCCGTGTTGTTCCACCCACTCGCGAACTTAAACGGCTGCTCGAAGGAATCGGGACACCTCGGCCAACGCCGTTCAAACCCGACCCATTTCAACTCGAAGCGCTCGCGGCATTGGAATATGAAGATGTGCTTGTCACGGCGCCGACGGGCAGTGGAAAGACGTGGATCGCGCGCGAGGAGATCCGGAGGCTGCTGGATGGCGGGCGCCGGGCCTGGTACACGTCGCCGCTAAAAGCGCTGACGAATTCCAAGTACCAGGAGTTTATCGATGAATTTGGCGCTCAGAGAGTTGGGATTCTGACAGGAGATAGAAAAGAGAATTCTGACGCTCCACTGATCGTCGGCACTACTGAGATCTATCGCAATCAACTTTTCGATTCACTGCGCGGTGGCAGTGAGGTCAGTGCAGATCTCGTTGTGCTTGATGAAGCACACTATCTGGCCGACGAAGATCGCGGGCACGTCTGGGAAGAGGCGATCATTCTGACGCCGCCGCGAATCCGTTTGTTGTTGTTGTCAGCAACAGTCGGCAACGCACATGAGTTTGCTTTGTGGCTGGAAGAAGTTCGCGGCGTGCGTTGCGGCGTGATTACCGGACCTCCGAAACGGCCGGTGCCTTTGCGCTCGGCGATATTGCTGCCTGATAGGCGTTTGTTGCCGTTGTTGAACGAGTCGGGGAATCTGAACCCTGAGATCGTAAAGCTGGCGGCGGATGATCGCGGATTTGAAAGAAGATGAAACTGCGGATGCCGGAGATGCCGTCAGCGACACTGCTGGCGGCGCTTGATGGTTACAACTTGCTTCCTGCGATCGTGTTTCTACCGACGCGTCGTCGCTGTGATCAAGCCGCGTCCGAAACGGCACTTGCTCGGAGGGATCCGAACGACAGTCGCCGCGAGGCGCGCCGTGATTTCATGCGTGCGTTTGTTGAGCAACATCCGGAAGTGCGCGGTCATCGTCATTGGGACACGATTATTCGCGCTGGTGTTGCGTCGCACCACGCGGGCCACATTCCCGCGTGGAAACTTGTGATCGAAAAACTCATGAGTGCGGGCTTGCTCGACGCGATCTTCGCCACCGCCACCGTTGCTGCCGGTGTAGACTTCCCGGCCCGTACTGTTGTGCTTACAGGCGCCGATGCACGAAGCGCCAGCGGTTGGCGTCCGTTATCAGCTTCGGAGCTCCAGCAAATGACCGGGCGTGCCGGCCGGCGTGGTCGCGACAATGTCGGTTTCGTGGTCGCTGCACCTGGCATACATCAGGATCCAGAGCGCATAGCTCAACTCCTCAAGGCGCCACCTGACGCGCTCGTCAGCCAGTTCCGCGCTACTTATACGACACTGCTGAATCTACTCGACGCATACGGCAGTTTCGCTTCAGTGCGCGAGATTGCGGAGCGCAGTTTTGCTTATCGCGACTTCTCCCTGCAGATTGCGCAGCTTGAACGAAGCCGCAATGAAAGTGAGCAAAAGATTCAGAACGCGCTGAAGGAAGCAAGCTGCGATATTCCCATCTCGGCGGTGCTCGGTCTGGAGCGTTTGCTTGGCGCCCGCGCTCGTTTGCAGGAAGCAAAACCGCAGACTCGCGCCGAAGTTTTTTATCGTTGGCTTAACGAAGTGGTGAAACCGGGGCGCGTCGTTGGCATCGGGCGTTCGGGTCGCAGGCTCGTGATGGTGATCGAAAAGCGCGACGGAAGTGTACGTGGACTTCGCGAAGATGGAAGCAATGCTAGCTTTCCGCAGGAACGTATCGGACGTGTCTACTCGCCCGTCTATCGACTGAAAGAAGAGGACATCGAAAAGGCTTTCGAGAACGTTCGCGCGCGTGGCCGCGAACTCGTCTTGCCGGAACCGCGACTCCGCGACGCCGATGTGGAAGAGACTGATGCACTAAAGATTATCGACGACTCTATCGAGAATCTGCTACCAGCGACTCTGGATAAGCGGCACTGCACCGAGGTGGTCTGGCAGCTACACACGACCGCAGAAGACTACCAAAGAGCCTCGAGACAGATTGAAGCGTTGCGTGAAGAAGTGTGGCTGCCATTTGAACAACGCGCGCGAGTATTGTCTATTTTTGGCTATCTCGATTACGAGCAACAGAAAGTCACTGAGCGCGGGCGTTGGTTGGCTGATCTGCATATTGATCGGCCGTTACTCGTCGGAGAAGCTCTCGAGAGTGGTCTTTTCAATTCACTGGCGCCGAGAGAGCTCGCCGGCATCATGGCGGCACTAACTGCCGATGAAGATCGCGACTACGGTGAACTCGAGTTGGACGACGAGGTTGTTACATCTCTTTCGCGTTTTGAAGACATCGGTTTCAAAGTCTCTGCTGAAGAATGGAACCATGGTTTGGAGCCGGCGCCGGAGTTGAACTTCTCTGCCGCAGGCGCAACGGTCCGTTGGGCCGCCGGCACTGAGTGGTCGCAAATCGTCAGGGAAACTCGGGCCGAAGAGGGCGACCTGTTTCGAATGTTTTCGCGTACCGGCGAAGCGCTACTGCAGATTGCGGGACTACACCGTAGTCACCCGCAGGCGGCAAGCATGGCGGCAGCTGTGGCCGAGATGGTTTTACGTGAGCCGATCCGATAGCATGATTACACTGATTTATAAATACAGATAAATACGGATCAGAAAGAGGATTTCTATGTCAACTTCCGCAGCCCAGCAACCATCTCCCCAACTGTTCTTCCAAACGATAAATGCGCACCAGCGCACGGAGGCTTTGAAAGCTGCAATTGAGCTCGAAGTGTTCACTGCGATTGGCGAAGGCAACACGACAGCGGCGGAGATCGCCAGGCGATGCCAGACGTCGGAAAAAGGAATGCGCGTTCTCTGCGATTACCTCACCATCATGGAGATGCTTACGAAGCAAGACGATCACTACGCGCTAACACTCGATTCCCAGGTGTTTCTCGATAAGCGTTCGCCTGCATATCTCGGTGGCGCCACCGAATTTCTCTGTTCGCCGATGCTGACCGAAGGATTCAAACACATCGCTGAAGCGGTGCGCCGTGGCGGTACGTTTATGGAAAACGACGGCACGATCGGTCCGGAGAATCCGATCTGGGTGAAGTTTGCACGCGGCATGGCGGCGATGATGGCACTGCCTGCGCAGTTGATGGCAAAACTCGCAGATCCAACTGCCGATCGAAAATTGAAAATACTCGACATCGCCGCAGGTCATGGTCTGTTTGGCATCACTTTCGCCACGAATAATCAACAAGCTGAGATTACCGCGCTTGATTGGAAGGCCGTGCTGGAAGTTGCGAAAGAAAATGCGCAGAAGGCAGGCGTTGCCGATCGGTACAGTACGATTGAAGGCAGTGCTTTTGAAGTCGAGTTTGGCAGTGGCTACGATCTGGTTCTGCTAACGAATTTTCTGCATCACTTCGATCCGCCGACGTGCGAGGCACTGCTGCGAAGAGTGCATGCTTCGCTCGCAGATGGTGGACGAGCAGTAACGCTGGAGTTTATTCCGAACGAGGATCGTGTCACGCCGCCTGATGCGGCTGGATTCAGCATGGTGATGTTGGCGGGTACTCCATCTGGCGATGCGTATACGTTCGCTGAGTTGGAACGCATGTTCGCCAACGCGGGATTCTTACGTAGCACGATGTACCCACTCCCGCCCACGATTCAACAGGTAGTCATTTCAGAGAAGTAGCGCGTTTTTGTAGGGGCGGCACTGCGTGGCCGCCCCTTACTGGATATCACGGATTTCCGATGTTGGTCTCTGCCGCGCGAGAGGTGGGGACTCTTTCGATGGTGTTCAATTCCACGAAGGGGCGGCCACGGAGTGCCGCCCCTACAAAACTCCGATGCGCATCCTAATACTCTTTCTTTGTCTGGCGATTTTCTTCCCAGGCCCTCAAACGCAACGTGCTACAACTCCAGAAACAATCTACCTGCTCAAACCGGCACACGTGTTCGACGGCGAGTCGGCTCAACTTCACGACAACTGGGTGGTACTCGTTCGCGGCGAGAAGATCGAAGCCGTTGGACCAGCGAGTAGTATCAACTCTCCCGGTGTGAAAGTGATCGATCTGCCGAACCTCACGTTAATGCCCGGGCTCATCGAAGCGCATTCACACGTCTTGCTTCATCCGTACTCGGAAACTGTTTGGAACGATCAGGTCGCACGCGAGTCGCTAAGCCTGCGCGTCGCCCGAGCAACAAATCATCTGCGAAACACGTTGCAGGCTGGTTTCACCACGGTTCGCGATCTCGGCACTGAAGGCGCGGGTTACGCTGACGTCGGTCTCAAACAAGCAGTTGAGCAGGGAATCATTCCCGGACCACGAATGATCATCACGACCAGAGCAATCGTTGCCACCGGCAGCTATGGACCAAAGGGCTACGCTTCCGAATGGACCGTGCCGCAGGGCGCTGAAGAAGCGGACGGGATAGACAGTTTGACTCGAGTGGTTCGCGATCAAATCGGACATGGCGCTGACTGGATCAAGATCTACGCAGACTATCGCTGGGGCAAATCAGGAGCAGCGCCAACTTTCTCGCTCGATGAACTCAAGCTCGTGGTTGAAACAGCGAAGAGCGCGAATATTCCCGTGGCTGCACATGCGACGACTGCAGAAGGAATGCGGCGCGCGACACTCGCCGGCGTGGAAACAATCGAGCATGGCGATGGCGGCACGCCGGAAGTATTTCGGTTAATGAAGGAACGCGGAGTGGCGCTCTGTCCGACGCTCGCGATTGCTTCGGGCGCAAATGTCGACCGCAAGCGTGCTGCGTTTCGTGCGGCGCTCGATGCGGGCGTGACGATTGCGAGTGGCAGTGACGTTGGTGTATTTGCGCACGGCGACAATGCCCGTGAATTGGAAGCGATGGTGAAGTTTGGGATGCCGCTGGTTGATGTACTGCGATCGGCGACGTCGGTGAATGCCCGAGTGCTGCACATGGCTGACAAGATCGGTGCTGTGAAAGCAGGTTTGTTCGCAGATGTGATCGCAGTTGAAGGCAATCCGACGAAGGATGTTGAGGCGCTGAGAAAGGTGCGATTCGTGATGAAGGGCGGCGTGGTTTATCGGGAGAAATAGGTCCCACAAGAAATAGGACCTATAAAGGCTCGGCAGCCCTTTTATTGCCGACGAGTCGCCTCACGGTCAGCAGTAATTCCTCGGTTCGAAACGGTTTTCCGACAAAATCACTAAAGCCCGATTGCAACGCCCGAGCCCGATCTCGGTCGGTGTGCGCAGTCACCGCCACGCAGGGAATGTGGGCCGTCAGCGAGTTGGCTTTCAATGCCTTGAACACTTCCCAGCCATCCAATTCCGGCATAGAAAGGTCGACCATAATCAGGTCAGGAGGGTTCTCACACGCCAGATCCACGCATTCCTGGCCATTTCTGGCCTCGCGAACGTTGTAATTTGCTCCAGACAGGAGTAGGCGCAGGAGTTCGCGATTGTCGTCGTAGTCCTCCGCAATAAGTATGGTAGGTCTCATATTTTATAGTGGACGACTGTCGGCCCGATCCGTTAGATTACCAAATGAGGCGGATTGGCGAAAAGAATCCACCCTTTACACCCCGCACGCCAAATTCCGAAAAACGATTTCTTGACTAGCTGAATACCAGCCGTTCATAATCACTCGGAGTTCTTGCAGCCCCTGCGAGACTTCCAATTGCATATAATCAACCTTGGGTTAGTATCCCTACCTGAAGACCTTGAGGTTCGTCAAAACAACACCACGACACGGAGGAGCGAGCTGTGGTCAACGGACACCTGGAAGATAGTTTGCGGCGTGAGGTCGAGAGTTATCTCGAAAGTCGCCTAAGTGCGGTGAAACAAGAGATAACCGCTCTCCAAAGCCTACTGAACGAGTCGCTATCGACTGCTCTCGAGCGCCAGGGAGATGTACAGATGGAAGGCAGCCTCGTCGCTGCTATCCAGGAACATCTGCACGCGGCTCACGAGCGCGGCGTCGAGCTGGCAGCTTCTGAGTCTTCCCGTGCGAAGGCCTCGAGCGACATGGCCATCGTGAAGTCGGCGATTACGGAAATAAATGAGCAGAAATCGCAGGCTGATATTCTCAAAGCCCTCGTGAATCGTGCGTCTTCTTTCGCGCCAAGAGTCGCTTTCTTCGTCATCAAAGGTGAACAGGCGAGTGGTTGGCGTGGTCGAGGTTTCGAAGGAACCGTGGGTGACGAAGCGGTTCAGCAAATTTCGTTTTCGGTGAACGCTGATACTGTGATCGGCAGCGCCGCGAAGGATCTGGCCACATGGAGTGGCGGACCGGGCTCTCACTCGGAAGATCATTTGCTGTTGAACCGGCTCGGCGAAGAGCAGCCACAACGAGTCGTTGCTGTCCCATTGAAAGCCCGCGGACGTGCGGTCGCCGTCCTATATGCTGACTCAGCCGGCCTCGATTCAGAATCGATCGCCCTTGAAGCGCTGGAAACACTCGTCACAGTTGCGGGCATGGCAGTCGAGCTCCTGTCAGTGTCGCGCACTGCATCCGCTCCGAAGAAGGCAGTTGAAGAGGCGCCTGCTCCGGTGGAGGAGCCGCAGTCATCCTACGAGCCGCAGCCTTCTTACGAACCCGCCAGCGAATACAGCGAAGCTCCTGTAGCCGCGGCTGAACCTGAACCGGAGGCTTCGTTCGCCGGTGGTGACACGATTCAGAGTTACGAACCAGTGCCTGTGCCTGCTGAGCCTGAGCCCGCGTCGTTCATCGAACCGGTTTCTCCGGACGAACCAGCCGGCGTGTTTGAAGACTCTCCAGCCGCCGCAGAACCTGTTTCCTCCATGGGCGAGGAGACGGCCGGATGGACTCCGGCTCCTGTCGAAGCTGCACCCGCGGCTCAACCGCGCCGCCGTTATGGCCAGGAAGCCGAACTTCCTGTGGAAGTCCACGGCGACGAGGAGCGGCGTTTACACAACGATGCTCGGAGGTTTGCGCGGTTGTTGATCTCTGAGATTAAGTTGTACAACGAGCAGAAGGTTGCTGAAGGACGCTCGGAACACGATCTTTACGATCGCTTGCGCGAATACATCGACCGTTCTCGCGAGATGTATGATAAGCGGGTCAAAGCGGAAGTTGCAGCTCGTTACGATTACTTCCACGGCGAATTGGTCAACACCCTGGCTGAGGGTGACGCTTCAAAACTCGGCTCGAATTATCCCGGCGCAACGGTCAACGCGTAAGCGTAGTTTCAATTTGCACAACGCCGAAGGCGTTCGCTAACTTCAGCCCAGGGTTGGAGCGCAGCGACAACCCTGGGACAAACAACATCATCACGTAATAACCCTGAAGGGGTTTGCTGCGCGTCAATCCCTTTCAGGGTTTATTTCTATTTTGATTTCTCCCCGACTGACCGCACTAATACTATGGGAATCACTATCTCGAAAGTGGCCAAACATCGCTTACTTCTGATTTTCGTCGGCGTTGCTCTGGTGGGCGTCGCCTCGCTTCCATTCGTACTGAGCGCGAGCTGTCTCACGCGGCCGCAAACGCTCGCAGAACAGAAAGCTCTCGAGAACCTGCGCAGCATGACGCGTAACGACGTGCTTCCGTCAGAAGACGTCGTCGCCGGAATCGAGAATCAGTTTCCGCGCAGCAAAGCCGCAGCGCTGGCACATATGCTTCGCGCGCGAATCAAAGTGAAAGCTGGTGACTTCGCCGGCGCGGCTACGTTACTGGATACCAGGCTGATAGGTGAACAAACCTCCCTGGCCGATTACGGGCTCTGGATGCGCGCCAGTGCACTCGAGCAAGCGGGAAAAACTCAGGAATCACGCGCTATTTATCAGGAATTAATGCAATCGCATCCGGCCTCGTTGCGCGCTCGTGACGCCGCGCTGCGAGTCGCGGATTTGCTGACAAAGAGTGGCGACGCAGCGGCAGTGCCGCTTCTTCTCAAAAATCTTAATGAGGCAAACGATGCGGCCGCGCTCCTGGCAACTGCTAAAGCTTACGAGCAGACGTCTGATCAAAATCGTGCGCTCGCTGCTTACCGACGACTTTATTTCTTTGCGCCGCAGTCAGACGAAAGCGCAGACGCTGCGACCGCAATAACGAGACTCGGCTCAACCACGGCGCCGGCCTCAACGGAAGAGGCAATCACCCGTGCAGATCGTTTGTACACGGCGAAGAAGTTTGCCGACGCCTTGACGGCCTATGGTGACGCCTTCGCTAAGTTTCCCGCCACCGCCACCAACGAAACCCAACTTCGACGCGGGATCGCTGCTTACAATTTGAGAAAGACTCCTGACGCAGTGGCAGCGTTGAGCGCCATCCCCAGCTCGGCGGCCGAGACCCGGGCGGAAGCGATGTTTTATCTCGCACAAACGTACGGGCGCGCAAAACAGTGGGAACAGGCCCGAGCGACTGCGGAGGAGATTCGCAAGGCTTTTCCGAACAGCAACTTTACGCCGCGCGCATTTGTTGCGTTGGCGCAGATCGCCCAGGACTCAAATAATCAAACTGACGCCACTTACTTCAGACGCGCGGCAGTTAACGCGTTCGGGAGTTCAATCGAAGTGGCCCAGGCACAGTTTGATCTCGCCTGGGACGCACACACAGCCAAAAACTTTTCCGAATCCGCGCGAATGCTCACAGAGCATCTTGCGTACTACGCCGACAAAAACACCGACAACCGCGGCCGTGCCGGTTACTGGGCCGGACGCGACTCGGAAAGAGCCGGCAAACTCGCCGAAGCAAGAGCGCTCTACGAAGCAATGCTGGAGCGCTACGACGCGAACTGGTATGGCTACCTCGCCAAACAGCGTCTGGACGTCTTGAGCAAAACTACCGCCGCAAAATCGTTTCCGGCTGATTCGATCGTGGCGCGCGCAGTTGCGAATCTAAAGACAGTCACAGTCGCAGAAGAAAGTGCCGGGCCCGAAGAAGACGCGCGCATCGTCAAAGCCGATCAACTGTCGAACATCGGACTCGACGACTGGGCTCTGAAAGAACTTGCCAAAGCGGGTGAGAAAGGATCAGACAGTCCAAAAGTTAATCTTGCGATCGCGAAGATCTATCGTTCCGACGATGACAATGTTCGTGCACTGAACACGCTGCGACGCAGCTTCCCCGATTATTCGCAAATGAAACCGGAAGAGATGACGCGCGAGCAGTGGGACGTCTTTTATCCGCTGGCTTACTGGGACATCATCGTGCAGGAGTCGAAATCGCGCAGTCTCGACCCGTATCAGGTTGCCGGTCTGATTCGACAGGAAACGATCTTTGCTACGCGCGCTCGTTCGGGGGCGAACGCTTACGGACTGATGCAGGTGCTGGTGCCGACTGCAAGACTAACAGCACGAAAATACGGCGTCAGTCGCGAGATTACAGCCGAGTCGCTTTACGAGCCGCGTTTGAATATTCAACTCGGCACTGCTTACCTCCGCGATCAGATCGATAAGTTTGGACGGATCGAATATGTCGCAGCGGCCTACAACGCCGGGCCACTGCGCGCCGTGCAGTGGAAGGCTTCGTTGCCATTTGAGATTGACGAGTGGGCAGAAGCTGTTCCTTTCAAGGAAACACGAGGATATGTTCAGGGTGTCGTGCGAAACCGATTACAATACCTTCGTCTTTATGACGACAAAGGAAACTTCCGGCCGGAAGTAGGTTCACGCGCTGTAACCGACGCGGATCCCAACGTGCGCAAACGGCGAGTGAGCGGTGGTGGAGAAGAATAGCTCGGATTTAGGCGGATTGCTTTTCGGATTTTTACGGATATGAGGGTTGTTTTTGCGGCATTCGTATTTTTCCTGGTTGCGCCCGGAGTTCGTGCGCAAACTGCCTTAACAATCACCACCGAACCAAACGCAATCGTCTGGATTGACGAAATCAGGCGCGGAACGACTGACGCTTCCGGAAAGCTCTCGATCCCGAAAGTTTCCGCCGGTCGACATTCTGTAAGAGTGAGGGCCAACGGTTTCAAAGAATCAGTCGCACCACTGCTTCCCGGTCGTCGATCGCTTGAGGTGAAACTCGTGCGCACGACCGATCAGGCCGAACTGCTTTTTCAGGAAGCCGAGACCGCACGAGAAAAGGCACGTGATGATGCGGCTCTGCAAAAAGCCGCCGATCTTTATCGACAAGCGCTCAAGGCACGTCCCGCGTATCCCGCAGCGCAGGTTGGTCTCGCGCGCGTGTTGATGGATCTTAATGAGTTCAAAGCCGCACACGCAGCTATCGACGCAGCGCGTCGAACAAGGCCTTCTTATGCCGAAGCGTCGGCGATTGAAGGACGCATTTATCGTGAAGAGGCCTTTAGCGACGATGCGATCCGATCTTTTCGACGTGCGATTCGTGAAGGCGGTGGCGTTCAGCCGGAGGCTTACGTTGGAATCGCGCGCGTGTACGAAGACAAGGGACAGTTTGCTGAAGCGATTGTTGAATTCAAGAAGGCTCTGGCCCAACTTTCGGACAGTGAGCCTGTCATCTACCAAATGATTGGCGCCGCTTATGAAAAGATCGAGAAGCCGAAAGAAGCGATCGCAGCTTACGAGAAGTATCTCCAGTTAGCTCCCAACGGCAGCTACGCTGCGGCCATTCGCTCCATCCTGGACCAGTTAAAACGCGAAGCCGCCGGCGAACAAATCATTCCTTAGATATTTCGCCACGGATGGCAAAATCTGCTACTTTGAAGCCGATGACAACTCCTTCAATCTCCAAGAGTCGCCATGTGTCGCGCAAGGCGAGTTCGTTTACCGAGTCGGTAATTCGCGAAATGACGCGCGAAGCCTTGAAGTATGGAGCAGTGAACCTGTCGCAAGGCTTCCCTGATTTTTCTGCGCCGCACGACATCAAACGCCGCGCGATGGAAGCAATCGACAACGACATCAATCAATACGCAATCACCTGGGGCTCGAAGGATTTTCGCGACGCCATCGCCGCCAAGACCCACTCTTACCTCGGAATTCAGATCGATCCCGAAACCGAGATCACGGTAACTTGTGGTTCAACTGAAGGCATGATCGCGGCGATGATGGCCACCGTCGACCCCGGCGAGGAAGTTATTGTTTTCGAGCCTTACTACGAAAACTATGCGCCCGATGCGATCCTCTCGGATGCGAGTCCGGTTTACGTGCCGTTGCGAGCGCCGGATTGGAGCTTTGATCGCGATCAGTTACGGGCTGCGTTCAATAAAAAAACCAAAGCGATCATCGTTTGCAATCCGAACAATCCCACGGGAAAAGTTTTTAGCCGAGATGAAATGGAGTTCATCGCCGGGCTTTGTCAGGAGTTTGACGCGCTCTGCTTCACTGACGAGATTTACGAGCACATTCTTTATCCAAGAAACGGCGCCGACATCAAACACATTTCAATGGTCCAACTCGATGGCATGCGCGACCGAACTGTTGTTGTGAACTCGATGTCCAAAACTTATTCAGTAACAGGCTGGCGTGTTGGTTACTGCATCGCGCCGCCCGAGATTACGAGCGGCATTCGCAAGGTTCACGACTTTCTGACGGTGGGAGCGGCGGCGCCGCTGCAGGCCGCGGGCGCGTATGCGCTGTCGTTGCCGCAGGAATACTACGATTCGTTGCAGAAGGACTATCAGGCGCGCCGTGATTTGTTGTTGCCGGTTTTGGAGCACTCGGGATTCAAGACCTTTGTGCCTGATGGTGCTTACTACATCATGACTGACATCTCCGATTTTGGGTTTTCAAATGACGTCGAATTCACGCGGCATTTGATCAGAGAGATTGGCGTTGCCTGCGTTCCCGGATCGAGCTTCTACAGCAACCCCGTCGATGGCTCGCAGCAAGTGCGGTTCTGTTTCTGCAAGAAAGACGAAACACTGCACCGTGCGGCCGAGCGGCTAGCAGCGTTGCAAAGCCGCGTTTAGACCGAAAGGCTTTCTCACGCAGCGGCGCAACGGCGCAAAGAAAACGTAGCGCCGTTGCGCCGTTGCGTGAGAAATCTTAATTTGAATCCATGAAACCATTAGTTCTCATTTGCGCGCTCCTCCTGGCGTGCATCACCGCGGTGTCCCAGCAGTTCGCCGACCCTGAATTCAACACGTCCGTCGAAAACCCGGTCTACAAAAAAGATGGCCCAAGGGTGATGTTTGATGAAGCACATCACAACTTTCACACCACCGAAGGCCGGTACAAACCGTTCGTAGATGTGCTGATGAACGATGGTTATCGAGTGATTCGCAACCGGCAGTCTTTTAGTAAGACAAGGCTCGACAGTTTCAAGATCCTCGTCATCGCCAACGCCCTCGGCGCCGAAGAAGACGACGATGAGGGCGCCGATAAATCGGCGTTCAACGACGACGAGATCGAAGCCGTGCACGATTGGGTTAAGAGCGGCGGCGCACTTCTTTTGATAGCCGATCACGCGCCGTTTGGTGGCGCTGCGGCGGCGCTCGCGAAACGTTTCGGAGTTGAGATGAGTATGGGTTACACCTTCGATCAGGAAAATGCCGTCGCCGGCAGTCCGACTCAACTGATCTTTTCGCACGAAAATAAACTCCTCGGCAGCCATTCGATAATCGAAGGCCGGAACGAAAACGAGCGGATCAAACTTTTGCGCAGCTTTACGGGACAGTCACTAAAAGGTCCTGAAGGCAGCACCAGCATACTTAGCCTGGCAAATAGCGCTACGGACCGTCCGAATTACGCATCGGAGACGTCTGTATCAGCGGCCGGACGATCACAAGCCGTCGCTTTCAAATTCGGTAAAGGTCGTGTGTTGGTCCAGGGCGAAGCAGCGATGCTGTCAGCGCAGATCTCAGGGGCCGATAAGCACCCGATGGGGATGAACGTGCCGGGAAATGATAACAAGCAATACGTGCTCAATTTGATGCACTGGTTATCTGGAATACTGAAGTAGTGTGGGACAAGAAACGCCAGGTGATCTGGATCGTCGGCGGGGTTCTGATGGGAACCTACGTCGCTTACTCCAATTCGTTTCTGGATGATGGAACTTTCGTGAAGAGTTTCTTCATCTTTATGGAGAGTTTGATTCTGTTGATTATGACGGGACTGTTTTACCTGTATTCGCGGCGCTGACTTAATTCGGTTGCTGCATCGACTTCGCTCTGACCGTTATTCCCTGATTCCCCAACACTAACAAACTCCGCGCCTGCCCGAAGGGTGCACTCGACGGAACGTAAGAAAGCACGTAACGATTCTGCCTTAGCTCATCGCAGATCGCCTTCGCAGCTAATGACGGCTCATCGATCGAGAAAATCTGCCCGCCGGTACCCTCCGCGAGTTTGTCGATAACAACTTTCGGCTTCGGTACATCACGTCGAATCGCACCGCGCGTGCGGTCCACTGCCTGCACCGCATAGACCATGATGTTCTCTTGCTGTAGCTCCGCCAACGTCTGTTCGAACGTCGCCTTGCTGCCTCGATCGAGGCCATCGCTGATCACGATGATAATTCGCTTTTGACTTGGCATCGGCCGAAACGCTTCTTCGACTACGGCACGAATCGCGTCAAACAGATGCGGCTGTCCCTTCTTGCGAAACAGTTTCAACGACGACTCGATAGCCTTCGCATCGTCGGTCCAATCTGAGACGATCTCGGCCTGTTCGTCATAGCCGACGATCAACAGCTTGTCGCCTTCGTAAATCTCGTAAGCGAACTCACGCACCGCCTGTTCCAGCTTCTCCACGTCGGCACGAATCGTTAAAGAGTTGTCAACGAGGAGGGCAATTCGCGCCGGAGACGGATCGGGAGTGAAGTTGCGAATCGACTGTTCGATGCCGTTGTCGTAAACGGAAACCTCTTTGCTCGTGACCGGATTGGTCTTATTGTCCTCACGTTTTGCCACAACGCCGACCATTACACCGCCCGAAGCATTCGCGTTCGGACGAATCCCTGACTGGGCCACGATCAGGATCGGGCCACAAAGAAGCACAAAAATCACAAAAGATTTAGCGAAGAGCTTGCTGTGCTCTTTGTGCCTTTTCAGGGCCGGCTGCGAACGCATGTTTGGAACCCAGAAACGGCTGTCCGCCGCTTCACGCTTTAGAGGATGAAGGCTTGTCGGAAGTCTTCTTCGCAGGGGAGCTCTCTTTACTCTTCGTCTCGGTCTTGTCAGGTTTTGAATCGCTTACCGACTCGGATTCTGACTTCTCGCTTTTAGTTGTCTTTCCGGCGTAATCAGTGACGTACCAGCCGGAGCCTTTGAACTGGATTGCCGGCGCTGAAATCTTCCGCTCCAGCTTCGCACCGCACTTGCGGCACCTGGTAAGCGGCTTGTCGTTCACCTTTTGAAAGGCTTCAACGTGCGCCTTGCATTTTTTGCATTCGTACTCGTAAATCGGCATGCATCCAGTTTTACTCCAATACTTGCGTGAAGTTCAAGTTCCAGTCCTGCAACAGGTCAGGAACTTGTTCTACTTTGCAACTTTGCGTGGGCATCGTCTATGCTTTCAATCACAAGATGTCGAACACTGCTCAATCTCTTTCTTTAGAACAAAAGACCAAAATGCATGAGGCGCGGGAGGGGATTATCAATCGCCTCGCGATGACCTTGCCAAACGCCATCAATCTCGACCGCTTCCTCACCGTAATCGTTTCAGAGCTCGGTCGCATGATGAACGTCGACCGGTGCGACGTAATCCAGTTGAAATCTGCCAGCGAGCTGCGCATTAGCCACGAGTGGCGGGCGTCAAACGACGTGCCTTCGAGCCTCGGAACGGTCGTTCCACTCGACTTGAAACAACTCTCCGAACACGTTGACCTGAGAAAGCCGATCCGTTTGAACGACATCTCAGCCGTCGGTCTCGATCAGAAGGTCAGATACCTTGCGGCGAGTCTCGGAACGCGTTCGCTGCTCGTAGTGCCTGTCAAACTCGGCGATGATGTTCTCGGCCTGGTCGGCCTCCACACGACGCGCACACCGCGCGAGTGGCTTGACGATGAGGTTTCGTTTCTGCAATCGATCGCCGGTCAGATTGCGATCGGCTACCAGTACACACGACTCTACACGGACAAGGAACGCGAAGCTGAAACGAAGCGCGCGTTGCTCTCAATCGCAAACGCCTTGAATGCTCGTTCGGAGTTTGGCGAAGTTTCGTCACTCGTGCTGGAGCGCGCTATCTCGCTTGTGAAAGCAGACTATGCAGGGTTGGGTGTGCTTGACCCTGCGGGCGGCCGAATCAGTCTTGCGGCTTTCAAAGCCGCGCCCGAAGCCGCTATCGACTCCGTGCAGGGACTTTTCGACGCGCATGGAAAATCGCTTGATGTGACTGCGTTTCCAGCGATCGTGGAAGTACTCGCGCAGGGTAAAACACTGCGCCTCCTGGAAACTGACCTGCCGTTTCCACTTCGACTGGCTTTCAACGCGGTCCTAGGTGGCCGTGCGGCGCTCGTGGCGCCAGTCAGAGTCGGCGGACACGTGTTCGGTTTGCTGGGACTGGTCTGGAGCCAGTCGCGAGAGGCTTTTGACGATCATGAAGTCGCACTCGTCGAAGGTATTGCCGATCAGATCGGGACTGCACTCGAGCGCGATCAATTGTCGGCCGAGATCATGCACCTGCGCAGCGCGCTTCACGAACGCTATGGCGAAGAGCGCATCATCGGTCAGACACCGGGGATACGCCGCGCCATCGAGATGGCATTGAGTGTTGCTGATACTCAAACGACTGTCCTGATCGAAGGCGAGTCAGGCACTGGTAAAGAGCTGCTTGCTAACCTCATTCATTTCAACTCCGGTCGCGAAGACCAGCCTTACGTGAAATTAAACTGCGGTGCGATTCCGGAGACGTTGCTCGAGTCGGAACTTTTCGGACACGAAAAAGGCGCGTTCACGGATGCGCGCGCGTTGCGTCGCGGCCGATTCGAAGAGGCAAATGGCGGCACCCTCTTTCTCGACGAAGTCGGCGAGATGAGTACATCGGCGCAGGTGAAACTATTGCGCGTGTTGCAGGATGGAGAACTGACGCGCGTTGGCGGCAATGAAGTGATCAAGACTGACGTGCGTGTTGTGGCGGCGTCGAACGTCGATCTGAAGCGTGCGGTTGAACTCGGAGCTTTCCGTCAGGACCTCTTTTACAGGCTCTCAGTATTTCCGATTAAGCTGCCGCCGTTGCGTGAGCGGCCCGAGGACATTCACCCGCTCGTCTTCCACTTCCTCGAACATTACAAACAGAAGACCGGACGCTTCATTTCGGGGATCTCAAAAGACGCGCTGCAGGCTTTGATTACTTACGAGTGGCTGGGCAATGTGCGTGAGCTCGAGAATGCGATCGAGCGAGCCGTCATCATCGCTTCCGGAAGAGGTATTGAGCTCGAAGACTTGCCTGAGGCCATCAGCAAGATCGCTCTGCAGGAGCGCGATCGAATCAAAGTCGAACGGGCCAAAGCCGCCAGCGAAGGCCGGACGACCACGTTTGAGATCACCGTTCCATCGTCAATGGAAGAGATCGAACGCCAGGCCATCGAAGCCACTCTCGACTACACCGAGGGCGACAAATCACACGCGGCCCGCGCCCTCGGTATCGGCCGCAAGACGCTCTATAGGAAGCTCGAGCAGTACAACGGAGGACCAACTAAGCAGGAGCAGTAAACAGGAGCAGGACGATACCCTGCACCTGTGCCCCTGCTCCTGCTTTACGTCCTTGTGCTCGTCCTGTTATAGTCCCAACACCATATAATCCCTCGTAATCTTTAGTAAACCAGCGGAGTAATAGGGCTTCGCTTTCAAAGAAAGGAACCCAGAAAATGGGAGACGATTATCGGAGAGATAGCGGCGACAGCATCTCAAACAGATTAACTTATTTACTTATTGGCGGCGGCATCGGGGCGATCCTCGCGTTGTTGTTTGCTCCCAAATCGGGCCAGGAATTGCGCGGCGACATCGCCGACGCTACCCGAAAAGGTATTGACCGTTCTCGTGAAGCGGCTCAGCAGCTGGGCGACCGCGCCGGTGAGTATTACGAAGCTACCCGCACTCGCGCTTCCGAGCTCTATTCGCAGGCCTCTGACAGAGTGACTGAAGTGGCCCAAACCGCGCGTGAGGCTGCTTCTCGCCAAACTGGAACGCTGACGGCGGCAATCGACGCCGGCAAGAAGGCTTACCAGGAAGAGAAGCGAAAGACTGAGATGTCAGGTCGCATCGAAGCCGCCCCGAACTATGGTAACGAGTCGTCGAACTAATCGGAGATGAATTTTCCAGCGCTGCTACAAATGAGCACTCGCGATCCGATGTTCTGGATCATGGTGATTATTGCTGCCTCGTTCATCTTGATAGCCGTCGCGATGATCGCGATTGCGGTTTATGTGAGCCGGGCCGTGAAGACGGTGAATCGGGTGGAACAGAAGCTCGACCCGTTGCTCGAACGCGTGAATGCTATCAGTGACCAGGGCAAGCTGATTGCCGTGCAGGGTAGACTGATTGCAGAACAGTTCACGGCGGTTTCGGGCCATGTTGCCACAGCGACGCTGCACGTTTCCGAGTCGCTGGCAATGGTTAAGAGTGAGGTCAGTGAACTAAAAGCGCTGGTAAGCGAAACGGCGGTTGAGGCCCGAGATAAAGTCGAGCTCGTCAGCCGCACGATCGATCGCACCCAAAAGCAGGTGGCTTTGACTACCGATTTTGTCCAAATGAAGGTTATAGAGCCAGCCCGTGAACTGGCCGCGATTATGGCGGGCTTCCGCCGTGGCCTCGAGGTACTCGTAGCGCCGATGCCGAAGCCCATTAATCAAACCTATGCAGAGGATGAGATGTTTATCGGTTGATAGAACCAGAAAGCTGTTTAAGCGAACCCGAGCCACTCATCCTGAAGGGCTCGGGTTCTTAGTTTTGTTAGACAGGATTTACAGGATTTTTTGTCCAAGTTCGATCTCGGATTAACGCTCTGCTAGTATTTACAACTTACGCTTATGTCTACTGAAACGCCACTCGATCTGAAGAGGACCGTTAACTTGCCCAAGACTGCCTTCGCGCAGAAAGCCAATCTTGCGCAAAGCGAACCAGCGCGCCTCGAAAAATGGGCCCAACTGGACCTTTATCACCTGATCCGCCGCGCCGGCGAAGGCCGTGAGAAGTTCATTCTCCACGATGGTCCACCTTATGCGAACGCCGACATCCATCTCGGCACCGCGATGAACAAAATTCTTAAAGACTTCATCATCAAATCGCGCACGATGATGGGCTACGATTCGCCCTACGTCCCGGGTTACGACTGTCACGGTCTGCCGATCGAAACACACGTCGAAAAAGCGCTCGAGAAAAAGGGTAAAAAGAAGGCCGATCTGAATGTTGAGACTTTTCGCCGGATCTGCCGCGAGCACGCAGAGAATGCGTTGAAGAGCCAGACACGCGACTTCAAACGACTCGGAATCTTAGGCGAGTGGGACAATCCATACCTCACGATGTCGAACCACTACGAGGCCGAAACGGCACGTATGTTCGCGCGCTTTGTCGAACGTGGTTGGGTTTACAAAGGCGCACGGCCCGTTTACTGGTGTCTCAAGGACCAGACCGCCCTGGCGGAGGCTGAAGTTGAATATCATCAGCACACAAGCCCGTCGGTCTACGTGAAATTTCCGCTCAGAAGCGATCCGGCATTGATTGATCCAGCGCTGGCAGGCCGCAAGGTCTTTGTCGTCATTTGGACCACGACTCCCTGGACGCTGCCTGCAAATCTCGGTATCGCAGTGCATCCGGATTATGAATACTCAGCATTCGAGCATGGTGACGAGGTTTATATCGTTGCCAGCGAGCTCGTCGAAGCAGTCGCGGCAAAATGCGATCTCGGCGCGACGCCAAAAGTGATTGCACGCTTTCCGGGTTCGAAGCTCGACCGGCTCGAGTGTGGTCACGCATGGCTCGATCGCCCGTCGCTGTTGATGGTCGGCGAGCACGTTACGCTCGGCGGTGAAGCCGATGCAGAAACCGAGCTTGACGTCAGCGAGGCGCAGAAGAAATCCAGCGACAGCAAAGCCGGAACCGGTTGTGTACATACAGCGCCGGGTCACGGTCACGACGACTTTGTAATTGGCAAGCTCTACGGTTTGGACATCTACTGCCCGGTCGACAATGCGGGGCGATTTACGCCCGAAGTCGAACACTTCGCCGGCCAGCGCGTTTTTGACGCAAATGACGGAATCGTTGAATTCATGCGCGAACGCGGTGTGTTGCTTTTCACTGAAAAATACGAACATCGCTATCCGCATTGCTGGCGCTGTAAGAATCCCGTGATCTTTCGTGCGACGCCACAATGGTTCATCGCGATGGACCAGGCGCACACTGCTCTCGTGGAAAAAGATGAAGATGGTCGTGACCGGTCCAACTTCACCGATAACTTACCGGAAACACCTGAAACATCGTTGCGCGCGGGTGCACTCGCGGCAATCGAACAGGTGAACTGGATTCCGGCGTGGGGCTTCGATCGGATGCGCAACATGCTGAAAGGGAGACCTGACTGGTGTGTCTCGCGCCAACGCGTTTGGGGTGTGAACATTCCGGTCTTCTATTGCGCACGATGCAACGAAGCAGTTTCTGATCCGGCAGTGATCAATCACGTCGCAGACATTTTTGAGCGTGAGTCAGGCGATGCGTGGTACACGCGCAGTGCAGAGGAATTGCTGCCAGAGGGTTACACCTGCAAATGCGGAACGCGAGAGTGGACTAAAGAATCTGACATTCTCGACGTCTGGTTCGACAGCGGTACATCGTCGATCGCCGTGTTGGAGAACCGTGAAGAGCTGCGCTGGCCCGCGGATGTTTACATCGAGGGTGGCGATCAGTTTCGCGGCTGGTTTAATTCGTCGTTGATGATCGGTATTGCTGCCCACGATCGCGCGCCGTACAAAACAGTGATCACGCACGGCTGGACGCTCGATGCGCAGGGGCGCGCGATGCACAAATCGGCCGGTAATGCTATCGAGCCTGACAAAGTCATCAAGCAATCGGGCGCAGAGATCATTCGTCTCTGGTGTGTCTCGTCGAATTACTTCGACGACATGCGCGGCTCGGATGAGATTCTCCAACGCGTCACAGACGGGTATCGCAAATTACGGAATACAGCGCGCTTTGCACTCGGCAATCTCTACGGTTTCGATCCGTCGAGTGACACTGTGGCTTTCGAGGAGATGGAAGAGATCGACCGCTGGGCTCTGGCGGAGCTCAACCGCGTCACGACCGAAGTACTCTCGGCGTACGACTCTTTTGAGTTTCACAACGTCTATCGCGCTCTCTACAACTTCGCGACGGTGACGTTGTCGGCACGCTATTTCGACATCATCAAAGATCGACTCTACACGTTTGCACCGCGTAATCAAGCACGTCGTTCGGCTCAGACTGTGTTGCTCAAGATCGGAGACGCGCTCGCACGAATGCTGGCGCCGATCCTGGTGTTCACGGCCGATGAGATCTGGGAGAACTTGCCGAACCGAACAGAGCCATCGATCCACCTCGCGTTGTTGCCTAAGGCTGATGCCGAAAGTCACGATGCGTTAGCAGCAGACTGGGAACGTTTGTTTGCGATTCGCGACGACGTGTTACGGGCGCTGGAGGAAGCACGAGTTGCGAAACAGATTGGAAGTTCGCTGGAAGCACGAGTGACGCTGAGTGCGTCGGGAAGCGCGCTCGATCTCTTGAAGAAGCATCAAAACGATCTGCGGTACTTGTTTATAGTTTCGCAGGTAGAGCTTGGGAACTCCGATGGAAGTGAAGGCGTTTCGATAGCGATCTCAGTCGCAGACGGTGAGAAGTGCGAGCGCTGTTGGAATTATTCGACCCGAGTTGGTGAATCGGAGATTTATCCGACGGTCTGCGAGCGCTGCGTTGCGGCGCTCAAGGAGATCGAACAGGAATAGGTCCTATTGGACCTATTCGACCTATTCTTTTCGTGGACACCAGCATTAACAAACCAACCGATCTTCGTGCGCGGTTCGCGTGGCGCGCTGGTTATCTGCTGGCGGCGTTTGGGATCTACATGGCCGACCAGGCTTCGAAAGCATGGGCGGTCAGAACGCTTCGCTTCGGCGATGAACGTGTGGTGATTCCCGGTTTCTTTCAGTTCATTTACACCGAAAACCCGGGCATCGCGTTTGGTCAGTTGCAGGAAGGCGGCTCGTTTGGTCGCTGGTTTTTCGTGGTGCTGGCAGTGCTTGCTGCGCTCGCCGTTTTGTATTACTTCATGCGCACGCCACGGAATGACGACCGCGTCCTGGGCGCTTGCGCGTTATTGCTCGCTGGCATTTCCGGCAATCTAACTGACCGTGTCCGTCTCGGGTATGTGGTCGACTTCATAGTTTTACATGCCGGCGACTATCATTGGCCCACGTTCAATATCGCCGATGCAAGTATCACAATTGGCGCATTATTGTTGGCATACGACCTGATTTTTAGCCATAGAGCTACGCAGAAAACCGCAGATTTAAAAGATGTATCCTGAGATTTTTCATATCGGCAATTTCCCCATTAACACCTACGGCGTCTTTCTCGCTATCGCATTTCTTTGCGCGATTCTGATCACAGTCAAGCTGGCGAAGCGTGATGGTTTGCCGCATGAGAGAATCTACGACCTCAGTTTGTGGATGTTACTCGCCTCGCTCGTCGGTTCGAAGATCCTAATGCTATTTACCGAACCGGAATATCGCGATAATCCATCACAACTTCTGTCGCTCGATTTTCTGCGTTCAGGTGGTGTGTTCTACGGCGGACTGCTGGGAGCTGTAGTTGCCGGCTATTTCCTGATGAAGCGCTACCAACTGCCGTGGTGGAAAACTGCTGACGCCTGTGCGCCAGGCATTGCAATCGGAAATTTTTTTGGACGCCAGGGATGTTTTGCAGCCGGTTGCTGCTGGGGCAAACCGACGACACTGCCCTGGGGCGTGAAGTTTACTGAACTGGGCCACCAGATCACCGGCGTACCGACCGACTCTTATCTCCATCCAACGCAGCTTTACGAATCATTCGCAATGCTGCTGGTTTTTCTGTTTTTGCTGTGGCTACACAAACACAAACGCTTTAGCGGTCAGGTCATTCTTGCTTATGCTTTGCTCTACTCGGTGATTCGCTTCGCCATCGAATTCGTCCGCGATGATCCTCGTGGTGATGTTTTCGGTTTGACCTCGCTGACAGGACTTTCAACGTCGCAGTTGATCAGCCTTGTAATCGGAATCGCGGCGCTAATTCTCCTGGTCGTGCGCCGGCGTCGCGTTCATCCCGTAAATCTTGAAAATCCTGTAATCCTGTCTAAAACAGCCGTATGAGCCCACTAAGACTAATCCTCCTTTTAGCCGTCGCGGTTCTCTTCTGCGTCTCGCCGGCCACTACACAAGACAATCAGCTTGTTCTCCCGGCCGAAAAGCATCTCCGCAATATCAAGCAATTGACCTTTGGCGGCGAGAATGCCGAAGCTTACTTCTCGTCAGACGGCAAACAACTCATCTTCCAATCGACACGCGACGGCCGCGGCTGCGATCAGATTTACACAATGAATATCGACGGCTCGAATGTGAAGATGATCTCCAACGGCGACGGGCGGACAACCTGTTCATATTTCTACCCGGGTCAAAAGCGAGTGCTCTATTCGTCGACACACCTCGGCGATAAACAGTGTCCACCGCGACCTGACTACTCGAAAGGTTACGTTTGGGCTGTTTATCCGACATTCGACATCTTCACTGCGAATCCTGACGGTTCGGATCTCAAACAACTGACCAACACGTCTGGTTACGACGCCGAAACGACGATCACTCTAGACGGCAAGAAACTCGTCTTCACGTCGATGCGCGACGGCGACCTCGATATTTACACAATGGACGCCAACGGCAAGAACGTGCGCCGGCTGACAAACGAGCTCGGTTACGACGGTGGTCCATTCTGGTCCTACGATGGAAAGCAGATTGTTTATCGCGCTAATCATCCCAAAACCGACAAGGAGAAAGCCGATTACACCGAACTGCTGAAACAGAATCTGATTCGTCCGACAACACTCGAAATCTGGGTCATGAACGCCGACGGATCAAACAAGCGCCAGGTGACGAGCAATGGGAAAGCGAACTTTGGTCCCTACTTCTTCCCGGACGGTAAGCGCATAATCTTTGCTTCCAACATGGACGATCCGCGGCAAAGAAATTTCGATCTTTACAAGATCAATGTTGACGGGACGTGTCTGGAACGAATTACTTTCAACGACACGTTTGACGGGTTTCCGATGTTTTCACCGGATGGAAAGAAGCTCGTGTTTGCGTCAAACCGAAATGCGAAAGCGCAGGGTGAGACGAACGTGTTCATAGCGGACTGGGTGGAGTAGGTTGAAAGAGAATTTCTCCCGCAACGGCGCGACGCCAGAAGGGAAACTCAGGCCTGCGTGTTTCGTTGCGCCGTCGCGCCGTTGCGGGAGAAAAAGAGGATAGCATTTATGAACCTTAAAAGATTCCCATTCCTTATAACAGTCCTGCTGCTCGCGAGCCTTGCGACTTTTGGTCAACAGGAAGACCTTCAGCCGTCGGCTGCCAAGCTCCAGCAGCACGTAAGTTACCTTGCTTCGGACGCGTTGGATGGGAGGCGCACGGGCACCGCCGGCGCCAATGACGCCGCCCGTTACATTGCCGGGGAGTTCGCGCGGCTTGGGCTGCGTCCTGGAGATGAAACGGCTGCCCGGAGGCGCCGTGAAGCTATGGCGCGGTACCTGCAAACGTTTCCGTATGTGGCCGGAGTGGATCTTGGCAAGGGAAACGTCTTCGCCTTTGGAGCTTCATCCCTTCAGCCGGCAGTCGATTGGTCGCCGCTCGCTTTCTCAGCAAATGCGAAAGCCGAGGGCGGTATCGTTTTCGTAGGTTTTGGAATTACTGCCGCCGAGCTGAACTACAACGATTACGCCGGAGTAGACGCAATGGGAAAGATCGCCATTGCTCTTCAAGGCACGCCTGACGGCGATAACCCCCATGGCCAGTTCCTTAAATTTGAAGGCGTACGCTGGAAAGCGATCGCGGCCCAAAGCGCGGGTGCAAAAGCTCTGGTTGTTGTTGCCCGCGATGAAGTTTTAAAAAATGATCGACTGAGTAGACTTGTCTACGACAATACTGCGGGCGTAGCCGGAATTCCAGTCGTGGTTATTTCGCGCCAGAGTGCCGATAAACTGCTCGCACCATCAAACACCTCTGTTGCTCAGCTCGAAAAAGCCACCACCGCAAAAACTGCCAGCAACAATCGTCTCTTAACCGGAGAGATTTCGCTTACAACCGATGTCGTTCGTAAGGAAGTTCCTGCATATAACGTTGTCGGCCTGCTCGAAGGCTCCGATCCGGCTCTGAAGAACGAGTACATCATCATCGGCGCTCACTACGATCATCTCGGTCGTGGTGGTGAAGGTAGCGGCAGTCTAGCGCCTCGTTCCGGTGAGATTCATCACGGCGCTGACGACAACGCATCCGGAACCGCCGGCTTGCTTGAACTAGCTCGGATCTTCACCGTACAACATGCGAAGTTGAAGCGAACTCTTGTCTTCATCGGATTTGGAGGTGAAGAAGAAGGACTGCTCGGATCCAATTACTACGTCAATCATCCGCTCGTGCCACTTGCGAATACAGTCGCCATGATCAACATGGACATGATCGGTCGCATGAGAGATCGCAAACTCTCAATTGGTGGCGTTGGGACGGCGAAGGAATGGCGCGACATGATCCGGCAGGCAAATGATGCTCAAAAGGTAAACGTGGCGGGCAATTCCGATACGCCGCTGCCAAAGGGCATTCCAATCGTCGTTTCTACGAACGGCAGGGTGATCATGACGGTCGATCCAAATGGCACTTTTGAATTGACGCTCAACGAAGATGGCTATGGTCCAAGCGATCACTCCTCGTTTTACACCAAACAGATTCCGGTGCTGTTCTTCTTTACCGGAACACACAGCGATTACCACAAACCGTCAGACACATTCGACAAGATTAACTACAACGACGAGGCCCGCATACTGCGTCTCGTTGCGCGAATTGTCAGAGATGTGGATTCGTTACCCACGCGTTTGACGTTCACTACTGCCAAAAGCGAAGCAACGCCGCGCACGGGCGGATTCCGTGTCTACCTTGGAACGATTCCAAACTACGCCGACAGCACTAATGGACTACTTCTCGACGGCGTTCGCGAAGACTCACCTGCAGCAAAGGCGGGACTCAAAGCGGGTGATCGCATCGTGAAAATTGGCACTCGTGAGGTCAAGAATGTTTACGACTACACGTATGCCCTTGGAGAGATGAAAGCCGGTCAGGAGTATGTAGTTGAGGTAATGCGGGGTTCGGAGAAGTTGACTCTGAAGATCACGCCTGAGGCGAGGAAATAAATCCAGCCACGGATTACACGGATCAATCATAAATTCATCCGTGTAATCCGTGGCTCAAATCTACCAGCGAGGTTCGCGCTCGTAACGATCGTTGTCACGATCACGGCCGCCACCGCCGCCGCCGTAACCACCACGACCGCCGCCACGGCCACCACCATAACCACCACGACCACCACCGCCGCCCCGGTCCGTTCTGGGTTTGGCTTCGTTAACAGTCAAATTACGACCGCCAAAGTCCTTGCCATTGAAAGCCTCGATAGCTGCTGCCGCTTCCTCGGGGGTTGCCATTTCGACAAATGCAAAGCCGCGTGATCGTCCGGTTTCTCGATCTTCAATCACCGAAGCTGATTCCACTGTACCGACTGACGCGAAAGCTTCGCGCAGTTCCTCGCTCGTAGTTCGAAACGAGAGGTTTCCTACATAGAGTTTTGTAGCCATTCTAACTATCCTTAATCTGAAGGGAAGCGCGGGCCTGCTGGAATTCGCTGATCCAGTTCGGGGGGGACGTCCGATACTTTCGGCGAGCTGCGACGAACCCGATGCTCTAAAAAATCTCGAGAGCGGCTTCTAACTGGTTGACAACTGCCTCACTCTCTATTCAGCCGAACCTCGTCGCCTTACGATCACGGACAGGCGCAATCACCATTGATGCGCGAGAGCAGGTAACTGGTAAGCAAAAGTATGCAGGAGCCCTTGGAAAGGGTCAAGGATAATTTTGACTTTTATTCCACAGATTACACAGATTAGCCAAATTCCGTGTAATCCGTGTAATCTGTCTCGTTCATAAGAAATCACCACGAAAGGGTTGGAAAATGTCGCAACGTATTCCTATTACTGTGGCCAACGGCGACGGCATCGGGCCGGAAATCATGGCCGCCACGCTCCGCATCCTCGAAGCCGCGGAGGCACCCCTCGAAATTGAGACTATCGATATCGGCGAGAAGGTTTATCTGGCGGGAAACTCGTCCGGCATCGAGCCCAGTTCGTGGGAATCGTTACGACGCACCAAGGTCTTTCTGAAAGCCCCCATCACCACACCCCAGGGTGGCGGCTACAAGAGTTTGAACGTCACCGTGCGAAAAGTGCTCGGGTTGTACGCAAATGTGCGGCCCTGCGTCTCGTATCACCCGTTCATCGAAACCAAACACCCGGTGATGGACGTCGTCGTGGTGCGCGAAAACGAGGAGGACCTTTACGCCGGTATTGAGCACCGCCAGACGAATCAGGTGGTTCAGTGTTTAAAGCTGATTTCACGGCCTGGCTCCGAAAAGATTATTCGTTACGCGTTTGAATATGCGCGACGAAACAACCGTAAAAAGGTCACCTGCTTCACGAAAGACAACATCATGAAGCTGACCGACGGGCTCTTCCACAAGATCTTCGACGAAATCGCAGCCGAGTACAGTGATATCGAAAACGAGCACTGGATTGTCGACATCGGCGCCGCCAAACTTGCCGACACGCCCGAAGCATTCGACGTGTTGGTGATGCCAAATCTATATGGGGACGTTCTTTCAGACGTAGCGGCACAGATTGCCGGGTCCGTCGGTCTGGCCGGTTCAGCAAACATTGGCGAACACGTCTCAATGTTTGAAGCCATTCACGGTTCGGCCCCGCGCCGCGCGGGTCAAAATCTTGCGAATCCGTCCGGTCTTCTGCTTGGCGCCGTGATGATGCTGGTCCATGTCGGTCTGACGGACCATGCCGAGCGTGTTCACAATGCGTGGCTGCGTGCGATCGAGGATGGCATTCATACTTACGACATCTACGATGAAAAGGTCAGTAAGCAAAAGGTCGGGACGAAGGAGTTTGCCGAAGCTGTTGTTGAACGATTAGGACAGACACCGCAGATCTTGAAAGCCCGCAAGTATCGCAAGAGTGATGAGTCGATTGCGAGGCCGGCGACTGAGAAACAGGCGCCACAGAAGGAACTTGTCGGCGTTGACGTGTTTCTCGATTGGACGCGCGGATCAGCGAATGATCTCGGCGACGCGCTCAGCAAGGTCAATGCTGAAGGCGTGAAACTCACGATGATCAGTAATCGCGGCGTAAAGGTTTGGCCCGGCGGCCACTCGGAAACCTTTTGTTCCGATCACTGGCGTTGTCGTTTTCTGCCGGAATCTGACGGCAGCAAAGTAGTGCACGCGCAAGTGGTGTCGTTACTCGGTCGCATTGCTGACGCAGGTTACGACTTCATTAAGACGGAAGGTCTTTATACATTCGACGGCGAGCGTGGTTTCTCGTTGGACCAGGGAGAATAGGATGGCAAAAAAACCAAAAGCAGAAGAAACCGTTTCTAATCCCCTGGTAGCGGTGATCATGGGAAGTAAGTCTGACTGGGACACAATGCGCCACGCGGATGAGACGCTCAGTGAGTTTGGTGTCGCGCACGAGTGTCGTGTGATCTCTGCTCACCGGTCGCCAGGACTGGCTGCGGAGTTTGGTTCCACTGCTGAATCGCGGGGGCTCGAAGTCGTGATAGCGGCTGCTGGTGGGGCGGCGCACCTGGCGGGCGTCATGGCAGCTCATACGACGCTGCCCGTCCTGGGAGTACCGATGAAGAGCGACGCCCTGAACGGTCTTGATTCGCTTTTAGCGACGGTGCAGATGCCGGGCGGGATTCCGGTCGGAACCCTCGCCATTGGCAAGCCTGGCGCCACAAACGCAGCTCTCTTTGCGATCGCTATCCTCGCCAATAGTCGCCCTGAATTACGCAAAAAGCTGCATGAGTTTCGCGATGCACAGGAGAAGAAAATCCGTGAGACTGTCATCTAGCCGGAAGAGATTCTCTTGAATTTACGCGCTCCTTGTCGCACAATGCCCGCAATGTAGCACTCGCTCCAGAGCACATCTCCTTCTCGCATTCTTAAGGATCCCAGGCGAGCATGATCGGCCAGACAGTTTCCCATTATCGAATCCTCGAAAAACTGGGCGAAGGCGGTATGGGCGCGGTCTATCTTGCCGAGGATCTCCATCTGGCGCGTCGCGTCGCTATCAAGTTCCTGACGTCGACTGACCGCCACTATCGTGCGCGTTTCATTCGCGAAGCACGCGCCGTCTCGGCGTTGAGCCACCCAAACATCGCGATAGTTCACGATTACGGCGAAACTACAAACGACCAGCCGTTTATCGTGATGGAGTACGTGAAGGGTAAATCACTCAGCGATCTGCTCGATGAAGGACTGACTCTGCGGCGCTCAGTTGAGATCGTGTCGTCGATCGCAGAGGCGCTCGGCGAGGCACATCACCATGGAATCGTACACCGCGACATCAAGCCTTCAAACGTCCTCGTGAACGAGCGAGGTCACGTCAAGGTGCTCGACTTTGGGTTGGTGAAGCACCTGGGCGACGCTCCGGTCAGCGGCGTGGATCTCGACGCACGGACAATCTTTTCAACAAAAACGCGCAGCGACGTGATCGTCGGAACTCCGCTTTATCTTTCGCCAGAGCAAGCGACTGGTAAGGAGATCGATGGTCGCAGCGACTTATTCGCGCTCGGAGCGTTGCTGTACGAATGCCTGACCGGTCATTCTGCATTTTCCGGCAGCAGCGTGTTGGAGATCGGCGCCCAGATCATTCATGTCAGCCCCAACGTGCCCTCGAAACTGAATCCAGCGGTAACGCCGGCGTTGGATCGAGTGACGATGAAAGCGTTGGAAAAGAAGGTGGACGCACGCTATCAGAACGCTGCCGATTTCCTGAAAGACTTGAAAGCGGCAGCGGAAACGCTTGGCGCCGACGGTGTGCCGGTATCGAGCAGGTCGAACAAAGCGACTGAGGGTTTCAAACGCGGCACCAACGCTTTTGCGACACTCACGATGCAATTGCGCCGGCAACGGTTCTCACTCGCGTCAATCATTCCAGCCTTCATCGCAATTGGTCTTGCGATCTGGGCGTTCTATTACTTCTGGCCACGTTCTTATTATCAACCATCTTCCGCGGCTCTCCACTGGTACGAGCAGGGCACCGAAAGTCTGCGTAGCGGCGCTTACTATCAGGCCAGCAAGGCACTGACACAGGCCGTCCAGATTGACGACCGCTATGCCCTGGCGCATGCACGTTTGGCACAGGCATGGGCCGAGCTCGACTACTCGGAGCGTGCGAAAGATGAATTACTCGCAGCCACCAGTCAAAACGCGAGCTCATCACTATCACCAAAAGACGCGCTGTATTTGGGCGCGATCCGAGCCACTGTGACGAGAAAATTCGGTGATGCCATTAACTCGTACACTGAGCTTGCTAAACTCTCACCAGAGGACGGCTCACTATATGTGGATCTGGGTTATGCGTATGAAAATGATAACAAAACTGACCAGGCCCTCGAGAATTACCAAAAGGCAATCGAGCTGAATAATCATCAGTATGCAACGGCGTATTTACGTGCAGGAATCGTCTACCTGCGTAAACAAGACACAAATAATGCGGGCCGGATGTTCGATGAGGCGGAGCGTCTCAATAAGGCAGCAAGCAACAACGAAGGACTGAACGAAGTAAATCGGCAGCGTGGGATTCTGTTTAGAAACCAGAGCGAGTATGACAAAGCCAGGACTCAGTTTCAGCTCGCACTTGATGCCTCGCGAGTCATGGGCAATGAAGCGCAACAGATCACTGCGCTGATCGATTTGAGTTTCCTTGCTTCGAGGCGTGGCCTGTTCTCAGAAGCCGAAAACTACGCCCAGCAGGCAGTCAGCTTTGCTCAACAGAAGCAACTCGAGAACCTTACAGCTAGTGGCTTATTGGAACTGGGTAACTCATTTACGGCCAAGGGCGATTACCCAAAGGCCGAATCCTACTATAACCAGGCCATTCAGTTTGCCCGCGCGAACAAAGGTCGCTTGCGCGAAGCAATGGGAATGATGAATCTGGCTGGTATATACATTCAAACCTTGCGCATCGACGAGGGTTTGCAATTGGCACAGCAAGCTCTCCAGTTTTTTCAACAGGAGAACTATCCGCGACATGCTTTTCTTTGCCTGACTCACATCGCCCGCGCGTATCGCCGCAAAGGCGACTATGCTGCCGCACAACAGGCCCTCAACCAAAAACTTGAGTTGGCCAAGCAGAGTCAGAGCCAGGGATCAGTCGCAGATACCCACGTCGAACTGGGCGCCCTGTTGTTGGACCAGGAGCAGCTTCCTGCGGCCCTGGCGCAATATGAGAAAGCTACTGAACTTTATGGCTCCACGAATGACTTCCTCATAGCGTTCTGTAAGGAAAACCGTGCCCATATCCTGGCAGCGCTGGGTCGTTACGAGGAAGCCAAACAGTTGCTCGACGATCTTTTCAAATCAAAAGAGGCTTTCCTGGGACTGCAGGCCGATCTCTATCTCAATCGGGCTCAGACGAGTCTCAGTCAGGGAGACAGGCAACAGGCCATTGTGTCCAGCAACGAAGCGATAAAGGCCAGTGGACCAAAATCCAATACGACTATTCAAGCGCAGTACGTTTTGGCGTTAGCCAAAGCAGATACTGGTGCGCAAAATGAGGCCCGTAAGCTTTGTGAGGAATCAATTAAAGCTACCTCAAACGCCGGCGATTTTGGTTTACACTCACGTACGTTGTTGGCCTGCGCAGAAGTGGCGTTGAAAGGAAAGGACGCCCAGACTGCATTAACATTAGCAACTCAAGCACAGGAGAGATTTGCGCGGGGTATTCAGTTAGAATCCGAATGGCGCGCCTGGGCAATTGCCTCGCGCGCCAGCAAAGAATTAGGTCATAGCGACATCGCCCAGGAGCAGACGAGAAACGCAGAGACAACGCGCTCCAAACTGGAACAACAGTGGGGAGCCGATGCCTTTAGAAAGTACGTCGCGAGACCTGATATTCAGGTTTTTTATCAATAACAGTTGATCCACCTGGCTCAACTCCCAATAAACGCAAGGAGATCAGACTATGTTTGACGAATCCAATGATCCTCAACCGGGCGACCCTCCAACGACCACCGGCGGTGGCGGCGGTGGCACTACGAGCAGCGAGCCGGAAGACACCAATGAGGCTCAGGCTAGCGAGCCTCCCACAACTACAGGAGGAGGCTCATAGGGTCATTAACAAAGGCGGCCCAGAGGCCTTCCCGACAACTGAATAGTTTCCACAGATTACACAGAAACCAATCTGTGTAATCTGTGGATTACAAACCTCGCTTGGCTAACCACTCTTTCACAACTCCCTTCGGATCTCTCTTATTCCCGTCAATCTCGTAATTTAACCGCCGCATCTCGTCTGTCGAGATCGCGTTCGCCAGTTTTCCTAAAACTTCCTGGAGCGCGGGAACTCTCGCCAGAGAATCCTTTCGCACCAGATACACCGCCTCGTACGGCGGAAAGTAATGGCGGTCGTCGGCAAGTTGGAACAGATCAAGCGTAGCAATCCGGCCTTCCGTAGAATTTCCGGCGACGAGATCGACTTGCCGTGACGACAGCGCAATGTAAGTCAGCGACAAATCCATCTCACGTACTTCGGCGAACTTCAATCCGTAGGCCTTTGAAAAACCAGGATAACCATCAGCACGCGACATGAAATCCTGTCCAAACCCGGCTCGCCATCGCGGCGTCTGCGGCGCAGCATCAGAAATTGTTTTGAGATTCAGTCGACGGGCCTCTTCACCGCGGATCAGAATGGCAAATGTGTTTTCAAAGCCAAGCGGCTGGCTGACTTCAATATTGAACTTCGCCGCATACTCCTGCTTTACCTGGTCATAAACCGCGCGCGGATCGCTGATCGGTGTGTGATGAAGTATTGCTGTGTAAGACGTGCCGGTGTATTCGGGGTACAGATCCAACGTCCCGCTTCCCAACGCTTCGTGCGGAAGATTCCCGCCTAACTCAAACCGCCGCTCGACTGAAACGCCACGCGCCTCGAGCATCTGCGCCACAATCTCAGCCAGTAAAGCCGATTCGGTGAAGTCTTTTGATCCGACACTGACACGCGCTTCGCCGCCTGACTTCGCCTGACCGCTGCCACGCCACAACACAAAGCCGCCAACCACCAAGATCAGCACACCCGCTGCCAGCGCGAGTTTTAATGTAGTCGAACCACCAACACTGCGCTTCGCTTCAAAACTGAATTGCTGCTGCAACAACCCTAAAAAGAAATCAGCAGCCAGAGCCAGCAGCGCAGCCGACACTGCACCAGCCAGTAACAAGTTGTTGTCGTACTGTCGCAGCCCTCGGAAAATGTAGACACCCAAACCGCCGGCCCCAACCGCTGCGGCGATTGTCGTAACTCCGACTGCAATCACAGTCGCCACGCGAATGCCGGTAACGATCACTCCCATTGCGAGCGGCAACTCCACTTGACGCAATACCTGACCGGTTGTCATACCCATCGCCACTGCGGCTTCTCTCACGTTCGGATCGACGCCGAGTATTCCGGTTACTGTGTTGCGAATGATCGGCAACAGCGAATAAAGCACGAGTGCGACCAGCGCCGTACGTGTTCCAATCCCGCCGATAAACGGAAGCGGAATCAAAAAGCCAAACAGCGCCAGGCTCGGAATTGTCTGCATCACGTTCGCCAGACCCAACACCGGTCCACGCAGCGCTCGATGACGCGTCAAGAGAATTCCTGTCGGCACTCCAACGATCACGGCGATAAGGATCGCGATGAACACGAGCACCACATGCTGTCGCACCAGCAACAACAACTCTGACCAGTTAAGCTGCAGAAACTGCCAGAAGCTCACGGCATCGCCTCTAACGACGTTTTTCATTCACACCGGGCTTTAGCCCGGTGTTGCTGGATTGGTGCAGTATGAACCGTTTCAACGGTTTTCTCTGTCTTACAACATTGAAACCTGGTGAGAATGAAATAAAGAATTTTAGCAAAGCTCACTGGTTGTCTCCTTTTAATTCAAGCGTCGCGAGGTAAGCGCGGACTTGTGGATGATCGGAGGCAAGAAACCGTTTGGGCGTTTCGAGCAGCAACAACCGACCCTTGTGCATGAGGCCGATGCGACTGGCCAGAATCAACGCTTCGCGCACGTCGTGAGTAACGAGAATCGCCGTTTTACTCAAACGGCTCGTTAAATCGGCAAACTCACTCTGCAAACTCGCGCGAGTTAGCGGGTCGAGTGCTCCAAACGGTTCGTCAAGCAACAACAGCGGCGGATCTGCCGCGAGTGCACGCGCTACTCCCACTCTTTGACGTTGTCCACCTGATAACTCGCGCGGATAACGCTCCCCGAACCGTGCCGGATCGAGTCCTACCAAACTCAACAACTCGTGCACGCGTTCATCGATACGTTTCGGCTCCCAACCCGCAAGCGCAGGCACAAGCCCGACGTTGCGCGCGATTGTGAAGTGTGGAAACAAACCACCTTCCTGAATCACGTAACCGATTCGGCGTCGCAAGGCGATCGGATTCCACGCAGTTGTTGATTTACCTTCGACCCTGACTGCGCCGGCGGATGGTTCGAACAAACGATTAACCATCTTTAGCGTTGTGGTTTTGCCGCAGCCTGACTCTCCGAGCAGCACCACAGTCTCGCCCTGCTCAACCGCTAAATTGAGATCTGTGATTATGTTTGTGCCAGAGAGTGAGAAGCTGACGTTCTGAAATTCTACGAGTGCTTTATCGGCAACATCGCTCATCTGCTGAGTTAGGGGGCTAAAAACGCCGAAGGCGTTTAGATCAAGGTCCAACTTGAGCTAATAGCACGCTCAGTCGGCGAGCAAAAGATTACTGCTGAAGCGTTCCTGTGAATCCAGCCACGTGTGCGAAAGTTCAAAACCGGTTTGCGTTGCAAGCGCGCGGATTCCATTCATGTCGTACTTGTAGGAATTCTCGGTGTGAATCAGTTCACCTTCGGCAAACTCGACTTCGAGATCGAGCTTTTCCATGCGAACGCGCTGATCGACCAGACTCTTGATGTAGATCTCGATGCGTCCCATCGATTCGTTGTAAAAAGCATGATGTTGGAAAGCACGCAGATCGAAGGTGCCCTTCAACTCGCGATTAATTCTGGCGAGCACATTGAGGTTAAAAGCCGATGTTACGCCCAGAGCGTCGTTGTAAGCCGCCTCCAGAATCGCAGGATCTTTTTTGAGATCCGCGCCAAGCAGGAGCGCGTCGCCCTTGTTGAGCACGCTTCGCAGCGCGCGCAGAAAACGAAGTGCTTCGTCCAGATCGAAGTTGCTGATGTTCGAGCCGAGAAAGAGCGCGAGTGTTCGTGAGCGGGGTTTCTTTCCGAGTTCCGCGAGTCCGGCGAAATAATCGGCCGCGTAGGCTTCGATTGCTAGTCGCGGGTACGACTGCAAAAGGATTCGCGAACTGCTCTCCAGCGCCGTCGCCGAGATGTCGACCGGCATGAACAGCAGTTCCTGTTGTCGTCGCAATAGAGCCTCGATAATCAGGCGTGTTTTGGACGCACTGCCACTGCCCATTTCGACGAGAGTTTTGTGACCGTCTACCGCCGCGACGATCTGATCGGAGTACTTCTTCAGGATCTCCTCTTCGGCGCGGGTTAAATAGTACTCAGGCAGCAGGCAGATGGCCTCGAAGAGCTGCGAACCCAGCTCGTCGTAAAAATATTTCGGCAAAAAGCGTTTTGGTTGAGCTGATAATCCCTTGCGCACATCTTCCGCAAATCCCGTCAACGGATCCCGTTTGACGAGGTTATGGATATACAGTCGTGTATCTCGAGTGGGTTCTGACTGTGCCACAGTCGGGACATGATAGCTTATCAGCCACTGATTCACACGGATTGACACAGATCAGAGCAATCTTCTTCTTAGATCCGTGAAAATCCGCGTTATTCCGTGGCCGCTTGACCATCGCCGCTCTGCCGGGCAAGATCTGTCGGCAATGTCGTTCCAACGCCTCGCCCAGCTTTTGTTTTTATTAACAGGGTTGTGCCTTTCAGCATTCGCCCAGGGGTTTAAATCCGAACACGAAGCGCCCGAAAAGGTCTCGCTCGTCGTCAAAAATCTTGACGGGCGCGTCAGCATAGTTGCGTCTGAAGAGCAACAGAAAAAGGTGACAGTCGAGGCCAAATCGGCCGGACTGGCAATCGCGCCCGAAGACGTCAAAGTCGAATCCAAAGGCAGCTCGATGCTGATCGACGTGCGCCCGCGTGGCGAAAAGAATCGCATCGATATCATCGTCACGATTCCAACGCGTTCGAAGGTCGAAGTCGAAGGCCAGGCAGGTTCCGTTGATGTAATTGGTAGTGTTGAATCAGCCGTAGTGAAGACTGACACCGGCACGATTCACGCCGATGTTCCTCTCGAGGCGCTCAAGTTCAACTTTGTCTGGGAAGCCAGCAAACCGCGCTACATGAGCGACGTCGAACTGCCTCCAGTTAAGGAAAAAGCAGGCGGCACATACAAGTTATCAGGCCGGCTCGGTGAGAAGGACGCCAAAAAGGAAGAGCTGGTCGCATTAGACTTTCGCACCCAACGGGGCGTGGTGCTCTTGAACATCGATCCGGAAAGAGCGCCCGCAGATCTGCATGAGCGTCCCTTGACCGAAGCGGCACGCGCGATTGTTCGCAGCGGCGATCCTGTGCTGGTCGACGCTATCCGCAAAGTCTCGCCGAAGATGTTTGGCGACTACGCGAAAACGCTGCCACCACCCGAGAAAGAGCCTTCGCTGCAGAAACGCGCTGCGCCCGGTCGAATTGTGAGTTCGGTGGCGCCGCAGTTGATGCGATTCAACGCGAGCGTTACGGATCGCAATGGACGCGCGATCGGTGGCATGCGCGAGTCGGACTTTACAGTTTGGGAGAACGGAATCGAGCGACGCGTAACGAACGTCGCACCCGCAAATGAGCCGTTCAATCTCGTGTTGCTGCTGGATGTATCAGGCAGTATCGAAGAGCGAATGGACTTTATTCGCAAGGCCGCTCGCGACTTCCTGCGAACGACCAGTCCTCAGGATAAAATCTCGATAATCAGCTTTCGCGACGACATTCAGGTAATTTCAGACTTCAGCACCGATCGGCCAATGCTCTCGGCGAAGTTGGATGAGATCGACGCCGGCGGCGGCACGGCACTATACGACGCACTCGGTTACGTCATGAGTGAGCAGATCAAGCGGCTGCGAGGAGAGCGCACGGCCATTGTTTTGATGTCAGACGGCGACGACAACAAATCGTTTCTACCGTTTCCCGCAATTCTCGACGCGTTGAGCGAATCAGGCGTGTTGGTCTATCCGCTCTACGTACCATCAGGTTTGATTCCCGAAACAAGTGTGCCGCGTCCGGAGATCACTATCGATCCCTTGCGCACGCGCTATCTCACACTCACTACGCGTGCAGACGAAGAAGGACGCAAACTCGCAACCGCTTCGGGTGGAATCTATTATCCGATTCGACGACTCGAGGATTTGCAGAAAGCTTACGACGACGTAGTGGCCCAACTGCGCTCTGCTTACACGATTACTTATGCGTCGAATTCTGTCTCCTCGTCGCCGCGTGTGCGCGTGCGCACCAACCGCGACGGCGCATCAGTGCGATTGAGTCCGGTTGTTGAGCTGAATACACCTTAGTACTTAGTACTTTGTGTTTTGGACCAAGGACAAAGCAGTAAGTACAAAGATCATCTAGATGAACCAACCCCTTTTCAACGCGCTTTTCGATGAAACCGAGCGCCGCCCGTTAACTGTCTCGCAATTAACCAACTCGATCAGAAACTCGCTCGAATCGCGCTTCGCCGCCGTTTGGGTCGAAGGCGAAATTTCAAATTTCAAAGATCATTCTTCTGGACACTGGTACTTCACCCTTAAAGACGAGAACGCACAACTCCGTGCCAAGTGCTTTCGCTCAACTAACACGCGCATCCGCTTTCGTCCTGCAAATGGATTGAAAGTTCGCGCGCGCGGAAAGCTGTCCGTCTATGCACCGCGTGGTGAGTACGAGCTGGTTGTTGACGCGCTCGATCCGGTCGGCGCCGGAGCGTTGCGGATCGCGTTTGAACAAATGCGTGATCGTCTGCAACAGGAAGGGCTCTTTGCGAAAGAGTTGAAGCGGCCGTTGCCGGTGTTTCCCAGACGCGTTGGGGTCGTGACCTCGCCCACCGGAGCTGCGATTCGCGACATCTTGAACGTGATTTCGCGCCGCACAAGAACGGTTCACGTTCTATTTTCTCCGGCAAAAGTTCAGGGGGAGGCTGCTGGTCCCGACATCGCTCGGGCAATTCGCTTTATTAATCTCTACCACGAGCGCGCATTGAACGAGGGTCGCACCGCAGATCTGGTCGATGTTTTGATCGTCGGGCGTGGTGGCGGTTCGACGGAAGATCTCTGGGCCTTCAACCAGGAAGAAGTGGCGCGCGCAATTCGCAAGTCTGCGATTCCAGTAATCTCAGCGGTGGGCCATGAAACTGACTTTACGATTGCAGATTTCGCCGCGGACGTTCGTGCGGCAACGCCTTCGGCTGCGGCTGAGATTGTTGCAGCCCGTGAAGACCAAATCTGTTCCGCTTTAGATCACATGGGCCGGCAACTCGTCAGGCTGACCAAATTTGAGATCGTCCACTTGCGAACGCGAGTGCAGGAGCAGGCACTCTCACACGCTTTTGACGAAGTAAAACGAAGACTGGCAAACGCACGGACACGTCTTGACACTGCGACAAGCGCGTGTGACGCAAGCATCGACGCAAAGGTGCAGAACGGACGCGAACGACTGGCGCTCGCGGCTGCTTCGCTTGACGCTCTGTCGCCGCTCGGGGTATTGCAACGAGGTTATGCGATTGCGCAGGATGCATCAGGTAAACTGGTGCGGGACGCGGCATCGGTGTCGCCGGGAGATGCAATCAGCGTGAGGCTTGCGAAAGGAAAACTGGGTACACGGATCGAACGGATCGAAGCCACGGATTAACGCGGAAAGAGACAATGCGGCAGCGGATTGTAATTAATGTGGAGGGGCCGAAAACAGAAGGAGCGAAGTCTGTCCGCAAACGTCGACGGTGGCCGCGTGTGTTGGCGATACTCGCGTTGATGGTCTTGTTGGTCGTCGTGGTGGCGGCCGCCGGTGGGTTTTTGTTGTTGCGACGCTATCAGTCGACTCCCACTTATACGCTGGCGCTGATTCTGGATGCCGCACAGCGCAATGATGTCGCTGAATTTCAGAAGCGAATTGACGACGAAGAAATTGCGAAGAACATGGTCGCCAGTGTGAGCCAGAAAGCAGCCGCGCGTTATGGATACGCTCTCAACAGTTCAATCCAGCAACAGATCGACACTTCGATACCGGCGCTCTTGCCTCGCATGAAGCAAGCTGTTCAGGACGAACTCTTGCAAGTGATGAAAACGTTCGCTGCGGCGCCGGAGCAACGATCATTCGTATCTCTTGTTGGAGCAGTTCAGTCTTTGATGACCGTTACTGCAGAAGGTGATTCTGCAAAAGCAACTGGAAAAATCGCCGGACACAATATCGAACTCTCGATGCGGCGCGATGCAGACCGTTGGAAGGTAATCGACGTTAAAGATGAAGTCATAGTGCAACACGTGGTTGATAATGTGATGAAAGACCTGCCGGCAATCGGCAGCATTGACGTAAACAGTCCGTTGCTTAAGAAACCACAGCGGAGACGATCGGGTCGTAATAGATGACGGAAAACGGCAAAGAACAGGGCCGCACGTTTGAAGCTTCTCTCGAAGCGCTCGAACAGATCGTGCGGCAATTGGAAGACGGCGACTTGCCGCTCGAAAAGAGTCTGGAATTGTTTGAGCAGGGAATCCGGCTTTCGCGTGAATGCCAGGAGCGACTCAGCCAGGCTGAACGACGGATAGAAATCCTGTTGCGCGATAATCAGGGCAGACCAGTTGCCGCGGCTTTCAAGGAGCCGCCTGCCGACGAAACTGGCGGCCGCGCAAAAGAAGAATGAAAATGCCGTCTAACGCTTCCCTCGGAAAAACGCTCGAACTTGACGCTCTTCTGGCAGGCAGCCGCGCCCTGGTCGAGGTCGAGCTCAATAATCTTTTGCCATCGCCTGCGACTGCTCCCGAAAAGATTCACCAGGCGATTCGTTGGAGCGTATTCGCTGGTGGTAAGCGTTTTAGACCAGCACTATTGCTCGCGGTGGGCCAGGCGTTTGAAGCTCCTTTTGAGGCTTTAATCAGGACCGCGTGCGCATTTGAGATGGTCCATACCTATTCGCTCATCCATGACGACCTGCCTGCAATGGATGACGACGATTTGAGACGCGGCAGACCTACGTGTCACGTTCGCTTTGACGAAGCAACTGCGATACTGGCCGGTGATGCGCTGCAAACTCTTGCTTTCCAGACCATTGCTAATGACGAACGCTTGAATGCTGAAACACGCGTCGCGCTCGTTTCAGAGCTCGCACGCGCCGCGGCAACACCTGAAGGCATGGTTGCAGGCCAGGCGCTCGACATGGAAGGAGAGACGCGACAGGTTAACGGCGCTCAGTTAGAGGAAATTCACCGGCTCAAGACGGGCGCTTTGATCGTAGCAGTCGCGCGTTGCGGAGCAATCATCGGCAAATCGAATACGGAGGAACTTGCCGCGATCACGAGTTATGGAGCACATCTCGGGTTGTTGTTTCAAATCACGGATGATTTTCTCGACGTGACCGCAACGGCGGAAGATCTCGGCAAGACACCCGGGAAAGATGCTCGCTCAAACAAGGCAACATATCCCGCGCTGCACGGGATGGAGGAAACGAGGGCTGCTGCGGAACAGGCCCATCACGACGCCATTGCAGCTCTGGATCGAATCGATCGACCCACAGACGTCTTGCGCCGAATAGCAGATTTCATCCTGCACCGCACCGGATAGGTCTTATTCGTAGGCCAGCGCCTCGCATACCGTGATTCGTGAGGCTTTCCACGCGGGCAGAAAACTCGCAACGCCGCTCAAGCTAATCGACACCAGCAACCAGATCACCAATCCTATCGGCTCAAAAGTAAAATCCAACCCGCTCCGAAACATTACCTGTACGAGAAAATCGCCAATTGCTTTGCTGACGGGCCACGCGAGCAACGCTGCAATGGTCCAGCTTAGCAGCCCAATCACGACCCCTTCAGCCACGATCATCAACCAAACAATACGCGGCGTTGCGCCAAGCGCTCTCATCACGCCCATCTCGCGACGACGCTCGAGCACGTTTAGACTCATGGTTGTCATCAATCCCAGTCCACCGACACCGCCAACGATCGCCGACATCACGATTAGAAACACATAGATCATCAACATGTGCTGATCGAATCCGAACCGGCTTTCACTCTTCGTCGAACTACCACGCGCGCGTATACCTTGTGCTTCCAGGTTCCGATCTAACTCCGCCTTCAAAGTATTGATTGCACCGGGATCGGTATTGTCGAGTGCGAGTCGCAGACTGTTTACCATTCCCGTCAAAGGCACGTAACCAACTGGCGTGGGAGCGAACGCCTCACGCGCAACTCCGACTACGCGCCAAACTTTTTCCTCGGAGTCTGTTCGCAAAGTCACCGATTCGCCAACCCGCATCTTCGGATCTCGACCTGCGAGCGCGTTGTTAATGACGATTGCGTCGGTATCGTGTGGCGTCAGCTTTCGCCCCTCAATGATGTCGAAGTCGAGAAGCTGTGTATCAGGCGGCAACGCGACCATGGCGAAACGACGATCGCCATGCGAACCCTCAGTCGTAAACCAGCCCTCGGCGCGAGTTACGCCCGGCGTATTGCTGACTGCCTTTTGGAGCTTTTCGAACTCATACGGAATAGAAAATGAGACCGTCAGATCAAATTTTCGCGCTCCAAACATGCGATCGAGGGTGTTCACCATCGACGCACGCACGTTAAGTGCAGACAAGAAAAACAAACCACCCGCAGTCAACGTTAAAAGGGTTAGCACCAGTCGAGCACGGCGTCGAAAACTGTTGCGAATGGCTAGCGCGATCAAACTAAAGGTGCCGCCGATTCGCGCTAACGCGCGATCGAATGCACTGGCACCGAAGTTCGCTTGCGACAGTCCAAAATCCGAAAGCGCCACTCTCACTGGCGTCGCTGTACCACGCCAAACGGGATAAGCGGCGGCGATTAAGGGCGCTGCAATTCCGACTAACGCCACGAGCAGGTAAACCCAGAACGGCACTACGAAGCTATTGATGTCGAAATTGAGAAAGTAGGCCATGTAGCGACACAAGGCACGGCTGCCGAGAATACCGAGCGGCACAGACACGATCACGGCGGCAATCCCGAGGAACAAAGCCTGGCCAAAATAGATTCGCGCAATCTGCCCGTGTGTTCCGCCAATCGCCTTCATCACGCCGATTTGGCGCACCTGCGACGCCATCATTGCCGTGAGCAGGTTGATGACAAGAATGCCGCTCAGCACGAGGACAAACAGCCCAAAGCTCGACATCGCCAGCAACAATATACCGGTCAGATCTGAGTGAGGATGTTTACCGGGTCGAGGAATGTCGACGCGCAGGACCTCGTGTCCCTTACTCTTGATTAACGCTTCAACGTCACCGACGACTCTCTTGATGTGATCCTCGTCAAACCTGTTTTGTGCGACTAGTATGTTTAATTGATTGAGCCGCGGCTCTTCGCCAAGTTGGACCAGCGTCGCGAGATTGATGTAACCGTAGACGATGTTCTCCATGCGCGCCTGTGCCTGGCCCACATCGTGAACACTGCCGCTGATCACCAATGGTTGCTCGACGCCGTTTGTCGTCTTAACTGTCACGGCGTCGCCGACGTTTGCTTTCACAACTTGAAAGGCATCGCGCTCGATCAGGATCTCGCCCTCCGCAGGCGGCCAGGCTCCGCTTTCAGGTACCAGCTTGCTGACGCGAATGTTGCCGTAGTCATGGACCACAAACAAAATCAGGTTACGCCACTCCACTGGACCGGCCTTAATCTGACCGCTGATTGTTCTACGCGGCTCTGCGTCACTTACTTCCGGATTTTGCAGAATCGCTTTGACGAGATCGTCGTCGGCCGAATCAACACGCAGCACTGCCGAAGCCGGGTTTGTTGCGAGATAACCCTGATCGAGTTCACGTGTCAGGATGGCGTAGGAGGAAAGCACAGCCGCGAAGGCTGAAATTCCGAGTGCAATTGCGAGAACGACGAGCACTGTGCGTGCGCGTTCCTGCCAGAAGTCACGAAAAGCTTTGCGCCAGAGAGTGTTCATGGGTGAAGAAGTGTGCCGTCAGAGATTTCAATTCTGCGATCGATCACGCGCGCGATGTCGGCTTCGTGCGTTGCGATGACCACGGTGGTGCCTCGATTGGCCATATCGCGAAAGAGATCGAGAATGGCCGTGGCCGTAACAGAATCAAGATTGCCGGTGGGCTCGTCTGCAAGAACCAGCGGCGGCTCGTTTGCAAGTGCACGCGCGATGGCGACGCGCTGCTGCTCGCCACCCGAGAGTGTTGCCGGTAACTTATCTGCATGCGGACCGACACCGACGCGCTCGAGCAATTCAACTGCGCGTTTGCGACGTTCGCGTAGTGAGACTTTGCCGGCGAAGTCCATGGGCAGCATGACGTTCTCTGCGGCCGTCAGTGCCGGAAGCAGTTGAAAGAACTGGAAGACAAAGCCGACATTCTGACCGCGCCACGCTGCTAGTTTGTTTTCCGATAGGTTTTGAATTTCAGTACCCGCAACCGCGACTGATCCGGAGGACGGGCGGTCGATACCGGCCAACATGTTGAGCAGTGTCGACTTGCCGCTGCCGGATTTTCCGACAATCCCGACAAACTGCCCCGGCTCAATTGCGAGGTCGATATCCTTCAGCGCGGCAAACTTCCCGGCCGGTGTTTCGTAGGTCTTATTGACTTGATGTAATGAGATCATAGCGTTTGTCCAAAGAATGTTCTGTGTAATCTGTGGATGGCTCACCTGTCCAGCGCTAAGATGGTGATACCTGTTGTTATCGAACAAAGAGGTTACGAATGTCCAAGAACGACCACCTGCCTCTTGCCGGATCAAAAAAGAAGACCGATGCTCGCGTGCGTCGCACGCGTGATGCTCTGGGCGATGCGTTGATCGCGTTGATGCAGGAGAAACCGTTCGACACGATCACGGTCCAGGACGTTCTGGATCGAGCCCACGTCAGTCGTTCGACTTTTTATGCGCATTACAGTGACAAGGACGATCTTCTGATGAGCGACGCCGAGGAATTTTTTGAAGCGATCTCAATGGCGCTCTCGTCGCATGGTGACAAATCGGATCGCGTCTTCCCGGTGCAGGAGTTCTTCGCTCACCTTTCCGATGTACAACCTTTCTTCAAGGCCTTGGTCAAATCCGGCAAGTATCAGGAAAACATGGAACTGGCGCGTGGCCACTTTGCGCGTGGCATAGAACGTCGACTCTCAGAACTGCCGCGCGCGCGGTCAATCCCGCCAAATCAGCTTCCCGCCATTGCGTTCACTCATGCCGGAGCCTTGCTCTCACTGTTGACCTGGTGGCTTGATCGAGGCATGCGCGAATCCCCGGCTGAGATGGATGAGCTATTTCACCGCATGGTCTGGAATGGCGTGTGTTGCATCGAGCAATGAGGAACGCAGCACTCTTTTCGCTAGTGTCTCAATCGATTTCTCTGTGCAGAGAAGAAGGACCAAATTAAGACACCAGACTCTTTTTCCCCGATCTGGTAAAACGAACGTTCGTGCTATATACTCTCCCGCACTGTGACGAAGCTCGAGCTAACAGGCCGGAAGGCTCAGGGCGAACGGACCCGCAAAGCCATTCTCGAAACCGCGGTGCATATTGCATCTGCCGAAGGTCTCGAAGGTCTAACCATTGGTCGGCTCGCGCTCGAACTTTCAATGAGCAAAAGCGGCCTCTTCGCACACTTCGGCTCGAAGGAAGAGCTGCAGGTAGCCACCGTCGAGGCAGCCCGCGCAATTTTCATTCGGGAAGTAATTAAACCGGCCTTTGAAGCAACCCAGGGCCTCTTGCGTCTATGGAAACTCTGTGACATCTGGCTCGCTTATGTGCAAAGCGGCGTGTTTCGCGGCGGGTGCTTCTTTGCCGCTGTGGCGGCGGAATTTGACAGCCGGCCCGGAGCGGTTCGCGATCGCATTGCAGAAATCATGAAGGAGTGGCTCGCAACGCTGCGAAACGCGATCATCGAAGCTCAAGACGCGGGACATCTCAACAAAGACATTGATGCCACGCAACTCGCTTTTGAATTCAACTCTCTTGAACTGGGCGCTAACTGGGCGTTCCAACTTTATAGCGATCCACGCGCATTCAAACGCGCACGCGAAGCTATTCTTGAACGGTTGAGCAGGTATGCGACTACCGCGGGCGGTCCACTGCTATCAGCTTCGAAAACGCGGACCAGCAGAGCACGCGGCTGATTTGCCTGAGGGCGAACAACACATGAATGACGGCAACACACTTCCGACGTCAGCCGTTGTCCGTAAACGAAAGGCTGCCTGGGACGGCATCCGGCTGGAACACTGCCAGCTTAGCCCCGGCGAATTGCCGGCGCACAGTCATCGCGAACATGTTGTTCTACTTTCATTGACTGATGGGTGTAAGGGTGAACTGATTACGTCGAGCGGCATCGGAGTGCGTGGCACGCAGACGCGTGGGAACGTTTGCGTGCTGCCCTCCGGACTCGAACATCAGGTTGCGCTCGAAGGAGCTTCGGAACATCTGGCGCTTTATGTCGATCCACTGTTGATCGTGAAAGCCGCCTCAGCAACAGAGCTGTCCGGAAGTTTCGAAATCGTTGAGAGATACACACGGCACGATAAGGTGATCAGTAGCGTCGGTATGGCACTGCTCGGCGAACTTGAATCGGAAGGGTTAAGTGGTCGCTTGTACGCGGAGTCGCTCGCGAATGTGCTTGCGGTCCATCTGCTCAGATACTACTCGATCTCAATGTCTCGGCCGTTAACTTTCACTGGCGGCCTATCCGCGAAGAAGTTGCGTGAAGTAACGGAATATATTTCCGATAACTACAACCGGGATCTAAAACTGGCGGAGTTGGCCCACGTCGCCGGGATGAGCAGCTTTCATTTTGCGCGTGAGTTCAAGCGAACTACAGGGACCACGCCGCACCAGTACTTGATCAAGTTTCGTGTCGAACGCGCGAAGGCGTTGCTGGCAAAGAATGAGCTGCCGTTGATAGAAGTTGGTTTACAGACAGGATTTAGCCATCAGAGTCACTTCACGCGGCTGTTTCGGCGTGTAACTGGAACAACACCCAACGCGTACCGCTTAGCACGGCAACCTTAGACGAGTTTCCAGCAAGAACAGGCCAAGCAAGCAAGAACCTGAAAGACTACTGGACCAACCTCACTTCACAATGCACCTCAATCTGGAACTATCCACGGAGGTGCATTTTGAATATCAGGATTCTGCTTTTCATTGCGATCTTTTTCACGCCTTCAGTAATCAACGCGCAAACGTCAGCTTTCAAACGTGGCGACCAGTTAGTGGCCCAGGAAAACTACCAGGCCGCCATCGCGGAATACAGCAAGATCTCACCTCGTGAAGCTGATTTGTACGCGCGCGCGATCTACAACATCGGTGTTTGTTATTACGAGCTGTGGCAAACGGCAGAGGCGATCGTTTTCTACCAGCGGGCCATCGAGCTGGAGCACGGCAATTATCCAAGAGCTTCGTATGCACTGGGTATTGCACTGGACGATCAGGGGAGATCAACTGAGGCACGAACGGCTTACGAACAGGCGCTGACAGCATCGCAGAGAAAGTTTGCACCTGCGACTTACAGGCTGGGTTTGCTCGACGCTAAAGCCGGAGACTTTGAGAAGGCCGCCGCGCGCTTCAAAGAGGCAGCTTCATACGATGGCAGGCACGTACCGGCGAGTCACAACAACCACGGCGTGATGCTGGCGCGTCTCGGTTTTTTGAAGGAAGCAGAGCAGGAGTTTGTGATCGCTCTCAAAGCATCAGACGGTCGTCTTGCAGACGCGGTACACAACCTGAATCTCTGCCGCTCACTCACAGCCACCGTGAAATCTGATTACAAGTTTTCCATTCTCAATTGAAGACACACGAAAGGCCCAAACGACCTGACCAATCGTTTGTGCCTTATGTGCTTTTTGTGCTTTTTGTGGCTCTAGTTGGGAGTGGTTTTATCGTCGGCTTTCTTCTTCACGTACACGTCGCCCTTAAGAGCCATATTTGATTTCTCCGCGAGCGAGACCAAAAATGACTCAAGCAACTCCTTGTTCTCAAGCTTGAAGCTCGTTATACCGCTGACCTTTGAATCCAGATCGTTGTACTGAATCGTCAGATAGCGAACTTTGGTTTTTATAAAGCGTGCCGGCAATGCATAGATGAGTGGCACCGCGCTCGCTACCGTTGCCGCTGACGGCTGTCGCTTCTGAGTATCTGCAAAAGCTGACACGATTGCCTCGTAAGGAATCGAGATCTCCTTCGGCGGCGTTTTATCTTTGAAGAGCAGACGATTGTTCGCGTCGTCAAACGTCAACGTGCCATCCATAGTCTTCCTGTAGCCAAACACTCCGCCCTCATATTTTGCCTTAACGGACTTGGGAGCTGGTTTGCTTGCCGAGGTTTGTGCCGCCGGCTGAGGGTCCATGGCGCGTGGACGCTGTGCGTAGGCGCCCGTGAGCAACGCTCCAAGCAGGAGCACAGCGGAAATGATCTTCATAACATTCTCCTTGTCACCGAACTTAATCATATTTGATTTGCCCACATTGGCGCCTGATAAAGAACCCACCAGAGCGCTAACTGAACTGCCAGCACAACAAGACCAACAATCGTGCTTGCGTAGCAAACGCCGCGAGTTGAGTCGCCCGCCTGCGGTGAACGATAAGATCTAACTAAGCCAACAGTACCGACTACCACTGCACCGGGGCAGAAGACAATGCCGAGGTAAGGAACCAGAGAATAAGTCGCAAAAGCTCGAGCTGTGCCGGCGACGCCGTCATTGATTTTTGTGCTTTGTACTTTGTACTTTGACTCCATTAGTGCCTCAACAAAGTACAAAGTAGCAAGATCAAAACACAAGCTCTAATTAGCAAACGGCTTCACGCGTTCGATCGACTCTTTGAAATCGGGATCCGAAGGAGCTAAAGCAGCGCCTTTCTGGTAGGCAGCAAGTGCCTTCACATACTGCTTCGTCACTTCAAACGCGTATCCAAGCTCGCGATAGATGTTCACGTCTTCGGGCGTTTTCTTTGCGGCTGCTTCTAGTGCCGCAATCGCCTTCGGGAAGTTGGTTGCACGGGAATGGGCCACACCCAACAAATAGAACGTGACGCCAGTCGCATCCGGCGCAGTGGTGGCGCGCTCGAGCGCGGCTGCAGCGCGCGCATATTGTTTTGATCCGATCAGGGCCTGTCCGAAGAGTGTTACTGCTTCAGCGTCAGTTCGCAGTTTTATCAGACCTTCACCAGCACGCACAGCACTCAGGTAATCCGCATCGGCTTTAGCCGGGTCAGTGCTCGATGCTGCGCGGCGCAGATAAGCGGAAGTCAAAAGCGTCCAGGCGCCAACCAATCGTGCATCGTTGACAGTGGCTCGATTGAGACTGGCGATTGCACCGTCAAGATCATTCTTACCGAGCGCTATTTGCGCGAGATAGAAGAGTGACAACGAGTCTTTTGGATTGAGTTTGACGACCTGGTTGAAGCTCTTTTCGGCATCAGCAGTTTTGCCGGTCTTGTATTCCGAGATTCCGCGATAATAGATCATCAGTGCGTCCGGCTGATTAGGATTACGACTGATCGCAGCCGTCAAAAGCGGCAAGGCTTCCTGATACTTCTCTGCCAAAACGTAGGCCTGTCCGAGCGCGCTTTCTGTATTTGGGTCTTCCTGCTTCGCGCGACGCTGGAGCTCGATGGCTTTCTCCAGGTCGTTCACAGCTTCCGTGTACTGTTTCAGATTCAGTTCTGCAAAACCTGCTATTTTCCAGGCTTCGGGATCGTTGGGATGCGAAACCGTGAGCTCTTTCGCTTCCTTCGCGGCTGCCGCAAACTGTTTCTGTTCGAGCAACAAATAAGCGTGCTTGGTGTCAGCGGGAGAGACCGTGTTTGCTACGGGTCGAACCGGCTGTACGTCGAGTAACGAGTCGTTGGAGCTGGTTCGCCTGGCCGTTGGTGACGGGGTCGGCTCCGGCCGCAACAGAGGATCTTCCGCAGGGGTTCGGGTCGTCGTTTGCGATGTCTGTCTGTTCGTGCGTCTTGGCCTGGTGGTTTGGGCCTGGATCGCTGCCGCTGCCAGCAGGAGAATTGCGCCGACGCTGAGAAAACGTTGAACAAGCGTAGGTCTACACATAATGCGTACGATTGTATCGGGAGAGAATTAGGTTTGAAAGCTCAGAACTACTGGATCGCTGAACCAAACCCTTCGGATGCGCGATCAGGGCGGGGAGTTGCGTAGGATCTGAGATCCGTGGTTAGAAGTTCAGCTTCAATCCAAACTGGAACTGCCGCGGGTCGAAGGTAGCGGTCGGGCGGCTGAAGTAGCGGCCATTGTTCGCCCGCTGATTGAACAACCTGACGTCGTCGATAAACGGCGAAGCGGCGGCTTCGTTGAAGCGGTTAAAGAGATTGAAGCCTTCCGCGATTAGCTCCAGGCGGAGCTTCTCGCCAATCGGAACCAACTTCGCGACACGCAGATCCAGCGAAACGTACCGGTGCGTCAAACCAAAGTTGCGACCCAGACTGCCGCTCGTAAACTGACCATTAGTAATCAAAGGAGCACAGCCGGTCGTACCCGCAACGCAGAGTGTTCCATCGCTAAGCACCGTAGGCCGATCTGTCTGGTTCGACTGGTCGTTGTTTGTGTCCTGGTTGCTCAGAATGTTGAATGGACGACCGGACGAGATTTCAAAGATCGGAGCGAGGGTGAAGTTGGACAACGCACGATGGAATCCACCGTCCTTGGCCCAACTACTTGGCGTCGAAAGCACGCCGCTGAAAACAAAGCGATGACGCTGGTCAAAGAGTGAATCTGAACGCTCCGCGCCGAAGTTGCGATTGTCCTGCGGCAACAAAAGTGTTTGCAGGTCAGACGAGTCGTCGATCGAATGCGACCAGGTGTACGACGCCAAAAACTGGAAGTTATTTGAGAAACGCTTCTTCAAATCAACATTCAAGGCGTTGTAGGTCGAATCACCGTCAGACGTCTGAGCATTGATCGAGCCGAACGGTGAAATCGTTCCCGGAGTGCGAAGTGAACCGGCGAGGGCGCCATTCAGCACGGCGGGTGTTACGAGGCCACCGGAAAGAGCCTGCGCCAGGAAATAGTTTGGCGCACTCGGACGGAAGAAGTTTGCAATAGCAGCATTGACAATGCGGCTGCCCAGATTTGTTATCGGCGCCGTAATCATTCCCGGCACGATGATCGCGAATGTCTGACCAGCATTCGGGAACGCAGGCGCACCCGTGGGCGTCGCAAGCGTGAAGCACTGAAGCGGTATGCCAAAAGGACAGGGAGCACCGGAAGTCGGAATTGAGAACGCAAGGGCTTCAGTTGTGTTCGCCGGATTGCGGCCGGCCAGGCGGAAGAAATTTTGAATCTGAAGTTCGGTTCTGGGTGCGTTAATGTCGAGCGGATGCGGCAGGTGATGCGCGCCGACGTAGATATAGCTGCCCGTCACCGTCATGTCTTTCGTCAACTGACGCTCGATCGTGAAGTTTCCCTGGTTCGCATACGCGTACTCAAAATCCTTCTGCACGTGCAGCGTGAAGGGAAGTACCGGACCAAAGCCGGGGAACGTTTGATCGTTGAATCTTTGTCTTCCAAACTGATACTGCGCTCCAGCGGCAACACCCGGAGTGACAACGCCCGCAGGACAAATCGGCGTCACTGGTCCACCCGGAGGACACACGGTGCCCTGAAACACTTGCACCGCATTCAACAGTGCCGTTTGTGATGGACTGCCCGGCGTCAGAATCCCTTGTTGCTGTTGCACGGCGTCAGCGATGTCGGAGTTGAAAGCGATGGCAAGCAGCGGATGGTCGTAAAAGATCCCGAAAGCTGCACGAATGGAAGTCTTTCCATCACTCCATGGATCCCACGCAATGGCAAGACGTGGCGCCCAGTTGTTCTTGTCGCGCGGGAAGCCCTGCTGCACACCCATGGCATCCTGTGCTGCCAACACCTGGTCCGCGGTCAACGTGATTCCCGATAGAGGATCACGCAGTGGCAGCGTCGGTATCTGTTCAGTCAACTCATAGTCGTATCGAACGCCGTAGTTCAGCGTCAGGTTAGGACGCACCTTCCAGGAATCCTGCGCGAAGAACGCCATCGGCTTGTTGCTGATACTGCTGACCGGATTTCCGAAGCCCTGGATAAAGTTGGCCGGGAATCCGAGACCGTATTGCTGTACAGGCGTGAAGTCCGGCAACCCCGCAAAGGCAGGGTTCAGCGTTGCGGCCGAGAGTCCACCGAAGTTAAACAGACCAGCGAAGTTCAATTCAAAAATCGCTTCGGGAATGCGAACAAACGCGATGTCGCCACCAAACTTGAAGTTATGGTTGCCGGCGACGAGATTGACGTTATCGGTGAACTCATAACGCGTTTCCGTGCGCAACACCGGCGAGAAGAGCTCGCGACCCATGAAGGCCACACCTGAAATATTGAAAGCCACGGCATCGCCGTTTTGCGATTTGAAAGTGGCACGGCGCAGACCGAAGTTGAAACGTCCTTCGTTGACGACCTTATTCGAGAGCGTCGAGGTCAGCGTGGTGACGGCCGAATAATCTTTCAACGTCTGAATACCGGTGCGCGAGAAATCATTCTGGCCCAGCGACTGATTCTGCGATTCGACCTGAATACCACTCAGCTCGCTCGGGTTGTAGCCAAATCGGAAGGTGAACTGGTGGGCGGATGTGATGAGGTGGTCCAAACGAAAAGAGTTGAACGTCGTGCGATCGGTTATCGGAAATATTCTTCGCAGATTGTTCAAGGGTCTAAACGCGATGAACTCGCCGGCGGCGTTTGTCGTGCCGCTGGGAACTGGAGCGCCTGAAAGAATGAAACGTGGTCCAATTGTCCCCGGAGTGATCGGACTGATCGCCGGACACGCGCTTCCGTCGTTTGGCGAAGTCAACGGGTTAGTGCCTGTCAACCCGGTCGTACCGCCACTCGAAGCAAAGAAAGCATAGGCTCGGGCCCCGCAAATAGAAGTCGGATTCCCACTCGCTACGAGCGCATTGATGATACTGGCCTGTGCCGGAGTGAGGTTATTGAACGTGCGCGCAACCGGATTTAATCCCGCAATCACAGGGATCGTCGCTGACCCGGTTAAACCCTGTGCGACGTTACTGGTAAAGAAACCCGACTCATTGCGTCGCCTTTGCTCGAAAGCGAAGAAAAAGAACGTGCGCTCTGGGTCTAATGGTCCACCCAGAGTAAATCCATACTGTGCTCGCGTAAACGGCGGATCCTCGATCGGTGCAAACGCGTTACGCGCCTGAAAACTGCGGTGACGCAGGAAACCAAACAAGTTGCCGTGAAAGTCTTTCGTGCCTGATTTGGTAACCACGTTCACCACGCCGCCGGCAGAGCGACCAAACTCAGCCGCAAAAGAATTGGTGACGACCTGAAATTCCTGCACCGCTTCCTGGCTGACTGTCGAACGCGATGCGTTCACTGAATTGTCGGTGTTGTCGGCGCCGTCAACCTGCACCAGATTCGAGCGTCCGCGCTGGCCACCAAAGTTCAGACCAGTAGTGGGCGCTGGTCCAATGGGCCGACCATTGTCACGTCCAACCGTCGAGTTCGTTATCGCAAACTGAATGTAGTTTCGTTCGTTGATCGGAAGATTATTGATGCGCTGCTGATCGATAGTCGCTGAGACGGAAGTCTTGTCAGTTTCGATCATTTGGGAAGTGGCATCGGAAACTGTGACGATCTCCCTGATGTCTCCCACTTCCATCGTCACGTCCACAACCGCTGCTTGTCCAACGGTGACATTTATCTTCGGCAACACGGTTTTCTTGAAGTTTGCTGCTTCGGCGCTGATCTCATAATCGCCGGGCGGCACGTTGATGATGCGATAGAAGCCTTCGTCGTTAGTGGTAGCAGTGCGCGAGAAGTTATTGTTGGGGTTGCGCGCGGTCACGGTAGCGTTAGCTACAACCGCACCCGTCGAGTCTTTAACAGTGCCCTGAATGTCAGCAGCATTTGACTGTGTCTGTCCAAACGCAGCGGGGGCACAAATGAGTAAGACCAGAAACAAACAGGGGATTTGAAATGATCCGATAAGCCGGCACTTTAACGATACCAACATCGTCGTTTCTCCTTAGTAGTTTTTCGCGGCTCTGGAATTCGCGCGGTCACTGACGACTCTTTTGGGTCAACCTTTCGCTACCAGTGGACGAGACTCGGAGATCCGTCTCCGACTTGCTGACGGCGTGTGGGAGTGGCTATGGCGCCGTTGTCATGTTGTCCTGGGACAGCAACAGTGACAGAGAGACCAGCACTGGCTCAGCCTTTTTACTCTAAAAGAGTCAACGTGGCAAGCAGTTTAACCGGCGCGCAAGGCGTTGTGATTGCCGTGGTTGGGAGCGCGAGTGGCGCGTGCGATCCGATTTCTAAAGCGATTGCTTGCGCCACAGATCGCAATACCGAGTCCAGCCAGACGCGGTCTGAAAGCCAAGCGCCGTAACCATCCGCAAATTCGCAGGCGAGAATCAAACTTTTGTCCGTACTGAGCAGTGTAATCGGCACAGAGAGCAGCGGGTATCTGGTCCATCGCTAATTTGTCACCGTAGCGAACAATTACGTCTGCTGCTAACGCACCACTCTCCAGCGCCATCAACATGCCGCTACCAGTGAAAGGATCGATAAAAGCGGCGGAGTCGCCAATCGCGAGCAACCCGTTGGCAGGGCTCGGGTGTTGTCGACCGAAACGTTCCCAGGACGCGCTCAGCCATTCCGATTCGGGTTTAGCCCGTTCGAGTGTGTATGCGGCGCGCCGGTTCTTCATCACCATGTCGCGCACTACGAACTCGGGGTTTGAGTAGTGACGCTTCACTTGTTCCGCAGAGATGATGAAGCAGAGATTACTGACGTCTCCCTCGATACTGCTCAGGCCGCCGTAACCTTCCGGGTAGAAGTAGATCTCACACGCGTTAGGCGCCACGCGTGTATTTCTCAAATGGACTTTAAATGCGATCAGCTTTGCTTTTGATTTCGGCTCACCCGTCTGGAGTCTTCTGGCGAGAATGTGAGCGCGGCCGGTGGCGTCGATGGTTAGCGGGGCGAAGTATTCGTGCTCGTGACAGTCTGTTTTTAGCCTGACGCCGCGTACATTGTGACCGTCGACGATCGGATCGATGATGGTTGATCCTTCCAACACGGTGGCTCCACAATCCCGTGCGCGCTGTAAGAGCACGTGGTCCATCACTGCTCGGCTCAGGCCGAAAGCCGCGGGTCCGCCAAACCAACTGCTGGGAATAGTGACTTGACGTCCACTCGAGGAGTAGAAGACGGTTTCAGTGATCGCCGCAGGGCCGGAGAGTTTAATCGCGTCGGCGACGCCAAGGTTTTTGAAATGACGCTCGCACTCGGGTGAGATGAATTCTCCGCAGAGTTTGGCACGTGGAAATTTTTTTTGTTCGACGAGGAGGACGTGAAGGCCGTTGCGTGCAAGATGTATCGCGGCGCTCGAACCGGCCGGGCCGCCACCGGCAATGATCACGTCGAAATTTCCAGTGTTCTGCTCCATTGGCCCGACAGAGTTGGACGCCTCCTTGGAGTGCGGCGGCCTGACGCCGCTTTGTTAT
>DASYSD010000012.1:0-86058 GCA_036003745.1 Pyrinomonadaceae bacterium
GTCTCCCGAAGAAAAAAGAACCGCCGAAGGCTACCGTTCACAAGTTTGAGAAATTGATCTCGAACAAGGCGAAGAAGCAGTTCACCCCGACTAAGCTGGCTGACAAACAGACCGATTCGCTTTTGAAGTTAGTGAAGAAGAAGCAATCGAAACGGGAGAATGTCGTTAAGGTGGAGGACGAGGTCGATACCGATCACAAGGTTGTCGACCTGGTGAAGATTCTCAAGCAGAGTCTCGGCGGGAAGAAGTAGTTTCAAATAGGACCTATAGGACATACAGGCTTATATTATTCAACTCTAATACTCCGCCACTTCCCTTGCCTGAACCGGATCACACTCAATACACACCGCGTCGCGTGACCAGCAAGGATCGCAAGCCAGATATCAATCGGGTCAAGTGTGCCAGTTTGCTTAATCACGAAACACGTTCCGAGCGGCACAACGATTTGCGAGATGATCGAGATGTAGAGCGGGCTGCGCGTGTCTCCGGTTCCCTGCAACCCGCCGGTGTAAGTCAGTGCGACTGCGATCAGTAAACCTGAAACGCTCAACACGCGCAGCAACTGAACGCCGATCTCAACGACCGCCGGATCGTGCATTCCAAAGATCGCGAGAAGTTGTCGCGGAAAGAACAGAAAGAAAATGCCAACAAACGCTGCGCCCGTAAATCCGAAACGGGCCGCAACGTGCACCGCAGCGTCCGCGCGATCCGGCTTTCCGGCGCCGAGGTTCTGACCAGCCACCGCTGCCGCCGCGCCCATCAATCCGACTGACGTCCACGTGATTAATGAAAACAGTTCCGTATAAGAAACAGCGAAGGCCGCCTGTGCAGCCGCACTTTGCGCGAGGGAACCGATAAACGACAGCATGAAGACGCCACCGATGTTCATTGCAATTCCCTGCACGCCGGTAGGCAGTCCGAATTTGAAGATCGATTTGATGATGGACCAATTAGGACCAAAACCTCCGCCACGAGGAATAGCGATCACCCACTTACCACCCCAAAGTCGTGCCAGCGCGTAAATCGCTACCAATCCGGAGGCGATGCAGGTTCCCATTGCCGCGCCTTTTGTTCCGAAGGACGGAATCGGACCGAACCCGCGAATCAACATCACGTTCAAAATGATGTTCAGCACCGTCATCGTGAGCCCCAGCATCATTGGTGTGCGCGCGTCTCCGGCAGAGCGCAAGGCGCCGCCCAGCATGAAGAACAGCATCATGCCGAGACTGAATACAAACATGATGCGCAGGAATGGAAGGGCTTCGGTTTTGACCTCAGGCGCCGCGTTGACGAGGTTGAGTAACTTCGGCGACACGAAATAACCGATTGGAGCCATGACTCCGAGTGCGATGAAGATTGCAGTGAGAAACGCCTGGTACACAGTGCGATTAACTTTTTCCTCGTCACCTGCTCCGGCGAAACGCGCCACCAGCACACTCATGCCCGTAAACAAGGACGAGATAAAAACGATCACCACGAGAAAGATCTGCCAACTAACGCCAATCGCCGCGTTCGCCTTGAAGCCGACAAGATTTCCAACCAGCGCGTGGTCAACCATGCCCTGCAAGCCGCCGATTACATTCGTCAGCATCGTGGGCCAGGCAATCTTCCAGACCGCCGGACGTAGTGGCCCTTCGACGATCGATCGATCGTAGCGTGGCTTTGCGGCAACTGGAGTCTCAGTTGCAGTCGCTAAGGGAGCGGGTGCTGTCGCTGCTGAGGCGTCACTCATTGTTTGGCTAACCGTTTCTCCAACTTTCGTACTCTCGCCATTAATCGAGCACTCTCAATCTTTTCCGCGACCTGCGGAAATTCGGTCGTGGCGCCGCGCCACTGAAGCTCATCGACATCCCTAAAGAGCGGCGCATCCGTACGTAACGTTGCGAGATCTTTGAAAAGAAGCGCCAGAGCGCGATTCTCATCGTTCAAGACGTCCAGTCCAAAGTTCTCCAGTGGTCCATAACGATTGATGAGTGTCGCCGCCGTTTTTGGCCCACATCCGGAAATACCTGGATAGCCATCAGCCGCATCACCCACGAGCGCCAGATAATCCGGAATAAACTTCGGGTCGACACCGAACTTTACCCGCACCTCGGCTGCGCCTCGGATGGCCCCGCTACGCCGATCCACTTGTACCACACGCTCATCGACGACGCATTGCGCCAGATCTTTATCAGGCGTCCAGATACAAATCTTTTCAACTCGTTCATCCTGAGCGGCGAGATGAGCTGCAGACGCGAGTGCATCGTCTGCTTCCAGTTCGACCATCGGCCAAACCGCTATGCCCATCGCGACCAATGATTCTTCGAGCGGAACAAACTGCGCGCGCAATGCGCGTTCAATTCCGGCGCCCGTTTTGTACCCTGCCCAGAGATTGTTACGAAAGGATTCGATGATATGGTCTGTCGCCACGCCGACATGTGTCGCGCCATCGTCAAGCAACTGCGCGACCGTGCTCAACACGCCGGCAACTGCGCCAAACGGTGGATCTGTCTTCTTGAAGCGACGAATTCCATAGAAGTGCCGGAAGAGTTCGTATGTGCCGTCGACGAGGTGAATAATCATTTCCTGCAAATGTTAGCATTCAGCCACACCTCTGGCAGACTTAAAAAAACTCTTTGGCCCATTGTCGAATCCCGTACAGCCCGTTCGATTAGTAAGGAGAAGGGCAAGAATGAGCTCTAAATTGGAAAATTAAGGAGAAATTAAGATGCGAGTGATGGTCGTCATTAAAGCCAGTGCGGAGTCAGAGGCCGGAGTTATGCCGAGTGAGAAGATGTTGGCGGACATGGGTAAGTTCAACGAAGAGCTGGTGAACGCTGGAATTATGCTCGAAGGTGAAGGACTTCATCCAACTTCGAAAGCAAAACGAGTCAAGTTCTCCAGCGGCAACCGAATCGTTACGGATGGTCCATTCGCTGAGACGCGTGAACTCATTGCCGGTTTCTGGATCTGGAAAGTTAAATCGATCGACGAAGCAGTTGAGTGGGTGAAACGGATTCCGTTTGATGACCAGGAAGTGAAGAGCGACACTGAAGTCGAGATTCGACCGATTTTTGAAGCAGAAGATTTCGGCGCCGAGTACACTCCCGAGCTGCGGGAGCAGGAAGAGCGAGTCCGTGCCAAGGCCGCCAAGCTGAACGAGTGATGAAAACTGGCCGCGGATGAGCGCGGATTAAAACCCAAATCGAACCTGAACCTGGATGCGGCGGTTACCGGCAGCGGAACTGCCGCCTGGTCCACCGAAGCCACCGGCAGTTGAGATCGATTGTCCAAACTGTGGTGAACTCAGGTTTCCAATCGGATTAGTCAGGTTGGTGTGATTCAGAAGGTTTTGAATGTTGACTGACAACGTAACCGTGTATCGCTTCTCTGGAGCCGGACCATTCGAAGGTCGATTCCCGCCCGCAGGAGCCGGCGCCCGTGCGGCGCCCGTGGTTGCAGCAGCAGCGGCCGGAGGCGCGGGCACATTACCAAATGCAAACGACCGGCTGATTCCCATGTTGACCGAAAAGAATCCTGGTCCCATACCGTAGTTGCGAGGAATCAGTGCCTGACCCGTTGCCGGATTCGAATCGAAATCGCCAAAACGAGTTTGCCTGAGATTGGCGGAATCAGTTTGCGCCGTCGCAAACGCAGGTCGTTCGGTAAACAATCCATCGCCATTGGTATCGCGACCCGTAACAATATTAAATGGACGGCCAGTCGAGTAAACAATGAACGGATTAAAATTCACTTTCAGTTTCGGAAGAATCATCGTGCCGCCGACAAAGAAGTTGCCACTGGGAATAAAAGCGACACGCGAATACTCATCGCTCACATCGTAAGAGTCAGCCGGAAAACAGTTCGCGATCGATCCGAAGATGCAATCGGTGTCCGTCTTACCTCTGCCACCACCGAAGTTTGCAAACACAGAGAAGCCCTTGCTCATCTGCCGTCGAATGCCGCCAAAGACCCGGTAATCGTTAAAGTTCGCGCTCGACGCGTAGTAATAGATGTCGCCAACGTTTCCGAACGGTCGGATGCTGGTGTTTGGATTTGCCGGATCGTAAGTTCCAGGCAACGGTGCATTGATGTTACGCACGCGCAGCAAGTGCTTGCCGCGATAGTTGAAAGCGACCGCGAAGAACGTGAACTTCGACGGCAACTGTCTTTCGAAGTTGATCGCAGTCATCACGAATGTGGGTGCTTGAAAGTCTGAAGCGATGCGACGCACGATCTGTGGTGACGCGAAAGCAGCGAGCGATTCAACCGTGGGGACGTTCGTCACGCCACTGAGCGAGAATGTTGAAACATCCAGAACAGTGGGATCAAAGACTCTGAAATCCTGCTGATTGACGCCATTGAAACGCGTCGCGAGCAGCGTTGCGCGCTCGCCAAAGCGATCGTAGAAGACACCCATACCGCCACGAATCACCATCTTTGGTCCTGAGCTCGGAGGCGCGCCTGGACCAGCGCCCACGCTCGTGCCGCCCGGGGCCCACGCGAAAAACAGACGCGGCGCGAAGTTGTAGTTGCTGCTGATGTTTGTTTGTCGTTCGTAACGCAATCCCATCGTGAAAGTCAGATTGGGACGAATGCGCCATTCGTCCTGAATAAACGCGCCCAGATCCTTCTGGCTCACACTCGCTTCGGGGTTGCCGCCTGCGATTGAAAACTGTGTCACACCACCACCAAGTTCGCGCATGTTTGGATTGCCCTGGAACAACAACGTGCGTCGAAAACGTTCGAGACTGGTAATCGGCCGCAGCACCGGATCGCCATTCGAGTCGACGACGATTTGATTGGCGGCGTCGAGCTGTGGGGCGTCACCGCCTGAGAAAGTGAAGGTACCGCCGAAGTTCTGTGGCGAGAAGTCGGTGATGTGAACGCCACGCAAGCGAACTCCGAAACGCAGAATGTGTCGACCTTTGGTCCATGTCGAGTAGTTCTGCAGTTCCCAGCGATCCTCATGCGTGTGTGCGAGCCCGATTTGGGAGCCTCCGGAAATAAACGACTCCTGCACCAGAATCGTCGGAATCGTGTTGTTGCCGTCCTGCCGGGAACGATTCCGAATGTACTGGAAACGGGTCTCGTTCATTAGGGCCGGAGAGATGATCGCTGTCTCGGTAACCTGAAACGTTTGCGTGTTATTCGAACGATTGAACGCACGCTCTGGCAAAGAGAAATCCGAAGCGCCAACGTTGTTTGCCTTGTTTCGTGAATAGGAGTAACGCACGACGAGAGTGTTAGCCGGGTTCAACTGGTAATCGAAACGAGGGCTGACAGAAGTGAACTGGTTTGGCACCAACAAGACGGAATTAAAAGGAGTTGCAATCAACGCAGAATTGAGAACTGTCGCATTGATGATGGCGTTGTCCTCGACGACGCGACGGTTAAAGTCTAGAAAGAATGACGACTTGCGTTTCTTAATTGGTCCACTCACGCTGCCGCCGTAATAGCGCACCTGAAAGGGAGCGCGATTCGGCGCAAATGGATTGCGCGAGTTCAGACTCTCGTCATTGAAATTGAAAAAGGTGCTGCCGTGAAGTTTGTCAGCTCCCGGCTTTGTGAATATCTCGATATTGCCGAATCCGATGCCGTTGTTTTCAGCATTGAATGGATTCTGATTGATGCGCACCTCGCGAATCGACTCTTTCGGAGGCATCCGGCCGCCGGTGAAGCCATCGATAAAGATCTGCCCACCGTTTGGACCAGCCGAAGGACCAGCCATCGCCGATACAGCCGATGCAAGGGCGTCCGGATCGTCAGGTAAGACGTCCAGATCCTGGCCTTTCAAAACTACTGCATCAGCGTTGTTCTGAGGATCGGTGTTAAGGCCCTGCTCTTCCGTAACCGTGATCACCTGCTTTTCGAGTGTGATTACCAAACGGACGTCGTGCGTCGTACGAGGTCCGGCAGCTATCGTGAGTTCGGTTTTCTCGTACGGGCTAAAACCGGCAGAGACTACACGAATGGTGTAGGCGCCCGGTGTAAGTGAATTGAAGTTGTAAGTTCCCTCGGCATTGGTTACGGCAATCTTCTGCGATCCATCTGCGGCAGTGATCGTGACCGTCGCTCCAACCACGAGGGCTCCGAGTTCGTCACTCACCTGACCCCGCAAAGAACCGGTTCGCTGTTGTGCGAAACCTACGTGAAAACACAAACTCAACAAACAGACAACGCCCAATAGACTCTTCCAAGATGTTCGAACCACTTCACTCACCCTCACTCTGTGTAAATCCGTGGCTTTGATCCGTGTGCATCCGTGTCTCACGGGCCGCCGAGGCTCATGGCGCCCAACGAAACGGCTGTTGCGCGTCCTGTCTGTTTATTCTGCAGCAATGGTCCAACTCCACTCACGACAGCAATCGCAGTGATGTGCGCGGGGTCAGCACCTTTTGTGCTCGAGATTAGAATTGATTCACCGGGTTTTAATTCCTGGAGCGTGAAGGTCGGCAGCTGATCAAACATCTCCTGCAAGTCGCCACTTCCCTTTGCCAGAGTTTTCGCAGCAGCGTCCGGCTTGGCCGGGGACATCGCCGTGATCATCTCCGGCGTGAGACGATGCATCGATGGATCCTTGCCGACTCCGATCGTGATCACCTGTTGACTCTGCAAATCCTTGATCTTGATCTCTCTTTTCTCTGCGTTGACCTCAGTGATCGTGCCGCTAATCGTTTGAAACGATCCGGTCACGATCTCTTCCGGAGTAAACCGGCTACCATCTGCACTCTTCGTACCGAGGGCACGAAGTTGATCGCCCACTTTCAAATCTCCAAACGCGCCCGGTTGCGCATCACTGAAGCGGACTGAGTCAGGCGCATACCGGCGAAACTTCGTATCGGCGTTTGTAGCGATCACGATTGGCTTTGGCACTTCAGGAGTACGCGAATCGACTGAGATTTCTTTGCTGTCGGCGTTGATCGCGGTGATGGTTCCGGAAATGCCGCGCCTGGTCCATTCGCTGCGTTCTTTTTCTTTCTTTTCTGCAATGTCGCCTTTGCTCATCACATAAAACTCGAGCGCGGGCAGGCTCCTGCGATCGTCAGACAGCCGGCCGCGAGCAAACACGCTGTCGCCGAGACTGAAGTCAGTCGGAGCAATCTTGATGAACTTGTCTTTCGTCTTTTCACCCGGCGGGACACGCATGAAGACAGTTCGATCACTGAGTGTAACTGTGACCTGACTGCCTGCGGCTGTCGTGACGATTACCTGGCGTGTGTCTGCTTTGAGTTCAGAAACGACCCCCATCACGCTCAGAGCAGTGATGGCCGGATCGTTGGTTGGCGGTGTTTGTGCCTTTAGAGCGGCGGCGGCTGCTAGCAACGCAAGCGTGCACAGCACACGTCTGCTGCCAAAATTTCTCATTTTGTTTTCCTGGCTTTATTCGCAACTGATTTCCGCTCAAAATCAGGTGGATTACGGCGCTCAATGAGGTAAACACCGCGAGGTTTGGAGTTTGTGGCAGAAAAAAACATAGGTCCTATAGGACATATAGCACCTATTTCGTTTTGACCTATTTCCCGAAAGAATAGAGCGCGCTGCGAGTGCGGATGTAAATGTGGCCGTCGGCAATCGCGGGCGTTGCATAGCACTCGTCGTCCAGTTCGTTGACTGCCAGCACTTGCCAGTCGCCTGCAGCCTTGAGCACGGAAACCTGGCCCCCCTGACCGATCAGGTAAACCTTGTCGTCAGCCGCAACCGGTGAGGAGAAATATTTGTCGATCGCTCCGTGCAGGCGACCCTGTTTGATTACGTTACCGGTCGTTGGATCAAACGAAAGCAGGATACCGCTGTCGTTAATCATATAAAGCACCCCTTGATAAAGCAGCGTCGATGGAACCTGCGGTACCGGTTTTGTATAACGCCAGCGAATCGCATTCGCGGTTTGATCGCCCTTGCCACCCATCTTGATCGCGAGCAGTCCATTTTCTGACGCCATCATCGCGCGGAACACTTCCCAATCTCTTGCGTTCAACTTCTCATCGCGATTCATGTCAAACGCTTCGAAAGCTGCGGCTAACATTTTGTCCATCTGCCCGGCGCCGCCGGATGCGGAAATCTCAGCCTTCGTGATCAACTGATCCTTGTCTTTGTCATAAGCGGCGAGTCCTTCTTCCCAGGTCGTCGTCTTCACTTGCCGCCCGGGTTGATTCTGAGGAAATCCCCAACCATTAATGTAGAGATATTCAGAGTCGTGACTCGCGATTGACTTCATCTCGCAGGCGAGACCGCGAACCCACCAAACTCTTTTGCCGTCCTGAACGGAATACGCTGAGAGCTGAAACGACTCAGGAATAATGATCTGCTTTGGACCCTGTGCGGGTTTGTAAACGATCGGTGTCGAATAACCTGAGATCACGATCGGACGTTCAACTTTCCAACGCAACTTGCCGCTGTCCTTATCGACAGCTATCAGATACGAAGCAGGATTGTCCTGATCGACTGGTAAGATCACCTTGTCGTCGACAAGAATTGGCGAGGCGCCGAAACCGTAGAACATGTTGAATGGACCAAGCGGCAGCTTCCAGCGTTCCTTGCCTGCCGCGTCGTACGAGATCATTCCGAAGTCCTGGAAGAAAACGTAGACATTTGTGCCGTCAGTCACCGGACTTGGCGACGCTGGACCGTTCACGTTCTGCAAACGTCCCGCCTGAGCGCGTGGCGCTTCCTTTTGCCAGAGAATCTTCCCTGTTTGCCGATCGAGCGAGATGACAAACAACTTTTCCTTGTCATGTGCGGTGACGAAGATCCGGTCGCGGGTCAATACTGGTGACGAATGACCTGGCGGCAGCTCAGTTTTCCAAACGTTTTTGTTTGGTCCAAACTCCGTGGGCAATCCTTTGGTTTCAGATACGCCGGATCCATTCGGGCCACGAAACTGTGACCAGTCATCGGAGGCAAATATGGTTAGTGACGTAAAAAGGATCGCGACAAGCAGGATGATGATTCTTAGCATTGTGACAGCTCCGTCCTAGGGGTGAGCAGATAATAACGCCTTCCCGGTTCAGGGTAAATCTGTGTAATCTGTGGACTGAAAGGACCCCGACAAAGATGAAAATACTCTTTTTCTTCCTGGCACTGGTCTCGTTAACGACGGCGCAGAAACCGGCCCTGCAAAAAGATCGTCAGGTGTTATTAGACTTCCGGCTCGATCGAAAAACTCCCGCAATAAAGATTCCACCTGCGACGGAAAAAAGCGTTCTCTCCAAAATGTTTCGCAGATACTTGTCCGACGGGAATCGCTGTAACAGCAACTTCGATTGGGGCGGCGCTGCAGATCCTCTCGAGGCAGCGCGGAAAGCCGGCGAAATTGTGCCCTCGATCACTGACATGACCACCGGAAGTTTTACTGCCGCAGGTCAAACACAAACTCTTTACGTGATCTCGGTCAGTGAGTGCAACGCGTCGCACGCTGATAACTTTGGAACGAAACGAGTTGCAATCTTCTCAGGCCAGCAACTGCTTGCGGATGTTGACGCTGACTTTGCGAGCGGCATCGTGCGCAAAACCGATCTCAATAGCGATGGTATCGACGAATTGCTCATGACCACCGGCGACATGGCTCAGGGAACGATTACCGAGATGGCAACACTCGTGAGTTTTCAAAACGGCCGCCGCCGTGTGATTCAGGACTTTGGAGCTGTGGTTGAAGATTCCTGCGCCTCGGAAATGCCAGGCGCCACCTCGGACGCATCGGTGCTGTACATTTCCGACATCGTTCCCGGCAACATGCCGAAGCTTACGCAGGAAAATTACAGTATGAGTTGTCGTGGCAAGGCGAGACGCTGGCGACTCGTCTCGCGCGGCAAGAGACAGGAATGAGTCGAAATGTTGAGTCCTACTTTTGAAGACGTCGTTGCGGCGCGCGAGTTTATTGCGCCCTACTTACCGAAGACGCCTCTCTTGCGTGTCAGAGCTTTGTCTGAACTGCTCAACTGTGACTATTACGCCAAACTCGAAAACTTGCAGCCCGTCGGTGCTTTCAAAGTGCGCGGTGGCGTAAACCTCGTCGGTACGGCGAGCGATGAAGAGCGTCGCAAAGGTCTCGTGTCGGCTTCGACCGGCAATCACGGGCAGTCAATCGCATATGCCGGCCGTCTCTTCAGTAGTCGGGTGATTATTTATGCGCCCGCCGAGAACGTAAACGAATCGAAGATGCAGGCAATTCGCGACCTCGGAGCCGAAGTGCGATATCACGGGCGCGATTTTGACGAAGCGCGGCAGGAATGTGAGCGTGTGGCAAGGGAAGAAGGATTTCGTTATGTCCACTCGGCAAACGAACCAAGGTTGATTGCGGGAGTCGGAACAATCGGTCTCGAAATCTTCGAGGAACTGCCGGATGTCGACGTTATCATCGCTCCCGCAGGTGGCGGTAGTTGTGCCTCCGGGAATTGCATCGTCGCGAATGAACTCAACCCGAACGTGCATGTGATTGCTGTGCAGTCGGACGCAGCGCCGGCGATGTGGCACGCGTGGCGCAACCATTCGCTTGAACCGTATCCCACGATGAACACTGAACATGAAGGTCTCGCGACGCGTGTGCCTTTCGAACTTACAAACAACATTCTCTGGAAACTGCTCAGCGATTTTATTCTTGTGAGTGATAGCGAGATCAATGAGGCAGTTAAGTTGTTGGCGCAGCACGCCAAGCAAGTTACGGAGGGTGCGGGCGCGGCGTCTCTCGCGGCAACGTTCAAGCTTCGCGACGAGTTGCGCGGCAAGAAAGTTGTCGGCATCGTGTCAGGTGGAAATCTTCCGCTTGACCGCTTTGCTAAATTAATTCTTTGAATCGGACGCCCACTGCGAACAATGGGAGGAAGAACAAATGGCAGAACTGTTGCAGGAGTATACTACGGTTGTGACTGGTCCCGACGACACGACTTACAGCGTGCGAAGTTATGGAGAAGAACGAGCCGATGGAACCTGGACCGGTTGGATCGAGTTTGTACCCGATGATTCAAGTAAACCAAGACTCCTGACTGATCAGGAAACTTCACAACCAAACCGTGGCGCCGTTGAATACTGGGCCACCGGGCTCGAACCGGTCTACTTCGAAGGCGCATTTGAACGCGCGCACGCAAAATAGCAGATCACAAAGATGCAATTGAAGAGATTCGTGGCCTGTTTGGTACTGATAATCTGCGCTGTCAGCGTTCCTGCTCAGAAGAAAACCAAACAGATCATTATCGCTGCAAGCACCTTGTTTGACGGCAGGGGCGGTGTTGTTCACAACACGCGCATAGTTATCGAAGGATCGAAGATAGTTCGGATCGATCCGAAAGCTGGACCAGTCGACTACGATCTGCGCGGGTTGACCGTGTTGCCTGGGTGGATCGACGGTCACGTCCACATCACCTGGAGTTTTGGTCCTGACGGAAAAAATGCCGGCGCCGCAGGCACGTCACAGTTTGCAGCGCAGGCCGCCGCCACTAACGCTCAGGCAACGTTGATGGCCGGATTCACGACGGTGCAAAGCGTCGGCTCTCCCAACGACCTGGCGCTGCGCGATGCGATTGCAAAAGGATCATTGCCTGGTCCGCGCATTCTCACCTCCGCTCAGCCACTCATGGGTCAGGGCGATCAAACCGGAACGCCGGACGAAATTCGCGCTTTCGTTCGCAAACAAAAAGAGGCGGGAGCCGATCTGATCAAAATCTTTGCCGCAGGAAGTGTGCGACGTCCACAGATGTTGCTTTCCCAGGAACAACTGAACGCCGCTTGTGATGAGGCAAAGAAGCTGGGCTTACGGACGCTTGTGCATGCTTACAAAGATGCGGTTGGCACCGCTGCTCGCGCTGGATGTTCACAGGTTGAACATGGAACCCTTGCAAGCGATGACGATCTGAAGCTGCTGGCCCAGAAAAGCGTGTGGCTCGATCCGCAGGCGGGTCTTGTGATGGAAAACTATCTTCTGAACAAGGACAAGTTCGTCGGCACACCCGGCTTTCCGGAAGAGGTGTTTACAATCATCAAAGAGATAATCCCCACATATCACGACTTTATGAAACAGGCGCTGAAGATTCCGGGGCTGAAGATTGTATTCGGATCTGACGCGCTCGCCGGTTCGCACGGAAGAAATGCAGAGGAGTTCGTCGATCGCGTGCGAGATGGTGGCGTCGATCCGATGGCCGCGATGGTTTCAGCCAACTCACTCGGAGCTGAAGCACTGGCAATGGGAAATCAGATTGGTTCGATTGCACCCGGCCTGCAAGCCGACATTATCGCGCTCGATGGCGATCCTTTAAAGGACATTACTGCGGTGCGGCGCGTTGTGTTTGTGATGAAGGGCGGAGTAGTTTTCAAAAACAACCGTCACTGATTACTTACTCAACTTCCAACCAGCAAACGGCTTCACAGTTGCACAAGTTGGACCACCGTCTTTGCCCGTTCCTGGTACGTGAGCTTCGAGAACTTTATTTCCGCGTGTTGCCTGATTCACAACGTCCCACGTGAGATCTCGGAATGGAACCTTCAACCGCCGGCTCCACGGTGTGTCCGTCTGTCCCGCATAAGTTCCGATGTCGAGATAAACGAATCGTTCCTGAGGCGGTCCCTGGACAAATGGACCAAGCAGTGTCGGTGATCCATCTTTTCCCTCTTTAACCCGCACCTCAAACTCGAAGCTCAGGTTCCCTTTGCCCGACCGCTGCTTCTGAACAACTTCGTAGTCGCCGCCACGACCTTTCTGCAATCCAAAATCAACACCCGGTGGCGGACTCTCAAGAATGATGCGAAAAGTCAGTTCCCGTTCCATGCATTCAGAGTACGGTAAACAGACGGTTTTTAGCCACAGATTTACACGGATGGGCTACAGCCTAGAATTCGCCGGTGGAATAATTACTGCGTGTAACCAGATAGGTCCCTATGGTGTCTTAAAGATTAGGTCGGGCTCTCTCCAGTACAGATGAGAGGGCCCGACCAAGTTTTTTGTGTTAAAGGGGAAACAAACAATGAAAAGAGTACTGGGAATTGCACTAGCAGTGATTTCGATGGGTTTTGTCGTTCCAGCGGCAGCGGAGGCGGCTGATGTATCGCACCAGAGCAGCTCCGTCGCTACGAGCTCAGCGCCGCAGTGGCAACGTGATCGCAATTATGGCAGGCGTTACAACCGCCGGCGTTCAGTGACTCGGTCACGACTGGTTCGTTTTGGCCGGCGTCTCTACCGTGAAACTTATGTGGTGACTTACTGGCCAAACGGCCGTACTGACACCCGCTTAATCAGCCGCACTCGCGTTGGCTAACACCTAACCTGATGGCCCGCCGCGATCGAGAGTCGCGGCGGTTTTTTTAGACCTTACTTCAACAATTTAGAAACTTCGAGCACTTGCTCAGGCCTTGCTCGTACAAAGTAGTTCTCCGTCAGATTGATCCACCGCACGGTACCCGTTGAATCAACCAGGAACTCAGCCGGCCGCGCAATATCATGACCATTCTCACCGGCGCCTGCATGGACCAGATCATAACGTCGTATCACTTCAGTGTTTTGATCTGAAAGTAACGGAAAGGTGTAACCAGCCTTTTGCGCTAAATCGCGTGAGACGTCAGGAGCATCAACACTGATCGCCACCGGCCATATTCCTGCCTCGTTGAGCTTATCCAAACTTCTCTCGATACCCCGCAACTCGGAGTTGCAGGAAGGTCACCAGTAGCCTCTGTAAAAGACCAGCAACACTCCACGTGGTGTCTTGCCGTTGATCGGTGACCTAAGCAGTTCGTTCAGCGATACTGGCTTGCCGGTCGTATCAGGAAGAGTAAATTCCGGCACTCGCTGCCCGACTTGCGGCGCACCTTTCGACGCCGGCAACCAACGCCCGACGACGAAGAATGAGAAAACAAATAACGCACACACGAGGAGACTGAATGCGCTCACGATCACCGCGACGATCTTCGAACGGGTTGGATGCGGCCGATCGGAAGCAAAACCACGCCGCAGGCCCATGAAGAGCAACACTCCCGCGAATGCGAAGAGCAGCAAATTGGCCCACGGAAAGTCGCGGGTAAACGGAATCCACACGAAAACGAAGAAGTAAGTCATAAAGGCCGCAATGGTGAGTAGGAAGCCCACCCAAAGCGGCCAGTTGATGCGTCGTACATTCATCGGCTTAATTCCTGATAACGATTAACGAGCAAACGGTCTCAACTTTGTTCTGCCATATGCAACAAATGCGCAAAGGAGTCCTATAACGAGCGTCGGTAGAGCGGGCCCGATACCATCACCCATTGCCACTATGATGAAGGCGCCGATCATGATAATCGTTAGTCCGAGAGCAGCAAGTGCAGTTAGATACGGCTTTATCCGCAAGAGTCCAGGAAGAACCAATCCCAGTGCGCCAAGTATTTCGCAGACGCCGATGAATCTAATAAACCACCCCGGAAGCAAAATCTGGTTGGGAGATCCCATGCTCCGCATCTGCTCGATTGTGAAATAGAACTTGGTGCCGCCCGCGAACAAAAACAGCAACGCCAACAGTATCTGAATTATCCAAAGCAAGATGTTCATAATGAGTGTTCCTTCATTTAAGATCGGTTACTACTTCGCAAAGGGATCAGCGCTCGCAAGCGCGTGTCATGCAAGTACAATCCGAGCCAGAGCATCACTCCAAAGACGATCGGAAAGACAACTGAAAAGAGCGGCTCACCAGCGCGCACATGCGTCGCTACCGCTCCGCCGAGATAACCGGTCAACAGAATCGCACCTAGCACTGCCGTAGGCGGAATCAAATAAAGAATCGTACAGGCAATTAAGACGATTCCGATCGGGATAATGGTACTCTCGGAGTATCCGAGTTTGACCGTGGCATCCACGACAACCTTTGGTTTTGCGAGCTTCATCGCACCGTCGACCAGAAGAAAGAGCGCCGGCAGCCCACCCACGATTCGTCCAATCCAGAGACTCGTCTTAGAAACAGAAGTTTGTAAATCAGTTTGTGCCATCTCTCCTCCAATCTTACGGCACAGGCAGTCCTTTTATTTCCAACACTGGGCGAATCTCGATCGTGCCGACCTTCGCGCCAGGAATCCGTTCGGCAATACTCATCGCTTCGTCGAGATCGCACGCATCTACTAAATAATAGCCACCAAGTTGTTCGCGTGTTTCGGCGAATGGACCATCCGTAACCAACCGCTTACCCTCTCGTACGCGAACACTGGTCGCAGTCGACACCGGATGCAAAGGACCAGCCGCCAGGTATTTACCTGAAGCGCTTAGATCATGCGCCAGTTGTGTCGACTCAACATAGCAGTGCTCTCGCTCCGCGTCATTCATGGCGTGCTCGGCCATATAAACCAGCAGCATGTATTTCATTAATTTTTGGCCTCCATTGCTTAATCGAACGGCGAGTCCGTGAATCGACACCTCTGCCAAAAGTTTTTAATATCAATCGTGCTTCCAAATGCCAACGTCACCGTCGACGCAGTCTATAGATCCGACTGGGGCCGGATTGTTGCAACTCTCATACGTCAGTTTGGCGATTTCGAACTCGCTGAAGACGCTGCTCAAGACGCGTTCACTGCCGCCGTCGACCAGTGGCCAAGCGAAGGCATTCCTGAATCTCCGCGCGCCTGGATCATTCAAACGGCAAAGCATAAGGCCATCGATCGTCTGCGGCGTCAAACTCGTCTTCAGGAAAAACTCGAAGCCGACCCGGACTTCATGTCAGAACCAATCGTTGAAGGACCGAGTCTCGACTTTGAAGAGATTCCAGACGATCGTCTTCGACTGATCTTCACGTGTTGCCATCCGGCTTTATCGCTGGAGGCACAGGTCGCCCTGACGTTGCGTACTTTAGGCGGTCTTCAGACCGATGAAATCGCGCGCTCTTTCCTGGTGCCCCCAGCTACGATGGCCCAGCGACTGGTGCGCGCGAAAAGAAAGATACGCGACGCTGGAATTCCGTTCAGCGTCCCCAACACGACTGAAATGCCGGCGCGACTTGACGGAGTGTTGACGGCAATCTATCTCATCTTCACCGAAGGGTACGCGCCCACCAGAGGGGAGCCACTAGTGCGGGCCGATCTGTGCGCGGAAGCGATTCGACTCGGCCGTCTGTTAAGAAAGCTGCTTGGGCCAAAGCCGCCCGCTGAAGCGACTGCGCTCGTAGCACTCATGTTGTTACAAGACTCGCGACGCGAGGCTCGACTGGATGAAGATGGCAATCTGGTTGTACTCGAAGAACAGGATCGCTCGCTCTGGAACAGGCCACAAATTGATGAAGCACTCGGTCTGATTGAAGAAGCGCTCGCTGGTCAGCCTGGTCCATTCGCATTGGAGGCGGCCATCGCCGCTGAACACTGTAAGGCTGCTCGAGCCGAAGACACGAATTGGGAAGAGATCGTGAAACTATATGATCTTCTCGCTGAACTAATGCCTTCTCCGATCGTCTCATTGAATCGTGCTGTCGCAGTTGCAATGGCTCACGGTCCCAAATCGGCGCTCGAGTTGATCGACGAGCTCGCCGATTCAGGCGAGCTCGACGACTATCACTTGTTGCATGCAGCTCGCGCTGACATGCTGCGTCGTCTCGGCGCCAACGATCAAGCCGCCGAGAGTTACGAAATAGCTTTGCGATTGGTTACCAACGACAGTGAACGCCGCTTCCTCGACCGCCGCCTGCGTGAAGTTCGATCTTTGCCGCAATAGCAATATAGGTCCTATAGGACAAATAGGACCTATATTGTTTTAGACATTAGGCGCCGCCGCCTGCAGCCATCGCGGCAAGGCGCTTATCGATTTCTTCAGGCGTTACGTCTTCCTTGTGCGTCGCAACCGTCCAAACGTGACCGAAAGGATCCGTTAACGTACCCGAACGATCGCCATAAAACTGATCCTGCAAAGGCTTCATCTCGGTGCCGCCGGCGGCGATCGCCTGCGGATAGATCGTGTCGACGTCGTCAACGTAGATCATTAGGCTTACCGGTGTGCCACCGAATGATTTTACTCCCTTGAATTGCTCAGTCGCATCGGCCAGCATGAACGGCGAATCGCCAATCTTCATTTCGGCGTGGCCAATCTTTCCCTGGTGCTCCATACGAAACAGTTCAACTGCGCCGAACGCTTTCTTGTAATACTCCATTGCGTCAGCCGCACCATCGATAACCAAATAGGGCGTTAAAGAGTGGTATCCTTCCGGAATCGGTTTCACATCTGCCATAACCATTCCCCTTTCGTTAGTTAAGAATCTTCGTATCCTGATTTCTCTTCCAGCCGTTGTTCTTCATCACAACGAGTGTCATATCGTCTGTGAGCGGCCGCGGCGCAGCAAAATCCTGCACTGCACCCAACACTGAAAACAGAACTGTCTCTGCCGAGCCACCTTGTGCCCGACGCAGTTCAGTTTGGAGTCGCATATTGCCAAACTCCTGCTCCGCTTCATTGAATGATTCAAGAATACCATCTGAGCAGGCCAATAGCAGGTCGCCGCGGTGCATTGTCACACTGCCGCAGTCAAACGAAGCTTCAGGCACTGCGCCCAGCACTGGCCCACCATCGGACAGTAATTCGAGTTGTCCGTTTGCGCGCAACAACAATGAAGGCGGATGTCCGGCGCTGCAATAATCGAGTTTCTGAGATGCGGCATCGAGGCGCGTGACAAACAAAGTGCTCAACGGCTCAATACCTGCAAAGCAAGCCACATCGTGATTGACACCGGCAACGATCGCTTTCGGATCGCTGCTCTTCGCACTGTGTGTGCGAATGAGACCAACCAGATGGGTGACCCACATTCCTGCCGCCAGACCTTTGCCACCGATATCGCCGAGCGCAAGAATCAGACCGTCATTCGTTTCTTCGACAATGAAGAAATCGCCCGGCAAATGGCGAACTGCAAAGATCTCACTCGCCACATCAAAAGTACCGTGTCGCACCAGGCTTGGCGCACACAATCGACGGTGCACCTGTGCCGCTTCGAAGATCGCGGTGTTCAGCTCAGCGTAATCCTGCTGAAGCTTCTCCAGTCGTTGTTCAAACGCGACTGAAGACGATACAGCTGTAGACTGGGGAGAAGACGTGACCTCGAGTGCTGGGAGAGTCATAACAAGACCTCATCCTACAAACTTATACCCACTTCCATGAACGGTAAGAATAAAACGAGGTTCTTCTGGATTCGGTTCGAGCTTTTGTCTTAGATGCACAATGTGCGTATCTACAGTACGAGTAGTTGGATAATTTTCATATCCCCACACGGCATCAAGCAGTCGATCGCGACTGAGTGTCTCAACCGGATGCGCGATGAAATAAGCAAGTAATGCAAACTCTTTCGCAGAAAGATCGACGACGCTGCCATTGCGTCGGACTTCATTGCTGCGGATGTTGACTTCAACGTCGCTGAATTTGTAAATCTCCGGGACGGGCGCCGGTGATGACGCTCGTCTTAATACAGCCTTAACGCGAGCCATCAGCTCACGCACTGAAAATGGTTTAGTAACGTAATCGTCTGCGCCCAACTCGAGACCAACAACTTTATCGATCTCCTGACCACGAGCCGTCAGCATGATGATCGGTACCGAGGGTCGCTTGGCTTTCAATTGCTTGCATACGTCGAGTCCGCTCATGCGCGGCATCATCACGTCGAGCACGACCAGATCGGGATTGTCGGCGAGCGCTTTTTCCAGACCAGTGACGCCGTCTTCAGCGCTGATCACGTCGTAGCCTTCATACTCGAAGTTATCGCGCAGCCCGGCAACCATGGCTGGTTCATCTTCAACGATTAGAATTTTGGATTTCATGATGCTCTTGATCCTTTGCCCTGCCCACCGGGGCCACTATGTTGATTGCGCCAGCGGCAACCAAACTGTGAACTTGCTGCCGCGTCCGGGCGTGCTTTCAACTTCAACGCCGCCGCCATGAGCCTGGGTTATATGACGCACAAGTGACAGCCCGAGACCACTGCCCTTCGTGTTATGCACGAGTGGATCGCAGGTTCGATAAAACTTTTCAAAGATCCGTGCTTGCTCGTTTCGCTCGATGCCGATGCCGCGATCGCTTACTTCGAGTTTTAGCACGCTCTGCTCGCGATAGAGTTTGACGGCGAGAAATTTTTCGCTGTCGGAATACTTCAGTGCATTGTTGACCAGGTTCACGAGCGCACGCGCGATCGCTTCGCGATCGACTTTCACTGCAGGAATGCTCGGGTCAATATGCTCTTCGAGCGCAAAACCCTGCTGTTCGATCTGGTAACGATATGAGTCGAGAGTGTTGCGCACCAGCTCGGCGATGTCAGTCTCCCTGAAGTCGTATTCCTTACGTCCTGCCTCGATGCGCGAAAAATCGAGAATGTTGTTGATTAAGGAACTGAGCCGTTCGCTCTCTTTGCGAATGATGCTGTAGTACTCGTTTTTCTTATCCTGTGTGGTGATGCGACCCAGCTCGAGCGTTTCGGCATAGAGTCGAATCAAAGCGAGCGGGGTGCGCAACTCATGCGAAACGTTGGAAACAAAGTCAGACTTTAAACGCGCGAGCGCGACTTGCTTGTTAACGCTGCGATACGTCAACACGAGACCCCCAATCATCAAGACCGACAACACAACAAGGATCAAAAAACTCTGCACTACCCAGCGATGAGCGATCGCTTCCGCCGTTGTGCCTTGAAACTTAATACCCAGTGCGAGCCCGTGAAAAGGATTATCCAGACTGAGCGAAACTTCGGGCTTACCACCGTTCCATCCGGCCGATGTTGCCAACGGCCGCTCAGGTTCCTCTCGTGAGGTATCTGCCATATAAACCAGCATTGCAAGGCGCTGTTCCTCAGGCTCGTTGGAATCCTGGCCCGAACCATCATTTAGTTTTTGTGAAGTGAACTCCTCTAACAGTTGCGGGAAAAAGTTTTGCTTCAGGTAGTTTGGATCGAAGCTGACACCTCCCAATACCGGTCGATCCTTGGCTAACTGAGGAAAAGTAAAGATAGCGGTCGTAGTGTAAGTAGAACCATTCGGGCCATCGGATTCTCCGCTGTACCACATGATTGGCTTGGGTTTCTTGCATAACTGCTCTACCAAGTGCGGACCTTCAAGACTAAACCAACCGCTGTACATCTTGTCCAAATTGACGAGCTCTTTTTCGTCTGTATGCGCTCGGTGGGGCTGAACGATCACTCCTTTTTTAGCGTCGTAGAAAAACGCGTGCGCGAACCACGGACTCCGGTCCAAAAGAAGGTCAAATTTTCTTCTCTTCTCTTTATCCGAGTCGGCTTCGGAAGGAAAAGCATCTCTGGCCTGTTCAGTCAGTTCGTAAGCCTTGGCGTTGATCTTGTTCGCAGAATTTGAAAGCAAATATTGAAAGTCGCGATGAATCAGCGCTTCGAATTTTTTGCCACGCTGAATTGATTTAACGTGCTGAAAGTTAACGTAGATCAGAGTTAGTGCCGGCACCACCACGGCCAAACCGAGCGTTAGCACAAGACGAAAACGAGTATTGGCTTCCCTTTTCGACTTCATTGCGGGGCAGAGAATACGCCCGACAAGCTCGGGCTATGTCAAGCGCAAGTAAAAACTTGTTAAGAGTTGTGAACTAACAGGTCCTATAGGACTTATATGACCTATTTTTTCAACTTTAGCGCATTTAACCTTGTCAGCCAACTCGGTTATATTAGCGCGTTCCCGAGTTTACCCATGGAGTCTACCCGTGAAACATTTGACGATGCAGGAACTGGAAGCGGCGCTCGACCATCTGCGGCAGGCGCCTAAAGACGACGGTGTTTTGCATTTGATCGTGTGCCGTCCGAATGTGGACCAGCGAGCAGAGATGGACCAGGCTGAGCTTGATCCGGTTAAAGGATTGATCGGCGACAACTGGAGCGTCCGCGGCAGTTCAAGAACAGCGGACGGATCTGCGCATCCCGAGATGCAGATCAATATTATGAATGCTCGAGTTACGGCTCTCGTCGCGCAGGAGAAAGAGCGCTGGTCCCTCGCCGGCGATCAGCTCTACATCGATATGGACTTGAGCAAAGAAAATCTGCCCGCTGGATCGAGGATTCAGGTTGGTTCAGCAGTTCTCGAAGTGAGTCCACTACCACACACCGGCTGTCACAAGTTCGTCTCACGTTTTGGTGTTGACGCAATGAAGTTCGTTAATTCAGCAGTCGGCAGAGAACTCTGCCTGCGCGGCATCAATGCCAGGGTGGTCCAGGCGGGAACGATCAAGATTGGTCACAAAGCGAAGAAGCTATAGCCGCAAAAGCTTAATAGGTCTTATAGGACCCATAGGACCTATTTCTTATAGACACAGTGCAGGAGTAAAAAACAGGAGGTGTGCTGCTCCGGCTTCCTGCTCCTGCCCCTGCTACGCGGCTCTCTGCCGCGAATGACGACCTTCGGCAAATTCCTCGATCATCTTCTTATTGAACGCGGGTATATCGGCAGGCTTCCGACTGGTTATTAAGCCATTATCAACGACCACATCTCGATCAACCCAACGAGCTCCTGCATTCATCAGGTCGCTCTTCAACGAAGGCCACGAAGTAATAGTTCTTCCTTTAACTACTTCCGAATCGATTAGTGTCCACGGCGCGTGACAAATCGCCGCGACTGGCTTGCCTGTTGCAAAAAACCCGTCCACAAATTCCACTGCCCGCATCATCATTCGCAATTGATCGGGATTTCTCACGCCACCTGGCAATAAAAGCGCGTCATAATCGTCAGAACGTGCCCGGGTCAGCGGCATATCAACTTTAAATGAATCTGCTTTCTCGTCGTGATTCCATCCCTGAACTTCATTTTCCGCGGGGGACACAATTTCCGTTACTGCACCAGCATCTTCCAGCGCCTTTTTCGGTTCAGTCAGTTCTACCTGTTCAAAACCGTCGGCAACCAGTATTGCGACCTTCTTCCCCTTAAGCTTCTTCTCCATGAGACTCCTCCTTGCGCTCAACAGAAAACTCTGCCGTGTGAGCCAGTGGACGTTCTCCTGGAGTGCGGCTACCGTTTGCTTCTAATCGGCGGATCGGAAGCAGGGACAAGTTACCGCACTCCAACGTGCCCTGCTCTATCTGGCAATCTTTTCTTAGGCAATAAAGGTGCCGCTATGTCTTGGAGCGTACAGTGGGTAATGCGAGGTCAAAATAGGAAAAAAACGTAACGAAGCCCGACAGGACTGTATCGAAAAACCATCCAGAGATAGCTAGATAACTCTCTGCTTCCAGCGGCCACGACGGAACACCGCCGCACTCACGACGGCAAGAGTGGAAAAGGCAACCATCATTGACACAAAAACGCCACGCGGTCCCCATCCGAGCACAACACCAAGCACGTAAGCGAGCGGAATCTCCCATAGCCAGAAGACAAATAGATTGATAATCGTCGGTGTCCAGGCGTCGCCGGCGCCGTTAAACGACTGCCCGAGCACCATTCCATAGGCGTAAAACAGAAATCCATACGCCACGATCCTTAGACAATCAACACCGTACTGAGCAACGTTCGGATCGTCGGTATAGAACCAGATGATCTGCGGCGCAAAGAAGATGAACAACAATCCGACTGCACCGAGGAAGATCATGTTGTAGAAACCGGCTTTCCAAACCGCTCGTTCCGCACGCTCCGGATTCTTTGCACCCAGCGCCTGTCCAACCATCGTCGCCGCTGCGTTCGCCATTCCCCATGACGGCAACAGCGCGAAGAGAATCACCCGAATGCCGAAGGTGTAACCTGCGACAGCGTTACTGCCAAAACTGGAGATGATGCGCACCAGTCCGATCCAGCTCGCCATGCCGATGAAGACCTGAAATGTTCCGGTAGCCGACAAGCGGATTAGTCGTCCGATGATCGATGGCTCGATACGCAGATGACGCCGCTCGATGTTGAATCGTCCGCCCTCACGAATCAGTTTGCTGATCGCAAACAGTGCGCCCGTTCCGCGTCCGATATTAGTAGCGATGGCAGCGCCGACAATGCCCAGTTTCGGGAACGGTCCGAGTCCAAAGATCAAACAGGGCCCGAGGAGGATGTTGATCCAGTTTGCCAGCCACAGCGTGCGCATGGCGATGGCGGCGTCGCCCGCACCACGAAAGATGGCGTTGATCATAAAGAGCATCACGACGGTGATGTTTCCAGCCAACATCACTCGTGTGAATGCCGAACCGTGTTCGATTACCCACGGTGAGCCACCCATCAACTTCAGTAGCTTTGGTGCGAGTGGAGCACCTATCGCCCCGATCACGATCGAAACAATCAATGCGAGCACGATCGCCTGCACCGCCGCGCGTGCTGCACCTTCCGGATTCTGTTCTCCGATGCGGCGCGCGATCATCGCCATCGCGCCGATACTCAAACCGATCGCGAGTGCGTAGATCAGCGTTAGTAAGGATTCGGTAAGACCGACAGTTGCAGCGGCGTCAGTGCCGAGGTGCGACACCCAAAAGATATCGACCACTGCAAACACGCTCTCCATGATCATTTCCAGGACCATGGGTATAGCGAGCAGCAGAATCGCACGTCCGATCGGTCCGGTCGTGTAGTTCCGATGCGAACCGCGAATTGACTCCTTAATGGCAGACCACAGGCTTTGTGAGTCTCCCTGGGGAACAGCAGCCGTGTCCGACATAAATATCCTCAGCCACGGATTTACACGGATGAACACGGATTATTCTTACCAATGAAAACCCGTGTAAATCTGTGGCTAACTATCTTCCGTAATCGTCTTGAAGACGAACGATGTCGTCTTCGCCGAGATAAGTTCCTCGCTGCACTTCTATGAAAACTAAATCTATGTCGCCCGGGTTCTCGACGCGATGAGCGGTTCCGATTGGAATATCGATCGCTTCGCCCGCGTGAACGGTGATCTCTTCGCCATCGAGAGTCACTTTTGCAGTGCCTTCTACGACGAACCAGTGCTCAGCTCTTTGGGCGTGTTTCTGATAGCTGAGTCTCTGTCCCGGTAAAACTTCAATACGTTTAACCTTGAAATTTCGATCTTCCTCCAGGACTGTATATGTTCCCCAGGGACGGCGATCAAATTCCCGCATCTATACGTTCCTCCTCGAACGGTGGAACGTACCTTAGCGCATAAAAAAACACAAAGGCTCTGAACGAGCCTTTGTGCCTTTTGGTTGACTTTATACTAGTTTACGAGGCGGCTTTCAAGGTCAAATAGATCACGTTGTTCCGTCTCTTCACTACAACCAGCGCCGGCTTCGCACCGGATCTTTGAGTCGCTGCAATGAATTCTGCCGGCGTCTTGACAGGCTGGCGATTGACTTCCTGGATCAGGTCGCCTTGTCTGATGCCTGCGTTAGCTGCGCTACCCGCTGGATCAACTCGAATTACAAGCACGCCCTCGTCGCTGGCGTCGAGCCCATAACGGGAAGCCGTGTCGGCGGTAAGTGGCTGAACCGTTAATCCAAACTTACCGTTCCCGACACCCGTGCTGTCAGTGCTCTCGTCGTCGCTGTCGGGCTGCGGTTTATTCGGAAGTTCAGCAAGTGCAACCTGGAAATTCTGATCGCGACCGTTGCGAAGTGCGGTGACTTCGACGTTTGATCCCGGAGGCAAACTGGCAACGAGATTTCGCAGGTTGTTGTTGTCTGCGACGGGTAGCTTGTTAACCGCAGTGATCACGTCGCCCCGTTTGATTCCAGCTTTTTCAGCCGGACCACCATTGGAGACAGAAGTGACGATCGCTCCTCGCGCTGAAGGCAGATTCATACTTTGCGCCAGATCCGAGTCAACCGACTGAATCGTGACGCCAAGCATTCCGCGCCGCACTTTTCCAGTCTTCATTAACTGGTCCATCACGGCCTTCGCCATGTTTGACGGAATCGCGAAACCGATGCCGATGTTGCCGCCCGAGGGCGAAAGAATTTGCGAATTGATGCCGATCAGTTCGCCGGTGGTGTTCACGAGCGCGCCACCGGAGTTACCGCGGTTGATCGCGGCGTCCGTCTGTAGAAAGTCTTCAAAACTGCCATCGCTCAAGCCCGTGGCACGACCTTTTGCGCTCACTATGCCGGAAGTGACAGTCTGACCGATACCCAAAGGATTGCCGACTGCCAGAACAAAGTCGCCGACGCGAACCTTGTCAGAATCGCCCAGCGAAAGTGTCGGCAGCTCTTTGGCGTCAATCTTCAACACGGCGAGATCACTCGGCGGATCTGAACCAACCAGCTTTGCTGTGAACGTACGATTGTCGGTTAGTTCGACTTTGATCTCGAGGGCTCCATCAACCACATGATGGTTTGTAAGAATGTAGCCATCCGAATTGACGATGACTCCGGAACCCACGCCCTGAACTCGCTGCGGAGGCTGCTGTTGCTGGGGCATTCGGTCGCCGAAAAACTCACGGAACGTCGGGTCGTCCATGAAAGGAAACTGCTGTGCTGCTCGTGCTCGCTCGGTCGACCGAATTGTCACGACCGCCGGCGAAACCCGACTTACCAGATCGGCATATGAAGTCTGCACTCCAGTCACACTGGCAACCGGCGCCGGCTGGGCCGGCTGCGTAGAAGTCAGACTCAGCAGCTTGCTCTGCCCGCTGCAAGAGGCAAATGAAAAAACAACCAGAACCAAACTTAAAATGATGTTTACTCGCGAAACCGCTCCTCTATAGATATTCACGTCTCTCATTCCTTAAATCTCTCCACTTGTGGATGCAATAAATACAGCGGTTGGATTCAGAGAAGTGCAATTCCGTTTACCAACGACAAAGACACCGCAAATGAATGAAATGCGGCATTGCCTTAAAAGTTGTCTCACTCAACCCGGCCTTAGCCCGGTTGTTGTGCTTCTTTGTTCCTCTTTGTAGCCTCACCTGGTGTGATATACTGCGCCGGTTCAAAAACGCCCCTAAACCCTTGGATCTGTTATTCAAAGGTATTGCCAACAGTCCTGGAATTCACAACCCGTACGCCGTAAGCCCCGGTTTTTCCAACCAAAACACGGCAATCTGAGGTATAGCTCTGGTGCATGGGATAGACTCCAACGGCCACGAGGAAAATTCCGTCCTCATTGTTAACGACGAGCCAGACCAACTAACCCTGATGGGAAGTCTGTTGCGAAAGGCTGGTTATGCCGTTCTTACCGCCGAGGACGGCATTGAAGGCCTGTCTCTCGCAAAACGCGAACGTCCAGATCTCGTGATCAGCGACGTGACGATGCCAAGAATGAACGGTCTCGCATTCACCCGCGAGATTCGCGCCGATGCAGAATTGAGAACGCTTCCAATTCTCCTCGTAACGGCGCTTCAGAAAGACACGGAAAGCGCAGTCGCAGGTCTGCGAGCGGGTGCCGACGACTATCTGGAATTTCCTTTTGACTCGGCTCGACTGGTGGCAAAAGTCTCGCGCCTGCTCGAGCGTTCGCGTCTTGAGGCCAGTTATCGGGACCTCGTCGAGCAGGCGTCCGACATGATTTTCACGCAGGATCTGACAGGAAAGCTGACGAGCATCAACCTTGCCGGGCAAAAATTCCTCGGCCGCCGCCCGGAAGATGTCATCGGCAACTCTTTCTTTGCTGTGTTTGGGATTATTCCCGAAAGCAACGGTTTTGCAGGTAGTCTGGGTCGACCTCACGAAGCACGAGAGTTCCGTCACCAGTTTGTAGCTCGGTCGGCGACAGGGGAAGATCGCTGGCTCGATCTCATCGTCTCACCCATCAAGGACAAGCTCAACGAAACCATTGGTTTTCGCGGACTTGCCCGCGACATCACAGAGCGAAAACATTTTGAAGAAGCACTGCGCGACTCTGAGGAACGCTACAAGCTTCTGTTTGAATCGACACCGCAACCAATCTGGGTCTATAACGAGGAGACACTTTCTTTCCTCGCCGTTAACGAAGCCGCAACGCGAACGTACGGCTACTCCCGTGACGAGTTTCTTTCCATGACGATCGACGACATCCGCGCGCGTGAGGATATTCCGACGCTGATGATCAAAAACGCCTCTGATCCAAATGATCTAGTGATCTCAAGTCCATGGCGTCATAGAACGCGCACCGGTCAAACGATCTATGTCGAAATGAGTTCACACCCCGTCGTTTTTGACGGCAAGAACAGCCGGCTTGTGATCGTAAATGACGTCACGGAGCGCAAACTCCTTGACGAAAAGCAGCAGCGTCTGCATGCGTCTCTGCAACAATCGGCGATGGAATGGCGGCAGACTTTCAACGCCATCGATTTTCCGGTGCTGATTGTCGATCTCGAAGGCACAGTGAAACGGTCAAATCAGGCCGCTGAGCAGATCGTTGGTATTGACGCGGAACAAATTCTTGGGAAAACCGTGTCGCAACTCGGTGAAAACCAGCCCTGGAAAAAGGCTGCGGAGCTAATCGAACGTATCCGAGAAAATCCGGCTCCCGTCGCCGAAGAAGTTAAAGACGACTCAACCGGAAAGACGTGGGCCATTACCCTCTATCACGTCAACGAATTCGGCTCAGCCGGCGAACGAGCAATCCTGATAGCGCAGGACATCACCAAACGTGCCGAACTGGAGGCGTCGCTGCGTCAAAGCGAGATGATGTCGTTGCTCGGGTCGCTGGTCGCGGGTGTGGCACACGAAGTCAGAAATCCTCTTTTTGGAATCTCATCGATACTCGACGCTTTTGAAACCAGATTCAGCGACCGGACGGAATATCTGCGTTACACCAACGTGCTGCGCGATGAAATCGGACGTTTGACCATTCTGATGGAAGAGTTGTTAGAGTATGGCAAACCGTTCCGTGGCGAGTTGTATCTCGTCTCAATGGAAGAGATGGTTGCGCGGTCCGTTCGTGCCTGCATGCCGGCAGCGGAAGTGGCTCAGGTAAACCTCGAAAGCAAGGTGGAAGACTCTTTGCCGAAGATCCGGATCGATCGTCGCCGGCTTTCAAAGGTTTTCGTAAATCTGATCGAGAACGCGATTCAGCATTCGCCGCAGAAGAGTTCAGTCACCATCGAAGCACACCGGCTCAGCGACGGAAATCACGAGTGGGTCCAGTGTGCAATCAGGGATAGCGGCGCGGGAATTTCAGCCGAGGATATGTCGAAGATTTTTGAGCCATTCTTTTCAAAGAGACGCGGGGGAACAGGACTTGGCTTAGCTATTGCTCAACGAATCATGCAGGAACACGGAGGAAAATTGATTGCCGGGAATAATCCCAAAGGCGGAGCCTGTATGATTGCCAGATTCCCGATACCAGCTGAGGGAGACGCCTAATGTCCAGGAACAAGGTATTGGTTGTTGACGATGAATCCGGAGTGAGATTTGGCATCCGTGACTTCCTGGAGCAACACGGATACGAAATAGAAGAAGCAGAAAGCTGTCAGGATGCGCAGCACCTTTTTCGCACTTCGCGACCGGACATTGTCATTGCCGACTACATGATGCCCGACGGCACCGCGCTCGATCTCCTCCCCCGACTGCGCGAGATTGACCCGGGAATTCCGCTGCTGGTTCTCACAGCCCATGGATCAATCGACCTTGCCGTCAGAGCAATAAAAGAGGGCGCTGAACAATTTCTGACCAAGCCACTTGAACTGCAAACACTCCTCGTAATCCTGCAACGACTGCTTCAGAAACAGCGAAACTATCACAAGCAATTAGCCAGTAAGTCGCGTCGGGTTCGTCAGGCCATCGATCCATTCATTGGCACGAGTGCTGCGGTTCGCGCGCTCGCAGATCAGGCGCGAAAAATCCTTTCGACCGAGAGTCCGGTGTTGATTCTGGGTGAGACTGGAACCGGAAAGGGCGTGCTGGCCCGCTGGCTGCACGAGAACAGTCCACGGGCTGAAGAAGCCTTTGTCGATCTCAACTGTGCTGGTCTAACCAGAGAATTACTGGAGACCGAGCTCTTTGGTCACGAAAAAGGCGCCTTCACCAGCGCGACGGCATCGAAGCAAGGTCTCTTTGAAGTGGCCCATCGCGGCAGCATATTTCTTGACGAAGTCGGCGACGTGGATCTTCAGATTCAACCTAAGCTCCTGAAGGTTCTGGAAGAAAAACGGTTCCGACGATTGGGTGATGTCAGAGATCGTCAGGTCGATGTCAGACTCATTGCAGCGACGCATCAGGATCTCGGCCAGCTTGTAAGGGAAAAAAGATTTCGCGACGATCTATATTTTCGGATCAGTACAATCCCGCTGTCGTTCCCGTCTCTGCGCGATCGTATTGAAGACATTCCAACGTTGGCCCAGTACCTGCTCGATAAAGTCGCAGCCGACCTGGGCCGTGGTGACTTAAGCTTGGACCAAGGTTGTATTCAGGCGCTTCAGGCATATTCATGGCCCGGCAATATTCGCGAACTTCGTAACGTTATCGAACGTGCCGTGTTGTTGAGTGACCAAAAAAATATCACGCTCAACGATCTTCACTTTGATGGTCATACGCAGGTGGGAGCGCCTTTTCTCGACAGCCGCCTCACGCTCCTCGAACTCGAGAAGCAACACATCGAGCGCGTCCTTCAGGAAGAGAGAGGCCGAGTTGAGAAGGCGGCCAAGCGTCTCGGCATTCCGAGAAGTTCGCTCTATCAGAAGATCAAGAAACATCAGATCCCGATGTCCAAAGTCTAGACCGCGCGTCTGAATCCTGGACATTCCCGCTTGGGCCAATGCGCCTACCTCAGAAAATTTCGAATCTTTTACTCTATTAGCACTTTCTAATCTTCACGGCGCAGATCTTGCTGGGGGAAAGCGCCAGTGCCAGACATACGTATGTTCTCGGGTTGTTCTCCGAGTGATTTGGCTGACCTCATTAGAGCGTGCATTTGCCCTGCATTGCTCGGTTGATGTCAGGCCTCCCACAAATTTTGCGTCTAAGGCTTCCGTTAAGGGGTCCAAAACAAGGAGGCATTTGAAATGTCCCAACTTAGTTATCTTAAAAATCTAGTTCTTGCGTTGGCGATTTTCGGGATTATCAGCATCGTCGCTGGCACTGCCAAAGCCGACATTGTTGTTATTGAAGGAGTCGATAATCAGGGCACGGATAATGTCCTGCTCAACCCCGCCACCAACGTGCTCACGGTAACAGGTGTAGTCGGCCAGAATAATCGCGTGGTCAACTTTACTTCTACCAGTGGCACCCATTTGCTGAACGCTAATCCATCTGGTCAGGCAACCGTGAGTGGCGGCCTTGGTAACGGTCCATTTACGCAATTGACCTTCGGTCTAGCCAACAACGACACGTTTACCCGCGCAGTCTTCAACATCAATGCTGCAATAGACGGAACGGTCACGATCACAGTGACGGGAATAAACATCACTGGCGGCACGTTTGTGGATACCTTCACCGTGGATGCCAATGGTGAGAACTTCTTTACCGTCACGGCCATAAACGGTCAGCTAATTCAGACCATTAGCCTCAGTGGCGTAGCGATGATGGACGTCAGGCAGGTCCGACTTGGTGGCGGCGAGATTGAGCAAACCATTCCAGAGCCGGCCAGCATGTTCTTGCTGGGAAGCGGCCTTGTTGGAGCAGCAGCTGGTTTCCGAAAACGTTTTCGAAGGAAGTTAGGCTGAGACTCGGTTGAGTCTTCGTCTGGCCTATTAAGCGAGTGCCCTGTGTCCATAGCTCCCTCGCCCCGACCGAGGGAATTTGTCTGGCCGGTATGTTTGAGCTTGCATTGCCCCGCTCGCTCGTCAATCCCAGGCCTTTTAATCACGTTGTTTTGCTTCCAGGGCTGCGTTACTGGAAGCGACGCTATTGTCCACCCCAAGGAGACTTTGTAATGCCCAGGTTTTCGAACCTCAAAAATTCACTGCTGGCACTGGCGGTATTCGGTGTTATCGCGCTTGCCCACGGAAGCGCGAAGGCCGATCCGATCTCGGTTTGTACCGGACCCGGGTGCAGCACTACCAATGTGACGGGTTCAATTGTCGCAGGCAATGGAACCGTTACGATAACCCTTAACAACAACCTGACCAACAGCCAGGTGATCAGCGTTATTCAAAACATCAGCGGTGTTTACTTCCAGGTGAGTGGATACAACGGCGGCGCCGTTTCGCTTTCCGGAAGTAACAGCACCCAGTCGACCAACATTGCGGATAACGGCACCGGCACACTGGCAGGTGCAGTTAACCCAACTGGATGGGGAGCGGGGCACAGTGGAAACACGATCACTGTCTGTGTGGTTTGCGCCTTCGGCGTCGTTTCGCCGGCCGGCCCGGACCAGACGATCATCGGTGGTGATGGCGTTGGTCCATACACAAATGCCAACGGGGGTATCGCCGGAAATGATCCGCACAATCCATTCTTAGTCGGCACTGTGACTTTTACTCTCGTTGTTCCGGGAGTAACCGTCAACTCGACATTTACCAATGTCGTAATCCAATTCGGCACCGAAGCAACCCCTCCGACTACAGAAGTTCCCGAACCGGCAAGCATGTTCCTGCTGGGAACGGGTCTTCTCGGAGCTGCGGCTGGATTCCGTCGTCGCTTTGGAAAGAAATAGCTGAAGTTAATGTGTTTCCACATCTGCGTGGCAAGGCAGATGTGGAAACACGGTTCCTTTAAGTGGGGTCTAATTTGTGCGGTCCCGTGGTCAACGATGGAGCTTGTGTGCATGTACGCTGAACCAATGATTCTTCCCCTGGACGCCAACGGCCGGATCTATGCGCTACAGGACGAAAATGGAAATACGATTGGAACGGGCACTCGTGAGGTTTGTGAAGTTCTGCTTTACATCATCACGAAGCCTGCTTCGCCCAGCAGTGCCGGGCGAGTAAACGTTTCGCTGAGGCAGCGATCGAATGTGCGAGCTGCCATTAGTATCTAGCTTTCGGGTCGGGCAGCGGCAACTTTCCAGGCTACTAAAGTTGTCGCTGTCATGATTCATCGTTTTTTCGGTGCGGAAGTTTAACGATGAGGCGACGCGAGCTAAACTCCTCGCAAATAAAACTTCATCTCCTACGGATTTTCCGGCATCCCTGCTCGCCCCTGGATACGGGCGATGAGGGCTGATCTTGCCGGTGCGGCAGTATTTGATTTCTGCGCGAACAAGGGGTGATTAATAGCGTATCGATTCATGAAGGTTTTATTTGCCTGGTGTGCCCCGTGAAGCAGAGTCGATTTGGAACCCTCAAGAAAGTCTCCGGCAGGCTGAGACAAATGTGGCTCGGTAAAGACGAGAAATCCTCCGCAGAACTGCCAGTTCCCCGGCTCTTGGTCATCGACGATGAAGAGTCAATCTGTTTCTCAATGAGTGAGTACTTCTCTTTGCAGGGATACAAGGTTGATACTGCGTGTGAAGTCGAAGAAGCTGAAAAACTCCTTGGGGCCACAAACTATAGAGTTGTAATTCAGGACCTGCGCCTCACGATGACGAACAACCATGATGGTCTCGACATGATCCGTCTGATCCGGGAGCACAACCCGCAGACGCGTATCGTCGTTTTGACGGCTTACGGTTCAGCCGAAATCGAGGATGAAGCGCGACGTTGTGGCGCGGATGCATTCCTGAGAAAACCGAAGCCTCTCTCGCAAGTGGCCCAGGTCGTTCAGGGCCTCATCGAATCTCCTTCAAGAGCCGCCCGCCCAGCATAGTTGCCAGCACTCATATAGGTCCTATAGGACCTAATTCGACCTATATTTCTTTTCAATGAAAATCGTGTGAGGGTGCGGCGGCGACCGCAAATGAGAGTGACTGCACGTGGCTCGCCTTTACTGAAATCACATTATCCTGGTTTTGCAATGCTCCCTCGATCAAGAGAAACGGGTGACCCACCAGTTCAAGGCGGTACTTGTCGAAGAGCTGCGGCGTCACAATTATGTTGCTCACACCCGTTTCATCCTCGAGACTCAGAAACATAAACCCCTTCGCTGTGCCCGGCCGTTGGCGAACGATGACCCATCCGGCCACTCTTACAAAAGTACCATCGCGCAACTTCCTTATGTCGATCGCGCGCAGCGCCTTCAGCTTTTTTAATTCGCCGCGGTGATAAGCAACCGGATGCTTTCCGATCGTCAATCCAGTGCCGCGAAAATCAGCATCCACTCGCTCTGTTAACGTCATCTGCTGCAACGGTGAATTGCCGTCTTTTTCGAGTAACTCTTCATAGAGTTTGCCGGCCGAGCGTGTTACGCGTTCAACCTGCCACAACGCATCGCGACGAGTAGACGTTTGAATAAAATTCAACGCACCAGCCGCAGCCAGTTTTCTCAACTCATCCTTGCGCAGCTCAGGCACGCGATTATGCAAATCGTCGATGCCTACAAAAGCGTCGCTCGCTCGCTCACGAACAATCGCCTCGCCCGATTGTTGACTCAAACCTTTGACGTATCTCAAACCAAGACGGACTGCGAGCGTGGAATCTGACTGCTTCTCGATCGTGCATAACCAGTCAGAGCAGGTGATGTCGATTGCCAAAACTTTTAATCCGTGACGTTGCGCATCTTTAATGATCGTGAATGGTTGATAAAACCCCATTGGTTGATTGTTTAGAATCGCGGCCGTGAACGCTGCCAGGTAGTTACATTTAAGATAGGCGCTGGCATAAGCGATCAAAGCAAAGCTGGCCGCGTGCGACTCCGGAAAACCGTAGAGCGCAAACGAACTGATTGCCAGCACGATCTCTTCCTGTGTCTTTCCTGTAATTCCGTTCCTGGTCAACCCCTGCCGCAGTTTTACTTCAATCGCTTTCATGCGAGCTTCCGAGCGTTTGAAGCCAAACGCGCGGCGCAGCTCTTCCGCTTCACCGCCGGTAAAGCCCGCGCAACTCATGGCCATGCGCAGAAGTTGCTCCTGAAATAACGGCACTCCCAGGGTGCGTTTTAAGACTGGCTCCAGCGACGGATGAGCATAAGTCGCAGCTTCCCTGCCCTGACGGCGTTTGAGATACGGATGAACCATGTTGCCCACGATTGGTCCGGGACGGATGATTGCCACCTGGACCACGATGTCGTAGAAGTTTGCGGGACGCAGTCGCGGCAAACACGACATCTGAGCACGGCTTTCGACCTGAAACATTCCGATAGTGTCTGCGTTTTGCAGTGCGGCATAAACGGCGGGGTCATTTTGTGGCAGATGGGCCAGATCTACTTCCTCTTCGTACGACTCGCGAATCAATTTAATCGAGTCTTCCAGCACCGCCATCATTCCCAGTCCCAGCAAGTCGACTTTGATCAACCCGAGGTCCGCACAGTCTTCTTTATCCCATTGGACCACGACGCGACCGGGCATCGCGGCTGGCTCGAGCGGAACAATGGAATCGAGCGCGCCCTGGCAAATCACCATGCCGCCTGAATGCTGGCCGAGATGGCGCGGCAGATCCTGCACCAGTTGATAAAGCTGAAAGAATTTTCTGATCCGGGGCTGGCGTAGATCGAGACCTGCTTCACGAAACTGCCGCTCGCTGGAGTCGTTTGGATCTTTCCATTCCCACGTATGTACTAACCCGGCCAGACGTGAAAGCGTGTCCTCATCAAAGTCGAGCGCCTTGCCGACTTCGCGCGCGGCTGACCGGCCTCGATAAGTAATAACGTTTGCGGTCATGGCCGCGCCAAGTTTCCCGTAGCGCTCGTAAACGTACTGAATCGCCTGCTCGCGTTTATCTCCGCTGGGCAAATCGAGATCGATGTCGGGCCACTCGCCTCGCTCCTCCGAAAGAAAACGTTCAAACAAAAGATCCATGCCTATGGGATCGACGGCAGTGATTCCCAGCGAGTAGCAAACGGCGCTGTTTGCCGCTGAGCCTCGTCCCTGGACCAGAATTCCGTGTTGGCGACAGAACTGAACTATGTCCCAAACGATCAGGAAGTAACCTTCCAGCTTGAGTTTTGCGATCAAAGCCAACTCGCGTTCGAGCTGAGGTCGGGCCCTTTCATAAGTAGGCATGCCATGCGTGCCGGTGTAGCGGTCACGCGCGCCTTCTTCTGTGCGTTTACGCAGAAAGGAGGTCATCGTTTCACCGCGCGGCACAGGGTATTTGGGAAACTCATAGCCGAGATCTTCGAGTGTGAACTTCAATCGTGACGAAAGCTCGGCAGTGTTGGCCATCGCTTCCGGGAGATCTGCGAAGAGCTGCCGCATCATCGCACCTGATTTCAGATATCGCTCTGAGTTTTGCGCGAGTAGACGGCCGGCAGTTTCCAGTCGCACGTGATTGCGAATGCAGGTGAAGACGTCAGAAACTTCTCGGCGTGATGGTGTTGCATGACAAACGCCATTAGTGGCGAGTAACGGCAAGTGATTACGCCTGGCGAGCTCGATCACCAAATGATTGCGAGCTTCTTCCTCGCGATCCAGATGACGCTGCAGTTCCGCATACACATTCTTTTTGCCAAACAGTTCAATCAACCATTCAATCACGCTCTGTGCTTTTGCAGTATTCTCCGCGTCTCTGGGATGGATAGCGGTCGCAATTGGACCATCAAAGCTTCCGGTCAAGCAGATCAAACCGCCAGCGTGTGCCGCCAACTCGTCAGAGGTAACCACACACTCTCCGGGTTTTGCGTGTTTCGGAACACGCAGTTTCATTAACGTGATTAGTCGACAGAGATTCTGGTATCCGGTGCGATTGCGTACCAGCACGGGAACGGAGCAGATGCTTTTTGTGCCGGGTTTTTGAACGCTGATCTCGGCTCCGATATGGGCTTTGAGTCCGTTTCGTTTTGCTGAGAGATGAAAACGCGGTGCGCCATAGACTCCATCGCGGTCCAGCAAAGCCATCGCCGGCATCCCCAACTCAAGACCGGCAGCAATCAACTCTTCGGGCACCGAAGCACCCTCCAGAAAACTAAAAGCCGACCGCGCGTGTAGCTCAATGTAAGTCATGCTCTTTGTACTTTGTTCTTTGTGCTTTGTACTTTGCACTTCTCACTACAGCCAATTGACAAAGAACAAAACACAAAGAACAACACTCAATCATAGGTTCCATCCACAAACCAGTTCTCTGAGTTCAACTCGCGATAGATGCGATAAAGAGCTTGATGGCCCTGGCGCTCGAGCGTGACGTCCCACTCGTCTCGCGCCCAACGATCGTCGCGCCACCAGTCACCGGTTGTTCGCCATGGACCAGCCAGAGCGACAACTTTTCCATAGACACTACGCTGCTTGCCCCAGGCACTGATCTGCGTGGGCCAACCCTGATTGGCTTCGACAATTGCCTTCAGTGGCGGCCGGTAACGGCGAAAGCCAAGACATTGCTGATTGCCGATCGTCGATTGCCGGTTGTTTTTTATTCGACGTCTGCGATCAAAATTAGTTGCGAGTGTGAAGCGTTTCATACTGAACGCGTCCGGCCGGTGTGTGTCGAGCAACTCGGGCGACCCGACATTCTGCTCGCCCACAAGTTTTGCGAGTCTCGCGAGCGTCAGTTCCAGTTTGTCAGGCGCCGGCGCCAGCGGCACAAATAACCCGTCCTGCAACACGCGCGGCTTTACCGGTTCACAGGCAATCGACACTGATTTGACGGCTGATGCCGGCGGATGCATTTCCGTATCAAGCAATAACAATTTCAGAAATACTTTGTGGTCGCGCATCGGGTGAGGCAAAGACAACTTGCGCTCATGGACGGTCTGATTTTCCAATTGCATACTTACGGACAGTTCATTGGTCGCAAGTGCATAAGCATTCAGAGCGGCGCAGAGTTGATGCAACAATCGCGCAAAAATAAATGAAAGTGGCTCGAGTTCGGTAAGGGCATGATCGAGTTCGATCGAATTTGTAAAAACAGGTTCCGGTTGTTTCAACTGCAAATGCCGCTCGGTTTTACCGGCAGCGAGTTGCTGAAGTTTTAATCCTTCTTGTCCTAGACGTTCGGAAACACCCGTCAGGGGGAGCGCAGCAAAGTCAGCAAAGGTGCGAATGCCCCAGAGTCTCAGTGTTTCCAGGACCTCATCGGCTACTTTTTTCTCAACGTTCACCAGTGAATATTCGAGCTGGTCGATAGGAAAGTGTCCGAGACAGGTTAACTCCTCGCCGGCAGCGACGAAGGTGATCCCTTTCAGGTGAGTGGCGGCATGAATGGCGGCATCGGGATTTGCGGCTATGGCTACGCTGACGGCAGTTTCCGCACGCTGGACGACTTCATTGGCGAGTTGGTAAGGAGAGCCAAATAACAACTCGCATCCTTCAACATCGATTACAACCGTCCCCGGTCTGACCTCCTCCACTATTGGGGAGAAGCCATAGGCAAACTCCGTCAGGGAAAGTTCTGCCGCAGCATGGATACATGCAAACATTGAAATCGAAAATCAGCGAAAATCTCAGATGGTGATCCGTGTAATCCGTGGCTTTAAAAAGCCGCTGACATAAAGTGACTCTCATTGCGCCAGGGAGACATGGGACGCTGACGATTTACCCGGATCGCGTTGTGACGCAGAAGATTTCCTCGCGACCATTCCGCAGTTCCGTTCAACTCGAGAGTCACTGCCGCGCACGAGCGAGTGCAGGCTTCTTCTGAAATCACTGTCAGCACTGTCGGTCTATCCTCGACGGTGCGACGAAAGCGATACCACCATGAAGAGATGATTCGGCGCGCCTCTTTGCCGGCCACGTCTCCCAGATCGAGGATCACCAAACCAAAGCCGCCTGCATGTAACAACAGATCTGCAGCCTTGAAAGCATGCTCGAGATTACCGGCGCAACGAATCCACAACAGCCGGTTGAACTCTATGGCGGTCGTCGTTGCAGCCGTCGGCGCAAATACATCATTCGTGTCGACGATGGCACAGGTCTCTTCATGCGTGGTCGCATAAGCAAGCATTGAATACATCAGGCTGGTACGGCCTGAGGATGCGGGTCCAAAGATCTCACTAATAGCTCCACGCGGCAGACCGCCGGTTAAGGCATCAATCTCAGCAACACCCGTGGAAAGCGTTTCAACAACCGCCTTTTCATGAATTTTGAATGCATCGCCAAAACGACTGACAACACCGGCTTCGAGCTCTGCTTTTGTGACTACGGCTTTCATGATTAAAGTGAGATTCTCTCAGTGCAATTGCAACATAGGTCTTATAGGACTTATAGGACTTATAGGACCTATTCAATGCCGAAAAACAAATCCTTCAAAAGCCCGGCAGAAGACTTAATTCCACCGCGGCCGACGCTCTCTTCCCTCAAAAACGCCGCGGCCGGTTGCCAGGCCTGCGATCTCTGGAAAACGGGAACGCAAACTGTTTTTGGCGAAGGCGCCCGGCGCGTAAAAGTCATGCTGGTCGGCGAACAGCCGGGTAACGAAGAAGATCTCTCAGGCAAACCTTTCGTCGGTCCCGCCGGCCGTTTGCTTGACGATGCGCTGGAGGCAGCAGGCATCGATCGCAAGCAGACCTACGTCACCAATGTTGTCAAACATTTCAAATGGGAACCCCGCGGCAAACGACGCATCCATAAGAAACCAAACTCGCTCGAGATCGCTTCCTGCCGACCCTGGCTTGAAGCAGAAATCGCGCTCATCAAACCCGATGTAATCGTCGCCCTTGGTGCAACCGCCGCCCAGTCTCTGCTCGGACCGCAATTTCGAGTTACCAAACAACGCGGCGAATTCATTCCGTCAACTCTCGCTCCCTACGTCATGGCTACCGTTCACCCCTCCTCGATTCTTCGTGCTCCCGACGACGAAACGCGGCAACTCGAATCACGACGTTTTATCGATGACCTCAAAAAGCTCGCGAAAGTAATCAAGTAAACCCGCCTTTCAGCACCGTGGCTTTAGCCCGGTGGTGGTGTTCAATCGCCCGATCCAGAAGCTGTTCAAAATCCGGACGATGAGGGGCTAACTGATCACCGGGCTAGAGTCACGGCGCGACGCGAACCGAGGCCGTAATGGTCTCCCCCGCATTACCGCGCTCGGTTCTAAAAAACTACTTGACGTCGCGCTCTATATGTTCGAGAATGTTCGCTCGATTTTCGGTTGTCAACGAAAATTTATCTTGAAGGAACACGAGGGAGAGTCAGTCATGCCAGTTACGGCCAAACAAAAAAGAATTTTTGAATTCATCCGGCGCTATATCGACTCCAATCAGGAGGCACCCACCATCGCTGAGATTGGCCGGCAATTTCAGATGAGATCGTCTGCCAGCGTTCACGCTGTGCTGACGACTCTGGAGCGAGAGGGGTTAATCAAACGCATTCCCAATGTCAGTCGGGGAATCGAAATCGTTCAACAGCAGGAGGGCGGCGGCGAAGAGGACAATGAAATCCCTTTACTGGGAACCGTGGCTGCGGGCCAGCCGATTGAGGCAATTCTTAGCCACGACACTATTTCCGTACCCAAAGATATGCAGGGACAGGGACGTACTTTTGCCCTGCGCGTCCGCGGCGAGTCGATGATCGACGAAAATATCCAGGATGGCGACATCATCATCGTCTCGTCGCAAAAAACTGCTGAAAACGGGCAAATGGTAGTTGCGCTTATCGACGGTAACTATGCAACCGTGAAAAAGTTTTACCGCGAGCCTGACTTTATTCGTCTCGAGCCTGCTAACCCGCAGTTCAAGCCAATCTTTATTAAGACCCCGGAAAGAATTCAGATCCAGGGTGTGGTGAGAGGCTTGATTCGCAGATTTGCCGCGTAAAGTCACGAAAGAAAGTCAGCCACAAAAAGGCACAAAAGGCACAAACAAAGGGAACAAGTCAGAAGGTTATTCATGTCGAGCGTACCAGTGAGTGAGGTAGAGTTTCTTGGGTTTGCTCTGGGTGATTGCACTGTCGACTTGGACCAACCCGCAGCGAAGTATCTAAGAGTCGTGCATGGTACGGCGCTGGAGCTCGCGGTGCACAATCAGTTTGGCTCCGAATTCGGCGGCTTCTGGTTGCTATCGCCTCAAATCACTCAACTACGCCGTCTCCCCGAGTATTATTCTCCCGAAGAAGCAAAACTCGTTGAGTTCGCGATCGAAGCCTATCTCGCCGCTCAGATCCGCGAATTCAGTTTTTAATCTGCACCGGCAGATGAAGTCACGACTTCTTCAGCAGGTTCTCTCTTCTTTGCTTTGCGCACGACGATCAAGCCGATCCCGAGCATGATCATGGCGCCGCCGGCAAGAGTGCGCCAGCCAAACTCTTCATCGAGGACAATTATGCCGAGAAGGACTGCGACCACCGGTGTTACTAACGCAATCAACATCGACTTGGTGACGTCCATGTTGAGCACTAACCAGTAGTAAAGTAAAAACGCGATCACTGAGCCTACGATCGCCAGATATAACATCGCGATCATCGCCATCGGCGTCCAGTGAAATCGCAGTGGATTGCCCTCGAGCGGAATGCCGACACTCAGCAGTAGTAACAGACCAAAAAACATCTGACCCGCACTAAGCACTGCGGGATTGAGATTCTTTCCATACCTCTTTACAAGCACGTTCGAATAAGCAGCGAACATGGCGCTCAGAATCAACGCCACACAACCTGCCAACGCCCGACTACCTGCCACCGTAAGTTGATTCGAAAAAACCACTCCTACCCCGAACACACCCAACACAACTCCACCAATCCTGGTCCAACTCAACCGTTCACCCGGCAGGTGAAAATGCGCAAAGACAAGTCCAAACGCGGGAAGCGTCGCTTGCAGCAGCGCCGCAAGCCCTGAGGATATGTATTGCTCTCCCCAGAACACGAGACCATAGTTCAGCCCGAAAGAAAGAATCCCAGTGATTGCGAGGAGAATCCAGTCGCGGCGCGCTCGTGGCAGTTGAATGCGTCGGATAAGAATGAAAAAGAGAAGAATCGTGCAGGCGATTACAAATCTGATGCCCGCAAATGTGATTGGAGGAAGGTCAGCCAGACCAAGCTTGATAAACAGCCAGGTCGAGCCCCAGATGCCGCAGAGGATTAACCAGACGAGACGTGCCTTCATCGATCATTTCCGATTGCCGATTGCCAATTGCCAATTTTTTTGACGCTGCATGCGCAATCCAATTGGCAATCGGCATTTGGCAATCGGAAATGAAACTACCCTTGTGGTTGCGTTTTGATAATCGCGAACGCAGCACCCTGCGGATCTATCAGGATCGCAAAACGTCCAACGCCTGGGATGTCATCGGCCGGTTTCATGACCTTTGCTCCGAGTTCGCTGGCTTTTTTAACGGTGGCATCGCAATCATCGACTGAAAAGTAAACGAGCCAGTGCGGCGGGACCGGGCCCATTTCGGGCATGAGTTTGTACACGCCGCCAATTCCCATGCCGTCATTCTGGAAGAGCGTGTATGGGATGGGACTGTCGCCGAAAGGTTGGGTGGTCCAACCAAAGACTTTTGTATAAAACTCAGTTGCTTTTTGCGGGTCGCCTGTGCCGAGCTCACTCCAGGTGGCAGCGTTGGGCACACCCCATACTCCGGATCCTTTGTGGTCATTGGCCTGCCAGACCGCAAAAACAGCGCCGGTCGGATCCTTGATAACAGCCATTCGTCCGTGCGTGGCCACATCGTATGGTCCATTCATGATGGTCGCGCCTTCGGCTTTCGCTTTTTCGACCTTCTCATCTGCATTCGTAACCGCGACGTATGTCAACCAGTGCGGTGGAATTCCCTGCGCCACCATATCGGGCATCAGCTTGTAAAGCCCACCGACGTCTTTGCCGTCAAGTTTCAGCATGGTGTAGACCATGTCCGGGCCCATCGGATTGTCTTGAAATTCCCAGCCAAAGAGTTGTGAGTAAAAACTTTTTGCGGCATCGCTATCGCTGGTGCCGAGTTCCACCCAACAAAAATTTCCAGGCTTGATTTCGGGTGTCTCCTGCATTCGTGCTTCGGTCATTTGGAATAATCCCTCCTATCATCGGACAACTACATTGAGGCGCTTTTCAGCGACGTGGAAAACGGGGAGAAACTTTTTCTGTTTTGGGAAGCGGTAATTTATCACTTTCAGACTTGGAGAGAAAGGTGGGAACCCAAAAAGGCAAGATTCGAGAAAAATTCTTTTGCCGCGGATGAATGCGGATTGAATTTGATTTAAAACGAAATGCGCTGCTCCCAGCAAGCTGAAAGCAGCGCAATCCGTTTTCCTACAGTTTGCCGAAGCTCCCTATAGGATGGCAACCAGAGCATGTACACACTCAAGTTGCCAATTTGTATCCCGATGACCAACTGGCGGTCAGCCGATCTCCGGTCAGCACTCGAATTGCTTTCACAATCCTCACGCTCTTGCGAGCGTGGTGCCGTTAGGTTTTTGTTGTGGTGGCTTTTCCTCCACCGCCGGTTACGCTCCGGCAACGAAGCTCAACTTTCGTTGAGCCGCTTTGCTCCCTTCGGCGGGTCCTTGCCTCCGGGTGCCATTCGTTTTTATTCGAATGGCTCGAGAAAGTCTCGCAACCTTCTCTAGCTGAGCCTTTCGGCTCCGACCAGGGCGTCAATAGAATCAACAGCCGCCTGTCTCTTCTCTCTCTCGGGCGTCACCGCCCGATTGCCGATCCCTTTGTCGGTCTCGAGAGCCGCAACCCTCGCGACAGGAGGTTTATACTCCTACACTCTTTTTAGATCAAATTTTTGTGTGTTTTATTTTTTGGTTAATCGCGAAATTACTTTTTCGTCTTCAACTTCATCAACGCTGCTGCGATTTTGCTTCGCACTTCTTCCATTTCTTCATCGGCTTTGTATTTTGTTCGCGGCCAGAAAAAACCTTTCAAACCATCTTTTTTACGACGTGGCACCACATGAACGTGCAAATGCGGCACGCTTTGACTGACGCGATTATTCATTGCCACAAACGTTCCTTCCGCATCCATCGCGGATTCAATTGCACGCGCGAGTAATTGCGCGGCCTCGAAATAAGGTCCCACAAGTTTTGTCTCGAGGTCGCCGAGTGTTTCAACGTGTTGGCGCGGCACAAGCAACGTATGTCCTGGAAATAGGGGGCGGTAATCGAGAAACGCCAGCGCATTTTCATCCTCGTAAACCACAGTTGCCGGTAGTTCACCAGACACAATTCGACAAAACAGACAATCGTCAGTCATAAAAAGAATTTAGCCACAAAAAGGCACAAAAAGCACAAGAGAAATTTTTGTGCCTCTTGGGGGCGCTAATGCTAGTTCGCGGCGCCGAGTACTTCGTCAAAGCCGGGACGAATAAAATCTCGCGCGTCCGGAAAACCTTTCTCGAGCCGCCGCCTCAATCGCTCGAGTTGTAAAAGCAACGGCACGATCGATTCGGCGCGCTCCGGCAACGACAATTGCATCAGCCGCCAGGCCGCAATCGAACGATCAATTCCGATCAGCGCTACCTTTGCTGATCCATCGGAATCCTTAGGAAAATCCGCGATTTCCGGATCTTCCTCAAGCTCTTCCTTCCGTCCTGAAAGCGCCCGCATCGTTTTCACTGCGATTTGATACTGATACCACTGGATCACTTCGCGTGCGTCTTCCAGCGTTTCTGCGTTCTCGCGGTCGCTATCCGTAGCGCGCAAATCACTGATTTCGATTATCTGATCAAACTCTCGAAACCAGTCACTGGCAGTATTCGCGTACTTCTTTCCTGCCTTTGTTAATGGATGGTTATCGACGAGCTGTCGCTTGCGTTTATATCGAGCCTCGTCTTCCTCGCGCGACTCGGTTAGTTCGGTGAGATCGATGCCTGCTTGTCTGGCCCATTCGGCAATCATTTCGCGCGTTTCCTGGAAGATCACACCAAGTTTTTTCCAGAACGCTTCATTGCTAACATCGTGACTTTCGAGTGAACCGATGTCTTCCTGCTCGGTTGCATAGACCAGACAACGTGAAGTTAAAGGACACCGTTCACACCAACGATCGCAGTAGTTGTAGATGCCTGAGATCAGATCAGGATTATTGGCGAGCTCGGTGAGGGTTCTTCGTCGCATTGATTTGTCTCCTTGATGAGGATTAAGGTTGCGCTAATTCTAAGCTAATAATGATGACTAATCCAAATTCAAAATGGCGATCGTTTGTGCTCGTGCTAGTGCTCGGATGGACCGCTGCAGTATCGGCACAACAAGCACAGAAGCCGCTTAACTACGGAATTGTTAGCCCAAACACAAAAACCGACTTAAGACTGGAACAGGCAATCGCGGGCATGACCTCTGCCGAGGAAGCGAAACTGCTGAACCAGGCGGTGAATCTCGGTTGTGTCGTGCGTTCACGAATCACTGCCTTTCGCGCACTCGGCTCCTGGAGTGATGGCGCAGAACACTCTGTGTTGTTGCGCGTCAGAGGTGATGAGGAGTCGCTCCGTTATGTAGTTTCGCGAATGGGCCGTGACGCCGAGCAGAAGTACGTGATCTACTTTCATCCGCAACCTAAAGGCTCTGCCGATCTCTACGTGCTGCGACCGCGCACAGGAGCGAAGAATCTCGTCGCGCTTACGAATGAATTGGAACGCGCGGGAATTCCTTTTCGCACACTGGTGCCCTCGGGTGGAACGACTGCGATTTACATCATCGACCTGGAGCGTGATCTGCACGAAAAGATCCTGGCCGCCGCTTACAAGTTGCGCGCCCAAGTAAACAAAGAGACAGGAAACGCGCAATTGTTTGGCGACGACGTGCGAGAGAAGGCAAAAGACAAGTTTGACCAGGAGATCAAAAACTACGAAACAAGGAATCCGAATCTCCCGCCGACTTGCGACCTGCAAAAGCGAAAAGCAAAGGGACATTAGATGAAGTTAAGTTCGAAAACTTCTCCGGCGACCTGACGCTCTGGGTTATGTTCTATGGACCAGAAGGCGGCGAATCGGACACAAATTAGGAGGCTGGACCATGGCAGAATTTCAGTCGGTGACACCGGTCTTTTCTGTGAGCGACATCAGCGCAACCATTCGTTGGTATGAAGAACAGCTCGGTTTTATTGGCGACCCATTTCCGGAGAGCGAACCTTACGTGTTTGCAATCCTGCGCCGAGACGAAGTTGAGATCATGTTGCAGCGAATCGAGGGTTACGAAAAACCGGATTTATATAACTCGCGCAGCGGTGGCGTTTGGGACGCTTACATCCGCGTCGAAGGCGTGAAAGATCTGTTTGAATCAGTTAAAGACGAAGTGACAATCGTGCAGCCGTTGCGGCGGCAGCCGTATGGTAACTGGGAGTTTGAAGTGAGGGATCCGAATGGATATCTGCTCGTCTTTAGTGAACCATCCTAGAACTACTGATATTTTTCTCCCGCCACGGCGCAACGGCGCAGCGGAAAACATGAACTTAGGGTTTTACGTCGCGCCGTTGCGGGAGAAAACTTTCTTAGACTGGCTTGACGGCTTTGGCAAATCCAGCGGGGCTGAGCGTGTTGAGGACTTCTTTTCGCGTGACCCAACCGCGGCGCGCCATTGCCACGCCATACTTCACGTTATTCATCGCTTTCACTGAATGCGCGTCGGTCGAAATCACAAACTTGATCTTTCGCTTGCGCGCTTCGCGGACCCAGCGCGGCTCCAGATCGAGACGATAGGGATCACCATTGATTTCAATCGCTGCTCTCGATTCTGAGATAACGTCGAGAATTCGTTCGACGTCACAGTCAAAAGGTGGCCGGCGTTGCAGCAGTCGCCCGAGTCCGTGTCCCCAGATTTTGAAGACGGGCTCGCGCATGGCAGTGGTAATTCGTTCAGTCATCTTCGCCGAGTCCATTTTGTATCGTGCGTGAATGCTCGCCACGATCACGTCAAACTTCTCGAGTACTGAGTCGGGATAGTCGAGTTTGCCCGTGGCGATGATGTCTGACTCAGTACCGCGCAGAATCTTGATCGACACCTTTTCCTGAAGTTCATCGATCTCATCCCACTGCCGTTTCAGCCGATCCACTTTGAGACCATTTGCATACATTGCGGTCGGTGAGTGATCGGTGATCGTGATGTACTTCATGCCCATCGCTTCTGCGCCGCGCACCATCGCGTCGAGCGTGTGCACGCCGTCAGAATAAGTGGTGTGGCAATGGACTACGCCTTTGATGTCAGCATCGGTAACGAGATCTTCAGGAATTTTTTTTGCGAGCGCGGCTTCAATCTCGCCATGGTCTTCACGCAACTCCGGTGGAATGTAAGCCATACCCAGACGCGAGTAGAGCTGCGCTTCGGTACGCGGAAGCCGCACGAAACTCACTTTCTTTCGTTCCGCAATCTCTTTTACTTTTTCCAGGTGAGCCTGCGAGCCCGTTTTGACGAACAAGGTGAGGGCAAACTCTTTCGGCGGCACCGCCGTCAACCAGACCTGTGCGCCATCGGCAAACTCGGCCACACAGGTGTTTTCATCTTCGATCTGGCTCGAGAGAACGAGTGGAAACTGCAAAAACCTTTCGATTAGCTCCGCTGGATCATTGGTGCTGGCGACGAGGTCGACGACGTCGACCGTTTCTTCCCAACGTCGCAGCGATCCGGCGACGCTCACCTCGACCACTCCATCAATTGCTTTGAGATATTCAATTGCCTGATCCGCCGTACTCCAGGCGTGATGCAGATGCAAACGGCGCTTCGGTTTCTTGACCGGAGTTGCCAGTTGTGTGAGCAGGCGCTGTTCAGTCTTTGGTCCAAAACCTTTGAGCTTTTGTAACTTGCCGGCTTCGGCGGCGGCTTTTAGCTCCGCGATTGAAGTTATTCCGAGTTCGTCCTGCAGTTGTCTGATCTTGTCGACACCTAATCCGGGAACCCCTGAGAGTTCGACGATGCCGGTAGGAAATTCTTTTCGCAGTTCGGTCAAAACTGACGACTCGCCGGTGAGGTAGAGTTGTTTGATCTGTGACGCGAGTGCATCGCCGATACGTGGCAGTGTGGTGAGACGATCCTCTCTGACAAGTCTGTCAAGATCGGCGACAGCTTGAATCGCGCGGGCGCCGGCGTTGTAGGCTTTGGCCTTGAAGCGATACTGACCGCCTTTGAGTTCCATCAATTGGGCGATCTCCTGCAACCCAGCGGCGACACCAAAGCGGTCGAGTTGTGGTTTTTGTCCTTCAGCCATCTGAAGCAAGTTTCCCTTTTTTCACGCAAAGGCGCAAAGGGTGCAAAGACGCAAAAGAACGCCACCGCAGTTACCTTCTTCTTTCCGCCTTTGCCACCTTTGCGTCTTTGCGTGAAAATTACTTCATCATGGCAATCAAATCGATTAATCCAGCGACGGGCGAAACTCTGAAAACTTTCGAAGCGTTATCCGCCGCGCAGATCGAAAACAGACTTCAACTCGCCGCAGACACATTTCACACTTATCGCCGCACGCCCTTCGCGGAACGCGCGCGCATGATGCACCGCGCTGCCGAAATTCTTGAGACCGATAAACGCAAACTCGGCGAAATGATGACAGCGGAAATGGGCAAGCCGATCAAGGCTGCGATCAGCGAAGCCGAAAAGTGTGCGTGGGTTTGCCGGTATTACGCCGAAAATGCGGAAAAACATCTCGCCGACAGCACTGTAGATACCAACGCGAAGCAGAGTTACGTGCATTTTCAACCGCTTGGTCCAGTGCTCGCAGTGATGCCGTGGAATTTTCCGTTCTGGCAAGTGTTTCGTTTCGCTGCTCCGGCATTAATGGCCGGCAACGTCGGCCTGCTCAAACATGCTTCCAACGTGCCACAGTGCGCATTAGCCATTGAAGATATTTTCGCACGCGCCGGTATTCCCAAGGGTGCATTCCAAACTTTGTTGATTGGCTCGGAGGCAGTCGAAGGCATCCTCAACGACCCGCGCGTGGTGGCGGCAACGTTGACCGGCAGCGAACCTGCAGGCCGGAGCGTTGCCGCGATTGCGGGAAAGCAGATCAAGAAAACAGTTTTGGAACTCGGCGGCAGCGATCCCTTTATCGTTATGCCTTCAGCGAATCTCGGTGAAGCGGTCACAACAGCCGTGAAAGCACGCACCATCAACAATGGTCAATCGTGTATCGCGGCTAAGCGCTTTATTGTCGCTGCTGAGATCTATGGCGAATTTGAACGAAAATTTGTCGCTGAAATGCGCGCGCTGAAGATCGGCGATCCGATGGAAGAGTCAACCGAGATTGGTCCACTCGCGACGCCGCAGATCGTCAACGATCTCGACGAACAAGTGAAGAAAGCGGTTGCGAGTGGTGCACGTGTTCTGGCAGGTGGAAGCAGGATCGATCGTCCCGGAAATTACTTCGAACCAACGGTGCTTGTTGATGTTGACGTCAAGTCGCCGGTGTCGTGCGAAGAAATCTTTGGTCCAGTGGCGATGCTCTTCCGCGTATCAGGAATTGCCGAAGCAATTGAAGTCGCAAACGCGACGCCCTTTGGACTCGGCGCGGCCGCGTGGACCAACAATGCTGCGGAACAAGAGAAGTTCATCGACGAACTGCAAGCAGGCGCTGTCTTTATCAACGGCATGGTGGCCTCCGATCCGCGTCTGCCATTCGGAGGCGTGAAGCATTCCGGCTACGGCCGCGAACTCGCGGAGTTTGGAATCCGCGAGTTCGTGAACATCAAGACCGTATGGATTGGAGCCGCGGATTAGGCGGATCACCGAACCGATTCACACGGACTTAGGGAAGTGATGGTTTGCCGTCCCAATCGCCAGCCAGCGGTATATCGCCGGTCTGGCCGAAGTTGAAGACGATATCTCCAACGCCGTTGCCAGCGTTGTTGAGATTGTTTAGCGCCATCGTTCCCGTGTTTTGGCTGAACACCCCGACACTGTCAAAACCATCTCCATCCCAATCCCCTGCAATGGGTTTCGATCCCAGATTGCCAAAGATGAAAGGCTTTATGTCAACCGTGCCTTGAAACCCATTGCTAAGACGGAAGGTTGAAGTTCCGGTGCTGAACACTCCAACACCGTCGATTCCATTCGCATCCCAGTCGCCGACGATCGGTATATCGCCGTTCTGTCCGAGAACAAAGGTGAAGTTCACACCAGGTGAACTATTGTTTATGTTCTGGTTCTTAAGACCATTCGTTAGTTGCCATTGACCGGTTGCAGGATTGAACACACCTGGGGTGTCAATTCCGTTGCCATCCCAGTCACCGACAACTGCAAGATCACCTGCCTGCCCAAAGTTCACGGTGATGACTGTGGTGCCCTTGAGCTGCAAGAGGAACTGCCCGGTTGAAGGTCGAAACACGCCGGGTCTATCGGTGCCCGTGCCATCCCAATCGCCAACGATCGGCTGATCGCCAGTTTGCCCAAAGGTAATGACGTGGTCGGCAGGACCAGTCGAGTTTGAGTCACGCAGTTGGAACTGATTAGCCGATGGGCGAAAGATTCCAGTCGTGTCGTTGAATGTCGAACTGAATTTCGCAACGAATGCATCATGTGCACCACCATTGAAGGTGGTATCAAAAGCGCCTACGGTGGTTGTTAGTCCATCAGTGGTTGAGCCAGCCAGATAGACATTGCCGCGCGTATCAAGTGCAATCGCTTCACCTTTCGCACCGCCTCCGCCAAACGTACTCGAATACAGTATCTTCGGAACTGTATTGTTCGAGATGGTTGCTTCGATCTTGGCGAGAAATGCGGTGCCCGCAAGATCCGAACTCAGTGGATGGACCTGAGGGAAGCTCGCGCCCGATGTCGTGCGACCCGTTACATAAACATTGCCACCGAAATCGATCGTTAAACCGAGTCCTTCTTCACCGTCACTCGACGTGCTGCCATTGTTGCCGCCGAGAAAACTGCAATAGAACAACGCTGTTCCGTCAGCGTTCAACTTCGCAACAAATGCTTCCCCGTTCTGCTGAGCAGAGTCGAAGGCGTTCTTTAGTGGAAACGAGCTCGCAGAAGAGTTGCTGGCGCCGGTAATGTACACGCGTTGCAGCGGATCCACCGCTACAGCCTCGACGCGGTCGTTAATGTTGCCGCCGAAGTATGTGCTGTAGGTTAGTGAGGCGTTACCGTCAGCCTCAGTATCGATCTTCGCAACGAACCCATCGAAACCACCACCCTGGAAAGTAGACTGAAGAGGAACACTGGCCGCACTCTTTGTCTCCAGATCTGTTGAAGCGGTACTGCCGACGATGTAAGCATTGCGATCGTTGTCGACAGCGATGCCTCTGCCGACCTCATCACCGTCGCCGCCGTAGTAACTCGAGTAAAGCAATGAAGCATTACCACTGGTGGCATTTGGGTTGAACACTGCAATGAACGCATCTGTACCCTGGTACTCTGAGTGACGTGACCACTGAAATGCGTGTTTGGTGGGAAGATTATTGGAAGCAGTTTGACCGGTGATGTAAATGCGATTGGAGCTATCGAGTGCGATGGCGTTCCCTGAGTCAAATGCTCTGCCACCGGAAGCAGACGCGCTGGCTGAACCGCCAAAGAAGGTTGAATAGACGAGCTGCGAACCGTCGGCGCTCAGCACGGTCACAAACGCATCAACGCGACGATCAGGCTCGAGACCGCAAACACCGATGCAGAATCCGTTCTTTTGAAACGCGTTGTCTGTGACCGGATAATCGCTCTCGTTATTATCATTTACAGTGGCGCCGGTAATCGAGATCGTGCCGTTACTCGCCACCGCAATTCCTCTGATCTCAGTGCCACACACATCGAGCGTGCAGAAACCGTTAGCATCGCCGAGCAGCGTTGAATAAAGAATGCCTGTTCCGTTCGCATTCATCCTGGTAATGAATGCTACGGTTGCAGGCTGACTACTTTGAAAGGCATCTTCAAGAGGGAATGTCGATGCATCGGAAGAGGTCTCACCCGCAACATAGGCTTCGCCGTTTGCGTTAGCTGCGACGGTAAAGCCTTCATCGTTTGAACTGCCGCCGATGTAGCTCGAATAGATAAGTACCGGATCGATTACCAGTGGTTTGCTGTGATCATAATCACCGACTTCAAAACCGATTTCATTCGCTGCTTTAATCACATACTTGCCGGGAATTGAAGTGCGACCACCTTCCTGCTCCTGATATATGACTGGCGCCGAGTGCCTCACTTCTTCACCGTTGCTCGTGATCATCAAGTTGCCCTGTTCATCGATGCGCATCTTTTCAGCACCTTCAAACGCAACTCGCACCGTGGAGACGTCGCTGCCCGGCTTCAGGATAAAGTCATATTCCAACTCTGTCTGTGTGCCATACCAGATCATGTCCACACCCGACCAAACGTCGTCGTAATGAATCTTCCGAAACGTCGGAATTCCAGTGCGCCATTTGCTTCGATCGTTGCCGAGCAGGTAGTTCACCTTGCCCTGCAACTCCTGCTCGCCACTCAACTGAGCCTTCGCATCGGCTCCAACGAGCTTCATGCGCAATGCTGAAGAGTTGCTCTCTTTCTGGCGGCTTCGTAAAGAGAACACCGCTTCAGTTGGTGTTAAAAAGAGTGTGTAGCCTTTTGCACGTGACAGAAACTTAACTGCTTCTGCTGATTGTCCTTCATTACTTTCAAAGCTCAACGGCAGCTTTCCGTAATTCTCAGCCGCTTTTAGCTGCAACTGATTGGGAGATGTAGATTTCTTGTCTTTTGCTGGTGCTGTCGCACGTGACGTCGCTACGACACGTGGCAGCATCGACACGGGCAGAGACCACAACAACAAGAGCATGGGGATGAGTTTGATTTTCTGGGCGGACTTCATGGCGGTTCTCCTTCAAAAGTTGAATTGGGGTGAATGGGGGCAAATGAGCAGTAATCCTTCCGGCGTCTCACTCGAGTGCACCGCTCCGGACTCGGCCCAGTGAAAAATCGTGCGGGAGTTGACCTGAGCAAAAATCGCAGCGTCGTCAACATTCAACATCTCCACCTGCTGTGAGCATGCTGAGCACCACGCCTCTCTTCGGCGTCTGTTGACTACTACCAACCTGTCTGTTTCAACGGTGATTTCAGTTCGTGTTTTCATGACGCCTCCCTTTTTAGTCTCGTGCTACCACTTTGATAGAGAACTGGTTTTGGGGATTTCGCAGTCACATTCTGTTTCTGCCGGCGCGCGGGTTTGACTACATTGAGCAACACTCGAAACAGCACTCGTGGTTGAAAGAGTGTCGTGGGCGGCGCCAGGATGTTGAATGCTCGCATCAACACCTGACGGACGGCGACTGTTTGTGTTGAGAGCTGGATGACGTGGTCCATATACCAGTGCATGAACCTGTTCATCGGAGTGGGCGATCCACCCACTACTTCTCGATAGCGATAATCTTCGCCGGTGGCCATCATCCAGGGCGCTTTGTTTATTTTTGCAAGTTGCTTCTGAAAGCGCCGCGAGAGACCAGTCAAACTCCCATCAATGTGCAAGCGGCGTTGTTCATTGAGGACTTTTTGCAGCGTTAGGGCGCCGAGCGACGCGATGGTCATTCCCTGCCCATAGACCGGATTGAAGGCACAAACAGCGTCGCCCAGAAGCACGAAGTTCTCGGGTAGCTTTTTCGTCCGTTCGAATTGACGCAAGCGATTCTCAGTGGCGCGGTGCGTTTTAATCGGCGAGATGGGTTCCACAGTGCGAATCGCGTCGAAGATGGTGGAAACCGGAAGACTGCGTGCGAAGTCGAGGAATCCAGCCTCGTCGCCGGGCGGATAATCACCACCGCCACCAATCAGCGTCACCAACCAACGGTTGTCTTCAACGATGAAGAGAATCGCGCCACGCTTGCGCTCTGGTGGCGCCGATTGGATAAAGACGCATTTCCAATCAGCGTTGAAATCTTTCGGAACGCGATACAACCTGCTCGCATAACCCAACTGTGCGCTGATCCTTGTTTCTGCCGGTGCGTCGTAACCAAGATCGTTAAGCCAACGCGGTGCCTTCGATGCTCGGCCCGTGGCATCAACGACCAAATCCGCTCGCAACTCTGTCGCGACGCGACGATCGCTATCCGAGCTGCGCGGGCAAATGAGCACTCCGGAAAGTTGATTTCCATTCGTGCCGGGAACCAAACGAAGGGCGTCGGTGTTGTCGAGTATCCTGACTCTTGGATTGGTGCGGAGCCGTCGTCGCACGTACAGGTCGAGCATCGGTCGAGTGAATGCCAGCACCTGAAATTCAGAGGGAAACCTGACACCCCAACCGGCTCGTGTAAACCATGCAATTTCGTTGGCCATGTCCAGTTCGGGCGCGCCGGCGGCAATCATCTCGTCCTGCAGACCTGGAAACAGCTCTTCGAGAATCTGTCGTCCACGCGCCAACAGGCCATGGACGTGGTTCGCCTGCGGGAGGCCTCGGCGTGTTTCTGTCGTTTCCGTGTAAACGTCGCGTTCAATCAGAGTTACGTGTTCAAAGTGGTCCGCCAAAACCCGCGCTGCCAGCAGCCCCGCAAGACTTCCACCCAGCACCACGGCGTGTTGGCTCCGGTATAAGTTTTTATTCATTGCAAATCCTCCTAAATCATCTTTCAGCTCAAAGTTTGTCGGGTGCTGTGTGAGGTGTGCGGAAGATACGCGTTTAGGCCGTCCCGGGTATTTAGAACAGTCTGAATTGTTTTTGAGATTGTTTTGAGGAAGTTATGAATTAGTTCCAAAACCCCTTACAAATGCGGTACTGTCTTCAGCGATTTCTCTAAAGCGATGATGAACCGGCCTGCCAGACGCTTTTATCTGTTTGACGGATTCCGTGTGGACGTGCACGAACGCATTCTCTTTAAAGAGAATCGCGAAGTGCCGCTCACTCCCAAAGCCTTCGAAACCCTGCTCGTGCTGGTGGAAAACTCAAGCCACGTCCTGACCAAAAAAGAGCTGATGGAACAGGTCTGGCCCGACAGTTTTGTCGAGGAGAACAACCTGGCTCAGAACATTTCCATCCTTCGCAAGGCGCTTGGCGAGGGTAAGGAGGGCGAACACTACATTCAGACAGTACCGAAACGAGGCTATCGCTTCGTGGCCGATGTCAGAAGCACTGGCCCTGACGATGAAACGATGATCGTTCGTGAACGAACACGGGCGAGAATCATCGTTGAACGAGACGATGAGGAAGAAACACGCGAGCTCAAGCCTCTCCTTCCAGCCGCACGTGTGATCGATGTTTCTCCCGCGGAAGTCATTCACAAACTCGAACAACGGCCACCGGAAACGATGTATGCGCGTAGTGGCGACGTTAACATCGCTTATCAGGTGATCGGCGACGCGCCACTCGACCTCGTGTTCGTGATGGGCTGGGTGTCGCACTTGGAGTATTTTTGGCGCGAACCGAGTTTTGCGCGATTCCTCCTTCGTCTCGCGTCGTTTTCGCGTCTGATTCTTTTTGACAAACGAGGAACTGGACTTTCCGATCGCGTTCCGATCAATCAATTACCGACACTCGAACAGCGTATGGACGACGTGCGAGCAGTGATGGACGCGGTCGGTTCTGAACGTGCCGCGCTGTGTGGTGTTTCTGAAGGTGGTCCAATGTGCAGTCTCTTCGCTGCCACGTATCCGGAGAAAACGTTGGCACTCGTAATGATCGGCACTTACGCCAAGAGAATCCGTGACGCCGAGTATCCATGGGGACCGACGGCTGAACAACGCGAACAATTTTTTGACGTGATGCGCAAGCAGTGGGGTGGTCCAGTCGGAATCGATGAACGCGCACCCAGCGTTGCCGACGACCCACAGTTTCGTGACTGGTGGGCCACGTATCTGCGCATGGGAGCGAGTCCGGGCGCCGCTGTTGCGCTGACGCAGATGAACGCAGAGATCGACGTGCGAAATGTATTGCCGTCGATTCGCGTGCCGACGCTTGTTATTCATCGCACTGAAGATCAGTGTTTGAAAGTTGAAGAAGGACGTTTTGTGGCGGAGCGGATTCCGGGCGCGAAGTTTGTCGAGTTTCCTGGTGTGGATCATCTTCCGTTTGTCGGCGATCAGGATGCGATTCTCGACGAAGTGGAAGAGTTTCTGACGGGCGTGCGACATCCGATCGAGCCCGATACTGTGCTGGCGACAGTGATGGTGGCACGACTGGTGGGTATAAAAGAGCAAGTGGAGAGACTTGGGCTTGAGCGTTCGGCCGAATGGTGGCGTCGCTTGCATGCACAATTTACAAAAGAGATTGAGTGGTTCCGAGGCCGCGAGATCGACATTCTTGAAAATCGCCTGCTCGCGATCTTTGACGGCCCGGCACGAGCAATTCGGTGCGCATCGGCAATCAGCGAATATGCGTCTCGACTGGGGGTAAAGACCTGTACCGGTCTTCATACCGGCGAGTGTGAGGTCATCGACAGCCAAGTTGCCGGTGCTGCTGCTCAGATGTGTGTGTGCGTTGCTAACGAAGCGGAGCCAGGGGAAGTACTCGTTTCGAGCACAGTGAAAGATCTAGTGGCCGGTTCGGGCATTCTTTTTGAAGATCGTGGAGTTCGCATGCTGTCCGGTTGCGGCGAGTGGCGATTATTTGCAGCTCAGAAAGGCGGTTCCTGAGGGTGGATTATCCCTTTGCGGATATTGATTTAGCGCGGCGTCTCGAACGTACCGAGGCACAGGGCAACGTTGATTTTGTTGAGGCTCGTACGAAGGCATTTCCAGACCGCGGCGCGACATGGATCGAAGTAGCCGGCACGTTTGCGATGTTCGATGGCGTCGGTTCGCCGTTGACGCAAACGTTTGGACTCGGAGCTTTTGCACCCGTAAAAACTGAGCACATGGACACCATCGAAGAGTTCTTTCGCTCGAGAGGTGCGGAAGTTTTTCATGAAGTTTGTCCACTTGCTGATGCGTCGGTGTTTGAACATCTCTGTGAGCGTGGTTATAAGGCAGTAGTTTTCGAACGTGTTGTATCGACCGATCGACCCGGAGCTGCGGCTCGATGCGTCGCGAAATGAGCGGATCAGAGTCAGAGCGATTGAAAAGGACGAGGTGGACCTGTGGGCCCAGACAGCGTACGAAGGCTGGAGCGAGTTCACTGAAGTCGCGGAGTTCTTGCGTGAGTTGAATCAGGTCACCGCACATTCGAAAGGATTGTCGTTCATCGCCGAGTTGGAGAAACAACCGATTGCGACCGGCGCGCTTACTATTGCGGGTGACGTTGCGTTGCTGGCGGGTGCGAGTACGGTTCCAGGTGCGCGCCGGCAAGGTGCTCAGAATGCTTTGCTCGAGGGGCGTCTGCGCTACGCTGCAACGCAGGGGTGTACCGTTGCGATGATGGTGACTCTGCCCGGCAGTGGCTCGCAACGAAATTCGGAGCGTCACGGTTTTCGGATCGCGTATACCAGGACCAAATGGCGACAAAATGAATCATGTAAGTCCTGAATAATCCTGTTCATCCTGTCTGGCCTTACTTCTTGGATTTAGCTAGACAGGATTACAGGATTTTTTCAGGATGGGTAAAGTCATGCAGGAATTCGAAAAGCTGGGCGTCTTCTATCTGGGTCGCTCGAAATCAACTGACGATCTACTTCTCTACGACTCAAAAGATCTCGTCACGCATGCGGTCTGCGTCGGCATGACCGGCAGTGGCAAAACCGGTCTCTGCATTTCGCTACTCGAAGAGGCGGCCATCGACGGCATCCCGGCAATCATCATCGATCCCAAAGGCGATCTGTGTAATCTCCTGTTTACCTTCCCTAATCTTGCGCCGCAGGACTTCGCACCGTGGGTTGAAGAAGGTGTCGATCCAGCCCAACAGGCAAATCTCTGGAAAGAAGGTCTTGCGCAGTGGAGCGAGGACGGCGAACGCATCAGGCGTCTGCAAGATGCAGCAGACTTTCGCATCTACACACCTGGCAGTAACTCGGGTCTCCCGGTATCCATTCTCAAATCATTCGCAGCGCCACCCGAAGCAGTCAGACAGGACAACGAATCCCTCGCCGAAAGAATTAACACGACTGTGACGAGCTTGCTCGCACTCGTCGGCATCGAAGCCGATCCGGTTCGCAGTCGCGAACATATCCTGCTGTCAAACATTCTCAACCAGGAGTGGTCCAACGGAAAAGATCTCGACATCGCCGGTCTGATTCAAAGAGTTCAATCGCCGGGCTTCGCGAAGATCGGGGTGATGGATCTCGACTCGTTCTTTCCCGCGAACGATCGTTTTGAAGTCGCGATGGCGCTCAATCACCTGCTGGCATCGCCGAGTTTTGTGAGCTGGATGGAAGGCGAAGCACTCGATATACCAAAGTTCCTGCACAGCGAATCGGGAAAGCCGCGTCTATCGATCTTCTCAATCGCACATCTCGGCGACGCTGAGCGTATGTTCTTTGTGTCTTTGCTGTTGAATCAGGTGCTCGGCTGGATGCGGACACAGTCAGGCACAACAAGTCTGCGCGCGATCCTGTACATGGACGAAATCTTTGGTTACTTCCCGCCCGTCGCCAATCCGCCGTCGAAATTGCCGCTGCTGACATTGTTGAAGCAAGGCCGCGCCTTTGGTCTCGGTGTGATTCTGGCAACACAGAATCCAGTCGATCTCGATTACAAAGGACTTGCCAACACGGGCACATGGTTTATCGGTCGCTTGCAAACTGAACGCGACAAAGCACGCGTGCTCGAAGGACTCGAAGGCATCGCTGCTGGAACGGGTCAGAAGTTTGACAAGCAAGCGATGGAACAACTGCTCGCTGGTCTCGACAAGCGCATCTTTCTAATGAATAACGTGCACGACGACGCGCCTGAAGTGTTCGAAACCCGTTGGGCGCTGTCGTATCTGCGGGGTCCACTTACTCGCGCGCAGATCAAGTTGCTGATGGACCCGCTGAAGAAAGGGGCAGGTACAGGAGCAGCAGCAGGACCGACCGGTGCTCCTCCTCCTGCACCTGCTACCCCTGCCCCTGTTACAAGTACACCGGCAAAGAATGAACGCTCGCTTCTGCCACCGGAAATAACGCAGTATCACATTCCCGTTCGTTCAGCCGGCGACGAGAATGCAACTTTGACTTATCGTCCCACGCTACTTGGCGCAGCGGAGGTTCATTACAGCCGCTCAAAAACGTTCGAGCTAACTCAGCAGTTAACGTTCCTCGTACCGTTCAATGATGGACCAGTGAGTTTAGACTGGAGCACAGCCGTGTCCCTCAATCTGCCAGTCGAAGACCTCGAATCCGAGCCTCAACAAGGAGCGCAGTTTATTGAAGCACCGTCGGAAGCGACGAAAGTGAAGAGTTATGCAAGCTGGCGGAAAGAATTCGCAAGCTGGATCTATCGAAACCAGCGACTGGAGTTGTTTGAGAGTCCAACATTCGACATCGTCTCGAATCCCGGCGAGAGCGAACGCGACTTTCGGTTGCGCCTGCAGCAAATCGCAAGAGAACAACGGGATGAGGCCGTAGAAAAGCTGCGACGCAAATACGCGCCAAAGTTCGAACAATTGGAAGAGCGAAAGCGCCGTGCCGAACAGGCCGTCGAACGCGAGACTGAACAGGCGAAAGGTCAGAAGGTGCAGACTGCGATCTCTTTTGGAGCGACTCTGCTTTCCTCGTTTCTTGGTCGAAAGCGAACCAATCTCTCAACACTCGGCCGAGCAACAACGGCGGTGCGAGGCGTGGGACGCTCGATGAAGGAATCGCAGGACGTCGATCGCGCTGCGGAGAATGTGTCGGTCATCTCGCAAAAACTCGCGGATCTGGAGGCGGAGTTTCAAGCAGAAACAGCAGCGCTCGAACGTTCCCTGGATCCGCAAACAGAACAACTCGAGAAGGTCAGTCTAAAGCCGACTAAAGCAAACATCGCAGTCAAACTTGTTACTCTTGCGTGGGCGCCTTACCGGGACAACGCGCAAGGAGAAATCAAACCAGCATGGGAATAAGATGATCTTTTAGCCACAGCTTGACGCCTATTGAAAACGGATTGATTAAAAATGAAGATACCAATCAAATACGGCTTGTTGACTGCGGTGGTAGCGATGGCGTGGATCTTGATTGCTCACAACGTTGTCAGCAATCCCGCCTCGATTGTCCACCAGCTTGGCACTCCGATTTTCTTCAACGTGCTCCAGTTTGCGATGATCTACCTCGGCATCAAGGCGATTGAGCGTGAGAAAGGTGATCGACCGGCATTCAAAGAAGCCTTAAAGACCGGAGTTGGGATTTCTTTCGTTTACGGACTCACGCTTTCTCTGTTCTTTGTGGTTGTGCTCCGAGTGATCGGAACAAAATGGATGGCTGTCGAGCCTGGCGCACACGCCGGTAACGTGACTGCCTCACAAATCGCCAAAGCATTCGCGGGTTTGTTTCTCCTCGCTCTGGTTTTTGGATTGATCTATTCGACCGTGATCTCGTTCTTTCTCGCAAAGCGCAGGTCGGAAGAATAAGCGCCACGATTAAGGCACCAGCACGACCTTCCCAGTATTCTTTCGTTCTTCAAGCCTGCGGTGCGCCTTGCCTGCGTCGTCAAACGAGAAAACCTGATCAACGTGCGGATTGATCCACTCTTCTTCGACGCCACGGAGAATGTCGCGCATCCAGAGCGCCACCTTCTCAGGTTCGTGCCACATGTGGCCCAGGTTCAAACCAAAGACACCGCGATTCCTATTCAATAACGGGAACGGATGAAACCAGGGCGTCTGAACCACGGCCTTAAGCATTTTCAACTTGCCTGTGAGGCCGTTTGCCGAAGCAGTCGAAACTCCAAACATTCCCAAACGCCCGGTATGTCGCAGCGAGGCATAACTCTTTTTCCAATGTCCGCCACCAATCGGATCAATGATCAGATCCACGCCGCGGCCATTGGTCAGCTTCTGCAACTCCGGCTGCCAATCCTGTTTGCGATAATCGATCGCATGGTCCAATCCGCGTTCCGTTAGAAACTTGTGTTTACCATGACTCGCAGTTCCATAAGTCACCGCACCGATCTTTTTCGCAATGTCGAGTGCCGCCAGTCCGACACCGCCGCCCGCGTTGTGAATCAGGACGGATTCTCCAGCGTGCAAAGAACCCATCACTACCAGCAGTGCATAAGCAGTCAGATAGTTCACTGGAATCGCAGCTGCCTGTTCAAACGTCAGACCATCAGGCTTCTCAAACATCTGTGTCGCTTTCACTGCTATCAGTTCCGACTGCCCACCAAAACGCGTCATGGCTACCACAGACTTACCGACGAATGAACTGTTCACATCTTTGCCGACACTGTCGATCACGCCGCTGACCTCATATCCCATCACACAGGGCTTTGGCGGCGCGTCGGGATAAAGACCCTGTCGAGCAAGGATGTCTGCGAAATTCAAGCCGGCAGCGCGCACTCTAATAACAACTTCATTGTCGCGCGGCGTGGGATCTGGTTTGTCCTGGACCTTGAGGACATCGATGTCCCCGTTTCCGGTCGTCACTATTTGTCGCATAGGCCAATATTATCAGTTCTGATCTTCTTCATCAGTGTTAATCTGTGCCCAAAATATGAGAATCACTATTTTTCTGACTCTGATATTGCTCCTTGCATTCACTACTTGCACGCGCCGAGAGCAACTAAGTCTCGCTGTTGTTTCCGGAGTTGAAGGCGAAGCACTCAAGCAGGCTGCAGCCGACTATGAGGCGAAGACAGGCATCCACATCGAGATTGCCGAGTTTCCTTACGCAAATCTTTTTGAGAAAGAATTAATAGATCTCAAAGCCAGGTCCCGCGCTTACGACCTGATCATGCTGGACGATCCGTGGTTTCCGCGGTTCGCCACTGAACAGGTATTGACCGATCTGACGCCCTTACTGCAAACACGCGGGCAATCCGGGCCCGACAGCGACTTTGTCGGAACATCGCTGGCCCTTTGCCGGCATCCTTATCAGACGGGACCACTTTATGCCCTCCCCTACGTCGGTAACTCGCAGTTATTTTTTTATCGCAAAGATCTTTTTGAGAAAAATTTGATAAAAGCTCCTGCTACCTGGGACGATGTGCTGGCGGCCGCCAAAACAATCCAGGAGAAAGAAACTGCAGGCGCGAATGGTGAACGTGTTTACGGCTACGTCATGCGTGCCGCGCAGGGAAATGCGGCGGTGGCTGATTTCATGCCGATCTTCTGGGCGTTCGGTGGCGAGATGTTCGACGCCAATGGAAAACCGACAGTCAACAGTCCACAGGGGATCGCGGCACTTCAGTTCATGCTTGAGCTGGGTAAATACTCGCCTCCGGGATATGCGAGTTTCAATGCTGACGAAGTCGGTGCACACCTGTTGCAAGGAACGGCCGCGATGTCGATCAACTGGCCTGCGTGGATCAGTTCTTTCGGCGATCAGGCAAAGTCGAAAGTGATCGGGAAGATGGGGTTTACAACGCTGCCCGGAGCGCAAAAACCGGGTCAGGCAGAAATTGGTAACTGGCTGATTGCGATTCCGCGTGACTCTAGCAACGCCGGCAAAGCAGTCGACTTTTTACTCTGGGCCACCGGTGCCGAGCAGATGAAACGATCGGCGCTGCGTGGCAATCCACCAACTCGCAAATCGCTCTTTCAGGATCCGGAGTTGGTCGCAAAGAATCCCGCGTATCCGGCTCAATTGCGTTCGCTTGAAAGCTCGAGACCACGCCCGCGCACTCCTTACTGGAACGAAATCGAAAATGCCTTCGGTATCTTTCTTTCGAAAGCAAACAGCGGCGATCTTTCTCCTGCGGAAGCGATGAATCAGGCGAATGCCGAAATCGAGAAGATTCTTCAGCGCGCAAACTAAGCGCGAGCTGCTGCTGCCTGCACTCTTCATCGCGCCGGCTATCGCGGTGCTCCTCACACTTTCTATCTATCCGCTGATCTATTCGATCACGATCAGTCTGCAACAGGAGACGTCTGAAGGTATCAACTGGGGTCTGGGAAATTTCGCTCGTCTCTTTTCAGATAATTTCTTTCTCACGGCGCTCAGCCACACGTTTGTTTACGCAGTTGGGGCACTGACGTGCGAGTTTTTGCTGGGCCTTGGTCTCGCTCTTTTGCTGAACAAGCAGATTCGTGGACGCGGAATATTTCGTGCCAGTTTGCTGGTTCCGATGATGCTGCCCACGGTTGTCGTCGGAGTTGTTTGGCGGCTCATGATGAATCCAAACTTTGGCGCCATTAATGGAACACTCAAACAATTTGGCATCAACACAGAAAGCTTGACCTGGACCGCTTCGCCGAAACTCGCGATGCTTTCCGTGATCGCTGTCGACGTTTGGCAGTGGACGCCATTCGTCTTTCTCGTTCTGCTGGCAGGACTGCAGGCAATTCCGCAGGAACCTTACGAAGCCGCGTTGATCGACGGTTCCAGTCGCTGGCAGACGTTCTGGCATGTGACACTGCCGTTGCTGAAACCGTCGATCCTCATCGTTCTGGCTGCGCACGATGGATCTGCTGCGCGTGTTTGATCAGATTTTCATATTGACCGAAGGTGGGCCAGGCTTCGCGACTGAGACGATCAGTCTTTACATCTATCGCACGGCGTTTCGGTTTTTTGATTTTGGATATGCGGCAGCAATGTCGTTTGTGTTGCTCGCGGTCACGAATGTGATCAGTGCTGTCTATATCAAGTTTCTGCAAGCGAAAGAAACGATTTAGGTTGACTAACAAAGTAGAACAAAGCTTTCGCTATCTTCTTCTGACCGCCGCGCTGTTGTTCGCCCTCGCGCCGGTCTACTGGATGCTGACGATCTCGTTGAAGACCGAGGTCGAGCAGTTTGCGATTCCGCCACCGTGGTTTGTTTTCACACCAACACTCAACCACTACTACGATGCATTCGTCACGCGCGGTTTCGGAAACTATCTGCTCACCAGCGCGATTGTGGCAATTACGTCGACCGCCTGTGCGCTCGTCATCGGCACACTTGCTGCCTACGTACTCGCGCGCTTTCAACTCCCCTGGAGCCTCAATCGCCGGCTCTCGTTGTGGATTCTCTCAACCCGCATGTTTCCGGCAATCGTCACCGCCGTGCCGCTCTTTCTGATGATGCGCGACGTTCAATTACTTAACACCCGCGTATCACTAATCATCGTCTACACCGGTTTTAATCTCCCTTTTGTCGTTTGGATGATGCGCGGTTTTTTTGCCGATTTGCCGAGAGATCTCGAAGAGGCGGCACTCGTCGATGGCGACTCGCGACTCGGCGCACTCGTGCGCGTGGTGTTGCCATTGGTTTCGCCCGGTCTCGCAGCGACTGCGGTGTTTTGTCTCATTGTTTCGTGGAATGAATTTCTGTTTGCACTCGTGTTGACGCAGACTGACGCAGCGATGACGTTGCCAGTGGGAATCGCGGGCCGTGTAACTCAGTATGAGATCAAGTGGGGCGTGATGAGCGCCGCTGCCTCGGTGGCAATAGTTCCGATTCTGGTATTTGCACTCGCGTTGCAGAAGTATCTTGTTAGAGGACTGTCGATGGGAGCTGTCAAAGGATAGATGGGAATCGAGTTCAAGAATGTGAGTAAGACCTTTGGCGGCGCTACCGTCGTCGACGATCTGTCGTTAAGGATCGACGATGGCGAGTTCATCGTGTTGCTTGGGCCATCCGGTTGCGGCAAGACCACGACGCTACGCATGCTCGCGGGTCTCGAATCAGTAACAGGCGGCGATATTTTCATTAACGGCGGACGCGTTAACGATGTGCCGACGCAACATCGCGATCTGGCAATGGTGTTTCAGAGTTACGCGCTTTATCCGCATATGACGATTGCGGAAAACATTGGTTATCCGCTCCGGGTGCGCAAACTCGAAAAGGGTGAACGCGCTGAACGCGTGAAACGAGTGGCTGCCATGCTCGAGATCGAAACGCTGCTCGAACGCAAACCACGACAGTTATCGGGCGGCGAACGACAGCGCGTGGCGCTCGCGCGTGCAATCGTGCGCGAGCCGCGTGCGTATCTGATGGACGAACCGCTCTCAAATCTCGACGCGCGTTTGCGCGTACAGATGCGCGGCGAGTTAAAGCGTCTTCAGCATCAACTCGGAACCACAACCATCTACGTCACACACGATCAGGCTGAAGCCATGACACTCGCGACACGTGTGGCGGTAATGAAGAAAGGGCGGCTACAACAATTCGACGCGCCGATGAATATTTACAACTACCCGGCGAATCGATTTGTCGCGGAGTTTGTCGGCAGTCCGAGCATGAACTTTATTGAGGGCAGAATTGAGAATGGAACATTTGTAAGTGATGCACTGCAAATCCCAATGGGTGGGCTCGCACGTGGCTCACAGTTAACAATCGGCATCAGACCAGAACATATTCAAGTTCTATCAGCACCGCAGGACAACGCGATCGCCGCGAATGTTTATGTCACAGAGCTAATGGGAAATGAAACTTTTGTTTTCCTTTCGGTAGGCACTAACAGATTAATTGCGCGCGCCCCGGCGGACTTTCGCGCAGATCTGGAGAGTACAGTCTGGATAACAATAACCAGGGACAAAATCCTGTTTTTTGATCCGGTCTCCGGAGAGAGACTGGGCCACGGATAAACGCGGATTGGATCCGGATTTCCTTCCGTGTTAATCCGTGGTCAAAAACTCTGGCTTTCTACCGGTTTCGGGCATAAACTATGGCCCGCAATATCCCCAAAATGGGCACGATCTCCGGAGTGCCGGATGAAGAACGAAAACCGTCGGCCGCAGGCGACTCAATACAAACCCTTAGCGTGGCGTGATGACGACGCGACGGCCGATGATCTGCTGAGTTTTCATTCCCCGGCGACGGACCCAACCGCACGCGAGCAATGCCGTCTCCTCGACCTGCTTGGCCGCATAAACTACAAAATTCTCAGTGGAAAGAGAGTTTATGTGGAAGTCGACGGGATTGTGTACAAAACCCTCTACGGTGGTTACTGGCGCAGTGTTTTTACAGGCATCGAACATTATTTACTGCGATGCGAGCAGGTGTCAGGTAACGCCTGGACGAGAGACGACAACACCTCTATCGATCTCCCCATTGCATATTCCAATGATGGCTGGACAGCGAGAGGGCATTCCCTTTCGTTTATCCTCAACAGGGATCTCGCGGAAAACCAGCATCGATTCGCCCAGCGTTTCCGCCGATTTCGTTTCGTCAATCGGTAACACCAATAGAACGCGGATTGAACACCATGCAGAAACTGCACTCCTTAGCGTCGAAGTTCGTCGTTCTCGCAATCATCGCCAGCCTCGTCTGCGTCGGCGGCTCGGGTCAAACACCAGCGTTAACGCAGCCAATGCCGGTCGATCCGCAAATCACCATGGGCACGTTTACGAACGGCCTGCGCTATTACATCAGGTCCAACAAGAAACCGGAAAAACGAGCCGAACTTCGGCTCGTGGTGAAAGCCGGCTCAATTCTTGAAGACGACGATCAGCGCGGACTCGCTCACTTCGTCGAACACATGGCTTTTAACGGGACGAAAAATTTTCCGAAACACGAGCTCATCTCTTTTATCGAGTCGTTAGGCATGCGTTTCGGGGCAGACATCAACGCCTACACAAGCTTTGACGAAACGGTCTACATGCTCCAGGTTCCGACTGACAAACCGGAAGCGATGGACCGTGCGTTTCAGGTTCTCGAAGACTGGGCCCGCAACGTTTCGTTTGAGCCTGCCGAAATTGAAAAAGAACGAGGTGTGGTACTCGAAGAATGGCGTTCAGGACGTGGCGCCGGGATGCGTAATGCCGAAAAGATCTTTCCGGTGATGTTTAAGGGTTCTCGTTATGCCAACAGACTTCCAATCGGCACTCCTGAGATTATCCAGAATGGCAAACCGGAACGACTCAAGAAGTTTTATGAAGACTGGTATCGTCCGGATCTGATGGCCATCGTCGCAGTTGGTGATTTTGACAAAGCGGTAATCGAGAAACTCGTCAATTCACATTTCGCATCCATCCCAGCAAATAGATCGCCCAGATCGCGGCCGACCTACGACGTTCCCGATCGTGCGGACATGGGATTCGCCATCAACACCGACAAAGAAACCACGACGACGAGCGTTGAGATTGACACACTTTTGCCTGCACGGCCGGAAGGCTCAATTGGTGCTTACAGACAGAAGACGGTTGACCGGCTGTTTGCCGGGATGCTGAACGCACGCTTTGCGGAACTCACGCAAAAACCGGACGCACCGTTTGTTTTCGGATTTGGCGGACGCGGTGGCTTTCTCGCGCGCACAAAGGAGATCGCATATCTCAATGCGCTCGTTAAGGAGGATGGCGTCGAGCGTGGTTTACAAGCATTGCTTATGGAAGCAGAGCGCGTGGCACGCTTCGGATTCACAGAGACCGAACTGGCTCGTCAGAAAACAAACGTCCTGCGCAGCTACGAGCGCCTTGCGCTGGAGAAGGACAACTCGCTCGCGGCCAGCCGCGCCGATGAATATGTTCGCAACTTCCTGATCAATGAAACGCTCCCAAGCATCGATGACGAGTACGCGTTGCACCAACGCTTCCTTCCCGAGATCGCGCTCGCGGAGATCAACAAGCTCGCGCGTGAGTGGTTTCCAGTAAGTAATAAAAACCGCCTCGTGATTGTTACGGCGCCGCAGAAAACAGGCCTGACGATTCCGGATGAGACGAAGCTGGCAGCGATTATCAAAGATTCAGCCGCAGCAGAAATTAAGCCATACGTCGATACTGTGGCATCGGCGGTGCTGCTCGAGTCGCTCCCTGCACCCGGCAAAATTGTAAACACGACCACCGACGACAAGACCGGCATTACAGTCTGGCAGCTAGCAAATGGAGTGAAAGTCGTACTGAAACCCACGACGTTTCGAGCGGATGAGATCCTCTTTCGCGCCAGCAGCCCTGGCGGAACATCGCTTGTAAGTGATGCCGATTACATTACCGCCAGTACCGCAACTCAAGTTATCACCTCAGGTGGCGTGGCAAAGTTCAGCGCCATTGAACTCGGCAAGATGCTGACAGGAAAGGTGGCTTCGGCAACTCCATTTATTGGTGAACTCGAAGAAGGTATGAGCGGCAGCAGTTCTCGTAGAGACCTGGAGACGATGTTCCAGCTCATCTATCTCAGGTTTACTCAACCGAGAGCCGACGCAAATGCCTTTGCCGCGCAGGCGACACAGGCGAGAACCTTCATGAATAATCAGAGCGCGACTCCGGGGTTTGCATTCGTGGAGGCACTTACTTCAGCGAGATACCAGAATCACCCGCGCCGTCGTTTACAAACTGCTGCAACTGTCGACGAATGGAACCTCGATAAGTCACTGGCCTTCTACAAAGATCGTTTTGCGGATGCGAGTGACTTCACCTTCTACTTTGTTGGCAACTTTGATGATGCAACGATGAAGCCGCTCGTAGAGCGTTACCTGGGCGCTCTTCCGTCGATTAAACGAAAAGAGTCGTGGAAAGATGTCGGCATAAAGTTCCCGACCGGAATTGTTGAGAAGCGAGTGGAGAAAGGGATCGAACCGCAGAGTCGAGCGGCGATCGTTTTCAGTGGTCAATTTGTGTTTAACCAGGAGAGACGCATTGCCCTCCGGGCGATGTCGGAGATATTGCAAACACGGCTGTTGGAGTTGATACGAGAGGAGCTTGGCGGCACATACAGCATTACAGCGCCGTTTGGTTATCAGAAGTTTCCAAAACAGGAATACTCCATCACTATACAATTCGGCTGCTCGCCCGAACGAACCGACGATCTGATCAAACGAGTATTTGAAGAGATCGAAAAGTTTAAGGCTGATGGACCGACTGAGAAACAACTCAACGATGAGAAAGAGGCGTTGTTACGTGAGTTTGAGACGAACAGCAAGCAGAATGGCTACCTGCTGAATCAGATTGCGTTGAGATTCACGAATGAGGAAGATCCGGCCGGGCTGTGGTTGATACCCGACTTATACCGGAAACTCGACGCCGCGACGATCAAGGATGCAGCGAAGCTGTATTTGAACACCCAGTCGTATGTGAAAGTAACCCTCTTTCCGGAGAAGAAAGCCGCAGCGAATTAATAAAGTTTCGTCGAACGTACTGTAGGGGCGGCCCTCCGTGGCCGCCCGCGTCTTATCACCCAACCCCCTTGTCTTTAGCCCTTCGCTAATTCTGCGTATCGGTTTGCTTCCCCCTCGACGGTGCGTTTTTCACATATTTCTCAAACCAACTGATCATCTCGTAAAGCACGTGCTCGATGCTCTCACGCCCGGCGTAACCGTGCGCCTCGTGCGGTAACATCACGAGCCTTACTGTCGCACCATTCCCTTTCATCGCCTGGTACATACGCTCGGACTGAATCGGAAACGTCCCCGTGTTGTCGTCGGCCTCGCCGTGGATCATCAACATCGGCTCATTAATCTTCTGTGCAAACATAAACGGCGACACTTTTAAATACAGCTCCGGCGCTTCCCAGATCGTCCTGCGCTCGCTCTGAAAACCAAACGGTGTCAACGTGCGATTATAAGCACCGCTGCGTGCGATGCCGGCGCGGAACAGATCACTGTGCGCCAACAAGTTCGCCGTCATAAACGCGCCATAGCTATGACCACCAACTCCGACACGATCCGGATCAGTCACGCCCATCTCAGTCGCTTTATCGATCGCGGCCTTTGCGCTCATCACGATCTGTTCGATGTAAGTGTTGTTAACCAGCTCAGGAGTGCCGACCACCGGCATCGTCGCATTGTCGAGTATTGCGTAACCTTCCAGCAGAAAGAACAGATGCGATGGACCAATTATCGCAGTCGCCTTTTGCGTTGAACCGGTGATCTGCCCTGCCGTTCCGGCATCGGTAAACTCCAACGGATACGCCCACACAACCGTCGGCAGTCTCGTGCCTTCTTTGTAATTCGGTGGCAGGTAGAGCGTGAACGAACATTGCACTCCATCGGCGCGCTTATAGGTAACGAGCTGCTTCTTGATGCCACGCAACTGCGGCGTGGGATCTGCAAACTGCGTGAGCGCGCGTGGCCCGTCCCCACTGGTGCTGAGCACATAGTAATTTGGCGCTTCCGTGGGCGACTCGCGACGCGTGATGAACTTGCTACCGTCGTCATTCAGTAACGCCACCACACTTTCATAACTCTTTGAGTCGCTGCGAAAAATGCGCTCAGACTGGAGTGTTTGTATGTTGTAACGATCGAGGAAGGGGCGGTCGCCTTCAGGCGACGCGCCATTACCATTCAGATAGATCCAATCACCATTTTGCAGGATCGTTCGCTGACCACTCACAACGCGCGTGATGGGTGTGCCCGGATCGCTGTAACGATCCTGCACGTTTCTGCTCCAAAGAAGTCTAGGCGTCGCTGCCGGTTTGTCAGTATCGATGAGGAATGTTCTGATCCAACGTTTATCGCGCTCGTAATCTGAGTAGAGCATCCATCCGCCTTTTTCAGTAAAACCGCCATTGCCGAAGCGATGCTCGGTTTTGAGTAACTCGATTGGTTGGCCTGTGAATGGGGCCTTAATCGTCAACACGCTGTCGCGATACGGAACTTTCTTTTTTGGATCTCCGTCATCGAGCGCCTTGGCCCAGACGAGTGTCGCCGGCTGGTTCGGCCGCCAGCGAATTGAGCGTGGGCCGGTAATCACGCCGTCAATCGGAACTTGATCGGCAAGTGGTTGGCTCGCAACTTTGTAAACCAGCTTTCCGCTGGTGTCCCAAACCTCTATTTTCTTCGGAAATGAAGAATCAGGGAATAGATAGGAAAAGGGTTTCTGTAATCGAGTAATCAGAAGATGATGGCCGTCGGGCGCTGGATCCATCCCCTGAAAGATCCCGGGTTTGCCAACCGGCGTCGAGCGTCCGGTGACAGAATCTACCAGCGCCAATTGCGATGTTGCGTAATACTCGTAGAGTTTCTGATCTTGAGGATTTTTCAAAAGATCTTCATAGGTCATTACTGGTCCAGGACGTGCAGCGCTCTCTTGCGTGACTGGTTCGTTCGGCACCAGAGGAGCCGCCGGTGCCGCACCACGCGCAGCGGGCACAAGTTGGACCAACAACGTGCGGCTGTCAGGCATCCACGTCAATCCATTATTCATGACTGAATTGACGGCAAGATCCTTCAGACTGCGAACTTTTCCGGTTGCCGCGTCACCGATCCAGAGTTCCACACGATTGGGCGTGCCATTTAGGAAAGCGAAATGTTTTCCGTCATCGCTCCATTCCACTCCGCTTATCTTTGCGGCTGTAGGCACATCGATTTTGATCTCGGAGCCATCGCTGAGTCTCTTTAGAGTCAGCGCAACCGCATACTGGTAACGATGGGGCGAGTTTGCTGCCGGATTGATCCGCCTCCCTGCGAGACGCAACATCGGTTGCGCAAGGTCTGCCAGTGGTGGATAGCGCAGGCCCGTAGTGAGAATCATGTTGTCGCGCGTCGGACTAACAGAAACGCCCGGCGTCACCGGAGCGTGGAGAATGTCGAGCACTTCCTTCGGAGGTTTTTTGTAACCTGTCTGCGCATTACTGACGTTTGCGATCGACAGAACGAGAATTACGAGAGACGCGAGACGAAATCCGTGGGCTTTCATGGTAGGCTCCTCCGCAAAAGCAATGAATAGACAATTGTGTGGAATGCTGCAAAGAAAGTTGCAACGTCCGGAACTTATTCGAGTTGACTGTAGAAGTCAACCTTGAGTAGGTCGCGTCTTAGCATCTGTTTTATTTTTGCGCACTCAGTTGACGAGACATTCACTCGCCCGTAGACTGCGAAGCATAGACTCGACGGCTGCGCGCCGGTACCGGCGTGAGGCTTAGGGTTAAAACAACGGTGCAACGTTATCGGGTGATCCCCGTTCGCGTTGCACCGTTTGTTGCCTGTGGTGAAGGCGGTTCGCTTGACAAGCAGTTGAATCATTAGAATCGACCGTGCTCAAGCGGGAGTAGCTCAGTAAAAGAGCACGCGCTCACAAACGTGAGCGTTTTTAGTTACTTACGAATGTGAGTTTCAACCTTGACGACAACGTTGACGGTAGGTGGCTCGAACGGAGCGGAGACGTTGAAACGCCTCCGCTCCCGATCAAAGTCAGTTTAATCCGATTCATTGCTGCCACGTTTCCGCTGGCATCAACACCTTCTCGCTGAAAGCTCGATGAGACGGCTTCGTGTACTTTGATCGCACCACACGCGCCCCATACAGTTGCGGTTGATTAATCGATATCCCTCGTGTAATAGCACCGCCAAAAAAACCTTCTGCTATGGATAGGCTTATCACTACGAATCCGGACAGTGCGATATTCTCTGCCCATCAATTGATCCCGCAGCGTAAAAATGACTAACTGTCGCCCAAATAATCCGTAGTAATTCAACGAATAGGTGTTTCCGGCCGTGTCCACAAGCTGCACCTCAGGTTTGACTAGCGAGCCGTCGGGCAGTCGTACCCCGTTCAATTGGAGATCCGCTTCGTAAGGTTCCGCCAAATGAAGCATGACAGCCTGTACGTCACGTTCAGGCTTAAGCGGTGTTTCAAGAGTAATTTCCGTCCATTCCTGGGTGAGAGTTGTATCGCCTCTGATGGTGCGATCGAGAAAGCGTGGGCGACCACCACAAATCACTAGCGACGCGAGCAGCGTAATACAGCTCAGAAACAAGGTAACAGCGTACATATTCCACCTCATAAAGATGAGTTTTCTGCGTGGTTCAATAACTAAATATACGACAGCATTTAATACTGAACCATTGACCGTTTCGGTCCCAAAACATGTTCGATAAACCATTGATGAGAAGACGGCTTTATTGAGTTCTCTTTCGGAAGGCCCGGTATGCCCATTTTATTGATTGCTCGCTTGAATGCATCTCCGCAGTTGTTTTGCGTGATGCTGTAGCCCCACCGCTTTCCATCAGGCGCAAACTGGTTGTAAGCATCGAGCAGCAGGTTCTTAAATTTCTCATTCAGGAGTGACAACGCAGATGATCTCATCGACACCGATACGGTATTCGTCGCATGTCTCCGGTGCTGAAACCGGAACCGCGACAATCGTTCGCGCCGGTTGCTGTTGGCGCAATGCCTGCGCCGCAGCACGAATAGTCGAGCCGGTTGCGAGTCCATCATCGATGAGGATTACAGTTTTTCCTTTGACGTCGGGTTCCGGACGATTACCGCGATAGGCGAGTTCGCGTCGTTTTAGCTCCTTCAACTCCTCGGCGGCAATAGCGTCAATTATGTGTTCGGGAATGCGCAGGTAGTCGACTGTATCCTCATTGAGCACGCGCACGCCGCCGGTCGAGATTGCGCCTATCGCAAGCTCTTCATGTCCAGGGACACCTAGCTTCCGCACCAGGAAAATGTCGAGCTGCACGCGAAGCGCTTGGGCTACTTCGAATGCTACGGGCACGCCGCCACGGGGAAGCGCGAGCACCAGCACGTCCGGCCGATCCTTGTAACTCAGCAATTTCGTCGCGAGATACTTCCCCGCTTCGGTTCGATCACGGAAAATCATAGAACGATGCTACGGCTGGTTGACAGACGCTCCTCCTTTCTGAAGACGTGCATCGCAATCGGGATCGTGCTCGCCAGTCCTGAAAGGAACGACCAGCCGAGCGCTCTCCGTTGTTGCCCGTCTGAACTTGTCTGCAAGTAGTAGCCCCGCTCCAAATCCTAGCGCTCCGCGCGTAGCGGCAATGATTGCGATCTCCGGGACCGTTAAGGTCTTAACGTTTAACTTCGACATATTCATCTGTGATCTCCTGATCTTTTGCAGTGCGTCTCAAACTATGCAAATGTGTTTGAAACCACTCAGCCGCGAGGTGGGCCACCTGGTCTAACGTTCCCGGTTCTTCGAATAAATGTGTTGCTCCAGGAACGATCTCGATCTCCTTTTCACAACGCAAACGCGAGTATGCCTGCCGGTTCATCTCGATGACCGGGTAATCGAGACCACCCACAATCAAGAGCGTTGGTGCTTTAACTAGCGACAACGAATCGGCGGCGAGATCGGGACGTCCACCTCGCGACACAACCGCTCCCACAATCTCGCCGAGTTGAGCTGCAGCCACCAGTGCTGCTGCAGCTCCAGTGCTCGCGCCGAAATAGCCGGTGCGCAGATCAAACTCTCCCTTCAGCCAGTAAGTTGCGTTTACCAGTCGCTCCGCAAGCAAATTGATGTCGAAACGAAGATGGCGGGTGTAAGCATCGATCACTTCCTCGTCGCGCGTGAGTAGGTCGAAGAGGAGTGTACCGAGTCCAGCGTTGCGAATGGTTCTTGCGACAAATTGATTTCGCAGGCTGTGCCGGCTACTGCCGGAACCATGAGCAAAGAGAACTACGCCGGCTGCATTCCACGGAATGTTCAATTCGCCGGTAATGTTTATTTCACCCGAAGGGATTTGAACTTCCTGTGTATCTTTCTTAGCACGCAATGCTTGACTCATGAGCCGAGTCCTTCCTTCTTCACAAACCCTTTTCTTCATCAAAAACACAAGTGGCGTGCCATCTTGCTTCTCGGCCGCTGCTAACCAGGTCCGGCCTTACCGACCCATGATCGCTGCTGTGTGTATTGATTGGTTCCGTTGCTTGTTACGTTTCGAGACAGGCGCGGCTGAATCGTCTTTCTCCAATGTTCGCGTTACCGAGTGACTCGTTAGACTTCCTGCTTGCAAACACAAGACAGTATTACCTCGAACAGGAGTGGGATGATGGCTAGATAACAACTTACTATGCTTAGCGGAGTCGGGTTGGGCGAGGCCCTTATGTACGCTTTCGATCACGAAAGAGGAAAGCGCAGGCGCGCGCGCTTGCGAGACAAACTGGTGATTGCCAGTAATAAGGCCGCGGATGCGGTGAGCATAACGGCTGGCGATCTGAGGAATCATGCGAGTGGCTTATATGCCAGTATCGCGTCTGAAAGCGGGCCGGCTTCGGATAACAAGCTAATCGCTCGCGCCCGATCGAAGCTGGGCGCTTTGTCTCGCATCCAAGTGCGATTGAAGTGACAGCGGATCAGGGACGGATGAGAGATCGCTACCCGAAAGCTAAGAAGTGTACTTGTAGCCTTGAAACATAGCGACGTCGTCATGATCTCTGTGAAGGAGAAATTCACAAGAGGGCCTGGTGTTGCAAAATTCACCAGAGTAGAAAATCAATCCGGCAAGTTCATGGGCGGACTGACAAATTTGTTGGCGGCATGAATCAACGCTTTACTGGCAAATTGCCAGCAACACTGGTCATGCCCTTCGCTTACATCTTGCCGTTCGGTGAACTTATCTGTGGTTTACTCATCGTCCTGGGATTGTTCACCAGAGTCGGGCTTGTAATTTCCGGTTTGTTACTGATCGGTCTAACGTTGGCACAGTAATCCTCGGCGATCCACCCACAGTGGCCCATAATCTTCAATACGCGCTGGTGAATTTCGTCTTGCTGTGGTTGGCAGACTTGAATCGATACTCTCTTGATACGGTTAAGTCGGCGGGATCATGTGGGTTTCACATAACGCACAAAAACCTAAGTCAAATCGAAAGAAATAAGAGTATTTTGCTGACGGATGAGTGCTAAACAAGCGAGATTTTTGCAATACGTCCGAAAGACTTCTGAGCCCTCGGCATACGGTTTGCAAAATTTCCTTGAAAGAAACAACGCAAAGGAAACGAGGTCGTAACATCTCAGGCTTAGCGTGTTTCTTAAGAGGAGGTGAAAGTTATGGCGACTCAGCAACAACGAGAGTCAGCTAAGACGGACAAAGAGCAACAACATCAATCGAACAATATGCAGCGCAACGAACAAACGTCATCAGAGAGAGGTCTCGCACTCAGACAGCAATCATATCCCTCTCGCCTCGGCACTAGCCCATTCTCTTTTATGCGGCGGTTCAGTGAAGAGATGGATCGGCTGTTTGAAGACTTCGGTTTCGGATCTCGCTCGCTGATGCCGAGCTTTGCACGCGATTTCGCGACGAATCTCGGTGAGTTCGGACAAAGTTTGTGGTCACCACAAGTTGAAACTTTTGAACGTGAGGGAGAACTTGTGATCCGCGCAGACTTGCCTGGAATGTCAAAAGATGATGTCAATGTCGAAGTGACTGACGACGCCATTACGATCTCAGGCGAACGTCGAAATGAAAATGAAGAGAAGCGGGAAGGCTATTATCGATCGGAACGTAGCTACGGCAGCTTCTATCGCCAGATACCGCTGCCGGAAGGCGTGAACGCAGACGATGCGAATGCAACCTTCCGCAATGGCGTGCTTGAGATCACAATGAAGGCGCCACAGCTTCAGTCGCAGCGCCGGCGGCTGGAGATCAGTGAAGGAGGCGAGGAGCAACAGCGATCTAAGGCGCAAACGTCAGGTCGCTAGATTTATACACGGATGGCTCGTGAGAAATCGCGAGCCATCCGTGTCTGAGTATTACGCGCTCTCGAAAGTCAGCCGCTCACCATAGCCAGCTTCTGTAAATGCTTCGATGGCCTCGCGGAGGATCATCATCGGAAATTCCATTTTCTCCGTATCAGTCTCACCTAACCCAAGTTTCCGCTTCCCAAAGATGTCGCCGTGCGATGCAGCTTCAACTGATTAACGGCAACCAACGTTTCGTATTCCAGGACGCGCGGGTTAACCATCACTTCCTTTTGCGGACCGCGAACATCGGCGCTTGGTTTGTATTCGTGCTTGACTGGCACGAAGGGAGCACGATTGTGGCGCCATGGCTGAACCAGAAGCATCGACACCGCCAGCGCTGACTCTTAATCTTCAACATTTATTCGATGGCGCACGGAACAAGGAGGTGCGCTGGCCAATGAAGTGCGGTCAACTCCGGTTTATGGCGAGTTAGTTGACGCAATGGCGGAAGAGGCCAAATCAATTCAGTTGCTGACGGCTAAAAACGTGCGACGTAGCCGAGTTCGACACTACGTCATCGGGCTTATTTTTATTTAATCACTTCGCCGCCGATGATCTCGAAATGATGAAGGAACTTTGGGAATACCTCGCCGACTGGTACATGAAGGAGACAGGCTTGACCAACTCGGTTGCACTCGCGCCGGTTGATTCGCAGCAAAATGACTATGCCATCATCAACTGTGCGCGTTGGGACGATTCAGAACGTATGGGCACTTGAGGGAGACGAGATAGCCCGCGGACCTATGGGCTTGCTTACAACTTAAATACTTACGGCAATCTTTAGGTGCCGAGGAAGCCGATTACGTGATGATTCCTGACGTGAGTTTGGAACGTTCTCAATCGACACCGTACGATCTCAGTACGAGCCGGAGGTGATCACGATCTCGTCTCAAATGACCGCGAAACCTCTGTAACCACTTGATGCAGCGGCCGTTGGCGGAAAGAGTTTGCCCCGTTCAGAAACGATGGCACAGGGTGCGCATGGTCCATTGCTGAACCAAGTCCTCCCCCGTAAGAAATCTTCTCAAGGGGGGTTACAAAAATGCGAACCTCGCGACTTATGTTTCAAAGTCCACTCCTCGTCGTGCTTAGCTTAATTGTATCGCAAGCTGGATTTTCACAATCGAACGTAAGGAACAATTCAAGTCAGCCGGAGATCAGGCCCATTATTTGGAGACATCCAGGAAATGTCTCATCGCGTGATTTGCTCTATGGTCCAGGGTCACCGGAAATGGCTCCGGTGGCGCCGTTTACTTTTCTCAAAGAAGACAAGAGTGGTGAGTCGCCCAAATTCGAGGTGCGCGACGCCCGCGGTGATGTGTGGACCGTAAAGCTTGGACCAGAAGCACAAGCTGAGACGGTTTCTACAAGACTCGTGTGGGCAGTCGGCTACTTTGTAGAAGAAGCTTATTACTTCGATGACGTTCGAGTTGATAACCTGCCGCAGCTTTCGCGCGGCCGGGGCTATGTTTCTGGCGACGTCGTACGAGGCGCGCGTTTCGAGCCGAAACGAACAAACATGAAGCGCGGCTCAACCTGGGGCTGGCAAAAGAACCCATTCGAGGATACGCGCGAACTTAGCGGTCTCAAAGTATTGATGATTCTGCTCAACAACTTTGACGCACACGCTGGAAACAATCGGATCATTTACATGGATAGTCCGCGTGGTAGAGAAGCGCGATATTACGTCACGGATCTTGGCGCTACACTCGGGCGCGCTGGAGGACTTGGCGGAACGCGAACAAAAAACGATCTGGTGGACTTTCTCTCGACAGAATTTGTCCGGGGCGTTGAGGACGGTGCAGTTGAGTTCGACTACGATACCAGACCTACCGGTTTGGGCCATCTATCTGTGCTTCATCCTGTTTATTACCGCAGCCAAGTTAAGAAAGAACAAGCAATGCGCGGTATTCCTGTCGCGCACGCGAGATGGATCGGTTCGCTCCTCGCGCAACTCTCAGACGAGCAGCTTCGCGATGCGTTCCGGGCCGCAAATTATTCAGAGGGAACGAGGGAAACTTATGTGGCCGCGCTTCGGGAACGTATCAACCAACTTACGCGGCTGTCATCAAGACAACAGCCACGTCGAAGCTCTACGGGCGTTGCCACAAAAATTAAGAAGTTTAATTCCAAGGCTCTCGATCAAGCGGGATCTACATTATCGAAGACCTTTACAAAACTGCGGACGGCGGTTCAAAGATAAGAGTTGCGATCGACTATGAGACAGTAGAAGTTGTGCGGGGATCGTAACGCTCTTCATGTTTGGCAGCTGGCTTTTCGGCGACAGAGAGAGCGTTTGACGTCAACATCACCGCTCCGTCCAAGAAGGCTTATTGAGTAAGCCCTTGCAAAAAAGAGGAGGAGGGTAATGAACTCCAGATCAGAGGCGCCGATTTGGCAAACCTGATCCGAAAAGTGGGGTAGCTGGGCCAGCTGGTTTCAAGCCCGTGTTCGACGCGATATACGGGAAGAGTCGATCCGGAATCCTCAGCGTTCGGATTTCGACACAGACCAAGCGTCGATTACTCAACTCGAGAACTCCAACAGGAAACGTTTAGAGCTATGGAACCAGGGTAGACATTGAAATGCTGAACAACAGCTTCGCGCGGTTCAATACATCCATGAAGGTTGCGACCAGCAAGAAGCTGAGCTTCCTGATAGTCTGCCTGCTTCTTTTTGCCTCGTCCTCAGCCTTAGGGCAAAACGTTCAGAATCAAACACAAGGTGATAAGCCGTTCCATATGCTCGTTCTGGGGGATTCCATACTGTGGGGCCAGGGGTTAAAAACAGAACATAAGACCTGGTATCACGTGAAGTTGTGGGTGGAGAAAAACACAGGAAGACGCGTCGTCGAACGAATTGAAGCTCACTCCGGCGCTGTAATTGAACGGAGTTCACTTACAAATAATCTCACCTCCTCCAATCGCGAGGTTAATGTGGGCCTGCCAACAATCAACGACGAGCTGGATGAAGCGGTGCGATTCTATTCCAATCCATCGCAGGTTGATCTGGTTTTGGTGAGCGGGTGCGGAAATGATGTGGGTGTGCAGAACCTTTTGAATGCGTCCAATACGGGCGAAGTAGATGACATGACCGATGCCAAATGCGGTACTCCCGTTGCAAACTTGCTGCGTCGTATCGCCACCTCATTTCCGGCGGCGCGTATAGTTGTAACTGGGTATTACCTGTTCTTTTCCACCGAGACGAGAAACGACTTTGTTGTAAAGGCTTTGGCTCGTCGCTTCTTTAAGACTCAAGCTGACGGCGCTTCGAGGATGAGCAGCAAAGAAGTCTTCGAACGACTGAAGGTGAATTCCAGCCAATGGTATCAAGCCTCGAACATCAAATTGGCTGAAGTAGTGCGAAGTGTCAACGCAGAAATCGGACACGACCGAGTCATGTTCGTAAAAGTCGCGTTTCCGGTGGCTTACTCGTTTGCCGCACCGCAGACGCATTTATGGGGGTTTAATCGATCTCCCTTGAGAATGACACTGCTTTTCTTATCGTTTGGCAAAATTCTCTTACCCAGTAACGACGAAGTGCGAAAGCAAAGAACATTAAGCTGCAACGAACTTTACAGGGACCAACCAAGCGGGACGGCTGAAGAAAATAAGGAGCGAAAGGCTTTACGCTTATTTTGTCGTTATGCGGCGTTAGGCCATCCGAATAAAAAAGGTGCCCTGCTTTACGCGAATGCAATTACGGACGCATTAAAATCACGTTTGGTGGCGACTGCCATATCAAACCCACCTTGAACACAACCCACTGTAATCTCAAGAATAATTCAGAAAAGCTTAGGGAGCGGGTGACGGTGTCGCTACGACGGCCTCTGTCTTTGAAGTCTTCAGCGATCGGAACTGTTCGTAATAGGCAAAGACGTACTTCTTGAGCGAGCGTGGGTAGAAGAAGCTGTCCTCGAAATCGTATTTCTTCATCTCCTCGTAGGCTTTCTCGCCGCTCCAGCCGTCCTGAGTGATGCGGTAGATCGCAGTCATTTCCCCGGTGCGATGACGCCCACCCTTGCAATGAACGAACACTGGCCAATTGGCGGGATCATTAACTAATTTCAGGAACTGTGCTGTCTGGTCCTCCGTTGCAGGGCGTTTCGTAGTCAGCGGAATGTTGACATACTGAAGCCCTGCTTCGCGTGCTTCTTGCGAGGCTCCTGCGATGCTGTCTTTGCGCAGATCAATGATCGTCTTAATGCCGAGTTTCTTTAACTCCTCAAACTGCCTCGCCATAGGTTGAGAACCGCGATAATAGTTGTCATTAAGCTTCCCGAAATTCTCGATACTGGTCGATAACGCCTGAGAGTTTTGACTACCGCTGCTGGTAAGGGGTTGAACAGCGATCAGCATCATCGCAAAGAACAAAACTAAATGGTGTCCTGAAAAGGGCAAGTAGTATTTTCGCATTTCGCAATCCTTCTTCTTAGCTGACTCTGAGTGTAGCGATCTGTACTTGAGACGCCAGCTTCTTGGATGGCTAATCACGCTAAGGGTTTGCTTATACGGTTGAGCTACACCGCATCGATTTCGACTCGAGTAAATTCTCCGCTACGTTTCTGGTTAAGGCGCTTGCGAGCCTCATCCACAAGCTTAGCAATCCTTCTCTCATAAATATCTTTGGCGCAAGAGAACGAAACGGCTTTTCACCTTTTTGATGAGTTAGCTGCCTTCTTGCCTTTCGGTATTTTTTCTTCCGCAGTCTTTGTGAACAATGGAAGGTCGACCGTGAAGATTGCTCCCCTTCCTTCGCCGCCGCTTGCCGCTTTAATCGTGCCGCTGTGAAGGTCTACCAAGTGACGCACAATGGTAAGTCCTAATCCAAGACCGCCGTCTTTGCTGACCGGCGTGTCCTCCGACTGGCGGAAGCGGTCGAAGACGTACGGCAGGAATTCCCGAGAAATTCCTCTGCCTGAGTCAATTACTTCTATGCGGGCGTGAGAGTCGTTGCGCGTCAGTATGATTTCGACGTTACCTTTGTCGGGCGTGAACTTAATGGAATTAGAGAGGAGATTCGCCAAGATCTGCTGCAAACGCCATGCATCACCCTTGACGAGAAGAGGTTTGGAATCAAGCCTGGCGCGCAGCCGAATGTGCTTCGTCTCAGCCGCTGGACGCATGGCATCCACAACGCCCTCAATTACCGGTCGAAGCTCGACCGCATGGATATCAAGCCGCAGCTTGCGTGCGGTGATGCGCGAGATATCTAGAATGCTCTCGATCAGCCGCTGTTCCGATTCCACATTGCGCTCGATAGTCTCGAGAGCCTTCGTTACGGTATCTTTGTCAGCCTGGTTCGAGCGCAATATTCTTGACCAGCCAAGTATCGCGTTCAATGGGTTGCGTAGTTCATGCGAAACATTAGCGAGAAACTCTTCCTTGGCCCGGTTAGCGGCCTCAGCCTCTTCTCGCGCTTCCTGCTCGCGGATTCCCGCAATAAGTAATCGGCTATTGATGTCGCGCAACCTCTCCAATGTTCGTTCGCGCTCTTGCCGTACCTGTCGCTCTTTTAGGGTATTAGGAACACTCGCGTTTGCGTTTGCGACAAGTTCTGTTAAGAGCGCTATCTGCAATTGGTCGAACTCGGTCTTGATGATTTGATAACACTCACAGGCTATGGCTTCGAGTCCCGTTCTGTTAACGATACTAATATTGCCGCGACTGTACTCAATGAGACCCAGGCGCCGAAGATTACTGGCGCTCGTCGAAACACCAGCCCTACGCACCCCCAGCATCTGAGAAATGAGTTCATGAGTGAGCTTGAATTTGTCCCTTTTGAGGTGGTCAGCCAATAACAGTAGCCACTTGGCGAATCGTTCTCGTACCGGGTGCAAGCCATTGCAAGCCGTGGATTGGGTGGTTTGGGTTAACAGCGTCTGTGTATACCGGTGAAGCAGGGTACGAAGCAGGCGTGACTTGCAGAACTCTTCTTTGAAGACCTTGGCCCTGATTCTAGTTGCCGTGCCGGAGATTAGCACCACCGCTTGCATTATCGCCGTATCGGAGCCCCAAAAAACGGGTAATCCGACCATGCCCTCTCCACTCACCATAGCTGCTTCGACCGAAGCACCATTCTTCATTTGTGATATTAGGGAGATGACTGCATCATGAGGAAAGTAAACGTGCCTGATTGAATCTTCGAGTTTATGCAGGATATCACCGGAAGACAAACTTACCTGCTGCATCTCCGACAATAGTCCTTGGATCTCCTCTTTTGGCAGCGCAGCAAGAAGACTATTATTTGCCGGTCTCTCCCGAGAGATGGGAACACTCATGATGCCCCTTCTTTCCGAGCCGCACGATAAAGAGTTTGATTGTCATTCTTTATCTTGCCCGCATAATTGAGCGAGACGAGGCGATTGAGGGCGGGTGTCAGTTTGGTACGTCTCAGCCCGGTTCGCTCGGCTAAATCTTTGAGCGGCGCTTCTACCATTTCTTCCAGCGTGCGCAGCACCATTGTCTCCTGATCGGTCAGGCCGTCACGATCCACGTACTTTGCCTCCTGCAACTGCGGGACTGAGGTAATGAGTCCTCTGTAGCTCCTCAGCACTTCGCCAACCACAATGCCTTCCTGAGTGACCTCGTAGGCGCGAAGATCGCTGCTGTGTTTTCTGCCGCGCGTCTTAATTACCGTCATCATCTTGCGCAACTGACCTTCGATTTCAACATAGCGTTGCAGAACGATGTCGTGCGTCAGGAAGGAGATGACATGAGGCGTGAAGCGCAACTCGTTATAGTTCTCCGTGACCTCCACCGTCATCAGAACCGTGATCCCGACGCCGGTCATGGCTCCGAGCAGCCGGTAGAGCGATTCGCGGAAATCCTGCTCGAAGGTGGGCGCGAGCGCGGCCTGGAGTCCCGAAATTGAATCCAGTACGACGCGCGTTGCTCCGATTCGCTCCACTGCTTCTTGGATCGTATAAAGCGTCTCGTCCACCGAGAGATCGAGCGGGCGGATGTAGACCATCTCTAAGTCACCCTGCTTCATCATCTCTTCCAGATCAATGCCGAAACCCTTTGCTTGGTCCAGATATTTCGGAATCGTCTCCTCGAAAATGGCGATTACGCCCGGTTCGCCGTGCTTTACACCCTCGGCGATGAACTGGATAGCGAGCGTCGTTTTGCCCGATCCGGAGGCGCCGGCGATGAGGATTGAATTCCCGGTTAACGTGCCTCCGCCGAGCATCTCGTCGAGCCCAGTCACGCCCGTCGAGATCGTTCGCGATGGTAAGTCGGTTTGTGCTTCCTCAATCGGCTTGATCATGCGCGGATAGATTTGCAATCCGTCGTGGTTAATGCGCACGGTGTGCCGACCTGGCTGGGGCGACTGCCCGCGCATCTTCGGCACTTGAAGCTGGCGCACCATCGAATTGCGCTCGGTGTTCTGGGTCAGCACGATGATACCGTCGGCCAACGTGAAGACTGGATTTTTCTGCATCTCGTGCTCAACGTACTCGCCGATCAAGAATGAAGTGACTTGCCAACTCGTCAGGTGGATCGCAAGCCGCTGCACGAATTCAGTCAGGCTCATCCCTTCAGGTTTGACCTCGCTCGTCGCGCGCACCAGTGTCCGGAAGGAATCAACAATCACGATACCAGGTTTTATTTTTTCGACCTGCGCGACAATGTGTTCAAGCACATGGCCTAAGTCCTGGTCCAAAGCCTCCTGACTGAGGTTGATGAAATGGATGGATTTATTCACCTTGTTATGATCGAAGAAGGAGAATTGTTGCTGGTAACGCAGCATCTTCAAAGCAGGCTCACCCAGGATAGTGAAGTAAATGGCTGGATGCTCCTCGGTAGCGTTTGCGAACATGAACTGGTGCGCTAAGGTAGTCTTGCCCGATCCGGGATCGCCCGCGACCAAGTTAAAGGAGTACTCCGGCACACCTGCGCCAAGCACAACGTCCAGCCTTGGCACACCTGAAGGAAGCCTCTTAATCTCTACTTTTCCTCGCTCACTCATCACTCGTCTCCGTGTTCAGCACCGTAAGCCGCGACCCATCGTTCCTGAGCTCCGGCCACGTTTCATACATCAAGCCCAGAATGATGTCTTCACCAATGAACGTCACCAGCAGCCAAATGATATTGGCGGTAATGGCGGCAAAGCCTTTGATCGCGTCGTCACTGTTTTGCTGCTCTGCGGCTTCGCGCAATCCTTTTAAAGCGCAATCTGAATTTTGTTCAATCTCAACCAGGTCGAGCCACGGATGTTCAGCCTTAGCCAAATAAAGGCCACGGGCGAACAGGGCATACAGTCCCGCAGTTCCGATCAGCAGCTTAAGTCGCTGCTGCAATCTTTGACAAACTTCCTCCATCGTTTCGGCAGCGTCGCGCGGCTGACCATGCTTGCGAGCTTCCACGGCAAACAGGCGATGGGCCAAGTCCTGGATTTGAGTGATATTTCGTCTCATTAAATCGAGATCAATCCATATATTAACGACCGGGTTTGGCTCTTAACGAGAGGAGTCTATTGCGATCACCAACCTTCGTCGTGGATAGGAACCTGAAACATGGTTGCTCAATACAACGAACTGACTTCATCGCTATAGATCCCTACATGAGCGCTTCGTTTGCCACAATGGCTGCGCGCGCATCAGTCCTTGTCGGGTTAGTGGCCGCGTGACAACCGTGGGCCAACTCGCTAAAACTGATCATTCGATTGTGATGGTGCTGCAAATTTCGACTGTGTGTCAGGAAGCCCAGAGCCCTTAAAGCGGCTGAGCTGAAGTTGCACGCCTACTGATCGAGGTCACGGTCTCGAAACGGCTAAGTACGGCGGCCTTCCCCCCCCGAAGCTCAGGAGCATGGGTTCTTCCAAGCCATTCTGTTTGTGCCTTGAGGCCTTGAAGTACTATAGCACGATATGTCTGTTACCAGACCCTGAGGGGAGGTTCTTGGAGGGACTTACCAGCAGTGTCAATTCGTCGCTTGAATTGTTCAGTTTTTACAGAGCCGCGAATGAACTCAGCGTAGATCGAAGTACTCATGCAGCAACTTTTTGATTACATTTGCGGACCGTATAGCAACTCAGGCCTTAGTGATGGTTAGAGCAAAGACGGTCCCGGCCCCAGGCGATCGAATTCCTCTTTGACGATCCAATAGCACTCGCACGTATTGTCTTCCAGCCGCAACCTATCGAGGACGGCAATCGTTCCCCGCCTATATCCGATCATCTTCTTCTTCTGCAGCAGGCCGGCAGCTGCGGTAATGCCGGTGCGCTGCACGCCGAGCATTTGCGAAATTAGGTTTTGGGTGAGCTGGAATTCATCACCATTCACTCTGTCGTGCATCAACAGCAAGCAACGGCTGAGGCGTCCGTCTATACCATGGAGACGATTGCAGACTGCTGTTTGAGCGATCATGATTAGCTGCGCCTGCGTAAAGCGCAATAACAGATCTTGCAGCTTGCCGCCTCGCTTGAATTCTTCTCGAAGCAACCTCGCTTCGATCCTCATGGCGCTTCCCGGCGCTTGTACGAGGGCTAAATGGGGTGTTGAATTAGCTCCCAGAAAAACCGGGATTCCGAGCATCCCCTCGTTACCCAGTAATCCAATTTCGACAGCAACTCTCTTACTGGCAGTCGAGAGCAGACAGATCACGCCGTCATTGGGGAAATAGACGTACTTGATCGGTTTGTTTGGCTCATAAAGGACTTCTTTATACTGAAGGGTAACGAGCTTGAGGTGACGACGGAGGCGATTGTACTCTGCGGCGGGCAGCGCACTGAGGATCCGATTTCTGACCAACATATCGGAACTTGAAGACATAGCTCCACAAACGCGGTAGGGAATTAGCCCTGAAGCCTGAAGGATCAATAACTTCAAAAACCAACAGAGTGTACCTTCAAGGAGAACCTGAGCTTAACATAGCCGTTCTGTCTGGCATCAGACGTAAAGGTGTAAGTGAAGTCCTTCATTTTCAAAGAAGAATGACAACGTAATTTTCTACAAGGAATGATTCTGGGAAAGCGAGAACTCCATATCTGCCTGTTCCCTCTTATTACAAAGCTCAGGCTATCCTCCACAAGCTATTCTCTACGACTGCTTAACCGCCTTTGACTCTACGGGCAGCAAAGCCACGATCCATTATTGTCCGCGGAACGGTGCGCGCGAAGAAGGATGTTTAGTGGAGGTAATTGCAGTGTTGTTTCAGCAACATGCACTTGTTCGAGAAGATGAGGTCGGCACTAACGCGAAAATTAGCAGGTCATAAAATGAAATTCAGTTGCTGGTAAAGTGATTGCTTCGTGATCGCATCTGCGTAAAGCGAGGCGCCGCAGGTAATCGTGCCATGATTACTTAGGATGAGAACATCATTTTGCCCAAGCTCTCTATCAGTCCAAGAATGAATTACAATGCGTTGGTCCAACTAAGCGAAGTATGAAGTCGGGTGCCACTAAGGAGTATTAATCCCCCACCGTTGCACTCGAGAGTAGATTTCTAGCTTTTCCACCAACGTGGTTTCTAGCTACATCGTGGAAATAGGGCCTCTGGACAAAGGGGTAAAAAAAGGGGTACATTTCGTCCCACCACTTTGAGAAATGCAATTCTCTTAGGTGAGCGGGAGTAGCTCAGTGGTAGAGCATCGCCTTGCCAAGGCGAGGGTCGCGAGTTCAAGTCTCGTCTCCCGCTCCACGAAATCAGGATGAAGGCGGGCGGATGAAGGACGAAAGCTGACTGGCTTTCGAGCAGGTGCTGCTTCATCTTTCCGCCTTCATCCTTTATTCTTGCCGGTATGGCGGCGTAGCCAAGTGGTAAGGCAGAGGTCTGCAAAACCTTTATTCATCGGTTCGATTCCGATCGCCGCCTCCAATTGACTTCCTTCCTATCTTCCAAAAAACTAAACGCTGCAGCCACTCCTTAGCCTCCCTCTTCGCAGGTTACTTCATTGCAGCCGCTTGCCAAATTGATTCGGGGTAGCTCGTTTGCTAGGGTCGTCGTCATGCCCGAGCGTTCCTCCGAGCAGATACGCGCATTGCTCGACTCCCTTTATCGCGTGGATTCGGGACGAATCCTGGCAACTCTGATCCGCCTGCTCGGTGATTTTGATCTGGCTGAGGAGGCAATGCACGAGGCCTTTGCCGCTGCGCTGAGCCTGTGGCCGACGAGTGGAGTACCCGGCAACGCGCGACCATGGATGATTTCGACGGCCCGATTCAAAGCCATTGATACTCTGCGTCGGCGGGCAAGATTCGATGCGTCTCAAGACGAGCTCGTGCGACATATCGAAGCGCAGTTGAATTCGGCGGAAAGTTCCAATGAAGAGGACTGCCTCGAGGATGATCGGCTGCGCCTGATTTTTACGTGCTGTCATCCACTGCTACCGCCGGAAGCG
>DASYSD010000013.1:0-9480 GCA_036003745.1 Pyrinomonadaceae bacterium
CCTGTCGAAAGTTATTCGGAGTTGAGAGCAGCAACACGACGGCAGACTATCTTGCCGGCGCGCCTTTGTCAGCGGTCTCGCACGAGTTGCTGATCCTGGCATTGATGGGCGCGATACTCTTGCCGCTCGGGCTCGTCGCATTCGTGCGCATTGAAGCCTGGGCCAAGAAGACAGGGAAGCTGAAGAGAACAGGATAATCGATGGCCAAACGCGAGAGTATGGAAGAGTTGAAACAGCGAGTGCGCGAGGTAATTCGCCGTCTTAAGCGCGCTTATCCCGACGCCAAGTGTTCGCTCAATCACACGAACGCGTTTGAGTTGCTGATTGCGACGATTCTTTCGGCGCAGTGTACGGATGAACGTGTAAACATCGTCACCCAGGATCTGTTTCGAAAGTACCGGAAGCCGGAAGACTATCTAAAGGTGTCTCCGCGAGAGTTGGAAAAGGACATCCAGTCGACCGGCTTTTTCCGCAATAAGACGAAATCGATTCAAGGCACTTCGAAGGTCTTGACCGAGGAGTATGGAGGGGAAGTACCGCACACGATGGATCAGTTGCTGGAGCTGCCGGGCGTGGCGCGCAAGACGGCAAATGTCGTGTTGGGGAATGCGTTTGGGATCAAGGCCGGCGTAGTGGTTGATACTCACGTGAGCCGGCTTTCACACCGGCTGGACTTTACGCAGCAGAAGACCGCGGAAAAGATCGAGCAGGACTTGATCGAGATCGTGCCGAGGAAAGATTGGGTGATCTTTCCGCACCTGATGATTTCGCACGGAAGAAAGATCTGCAAAGCACGTAATCCGCTCTGTGCTGAGTGTGTCGTAGAAAAGCAATGCCCGTCTTCGTTTTTGAAGACGGGCGTTATACCAGGAAGTTAGGCCACGAAAAGGCACAAGAAACACAAGGAAAGGGGAGATGACTCTTCACTTGTTTTTGTGTCTTTTGTGCTTGTTTGTGGCTACTACTTCTTTGTTGCTGCTTCGATGATTCCTTGGGCCGCCTGGGAGACTGCGGGAGTTACGAGGTCTTCGCCGGCTGACTTGGCTTTCCCCTTGTACTGCTTGGCGAATGCCGGATAACTCGCGCCGGGTTTTTCTAATCTCACATCGAGTGTCAGTTCATCCTTCGCCTTCACACTTTCTGCCACCGTCGCCGCTGCTACATTTGCCGTAACTGCCGCCGCGGTGCTTCCACCATAGCCAATGCTGCTGCCAACAGTTGAGGCCGCGCTACCGAAGACGCTACCAAAACCGCCACCACCGCCCTTCTTGTGCGAGGCCGTGGCATAGACCAGGTAGTCACACTCTTTCTGCCGCGCCTCGGCTTCAATCGCCTGGAGTTGCTTTGCCTCGATTGCCACGACTTCAACGTTCGAAGTCTTAAGTTTGTCGCTAAACGTATTTTGAACCGCTGTTGCCAGATTGCTCGCGTTCATTCCCTCCGCGACGTTTCCGGTCTTTACGGCGACCAAGCCGAGTCGGATAACACCTTCTCGTTTTGGGCCGACAGCCGCCGCAGGCTTGTTAGCCGCTTCAGTTGGAGCGGCAGTGTTCGACGGACTTGTTGAACTTGAAGAACTCGGCTCGCTGGTGGAACTCGGTGAAGCCATGGAAGGCGCGCTGAACGCGCTCGCAAAGTCCTGAACTTCGCGATACCCCGCCGGAATGTCGAACAGACTCGGATCCAATGTCGCCTGTGAGAGCTCGACTACTTCGTTGATGGTCGAAAAACTCTCAACGCCGTTGGGACCAAACATCGTCGTCTTTTCCCACACGGGTAGACCGCGCTTTGCGGCGCCGATCTGTTTTGTCTCATAGCGATCGCGACAACCACCGCTTGCTTGCGGCCGGTAAGGGACGTAGGCCTGTTGACTGTCACACTCGAATGCGAATGCAGCGTCGATATACCAGCCGTCGACCTCCATCCGGTTCTTCACCTGTGAGCAGGCGTCAGGACTGGAGTCCATGACCATCGTGGTGATGATGTGACGCGCGGGGTAACCAAACATCTGTTTGCGTTCACCGGTGTCTCGGGTGGTGACGGTTGAAGTAATAACACCGCCCTTCGTCACGGCGCCCCCCGCCGTTGACGTTGGCCGGTTCGTGTTTGCCGTCGCAGCAGAGGGCTGATCGTAGGGCTGAATGATGTAAGCCTTGGCTTGCGGCATGATTTGAATGTTGCGCCGCAGATCGCACTGCTGCACCGTGATCATCTGACCGTTGTTTGTTTCGCTACGCTGTCGTTTGCCTTTGATGTAGCTGGTGTTTTCGTAAGTCTGGCCGCCACTGGTTTGGCGCGACTTAATCTTGGTGTCGGCACTGGCAACGCCTGAAATCGTCATGAGACAGACGATAGTAAGTATTGTTTTTTGCATGGATGCTCCCGGTTTGTTCTCCATCTTAAACGCGAAAGCGGGAGAGTAAAAGGGCCACGAGCAAAGAAGCGGAGATGGGGAGAAGGGGGGACAGGAAGACCATGGATCTCCCGTCTCCGGTTCACCCCGTCCCCCGTCTCGCGTAGAATGGGCCGCCGTGAGCTACAGATTCCCCTGGCAACGTCTCACCGACGAGCAGTTGCTTGACCTGCGCATCTGCGATTTGCCAATCAAAATTAAGGGCTCTTTTCTCGAACCTCACATCAAGAGACTGTACCGCGAGTTAAACTCCCGCGGCATTCGCTTTAAACCCCATGTTTGGCTGTCCGAAGAGTGGTTTTCGCCTGACGGCGTGCCCGGGATCGCAATTCCGTTTTACCTGGCACACCCGCGCCTCATGAAGCTCGAGCGGAAGCAGATGCTGGAAATCGAAGGCGGCACCGACACGGAGTGCATACGCATCCTGCGGCACGAAGCCGGTCATGCCCTCGACACCGCGTTTCGCCTGCACTTCAAACGACAACACCGCGAGCTATTCGGTTCGTTCGCGCAGCCGTATCCGGACTTCTACAAACCAAAACCGAAGAGCCGGAAATACGTTTTGCATCTTCCCGCCTGGTACGCCCAGGCACATCCCGCGGAAGACTTTGCTGAAACCTTTGCTGTATGGCTAACGCCACGCTCGCAATGGCGACGCCGCTATCGCGGCTGGCCCGCACTGCACAAACTGGAATACATCGACGAGCTGATGGCCCAGATCGCCGGAACCAAACCAAAGAACAGAGTGCGCACGAAAGTCGAACCGCTTTCGGCGTTGAGAATGACGCTACGCGAGCACTATCGGCGCAAACGTGAACGTTACGACTTCGAATGGCCCGCTGTTTACGATCGCGATCTGCACCGAATCTTTTCTGACGATCCGCGACATAACTCACGGCCCAGTGCCGCGAGCTTCATTCGTCAGGTCCGTCGCGAGGTGCGTCAGATCGTTGCTGAAGGCACCGGAGTACACCAATACACGATCGATCACGTGCTACAAAATATGATCGATCGTTGCAAAGAATTGAAGTTGCGTGTTGCAACACCTTCCCGTGAGGCGCGTCGTCGTGTAATGATAGTCTTGACTGTGCAAGTAATGAACGTGCTCCATTCAGGTTATCATCGCATAGCCGTATGACCTTTGAGCCGCGAAAGAAACTGCGCATCATAGTGCTAGTTCACGAAGACCTCGTGCCTCCTGATTCGTTGGACCGTCTTTCCGACAAAGAAAAACTCGAAGTCAAAACCGAATACGATGTGATCTCGACGCTCAAGAAGATGGGCCATGAGGTCTATCCAGTTGGTCTCTACAATCAACTCAACGTGATCGGCAACGCGTTGATGGAACACAAGCCTCACATTGCCTTCAACCTGCTCGAAGAGTTTCATGGTTATCCACTCTACGATCAGCACGTCGTCAGTTATCTCGAACTGATGAAGCAGGCTTATACGGGTTGTAATCCGCGCGGCATGACTCTGGCGCACGACAAGGCACTCACGAAGATGATCCTTTCGTATCACCGTTTGCTGGTGCCGAACTTTGCTGTCTTCCCGATGAATCGAAAAGTGCGCCGGCCGAAGCGATTGAAGTTTCCTCTTCTCGTTAAATCGATCAGCGAGGAGGGATCGGTTGGTATCGCACAGGCTTCGATCGTGCACGACGACGAAAAGCTTACGCAGCGAGTTGAGTTCATTCACCGGCAGAACAAGACGGCCGCGATTGTAGAGCAGTACATCAAGGGGCGAGAGATTTACGTGGGTGTGATCGGTAATCAGAACATTCAAACGTACGCACCATGGGAACTCGTGATGGAGAAACTGCCGGAAGGGGCCGAGAACATCGCGACGCTGAAAGTGAAATGGGATCCTGCATACCAGGAGAAAGTTGGTGTCGCCACACGCGCGGCCGATTTGACTCCGGAACAGCACAAGACGCTCGAGCGATTGTCGAAAAGAATTTACCGGTACCTGTTTTTGAGCGGTTATGCCCGGCTCGACTACCGGATGACTGAAGACGGGCAGTTCTATTTGCTCGAAGCCAATCCGAATCCACAGATCGCGCATCAGGAGGATTTTGCTGATTCGGCTGAGTATTCGGGAGTTCCGTACGATCAGTTGTTGCAGAAGATCATTACGGTTGGTTTGAACTATGCGGCCGCGCATAACGGCACGGATCGCACGTCATGAGTTGCGGCCTGATACTCCTTCGGAACCTGTTCCTCATTATCACTTTAATAACTTCATACAAAAGGATTTGATTTTTTAGTTATCGGGAGTTTTCTGCCCCATGACAATCGCTATCACTCTGCTTTTTACCGTGAACCTATTCTTGAAACTGCATAATTCGCAGAAGTTTTCTCCCGCAACGGCGCAACGGCGCAAAGCAAAGACATAATTTTCGTTGCGCCGTAGCGAGGTTGCGGGAGTAATTTCCTGGTGCGCTTCCTTCAGATTGACCGACTCTCGATCCTCCATTCGCCCGATTCTCCCCATAAACACTGTTGCAAACGTCCCTGAACATCGCAACCAATTCGTGACTCCTTTCAGTGCAACTACTTGTTTTGATTAGCGTTTCGTCACGAAACAGTCACATTGCGTGTTGAAGCCCACAACTTCAGCCGCTAAGATGCCAAAGGTTTTAGCGGTGCCCCCCTCACACAGAAATACCAAAAATTAGAATTACTTAGGAGAAGGTACTTCCCTGTCTATGGAGTTACGTAAACTGTTCCCTCGTGTTGTTGTTGCCACCTTGGCTCTCTCGATTTTGTCAGTATCAGCGTTCGCCCAAACTCGTCCGCGAGTAGCTTCGAACGGCGGTGACGTTAATGACGTGTCGTGCTCACCGGATGAGTTTGCTGTGCTGGCAGCCAACGAATCGGAATCGAAGCCGGTATGGGAAGCAAAATCAAAACCGACGATTGATCTCGCACCGTCGCCCAGTTCATCGGGCTCCGGATTCATAAAGGTTGAACCATTACTTATGTCCGCGATCGATCAACGGCTGGGATCGCCATATCGATGGGGTGCTACTGGGCCAAATCGTTTCGACTGTTCAGGGTTTGTGTGGAGTATTTACCAGGCAACAGGGATTAACTTTGAAAGGGCGAGCGCGCGTACCTTGTTTGCGCGGTTCGAAGCACCGCCAGTTGAAGAACAGTTCAAGTTTGGAACGCTCGTGTTCTTCAGTGGCCTGACACACGTGGGCGTTGTTGCTGACGCGCATGGCTTTTATCACGCCTCACGCCGCCACGGTGTTATCTACTCGGAATTTAATGAATACTGGTTGAAGCGCATCGACGGCTTCCGTCGCGTGCCAAAACAGGTGCAGGTAGCACAGGCTGGTAATTAGTTAGGCCATAGCGGCAACAGGAGCAGTTAGCATGAGCAGGATTAGATCCTGCACCGGCAAACTGCTCCTGTTGCTTTTTACGGTCTTACTTTGAGTTGAGTAGCGGAACAAATCCAGCGCGATGCTCATCGTCACGAGCTTCCCACACCACGATGACCTTTTCCACAGCGACGTAACAGTGTTTGCCGTCGTCGTCGCGCAGATGCAGAACACCACTTTCCACTTTGAGCACTTCGCCTCGAAGACTCGAGGCGCCGCCGCAATAGACATCGATCTTCTTGCCGATCAGCTTCGATAAAAAGTCTTCCACTGGACCTACTTCTTTCCGTTCCTGAAGGTAATCTTCACCAAAGGTATTGTATTTGGATCGTCCTGTTGCTCGCGCTCAAACGTCAGCAGATCGTAATACGCGCAGCGTTTAGTGATCGGAAACTCCCTGCACACTGCCGGCCGCGCGTGATAGATCGTGCAGCCCCGCGTCTCGGGATTGATGAACTGGCACGCCGCACCAAACAGCGGATCCTTCTTACGACGCAGGACTCTCTCCTTCTCGTAGATCTTTGTGTAGCGAGCCGTGGCGACTTCTTCCGTGACGCCGAAGTGTTTTGCCAATCGGCGAATGTCTCGCGGCGTTACCTGCACGCGCTCGTACACTGAACAACAATAGGCAGGGCAGTCAACGCAGTCGTAATAACTTTTCGGTTTGGCGGTGGTACTGATTTCACCCATTATCGCTGGTAGTCTCCAATCACCTATCTACGTTTTGATTTCTTGTATTCCGTCAGCAGCAGGTTCATGAACTGCTCACGCTTCTCAAAGAGACGCTTCGGCTCACGAGGTTCGTGACGAGTAAGAGCATAAGCCGTAATGAGTGGAAGCGCCACTGTAGAGTCGACGTAACAAACAACTGCATCGGGAAGTCGATCAGGATCTACTTTGCCCCACGAGACTGCTTCACCAGGAGTCGCGCCTGATAAGCCACCAGTATCGGGACGCGCATCTGTGACCTGAAGGAAGTAATCGTGTCCGCGTTCATCGATGCCAAGCACTTCTTGAATCTGCGGTTCAGTTTGCAACAGAAAATTCTTCGGTGAGCCACCGCCGAGAATGAAGACTGCTGAGCGTCCTTTTTGTTTCTTACCGCCGACTTTGACTTCGCCACGTTTTGCGGCGAGCACGATCGACGCTGTTTCATTCACGTCAAGTGATGGATCAAAGGCAAGCTTGTTTCCCTGCAGCGCCTTTGCCGCGACGTTCATACCGATAGAAGAGTCGCCGGGAGACGACGTGTAGATCGGCACCGCATACTCATAAGCAACCGCCAGCAGCGATTTCTCTTTGATGCCGAGTTTTTGCTCGCGCTCGTGAACATAACGCCCGCAGAGATAATGAAACTCGGCAGTTGACATCGGGCGTTGAAACTCAGGTGCTTCGATTATCTTGCGGAAGAAGGCGTCGGTATCAAGCAGTACCGAGTAGTCGAAGAAGATGTCGTAAATGCGGACCACCTCTTCTTCACGCAGCACTACGTCTGACGTATGCGCGTTGCCGAGATGCATCGCGAGGCCGATGCCGAAGTGGGTATCGTGATAGAGATTGGCGCCTGTGGAGATGATCCAGTCGATAAAGCCTGCCTTGATTAGCGGAATTAGTGCTGAGATTCCGAGTCCTGCAGGTGTTAACGCGCCGGTCAACGAGAGACCGATGGTTACCTCGGGCTCCAGCATCTTTTGCGTAAAGAGCTGGCAGGCTTCGCGTAAGCGCGCGGCGTTATAAGCAAGAAACGCCTCGTCGATTAGATCCGCAACAGCTATATTTTTTTCGATTGGCGCGGGGTCAATTCGTTTGCCGCGAAGGAATTTGCTCTTTTGTTTACCCATTGTTCACAGTCGTTGATGTTGCACAGAGAAGCGTTGCTAAGACATTTGTGCCCGTTGTGTTTCTTTGTGATCGATCTCCTCTTCATTTTCCGCTGGCGCTTTTCTGACGCGCAGGCGAATTATTCTTCGTTCGTCTGCTTCGAGCACTTCGACTGCGAGACCGCGGATCGCCAGCAGTTCACCAGCGGCTGGAACCTTGCCGGATTCGTTAATCACCAGTCCGGCGATCGTCGTGAAATCGTCCGTCTCGATCTCCATGTCAAACAACCGCTCGATCTTCCCGATCTCGGTTGAGCCGATTACTTCGTAACTGCCGTTGTCGCCTTCCACAATATCTTCCAGTTCTTCGCCGGCGATATCTTCGTCTTCAATCTCACCAACGATTTCTTCGAGAATATCTTCCACCGTCACCAGACCACAGACGCCGCCGTACTCATCGATCACCATCGCGAGTTGCACGTGAGCTTTCTGCATTTCCTCGAGCAATGCGTCTACGGGTTTGGTCTCAGGGACAAAGTAGACGGAGCGCACCAGAGGTTTAATGCTTTCGTCTTCGCGGCCGTTAGCCCAACACTGCAGCAGATCTCTGACGTAAATTATGCCTTCGACGTTGTCGATCTGTTCGCGATAGACAGGCAGCCGCGAATATTTCGACTCGAGGATAACGTCACGCGCTTCGCGGACCGTCGCATTCGCAGGAACCGCGACGATATCAGGACGCGGCGTCATCACTTCACTCACACGCGTGTCGCCAAACTCAATGATCGAATGGATCAGCTCGCCCTCTTCCTCTTCCAGAATGCCTTCAGCTTCGCCGACGTCGATCAAGGCCTGCAGATCACCGCTGTCATCAGCTTCTTCCTCTTCCTCACCATCTTCAGTCACCTGGTCCTTACGACGCGAACGATCGAAGAGGCGCTGGAAGGGATCGGCAATAAACGTCATGACCGGAATAAATGGGCGAACGATCGGGAGGAGAAAAAGCAGTGTGCCCTCGGGATTTCGGGTGGAGATAAACAGAGGTATCAGTTGACGAAAGATTCCCGCGAGGATCAGGCCGGCGAAGAGTCCGACGAGTACGAGTTTCGGCTCCGGAAACAGAGTTAGAGAGATCGACGTGATAAGTACAGCGACAACGACCAGCAGGATTTGGATCGTCGCCGAGAGAGCGAAGCTAAAGCGCGGGCGATTCTCCAGTGCTTGCCGCAGGAAGAGTCTTGATCGTGGTTCAGGCTTGTCTCCGTTTTCGCCAATCAGACGGCGCAAACCCACGTCGCTCAACTGGGCGAAGGCCATGTCGACCGTGGCCAGCAAAGAGAGCACTATGAGCAGAACGAGCGCAAGCCCTATTTCAAGTTCCATCGATGGGGAAATAGTATGGACATGATTAACCGGATTTACAAGATTAACCAGATATCCTGTTAATCCTGCCAATCTTGTTAATCCTGTCTAAATTCTTAACTTCCTCCTTAACCGCAACTCCAATCGATTCATCTCGCCGTTATCAGTCTCGTGATCATAACCACAAAGATGCAGCAACCCGTGGAGAATCAACTGCGCAACCTCATCGTCAAACGACAACCCACTTTCTTCAGCCTGTGCGGCCGCGGTGTCTACTGAGATCGCAACATCACCGAGATTGGATTCTTCCTCGGCCGGGAATGACAAAACATCCGTAGGCTTATCAACCCCACGAAACTGACGATTCAGTTGTCGAATCCGTTTGTCCGAAACAAACGCGATTGTCGCTGACGACTCATTCTTGCCGATGGCGTCCAGGGCCTTCATCGCGAAGTTGGACCACGCCTCAGTATCGAGTTGCAAATGCCGCTGGCGAT
>DASYSD010000014.1:0-6005 GCA_036003745.1 Pyrinomonadaceae bacterium
GCTTACTGGCAAGACACTGACGAGCCTACAAGCTATCAAAATCCAATACGAGCAAGACACGAAACCACACCTCAGCCTGTGCCAGATAACTAAATCCAAAAATAGTACGCGTTAAAAAAGAAAAGACGGCCAATGAAAGACCGTCTCAATAAACGTCGCAAGGCTTTGATTGATTACCTACCTCATACCTCAACAAACATGGCCACACCGATTGCGCTTCCCACCTCCCGCATTCCTCGCGCCACCGCCCTTCACGAGGCAGTTACCGCGATCATCAAGCTGACTCCCGAGCGAGCCTTGGAATTACTAGAACTCATGCGCGAAATAACCGCTAGAGCCCGTTACTCTTCCAAAGCCTTCAAAATCTCGAGCTTTGAACCAAACGCGCTTTACGTGCCCTCCTACACTCTGATCAAACGTCCTGCACCAGGGGACTTCCTGATACTCGAAAACGACTTTCTCGTCACCAGTATCACTCCTGTAAAAGTCATCCACGCCGACGTCATGCCCTTTTACGTCACCTGGGAAGCCTACGACGTGAACGAAAGATTCAAACTCACCACGGCTGAACTCGACTGTGAAGTCTTAAAGGCGATCGCGCGCGGTCACAGCCTTCCTCCGGATTCAAACAGCCATACAATCAAAAACGCAACGCGGCTATCAAGCGGCATCTTTAACATGACCAAAGACTGGCCCACCATTCACTAAGACCCTCACTTTCTTCACCCGCTTTCTAATTAAATCTCTCAAACACTACAAACCAATACTCGCTTTTTCTTACCAACACGGCACACCAATTGCCGATTACTGTGTTCAGGAAAGAGTCTTTTCCTGTCTTTGGGCCAGTGAGCCTCAGCAAAAGAACCTATGACCAAGCGGTTAACAAACGAGGGGATCGGCGCCGCCGATTCTGAAATCACTGATCAGCTCTCACTCTTTCCAAATCATCGCCTCCATTCCGTTTCCAGCCGGCCCGTCGCGTCTAAACGAAGATCTATCAGACTCCCACGCTCCATCCTTGTAATTCTTCCGACCGAGCAGCTTCACCAATACCTCAGCCGCGTTGCCGCCGCAGCGATGAGCGCCGCCACCGATTCATACGGATCGGCCGCACTCGCAGCGCTTCGACTCGGGACTTCGGATAGTGAAGACCCCGAGCCCACGACAGCAGCTCAAACCGCTCGGCCAAGACTCACCCTGGCAGCCTCTGTGCAGCAAAATCAATAGGCCTCTGAGTCACACTTAAGGTGTGGTCATTCGGCAACACCAGAAGGAAGCAAACGCAGTTGTCAGATCAGATGGCAAAGGATCTAGAGAGAAACGCGATCATAGTTTAGACAAAGTTGGCAGCGACGAAAATCTCAGGTCAGGATGAAATCTTATGTATACGGGTTACGATTTCCAGGAAACACTGCCACCGTGAACGCTGCTCGGCTGCTATTTTCGCTTCCTTCAACGCCTCGTCCCAACGCTCGTTAAGGATGTGGCCCAATGAATTGCGCGCATGCATTTCAGAAGTACCATCGAGCAAGACAGGCTCTTCCATCTCATGATGCGCATACTCGCTTCTTGCCTCCTCGATAAGTGTCTCTAGCGATTCCATCAGATTTCTCTACGCCGCGCCAAGCTAGTCGCTCAAACCAATCGCTTTAGGCATGCACCGCGCCACAGAAACAATGCAGCATCGTATTTCTGCAGGTCTACAATGTAAAGGCAGCGTTCTCGCCGCGTCTTCTAATCCAGTACCCATTCCACTTTCAGCGTCGCCAAAAACAGAGCGGGTAGTAGACCAACGACCTGTGCTAAAGAACGGAGAGGCTGCAGGGCGCACGCGGCGCAACCCAACTCGGTACGAAATCCATTAGCTATGAGAAAAAGGCAGCGACCACAACGACTGCTCAAGCGCGGACTCGTCTCAACCGGAGCTCTTCCATCCCCCAACAGCGCAACGCAGCAGATTCAAGATGACCGAGTGTTTACTGCCTGCCCGGAATGCGGCGCCGAACTACAGGCCGCACTCAAGATCTATCTCTACGGAGTGGAAGTAAATAGCGCCGGACTCCTTATCAAATATGATGGCGGGCCGCAGCCAGAAAACGAGGATGACATTCTCGAGCTCTGCGATCTCCAGAACACAACCGTCTACTGCGCCAACGATCACGTCTTCAACTCTGACACCACCGTTCGCACTAAAGGCGCGTAGCCGCCTGACGCGCTCAAGGTTTTACGCCGCGTCGCCGCCTGGCATGTATGCGCCGGCATCGGCATGCCCGCCGCACTCCACTGAACCTTGCCGGTTATCTAACTGGCTCGCCGTTTCCAGTCAACGAATTCAAAAAGATCAAGCGGTTATTACGCGTCGAACTAATCGACAATTCAGGAGACCGCTTGACCGTGAATCCAACATCACAGACCACACCTCCAGAATTCAAGGAGCCTTGTTTCCACGTACCAGGCAGCCGCACGATCATTGATACCGCCGAACTGGACTCCGACGGTGTCTACCGATCGACAATCAAAAACGAAACTCTCGCTCAGATTCGTATCAGATACCCGGACGCAGAAATCGGCGAGTGGGAAAACATTTATCGCGCCGCTGAGAATTCCTGCAAGACAGAACCGCAGGAGATCACCGAAGCTCAATACATCTACGCACTCGAGGTATTGCCGCCTGTCTGTTGGAAGAACGCCAAAGGCGTCGAGTCTTTCAAGATGTCCGAGCGTTTCTATGGAAACGTTACAGCGATCTACGCACGGCTCGGAAAGCGCTATTTCACCTTCAACGATCTAATTTCGCTCCAGCCGGACGAGATCGCCGATCGCATCGTTAACAGCCGCGCCTTCAAGCGCCCTCGCACTCTGTCTATGACCCTGAAGGAATTCCGAGAGCTAAATCCCAACTTTCATCGCTCCGATAAAGACGTCGAACGAGACTTCGATATCCTCACTGCGCGCATTAAGAAACTGAATGAACGTCAGGGACGACCTCGCATCGGTGACTTTGTAATTTACCCTGACAACTCCGAGCGACGATTTACCTATGACTGGTCCGATGTTGGAGGAGGACTCCAAACTACGTGTCCCACCATCAAGGACGCCAGCTTCTACTTCACGAGGTCAGGCCACTGTGATTTCTCAGGCGCACTCGATGATCCATTGCCACTAAACGAGCTCGAGGAAACGGACGAGCAGCGCCTCGGCACGGTCTGGTTCTTTTCCAATGATCACGCGAAGGCCCATAACGGCGTTCGAGCCAAGGTTCCCTTCAGGGTCTATCGCTACAAACCCGCGTCCCAAGAGTCTTAGGAGTTGACCATGAGCACTGGAAAACAAGCCGCCTCCCCGATCGTGACCGCCTGTCCGCAGTGCGGCGCCGGACTTCTAAACGCGATCGTCAGACTCAGCCTCTTCGGAGTCTCGCTCGAAGATGGATTAGTTGTCGACTACGATGGCGGGCCGCAACCAGAATCAGAGGCCGATATCATCGAACTCTGCGCAGAGGACAACACAATCATCTTCTGTGAGGCGGGACACATTATCGGCAACGTTTCCGGTGCTCAACCAGACCCACTGCAAATCCTCGAACGAATTGCGCACTGGCCCGCTAACTCGAACAGCGATCCAGACGTCATGGGAGCAGCTCTTGATGAAATAACCTCCCTCGCCGGCGAGACGCTCCGGAGCCTTCTTCCCAAGCAAGCTCTTCGCTTCAAGCAAGGCCACGGCTACAACAGCACGCAGACCGGCGATTACTACGTCTTTGCCGGATACAGAAACGGGCTCTACACCTTCTATCGCCAGTTCAGCGGAAACGGCTATCGGTTGACCCAAGGAGAAGCCGCCGCTTGCTTTGACCCCAACCACAGCAAGGGCAAGGCAGACAAAGAGGAAGTACAGGAAGCGTCCGACTGGCACAACTCCGACGTCACTATCTGAATTCGCTGGCGCGCCCATGACCCACGAACACGAACATCGCGACTTTGTTTGCCGCGACTGCGGAGCTTTAATTACCTGTCTCTCTTGCATCGAGGTACGCGCCGGAACTCTTCCGCACGGTCCAGCGTTCGTCAACTTACAACCGCCAGACTCAAAACCATCACCGACATTCGAAACGATCGGAGTAGACAACAACTTCGATCTGCAGGCCCGTGAGCCCGCAACTTTACTTCCACCAGAGCTACGGCAGCACCAACAATCGCTATTCGGATAACCACCCTCGCGGAAAACTGCGTTACCCGGCGATACGTGGCCACCGCAATGCATTAAGCGAGAAAGAAGGAAAAGCTCCGATGTACTTTGAAACCACAATGCACACGTCCAAACCAGTGGAAACCGCTGCGATCGCTGCGCAGTTGATCAAGGAACATACTGTGCGCGACTTTGAGGCTCTGATTTGGACCGCTCCAAACGGGCGCCGACTCGCAGTGGTCGCAGACAATCATTGCAATAACCCGTGGCTCGAAGTGGCAGTCATCGACATGGATCGCTCAGTCCAGATTGAAAGCATCACGGCCGGATGGTGCGATAACGCCTATCAACTTAGTACCTACTTCGAGAACTGCGAAACCACTGACTTCCTCATGCGCTCTGATGTCTCTCTCCCCCTTGACGGCAAAGGTGGCAATACGCTCGCTGATTTCGAGTGCGGATGCTGCGGAGAAAGTTTCGAAAGCACTTACGAAAAACAACGCCGGTTCGATCAAGATAACGGCTACGGCATCTGCCCAAGTTGCCGCCCCGATGCTTACTGAATCAGCTAATAAAAGGCGGTCAGGACACCTCTGACACCAGCACCAAACTCAGCCATGAACACAACCTCCACAATGACTCTCAACGAATTCCGCGCCCTGAATCAATCCTTCTACAAACCAGAGACCGCCGAACAGCACTCCGAGCGCGACTACGCCTTGCTCGCCGAAAGAATCCACAAACTCAATCAACGCGAAGGCCCACGCGTTGGAGATTTCGTCATCATGCCAGACTGCTCAACCCGGAGATTCACACACGACTGGACCGACAGTCTCCAAACCACAATCCGCCAGAACAACGACAGCAGCTTCTACTTCAGCCCTAACGGATTCTGCGATTTCTCTGGAAGCCTCGACGATTCGCTGCCAATAGAACAGATTGAAGAAACAACCGAGACTCGCCTTGGCCGAGTCTGGTTCTTCTCAGACAACGTCGCCAGAATGCACCACGCAGTACACGCCCTGGCCCCCTTCAAAGTCTACCGATACCAGCCCGCCGTCAACGATCAGCGCGGCGCGACCAATAACTAACTACTAACCCATGACACCGCCGATCGAAATAGAACTCTCCCGAGACGGACGCACGACCGAGGCAGGGCAACAACGCATTCGCGCAGCACTGCACGGCAATACTCTCGCTCTCGAGCACATCAAACAGTTTCTCAACTACAGCAACACAGTGCTAAGTGCTTCCGAGAGCCGCTGCAGGACCCCGCGAGATCAGCCGCGAGCAGAAGTCTCCTACGGAAAAGCTTTATTTCTCTTTACCAGAATGCAACCGGCCGGCTGCAGCAGCGAGAACAACCAATGAGCGACTCATCAAACCAACTCAACTTTTCTCAAGCTCTCGAAACTGCCGTACGAACGCCTGGCGCAATTATGGAGGCGTACTCCGCATTTCATAACTATTCGATTGGAAATCAACTTCTGGCCTTGATCCAATGCCGTGCACGCGGCATTCAGAGCGGGCCCATCAAAACTTTCAAGGGTTGGCAAGCCCACGGACGGTTCGTCAAGAAAGGCGAACGCGCGCTTATCTTGTGCATGCCGATCACGTTCAAACATAAAGCGGACGAGACAGAACCAGGCGGGTTAGACCCGGACGACGCTTTCACCACTGCCTTCGTCTACAAACCCCGCTGGTTTGTACTCTCACAAACGGACGGTCAGGAGTTTGAACTACCAACGCTTCCTACATGGAACGCCGAGACGGCACTGAAGAACCTCAACATAACGCAGGTCCCGTTCATCGACACA
>DASYSD010000015.1:0-3996 GCA_036003745.1 Pyrinomonadaceae bacterium
CTCGAAGGCATCGTACTGAAGAAAATTGACTCTCCCTATCGCACCGATCGACAGCCTGACCAATTCAAACACAAGTTCACGGTAGTCAGCTCGTTTGTAATCACTAAAAAGAACGAAAAAGATTCCGTTGCATTGGGTCTCTTCAATGACAAGGGCCAGCTAATCGAGTGCGGCAACGTCAAAATTCGCAGCAAACACTTTCGCGTTAACGAAGGAATGGTAATAGACGTTCGCTATCTACACGCGTTTCGCGATTCGAATCACGTTTACCAGCCACGGATGGTTGCCATCCGCGACGACCTCCAACCGGAACATTGCCTGATCTCGCAATTGAAATACAAAGGGCAGTGAGCAACAAATTAACTAACTAAATCAGGAGCACACCATGCGCAGCATCTGGAAAGGCAGCATAACGTTTTCCCTCGTCTCGATCCCGATTAAGGTTTTCAACGCCATTGAAACCAGCGAGAAGATCTCCTTCAACCAACTCCACGCCGGCGACTGTCTCGGACCCATCGGCCAAAAGAAACAATGCAAGAAATGCGACCGCACCGTAACCAGTGATGAAATCGTCAAAGGTTACCAACACGAAAAAGAAAAATACGTGCTAGTCGCTCCGGAAGAGATTGCCAGCATCACGCCAGAATCAAATGAAGCAATCGAAATCATCGGCTTCATAAAACCGGAAGAAATTCCGACTACCTACTTCGACGCTTCTTACTTCGCGGCCCCCAACGGCCCGGCAGCCGAACGATCATATGCCCTGCTACGCGAAGTTATGAATCGAAGCGGAAGGATCGGAATAGCCAAGGTGATTCTACGGGAGCGTGAAGACCTGATTACCATCTCCCCCAACGGCGATGGCCTGATGATCCAAAAGCTGCACTACCGCCACGAGGTACGCAGTGTGTCCGATGTTCCGGGAATTTCCAGTCAAGCCACGCCGCAAGACAACGAACTGCAACTGGCCACAACGCTCGTCGAACAGATGGTCACCACGTTTGACAAAATCGACACCACGGACCACTTTCACGCTGCCTTGAAACAAATGCTCGATGCCAAAGTCGCCGGAGAAACGATCACCACCACCGGTGAAGTACGAAAGCCAGCTCCGGTGATCGACATTATGTCCGCACTGCAAGCAAGCCTGAAGGTGCAAGCAAACCGGGAACAGCAAGAAACAACTGCTTCCCCGCTATCACTCGTCGCACCTGACAGCGGCACACCCAAGACACGTCGAAAGCGCCAAGTCGCCGCGTAACGATACGTTCACGATCTAAGCAAACCCGTACGGCCGCTTCAAGCAATGTGCCTCCACCAAAAATGAAGCGGGCCGTATTCGGCCACGTTCACGCAAAGCCAAACGATGTAAACCAAAACTACTCATCTAGTGCTCACCGAACAGTCAACGCTGGATAACGAGAACTCTCGAAGATGCCAAACAACAGCCGCCCTGAAACAAGCAACCAGCGCAGCATCCCGCAACTTCTATCTGGAACCGGCGACCTTATAGAAAATCTTCGCGCAACCTTAACTTCCGGAACTTCGCTCTCAACCAAAAGCCTGCTGGCCAGAGCCAAACACTATCTCGGCTCTCCAATCAGCGAGGGACGCTACGACTTCCGTTACCTGTATGACGCTCTCGAAGTAGCCCTCCATCAAATAATCGAAGACCGTGTCGCAACACTCCGCGTGCTTGAACCTGGAGACGCCATCGATCATCTCGAAAACCTCATCGCCTTACTTCCCACCCAACGAATTCGCACCAGCGAACAAAGCCTCTTCCAGCAATTCTCAAGCCCGGCCCCACTCGCATTCGTCGCCGCCTACCTTGCCCTCCCGGAAGAAAACACAGCCGCAAAGATTCTACTGGAACCATCGGCCGGCACCGGCGCACTCGCTTGCATCGCCCGCGCCTTTGGATCACAGGTCCACACCAACGATCTTTCACCCGCCCGCCGCGGATTTCTTCACTATCTGAAATTCCCGGTGCACAGCGTCGACGCCGAAAACATCAACGACCTGCTCCCCCACGAACTCAGACCGGATATCGTTTTGATGAATCCTCCCTTCAGCTCAACTGCGGGAAGACTTTCCCGAAACGATAATCAACACGGCGCTCAGCACATCGAATCTGCTCTCTATCGACTTAATCAAAAAGGACGCCTCGTAGCCATTACCGGCTGCGGCATGGCTCTCGACAGACAGAAAATGACGGAATTCTGGAAACGCGTGGCCTCACACTACTCAGTGCGAGTTAACCTTTCGCTCCCAGCTTCCACCTTCACCAAGTCCGGGACCGCCTGGGAAACACAACTAATCGTGATCGACAAAACCGGCCCCACTGCCGGCGCTAACTGGACCGAACAAGTCAAGAACATCCGCCACGGCTCAGCCACACTTCTCGAAATACTGACACTGGCCAGAGAAAACAAATTGCTAATCGATCCGCCTGTGGCTGCATCTGCGCCCGAAACAATAACGGGCGAAACACCTGTCGTCCTTACTAGCCAGACGCACGAACTCTCAGACCCCGCCGTCGCCGTCGCAAACCAGGAAAATGAATCTGACCCCTCCGACGACGGCTTTGTACCTTACATCTCGACCAGACTAACTGGCGGCATCGATCACCCAGCCCCACTCGTGGAAACTGCCGCGATGGCTGCCGTTGTACCGCCGCCAATAACCTACCGTCCACACCTCGATCCGCAACTGGTTGTAGATGGAGCACTCTCCACCGTCCAGCTCGAAAGAATCTGCTACGCCGGCCAAAGACATTCCCAGCGTCTTTCAACCGGAGCGCGCGCTGCTTATCTCCTCGGTGATGGAACTGGATTTGGTAAAGGACGCTGCCTCGCCGGTGTGATAATCGACAACTACAACCAAGGACGCACCAGAACCCTGTGGCTCAGCATCAGCAACCAACTGCTTGAATCAACTCGCCGCGACCTGAACGACCTGAATGCATCACACATCGCCCTGCACCAATTGAACGAATGGGACGTAAACGAAACAATCAATTTCGGTGACGGCGTGATCTTTTGCAGCTACAACACCCTGATCGCCAAGAGCAAGATCAGCGAAAAGACCCGCATGCAACAGCTCATTGAATGGCTCGGCGACGAAGGAGTAGTCATCTTCGATGAATGCCAAAGAGCACAACACGCTCTGGCCACCGCCCAGGGCGAAGCTACACAAACCGGGAAGGCAGTCCTGGAACTACAAGATCACGACGAACGCCCGGACCTTCGCTTTGTCTATTCATCAGCCACGTCGGTCGTAGAAGTAAGCCACATCTGCTACATGAGTCGCCTCGGACTCTGGGGACCCCAAACCAGCTTCCCCAACGGCTTCGAAGAATTCATGAGCGAAATTGACGCTGGCGGTCTGGGCGCGCTCGAGATGGTCACCAGATCCATGAAGGCCTTCGGCATGTCGCATTGCAGCACCCTGAGTTATGGACGCGATCCGGTCTCAGGCCTGGCCGTCGAATACGCCGAAGTGTTCCACGAACTGACTACCGAACAACGTGAGATCTACAACAACGCGGCAGCCGCTTGGCAAATCGTCCTCCAAAACATCGAAGCCGCACTTGAGATAACCGACGCCGGCACTCGCAAACGCGCCTTTGCCCTTTCCCACTTCTGGGCCCAGCACCAGGCTTTCTTCCGCCAGGTCATTACCGCATTCAAAGTTCCCGAATGCATCAAGCAGATCGAAGCTGCGCTGAAGCGAGATGAGAGCGCCGTTGTTTCAATCATCGGCACCGCCGAGGCCAAAAGCAAAGTCCTGGTCGCCCGCGCCGCCGCACAATCCGAACGTCTCGAAGACCTTGACTTTTCACCACGCGCGACCCTGTGCGCACTGGTCGAAAGAGCCTTTCCAGTCGATCTCTACCAACAAGTCGAAGACCCGGTTAGTCACAGCATAGTCACCGTCCGTGTCACAGATGAACAAGGCAACGCCGTACAAAGCCAGGAAGCGCTCCGCATGCGC
>DASYSD010000016.1:0-199282 GCA_036003745.1 Pyrinomonadaceae bacterium
GCAAGTGAAAAATCACGGGCTATGGAAACCGTGGAAAACAAACCGCAGTTTTTCCACTGTTCCCACAGCCCCTACTACTGGATAAAAAGTGTAAAGGATGTCGTGATAACAAACTGTAAAGGATGTCTTGACAATCAACACCCGGAGTGCCGCCCCTACAATAACTCCCATTTTCATGCTGCAGCCGGTTCGATCACAAATCGTCAGGTTGTGCTACTTTGGATCTCTCGTGTGGCACTCAAAGACAACAAAACATACCCGGCTCGCGTGGCTGATTACGGCCGTCGTAGTTGCGCACTTAATTGTCAACCTGCTTCATGGACAGGCGCACACGAAATTGGGCGTTGGGCTGTCCACCTGGCAGGAGATTTACGTCATCGCAGTCATTTTGCTGGCGCCCCTCGTGGCCCTCATCATCTCCTGGACACGATATGCGAAAGCCGGTCTTTTCCTCCTGCTCGGTTCGATGTTCGCGTCTCTCATCTTCGGAGCTTGCTATCACTACATCATTATCTCTAACGATCACGTCGCGCACCTGCCTCCGGGAGAGGCGCGCGGATTGTTTCGTTTCACTGCGCTGTTGCTGCTGATAACGGAGGCACTTGGTGTAGTTGTCGCCGGTGTGGCGCTTCGAGCATCCACAGATTATACAGATAAATCTTCTGTGTAATCTGTGGATTGCCTTAACCTCCGATCTTCACCCGATTCGCAACGCAATCTTGCCCAGGTGATGTTCATCGAGCGCCTTGTGCGCCTTGCTGACTTCTTCCAGCGGAAACGTTCTATCCACGTGGACTTCGAACGGACCAGAATCGATCAGCGCGTTGAGTCTGTCGATGAGGGCGCGGTTATTCTCTCCATCGTAGCCCTCAATTTCGACACCGTCCGGAGCTTTCGGTTCAGGCATTACGCCATGTGGATACGCGATCCGTCCGCCTTTGCGAATCGCAGCCAGGGCTTGATCAGTTCTCTCGCCTCCCGCTGCGACAAGTGCGGCATCGATTCCGTTCGGAGCGAATTCCCTGGCTGACTTCAGAACATCATCGCTACGTCCATCGACTGCAGTGTCAGCTCCCAGTTTTTTGGCAAGCTGCACACCGTCGTCACCGGAAGCGATGGCGAACACTTTGGCGCCGAGACGCTTGGCGAGCTGTAAGGCCAAGTGTCCAATGCCTCCGCTCGCGCCGAAAACCATCAACGATTCGCCCGATTTCAAACCAAGTACTTTTTCCAAACCCGTTAGTGCGGTCAACCCATCAGTGGGCAACACAGCTGCCTGTTCAATTGACAGGTGAACCGGAATGAGCGAGGCATTATCGGCTTTAACCGCAGCGTACTGAGCGTAGAAGCCACCTTTAGGATTTGCCAGCTCCGCACCGTAAACACGGTCGCCTTCTTTGAAGCGACTTACGTCTTTACCGACTGCCGCGATTGTGCCCGCTCCATCAGTGCCAAGTACGTACGGGAATTTCGGTTTAACTCCCATTATTTCGACAAATCGTCCTTCACGCTCAAACGGGTCCCACGCCCCTACGCCGGCAGCTTCGACGCGAATCAAAACCTCCTGCGCTTCTATTTGGGGGATGGGTAAGTTTTGTATTTTTAATGACTCGGGACCGCCAAACTTATCAAGAGCTACGGCCCGCATTGTTTGCGCTTTTGCTTGTGATGTCTGTGCCATGATTTACGTACACCGCCTGTCTGTTAATCGTTCAAGGCATTTCGCCAATCCATGTTCTTTCGGGAATAGTCAGATCACATCAGCAAATGCGATACCTGTGGAGGCACTCTTATTTCTCCCCAACCTTAGGTCGCCCCGTCTCATCCCTTTAGGTTGAGGATCGCCCTATCATTCTCCCCAACCTTTAGGTCGCCCCGTCTGATCCCTTTAGGTTGAGGATCCCCCTCTCATTCTCCCCAACCTTTAGGTTGGGGGATCAGGTGTGCGCTATACTGCCCGAACCATTTTAATGGTTTTAGATTGCCGACCTCACAAAAAAGGAGACCCCTCACATGTCTACTCACTCTTACTCACGCCTCTGGACACACTTGATCTGGGAAACGCTCAACCGCGAACCAATGCTCGATAAACGGGCCGCTGCCAAAGCTTCCTCGTTCCTAACAGATTACTCAAAGCAAAAGGGCATCTACATGAAGATCAATTACTTCATTGCTGATCACACTCATGCATTAATCGATCTTCCTACTCGTTATTCGATCGAAGAAGTGATTAAGCTTCTTAAAGGTGGATCGTCTTACTGGATTAACCACAATGGGTTAATTAAAGGTCGATTTGCCTGGGGTCCTGGCTACGGAGCATTCTCAGTTTCGGATTCCGATGTCGGACGCGTCGCACGCTATATTGCCAATCAAGAGCAACATCATCGCAGGCGGACTTATGCTCAAGAGTACGCGATTTTTGTTAACCGGTATGGCTTGGAATGGCGCGCGGAGTAAACCATTAAAATGGTTACTCTGGCTCGCAGGGAGCGCTGATCCCCAACCTAAAGGTTGGGGAGAATGAGAGGTTAGAATCGCAGGACCAGCGCCGCCTAGTAAAAAGAACAAGCACAAAGCAAACCTTTCACAGCGGCGCTAAATAATTTTTGTCGTTTCGTAGAAAGGATCCTGACTGCCGCGGGGACCCTTAGATCTACCTCACTCTCGCGAACGGCATGTCGCGCATTCGTGATGTTCCGACGTGCAGGCCATTGACCTTTCCATTTTTGTCGCGTGTGAACCAGACAACATATCCTTGCACGCCGAAATGGTCCTTATATAACGACTGCATCGGCAAACTCGTTGCCGGACGCTGTCTAATGAACGCTTTGTCGGCCTCGACGGCGATAGTGAAAGTCGCTCCAGCCTCTTCGCTAAACCAATCTCCCTTAAACGATGCGAGGTCCGCTGCTGTCGGCGTCCACTCCTTCTCAGGAACGAAACGTGTGACTTCACCATCGGAGTCGACGCTTTGAGCAGACATCGGCTTGCCGTCCTTATCAAAGGCAAACTTCAATTGGTTGCCGCCAGCAGTGAACTGCCCGTCGCCCATTGGCACAAGGCGCGCGCCGCTCCATCGCGACACGCCGTTCTCAATAACGAATCTTGCCGGAGCATGCGTCTTTTCATTCCGCCAGATACCAACAAATTTCTTAAGCTCGTCCTCTGAAACCTTGGCTGATTCAGACCTGGCGGGTTCAGAGAATGGTCCAAAGATCTCGTCCGTTATGCCTGCGGCGATTCCTCCGGCACTTGGTGAAGTACCGTTACACATGACACCGATCGAAACCTTCTTGTCTGGATAGCGCGTCAGAAAAGTTTGATAGCCGGCAGTCGAGCCGCCATGCGCGACATCCTTCAGTCCTTTGTACGTATCGATAGTGAGACCGAGCGCGTAGGCAATCTTCCTGCCATCATTCAGCACTCCTCGAGTCTCCAGCGCATCGACAAGAGGTGCGCCCAGCGAGTGCGAATCAAGCATCGCGTTCCATTTCATCCAATCGTCGACCGTTGTGAGCATGCCGCCGTTTCCATATACATTCATGAAAGGCATATTAAGTCGCCACGGTCCGTTGCCTTGACGCGCATACGCTTGAGCCCGGCCTGGGACTATCCGCTGGTAGTCGTCTCTCCACGAACTGTTCTTCATGCCGAGTGGTTTGAACAGCCGCTCCTCGACGAAGGCTGGGAACTTCTGTTTCGAGACGCGCTCGACGATTATCGCCGCAAGATTGTATCCGCTGTTTGAATACGAGTATTCGGAACCGGGCGTGAAGTCGAGTGCGCGTTGATGCGTAATTACGTCAAGTGCGAGATCCTGATTGATGACTCGCTCGCCCCGACCCGCGCCGGTCAGACTCAAAACTGTTCCCCAGTCGCGAAGACCGGCGGTGTGATTCAACAAATGTCTGATCGTCAGCGGCGAACCGTAATCAGGCAGTTCGGGAATGTATTTCCTGACCGGGTCGTCAATACTGAGCTTTCCATCCTGCTGCAGGAGTACGAGCGCTGCCGCTGTGAACTGCTTCGCAACTGAACCTGACTCAAAGATAGTTTGAGGTGTGTTGGGAACGTTGTGCTCCAGATCGGCAAGTCCGAAGGCCTTTTCGAACACTACATCTCCATTGAGTGATACAGCGGCAGCACAGCCCGGCGCCGGTCCGACGTACGCCTTGGTAAACTTCTCGAACCCTCGTTCAGCGCCAGCGACAACCTTCTCTTTGTCGGGAACCTGAGCCCAGGTTGCACTTGAAAGAAACGCGAGAACAGTAAAAACGAACAAGAAGTTTTTTCTACTCAGGGAGTTCGTCCTTCTCTTCATTGGAGAGTACAAAGTCATTATAGTTCAGACGCCCCACGGCAAAGGTGTGTTAACAGGTATCTACTTTTTTCAATGCATTAGACGCGCGCCGCTTTTGGGATAAACGAATCGAGCAGCAACCTCGATTTCATACTCATACATTCCCGGTCGCGTTCCCTTCATCGGCTCTTTCACGCCTTCCGCTCCGATTTGTGAACTCTTTCGAATCCGCTCGATTTCATAGGGCGTTTGACCCAGCGCATCTCATCCAACAATGGATTCAAAGGCTGTAGCGTGCCGCCCATACAATAACGCCCAAGACGATCCCACGAGAAATTAAGTGTGTGAGAAGAGCTTGCGCTTTTCCTTCGCGATTCTGACCTTTTCCAACACCGACAAGGCGTAAGCCTCCGCGTCGCCTCGCGTTCGGATCGTCTCGAACCTTGTATGGATAGCGGCAATCTCCGGCGGCGTCCAACCAGACAGCTCGACCTCAGCCTTCTTCAGGGTGTACAGCGCGTTCACAAGATTGCCGGATTCCGGCAGGGGCAGCGCGTCGAGCCGTGCACGTTCTTTCGCTGTTATGGGGGGCTTGGCCGGCATCAACAACGGCGCGGAACTCTTAAGCGCTGTCGGGCAGTCCGTTCTGGGTGTTTTGAGGGACAGCAGACGGAGGACACTCTTGGCTGCCGCATCTCTCTTCGTCAGCGCGTTCACGCCGAACAGATCCTCCAACGTCTTCAACACTGACGAATGATCGTAGAGGGTATGATCGACCGTGCCGGCTGGGATCAGCGGCGAGACGACGATTCCAGGAACGCGGACACCGTAGAGATCGAACTTGAAGCCGTTCACGTTGTAACCAGGAGGTGGGTTGTCGCCGGGCGGCGTGGCAGCCACCGGGAGCAACGATGTCGTATAGCCCACCATGCTCGTCGTAGGTGATGACGAGAAGGCTGGTGTCCCAGTACGGCGACTTGCGGATCGCCTCGTACACCGCGGCCAGAAGGTGCTCGCCGCCGTACACGTCGTCCATCGGATGCTGGGAGGATCCACCCTCGTAGGTGTTATCCCTGACATTGCCGTAATGCGGCTCGATGAAAGTGTACGGGTAGGGATAGGGGCCTTGCAGATCGGATGCAAATTGCGACAGCGAGTAAATGCCAGCCAGTTGCACACCATGCAGCGAAGTCACTTGCGGCACGGCACCAACTACCGAGCCCTTCTCCGGATTGTCACTGTAGAGGCTCTGTCCCAGCACATGACCGCCTGTGGTGTCGTTGTAAAAGCGGTACGGGATGCTCGCCTTGGATAGCGCATCATAGATCGAGCCGTTCGAGTATCTGAATCCATCAATCTCCCATTTCTCTATCTGACTAGTCGACGGGTTGGCGTCCATCCCGGACGACGAAGCTCCGTGGAGGAAGAACCGGTTGGGCCACGTCAGCCCCGGCAGCGAGGAATGCCATTGGTCGCAGAGCGCGAACTCGGTGGCAAGTTGGTAAAGCACCTGCAACTGGTTCGGGGTCGCGAAGCAGGCCATGACGTCGCCGAAGTCCGCCGCGGGGGGCAGTCCGGTCAGCTCGTCCGTTGTCGTGGCGTAATTAGCCACGAAGCCGGAGTTGTTGATTGGCGGGTAGGGGCCACCTGGCTTCCACTTCTTCTGAGCGCCTTCGCCGCCGAGTTGCTCGACGACATCGAGGAACTCGTGGCCCGGATCGGTCGGCAGACTGAGGGGTGCGCTCGACTGCACGTTGTACGTCTTGTCTTTATAGGAATTAAAGTTCTTGGTAGTGGCAGCCGTGATGCCCTTGATCCCCGACATCGCAAACATGCTGTCGAAGGAACGGTTCTCCAACATCACTACGAACACGTGCGTGATCGGCGCGCGAGGAGCCAGCTTCGTCATGCCGTTCTTACACGTACCGGAATGGAGATTGACGTCGAACTCGGTGGCGCTGACCGCGAAGGTCATCGTCTGACTCTCGTCCGAGTCCTGGAACTGACATTCTTTCCAATACGGAACGGTAGAAGTGCCACTACTGATGTAGAAGCCGGCGTTCGGACCGTCCTTAACGTGGACGAGCACCGACCACCAGTCGAGAGCATCCCCAGCGCCGATACCGCTCTCGAAATAGGCCGTCAGCGGGCCGACTGTCTGGCCGGGCTCCGCCGCCCAATTGGCCGTCTGCGTGCCGTTGGTGGAGTTGTTGTGGTAGAGGAGAATCCAGGCGTTGCCGTCGGTATTGTTCTTGATGTTGGCAGTCGCATGTCGTTGAGTCGCCATGGTAAGCCTCGGTATGTTGCAAGGTTGAGATGAGAAAGCGGGAGGGCGCGCATGATACCAGCAATCCTGAGTTAATCAAGACGTATTTTGTTGAGTGGCCGCTGCTGATAAACAGTCAACCGCCGCGAGATCCGTTCACGACATACAATAGCTATATTTGCCATAACCTATTAGCTAGAGCGATTCTGCCAATGATGAGCGGACGAATCAGCATGAGCAACGTAAAATTCTCTTACACAAAGCCGGGTGGCGATCGAAGACACTATGTTATTGAGGAAGATGTGAGAATTGTCCTTAGTCGCTTGCCTGAAGAAGTTTATAGCCGGCTTCGTGTTGTCCATTTTAACGATAGAAGCTGGGGCGTTCGGACGCTAGGTTACACCACGAAACGTGGGCGCAAAGACGTAGCAATCTGTGCTTTGCCGCCGCGCGTTAGCCTAACGCGCTTTTTAGTCACAGGTCAGAGGCCAGAGACCTTTGGGGCTCAGCGCGGACAACAATGGCCTGAGTTGGCTGTGAGACGATTCTTGCTTTACGACGTATTGCTACACGAAATCGGCCACTTGCAGATCATCAACCCTGAAAGCAATAACTTTCGGCGAAAGTATGCCCACGAAACCAAGGCCCAACAGTTTGCAGATTCCTGGCGCAAGAAACTATGGAATCAATACTTTGAACATCCCGACCCGGTTCACAACGCTCCAACAGCAGACGAACTGACGTGAGGCCGCCGGAGAAGGCTAGCACTTGCACTAAGTGGACAGTAAATTGGAAAGTATTCAGTTTTACTCTCAGGAAAAACCAGAAGTATGGTGCCGAAGGGGGCTTCGATAGCTTGATTCCCTTCTCTCATTTCACTGAGCAATTTCCGAAATTCGGGCGTTTCGTGCGTTCTCGTTGTTTCACATATGGTCCATTGAGTTAATCCACGCCACACATTTGGGCACTAAATGGACACTAATGAGCTACGACTGATCGTCACGATACAGACTCGTTGCGACCGTTATTGGTTACTAATAGTTGCGGTCGTGCCATCGAATTTAGTGATGTGGACGGTGAACGGCTCGTTATAGGATTCCGCCCGATCCTGCAAGACGCTCAGGGCCACCTGCTCTCCCAGCAGAATCGACCAGTAGGTCGAACTGCGGAAGTGTATGCCGGCATGGATCCCGTGACCAAACGAGACGTTGTACGCTAGCTTGTTTAATTCCCCGTTGATATCCAAATTGTCTTTGTCGGCACCGGTATAGGTATTGAGCGAGAGGCCATCCGTGCTTGGCACGTACACGTCCCGTCCAGAACCTGTCAGCAGCGGTCGAATCTTTTGACTACCATCGAAGAAGAATTTCAACGCGGTGATGCACGCTCCGCCGACGGTTCCGTGGCCAGTTGGATAACAGGGGTGTGTAGGTGATCCTTCTGGAAATGCCTGCGGTAACAAGTAGGTACCATAGGTCGCGAATGTTAGTGCGAGCGCTGCCGAGTTGAGGACGTCGTTGTGTAATGCCGCCGCCGCTTGCGGAAATGGGCTACTGTCGGTTTTCCGCGCCTGGACTAGCGCCCCATACTCTTCTGGACGCAACCGCAAATCCTTGATCCACTTGTGATACCAGGACGCCTTCAGAGCGCGCGTTGCCATTTCGCCAATTGTGCCTGCAGCATCTGGACCGCCAAGCGTCGCGAATGCTTTTTCGGTCAGCGAAGCGATATACGGATTTCCGGGATTAGCAGGCGCACCTATACCTGCCAGGATCAGGAAGGCAACAAAGTATCCCTGATACAGCACGTCCACATGGGTATAAGCGGCGAGATCGCGACCATTCCGGAGGTAGCGGAATGTGGAATCAAAGGCAATCGGGCGGCCCGAATCTCCACCGTTCTGGATCAGTTGGTATTCAGCAACCGACGTCATGTAGTTACTTCCGCCACCGCCCACCGGCAGGAAGGTTTGGTGTTGCTGGCTGAGGGGCTGAGAGCCATAGAACGTCGGCTGGACCATAAACTGCGAGAGGTACGGTCCCTGCACGTTCCCGTCACCTGGAACAAACTGACCTCGGAATAGATTCTGCCGAGTGACGGGGTAGGGAAACTGATTATTCTGAGGGCTACTTAGAAAAGACATGTTATTCATGTCGGCCACAGCCTGTCCCACCAACGCATTCGTGGAGTATTCGGTGAAAGGCACGTCCGCTAAAAGCGAGGCCCAGTAGTGCTCGACCTGTTCGGCCGCGATCTGCGCGCTGTCGATTCTTGGGGCTGGTGGGATGACGGTGGCGTGTGAGTCGAGGCCTTCCAAGTCGAATGCAAGTGCGACCCGTGGGCCATTCAACTTCGAGTTCGATCCGCCGCCGGGCGTGCCTACACCAATGTTTTGGAAATCTAGGTGGTCGCCAGTTGTGAGAGCCTTTTTCAAGCTGCGCATGGCGGCAGCGTTCGGTACGCCGAGTCCGTCATGCAACAGGGCCTTACTAAAGCTGCAACTGAAGTCTGTGAATCGCGCCGCATCTCCATTGTCCGCCTGGTTGCCAATGTTGATCTTCTGGTTTTGGGCCATGCGTTTGCGATAATTGAAGCTCGCATTCGCGCGACTAGCAGAGTTGTAGTCGATAACTGATGCTTCAGCGATTGATTCTTTGGCGCCGAGCAGAGGCTCAAGGGGAACTACCGCAGCGGCGGTCGCTACGGTCGCGGCACCCTTTATGAAAGTTCTCCGATTTACCTTGTTTCTCTCGGCCTCAGAACGGGTCGGGTCATTAGCCATTGTTTAATCTCCTTCTGACTGTTGCGCTGTGTGTGGGGCAACGTTAGTAATCGAGGAATCGACTTACTCCCAGATGGAACGCCAAGAGCTAGCACGAGAAGACACAACAAGCTTTGAGGGCCAGCTTGTGGTCTTATTAGGTGGCTAACCGATCTGCCGCCTTACAAAGTAACTAACTGACTTAAGATTGTGTAAGGCGGTGACAAGTACACTAAATCATGCCCATGGTCAAAGGTTTTTGCCGAGTCTCAAAGATCGGCGAGCACGTCGCAGTCGGCATCTTCGCGCAACCAATTAGGCGCTACCACTATTCAGAGGCGTTAGCCTCACAAATTTTCGTGCCAATACGATACTCGAGGTTCAGACTTTTAGTCTGTCACGCGCGGGAACGTAGCAACTTGTACATTGCCACACATATTGGGCGGACAACCACCATTCAACTGACTGAGTTGCGCAGAAATAGCAGCTGGGATGATTGGCCCATGCGCTCGAATGACCACGTGCACTTCAGCCCCAAAGCCGTTTCCTGCGTGGAATCCAGGTCTTACCCCATTGTCGTTGATTCCCCCTTCCCCGAATAGCACGGAGGCACCTTCGGGTGGAGCGCCGCTGCGTATATGGAAGCTGACATTGGCGGTGCCATCATCACCAGTGACAAATGCACCGACATTAAAGGCGGATGCTCTGGCAGGATTCGGCACGGGAGAGAGATCCGCCGCACTACAGTGGACTGGGCCCGCAGGATTGGTTGTACACTCCTCGGGCCGATTGAAGATAGCAGCCCAGATCGTGAAGGCAGAACTCGGATTAAGGTCAGTGACATGAACACTGCCCCAGATCTCGTTTCTGGTGCGATTGAGACGTACGGCACCCGTGGCTGAATCCATTATTGGGCTCATAGCAACGTGTAACGGCATAATTTGGAATGTCTGCTTCGGGCCTTCCTGTGCCTCGGACTGGGGGATTATTCCCAGAAGGCTGACCGCTATGATAAGAAGGCCAAATAAGATCCACCGCCTGATAGATGGAAAGCGTCGCATTGACAGCTTCCCCTCAGACATCGTAATTAAACGAGTAAAATCGTGCTTCGTCATGTGTTCCTCCGTTCTCCCTATTGGGACAAAGAAATGTGGGTTACTTGGTGAGCGGTGCAGGACGGATCGTAAGCGATCAAACGTGATGTCCGACTCGCTCTAAAAGATCTAGCGATGGCATCGCCGATACGACTAACACGATCGGCGAGGTTCGATTTGGAATTAACAGTTGGGAAATCGACTGTGGGATAGCGGTATCTGGGCGCTATGAGACGGTCGGTTCTCAGTTTGTGCGGCAGATTCTATTCCTGACTTAAAAACATGTCAATGAATTCTAACGGGCATGAATTTCTAACGGGCTTGGGCTACCTCCACAACAAGTAATCTGCCTTTCGCGTGTTTAAAGGCGGCGCGGACAGATGGCTGTTGCGCATCGTCTTCCCAAGCCCGTTCAAAGTAGATCAGCGCCGCCTGTTCAAGGACATCAGGATCGCGTTCCAGTTGCTTCAAAAGTTGGTCAAGCTCTTCCTTGCTGGACACAGTCTCGCGCAACTCGGTGAGCATCTCTTTGTGTGTGCGATCGTTGGTGCGCTCTGAGAGGTGGATGCGTAGTGCCTGCTGGATCATATCTGGCTCCGCCTCTATCTCATTCAAGAAATCTGTGAAGGTCTCGTTCATTTCCAGTCTCCTTCAAGGGCTAAAGCCCATGCCTGCCAACGCGGAAGTACTTGGCTCGCCTTAGAACAGGCTCCGTGCAGTGCCTCGCCGAGCTCAGCATCGGTTCGTAAGTATCGCTGGATTGCGTGGTCGAGGATGGGCAAAACTACCTCGGGGATGATAGCCCATCGGGGTGCTACAACAGACCTTGTTCCAGCACGACGTAAAGTCGAGAAGAGACCCAGCTTTTCTCCTAGCCCTGCATAGTGAGATTGACCGCTCTTGCAGGCAGCCGAAAAAGATCACTGCGGGGGCACGTTTCAGTTGCTGGAAGTCGCGCCAGTCGACTCGGTGTTGGCGGCCATAAGGGGTGTTCGCAGCCACGCTGTTGCCCAGTGGCAATTTCGCCAAGGTGCGCCACCATTAGTGCTACAACGTCCTCATCAGGATCAACAAAGCCGTGGCAAAGCACCTTGGCGATTGTAGAACCTTCGAGCACTCATATTAGCGTATCGCGGCCGCAGGCCTCTTGGTCCGTCAGTTGTCATTTCGACGTAGGCATCTCCCGCTAATATGTTGACTCAATTTCCAATTCGTGAATGACCTGAATTACAACACAGAGATTATGACGAAGCACCTCACAGAGCCATTTATCTACGCCGTTAGTATTCGACTGCTAAACCGTTGGCCAAACTCTTCTTGCTCATGTGGAATGTAGAACTTGTTGACAGATTTTTTTATATCCGTACTCCGCTGCAATCGGGTTATGGTTGCTGAGGTGAGAAACAGTAACCGTGGAAAGCTGAATGCTTTCGCCCAACCTTGAGAGCCGGTCCAAAACCAGCCTTTGGTTTTAGTCCTTAAAGAACTTCTTGTCACCTGGGGAGAGCATAATCCGTTAACAACTTCAACCTACTCAAAGATTAGAGGACTAAAATTCCCCTGTATCGGAAATGTTGCTGTGCCTTAGTTGTGACAGGCTTGGGGTCGTCCGGCTAAGCTCATTATTCGCAATGCTTAAATTTTTGAATTGGTGCCGAAGGGGGGACTCGAACCCCCTATTTTTTAGCCCTGTTTTTACTGGGTTTTACGCGGACTTTTCCAAACTACGCGTTTTTCCTAGGAAATTCAAGCATTTTGCTTTTTACACATCTTCCACTACTTACACTACTCGCACCTATTTGAGACTTAGTTGAGACACGCTTTTTATTTAGACTTCAAGACGAGTAACTTTACCGATCTCCATCTCACCAAATTCATCGCGGCTCCTCTACGATTTCTTCTTGGTTGCTTTCTTCTGTTTTAAGCGACGCCCCGCCTGAATTTCCTTTAACAATTCCCTTTGGGATCGAACCGTAAGACTTTTGGCAATAGGCTAAACGATCATCCTCGAAAGGACGTGTTACTTCGTTATATACCACCTTATAAATTCAGTGAGCATTTCCCCATTTATCAAGTCACCAACCTTCATGAGATGTAAGTACCCATGTCGTGAAAAGTAAATACATAGCTGCTTGACTTCACACACTTCTTCAAAGTAGTTGATGTGACGCTTGCGTCCAACATCAACGCCTTCGAGAGATAGTAAGATGTAGTATCGGACCAGTTGATGAAGATGCCGCCGATCCAAAACAAGGTTCTTAACTGTCTTAATTTCTATAAGCCTATCATCAATAAGGAGGTCTGCGTTTGAGTGTCGACCCAAAAGTTGGATTTAGATAGCAGGCTTTTCGTGATGAGAAATCCTGCTCGCGCACAAGCGACATTAGATGCCTTAATCAGCAATATCTCTTTCGTCAACTCTCACAAGGTCGGCTTCATTGAAGACGCCGCTCCGACGCGTTCCTTCAAGATGAGCTAAACAAATTGCAGCTCTAATTAGCCCATCCGTCAAGAAGCCATATTGGATAAATGACTGATACAGATTACGAGCGCCATCCAGATGACTCTTTGCTTTTTGGTATTTGTCGGAGGTTCCTTCCAAAGCCTCGAGAAGGAGCACACCTTCCTCGGCTGCCCATACCGACGTCTTTGAGCCAACGTTAATTCGCTCTAAATAAAATCTCAATAAGTAATCAAAGGCTATACCTACAAGCTGATAGTTTGAAGGCAATGGCGGGGCAAGTATCGGTTTATCTAACTTCCCATTAGGCCGGGTAATTGTTGACAGAAACTTTTTGTGGAACGGAGGTCCCGTAATTAATGATTTAACACCCACGGCTTAAACGCTTCTCCCATAGGGTTGATCCGTGCATATGAACTGACAGTCAACCATCGAGATTCACGTCTAATAGTCTAACAGCCGCTTTTGCTACATCACTGACACGACTGCAACGCGACCTCTGAAGATTTTGGGCCCCGCGCGGAAAAGGCAGAGCCTCTCTGCACCGTAGGGCGGCACAGCCGAAGGAAACTATCGAAATGCCTCATCAAATCGCGCGAGTGGGGTATCACTCGCAGGTGGGAATACGTTGACACCGAATAGGCGCGTAACTAATATGAGCGCCAGAATCTTTGTACTGCTTTTCTGCTGGCCTTACCTCTATACCGCCGGCCTCGCTTTAGACCTTAGTTGCGGTTTGACGGAGGGTCTTTATGGTATTCCAATTTGATGACAACGCAGGGACACCTGCCGCCAACGATCCAACACAAGTTCTCAACATGGCCCGTTACATAGAGGAAGATACGGCTGCGCTGGATCGCATCGCGCAACTCCCATGGGACCGGCCCGAGGCTGAACGTCGCGTGGAGACTCGCATCCGCTACGAGGAGCCCACTTTTAATGTCTCCTTCGATCCGCTCCCGACGGATCCGGTCGCGCGTCAGAAATCGCTTTCACAACTCTCTGAATTCGTGTCAATTGAAACGCTGAATGAAATTGACGCGTCGGAGAAATTGATACTGTCGTGGCTCGCAAAGGATTCGGCAAACCCAATTAAATTTTTTGCCGATCCCGTGAGTTCCCTTTTGGAAGCTCAAGTTCAGCTCAGTCCTCGCGCCATCAGTGAGATTTCAGATACACGCAACAAACAGTTGGCCACCATCGATCCCAATGCGCTGGCGAGCATCAAAAATCTCAACGTTAAGTTTGGCGACCAAACCTCTGCGGAACATAACGGCGCCGAACCCTCTGCTGAACTAAAAGGATGTCTGCCCAGGTTGGCCGGCATCTTTCGGACGCGCGATAAATAACTCGACCGTTTAGCGAATGCGACATTTGGATCTGGTGATTCGGCGCACTGAATCGAATCATCTTCTTACTTCGTTCCTGGAGAATTCATCATGGCCGGGACAAACTTCACCAGCGGCTTCGACGTTGTAATACAAATTAATGCGCGAAACTTCGAGAGTCTCGTCGAACAACGGATTCGGCCTTTACTGAGCCTCTTAGGCTCTCTCGGCCTGGAACAACCGCCGGGCACCGCTATTGGATTACTCACATTTACCGGTGCGCCGTCAGTGCGCTTTTTTGTCGCCGGCGCGAGTGGATTGCGGTTCGATTTGGAATTGGTTTTGGAAAATGCGTCGTATGCGCTCACCGGACAGATGCCTACTTCTACTGGTACAGGACGAAGTACAATCACGATACCGGCTACAATCCAGCGCATCTCTTGGCCAAGTCCTCCCCCTCCACCCCCGCCCGACCCCGGACAAATCTATATCAACCTCGCGCTGAATTTTGACTGGTCTTCAGTTACCTACGTCCCCTTCGATAACGCCGCCTTGTTGTCCTCCGGTGTCAGTTCGACAACCGTGGCGCGCCAAGTTGCCAACGCGTTACTCACTCTATTAGGACCGCAGATTGTCCTCCTGGGCATGGCCGGTATCCCGCTAATCATCGACGGCAGACCAGACCCGGTCGGGATGCTACTAATGCGTGACTTTCAGCCGACGATCATCCGCACCACTCCCTCCAGTAGCAACGTCGACGTTTTTGCTTTCGGTGTCTCACTGCTGGCGGGCGGAACCGGCAACGCAGCAGGATTGCAAAGCGCGACCGGACCGTTAGACGAAGGCACCATCACTATCTCTAATTCCCTCATCTTCAATCGCGTCATCTCATCTCTTAGTCAGAGTCCACCTACAGGACTAGGCGTATCGCCCGGCAATTTCAGCATCACTCCCGCCAGCGCACCAAACACGCTGAGCATTAATTCCGGAACCAGAACCACCGTTAATGGCACGAGTCTCAGAATCACCAATTTCACCCTGGTGGCAGCCGCGAACTCACTAACCCTTACGTCGCACTTCCAGTTTGAGATCTTGCCGCCTGGGGTCGAATTCGAGGTCGATGTTAACGGACCGGTAAGTTTCGCTTTGACCCGAGGCGGAGCCTTGATTGCCGGAGCCGTGCTAACTAATTCTGTTACCTACCACGTCAGCGTTGCCGGCGGTGTGCTCATTGTCCTAGCGGCAGCCTTTGCCGCAATTCTCACGGTGGCGACTTATGGGACGGCGACTGCGCCGGTAGTCGCAATAGGCGCGGGCACGGTCGCAACGGCAGTTATCATTGGCTCAACTTTCGTAAACATGCTCGTCGGCGAGATTGGCAGACTACTTGGACCAACCTTTCAAACTTCCATTGAATCCGCTTTTAGTGGAGCGGGTGCTGGTGGATTAGTTCCCCCTTCCCTGCTTTCCCTGCTGGGCGGATCCGTTTCGTTTACCCCACCCCTGGTTTTCGATGATTTCAATGTTGGGGCGTCTTTCCCCGGAATTTCAGCGGTGGCGGAGTTTAGGCGTGTGGATGCCATTCACCTCGAACCCGGCAGCGCGATTGATCTCGACACTAACTCAATTTCTTCGGCATGGACCAGTAGCGTGGCGCCCGGAATTGACCTGCTCTGGGCAGCCGATGGTTACCCGGTTTTGCGCGCTCAAACAGGCGCGAAGCTAATCAGATTATCCCGAAATTTTGACGACTTGCTGGAACCACAGCTCGAGAGACTGGTGGTCGGCATAACTCAATCCATTGATGGGACGTCGATACCGGTGGTACCACCCAGCGGAACAATACCTGAACCTGTCGTCATTGGTATGATCACCAACGAGCGGCGCTATGCAAAGGTCGCTGTTTGGAAAGACCGTTATGGTCGTTTGATTTTGCGCTACGTGATTTACGACAATCTCGCGCCAAATATTCGCATTCAGGCCCCGAGGCCGGTTTGGCAGGTAGTGCGTTCGGTTCGAATGGCAGATACTCCGGGTACGTGGTTGACGCCTCCCAGACGCAACTCCCGCGTATCAAATCAAGGAAGTTTCAGGACGCTTTGTCATCGGATGATGGCGCCGGTGAACTACGATTGGTCGTTAGCTGGGGCGAGTATTGCGGGATCCGGTGCAACTGTGGTTAGCGGCTCTCCAGTCACTTTCATTGCACGAGGAGATTCTTGCGCGCTAACTACTGACCTTGGCGCCAACCTTGACGCAGAATTGGCTTGTACGGCTCGGGATGCTGCTGGGACTGAGCTTGTCGCCCGATTGCAACTGGTTGCTCAGGGTGTGCAATCGACTCCGTATGGGCATTCCGGATTGGAAAGTCGATTGGATGTTTTCAATCAGCTGGTGATTACCAGGATCGAGGACATTAGACCAGATCCTCCTCCCGATGAACTCATTCGCGTTGAGCGCGATCGCATTGAAGTCCTGACTTCGATTCCGGGCAATGAATTGAACCCGGCAACGGCGGTGACGTCGATCTCTTTAGCCGACGCCACGACTTCGCTTAGCAACGCGATACGTGCAAATGGCGGCCCGAATTTACCTGACCTTCGTCTGCGGTAAGCCGATCTTTGGCTGTTCGCGACCCTGCCGGAAAACAATCGAACTGGGGAATCCTGGTTTACCCGCCATCAACCCCTTCACACAGCGAGTTCATCCGGACTTTAACCAGATCGGAGCGCCTACAGGCCGATTCAGTTGCACGGACCCCAACATGCAACAAGTCCCTCACGCTAACGGATATCGTCGCTGCTTCCGCGCTCCTGAAGGACGCAAATTCTGCATCGTCGACTACTCGCAAATTGAACTGAGAATTCTCGCAGAATTCTCACAGGATCCTGCTTTCCCTGGCCGCGTTCCGATCCGGTGCCGACCTTCACAAAACAACCGCCTCTCAAGTCTTCAACATAAGCATCGATCAGGTAAAGGCCAGAGCAGCGAGACTTTGCCAAGCGCTTGAACTTTGGAGTCGTTTACGGAATCGGCGCCCCACACTTCGCCAATATGACTGGCATGTCCCTCAGCGAAGCCGAAGCAACACTTCGACGAGAAGTCGATAAGTCTGAAAATACCGACAACTACCTCCGCGACGCCGCGACCCAAGCTCTCCAAGACCGACAAATAAGAACCGCAAGCCGAAGACTTGTCCGTTACAGATTTGATCCTAAGAACTAAGGAGCAAGTGAGCGGCACCAGACGGAAGGCTCGCATCGAGGTAGTTAAGAAGAGCAGTGGCTTTGGGGTCGTCTGTAGAGTGTCCCAAGTGTAGGACGGTGAAAGTTCGCCACGCGAAAGAAGGCGGCTAATGGACTCAACACTTCTTCGAAAGGCGCGGTGCTAAGTTGCGGTCCCGTCAGTGACTTCCCCTTCCTCGATTTGGTCGGCAACCGCCTTGCTTTCCCAGCCACGAGCCATAACTTGACTAATACAAACTCCTAAAGGAATTTCCAGGCGGTATATACTACTCGCAAATGATTAGACCACGCGAGGTGACCAGTGCTCCAAAGAACTCGATGAGATCAGGGCCTCTCGTTCTTGCAGATCTCCATCCCTTTGTCGCGATTGGTGAGATAAATCTCGTGTCCTTTCTTGGTTGATTCGTACCAGTCGCGCAGTTCACGCCCGAGGTCTTTGATCTCAGGCGTCTCTTCTTCAGTGCGCACCTTGTCGAGAGCGGCCGCGTAAACGTTCATCACAGCGCGGCGGTAGTCGATACACTGCCCGATATTGTAGATCGCGTCCTCGACGAGCTTCTTGCGCGCCTCCAGATTCTTTTCCGCCTCGTCGATACGCTTTCCTCCCTCGTATATGTCCCTCTCGACCTGCTCGATGTCCTTTGCGATCTTGTTCTTTTCATCGTCGCTGCTCGCGCGAGACTTGTCGGAATCAAGCCTGTTCTTTTTTTCCTTCAGCTCCGCGACATTCCTCTTCTCCCGCTCGACCGCGTTCTTGGCGTCGCGCGTGCGTCCTTCGTCACACGAGGCCGGCCCCTTTCCTACCCTCGCACCAATCGTCCACCTGACGGTCTTGCGAGTCGCAATTGCTACGGAGATCGGTATATGGGATGCTCGTGCATCCTTCGCGGTTCCTGGCCGCTCTGACGGCATCCTTGAAGTCCGAAAGCTTATCTGGAAACATCCCGAGTACGCCCAGCACAAATGTCGCGATGATGATCAACTTCGCTTTGCTCATAACAGTCCTCCTTATGAGTTATGGAAAAAATCAAAGAAACGTTCCAGAGAGAATGCGGCGATCGGTCTCAACCGCCTTCGAGCGGTATATACTTGAGCAGCAATGTGGAGCGTAAAGATGAAAAAGCAGCGTTATGGTCTGATTTTGATCGCTATACTGGTCGCGTGGACGCTGTTCGCACTCTTCTTCTTAAGTAGTGATGAAACGGCGAGTCTGTCAGCCGTGCTCCCACAAACAAAAAAGACTTCGACTGCATGTCATCCACCATTGCCTGATACCAAGGATTAGATTTCGCTGTCTGATTGGCAAACTCTTCAAAGGTGAAGGTAAGCGGCTTCGAGTTGTCAAGGATTGAACCATGTAGATGAATGCACTGCACGTGTTCATAGAATTGATCCTGATCGTTGTATGGCGCTGGGCAGACTACTCGGTCAAGTATTTGGAATGCTCCAGAGCTGTAAACGTTCTCTAGAACGTCATCGATATTTGTGGTGTAGATTCGAGACCAGTAAAGTTTCGCGACTTCTTGGTGCCACGTTGCGGGTTTGCAATCCCTGTAGAGTCTTTCCAACAGCATTTCCAAGCCCCCACTTCCCAGATGGGAGCGCGCTTGAGCGTACACGATCGGAAGATCTTCGCCTTCATACGGCCAGCCGCATTCTTGTGCCAACATTTCACCCAATTGGTTTCCGAGCGGCGGGTCGATACCAATGCGGTTTTCAGCGCCTATTGAAAAACCGCACCTGCGAAAAGCACTACATTGCCCTTTTCGAACTGGCGCAGTAACAACATCATCTCTTGAGTATTTAAATCTAATGGCATGGCAGCGTTCTCCGCGGTTTACATCTAACAAACGGTTTCTGGCTCAAAATTCGTTTGTCACTTATTCGATTTGATGACGCTCACTAATGCCACGATTAGACCCAAGCGCGGTTCAGAACGGGTACCAGAATCTTCACCCACTTTTCAGCAATGTTGAATCTCTCATTGCGGATCAGCTTCCGAAGCTTTGCGTGGGCTACGTTGCTCAACCATGATTGTTCGGTGATTTCGTTCTCTACTCACCACGTGCTTTCTGACTTGTAATCGATGCCGAGCTTACGAACTTTTCTGAGTAGTCTGTCCGTTTCGCTCATTTCAAGAAGGATGTACGGACCTGCCATTTCTGACTCGCGTTCATTCATGATAGCTTCTTGTTCTTCTTCATTGGCCGCTTTCAGTCTAGATGAGTAACGCCGCGTGATCTCAGCTAGTTGTCGCCGCAGTCTGCGCCGCTCTCTCCACTCATCCAGCATCTGCATTTAAGTATTAACTGTCTCGGATAAAAAACCCGCTTCAACTCCTAACTCATGAACTCACTGAACTACTACGCAAAGATTATGGCAAAGCACTATACACAGTGCAGTTAGAGTGACATTATCCTTAACCAAACTTCGGGCTGAACGACAGAAATACCCAGATCAAGAATATGACCGCGGCAAGAGCGAAAGCGATAAATTGGACTGGAATGAGGCAATTCGTCCACCATCCGAGGTCATCTGTAAAGTGTCGGATGGCATCAATCTCCGCCTGAGACTTTTGCTCGATCCGGTAGCGCACAGTCCGCGCAGTCAGACGCGCATCATGCAGTCGGATGACAACAACTACGCCACCCACTATCAGCGACACAAGCGCCCCGATCGAAGCCGCAACAAAGAACTTAGACCAGTACACGCGGGTTACTTCATTAGATAAGAGGATAGAACATTGCAGACCCAACAGCGCAGCAGCATATGTCAGGAAGAGGGAGTTAACCGTGGAACGATGTTCACGGGCATATCCCTGCCACCGAACCATTTTGTCATGGTCTGTTTCGCTCATGAGCGCCTCTTACTAATCGTCGGCTAACGAACGATAGTACTTTAGTTCAACACATTAAAATCAAAATGACGCGATGACTTGCAGAACAATCTTCTTCATTCTTGGTAAGCTCTTCGCGCCGCCGTTTAACGACCATCTGCACCAACGTTTGCATGTGTGGCAGGAACATCGCAGTCATGTTCCTGGTTTCAAGCATCTCATCGATGTAGTGAAGGTCTTGTTCACTTCGCTCCTGGACCAACGCAAGATAACGTGAGACTCGAGACCCAGTTTCTCAACCGTCATAAATAAATTCTCACGATTGCACACGAAGGAACTGCCTTCATAAAGTCACTCATCAATTCGCCCGCTTATAGAGTGCAGCCGATGTTTTCCTCTGAACCCTTTCAGAGCTTGTGGCCTTCGTGGCCCAAAAGAGAACTCTCCCGATGGTTCGACCACGTCACGCAATAAAGACGAAATGAGAATCTCGCCCGCGCCAGCCTTCGACGCCACGCGGGCTGCGTAGTTAACGTGCCGGCCAAAGAAGTCGTCTCCTTCGCGCACGAGTTCTCCTAAATGCAGGCCGATACGAAGCGCGATGCGCGGCTTAGCTGCATTGTTCCTCGCTGCGAAAGCGCGCTGAATAGCGATAGCGCAATGAACTGCATCTCGCGCGCTTTGGAAAGCAAGCATGAACGCATCGCCTATAGTCTTTACTTCATACCCACGATGCAATGCTTTTTCGCGACGCACTATCTCGTTATGTTCGTGCAACAACTCCATCCACCGGGCATCGCCCACGTGAGCATTGATTTCCGTTGAGCTAACGATATCAGAAAACAGAATGGTCACTGTCCCGTCAGGCGCCGTTTGCAGTGCCAGATTTGGACGCTCGGTCACAACACTGCGGGCGACGATGTCGATAGAAGCTTTTCCTACTGGTCTACCGTCGTGCAGCGCATACCCAGTGTGCATCGGACTGATAGTCAACCCGGCGATGCCGGTCTCCTGCTCGATCAGATTTCCGAGCGCCGCTTCGAATACTTCCCCAATGAGAATATTTACGGCAGAACCGTAGATGGGATGGCCGTTGTATTCTTCAACGACAGGCATTCCGTCGCCATGCCTAAGGCACTCAGCCAGAACTAACCCGCTATTCTTGATTTGTTCCGCTTCTTCCACCTCCATTTCCCAGGCGATACATTGATCTTTAAAAGGTTCAAGATTGAAGCGCGACCCCCGCCACGCGGCTGCATACCAATGCTGAGCAAGTTTTAGGTCTATGGAATACAATTCAATCTTTTTCCCATCGTGAACGAGAAGGCGGTCACCATGGTCTATGTACTCGGCGGCAACGTAGTAAGTGCGTTGTTTGTTCTTAGCTCTCGGTTTCGACTTCTTCCGCATAGCAGGGTAAACCCCAATGTTCGCTGCGAATTCTTAGTGCCCAAGGTTGGACAATCTGTAGCGCTGAATATTAGACGATCCACCGGACGCGGCTGTCCACAAATTTACCTGCAACGAACCATCCTACGGCGCAGACCGGCCACTGCGATAACACGCCATCATCTCGCAAAACGGCTCCGTAAGGTGTTGCGTTGGGAGGCTGCGCGCGTAGCACTCTTTGGCTAATTAAGAATGGAAGATTACAGAGTGGAACATCTCTTCATTGAACCAACTAAAACCGGATGTTCAAAGGGACTACTGCCTGATATTCTCGAAACCAGGCCCAAACTTTTTGAGCCTTAGTTGAGACACGATCTTTCCGCGCTTCCTCTAAGTCCTTTAGATGTAATGCTTAAATTTTAGGTATGGTGCCGAAGGGGGGACTCGAACCCCCACGAGTTGCCTCACACGCCCCTCAAACGTGCGCGTCTGCCAGTTCCGCCACTTCGGCATGAAGTGAGTTTAGAGGGCTGCGGCCATTATAGCCGGATTGATTTTCAAGAACACAGCACGGTCACTTCACTACTTGCTGGCAGCCGGTGATGCGGCTGGTGCTGCCGGTGATGCTTGTTGCGTCGGCGCCGGAGTCGGTGTTGCCGTCGCTGTCGGTACGCTTTCAGGTTCCGATTGCAGCACCGATCGTGAGCCACTCAGGAGCGGCAAACCCAACGCGAGCGCGATCAACATGAATGCTACTGCAGCTCCGATCGTGATCTTCGCGAGCAAACTCGCCGTGCCGCGTGGTCCAAATGCAGTGCTCGATAACGTGTTTGAAAAGAGCGCTCCCGCATCTGCCTTGCCCGGTTGCAGCAGGATCACAATGATCAGAACAAGACAGGCAAGAACAAACAAACTGTAGAGAATATAAGTTAACAAAACAAACTCCTAAAAAACTGTCTTTGTTCTTGGAACTTTGCACTTTGTTTTAAAACAACTAAGAACAAAGTGCTAAGAACCAAGCTCAACGATTGTAATTCACAATCTCCGCGAAACTCTCTGCCTTCAAACTCGCACCGCCGACCAGCGCGCCATCGATGTCGGGTTGACTCATCAAAGCGGCGATATTGTCGGGCTTGACCGAACCGCCGTAGAGAATCCTAAGCGCCTCGCCGGCCGCTTGAGAGTGCCTTTCCGCGAAAACGCGCCGGATAAACGCATGCATTTCCTGCGCTTGCTCCGGCGTCGCTGTGCGTCCAGTGCCGATGGCCCAGACCGGCTCGTAAGCGACGATGATACGGTCGAGGTCTGAGGCTGTCAACCCACTGGAACCCGCAGTCAACTGCTGAGACACAACAGTTTCCGCACTTCCCTGCTCTCGCTGGTTGAGCGTCTCGCCAACACACATGATTACAGTTAACTCGGCTGCGACACCCGCATGCATCTTGCGATTGACCTGGAAGTCAGTCTCGGCGTTGTACTGACGGCGCTCGGAATGACCGACAATCACATACCTCGCGCCAACGTCCCTCAACATCGATGCCAGCACCTCACCGGTATGCGCACCCTCTTCTTTTTCAGTTGAGCAATCCTGTCCAGCGACGCGGATGTTCGAACCTTCCAGCCGATCGGCAACCGTCTTGATCGCCGTAAACACAGGCGCGATCACAACCTCGCAGTGATTTGCATTGGCGACGAGGGGCTTCAGCGCAAGTGCAGTATCAACTGCCTGGCTGAGTGTCTTGTACATTTTCCAGTTTCCGGCGATTACAGGTTTGCGCATGGTTGATGATCAGAGATAGACGGTTACAGGATTCATTTGTCGGTTAGTGCAGCAACGCCCGGCAGTTCGTCGCCGGCGAGAAACTCGAGTGTGGCGCCGCCGCCGGTTGAGATGTGTGTGATCTTGTCCGCAACACCGGCGCGTGTGACGGCTGAAACAGAATCACCACCGCCGACAATCGCGATCGCACCGCGCTCGGCTGCTTCAGCCACCGCCTTTGCGACGCCAATCGTTCCCTGATCAAATGGTGGTTCTTCAAACACCCCCATTGGACCATTCCAGATGATCATCCGTGCGTCCTGAAGCGCGTTTGCGAAGTGGCCGACGGTTTCGACGCCGATGTCCATACCGACGAGACCGATGTTTGTAAACTCAATCGGAATCGTTTTGGTGACGATCTGTTGGCCTTTTATTGGCTCGTAACTGTCGACAACCTGATGGTCTGTCGGCAACAGAAACGTAATTACCTTCTCTTCAGCACGCTTCTTGATCTCGAGCGCAGTTTGCAACATGCTATCTTCCACCAGCGACTTGCCGACCGTGAAGCCTTCCGCTTTCAGAAATGTGTAAGCCATTGCACCGCCGATCAGGATCTTGTCGACACCGCGATCGATCAGCGCGTTGATGACGGGAATCTTGTCGGAGACTTTTGCGCCGCCGAGAATGGCGACAAAAGGATGCTCGGGATGGTTAATCGCTCGGCCGAGATAGTCGAGCTCTTTCTCCATCAGCAAACCGGCGGCGGCCTTCGAGACGTGATGAGTAATGCCCACCGTCGAAGCATGGGCGCGATGAGCAGTGCCGAAAGCGTCGTTGACGTAAACATCACACAGCGAAGCTAACTGTTTTGCGAAGTTGTCGTCGTTCTTCTCTTCCTCAACATGGAAGCGAAGGTTCTCCAACAACAAGACATCCCCTTCTTGAAGTGCGTTCACTTTCGACTCTGCCGCTTCGCCGATACAGTCCTCGGCAAACGACACGGGCTTCAGCAATTCTGAAAGATACTCCGCGACCGGGCGGAGACTGTACTTATCAACGCGCTCGCCTTTCGGTCTCCCGAGATGCGAGGCGAGAATCACGCGTGCGCCTTGTTCGATCGCGTATTGAATTGTCGGCAGTGAGGCGCGGATGCGCGAGCCGTCGTCAACTTTGCCGTCTTTGATCGGCACGTTGAAGTCAACGCGGACAAAAAGCCGCTGGCCACGAAGAGGAAGATCTTTTATAGAAAGCTTAGCCACAAAAAGGCACAAAAAGCACAAAAAAGAGATTCATGAGCCTAAGAGAAAATTACAGGCCTTTGCTCGCGATGTATTTGATCAGATCACGAACGCGACAGGAATAACCCCATTCGTTGTCGTACCACGACAGCACTTTCAACATCCTGCCGCCGATCACTTTCGTGTACTCAGCGTCGACGATCGAGGAATTCGAGTTGCGCTTGAAATCAACTGAAACGAGTGGTTCTTCACAGAATTCGAGAATGCCGCGGAGTTCCTCGTTTGCGGCATCCTTGAAGGCACGATTCACTTCCTCAGCGGTCGTCTCTTTCTCGAGGTCCATCACCACGTCAACAAGCGAAACGTTTGGCGTCGGCACACGCACCGAAATGCCGTCAAACTTGCCTTTTAACTCCGGTAACACCAGCGCCACCGCTTTCGCCGCTCCTGTCGATGTCGGAATCATCGAGAGAGCCGCAGCTCGCGCACGGCGCAGATCTTTGTGTGGCAGATCAAGAAGCTGCTGATCGTTTGTGTAAGAATGGATCGTCGTCATCTGAGCTGAACGAATACCAAACTTCTCATGAACAACTTTCGCCACCGGTGCGAGACAGTTTGTCGTGCACGACGCATTCGAGATGATGTGATGTGCGGCAGGGTTGTAGTTCTCTTCGTTCACGCCAAGGACGATTGTGATGTCTTCATTCTTCGCCGGCGCAGATATGATCACCTTCTTCACGCTGCCGTGTAGATGCTTCTTCGCGTCCTCCGCCTTAGTGAAGATACCGGTTGACTCAATAACGATTTCTGCGCCGACTGACTCCCAGTCGATCGCGGCCGGGTCGCGCTGTGAGAAAACGCGAAACTCCTCGTTGTCGACCTTGATTCCGTTTTCTGTCGCAGTGATCTGATGATCCAGATTACCGAGCACGGAGTCGTACTTCAGCAGGTGCGCGAGAGTTTTGGTGTCGGTCAGATCGTTGACGGCCACGAAATCGATGTCAGGATCACCAAGAGAAGTGCGAAAAATATTTCGTCCGATGCGACCAAAACCATTGATACCAACCTTCACCGCCATTGCCGAAGCCCTCCAACTCAGATGAAATTTGTCTCGATTGTGGGACAAGCGCTGTCACGATTGTGGGACAGATTTTCCCCATTAACCTCTGTAAACTGCTTGTAAGAATGAAAGGCAAGATTATGCGGAGGGTTTCGGCCTGTCAAGCGAGGCTTTTATTCAGCGTATTCAACTTTTTGAAACTGCATTTCCGCACCTGACGTAGTAAACGCTTGATGCGGCGGACCTTCGTTTGCCAGAATGTATCGACTCTTCCTTCGCAAAGCAGTCGAAACTTTAAGGAACCACGTTTAAGGAGCTCTTCGTCTGATGTTTAATTTGATATCTCGCAACTTAGTTAGGCCCGCGGTCCTGGCATGCATCGTCTTCACGGGAACGAACGCTGCCCTGGCACAAACGCCGCAGTCAACACCGCGGCCAACACCTGCGCCGGGCGATCCAACAAGGCCACCGGGAAACGAGCCCATTCCAGGCACGACACCCACAACAACGCAACCCCCGACCGCGCCTCCGGGAACAGAGCAAACAAGTCCGTCGGCACCGCCCGGAACGACGAATCCGGGGCAAACACCGACGACCCGCCCGCCAACGGCGGCTCCGGGACAAACGCCAGCACCGACACCGTTACCTGGTGAACCGGGCGAGCCTTTGCGCGAACCAGTGATTCCGCAATTCCAGGCACGGCCACTCCCGCCCGTTCCGAGTCTTTCACGTTTGGGTATCGGCAATGAGTCGTTGCCGCTGTCGATGAACGACGCGATCAAGCGTGCGCTCGAGAATAATAACGACATCGAAGTCGCACGCGATGATGTTCGCTTTGCGGAGACTCAGCTGCGCGCGCTCGAAGGTATCTTCGATCCGGTTTTCGCGATCACGCCGCAGTACGACAAGCGCATCTCGCCACAGCAAAGCTCACTGGGCGGCGGTTCCGTCACCAGCACCACGACTTACTCGTGGAGTCCTTCCGTGGTGAAACAGTTTGGCCGCGGCGGTGGAAACTACTTCCTCCAGTTTCAGAATTCGCACACGAACACGAGTAACAGTTTCAGCTTGCTGAATCCGTTCTACTCGTCGAACCTGTCGCTGACGTTCACGCAACCACTGTTGCGAGATCGTTCGGTCGACAACAACCGCCGACAGATTCGGATTCAACGCAAGCGTCTGGATCAGTCAGACGCAGACTTCCGCCAGCGTACAATCGATGTGATCACTCGCGTGCAACAGGCCTACTGGGAACTGGTATTCGCTTTGCGCGATCAGCAAAACCAACTCGCCAATCTGAATCTCTCGCGTGAGAGCCTGCGAAACGTAGAAGCACAGATCGCAGCGGGTGCGAAAGCTCCACTCGAAAGAGCTGAAGTGCAAACGGAGCTGGCGAATCGCGAGACTGCGCTTTATTCGGCAATCCAGGCCGTGGCGATTGCAGAAAACAATCTCAAGGTCCTGATCTTCAAGGATCCCGGTAATCCTGAATGGTCAGCCCAGGTGACGCCGACAGACACGCCGAAGTTTGACACGACGCCGGTTAATCTTCCCGACGCGTTGAAAGCAGCTCGCGACAATCGTCCGGAGCTGCGACGGTTGCGGTTACAGAACGACATCAATGACATTGACATTTCGTTCTTCAAAAACCAGACCAAACCACAGATCGATTTAGTTGGAACAGTGGCGTTAACTGGTCTCGCTGGTAAGAACGTTCAACCCCTTGTACCGGCGGGAACTCAGGTACCACTCATCGGTACCGATACTCTGAACGATCCAAACGCGTTTTTGCTCGAGCAGATTCGCCAGACTCAGATCGCGTTGGGTCTACCGACGTCGACTATACCCCTGGTACCAGTACAGGTTAATAACCTGAATCCCATTCTTATCGGCGGCTACGGACGCGACCTGCGCAACCTGTTTGGCGGCGACACACGCAACATTACCGTAGGCGCTGCGATTTCCTTCCCGTTCAAGAACAAAACCGCGGAGGCAAATCTTGCCGGTGCCAGAATTCAGAAGGAACAGCTGCAGGCTTCAACAAGATCGCAGGAGCAGCTCATAGAAGTTGACGTTCGTAACTCTGCACAGGCGGTTGAATCGTCGCGGCAGCGAGTGCTTTCGGCACGCGAAGCGCGAGTCAATGCCGAGATGCAGCTTGAAGGCGAGCAGCGTTTGTACCAGGTGGGACGTTCGACGACCTTCCTGCTGTTCCAACGCGAAAACGCGCTGGCTAACGCGCGCGCTTCAGAGCTGCGGGCTGAGACTGACTACAACAAGGCGCTGGCTGACTTGCAGCGTGCGACTTCCACGACGTTGCGAGTTAACAACGTAGTGGTGGAGACGCCAGTTAAGCCGTAAGGGGTTTGGTTCCGAGCGGGGTTTCACGCAAAGGCGCAACGGCGCAACGGAAGGCGCAAAGGAGTAAGTTCTTCTTTGCGTTTTTCTTTGCGCCTTTGCGGGAGTATTCCTATGCTACGCTAATCTGGATGAAGATCAGCGCCACTATCATCACATTCAATGAGGAGTCGAATATCAAGGCCGCATGCGAGTCAGTCGCGTGGGCCGACGAGGTAGTGGTGGTAGACTCAAACTCGACCGACGCCACGCGACAACTGGCCGAGGCCCGTGGCGCGCGAGTCATAACAAATGCCTGGCCCGGTTTTGGCGCACAAAAGCAGTTCGCAGTCGAGCAGGCCAGGTACGAATGGATCTTCAGTCTGGACGCTGATGAGCGTGTCTCGGATGAATTGAAAAAATCGATCCAGTCTCTGCGCACAAAACCCGAAGCCCAACTTGCTGACGCTTACCAGATCGCCCGGCGCACTTATTATCAACAGCGCTGGATTCGCGGTGGAGGCTGGTATCCTGATCGACAGTTGCGACTCTTCAGGAAGACGAAGGGACGCTGGAAACAACGTCACATACATGAATCAGTCGCGATGGACGCTGGTGCGCGTGTTGAAAAGCTGACCGGCGATCTCCTGCATTACACTTCCGCCGGCGCTGCGCATCACCATCGTATGATCGGTGAGCGTTACGCGCCGCTAGCGGCCCTGCAGATGTTCGAAGAAGGCCGACGCACTTCGGTCTTTGGTGTGGCGTCGGCTGGACCAGTAGCATTTATTCGTAGTTTGATCTTGAAAGGCGGGTTACGCGACGGCTTCGCGGGCTTTACGATTGCGAGCTTCGCCGCGCATCATGCATTTCTCAAGCACCTGATGCTTTGGGAAAAACAGGCCGCGGATAACACGGAAGATAGGGATTCACACCGATAAACATGCCTGATTTGAATCTAGTCCCCCCAGCCGTTGGATACGCAATCGCGGGAGTTTTTGGAGCGATCATCGGGAGTTTTCTCAACGTCGTCATTCATCGCGTACCCCTCGAAGAGTCGATAGTCTTTCCCAACTCACGCTGTCCTTCGTGCGGCGCTGTGATTGCTTTTTATGACAACATCCCCGTTCTCAGTTGGGTAATGCTGGGAGCGAAATGCCGTCGCTGCAAAGAACGTATCTCGATTCGCTATCCCGCTGTCGAGCTGCTCACCGCTGCCTTGTTTGTTGGTGTTGCCTGGCATGATGGTTTGACTGCAGCGCTTCCTTTTGATCTCGTTTTTGCTTCGGCGCTGCTGGCACTCGTTTTTATCGACGCCGAACACATGATTCTTCCAAACGCGATCACTTATCCGGGAATCGTGTTTGCACTCGTCGCTCGTATCGTCATTCCTTATTTGACAGGCACACCACATTTCGACGATTTGGCTTCGCTGCAACACGGAGCGCTGGCCGACATGCCGGTGTGGGTAGTTTCACTCGCTGGAGCGTTGATCGGCGCGTTGATTGGCGGCGGTTCACTTTGGCTCATGGGTTGGACCTGGGAAAAACTTCGTGGCATCGAAGCGATGGGTCTTGGCGACGTGAAGATGATGTTTATGGTGGGTGCTTACGTCGGTTGGCGGCTCACGATTCTGACGATCTTTGTGGGCGTGTTAACTGGTTCGGTAATCGGTATCGTCCTGATGGCGCGTAAGGGCCAGCGAAACATGCAAATGCTGCTTCCCTTTGGTGTCTTTCTCGGTCTCGGCGCAATTGCAGCCTTACTCTTTGGTGGGCCACTGGTGGAATGGTACGCAGGGCAGTTTAGGTAACTCTGTACTTAGTACTTGGTACTTTGTTCTTTGTCGGACCGAGGAGGGACCAGGAACAAAGTACAAAAGACAAAGTTCTAAGCACATGAAACATCGCAATCGCTTTCAATTCGGACTAACGATGCTGACGGGACTCTTCCTGTTAGCGGTCGTGTTTGCAATTCTGCTTTATGCGATCACGCCGGAAACGCCGGCTGCTCGTGGTCCAATCCTGCTGGCCTCGTTCATCGCGATTCTGCTCGGCAGCTTGCTTTGCATTTTGTTTCTGTTGCGGTGGCTGTTGCGTCCTTATCAGCAACTAGTCGGCGAAGCGCAACGTGCGTCGGTTTCCGATCAGATTAAGTCGCATGACGAAGCAGAGTTCGTTCTCGAAACATTCCAATCGGTCGTCGCACAACTCCAGGAGCAACGAAAAGAACTCGAGCACCTCAGTGCTGAAGCTCGAGAACGCGCCAACTCTGCTGAGAAATTCAGCGAACGCATTGTAGCCAGCTTGCCTTCCGGTCTGATTGCGTTTGATGGCGCGGGGCTTTCAATGGCCATCAACACTCCCGGACGCGTGTTACTCGAAGTCAACGGCAGCGCTATCGGAGAGCCATATAAACAACTCTTTGGTCAGCATGAAGAACTCGCGCGGATGGTCGGTGACTGTCTGCAAACGGGAAATGTCTACCGGCGTACCGAAATTGAAGCGGTTAGCCCCAATGGAACACTGCGGCGACTGGGCGCCACAATCGCTCCGATCGACTTGCCTCCGGAACGTGGACCGCGAGGCGCGTTGTGTCTGTTGACTGACATCACCGAGGTTACCGAGCTGCGCGAACAGGTAGCGCTAAAAAACAATCTCGAGAGTCTTGGTGAGATGTCGGCTGGATTGGCCCACGAGTTCAAGAATGCTATCGCGACGCTGCAGGGTTACGCTCAACTCTTACAGACCCTGGATCTGAACGACAAAGCGCAGGTTGCGGCCGCCTCTCTGCTCAATGAGGTGCGAAATCTTTCGAGTATGGTAACTGCGTTTTTGAACTTCGCACGCCCGCAACCGTTGCAGTTGGAGCAGGTATCACTCTCAGAATTAATTGACGACTGTGCCGCTGAGCTGGCGCCGCTCTTTCGTGAGTTGAACGTGCAGCTGAATGTTGGCGCAGATAAGTCGCTGACGGTCCACGCAGACGAACGAATGCTACGGCTCGCTCTGATGAATCTGATGCGTAATGGCGCTGAGGCGACTCCGCGCGGAAATGTTCACGTCAGGGCTGGTCGTGAGAATGAGGGCGTTGTTATTGAAGTTAGAGATACTGGTCCAGGAATCTCACCGGCCGATCTACAGAAGATATTTATTCCGTTCTTTACGACGAAGGCGAAGGGTCACGGGATCGGGCTCGCACTAACTCATCGCATCATCACGCAGCACGGTGGGAAGCTTACAGCGGTTAACTCACCTGAAGGTGGCGCCGTGTTTACGGTCAATTTAGCCACAGATAAACGCGGATTGATTACGGATTGATGCCGTAGTCGCTCCAGCGACGATCAACCAACGCTGAGATATCGTCTCTCACAACAAGTTCATCTGGAAAACCGGGTTTTGTGCGCGCATCGATGACGATGGGCGCTTTATAGACGAGATGATGTCGCTGCACGGTAGTGCTTGAGGCATAGATGTCTGCAGCCGGCTCAAACCGCGTCCAGGTGGCCCACAAGAAATCGGGCGACGATTGAGCCACACGCGCATCGTCATGCAACACAATCAATGGCCAGGCCGCAAACACAGGCTCATTCGCCACGCGCGAGGCAAGTGATTCATCCTCTGCAAACGAACTACCCTGCAGCACCAGACAACCACCACAAAACACTTCAACACGAGAAATCCAGCTCGGCAACTGGCCCTCGAAGTGCCGCGGCAAATTGCGCACCGGATCTCCCAACCCCAGCATGATCGCCTTGCTGCCTTCATTAATCTTGCCGCTTGTGTAATCGAGCGTGTCCATCGAAACATTTGAAAAGACAAACAAATCTGTCTCCGGTCGAAAGCGCTCGAGCACGTGTTCGAGCAAACGAGGAAAGTCGTTCAGATCCTGAGGCGTATCGGTGAGCAACAAAAACTTCGTTAACGATAACTGTCCCTCACCAAGGATTCGGAAACCGGAAACGAGCGCTTCACGGCCATATCGCTCGCGCACCACAGCGGCGCAAAGTGAATGAAAGCCCGTTTCACCGTAAGTCCAAAGATCTCGCACCGACGGCATCACCATTGGAAACAGAGGCGAGAGAAGTTTCTGTAAGTAATCGCCGATGAAGAAGTCTTCCTGACGAGGCTTGCCGACGACAGTCGCCGGATAGATCGCATCGCGACGATGAAAGACTGCGTCAACGTTGAAGACCGGATAATCGTGTTGCAGCGAATAGTAGCCGTAGTGATCTCCAAAAGGCCCCTCGGGTTTTCTTTCATGCGGCGGCGCATGTCCAACGAGGGCAAATTCCGCTTCCGCCGCCAGACGATGACCTGCGCCAAGCGGGTTGCCGCTCATCCTTAACCTCTCACCCGCGAGTAGAGACGCGAGCACCAGCTCGGGCACATCTTCTGGTAATGGAGCGATGGCGGCTAGAATCAGTGCCGGTGGTCCACCAAGAAACACCGTAACCGGAAGCGGCTGGTTCAAACGCTCGGCTTCGCTGTAGTGAAACCCACCGCCTTTTTGAATCTGCCAGTGCAAACCTGTCGAGCGTGAATCGTAAACCTGCATCCGATAGACGCCGAGATTGTGCTTTTTCGTTATCGGATTCTCAGTGTAGACCAGTGGCAGCGTGATGAACGGGCCACCGTCCTCTTGCCACGTCGTCAAGACAGGCAGTTGGTCCAATCGCGCAGGACGATCGACAACCTGAGTAACCGGAGATCGCGATGTGTTTCTGGTTCCAAGTTTAAGTAAATCGAATGCCACCGTACGATGCTGCCAGAGCTCACCAAATTTTGGCGGCAGTATCGACTCGGCAATGTGAACAAGGTTACGAACCAACGCTTCCGGTTTGGGACCAAACGCGAGATCGATCCTTCGTTCCGTTCCAAACAGGTTTGTGACGACCGGATAGCGACTGCCTTTGACGCGTTCGAACAGCAACGCTGGTCCACCTGCGCTAATGACGCGTCGATGGATCTCAGCGAGCTCGAGGTATGGATCGACCTCGGCTTTGATGGTGATGATTTCGTTTTCTCTGGTGAGTAGATCGAGAAATGTGCGAAGGCTGGGGTGCATTCGTAAGCTTAGGGACGGTCCGCAGCCTTCTCAACAGTTCGCGGACGTGCGCGCGTCGTCGGCGCGGGTTCGCCGAGTCGTTTCTCAATTTCGTCGTGTGCGACTTCCGCGGCTTCGGCAACATACGGCTGATGCGATTCGCGAAATGGCTTGATCAGATCGAGAGTTTGCGCATCGCCGATACGCGCCAGCGCCTTCAGCAAGCCGGCATTAATTCGCGGCGCATTGTTTGCTCGTTTCAAAAACGGGTAAAGCACATCCGGACTCTCCAACTCCGAGAGATAACCCACTGCCTGTGCCTGGCGTCCGGAGTCAAGTTCATCAACGATACGATAGAGCGCCTCGGCTCTGCCCATGCGGTACAACGCCCAGTCGAGCGCAAGTCGTACGTCTTTGTTCTTTTCCTGAAGCTGATAGCCCTCAACCAGTTTGCGTTGATCGGTGGCTGCCAGCCGCGCAAGCGCCTCTGCACTCCGTTGTCGCACGTGGGGATCAGTGCTGCCCAGTTGTTTCGCAAACTCAGCCGGATTCGAGCGCGCATCAACACCATCGATTGGCGCCTGCTGCGCTTTTGAAGAAACCATTACCAAGAGAACTAACACAACGGTGTAAATCAGTTTATTCATGATCAGTGTTCATCCGTGGCTCAACCTGAGGCTTGTTTCTTCCGCAACAACGCTGAATTGAGATCCAAATCCCCAATCGGAATAACTTCCACGTTAGGATACTTCTTCTGCAACTCCGGCAGGAATGCTTTTGCATTGCCCACGATAATGATGTTGCTCGTCTTAGCGTCGAGTCTGGTGCCGGCAAACTTCTGAATATCCGCTGTGGTGATCGCCTGAACGTTCGTGATGTAGCGATTGATTTCGTCCAGCCCCATTCCGTAAAGCGCGAGCGAGCCTACCTGGCCCACCAGACCACCCGCAGTTTCCAGGTTTCGCGAGAAGTTTCCGATCAGCACTGCCTTGCGCGGTGTTAATTCCAAATCCGCCGGCGGCGACGACGACAAGCGATTAATTTCGCCCAGCAACAAGTCTGCCACCTGAGCGCCTGATTCATTCTTCGTCTGCGCAGACGCAACGAATGGTCCAACATCACGCCGTGTATCGAGTGTGCTGGCGGCGCCATAACTCAATCCGCGTTTGATTCTGATTTCCTGATTCAGACGGCCTGAGTAGCCACTCAGCACCGAATTGGAAACGATCCCACGGAAGTAATCAGGATCTTTTCGGTTGATTCCCGTGCGCGCAAGAAAGACTGCAGCCTGTCCCGCATCCGGCTTATCGATCACTACTATGCGACCAGTCTTTGCTTCAGCTTTCGGCGTGGCGTCACTGATTGACGGCAAAGGTGTCGATGGCTTTTGCCAGTCGCCAAAGTATTTGGTCGCCAGTGCAATTCCATCTTTCGCGCCGATGTCGCCGCCGATCACCAGAATCGCATTGTCAGGACGATAGTAACGCGAATGCATTTTGGTGATGTCAGCCCCAGTAATGCGAGTGAGAGACTCGGTCGTGCCGCTAACCGGATGTCCATACGGACTGTCACCAAATACCACGCGCGCGGCGACAAAACGCGCGATTGATCCAGGCTCACCCATCGCCAAGGTCACGTTATCGAGATACTGCTGTCGTAATCGCTCGACTTCTTCGCTCTTGAACGTGGGTCGCCTCACAACGTCCGCAAGAATCTCCGCTGCTTGCGAAATCTTCGACGACATCACACTAACGTTAGCGAATGAAGAATCCCAGCGTGCACCCGAATCCAGCGAACCGCCCAGACTCTCGATCTCCTGCGCGATCTTGGTAGCGTCGCGAGTTTGCGTGCCCTTTGTAAGCAGGCTTGCAGTCATATCAGCAAGCCCTGCCAATTCAGACGGATCTACTTCTCCGCCGTTCTTAATCAGCAGTTGCGCGGAGATCAGAGGCGATTCTCGCCGCTCAATCACGATGACGCGCAATCCGTTAGGCAGAGTTTCTTCAACAGGTTTCGGAAACGACACCGAACGCGGCTGCGCTGGTGGCGGAGGTGTTGCCTGCGGCGTTTGCGCCTGAAGATTAGCGGCCAAGAACAAACCGCAAAGAACGAGAGCGTAAGAGAGTTTGGCGAGCAGGTTACGCATCGTTATTGGCCCTCCTTACTCTTGGACGCTTCAGGTAGATAGTACAAAACTAAACGATTCGTATCCGCAAAATACTTCTTCATTACTCTTTGAATGTCAGCCGCAGTCACTGCCTGTAGTTTGTCCAGTTCAGTATTAACGCGGGCAGGATCACCGAGCAGGACGGCAGCTTCACCCAACGCCGTTGCTTTTCCGTTATTGGTTTCACGTTGGCGCAGCTGATCCGTAATGATCTGGTTCTTGGCTTTCTCCAGCTCAGCCGTCGACACCGTTGTGTCCTGCAGCTTTTTGATCTCCGCCAGCAATGATTTTTCCACGTCTTCAGGTTTTTTGCCTTCCGATAGAACGGCGATGATGTAAAAGAGGCTCACATCCTCACGAACATCCGAAGTCGAGTCCACTTCCGCTGCTAACTGCTGCGTGTAAACCAGCGAATTATAGAGACGAGAAGACTCACCGGCAGAAAGAATCGCATCCGCCACACGCAAGGCACTTGAATCGGGATCCGCCTGTCGCGGTGTTAAGTAGGTCAAGCCAACAGCGGGAAGATCGTTCTTACCATATTCCTTCAGGCGCGCCTCGCTCTTGCGCGGTGGTTCTTTGACTTGCACGCGCGGTAGAGGACGATCCGGCCTGGGTATTGGAGCAAAGTATTTATCGATCCATCCGTCGAATTGCTTTGGATCGAAGTCGCCGACGACCACGAGTGTCGCGTTGTCAGGCCGGTAGAAGGTACTGTGAAAATCCTGTACATCTTTGAGCGATGCGGCATCGAGATCTTCAATACTACCGATGCCGGGCCGCTTGTATGGATGTTCGACAAACGACTTCTCCTGAAGCAGGTAGAAGAAACGACCGTATGGCGGCGCGAGAACGCTCTGGCGAAACTCTTCCTTCACAACGTCGCGCTCAGACTTGAAATTCGGATCGTCGACGTTGAGACCGGAAAGACGATCAGCTTCAGCCCAGATCAGAGTCTCGAGATAGTTTGAAGGCACCACTTCGAAATACACGGTCACATCGTCAGCGGTGAAGGCGTTGTTGAAACCGCCGACGTCTTCCGTAAGACGATCCATCATCTCCGACTTCATGTTCTTCGTGCTCTTGAACATGATGTGCTCGAAGAGGTGAGCAAAGCCACTGCGTTTATCCGGATCGTCTTTTGAGCCGACGTGATACCAAACCTGTATTGAGACAGTCGGACTCGAGTGATCTGGGGCACTTAAGACGCGCAAGCCGTTCGGAAGTGTGCGATCGTTGAATTTGAGTTGCGGCATCCGGGTCTGTGCCAACCCGGCTAATTGAAGTATTGCGAGGAGACAGGCACTGAGAGTAAGGCGAATTGTAGTACGGGCCATCAAGCGTTCTCCATTGTTAATCAATATCCAGGGGATTTCGATAGGGCTTGTCTTTGTCTTTTTCAGCCCGTTTCATTGCCTCCTGAAACTTCTCTTCGAGAATGCGGTCGCGGTCTTTCATCGAACTGAGCTCCTGCGCAAAGATCTGTTCGCGCATCTGCTTTTGCTTGTCGAGACCTTTGACCATTTCATCGAATGAAGCCAGCGGCTTGGCCTTTTCCTCGTGCGAGAGGATGGCGCCGGTTTGCGCATCAATCGTTAATGCTGCTTCGCAGCAGGGACAAATGATCGTAAACCTCGAATTGTTTGCCATGGGGTCCTCCTCCTTGCCGCGAATAGTATAGCCACAAAAAGGCACAAAAGGCACAAAAGGCACATACAAAGAGACAAACAGGGCGCCTGGCTGAACCCATGCGCCCTGATGTCATCTTATGTGCTTTATGTGCTTCTTGTGCTTTTTGTGGCTCGTTAAGGAATTACTTTCTTCACTGCACTGCCGACCTTCTTCGCGCCGGAGACTGTCTTATCGCCAACCTTCTTTGCGCCGGAGACCGTCTTGTCTCCAACTGTCTTGGCGCCTTCAACCGTTTTTTCTCCTATGTCCTTGCTGGTGGAGACCGTCTTATCCTTGACGTCTTCTGCCTTGTCCCCTACTTCGCTACCTGCATCTTTACTCTTGTCTGCTACAAAACCTGCGGCATCGGCAACCTTGTCACCTGAGGCCTCGAGCACGTTCTCAGTCGTGTCAACAACCTTCTCTTCACCGCTTCGCGAAGTAGCCTCCACGGTTCGCGTGCCGTTCTTAGTTGTAACAACAACCTTCTGAATGCGTGGATGGTCACGGAACGTTCTTGTTTCGGTTCGCGTGCCACTGGCGTCTACACTCGTAGCGATCTCTGAATTGTCTGGACCATGTGAAGTTGTCGCCTGGGCTGTCGCTGTGTTTGCGTTGGCACTGGCTGTCTCATTCGCAGTAGATGAACATCCAATAGCCAAAGCTGCAATTAACGGTATCGTAAAAAGGCAAATCTTCTTCTTCACGCTTCTATCCTCCTACCTGAGCAAAGCTACTCCCAATTGAGCAAGCAACGTGCCAGATAGATTTACACATAAACTAACACGTTTTCTTGTCACCAGCGTTCATTAACAATACGGCAGCCGTCGATCTGCTGCCAACGAGCTTTTTCATTGACTTTCGACGGGATTTCCATTAGAAGCACACTTACTTCAGATCAAGAAGCCGCCACTAAATCTTCTTTAGGCGTTTGAGACCTGACATCATTGACTGCCAATAAACATCCCCAAGGAGCCTTCTCTATGCGCAGACTGCTTTTTGTTGCAACAGGCGCTTTTTTTGTGGTCGCCGCCCTGCTTCCGACGCACCGTGCCTTCGTCGTGCGCGCCGTGACAGACGGCGAACGCCTCGCAATGTACAGCAAACCAGCAGTAGTTCGCATCGTTGATGGAGCAGCAGGAAAAATCTGGTTTCAACCGCCCGGTTACCAGGGACAATCGTTTGACGTTTCCGCGATCGGTCTAGGTTCCGGGTTCTTCATCAGCGCCAACGGATACATCGCCACCAATGCCCACGTCGTCACCATGACACATGATGGCGAAGACAAGGCGAAACAGGCGCTCCTCTGGCAACTCGTGCAACAGATTGCCCAGCAGATCGGCAAAGACCCCCGGAGCTTGAACGTAAACTTTATCGACCAGCACAGCCAACTTCAAAGCTTCCAACTATTTCACCACGTCATCATTCCGGACGGCAGCGCCTTTCCATTTGAAATCAAGCAGTATGGCGCACCGACCGGCGAAAGTAATGATCAAGGTAAAGACGTTGCGATCATCAAGATCGAAGTTCGCAATGCTCCAATCCTCAAGCTGTCTGACTCCGATAAAGTTCAACTCCAGGACCACGTAACGGTTGTCGGCTATCCCGGTGCTGCCGACACTTTCAATTCCGGATTGCTCAGCAGCCGGTCGGCGCTCGAAGCAACCATCAACGATGGCAAGATCTCTGCCAGGAAACAGGCATCGAGTGGCGCTCCGATTCTCCAGACGAGCACCCCTGCAACTCACGGGAACTCCGGTGGACCAGTACTGAACGACGCCAACGAAGTTATCGGTCTGCTGACGTTTCGTGGTGACACTGTAAACGGTCAGGAAGTCTCGGGTTTTTCGTTTATCGTGCCTTCAAACACGGTGATGGAGTATGTGAAGAGTGCCGGCGCGAGCAACGAGGTCGGTCCGACAGACACGCTCTTCCGCGAGGGATTGGGTTATTACTGGGATCAGTATTACTCATCAGCGATTCCCAAGTTTGAAGAGGTGAAGAGGCTGTTTCCACAGCACTCCGAAGTCGATCGGCTGGTCCAAAGCAGCCAACAGGCCAAGTCGGAAGGCAAAGAGAAATCGAGTTTCCCGGTCTGGATCGTCGTTGTCGTTGTTGTTGTACTGCTACTGATATTGCTGCTCATTATCATCATCGTGGTTGCGGTTGTAATCGCGAAGAAACGTAAGAAAGCGAAGGCAGCACCAGCAGGACCGGCAACGCCGGCCAGCAAGGCACACCATCCGCCCACTCCTGCGCCGCCGCCTCCGGCTCCGGCGCCTTCATCCCCAGCAGCTCATTCTCCTTCGCCGCCGCCACCGGCGCCGGCACCGCCGCCACACGTGATGGGCGGTGATCAGGGAATGACCGTCGATCTGTCGCGCACCGTTGCGCTCACAGCCGACGACAGTGCCTTCCCGCAGAGTTATGGATCAATCAAGTTTGTTTCCGGTCCGCTATCAGGACAGGAGTTTCAGGTGAGAGCTGATGGTGATTTCATCGGCCGCGACGGCGGTTCATCTCAGATCGTGATTGCAGATCCGAGAATCTCGAAGCGTCATGTTTGGATCGGAGTTAAGAACGGAAGCGTTGTTATCACGGATCAGAATTCGCGCAACGGCACGTTTGTGAACGATCCCAGATCGGCTCGAGTTACCGAAACTTCGTTGAGTTCCGGCGACGTCGTGATACTCGGCGAATCAGACGTCGCTCGCTTCGAGTATCATCAGTAAAAAATCAGCCGCGGATCGAATCCGTGTTTATCTGTGGCTCAAACAACGAGACGAGCGTGTCAGCGGGAAGGGGTTTGCTGAAGAAGTACCCCTGAATTTCGTCGCAGCGAAGTAGCTGCAAGAATCTCAACTGATCTTCCGTCTCGACGCCTTCAGCCACAACCTTCAGTCTCAGGTTGTGAGCGAGAGTGATGATGGCCATGACGAGCGCGGCGTCGTCCGGATCACTGGTCGCTTCCCGCACGAACGACTGATCGATCTTGAGCGCATCAATCGGCAGCCGTTTGAGCGATGCGAGCGAAGAAAACCCGGTGCCAAAATCATCAATCGAGATGTTGATGCCCCTGCTCTTCAACCGGTTCAACATGCTCGCTGCAAACTCCGCGTTCTGCATGATTGAACTCTCTGTCAGTTCCAACTCAAGGTACTTCGGCGACAGACCAGTCTCTTCAACGATCCGGATCACTGTCTGCGATAAGTCGCGATCGTGAAACTGTCGCGCGGAGATGTTCACAGCAATCTGAATCGGTGCGAACCCCTGTTCATTCCAGCGACGGCCCTGTAAACAAGCTTCTCGCAAGACCCATTCACCGATCGGAACGATGAGACCGGTATCTTCTGCCAGCGGAATAAACTCAGACGGCGAAACCAGACCGAATTGCGGATGCTGCCAACGGACCAACGCTTCAACACCGGTAATCGCCAACGAATCGACCGAAACTCGCGGCTGGTAATGAAGCAGAAATTCTCCATTTTGAATTGCGCGCCGCAGGTTGCTTTCAAGCGCGAGTCGCCTCGTTGCAAGATCGTGCATATCGGCGGTGAAAAACTGATAGTTCGCACCGCCCGATCGTTTTGCTTTGTATAGCGCCGCACCCGCATTCTTCAAAAGCGTCTGGCAATCCTCACCGTCGACGGGAAACAGACTGACGCCGACGCTCGCAGTCGCGAAGAGCTCGTGACCGGGAAGATCGAAAGAAAACTTCAACACCTGCGAAAGCGAAGCGATCGTTTCAATCACGTCTTTCGTACCTTCGATCTGCGTTCGCAATAGAGCAAACTCGTCGTTGCCGAATCTCGCCACTGTGTCTGACTTGTTAATGCAACTCTTCAGTCGTTCGGCAAACTCGCGTAACAGGATGTCGCCCGGACCATGGCCCAGCGAGTCGTTTACCTTCTTAAACTGATCAAGTGAGATGAATAAGATTCCCAGCGACTGGTTCGTCGCTTTTGCAATCGCTACCGCCTGCGTCACGCGATCTTCAAAAAGCGCGCGATTGGGGAGCTGTGTAACCGTGTCGTAGTAGGCGAGCCAATCAACCTCGGCGGTGCGTTGTTGTAAAAGGCTCTCGATCTGTTCTTTATAACGACGCTTTTCTTTGAGCAGATTGCAGTGGTTGAGGGCTCGTTCGACGGATGCTTCGACGTGTCGGAGATCAATGGGTTTGGTGATGTAATCAAAAGCGCCGACCCGCAATGCCTTGATGGCAAACTCGATGTCCTGATTTCCGCTGACCATCACGACGACGGTATCGGGCGAGAGCGAGTGAACTCGCGGCACGAGTTCCAGACCGCTCATTCCACCCATGTCGATGTCGCTGATTACGAGGTCGAAGGTGGTCTCGGCAAGCGCAGCAAGCGCTTCCTCCGCCGAACCTGCGTCTGAACACTGATAGGAGTTGCCCAGGACGTCGATCAGTAGATGTCTGATCTGTTCCTCATCATCGATGATGAGGACTTTTGGCTTCTGAGTTTCAGCCGTTTCCATTGCCTAAAGTGCCTTGCACATTCCCGGAAGCCATGGTTCGCGCAACACGCGGTCGTAGCTACCCTTCACCTCCGCAAGATTCCAAGCTTTTCTTTGCCAAATTGTACCGTCTGAATACTCCACCCGATTGATCAAAACATTTTCCTTAAAGCCGCCCGAATCGAGAGTCTTCACATTCACCACGTCGCTCGGACCCGACAGACTGAACCCTTCGAGATCTTTTCCCTTCCGTGCCGGAATATTCACGCCACAAAGAAACTGACGCCGGGCCAGCAGATCCGGATTTGCCGGATCTTGAAATTGATATTCCCAGAAAACGATTTCTACTACCTTGGTGCTCGCGTTCTGCACTTTGATGCGATAGGCGTAGCCTTCCATCGGCTTGGCTTTCGGCGAACGAGATTCGGCGATGCTCTTTTCCATTGCCGCACTGCGACCATCGAGCGTGTCGGCGTTCGGATCTCTGACTCCCTGTGGATCGTTGATTCGCGCGTTGCGAGCGAAGTTTCTATTCTGCGGAATCATGGCCCGCGCCGGAGCATTTCCCTCAGCCTCAGGGCCTTCGATCGTGCGGCGTGCACGCGACCACTTGAAGTTATTCACTGTCAGAGGCGAGTCGCTGCTGGTGTTGACAGGCGTTTGTACAAGGATAAGAAGACCTGGAAAAAGCGATAGAAGCAAAAGCGTCTTCATAATGCCTCCGCGACTTGCAGGGTCTAAGCGATCAGTTGCTCTCAGGTTCGATATTGAGGAGTGCGGGCGACCATCCCCCGCGCGCAGTATGCGCCAGTTGCCCCGCCGATTCAACCATTAAGTCTCTCCTTGGAGTGCGCCGAAACTTTATTGTCCGCTGAGCTTCAAGCGATAGTCGGTGACGTTCTGACAGGGCTTCAGTTCGATCTCCGTTTTGCCGGCCTCGGCTTCACGACGTAGTTTCGCACGTGAATCGGTTTCATCCGGCAGCCGGAGCTTCGTGAGCCCGCCCTCAATCGCTGGTCTTCCCAACAACCAGTAACGTCCTGGCGCAAGATTCTTCAGCGTGATCTTTCCCTCTGAATCGACTGGCGCGGCATAGAATCGCAGAACCTCATCCGCACTTTCTTTCTCAGCAGGAACAAGATAAATGAATAATTTTTCCGCCAGCGCTTCTCCTTCAGCTAACTCAATCTGGCCGCTGAGCGAGGCCGCCCCTTCAGCCAGAGTGATCTTCAATCCCGAGATCCGATCACCGATTTTCACCGTGGTCCAGACACGCGTCGCATCGACCGTCTTCTTTGGTTCCTGCGCTGACGCCGATGGTATTGAGATCGATTGCAGATACCACGATTGCGCCACAAATCGCGTCACAAAGTAGTAGTTACCTGGAGCGAGATTTTGCAGTATAAGATTTCCCTGCGCATCTGCATTGGCGGGTGCCCCCAATCCCCAAACAAACTTCGGCTGCGCTTTAGCAGCCTCATCCTGTTTGTGCCATGCAGATACGAGCGTCTCTGTGAGCATTAGCGGTTCCCTCATGCCGCACTCTTTAGTTTTGAGTTCTTCCAGCACTACTTGCCCGCTTACGGACCCCAGTGGCTTTAACGAAAGCTCAACCCCAGTAACATCAGCGCCTCTGACACTGATTCGCTTCGGTGGTGAGATTGCCAACTCGCCACTCTGCTGGAGGCTTCGAGCAGTGAGCGTATACTCACCATCGTCCACACCATACAAAACAAACCCTTGACGCTCCCCCGGTGGAACGCCAACGACTTGAGAACCACCGTCAGCAGGAGTTAACGTCACCAGAACTCCGGATATCCCACTTATCGAGGAGTTCACCGTTCCGCTAACGATGCGCCCCGGCTCGCCACGATAGCGAATGTCCACATTCGTAGTCTCGTCTCCCGCGCGCACATCGATCTCTGCGGCTGTATCGCGAGGTGAGGCTGGTGCATAGGTTGGCACATCGTTGTCGTACGCACCACCTGAGTAAGCTCCGCCGCCGCCACCCGCCCACACAACGTACTTTCCACTCGGCAAGCCATAAAGTCTATAGACGCCACGATCGTCAGTAAAACGCTCCTGAACATTCTCGTTCGTAGATACCGCAGCAGCGCGGACTCGCACACCAATTACAGGCTCACCGGTCTGCATGGTTACAGTGCCCGTGATTACGCCGCCCTTAACCATCACTAACTTCACCGAGTCGCCGATGTGATAGTTGTTTGCGGTGCCTTCATCGCGCGGCAGAAGTGTGTAAACACTGTGTCTTGCGAAGATTTGATAGGTGCTCGGTTCAAGACCGTTAAGTTCAAACTTTCCTTCGCTATCTGTCATTGCCGACTGCGCCGGCCGCGCCGAGCTGAACGTGCGCACATAAATCAGTGCGTTTCGAAGGGGCTGGCCGTTTTCGATTACGACTGTACCGGTGATCGAGCCTGTCTTTGTTCGCGTTGTTTGGTTAGTTGTTTGAGATGTGGATACGACTTGGGCAAACGCATGTGATGAAGTGAGTAAGAGGATGGCAAGAATGTTAAAACTCAGCGCCTTCATCATACTTTGTCTCGGTGGAACCGCACTCCAAGGAGCGGCCTTAACTTACGGTTTAAGTTTTATCGACACAGTAACTTCGGTCACTGCATTGTCAGCAACCGTGACCTGTTGTTTGAATATGCGACTCGTGTCGAAGCGGCTGGGTTCAAATACTGCAATATTAATTTCATACGTCCCGCCCGCCACACCTTCGATCACGAACCGTCCGCGGGAATCTATCTGCGGGCTTGAGTTTATGTTTACGCCCCTGGGCGACGAAGGAGTGTCGTCGAGAACCTTTAACCAAATTGACATGCGTGCATTCTCTGTTAGTTCACCATCTTCGACCTTCACCTGCCCACGAATTGAGCCGGTCAGGCTTTTGATTACAAGCCGCACCCCGGTTATCTGCTCAGCATCTTTTATTGTGATGCCATTTGGTTGTGACATCCCGTCGCGCTCGACTCGCACGAGCGCTAGCTGTTTCGTTGTTCCATCGAATGTGCGCGAGGTAAGTCCGAAGTTTGCAACACCTGGTGAGAGTCCAGTTAACTTGAAACTGCCATCCGGTCCGATCCGCACAAACGAACTCCCTTGAAACCTTGCTTCGAGACGGTCACCCATCGCGGTAACGTATAGATTTCCCAGTTTCGCAATGGCAGACGGATCTTCAACACCTTCGAAGACCACCACACCAAACACGCTGGCTGCCCTCACGGTCTTAACCACCAGACCGCTGATGTCATGATCAGTTACTTCAAAGGGAACCCAATCGGCTCGAACTTCGGTATTTTGGTCCGGCAGTATGAAGACCGAATACTTGCCCGGCATTACCCGCTCAAATTTGAACTCTCCGTTCGCATTTGAACTGGCGCCACTGCTCGTGCTTCCGCCGCCGCTTTCGTTGCCTAGATGTATACCGTATCTGACATTCGCTACCGGCTTTCCAGTTTCACTATCGACAATTTTGCCGGTGACCTTAAATCCGGTCTTCGGCCGGCCCAGCGTGATGTCGATGTCGCTCACCTCACCTTGATCGGTAACCTCAATCAATGTCGCTTTCGCCGAGTCAGTAACTGATGGATAGAAAGTTTGCCGAAACACTCTCGATCCTCCGAGGAGCTGATTGTCTGCCTGCCCAACTGAAACCTGATACTTCCCCGGTCGCAATGCGAAAGCCCTATAAATGCCTCGATCATCTGTCATGATGCCGCCGAGCATCGCAGTAGTAGTGACCGCATACACTCCTCCAATCGGCTGAACGAAAACCGGTTCCTCCACTACGGGCTTGCCATCCGCATCTGTAATCTTTCCGGTGATAACGCCGCCACGGACCAACGAGAAGTTGACGTTCTCAACGTTGTCGCCATCTTCAATCACCAGCGACTTCTGAAACAACTCGTTCTCCGAGATCCAACCGGGTGAAATCGGCACTATCTGATAGGTACCAGGAGCCATGTTTGAGATTCGATAGTTGCCACTTTGATCGGTGGTGGCACGGTAGTTTGAACGGCCATATCCAGAATTGGGATCCCTTGCTGCGACCACGATTCCGGGCACACCCTTGTTTTTTCGCGTGACTTTTCCGCTGACGCCTGCAGTGTCGTTCTTAGCGGGAGTTACCTGTGATTGTGAACCAACAGCGACGATGAAAATAAGAAGGACGCAGGCGATTGCCTGGCGGGCTGAGGAAACCATATTTGATCCGCCTTTCAATCGAGGAGCGCTTTATGATAGCGCAGGCACTGATTTGTTGTCTGTTAAATTGCAGCCTCGGGCTTCAGATATCGATTGACCAGTCGCGCCAGCTCGGACATGTCGATTGGCTTCGCCATGTACTCATCGCAGCCTTCGGCAAACGCTTTCACACGCGTGTACGACATTGGATAAGCAGTTACTGCGACGATCGGGACGCCACGCATCTCGGTTTGCTGTCGAATGCGTTGGGTCGCGACGATACCATCGAGGATCGGTAGATCCAGATCCATGAGTATCAGATCGAGATGTTCGCGACCGGCGATATCAACCGCTTCCTGGCCGTTGCTTGCTTCCAACACGCTGTAGCCTAGTCCTTCGAGTCCTTTTTTAAGCAGCAAGCGCGTGTCGTCGTAATCTTCGACCACCATGATTGTGCGTGTGGAAGTTTCCTTAGTCATTTTCCAATTCTAACTTTACCCAATGAATCGGATGAGTTCTGCTGCTGTTTGTTTCGGATCCTCTTCGGGAAGAAAGTGGCCACACTCGAGCGCCGATCCCTGTACATTCTTTGCTCGTGCACGCCACAGTTCGAGGATATTATGCCTCGCCCACATGCTGGTCGCACTCCATAACACAAGTGTCGGGCAAGAGATTTTACGATCTTTATCATTCTGATCGTGAGCGAGGTCGATTGAGGCTGCGGCGCGGAACTCTTCGCAGGTTGCGCGAATCATGTCGGCATCGAAACATCTCTGGTACTCGACGACTGCTTCGTCGGCGAGGGAGTCTTTATTGGCGGCCCAGTGTTCGAGAAGCCAGCGCAGGTAAAACGTCGCTGCAGAACCTATCAGTCTCTCCGGCAAATCGTCAGGCTGAATCGAAAAGAACCAGTTAAAAGCCGCCGTCGCCATTTCCTTGTCGACGCGTTCGAATGCAGCGCTGGTTGGGATGATGTCGAGCAGCGCGAGTTTAGTGACTTCCTTCGGGTGGTCCAAGGCAAGTCGATGTGCGACCCGTGCACCGCGATCGTGTCCTACAACTACAAACTGATCGAATCCGAGAGCCTGCATCACTTCGACCTGATCCTGCGCCATCACGCGTTTCGAATAATTCAGATGTTCAGGATCACTCTCAGGTTTGGCACTATCGCCGCAACCGCGTAGATCCGAACAGATCACAGTGAACCGTTCCGCCAATGTTGGCGCAACCAGATGCCAGCAGACGTGTGTTTCGGGATAACCATGTAACAGCAGAACCGGAGGACCCTTGCCACCCTGTACAAGATTGATCGTGGCGCCGCGAGTTTTGATCTGTTTATGCGTGAAGCCCTTAAACATACAGTTACTGTATAACGTAACAGGTGCTTAACGAGATTCGTGAAATAAACTTGACCAGAATGTTTCAATTGCGTAGTGGCTCAGTTTGAAAAACGCCTTCGGCGTTTTGATTAATCGGCAAAGAACTTGCTCAGCACCCTTTGGGGCCAAAGAGTGAAAGTGATCGCAACGCAAATGATTCCAAAGCCCAAAAAGCGTACCGAGGCTGGGAACATCCAGTAAGACTTTGGGCTAAGCAGATTCAGAGTCACGCCACTCAACCCTAAAAGCGCCGCAATCAAAAAAGCTAAACCTGGAATCAAGAGCCATCCTCGTAGCCTCGCGAGAGTTAAGCCGACCAGCAGACAAAAAACGAAAAGGAATGCCCATTTCGCGAGTGAGGGATAGCGGATGGAATTTGCTAGTGAGTCAGTTGCCGTCCCGGCAGGTGTTGACACTGCCTTAAGCATCCCGATGTTTTCGATCACATCGAAGACACCAGCCATCGCCGCACACCCCATTGCGCCGAGGTTTAAGTATTTGCTCCCGCCAGAAACCAACTCGGCAAACAGAAGGGCGAGGCAGGAGAAGAATCCAACATAAACTCCAATGTAGCCAAAATCCTTCAGTACCTGCCGCCTGATAAATTCGGCAGCCTTACCACCTTCGAAACGATTGATCGCGTCGATCTCAGAGCCGTTTCCTGCGAGCTCAAGCGCGAGCACCGGATTTGTGTAACCCGCGGGCAGGCCAGGTGCCTCCATCTGTCCCAACCATAGCGAATAGAGTATGAACAGGACTGCCAATACGCCAACCACACGAGTCTGACCTTCGATCGTCATCCAATTCATCTCGCTCCTTTATCGACAGCTGCCGACCATAAGTCCGTCGAATCAGCTTTGCCTCATCAAGAGTCCTTCTCATTCACACCGGGCTTCAGCCCGGTGGAAAAGACTCAAATTGTTGAGAAACCGTTTTAACGGTTTCCCTCGAGAAAGCAGCGGAAAAACCGTTGAAACGGTTTTCTGTTGATGTCTCACCTCTAACACCGGGCTAAAGCCCGGTGTGAATGAGATGACTTTCGAGGCAAAGCCCGTCGAATCGAAGGCTTGGGCCAGGACCTTATTGATTGACGGGCCGGCTGTTGAGCTTCTCGAGAGTCGAACTGATGTTTTGTCTTAAACGCTGCTCTTCGTCTTTTCTCGCTTTAGCCCTTTCTTCGGCATCTTGCTTTTTTGTCTCGGCCTGTTCAAGGGCCTTGACGTAGTCGGCGTTTGTCGCGCGGATCGCTTCCTTCAGGCCAACGAAGATCGTATCGAGGTCGTTCAGTTTGGAGATGAGTTGAAGTTCGCGCTCTTTAAAAAAGGCTGAACCCTTTGGCTTCGTTGTCCAATTCTTCCGAAACATTCGTGTCCAATCTTTCGGTGGAGTATCTGACAAACGAAAAGGGATGAAATAGCGGCTGCTTAAACTGAGCTTACGTACCCTCTCTTTGTAGGCATCGTAAGGTGGCACGATCTCGATTGGATTGAAGATTGGTGACGAAGGGTTTTCCACTCGTCGCTGCCATGAAGATCTCAGATCCCTGCGTATGGCCCAGAGGAAGACAAGAAAAACTACCGCACTTAGACCCAGCACAAGACGGAACTGTGAGGCTGCGATCCAATCCCTTGCTTTGTTCATCGCTGTCCATAAGGACTCAACGCCAAGGATTGCCGAGATTGCTAAGACCCCAACGGCTATCAGAGTCACCAGTATTACTATGCCAATCGCCTTTGCCAGTTTCACCAATCTATTTTGACTTTGAATCAAATCGCTAAGGATCGCAACGGCGAGGTGGACGGCAGCCGTAATACCAAACGCCGTGATTGCAAATCTTTGAGCACCAGGCGCGACTAAAAGGGTGCTCCCCAAAATCATCAAAGCCTCGAGGAAATAAATCAGTTTAAGCCAATGGTGGAAAAAGAGTTCCGCAAAGCTTCGAGGAACCGCCACTTCCACCAGCGCCCAGAAGATGCGACCCAACCTGGCGATCCAAAGCGCCGGTTTAGTACTGGCGTTGCGACTTGAGGAAAGTCCGTCAAGCATCTTGCCGATTACCGTGGTTGCACGCGCGGCAGTTTTTACTGTCGACTCCGGATCCAGCTTACTCCGAGCAGGAAAGGTGTCCACGTAGTGTTGCCGAAAGGCGTTGCCGTCAATGAGCGTATCAAGTTGTCCGGCAACGTCGTAAGTTTTCAGATTCTGGATAAACTGCGTTATGAGATTCGGCTCTGCATTACGCGATCGGGTGCGCATCCCGGCCTCGCAGATTAAATCTTTCGCTTCGGTTGCCCCGGCCCTGGCGATAGCCTCATGCACGATCGCTGCGTGGGCCTCGCCGACGAGCAGACGAGCAAGCTCACGGTCATTAGGCAGCAAGGCCGTGATGATGCGTTCGGCGCCATCGAGCCGGCCCCACATAATGTCGTTCCGGCGCCAGAGTGGATCGAGAAAAGCGCCGAAGTGGCCGAGGGCAGTGCCTGCCAGTTTGTAGCAACCGGTCTCGCGTTCATTGATCAGCGCTGTACCGTCCTCGGGGCTGATGCGAACGATGTCTACTTTTGCCGCCTCACCGATTTCTGTCCCATAGATAATGGGAAAAATGATTCGATCGTATTCGTCGTAATTCTGGTAGTAGTAGCCCAGGTATGCGTGACTCTCCGTGTTAGCGTCCGGAGGCTTGGATTCATCGTCGGAAGCTTTATCCTTCAGACCCAGGGCGTTGCGGCATTTCTCATCGGCTTTCTGCTTTGCCGGACCGATCTGAGCCTTCAAGGCATCTGCGATTGGGTCGAACAAGGCCAGTATGGCATCGTCAGTGAGCAGCTCCCTGGCTCGAGCGTCGCTTTGATCTTTGATAGTTACTGGTCCACCGTTTGAACGTACACCCAGAAAGTATTCAACGACGGCTTCGGCCGGATCGTTAATCCTACCTCGCACCTCTTCAGGAAGGCGCTTCATAGTCTCCTCGGCGAGCACCTCTTTCAATTTCTGAATAGCCGCGTGCGCCGGGCTTGGCACGGAACCAACTTTCGCTGGGTCCTGACGAGATCGCAGGCGTCTCGCCGTTTTACGCAGATCCTTATACGCTTGATTGAGCTCCTTCTTAATCGCAAGTAACTTAGCCTGAGCCTGCGGGTTATTCCGATACTCGTCTCTCTCCGCCAAATCTGAAATTTTTGTCCGCAGAAAATTTATCCGCCGCATCGGATAGTTGAGATTGAACTCAAACAAGAATTGGTTTAGTGACGGCTTGCCCTTACCATGTTCAATATAAGTTTTGGCCCGCCATTCACCCACCAGACTTCGAATAATTATGAAATGATCCGACTCTTCATCGAATCCGGCTACCCGAGTCACCAGTCTGGCCAGATCATCCGAGACTGATGAAATGTCCAACCTGTGATAAGCAACGTAACCAATCCCTTTTTCCGTGACTACTTCAGCCAGATCCAGCTTGCTCCACTCGTCGTCGGTAAAGCTTTTCGTTTTCCGCGGTGTGCCTTCCTTTTTATCGTCGTCGACATTCTTGAGAATGCTAAGCACACGCTCGACGAGTCGATTATGGTCACGCACACGTTGTAAGTCTTCGCGAATTGTTTCATATCGAGGCAGTGATAAAAGGGCAGCGCCAACGTTTTCTATAGCGTCCGGCTTAACTTCGGCATCCGCCTGCTCCTCCGGATGTTCTGGCGACGGTTCAATATAGATAAGCTTGCGCGTCACCAGCAGGTCGGCCTGGCGGCGGGCCACAGTTTCCGTAGCGTAGGTAAATGGTTTGTTGTCCAGATAACCGCCGTCGGCAAATGCCCGCTTAGGAAACTTGACTGTATTGACTCCGACTGGGCTCAAATAATCTTTGTAGAAGCGCTGCCAATCATCGCTGTCGGATCGGCAATTCTCCTTGTTTGCATATGGGAGATAACTTTTCAGAACCGCGTCGGTGTCGCACAGGCACATTGGCTCAAAAGCCGCGGGAAATGCCGACGTGCAGCGAGCGGCATAAGCGAGAAATGGGTTGAATTTCGCGTCGAAGTCGTTTCGAGCTTTGGCTTCGCCGCTCACGTCTTTGTTGGAATACACAAAGCGGAGCACGTTGCGATGGCGCCGTTCGTAAACGACGGCGTCAGAAAGCCGGATTGGCAAGGTCACTCCAGACAAGTCTGTAGTTGTGACGAACAAATCCAACTCATCGACAAACGGCGCCGAACCAACACCGGTCTCCTCCATACTGTCGAAGGCCTTCAACAACTCTAAATACATCCGTTGGCTATTGAGTAACGATGCGGGAGGATCCTGTAATTTAAGTTGAGGTCGATTCTTAACTGACTGCTTGTCGTTGATCAGGGTCTTCATATCCCCCTCTTCGATCCAGAGGTTTTCGAGGCCACTGATATCCTGGCCGTTAGCCAAAGCTTTGGCTAGAAAGACGCCATTGATCCCGCCGGCCGATGTGCCCGACAAAATGTCGACGATGAATCGAGTATTGATGGGTTCGTTATCAGCTAGCTTTTTGTTAGCTTGATCCAACCTTTGCTGTGCATTAAGAGTCCGATCTGGGCGACGATCCGCCAGAATATAACTAAGCTTTCGATAGACACGTTCCGTACCTCTCAACGCCGGCGCGTTTTCGGAGGTACCTGCGTCCGTCGAAGCGTTGCTGGGAATCAAAGCAACATCGCTGGTCGAGTGTCGGGCTGTTGAGCGGGCCCAACGAAGTAGCTCTTGCGCGATTCCGTTTATGTAGATAGCAAGCGAAACGCCACCATACATAACGACCGCAAAACGTACCTCTTGTGTGTACTCAACTGCGGGTGCGCGATGATTGCGTGCAACAGTTGGCGGGCGAAGTTCATTAACGGCAGGGCTTGCAGATTGAGCACTGTCAGACTGAGGCAAAGAAGCCATGAGATCCTCCGAGGTTGGGAAACGTGAAGTGATAGAAACTTAGGAGATTGGAACGAGGAACCCTTCCAACCACCCGGCAAGGCTAGTAGAAATCGCGGGGCACGATATTTCAGGATACGCGCAATGTCAATAGACGATTTCTCATACCTATTCACTATGCAGAAGTCTTCGTTTCTGTTTCATCGCATATGAGCCCTGACACGTTATCGTGTATGGAAACATTAGAGGCAGAAGAGTGCATTCTGTCTGACAGTGTTGCGGCACTGTAGACAACGATCTCATTTCTTTCCGCCTAAAGAGCATGATAAACTGCGGCGGCTACCAATCCCCCTACAATTAAAAACCTGCAGAGGCGCTTCTCATTTCGAGCATGCGCTGACGCGCACAACTCTCTCGGAAGTTAGGCTCTTTCGTTATCGTACGTTGGGGCCTTTCATGGAACTAATGATCGAGAGATTAAACTCGAAAGGAGAGCGTAAAATGGGAAATAGAGCGCAATTGATCGTGATGATCCTTACTCCGATAGTTCTCGCTGTGATCTGTATACCAGGCCACCAATCGTCGCACGCAACCGTTTTGTCGACTCCGACAGCAGCAAAGCCAATGGTCGGCGGCGTGAGTGGTGGTCCAACGCAGTTTTATGCGCAACACAATCTCATCTCGGATGGCTTCATTCCAGCGGATCACATCGATCCTAACCTGGTCAACGCCTGGGGACTCGTCTCAGGTCCCACAACACCCTGGTGGATTGCCGACGCCGATACCGGCAAATCCACGCTGTACAACGTCGCCACTGACACGATTCCGGCAATCTTTACGGTTCCAGGCAATCCGACTGGTCTCGTCTTTAACGGCGGCACGGGTTTCGTCGTGAACAACGGCGTCGGCTCACCGAGTGCAGCACGATTCATCTTCGCGAGCGAGGACGGCACGATCTCGGCATTCAAGGGTGCCCCTATCGTGACTGTGGTCCCCAACCTGCAGGCCCCTGCGCATGATGCCATCTATAAAGGCCTCGCCATTGATAGTGCTACTGATGGGCACCTTCTTTATGCAACCGATTTCCACAACGGCAAAGTGGACATTTTTGACAGCTCGTTTCACGCCGTCACGATAGCTGGAGCTTTTACGGATCCAAACATACCCGCAGGATTTGCTCCATTCGGAATCCAGAACATTGGCGGCACGATTTATGTAACCTACGCGCTGCAGGATGATGACAAGGAAGACGACGTGGCGGGCCCAGGTAACGGATTTGTGGATGCCTATGACACCTCCGGCAACTTAATCCGTCGCGTTGCTTCCGCCGGTGAACTTAACTCCCCGTGGGGCCTGGCGTTAGCACCTGCTGATTTTGGAAGATTCAGCGGCGACTTACTCGTCGGCAACTTCGGTGATGGACGAATTCATGTCTTTGACCCCACACAACTCACTTCCGTTGGTGAATTCGAGGCCGTTGGTCTGCTCCATTCTTTGGCGGGACAGCCGATCCAGATCGACGGGCTGTGGGCATTACAGTTCGGTCATGGTACGAGCGCGACGAGCGCAAACGGGCTGACAAATACTTTGTTCTTTACCGCTGGCCCTGCAGAGGAAGAGCACGGTCTATTCGGCTCGCTGGTTGCAGCTCCGCCACCAGGACGACAGTGATACTTCGACGAGATGCCGATTCGCTCTGATCTTACTGCTCGGGGCGAATCGGCCTCTCGGGGCGGATGCTGTCCCAACTCCCCGCTTGTTTAGCGGCCGAGCACTTTGCGGATGCGAGCGAGGTGGTGCCAGCTATGACGCAGAGCGTGATCCTCGATGACAAACTGTGCGGTGACAGGCGCGCCGAAACTTAACGCGAATGGTGCCGCCTGGTCTAGCTGCTCATCGGTAAACTCGCGGACTCCGGCTGCGGCTTCGCTGCTGTTGCGGCGCAAGAGTTCGAGGGTTGTTTCCTTCGTGGCAGAGGCCTGATCAGCAGCATGTTTCGCATTCATCTGGTTAACGGCTTCCCAGGTGACATCGGTTATAGCCTGACCGCTCGCGATTGTTTTTGCTACTGCAATTTCAACCGGATATACGCTTGCCACATGATGCACGATTACTCCAATTGAACGTCGGTCTGTGGCCGACACCGGCATCAGCCATTCCGCTTCCGACAACGTTTCTGCGAAGGCTGCCAGACCGGCGGCGCCTTCCTCGATGCGATCGGCCAAGGCAGCAGCGCGCTGGCTTATGATCTGTGTTTCCTTCGCAATTGCGGTCATTTCATTCTCCTTTAGAGTCTCTAATTACCTTCTGCCGTACCAACCTTTCGTAGGTCCCACATAAGTTCAACGCGCAAAATGTGGCTCTACTGGACCATGGAAATCGTTGAGCAGCCTCTCGGCCGAGCAGATGGTGCTTTGCACCATTTCTCATTCATGAATCCAGTCTTTCATCAGACATGAGTTCACCCCAATATCGTGGTTTACGGTGATCGTGAGCCACGGCTATCACCACGATCGTGTCTCATCAATTCCATAGATGAGAGATATGGGAAGCGACGAAATATAAACCTTCGAATGTCGGGTTCGATCTCAGCGGCGATAAGTTGATACGCTTTTACTGTCTGTACAGTGCGATCCAATTCGTTCAAGAAATTGAGACTTTGATCTTCCGTTTGTTCCTGATGCCAGGAAACAGCGTTGTCGACTTCAGTCTCCGCCATTGTGAGGAAGCGGATGTTCATTATTGTCTGTGTTTGGCGATCACCTCTTCATAAGCGACGGTAGGAATTTTGCCGACTTTGTACGCCGCCCATCGTTTTCGCGCTTCATCAGCCCAGAGGGGCGATTCATGTGTCAAAAGATTTAAAAGCGAACGTTCAAGTACGTCCTTTGGTCTTGAGGACCGCGACAACAAACCAGAGCTCAGGGCCGGCGTAGCGTTCTCATTTGAACTTAGCCAGAGCCTCAAATCCATCGGAATCCTCGTGCCAAAGGTCAAGCTATTCAATGACTTCATGGAATTAAACTCCAGGGATTTTGACGACATGCGAATGTGGCACTGCGATCCTCGGCGTAGTAATGAGTATGCGCCCGGCCTTATCCCCTCAATGCTAGTCAGAGAAGGCGCGTTCGTTTTTCTGGGTAGACGACACCCCTCAACACAAATCGACTACGATAAGATCCTAGAAGATTTCGATCGGCTCTTGCCTTTGTTTGAGTTCGTCGAAAGTGGGGGTAGCACTTCACCGGTCCCGCTTTTAAGAACAGCCTTCAATTTCAAGCCCGGTTTTTCAAGCAGAGTGACAACGGCCGCAGTTACGCTCGTTGAGCGAGAGTTGGAAGTGGATCTTCGTCATAACCATCTGCAAGAATGCTTGTATCATCGGTTAACGGCTCGGTATGGCGAAGAGAATGTTCTGGCAGAACAACCAAGTGGCACTGGGACGCAGATCGATATCGTAGTCAAGCAGGAAGACGATTACTGGTTCTACGAAATAAAGACTGCACTGACTGCACGCGCGTGTCTGCGCGAAGCTATCGGCCAGCTTTTGGAATATGGACTTTGGCCAGGCTCGAAAGAGCCAACCCGGTTTATCGTCGTAGGCGAACGTCCAGCTTACATGGATGGACAAGAATATCTCCGTCGCCTAAGGAAACGATTTTCCATGCCGATCGAATACGAGTCAATTGTCGTTTGAACCACCGCCCTGCATAGCAAGGGGTAGGTTGAAGTATACAAAATGGCGGAATATCAAATTGGTGATGCCGCAACGTCTCATTTGTTGGAGCTAATTGAAGAGCAGGCATGGAAGTCTCGGTGGGGCGAATCTTAGGAAATGGATTATGCGAGTTAGTACACGACGCAATAGATCTCCGCAGTCAGCAAACCCATCGAGCTATCAGCAGAGCTCGACCCATTCAGAAGCTAACAAGTCCATCAATCCAGATGACTCCGTGAATGGGACCTTAAAGGATCTGCCTCAAGAAGGCTGGGTCACAAGCAGTCTCTTCTAAAGCTTGGTTGCAGCCTCTCAATAATTTCTTCGCTCGAACTTTGCTCCACCAAATGGTGGATGGTCCAATTTACCGCTAGTATGTAGGGATTTTCCACATGAAAACCAACATTCGCAAGTTTCTATCTTTAGTCCTAATCCTCGCCCTGTCGCTATTGACGTTCGCGCAGGGGAATCCAGGCCCAGCTGCGCAGCAACCGTTCGACATCATTATCCGCGGTGGCATGGTCTATGACGGCACGGGTCGGGCGCCGGTAAAAGCAGACGTGGGAATAAAGGGTGATCGAATCGCGGCCGTTGGAAATCTGAGTCGAAGTAACGCGCCAACGATCATTGATGCCAAAGGACTGGCAGTTGCCCCGGGCTTCATTAACATGCTCTCCCATTCGGAGACTTCATGGCTCGTAGACAGCCGTTCGTTGAGTGAACTTCGGCAAGGTGTTACGACTCAGATATTCGGCGAAAGTTCGATGGGTCCGCTTAACGATGAAATGAAACAGCGGCGACGTGAGTCACAGGGAGATGTGAAATTTACAATCGAGTGGACCACCCTGTCTGAGTATCTCAACTATCTTGAGAAACGAGGCATCTCGCAAAACGTCGCTTCCTTCATTGGCGCTCCCACCATCCGGGAATACGTTATCGGCCTCGACGACAAACCGCCCACGCCCGCACAACTGGACCAGATGCGCGAGTTGGTACGTCGCGAGATGGAGGCTGGCGCACTCGGTATCACTACGGCCTTAATCTATCCACCCGCCTTCTTCGCCAAGACTGACGAGTTGATCGAGCTGTGCAAGGTCGCGGCGAACTACAAAGGCAAATATACAGCACACATGCGTAGTGAAGGCGCCCAGTTGATTGAAGCGGTGCAGGAAACGATTCGGATCAGTCGTGAAGCCGGTTTGCCGGCGGAGATTTATCATCTTAAGGCGTCAGGAGAAGCTAACTGGCCCAAGATGGACCAGGTAATCAAACTGATCGCAGACGCGCGCCGCCAGGGAGTGAAGCTTACCGCCGATATGTACACCTACCCAGCTGGCGGAACAGGCCTTGACGCATCGTTGCCGCCGTGGGTTTTTGATGGCGGCCGCGACGCTGCGTATAAAAGACTTCAAGATCCGGAAACGAGGCGGAAGATCGCTGAGGCAGTGCGCAGGCCGACAACCGAATGGGAAAATCTGTACCTGCTGTCTGGCTCTCCCGACCGAATCCTGTTGGCAAGCTTCAGGAACGATAACCTGAAGCCGCTTACCGGAAAGACCCTGGCCGAAGTTGCAAAGATGCGTGGGAAAGATCCAGTTGAGACGATCATGGATCTGATACTCGAAGACCGCTCTCGCATCGGCACGATCTATTTCCTGATGAGCGAAGACAACATCAAGAAACAGATTCGTCAGCCCTGGGTAAGTTTCGGTTCTGACGCAGCATCGATCGCCACAGAAGGCGTCTTCTTGAAATCGGCAGCACATCCTCGCGCTTATGGCAATTTCGCGCGGCTGCTCGGGAAGTATGTGCGCGATGAAAAAGTTATCTCACTCACCGAAGCTGTGCGGCGATTGACCAGCTTGCCGGCAACCAATCTTGGCCTCAACCATCGTGGACTGCTCCAGAAGGGCATGTTTGCTGATGTCATTATTTTCGATCCACAAACAATCGGGGACCGCGCGACTTTCGAAAACCCACACCAGTATTCTGTCGGTGTGCGAGACGTTTTTGTGAATGGCCAACCGGTGCTAAAAAATGGAGAGCACACCGGCGTCAAACCTGGCAGAGCGGTGTGGGGCCCGGGAAAAATCGGCGGTAATTAGCAAACGCGCAAGACCCACCCCTACAGAGGAACAGAGTTAATGAACACACTGGGCTCAGATGCCTTCGTCTTCTTCGGCGCCACCGGCGACCTGGCATACAAAAAGATCTTTCCCGCACTGCAAGCGCTGATAAGGCGCGGCAACCTTGACATTCCAATCATAGGCGTCGCGCGCGCGGGCTGGACCGTGGACCAGCTGCGCGTCCGAGCGCATGACAGCCTGGAGCAGTTCGGCGGTATTGATGCCGATGCATTTGTCAAACTGTCCTCACTGCTGCAGTACATAGATGGCGACTACCAGGACCCCGCGACCTACCATCGCCTCAAACAATCACTGAACGGGTCCGCGCGCCCGCTCCATTACCTCGCGGTGCCTCCCAGCATGTTCACGACGGTCGTGCGAGCACTGGGAAAAACAGGCTGTGCATATGACGCCCGGGTCGTGTTAGAGAAGCCGTTTGGCCGCGACCTGGCCTCGGCCCAGGCACTGAACGAGGTCCTCCACGAGGTCTTCCCCGAATCGGCAGTATTTCGCATCGATCACTACCTGGGCAAGGAAGCCGTGCAGAATCTGTTGTACTTCCGTTTTGCCAATTCCTTCCTCGAACCCATTTGGAATCGCAATTTCGTCGACAACGTGCAGATCACTCAGGCCGAGAACTTTGGCGTGCAAGGCCGTGGTGCTTTTTACGAAGAGGTTGGCGCTATCCGCGACGTGGTCCAGAACCATTTATTGCAGGTAATTGCGCTGCTGGCCATGGATGCTCCGGCCGGACGCCATCGCGATGCCTTGCGGAGCGAGAAGGTGCAGCTGTTCAATGCTATGAGACCACTAGATCCAGGCGATGTAATACGCGGCCAGTTCCGCGGCTACCGCGATGAGCAAGGCGTGGCCTCGGACTCGCGGGTCGAAACTTTCGCAGCCGTGCGCCTCTATATAGATACCTGGCGCTGGGCCAACGTTCCCTTCTACATCCGGGCCGGTAAGTGTCTGCCGGTCACGACAACTGAAGTAGTCGTCACGCTGAAGCGTCCGCCTATAGAGATTTTCGATGAGATAGAATGGTCCGAAAGGAACTACTTCCGCTTCCAGTTAAGTCCCCAGGTGATAATTTCAATCGGCACACAGGTCAAGAAGCAGGGCGGTGAGATGTGTGGCGAGACCGTCGAACTGATCGCGCGCCACACCCACGCCCGCGAACAGTCGCCCTACGAGCGGCTGCTGAACGATGCGTTGCGCGGCGACAACTCTCTGTTCACTACCGATGAGAGCGTGGAAGCTGCATGGCGCGTAGTCGATCCGATCCTTAACCATTCCGCGCCGCTCGCCGAATACGAATGTGGCAGCTGGCCGGCTGCGGCCGAAGCTATGATCCCGGGCGTCACAGGATGGCATGATACGTTTATAGACACGTAGACAATTGCGCCCATGAGTTCGCGGGCAGCTCTTAGTCGTCACACTGGAATGACTCTGAACGTCCGTACGGCAACAACGGTGAGGACGATGAAGAGAACCAGCACGACGAGCTGGGCGATAGCAAACAGTAACTCAGTTTGCGTTGGTGCCAGGGCATTCAGGGTTGGTATCTTTTGAAAAGCCTGCGCGATTCCCACAAAGACATTGAGATAAAGCGCTAGAGCGGCGGTGATCACGTAGACCCAACGCCAGGCTCCGGCGAGCTTGCAGCTATAGCGCGCAAAGATCGCCGCAGCCAGTATGACTAGCGAGATGATGCCAACTATATGTGGTGCTCCGAAGTGTGTGATGGGAAAACCGAAACCCGTAACGCTTGTGGCCGCTGTCGTTATAAGAAAGAGCCCCGTCCAGCCATTTAGACGTCTACGGGTCAGCAACCCATACATCACTACCAGACCTGAGGTTATACCCACGAGACTAATTACAACGTGGATCAATGTGAAGGTCTTTATATTCATCACTCACGTACGATTGGGCAAGGGTAACTCACACAAGAAAAGGGTACTGGTTCAGTTTGAGAAACGCCGAAGGCGTTGGCTAATTCCAGCCCAGGGTTCACGCGCAGCGTGAACCCTGGGAATCAAATAAAGAAAAAACCTTAAACCCTGAAAGGGTTCATCCCGAGGCGAACCCTTACACAGGGTTCAAGAGACTGCCGGACGATTGTCCCAGGGTTGTCGCTGCGCTCCAACCCTGGGCTGAAATTAGCCAACGCCTTCGGCGTTTTCTCAAACTGAATCAGTACCAGAAAAAGAGTATCAGACGATTTAAGTTTCACACGCTGATTGCAATCCCTGGCCTCGCTGCATTAGCTAATCTATTTGATTTGAAACAAGGTTTCCATCCCACAATCGAAGTCTTTCAGTTACCTCGGATTGTCGATTGGGTGATAACCCGATTGTGTCATTTGGTAAACACACAAAACTTATCAACAACAGCGCGACTGAAAAGACTATTCTCATAAGCCTCAAAACAGATACCGAACTCCGAGCAAGAGATTTCGATCAGTCCGTAACGCCAAAGCTCCAGTGTTGCGAACGACTGGAAACTGAAAGCTTCCCTCGACTACGAAGCGTGGATGCGCAGCATATTGGATGCCAGGAGCCAAATAATATTCCGTGGCTCCGCTCCCCGCGACCTTCAATCCATCGAGGCGACCGTTGCTTCGATGAACAAACGTAGTTTCGAGAATCAGAAACAACTCGCCGCCAGGCTTATGCGGATCTCGCGGTAAGACGCACTCTAAATCAGTGTTTAGGCGCTGCTCATGCCCCATGCGAAAACCGTCGCGCTCGGTACGAAAAATCGCTTCGGCATTCCCACCAAAGATAAAGTGCCCGCCGGCTTGAGAAAAGGCAATATCGAAGTGCGGACTTAACCCGCCACTAATCGGAGTAAGCTGTTGTCTCACAAACGCAGGCACATTGATTTGTGCCTGGCTAGGGGCAGTCTTTTTGCCAGTAGGTAATTCAAGCCCAACGCGAAGCGCAGCTTGTCTGTCTCCGTAGGTCTCCACAGTGCGAAAAAAACGATACTTGGCCCAACCGGTAATGTTTCCTACGCCGAACTCGGAACCCGACGATATTCCATCGTCAAACGCCGTCCTCGAGAATGGCGCTTCGATTTCCAACTGCAGCCGTGGTGATGGTGTGTAGGAAACGCTCAAGTCTAAGATTTGACGATTCACCTCCAGAGTGCCGAGACTTTGTTTGATGAAGTAAAGGCGTGGCGTAACTGCGCCGCCCTTATAAACAGTGAGGCCAGGAGAGGTCACGCGGATTGGTGCCAGTGGAGTAGCAGTAGACGGTGAGCTCGGCGAAACAGTTTCTGGAATCGGCGACTCTCTGAAGCTCACCTTCGCAAAGACAGGGAATGTAATCTCACGGCTACTCGCAGCGGTCTTGCGAAGTGAAGGAGAAATCGTCTCGTGCGTATTTGGTCCAGTACCAACTGTCTTCCAATCGCCTGTTAGTTCGATTGAATCGCCTGGCTTAGCTCCGGCCAAAGCCTGATCGATGCTTGGACCTTGCAGAGCGAAGCGTTGTCCAGATGGTTGCATGACAATGGCCCAACCCTTTTCGTCTCTTGCCAACGTTCCGGCGACGGTTATATCGGCAGCGTCAAGCGTATACCCTGCCTTCTTCAGAGTTTCTTTCAGCGCTGCGAACGATGCGGATTTATCAGGCTTGGGAGTAAAAACTCCTAACCCTTTCTGAAAGTCTGTTACCTGGATCTCTTTAAGTTTCGGTGCGAAGTCTAGACGGCTCACGGCCTTCTGAATGTTGTACACTCAATTGCCACACAAATACCCGGCGATGTGCATCTGCACTCGTTTTACTTGGGCCATCGAATTCACTGTGCTTCCGAACAATAGAACCAAGCCAAATATCGCGATAGACGTATTGCGTCTCATCTTTGTCTCCTGATTATTGCAGTCATGAATCCGTACATGTGCGGGTTTTGGAACGAAGCCAACGCACACGAGCACTCAACTATGTCTACGTATAGACACACTTCGGCCCGGATTAAACTAAATCAGGAGTGCGAGATGCTGAATGTACTTGGGATTGGAATTGTGAGAATGATTTGGCTGCGGATAATGATCTCGAATCGCAAGCCCGGAAAACTGCGCAGGCGTGGGAATGATCGCTGTAGCTGAGTTCGTCCCTTGATTGCGCGACAAGCTCGAAGAGTTGCTCGATCCGCCGCTACCGGGTTCCGAACAGTTTAACTTACAACAAAGGCGCGCCATCGAAACCTGGGACGCATTAGCGACGGATCGTGCCTTCTTGCAGCAAATGGGCATATTCCCCTCTACCCAAGACCCATCAGCGGCACTAGCGCCGACCGCTCCACCCACCAGGGCGATTAGGGTAGCTAGGCTCAAGGCACGTTTCAGCATTCCATGCGAACTATATTTAGCGGGCAGAACGGCTGTCAAGATCGCTTAGTTATCAGAATCATTCATATCCAGCGCCGGACGTCGCGGCGATATTCGATGTACTTGTCGCGGTGCGTCCTCGTCAGATATTCCTCCTCAAGTCGGACTTGTCGATCAAGGCTTTTCTTCGGATCAAGGAAGGAAGTTACGGGATCTGCCCTTCGCGTAACGAGGCGGCCTGCCGGGCGGCTATTGAAAGTGCGACGCGCGCGATGCGTTTCTTCTAAAGGAAATCTGGAGCGGGCGACGGGATTCGAACCCGCAACCCTCAGCTTGGGAAGCTGATGCGCTACCGTTGCGCCACACCCGCTCGCTAAGAAAATTGCAGGGTTCAAAGAGGCGGAAAAAAATTTACCCCTTTTTTTACCCCTCGTCAATGCGCTTGTCGTGACATGCGCGACAAGTCTGCGGAACAACTCTGAATAATTGCACACACGACTTCGGTACAAATTCTTCTTGTTCGGCACTTCCAGTAAAACGCGCTTTTTCGCCTGATAGACTCACAACCGAGCGACCCCGGCGTTTCGCAAATCCGCGAACGAAAGGCCGCATGGCAAAAATTTTAATATCGGTTCCCACATCATGAGTTCGATAAGGATCAAATAACCCTACACAACCAGAACCTGACCCCTTCCCAAACGCGCTGCCAGAGGGAATCCCGGTTGATCGGCGACAGAAAGCGCACTCGTAATCTACGGATTTTTTCGTTTGCCTTAAGAAACTGTCATGTTCGCATCCCGCGGCTGGCTGACTTGTTTCTTTTTCGTTTTTTGGGGCGATTTGTGAGGGCGTCTCTCGCTAGCTCGTTGAAAAATACGACCAGGGCAACAACCGCTAGTGCGGCGAAGGCAAATCCCTGCCAGCCAAACGGCGCATCACCATGTAGCATCGCTATCATGATTACACCGGCCGCTCTCCCGCTGCTCAGTCCAAGTCTTCCGCTCGTCAGGAATGCATACATTTACCCAACAGGAGACTCGGCCCGGATCTTCAGTAGAACCGCAACGTGTAGGTAACTCTCAATCCGCGTCCCATCTCTGGAGCGAACTCTTTAATAAAGGAGAGATGGTTGCGATACAGAGTGTCACCGACGTTGAAAAAGTTGAATGAGAAGATGTGAGCAGCGTGTTGTCGTGCGATCAAATATGATCCAGAAACGTTAAAGACCGCGTAGCCCGCCGTTGCGGTTTCAGTTGGGAAAATCCGGTCCTGGTGATCAGCCATAACAACTTCGGGATTTACCAGTAGTCCCTTGAATCTCAGCTCGAGACCGACACGGCCACGCAGTGGCGGAATACGTGGTAGCGGTGTGTCGCTCTCTGTAAGTTTGGCGTTCACATAGTCGAGGCCGAGGTTGAGCCAGATCGCAGGATGTAACGCGGCATCAAACCGTGCCTCGGTTCCGGCATAACGAGTGGTTCCCTGAACGTAGTCAGCAACTGTTAGCCCGTCTTCGATCTCCCCTGTTGGGGCCAGGAAGATGAAATCTTTAATGTGGTAATAAAAACCATTGGCTTCAAACCGCACTCGTTTCGATGAGTGACGAAGGCCGAAATCGAATCCGTCGCCGAGTTCTCGGTTAAGATTTGGATCACCGATCTCAAACGCCAGATTACCCGGGTGTGGACCATTGTTGTAGAGCTCTTCAAGCGCGGGAGCGCGATAGGAATGCGAGTAGTTGGCGACGAATGCGCCGCCCTCCCAAGTCGGAACTCGAATACCGACTGCACCTGAAAACCCCGTAAAGCTTCGGTCTGGCAGAATACCTCGTTGTTCCGTTTCTTCGGGATTGTAGCGGTTGTTCTCCAGGCGCCCGCCAAACTGAACCGCCAAGTGCTCAAAGTCCAACGTCTCAAGACCGAAAACAGCAATCGCGTTTCCCTTGGTAGGCGGCGCGAGCGCTTCCTCTCCTGTCGCCGCGAAATCGCGATGTAGTCCCCAGAAACCAAAGCGGCCGGATAGCCTTCCCTTCTTCTGTTGATCAAAGACACCCTGGTAAAGAAAGGTCTTGTTCGTGAATGCTGTATTGACTTCGTTGGTGAACGAGTTGATTTCACCGTGAGTATAGTGATTGTATTGCGCCGTGAAGGTTCCGGCTTCTATGAACGAGTGGGTGTCTCGAAAGCCTCCTTTGAATTCGAAACTGTTGCGCTTAGGATTCAAGAATACTACTTCGGGATCTTCCTCAGCGGGATCGAAGGGAATCCCATAGCGTCGTTTGTCAAAGTGGTAATTGAAACTAAAAAATCCCTTCGTCGGGTAATATCCGAAGCCGGCTGCCGCACTGGCCTCTCGTGAGAAGGAATTTTGTACGTGGCCAATCGGCGTGTTGTAGTCGCCGGATCCCTGGCCTCCGCCGCTGCCCCAAATCAACCATTTGTCGGTCCCGTATTCGAAGCCTCCACTACCACCGCCCTGAGGTCCATTGGTGCTGCCGATGCCAGTGACATAGCCATTGAAACCTTTATGAGCAGAGTCATGTCCGGAAATCGTATTTACGACACCGCCGATCGCGCTGCTGCCGTAGAGTAACGTCGCTGGACCTTTGACAATCTCAACCTTTTCAACGGTCAGGACGTCTACCGGCTCGGCATGATCGCCCGACTCAAAACCAAGTCCCCCAACGCGATTGCCATCCTGTAAAACGAGCACCCGATCGCCGTCAAAACCTCGAATGACGGGGCGCGCGGTGCCAGGACCAAAGCTTCTCTTCGCTACTCCGAGTTCGCCATCGAGTGCTTCACCGAGTGAAACGGGACTCTTCTTCGCCAAATCAACTGAGCCTATGACTTCGACCGACTGGATCGAACTACTCACGGCTTGCTCTGTTCCGGTAGCAGTAATAGTCACCTGCTCGCTCACGCCTGACAGTTCGATTTGGAAGTCGAGAGTCGTCTCGCCCGCTCCGGACAGATCTACACTGCGCACGAGATCGGGAACTCGATCCAAGTGGGCGACAACGTCATACCGGCCCGGTGGCACATTCTCGAATTGGTACTTACCGTTCTCATCGGTATCAACAGTGCGTTTCAATTGTAAGATCGTAACCAGTACGTTATGGATCGGCTTGCCACTGTCGCTCAGCGTTACTGTGCCGCGCAGTGTCCCATTCGATTGGGCCAATACTGGAAAAGAAAAGATTGAGAAGAGTGCTAGCAGAAGAATGAATCGTGACGGAGACAAGCAAGCCTGTCCTTCAATCAAATGAGCCATTTGACTCTTACCTCTCTGAAATGGTCTGGCTGTAGGAATCGTGATGACCCCTGAAACGGTGGGATATTAGGCCCCGGAATGGGCCACAACACTCAAAACTTAATGAACTGACCGAATGGACCGATGAATGGTCGGAATGGACTGGTAGCCAGATCCGGGCAATGCGCCGTGATACGATTCAGGTCAACACGGCTGACATTCATCTAAAGTCGAACTGCGGCTTATGAACTTATTGACGGTTAAAAACTTGACTGTGCAGATCGAGGATCAGGTTATCCTCGAGAATCTTCAATTCGAATTGAAGCCCGGTGAAACGCTGAGCATTCTAGGCCCGAACGGAGCCGGCAAAACCGTACTCCTCAAGGCCCTACTCAATCTCCTTCCCTACTCCGGCGAGGTCTGCTGGTCTTCCAATGTGCGGATCGGCTACGTGCCGCAAAAAATTGACGCCGATCGCCATCTTCCGTTGACCTACAAAGACCTCTTCATTTCCAAATCTCGCATCCTGAAAGTTACCACTGCGGAGATTGGCACAATCACTGAGCGGGTTGGCTTAACAGGGAAGATGTTGGCAACGCCAGTCGGTCATCTTTCAGGAGGGCAGTTTCAACGAGGTCTGATTGGATTTGCGCTCATTGGCAACCCGAATGTCCTCCTGCTCGATGAACCAACTGCCAGCATCGATGAATCTGGTGAAGAGCACATCTACGAACTCATTCATCGTTTGCAGAATCAATACGAACTCGCAGTGATCACAGTCTCCCATGATCTGAGTTTTGTATATCGATATGCCACGAAGGTCTTGTGTTTGAATAGGCGAAGCGTTTGTATGGGTGCGCCACGCGAAGCGCTTACTCCCGAGATTCTCGAACAACTCTATGGACCATCACACGGTTATTACCAGCACGATCATGGCGAGATGAGCCGGGTCCAATAGACATGACATCTGCCGCGTCATATTCGATCGTTCTCGCGCTGCTCACGGCACTTGCCGCCGGCCTGGTCGGCAGCTTCGCATTAATGAAGCGAATGAGTCTGGCCGGCGACGTTATCTCTCACATTGCGTTGCCGGGTCTTGGTCTCGCATTGCTCCTGGGTTTCAATCCTCTGTTAGGCGCTGCCGCTACGCTGTTTCTTGGAACCTTGCTCATCTGGGGCTTGCAGAACCGTGGCACACTTACAACCGACGTGGCTATCGGCGTAATCTTCACAGCGGCACTGGCAATCGGTACGCTGGTAACTCCAAGTGAGGACTTGATTGAAGCACTATTCGGCGGGTTTCAGAGCCTGACACTCTCATCTTTTTCGCTGGGAGTGTTGGCGGTGGTGGGCATTGTAATGTTCATCTACTTCTTTCGTCATAAGCTCATACTGACGCTGTTTTCGCCCGAGCTCGCAGCCGCAACCGGCATCAATGTATCGCGTTTCAATCTTTACTACCTTCTGGTTTTTAGTTTAACGGTCCTTCTCGGACTCAGGTTTTTGGGCGCACTTCTAGTGGGCGCGCTCATCATCATACCGGCAGCGACAGGGCGACAGTTGACACACACTCTTACGAAGTTCCTGATTGCATCTTCGGCGGTCAGCGTTCTATCGGTAGCGATTGGTCTCGCCATTAGCCATTATTACTCGCAAGTAAAGGTCGGTTCGGTTAGTCTCAATCTCTCACTTGGTCCGGCAATTATTTCGGTTGCCACAGTGTTTTTTCTCCTTAGTTTATTGCGCCGGAAAATCTGAGATTACGTGGCTGATATTCGTTGTCGACGGCAATTTCCCGGCTAGGCGAAGGAGTTTGGGCCGTTGAGAAGACTTGGGCCAGCACTAAGAGTGCGACGCAAAATATGGGTCGGGCTACGGTGATTCGTATATTGATCATTCTTTCCTCCGTCATGCAGATTTGACCCCAACTCAGTTCGAGAAGGGCTGCTCAATTCAACTGTAGACATCGCCCATCCGTTGTCTAATTTCAACCATTCATTGGAAACAAATGTCTTAAAAGCTTCTTCCGGCATTAGCATCGGCTTATTTAAGAACGACACTTGAATTGCATAGGACAGTAATGAGTCTTACATTGTCGTCGAGCACTTCTTAAACAACCCGAGTTCTTATGAACGCGATCAATGTCGCCAGCTTAATAAACCCACTGGGCTACACGATGGGTATAGCCCTTTATGCGATGTTGCTCACCTTAGTTTTGAAACACCCGATTCAGGCGGGAGGCCCAACAAACTCCAGCCTAACGGGGGCCTATGGCAGATTACCGGTAAACGGCTTGATGCTCGCCACGGCCATATTGGGGATGCTTTGGAATACCGGAGCATTAGCTACCTATGGCTTGAGAGGATTCCGTTTATCTGGGACTGAGGTTTATCCGCTGCTATCCGCGGTATCCTTTACTGCACTCGGATTCTTGCCCGCGGTTGTGGTGCAATCGGTACTGCTCGGTAGACTGAGCCAAACCGAAACCAAAATCTCGCGTGCGATCTCAGTCGCTGCCTATAGCCTTAGCACAGTTGCTGGAACGCTGCATTTCTCTACGGCGATGACGGCGAGCGCAAGTCCATCTCTGTGGGCTCTCCGGCTACTGACCTTTGGTTACGTTGCACTACTGGTGGCCCTTTTTCTTGCAACCCGGCGCCATGAAGGGTGGAAGAAGGCAGCTTGGGCCACGGCGCTTGCTGTCTTTGCTGTTTCAGCTCTTCACCTTAGTCATCATCGCGGTGGTGGTGCGGATGCCTGGTACACGGAACTCTTGGGCCACCACGCCTCCTTGCCGCTTGCTTTGGCCATTCTCTATGAGGACTATCGCTTCGCCTTTGCCGACATTTTCCTAAAACGCGCTCTCGCCTTGTTGGCGCTCGTTGCTTTGACATTCGGACTTTATATCGGAGTTGTTGCTCCTTTGATGGGTGGGCCAAGCGCAACAGACTCACGCGTCGTAAGCGTGCTCCTCAGTTTGTGGATAATGACTGCCATTTTATATCCAGGGGTGCAGCGCGCGGCCATCAGTTTTGTAGATCGCATCATGCTGAGACGTGCTGACTACGTAAAACTACGCGCCGATGTGGCCCAACTGCTGACGCAATATGAAACTTCAGAGGAGACTCTCGACGCAGTTTGTCAGATGCTTGGGCCAGCTCTATCAGCTCAGCAAATCAGTTGGGTGGAGATTAGTCAGACTGAAGCGAAAGGCTCCTCGACAATTGCGGACAGTGAAGTTCACGATAGCTCCCAATTGGGCGCCTTTCTCTTTGTACCTACCTCCGAACCACCTTACTACAAGTTTAACATTGGGAATCTCTCGGGCGGCCGTAGACTGCTCTCGGATGATATTGCCATGCTCGACTCGGTGGCCATGATCGTCGCGAGACGTATCGACGCCCTGCGGGTGACGCACGAACGCTGCGAGCAGAGCCTGCGCGAACAGGAGATCAACAAACTGGCGACTGAGGCGCAACTGCGGGCGTTGCGCGCCCAGGTCAATCCGCATTTCCTCTTCAATGCACTGACAACTATCGGTTACCTGGTACAGACGGCACCGGACCGCGCGCTTGAGACGCTGATGAAACTTACCAGTCTACTGCGAGCGGTCTTACGAACAGAGGGCGAGTTCGTCACATTGGAACAAGAACTGGAACTCATTGTTTCGTATCTGGATATCGAGCGGGCCCGCTTTGAGGAACGGTTGCGTACGACGATCGATGTCCCGGAAGAGCTACTTTCACTGCGTGTGCCTTCTCTCATCGTACAACCACTGGTTGAAAACGCGATCAAGCACGGTATTAGTCCGGCACGTTTCGGCGGTCAGGTTTCCATCCGCGCTCGGCTGGAACACTCTTCCACTGAACTAAGCAAGGGCGACAACGTCCTCAGAGTCATCGTCAGCGATACCGGACGAGGCGCCACTGAAATGGAGTGGGCACGTGGTCGGCGCAGTGGTGTCGGCCTGTCGAATATAGAAGAGCGGCTTCGTTCTTATGGCGGATCGTCGGCAGTCTTGAGGATCAATAGCACACCGGGAACAGGCACTGTAGTTGAACTGAGAATCCCACTCGACGCGCCAGACACCTCGCCAGTCGAAGCTAATGGTTCGCGGTTACAAAAGAATAGGGAGAAGCGCGGGGCATGACTGCGAAACTCAGGGTCGTGATTGCCGATGACGAGCGCCCCGCTCGCTCGTTCCTGGCTGCGATGCTACGGACGTTTGACGATGTTGAGATTGTCGGAGAGGCACAGAACGGAACCGAGGCTGTCGAAATCATTGAGCGAGAGAAGCCAGATCTGGCCCTGCTGGATTTGCAGATGCCTGAGGTCGATGGCCTTGGCGTGGTGCGACTGCTGCGGAAGAACATGACGCCGCTCATCGGCTTTGTCACCGCCTACGATGAATACGCCGTGCGAGCGTTCGAGGTCAATGCGGTCGATTATCTGCTCAAACCCGTCGACAGAGCGCGACTTCGCGAAACTCTGAATCGCGCTCAAGAGCGGCTCGACCAAGAAGACTTGCGCGCTGAACAGGTTTCACATTTGCATTCCGCTGCTGCCGACTATGAGGCCGCCACTCATCCCGTCTATCTTGAGCGCATGCCCGTTCGCGAGCGCAATGAGATCATCCTTTTGCCAGTGCGACAGATCGCTTCGGTGGTAGCGGACGGCGAGTTGCTCCGCATCAGCACCGTAAACAATGAACATCACTCGATTAACTACCGTCTCAAGGATCTTGAAGCACGGCTCGATCCGGCGCTGTTCGTGCGTCTCGCGCGAGGCACTATCGTCAACATCGAAATGATCGCTCGCGTGAGTCCCATGCCTGGCGGCACGTTTGTCGTAACTCTTAAGAACAACGAGCAATTGCAAGCCAGCCGGCTCCAATCGCGTATCTTGCGCGAAGGTTTGTTACGAATCTAAAGATAATATTCATAAAAACAGTTCCATTCGACAGGTGGACCAACGACTAAATAGAACTAATTCTTTGGGACAGGACTTAGGGCAGAATTTACTCAGGGAACGCGCGATGCGTTTTTTCCAAGGAATCTGGAGCTTGCGACGGGATTCGAACCCACACCCCATTGGGAACCTGATGCGCTACCGTTGCGCCACACCCGCTCAGGCTGGTTGAAGATAATTAACGATCTCCGGCATGTCAATTAATCCGCGTGAATCTGCGTCATGTATTTGCGGATTAACTCATCCCAGCGACCTTGTGCTTTGAGTATCAATTCACAAACTTCACGCACGGCTCCAAAACCGCCCGCAGCGTTCGTCACATAATGCGCGTGTTCACGCGCTTCGACAGCTGCATCAGCCACGGCAACTCCGAGACCTGATTGCAGTATCAGCGGAATGTCGTTGAGATCGTCACCGATGTATGCTACTTCCAGGTTTTCCACTCCGGCCTGGGCCAACGTCTCGTCAAAAGCTTTTTGCTTGTCTTCACAGCCCTGCCTGACGAATGACATACCCAGCCCTTGAGCGCGCTTCTGAACTGCGGTAGACCTTCGTCCTGAAATGATTCCCGACCTCAAGCCGGCGCGGTGTAACAGGTCGATTCCGAGCCCGTCGCGAGTGTGAAAACCTTTCTGCTCTTCGCCGTTGTCAAATATCCAGACGCGCCCGTCAGTCAACACTCCATCACAATCCATCAGGAGCAGTTTGACGCGTGCGGCTCGCTTTTGAACTTCAGGGGTCATCGCACTTCAAAGAGTTCGATCCCGGACAGCTTCCAGCCCGAAGGTGTTCGCGCAAGCATCAATACCGCTGTGCCGGACCCAACAGTGCCGAGTTTTTTCGCGTTGATTTGCACGTCGGCGGCGATCAGATTCGGATTGAGTTGTTCTGTGCGTACAACCTTCGTGTCCCATAGTTCAGTGCCAATACTCGCGTTTACGAACTTCACCAGCTCACCCGAGACAATGCGAGATTCCAGCTCCGCCTTTTTGTTACTGATAACTGCCTGCGAAAGCCCGGTGACAAATGTCCTTACGCTTTCGTCAACCGCCGGCGCACTGTTCGCCGCCGCCTCCGCACGGATTCGACCCAATCGGGCGGCCAGCGACGATGGATAGTCACGACTGGCGATTACTGCATCCGTGAATCGCTTTGCAGCCTCGGCGGGCTGATTACTCTTCATCGCAATCTCACCGAGACCGATGTTGGCCCAGGCCAGTGTAGCGGTGAACGGGAGTGGTTCTTCGAGGGTTGAACGAAAGAGCTTCTCAGCATCTTCAACTCTGTTTTGACCCAGTAGCGCGCGGGCGAGAATGATTTGTGCTTCCTGAAATCGCGGGGCGCTCGCGAGCATTGCGCGCGCAGTAGCTTCCGCCTTCGCGAAGTCCTGTGCACCGAGTTGTAAATAAGCTTCATTCAGTGCCTGCGACAAGTCTTTGCTACGTGGCATGACGTCGTTGCCATAGTCGAGTTGTGGATAAAGTTTATCCGGGTCGACTTCAACACGAACTACTTTCCCGGTTGTTTTGAAGACTGCTTCACCAAAATTCTTTGCAGGCACAGTCGCCTCGGCCCGCACTTGCTGACCGGTATCGGTCGTCGCCACCACGGCCACGGTGACATCAATCGAGCCGATATTCCGCAATGCTGAGATCCAATCGGCGCCGCGTTGTTGCGGCAAGCCAACCATGAGATCGGTATCAATCACCTGATCGAGTTGCTGGTCCAAGAGCGCTTTCAGACTCTCGCCACCACGTGCCACTAGTGCCTGACGCAGTGATAGGAGATTGAGACCATTCGGATCGTTTTTACCGGCGGCCAGTGCCGTTCGAATCACCGTCAGCAAAGCGTCGCGGCTGAGACGCCTATCAACGAGACGCCAGAACATCGCACCACGATTCGGTACTGAGTTGAAGTAAGTGCTGTCTAATTGACTTGAGCGCGCCAGTGGAGCGTCGCGTTGGGCCACTGACACGTAGGCCAGACGCTGCCGGTACAACTCTGACTTAACAGCGTCCGGTCCAAACTGTTTTTCGAGAAACTGTGTTGCGAGATAACGCACCAGCCCGTCGCGCAAGACGCCGCCGCCTTCTCCCTGAACCGCTGTCTGTCCACCGATCCATAACCGCGCAACTGCTTCCGCCACGGAGAGTGCAGTCGCAGCGTCGATTTTCGGCAGGCGCAAAGTGTCTGCGTCGAAGAGTACGGTGCCGCCATCGCTGAATCCGGCGCCCCTTCGAACGGCGACCAGGCGAAGTGGAACATCAGGTGCTGGCCCAAGAGAGGTGGCGTAAAAACTTCGAGCCATGCCTGCGAACGCGATGAGGGCTTCAGCGCGCTTGCGTTCCTCGGCGCCGGCTCCCTTCTCGAGCAGGACGGTGATGCCTTTGCCGTCAGCGGCGCCATCGAGTTTGTCCCAATCACCCTGCACAAAAAACGGTTGGCCGTGCAACGACTGTTCAAAGGAGACTGATCCCGTAGTTCCCTGCTTTTCAACTCCGGAGGAAATCGCATTGGGAATGTTTACAGTCAATCGGAACGGCGCAGAGTCAGCACCACGCACCGAGTAGGGACTGTTTGGCATTGGATACCAAAACGAAAGCGGTAGAAACTGTGTGCCGATTGGGCTGATCGCGGTGAGACCGGTGTTACTTTCGACAGCCAGCGTGTAAGTCACGGCCGCAGAGATCGTAGCGTTCGGGGTTGCGATCGACGGTAACGAGATTTCAAGGCGCTGAAGATCTCCGCGCGGCTCCTGACCGGGACGGAAGCTCACGGCACTGCCGCCGACGGTTACTGATTTCACGCTTGCTTTTGAATTGAGACGGACGGTCAGAGTTCTACCTGGACCACCAACATTGGTTGCATTGATTGTCGCAACCGCATTCAGCAAACGCTCGTTTTGTTGAACGTTCGCTGCGATCTCAAACGATGTGACCTGCCATATCGGTGTCGACGGTGTCTGTGCTCTAACCTGGACCACAAGGCACAGCATGAACGTGAGTAGAAGAAGTGTTCTCATAATTACGGATGAAATAGAAGTAACTAATGCTGAGCACCGCTGGTCGAATTTCGAACCAGTTGGTGAATGTCGCGCAACATCAACAGCAGCGGCGCGAGGCGATCGAGCGGCAACGCATTTGGTCCGTCTGACAATGCCTTCTCGGGACAATCGTGCACTTCCATGAACACCGCGTCGACGCCACATGCGACTCCTGCACGCGCCAGCGGTTCGATGTATTCTGATTGTCCACCGGTTGCATAACCAAGGCCTCCGGGTAACTGCAGCGAGTGTGTAACGTCGAAAACTACCGGCACACCAAACCCGCGCATGATGGGAAACGATCGCATGTCGACGACGAGATTGTTGTAGCCAAAGCTCGCGCCGCGTTCCGTCAGCATGAACTTCTCACAACCGGCCTCGCGAGCTTTATCGACTATATTGCGCGCGTCCTGCGGCGCCAGAAACTGCCCTTTCTTGACGTTGACTGCTTTTCCTGATTTCGCTGCCGCAACGATTAGATCTGTCTGCCGCGAGAGAAACGCCGGTATCTGCAAAACATCGACAACTTCCGCTACTCGATCCACCTGAGAGATGTCGTGAACGTCCGTCAACACCGGCACATCGACCTCTTCCCTTACTCGCTGCAAGACTTCGAGTCCGGGCTCCATACCAAGGCCACGAAAACTCTTGATCGAGGATCGGTTAGCTTTATCGAAAGACGATTTGAACACGTAGTCGAGACCGGCCGCCTGAGCCCGATCGCGACACTCACGCGCCATCATCAATGCATGTTCGGGAGATTCGACAACACAAGGGCCGGCAATGATCGTGAGCCGGCCGTCTCCGAAGGTTACTTTGCCAACTGAAAAGGATTTAGCCATAGGGAAAACGCCGAAGGCGTTCACCAATTTTAGCCCAGCGTTCGCTACTTCGATATGATCCCCAGGGTTGTCGCTACGCGCCAACCCTGGGCTCGAATTAGCCAACGCCTTCGGCGTTTAATGCAGGCCGAGTATACGCTTGACCTTGTCCAGAAATGAACTGGGGCGGGATGTTTCGTGGTTGGAAGGGGCTTCCTTCGGTGATTTCTCGGCAGAATTTCCGCCTAAGACTTTGATCTCATTGGAACCAGAACTGAGCGCGCGCTTTTCACGCAGACGAGAGATGTCGACTACCAGCCGTCCTGAGGGTGATTCCACACCCGAGTCGCGCAGCGCTTCAATATCCGGTGCGCTTTCGATCGCATGATGCTCAAGTCCAAGGCGTTCCGCAGTCTCAAGTAGTTCGCGTCGAAACTCGCCGCCATTCGCCGGGCGATCTACGGGTGGTTTCGCGAGTGCATGCAGCACAACACTTTCGACACCCTGAGGAATCGCGGCGACGATCTCGCGCGGTGAGTGCGGTGTGTCATTCGCGTGCTTTTGCGCAATCTCTGCGGGAGTCGAACCGGAAAAAGGAACCATTCCTGTCAACATCTCATAAAGGATCACACCGAGACTGTAAACGTCAGTCGCGGGAGTCAGTTCATTGCCGGTATGCTGCTCGGGAGACATGTAACGCGGTGTGCCGATCACTGTGTTTCTTTGGACCAGAGCATTTTCGTCATCCTCGGAGCCAGCGAAAAACTTCGCGATTCCAAAGTCGAGCACTTTAACAACGGCAGGTTGATCCGCGCTTTGAGTAATCAGGATGTTAGACGGTTTCAGATCGCGATGGATAATACCGGCCTGATGCGCTGCAGCAACGGCATCAGACGCCTGCAACATGATCGATATGGCACGTGCGGTCTCAAGTGGTGCTTCTCTGCCCACAATCTCGCGAAGTGTGCGACCTTCGAGCAACTCCATGACGATGTAAACCCAGCCCTCGGCAGTTTGTCCGAAGTCCGTGACTGAAACAGCATTTGAATGATGCAGCGTCACGGCCGCTCGCGCTTCTGTGAGCAGTCGCAGACGCGCCGCTTCGTCTTCTGAGAAACGTTGATGGAGAAACTTAATCGCGACGGGCCGATCCATCGATAGATGCCGCGCGCGATACACTTTGCCCATCCCGCCTGAACCGAGACGCTCTTCCAGGTAATACTTCTCGTCGAGCGTACGGCCTACGAGCGGATCCGTTGCCGGTAATGTCGGTGACACATCTGTCATTACATGAAGTGAGGTACTTCTGGGCAGTTAATAAGTGATCAGTTTTATCCACAGATTACACAGATTATTTGTAATCTGGGTTGCTAATCGCCACTGGTGGCAGTCAATCGTTCGTGCACCACCAAATCGACTTCTCCATTCTTCTCCATTGAGGTCTCAGAGTGCAACCTGTTTTCATGCGCCGCACGAACAAATGCCGCGAACAAAGGATGAGCATTCAGCGGCTGCGACTTATATTCCGGGTGAAACTGGCAACCGACAAACCACGGATGCACGTCGCGCGAGAGTTCAATCATCTCTACAAACTTGCCATCTGGTGAGACACCGCTAAATACCAATCCTTCCCTCTCGAGCCTTTGCCGGAACTCCGGATTGAATTCATATCGATGGCGATGGCGCTCGCTGATCTCATCAGCGCCGCCATAAACGTCCTGGACCAGCGAGCCGGGAGTAAGACGACAGGGCCACGCTCCCAGTCGCATTGTACCTCCTAATTCTTCAACGCCAACTAAATCTCTGAGTTTAAAGATAATTGGGTCGGGCGTTTCGAGATCGAATTCAGTCGAGTCAGCCTCTTTTAACTCGCAAACATTGCGCGCGTATTCGATACAGGCGGTTTGCATTCCGAGGCAAATGCCAAAGTATGGTGTGCGCGTTTTGCGCGCGTAATAGATCGCGCGAATCATTCCTGCTACACCGCGTTTGCCAAATCCTCCCGGAACCAGAATCGCGTCGAAGTCGCGCAGACGATCCTCGTAATCGTCATCCATCAATTCCTCCGACTCAATCCATTTCACATCGACGCGGAGATTGTTAGCTACCCCGCCATGCGTCAGCGCTTCGCGCAGTGACTTGTACGAGTCTTCCAACTCGACATATTTACCGACGATCGCGATCGACGCTTCACCTCCCGACGGTTCGCGAATTGTCGATACAAGGTTACGCCATTCAGTCAGATCGGCTTGTGGCGCCTGCGCTTCAAGTCCCAATTGCGACACGATCAAGGCGTCGAGTCCCTGCTCGTGAAAGGCTAGTGGAACCTCGTAAATCGTATCGACGTCCTGAGCGCTGATCACTGCCGGTTCTTTCACGTTACAGAAGAGAGCGATCTTGCTGCGAAGTTCGCGAGACAGCGGTTTTTCCGAACGGCAAAGAAGGATGTCGGGCGCAATACCGATCTCGCGCAGATCACGCACTGAGTGTTGTGTGGGCTTCGTTTTCAGTTCGCCGGCAGCAGCGATGTACGGTACGAGCGTCACGTGGATAAAGAGCGCATTGCCGGCGCCCTCTTCGTTGCCCATCTGGCGAATGGCTTCAAGAAAAGGCAGTGATTCGATGTCGCCGACCGTACCACCAATCTCGACGATAATTACATCCGGCTTGTCGTTCTCGGCGACTTTGCGAACGGCTTCCTTGATCTCGTTGGTAATGTGCGGAATCACCTGGATAGTCTTGCCCAGGTAGTCGCCGCGACGTTCCTTCTCGATAACAGAAAGGTATATACGCCCGGTGGTCCAATTGTTGGCTTGCGAAAGATGCGCGTGTGTGAAGCGCTCGTAGTGGCCCAGGTCGAGATCTGTTTCCGCGCCGTCGTCGGTCACGAAAACTTCGCCGTGTTGAAATGGCGACATCGTACCCGGATCGACGTTGATATACGGATCAAGTTTGATTAGTGCCACGCGCAGGCCGCGACTCTCGAGCAAACATCCGATCGACGACGCTGCCAGGCCTTTGCCGAGGCTGGAAACCACACCACCAGTAACGAAGATATATTTAGGCATCCGCTTCTCCATTGATTACCTGTTTGTCGCTGCCATCACCAGCCTCCGGCGGATCGCCGGATTCCTGTTCTCCGTCATAACGTCCCTGCCGCAAATCTGCCTGCACCTCGACCGCTTTTTGCATTGCTGGATCGAGTGCCTTTTGTATTCCAACCAAACCTGCTCCGAGTAGACCGGGTCCTTCCTGCGCGCGTCGCTCGAATTCTTCGGTCGAGACGTCGTATGGCTTGCTAAGGCGTGATAAGCCGAAAAGCCCGAACAAGATGACAAGTGCGATGATGCCGAGTCCGATCCAGTCGTTCATATCACTTCACCTACCAACTCTCGAACGCGTTCGAGATCTTCAGCAGTATCCACACCAGTAGAGCTCGAACAGGCCTCAACAACTTTAATCTTTACCCCATGCTCCAACGCACGCAATTGTTCGAGGGCTTCAATCTGCTCGAGCCGAGATGGCGGCCACTTTGTAAACTCAAGCAGCACATCCCGTCGATAAACGTATAAGCCGGTGTGTTTTCGGAATATTTTGAATAGCTCGGGCTCACTTATCAATGCCGCTTCGGGTCCGCCATGTCTTATTGCCGCGTCGCGTGGATATGGCATTGGCGACCGCGAAAAGTAAAGAGCGTTTTCGTTCTCGTCGAGAACAATTTTCACCAGATCCGGATTCAGCAGATCATCAAGTGAGTCAATCGGCTCCCATGTTGTTACGATCCCGGCCCCGTCTTGTTTCGAAATCTCGGCTGTCATCGTATCGACGGCTCGTTCGATCGTTTGCGGCGAAATCAACGGTTCATCACCCTGTACATTGACGATGATCTCAGCATCCGGAATCTGAGCTGCAACTTCGGCAACTCGATCGGTCCCACTTCTGTGATGTGCAGCAGTAAGAAGGGCTTCAAAGCCTCGCGACTCGACGGCATCGGCTATTTGTTGGCTATCGGTAGCAACAATAACGCGGTCTACATTGCGTGCAAGGCGTGCGCGCTCAGCCACCCAACAAACCATCGGTTTACCTGCAATCTCGATTAAGGCTTTTCCTGGCAGACGGGTTGAAGCGAGGCGAGCTGGAACGATGGCGACCGTGCGATTCACGGGGTAACAGCTTAGCCTGCAGCATGAAAGCTGTCAATCAAGTTTGGACGCAGATAACACAGATTAGGCAGACGGATTTCCGCAGACCGCAATCCGTTCTCAAATCTCTGGGGATCTATGGGCTATTTTTTCCTGGTAGCCGCGGCTTTCTTCGCAGAGCGCGAACGCGATGCGGCCGAGCGTCTTTTTGCGACGCTGCGAGCCTGACGCGAGAGTGCTTCTTTCGAAGCCGCACTACGTCCTTCGCGCTTCAACGCTTTTCGAGTTGCGCGCGAACGCTTCGATGATGGCCGCTTTCTGCTTCGTGCTTTACGCGTGTCGCGTGCTGCCTGTTCTTTTGTTTCCTCTGAGGAGCTCGCTGACGCCGGCAAATCAACTCCTGCGCGACGTGCTTTTGAGAGTCCGATGGCAATTGCCTGCTTTGTTGAACGGGCTCCATGCTTCCCTTCGCGAATGTGCTCAATCTCTTCTCTTACAAATTCACCCGCCTGCGTGCTCGGCGCTTTCCCTTCTCTTTTGTCTTTCCGAGCTCGTTCCAGTGTCTCTTTTTCCGGCATTTAAACCACTCCCCCTGACTTAGCTTAGTACGCAACCAAGATTCTTGTTAGAACAGAGGCAAGGCCTATTCCTCTACATTTCGTTAATCGTCCAAGCGGTCCCAGATTTGAGGAACTCAATCCGTCTGCGATAGACTTCAGTGAAGGTCGAGCAACCCACAACAGTTGGCGGAGTGTCACTATGAATGATTTAACGACAAGAGAGCCGGCCAACGATCCCCAGGATTTGGAGCGATTGTTGGTAGCGAGAGAGAACGCGGGAGATGTTTTTGGCATGACGGCGTTGTTCGAGCCAGACGCGGTAATCGACATTGGCGGTGGAACGTTCCTGCGTGGCAAAGAGGCCATTCACGAGTTTTTTACTAAACTCCAGGTTACGGGGTTTGGACCCGAAAAACGAAAGTTCGAGTTCGGAGAACAGCGACCAGCGCTCATTTGCGGTGATCTGGCCCTCACCTCGACGCGCAGCCGTAATGGTACCGTGACCTCGGAAGTTGCGCGGCGCCAGAAGGATGGAACGTGGCTGTGGGTGATTGACAGGTATTCCGTCTCTTGGTGATTGGCAGGTATCACTCGATACGCGGGAATAGATCGAACGTCAGTCGCACGGACGTCTATGTGAATACCGACGCACAGATTATCGGGCGCTTTCGGTGAGCACAAGCCGAATCGAGCTTCAGACGAGGAAGTGTCGCTGAAGAAAAACACACGAAGACGCGAGAACGATCAATGGACTTAAGTCACTGCAGCGGTCAGGGCGGCAGCATACGCGCGGCCCTGCAGATCTGTTATTGGGAAGCGCACACAAATCTCCGTTCCGATTTGAGGCTCGGAGTCAATCATGATCGAACCGCCGAGAGCCTGTGCTCGTTCCTCCATACCACGAAGACCGAGAGTGGCGGCGCTGCTCCGCAAGACTTTCAGATCAAAGCCAGTTCCGTCATCTGAAATCCAAAGGATCAAATCTGATCCTGATTTCTCCAAAACAACGCTAACCTTTCTCGCGTTTGCATGTCGCACGACGTTAGTTACCGCTTCCTGCACAATCCGGAAACACGCTGTTTCCAATTCACAGGCAAAGCGGTCGTCGTCGGATAAGGAGTGACTGACAAACTCTGCTTTAAGGCCGCCGTTTTTTGCCTGGCGATCAAGGTACCAGCGGACAGCGACTACCAAACCGAAGTCGTCCAGCAACAACGGACGCAAGTCAATCGATAGATCCCTGACCTGATCGACAGCCTCGTCGAGAACCAGCATGTTGTCTTCGATTGAGGCAAGGATCTCAGGCGCCGTACTCTTCTGTTTCAGTGCATGGAGCTTCATTTTAACGGCGGTAAGAATTTGGCCCAACTGATCGTGTAACTCTACCGACATGCGGCGCCGTTCTGCTTCCTGCGCCTCAATTAGTTTTCGTGAATAGAGACGTGCCTCAGCCTGAACTTTCCTTCGTTCGGAAACATCCCGCACGCAGCCCTGCACACCTACAGCGACGCCGTTTGCACAAATGAGCCGGCTGTTGACTTCCACAGGAACATTACGCCCGTCTTTTGTAACAATCTCGACCTCGTACGTGGTCTCACCGGCATCCTCCAGCTTCTTACAGAGCTGGCTATAAACCTGACCTTCATATTCAGGGCTAAGAAAGTTGGAGAAGTGTTTGCCGATCAGTTCCTCGCGCGTGTATCCGGAAAGCTTTTCGGCAGCTCTATTCACCGACGTGTATCGTCCGCTCATGTCGTGCACATAGAGTGGGTCTTTCGAATTCTCGAAAAGTTCACGGTAGCGCTCTTCGCCCTGGCGCAATGCCTCTTCCGCTTGTTTACGTTCCGTGATGTCCTGAGCCGTTCCTTCGTAATAGAGAATCTCACCGGCTTCGTCACCTACGGCGCGCGCATTCACAGATATCCAAACCCGATGTCCGTCTTTTCGGAAGGTCTCGTGCTCAAAATCTCGGACAACACCGTCCTTTTCGATCAAACGCTTGAACTCATCCCGCATCGCCGGGTCGACATAAATCTCTCGCGAGATGTCTTTGCACGAACGCACCAATTCGTCCGGCGAACTGAATCCATGCATGCGAGCAAGCGCTGGGTTAGCGATCAGATAGACACCTTGCGGAGTCGATTGAAAAATACCCTCACCAGCGTTCTCAAAGATCTGTTTGTATCTAAGTTCAGCGGTACGATGCGCTTCCTTCGTCACTTCCAATTCGGTAATGTCGTGACAAAGCCCAAACATTCGTGCGGCGTTGCCTTCTTCATCGACAACAACGCTGGCCACTACTTGTAGTGTGCGGATTTTTCCATCAGGCCGGACAATGCGATTGGAAAGGTTGTAACGTTCCTTGGTTCTGAGGCACCTCGCGACTGCCTCAAGCACTTGCTCGCGATCCTCCGGGTGCACACGTGCAACCCCCGCGGCAAAGCTCGCTTGAATCTCCTGAGGATGTAATCCAAGAATTCGATAAAACTCATCGGACCAGGTCATTAAACCGGTCTTGATGTCCCAGCTCCAGCTACCAAGGTTGGCGAGTTCCTGTGCATCAGCCCACTCCTGCTCAGTTTGTCTGAGCGCCTCGAGAGCACGGTTGTGCTCAGTGATATCAGTGGCGAAGACTGACAGACCCTCCGGTGCCGGATAAAAACGGTTCACCCACCAGGTATCCTCAGTGAGATAGTGGAAGTGCATGGTAACGGGCACTCTCTGATCCATTGCTTCACGAAAGGCGTGCTCTAACTCAGTGCCACGGACATCCGGATAAAGGTCCCAGAGTGTTTGACCGAGGATCTCTTCGCGCGGCACCCTCATAGCATCAACGGCCGCATCATTGACGTAGACGTACCGCCACTCGCGGTCAAGTAAAAGATGGACATCGCTTACATTCGAAAGAATGGATTCATGTCGTTCCTGTAGCTCTCGAAGTGATGCCTGCGCGAGTTTCTGATCGGTAACGTCCTGCGTAAGTCTGACAATCTTTTGCGGGCGTCCATCCTTGTCGCGAATCAGCGAAACACTGTTCTCCACCCAAATGGTCTCTCCATCCTTGCGGATATATCGCTTTTCCAAAACGAAATTCACAATCTCGCCCGCGATCAGAGAACGGACGTGATCGAGCGTTTTGGGCATGTCGTCGGGATGAGTGAGACTCCTTGGATATTGTATCGCTAACAATTCCGCTTCGCTGTAGCCCGTAATCGAGCAATAAGCGGGGCTGCACTCGAGGAATCGGCCCTCCAGGTCAATAACAGTAAAGCCTATCCTCGCGTGTTCGAGGCATGACTGGAAAGCCTCGGGATTCTGGACCGCGGCCTCAATTACTGTCGATTGTTTACCCGCGCGATTTCCGTTTGTTTGCGTTCTTACTTCCGGTGAGCGGACAGAGCTCAGATCGATTCGCCTGTCTCTCATACGAGGAACCTCCAGGAGTTAAGGCATCCACCAAGAGAACAGCCAGCTCGTCACGGACGCGTCTGGACACTGCGTCGCGACAAGTAAAGTAAAGCTAAGAGTGGCGTGGAAACACGGGGCGATCGTGCCGACCAGGCACTCACAGTCGAATGACTTCTGAAGCGGATTTTAATGCCGAACGACTAATGGCACAAGCCGCATGGTGGTTATTGAATATGTGCAATTTGTCGCTGGAGTGTCATATCGCCGAAGCCTGCGGGCACCAGCTCCCTCATTTCCGAGGCAATCTCGCAAAAGGTCTCGACCACAAGCGGGTCAAAGTCGCGCCCGGCGCCACGCTTCAATCGCTCAACTGCGGACTCATGAGTTAATGCCTGCTCTTCATCTCTTGGCTGGGTGAGCAGATCAAACTCTTTTGCGACTCGCAAGATTCGAACAGTCATCGGAATCTGATCGCCAATGAGACCGAGCGGTCTGCCACTACCATCGAAGTTCTCGTAGTGATAGCACACGATATCGGTAGTGTCCTTAAATTCATTTACGCACGAGATAACCTCAGCAGCACGTGCTGCGTGTTGTTCCGGCACAAACAGGTCATCAGCGCCTGAATAGATTTCATTCGCACTGCCGACGGCGCCAAGATCGTGAAGAAATGATGCCGCAGTCAAATCCGAAAGCAGTTCGTCGCTTAATCCGAGTTTTTCACCGAGGAGACTGGCACACCTGCTCACGCGAACCGCGTGTGTACAGAGATACGAATCTCGCATCTGCAGAATGCTCGCCATCGCACGTACAAAACCCAATCGCATCTCCTTCAGGCGACTCGTGAGTCGATCGTTGTTGGCGGCTAGTGAATGCTGGCGCTTGTTGGTCTCGTAAAGCTCTACCGCCCGACTGACGCGCAGCTTTAGATCGTCGTTGTTCCATGGTTTGCTAACGTACATGTAAACGAGTCCGCAATTCACCGCCTCAACCAGAGCTTCCAGATCCGTATAACCCGTGAGCAGAATTCGAACCATGTGCGGACGTCGATCGGCACTTCGTTTCAGCAACTCGATTCCCGTCATCTGGGGCATGCGTTGATCGGTAATGATGACCGCAACTTCGTGCTGGTCCAACAGACTGATCGCCTCTTCTCCGGACGACGCGGACAAACAGTTATAATCCTGGTGAAACAATCTCTCCAGCAAACGTACGTTTGGCATTTCGTCGTCAACAATCAGAAGTTTATAGGTCATGGGTTGGTTTACTCCTCTGTGTGCTTTATGGGCTCTTCAGAATCGATGGGAATCGAAACTCGAAATTTTGTGCCGGTCCCGGGAACACTTTTAGCCTGGATCGTGCCACCATGCTTTTCGATAATTCCGTAGCTGATGGACAAGCCAAGACCGGTACCTTCGCCGACCGGTTTTGTAGTAAAGAAAGGATCGAAGATCTTACGCAGGTGCTCAGGTTCGATGCCGCTGCCAGTATCGCTGATCGTGACGACGGCCGATTCTCCTTCGACTTTGCTGGATATTCTTACTTCGCCGGTGGTCTTGATCGCCTGTGCGGCATTGACCAAAAGATTGGTCCAAACCTGATTGAGTTGACCGGCATAACAATTGACGAACGGTAACTCGCCATACTCGCGGACGAGATGAATGCGTCCTGAGCCGTAGTAACCAGACAGCAGGCGAATCGTCGAATCGATGTTTTCGTGCAGGTCGATCTTCTTAAACTCGCCATCGTCGAGACGTGAAAAGAGTCGCAGGTTCTTAACCACGTCGCGAATACGCTCAGCGCCTTCGACACAATCGGCGATCATCGAACGCAGGTCAGGAAGTAAGGAATCGTAACCGATCTCTTTTTTGGTTACCGCGAGCCCTTCAGCTTCGGCAGCAGGAAGCGTGATGCGGTCATATTTTGAAAGCATCAACTCGAGGCGACCGAGATAACCTCTAATCAAATCCATGTTGCCATAGATGAATCCGGCGGGATTGTTCAACTCATGCGCTACACCGGCCGCGAGTTGGCCCAGGCCGGCCATCTTTTCGCTATGAATGATCTGCGCCTGTAAACGCTCCAGTTGAGCTTTGCGAGCTGCGAGTTCAAGATTCTGGCGTTCCAGATCTGCGCGATAGCTTCTCGCGGTCAACATTAAATCGCGCCGTTCGAGGGCGCGGTCGACAGAAAATCCGAGTACTTCGAGCTCACAAGGCTTCGTCAGATAGTCGACAGCACCGATGTGCAACGCGTCTCTTATTCGCTGTGGCCGGTCGATTCCCGAAACCATGATCACCGCGGTGTCCGGATAACGGTGACGGATCTCTCGTAACAACTCGACACCGTTGCGGCCAGGCATCGTTATGTCAGACATCACCAGCGCATAAGTGTCTTTTGCCAGGTGGGCCAGTGCTTCGTCACAAGACGAAGCCGTTTCACACGGGTACTTATCCTCCAGAAAAGTGACGAACATCGTTCTGACAATTGCTTCGTCGTCGACGATAAGAATCCGCTGCTCCGACCGATCCATCTTCGGGCTGGCGGGAGCAGAGCTGTTGTCTTCAATCGCCTGGGGCTGAAACATGCAGAGTTGATTTATGGCTTGCGAATTACCACGGGACTGTCGTCGTCGACCGGTTCTTCACCTTCATCGACGACGAGTGGCTTCGGCTGCGGGGAGCGCTTTAACTGAGCCGTGACTGACTGATAGGCGATCTTCACCTGGGCGACATCACAGGCCGAAGGACGATCCATCTCATTTGAAACATTAATTGACTTGAACTGGATCATAACTGTCGTGTCCTGCTTGCATGAGTAGCAATCGAGCAAACCGAAGCTGTGACCGAGTTCATGAACAAGAGCATTCGTCAGCGTTCTGGGATTTGTGAGCAATGGATCGATAACGATGTGGGCCCACGTCATGATCCGGTCTTTGCCGGCGCTGTACGTTCTCAGCTCAGTAAGATGGCGTTTGGATTTGTCGAAGACTTCACCGCGAACAATCGTCAGGCAATTCTCACAATACAGTGGTCTGTCGGTTATTCCCTGATATTCAAATTTCACTCTCGACCCGGTTGCTTGTGAGACGGCATTCCACGCTGAAAGGGGCGCCAGCAGATATTCGTGCTCCTTTGGTTCAAAGTCGTAACGATCAATGTAGACCTTGATCTTGCTTTCCGGCGCCCAGGTCCAGAATCCAACCGATGCAGCCGCAACTCCGACCTTGCAGGAAGACGATTGCGCCGCGGCGGTCGTGAAGGTCGTCAGAACAATGAGCAGGAAATAGACGGTGACGAGCTTTTTCATCTGCGCTGTTTCTCCACAACGACGTTTCGATCGACCCGGCGCTGAAGTTCGTACACTTGACGAACTACCTCCAGATCACACGCTGAAGGCGCAAGGAGCCCGTTGTCGTTGTTGATTCCCGGAAAGCCGTTCATGATCGTTTTCTTCTTTTTGCAGTTCTTGCAGTCCCAAAGGCCCAGTCCGTGTCCGAGCTCATGAGCCATGTAACCCTGCAACGCCTTTGGGCTGGTGGTCGCAAAATCAAAATCGATCCACGCGGAGACGAGCAGGCCGTCGCTGCTCTGTTTCAGCGGATTGAAGAACGCGTAGTGCTTGCGATCGTTTTTGTGCACCTCTCGGCGAGTCACCGTTAGACATCCATTGCAATTCGCTACCTTGTCGATCTCACCGGCGTACATAAAAGTGATCCCTGCGCCGGTCTGCTGGTTCGAATCGGACCACGTCTTCATCGCGGTGAGCAGCGTGACGCGCTGTTCGCCGGTAAACGTGCCACGCGTGAAATAAACCTTAACGTTCGTGTCGGGTGGCCAGTAGTAGGCATTGGCGGGCGGCGCATTATGGTTCGCGACACAAACTTCTGATTTCTCCTGCGCGACAATCCTGACGGCGGCGATGAAGAGGATAACGGTGAGTAGGAAAAAGAGTCTCATGATGTTTTACCGCTTGTCGTCTATGGCAGGTCCGTCGACTTCGGTGATCCTGACCTTGCTGGCGAAGAGTTTGTAGTCGTAGTACCTGACGCGGATGCGATAGTTGACGTCGCGATTCGGAAAATGCAGCACGTCGTCAGCTTCGGTGCGTGTGGGAAAGTTGAATGTGGAAGTAACCTGCTCGCGCCATGTCTCGAAGGTGGCAAAACGCTGCTTGCCCTGCGGCTCGACGATCCCGCGCACTTTGACGATTTGAAAAGTCACTGCGTCAATCCAGATCGAGCCACAAAAGAATCGTTCACTCATGCGATACGGATTGGGTTTGACGACAGGCTCGACCCTCAGGCGGTAAACGCGCTTTGCGTTGAGTAGCTCCATGCCCTCGTGAGTCAGTTGATACTTGGAGGTTTCGGCGATATCGATGCCCAATAGCTGGGCGCCGGCGAGATCCTGGATATCTTCTTTGGTGATTCGCATTTCACGAATCGTTGAAGGCGGGTGATATGTGACACGCTCGATGCGATTGCCTCGATCGTCAAAGAGGAATTGTGAGGTACGAATGTATTCGCCGGTGACGTTGCCGGCTGGACCAATGGTTTGCAGCACCACATCGCGTTTGAACGTGTGCTGGCTCAGCGATTGCCGTAATTGTGTTTCAGTTTTGAGGAACGAGGCAACGATGGTCGATGGCGTGCGAAGCGTCATCGGCGGAGGTTCCGCATCGAGAATCGTTCGCGCAATCTCCTGAGTGTGCGCGATCTTGATCACTGTCATCATCAAGAACGTGAGCATTAGGAAGGCGAAAGTGTGTTTTGTTCGTAATCGCATCTTTAGACTTGTGGGCGAGAGCTTCTGGGGCACTGTGGGACGGAGTAGGAAGCCGGCCACGGTCTCTTGCCCCATTTGCAAGCGGGCGGCAGCGTTTTGCTCGCTGCACGATGCTTAATGGCATCTCCTGTGCCGTGAGTGAACGATCCGTGGCGATCCGGCTACAATCCGTTCTATCCGAGATTTCCGTCACAAACCGGGCGTGGTGGGTGTTATCACTCTGGAACGTCAAATCTCGAAAATCGCCGGAGGACTCAAATGTCAAGAACTGTCTGGAACCGTTTCTTCATCGGGATGGCTCTGATCACAAGCGTCGCGCTGCTGGTCTGGATCGCGGGCGCGCGCGCCATCGCTCAAAACACCACGTCAGGTGAGTGGACGGCCACCGTCTCCAAAGACAATTCCAACATTCAGTTAAATCTCGAACGACGCGGCAAACACGGCCGAAACCAGATGGGACAGAGCTTTGAGTTTTCCGATTTTCAGGGTTTAACGCGCGAGCAGGCTCTAAACGGCGGGCCGGTGAGCTTTAGTCTCGTCCGCGAAGCGGGACGTATCGACCTGGAAGGCAATTTTCAGAACGGCCGAGGCTCCGGGACGTTTCGCTTTACCGGCAGTCCAGCATTTGTTTCTGCGATGAAGAGCCGTGGTTTCGATTTTGAGCAGAATACGTCCGACGATGACCGCGATTCTGAAAATCGGCTGTTTGCAGCCACGACGCTCAATGTCACGACCGCGCTGGCAGACGATCTCAACTCGGCTGGTTTTGGGAAACTTCAGGTGGAAGATCTTTTCAAAGCCGCGATCTTCAAGATCAATTCGCAGTTTATGCGCGAGATGAAGGCGAGCGGATTCCAGAACCTCGGCATGGAAGACCTGGTCAAAGCAAGGATTTTCAAAATCGACGCGGAGTTTGTCAGGCAGGTCAGTCAGATGGGTTTTGACAAGGAACCATTTGAGAGCCTCGTCAAGATGCAAATCTTCAAAGTCACGCCCGAGTTTGTTACAGAGATGCGCAATGAGGGCCTGAATGATCTGCAGATTGAAGATCTTGTTAAGCTAAGGATCTTCAAGATCGATACAGACTTTATTCGCGCCGCAAAAGCCGATGGAGTGCCAATGGAAGTAGAGCGATTGGTGCAAAGGAAAATCGGCGTAGCCCGCAGATAACATTCGTCTCCCGCAAAGGCGCAAAGTCGCAAATGAAACCCCGAAATGGATCAAATTCACTTTGCGCCTTTGCGCCTTTGCGGGAGAAACTCCTCCCTTACCCGATAAACACATCGCTGATCACCCTTGATGATGTGCTCCGCGCGTTCGACACTCACGCCCGGCCCGAGCACAGAACGAAACAGATCCAGCTCCGTCGAACAGAACCCCTGGCACGCGTTCGCCGCTGCGCAGATCGGACAGTGATTCTCGACCAGCAGAAAGCTACCGTCGTCTTGCTTCCTGATCTCCGCCATGTAGCCTTCTTCGGTTCGCACCTTCGCCAGTTCCCGAAGTTTTCGCTCAAGCGAAATACCGGGCTTGATTCGCTTGCTGTAATCCGTTCGCTGCCGCGCACAGCGTGACGTCAGCACACGCTCCAGCCCCTCTTCTCCGAACGCATCCTTCACCGAGTCGATCAACGCGACACTCAACTCTGCATACGCTTCAGGAAAGAGACGATCTGCCTCACGCGTCAGTCGCCAGAACTTCGCCGGCCGCCCAATCGGCACCGGCCTTTCTTCTGACGTCACCAGCCCTTCGCGCTGTAACGCATAAAGGTGCTGCCGCACTGCCATCGCCGTCAGCCCGAGCCGCTCCGCCAGTTGCGCGGAGTCGACTGGCCCTTCTGTTTTGAGAAGTTTTGTAATTGCGCGCCGCGTCTTTCGCTCACCCGGCGCCTGCACTTGAGCACTCATGATGATATTTCTAAAGACTTCTCTTTACAAAGTCAATAGGCGATGCTAAGCTTCGACTTACTAAAGTTTTATCTTTAGAAAGTGAGGGAGCGATGACAATTTCTTCAATAACAACCGAAAGGGTCGCTGAACCTGCGGTACAGAGCCCCTCCGAGGATCCTTTTACCGGGCTGCGGGTCGCGGTAACTGGCGGAACTTCGGGTCTTGGCCTGGCTCTGGTTCGTGAACTGGTGAGCCGCGGAGCTCGCGTCGCGTTCGTTGCTCGTACGCGTGAACGCGTCGAGCTGGTTGCGAGGGAAAACCCGGGCGCGCATGGAATCGTCGGTGATGTCTCAAAGAAGGAGGAGATCTATCCGATGGCGATTCAGATTGCGGGCGAGCTGGGCGGTCTTGACGTGCTTATCAACAACGCCTCCAGTCTTGGTCCAACTCCACTGAGACTGCTTTCCGACACTGAATGTGAGGACCTCGAAGAAGTGTTTGCGGCGAATTTCTTTGGTCCGTTCCGTCTGACCAAAGCACTGATGGGAGCGTTGGCTGCTTCCGCTCGTGAAGGTCGCAATGCCGTCGTTTTGAATGTTTTGAGCGATGCGGGCATAAACGCTTATCGACGTTGGGGCGCCTACGGTGCGAGCAAAGCGGCGCTCAATCAACTGAGCCGAATTTGGAATGAAGAGCATGAAGCTGAGGGAGTGCGCTTCCTTTCAATCGATCCGGGCGACATGGATACACCGATGTACCATGCCGCGATTCCCGGCGCCGATCCCGCAACACTAAAGCGTCCGTCGCAGGCCGCACACGAGTTCCTCGAAGCAATCGCAGCAGTTTTGCCACAGGTCATACAGGCGAATAAAGAATCATGATAGCCGCCACTTCAACAGTACAGCGTCCAACGGATGCAAAACTTCTCGTTGTCGATGCGCAACGAAACATCATTCATGTGCCGCGCAGCGCGTTCGTTGAATTTCTACGACCAGACGATCTCGTCATAGCAAACGATGCCGCCACACTGCCCGCAAGTCTTACAGGCGTACACCAACCGACTGGTCAACAAATCGAGCTACGACTTGCGGGACGTCCTTCTTTAAACCTGATGGACGTCGCTCGTTTTAATGCGGTCGTCTTCGGAAAGGGAGACTTTCACACGCGTACTGAAGACCGGCCGTTGCCACCCACGTTAAAGCCTGGTGATACGTTGCTGCTTGGTCCATTGCACGCGAGTGTGATTGAGTTGCTGGGACATTCACGACTCGTTTCCCTTCTCTTCCACGGCACTGCCGATGAGATATGGGCGGGAATTGCGAGTCACGGCAAGCCAATTCAGTATTCTCATCTGCAAACATCTCTGGAACTCTGGGATGTTTGGACCAAAATAGCGGGCCTTCCGGTCGCCTTTGAGCCACCTTCGGCCGGTTTCATTCTCGACTGGCAGGTAGTTTCAACCATTCGCGAACACGGGGCACTTTTTGCCACCGTGACTCATGCCGCTGGGATTTCGTCGACGGGTGATGACGCTCTCGATCGGTTACTGCCGTTTGACGAGCCGTATCATATTCCGGCAGCGACGGCAAAGGCGGTGGAAATCACAAGGCAACGCGGCGCTCGAGTAATTGCGGTGGGAACGTCGGTCGTGCGTGCGCTCGAGGATGCAGCCACCACTGAAGATGGTCATTTACGGGTCGGTGACGGAATGGCCACCGGAAGGATTGGTCCAACGACACGCTTGCGCGTAGTTGATGCGATTCTTTCAGGCACACACGAACCGGGAACGAGTCACTACGAACTGTTGCGCGCCTTCCTGGAAGACACAACACTCGCACGCGCCACCGAAGAACTCACCGTTCGTGGATATAAGACACACGAATTCGGTGACTCAGTTTTGATCCTGTGAATCTTGGGGGAGAGTTCAGAGTTCAAGCTTTAGCTTGCTGCCTGGGGTGAAGAGACGCAAGCTAAGGCTTGAACTCTGAACAAGAGGATTTGCAAGATGAACAGGATTGACTGGATACTACCTCACCATGAACATGCCTCGGACGCTTCTGGTTCTATTTCTGTGCTTTGTCCTCTGTGGTCCAATTCTGGGCCAGACCGGTACATCAATTCGTGAAGATAATATCCGCGCGGAACTCGGCTTTCTCGCCAGCGATGCAATGCAGGGTCGCGGCAGTGGCACCAACTATGAACGGATCGCCGCCGAATACATCGGTTCGCAGTTTCGCCAGTTTGGGCTCGAACCGGGCGGTGATACCGATAGCGCTGGAAATAAGAGTTTTGTACAGCGCATTTCGCCGACTGAAAGGCCCGATGGGGGTACAACATGGAATGTAATCGGGGTGTTAAGAGGCTCAGATCCACGCGCTGTGGCTGAAGTGATCATGCTCAGCGCGCACTTGGACCATCTCGGCGCCAACGAAACTCTTGCCGGCGACAAAATCTTTAACGGCGCTGATGATGACGCTTCCGGTTGTGTGGCAGTGTTGGAACTGGCCCGCGTTCTTGCTTCCGGAAAGCGACCGAAACGCACGATCTATTTCGTCTGCTTCGGCAGTGAAGAACGCGGCGGATTGGGATCGCGATACTTCATTGCGAATCCGCCGGTGCCGCTCGAGCAGATAGTTGCCGACCTTACTTTCGAAATGCTCGGACGGCCCGACTCAAAAGTTCCGGCAGGCACTTTGTGGTTGACTGGCTTCGAGCGTTCGACACTTGGTCCGGAGCTGGCGCGGCAAGGAGCATCGCTCGTCGCTGACCCTCATCCGGAACAGAATTTCTTTCAGCGTTCAGACAACTATCCGCTCGCCTTGCGAGGAGTGATTGCTCATACGATCTCCAGCTTTGGTTTGCATACCGATTATCATCGCGTCAGTGATGAGGTTGGAAAGATAGATTTTCCTTTCATGACCCGTTCACTCAATTCACTTGTGAAGCCGATTCAATGGTTCGCTAATTCCGATTTCCGGCCCACCTGGCTGGCGGGCAAGGCACCCACACGATAGCGATGAAACCTAAGTTCTTTAGTTCGCCCGAGAAGTTTCGAGAATGGCTTGAGCAGAACCACGACCGTACAACGGAATTACTCGTGGGCTTTCACAAAAAGTCGTCAGGGAAAAAGAGCATCACTTATGCTGAAGCACTCGACGAGGCTCTCTGTTTTGGATGGATAGACGGTGTGCGCAAGAATTTGAATGAAACGAGCTATACGATTCGATTTACACCGCGAAAGCCGAGGAGCATCTGGAGTCTTGTTAACGTCAGGCACATCGAGCGGCTGACAAAGGAAGGTCGCATGCAACCGGCAGGACTCGAAGCATACGCGCGTCGCGATCCCAAGCGCACCGGGATCTATGCCTTTGAAAACAGGCCTCGTGAGTTTTCTCCCGAGTTTGAGAAGGCTTTTCGGCGAAACAAAACCGCATGGAGCTTCTTTGAAAAGCAGCCTCCAGGTTACAAAAGGACTATTGTATTTTGGGTAATGGGCGCCAAGAAAGAGGAGACGCGGGTGAAGCGTTTCAAGCAACTGGTTGAGCTTTCTGAGAAAGGGTTGCGGCCTGGTTTACTTCAACCCAAAACGAAGGACTAAAACTCGACAATGCCTGATCTGCTTGTAAATCTTCTGAAGTTACCGCCACGCGATGATAAACCCGCGCGGGAATTTAACGTGCGTCACGCACAGCCATGGGAATTGACGCCGCTGCGCAGGTTTGTTGCCGAAAACTTCTCTCAAAGCTGGGCGGATGAAATGTCTGTAGGTTTCGCACACCAACCGATTTCAGTTTACATTGCTACCATGGAACGCCGGCTCGTCGGATTTGCCGCGTACGAATGCACCCGGCGCGCGTACTTTGGTCCAACGGGGGTCGCTCCAGCAGAGCAAGGAAAAGGAATAGGCAAGGCTCTGTTGCTTGCTTCCCTCTGGAGCTTGAGCGACATGGGTTACGTTTACGCAATCATCGGCAACGCAGGCCCGGTGCGCTTTTACCAGAAGACCGTCGGTGCAATTATTATCCCTGATAGCGAACCCGGCATTTATGCCGATGGGCTGAAGACTGAGACATAATGAATACCGCAGAAGCTATTCCAGCCAGGAAACAACCGGCAACTCGCGATCAAACTCCGCCCGGGCCAAAAGGCTCATTAGTCATGGGAGTGATGCGAGACTTCAATCGCGATACGCTCGGCTTTGTCACGCGTTGTCGCGATTACGGCGACGTCGTTCACACCAGATTCCTCTACGTGCACGCTTACTTTCTCTATAACCCGAGCGATATCGAGTCGTTACTGACCACCAACGCGAAAAGTTATAGGAAAGCCCAGTCGCTCCGTTCGCCTTTCTTTTATCGCCTGGTGGGAAATGGTTTGGTGACGAGCGAAGGAGATTTTTGGCGTCGTCAAAGACGCCTGGCGCAGCCCGCCTTTCATCGCCAGCGTATCAGTTCTTATGGCGACGTGATGGTCCAATACACCCAGCGCGCGATCAGCGGATGGCAGAGTGGTGAAAAGCGAGATCTGGCGCGCGACATGACTCGTCTCACTCTCGAAATCGTAGTCAAAACACTCTTCAATTCGGACGTCTCAAATGACGCGGATCACATCGGCGAAATCCTCTCCAGTTTGGTGAAGCCTTTTGCTTCGCAGGCAACGCTGAAATGGATTCTCGACAATCGTCTTCCCACACCTGGACATCGCAAGTACTTCCGCGCTGTCAGCGAAATCGATCGGATTGTGTTTCGTATCATCGCTGAGCGTCGTGCGAGTGGTTCCGACGAAGGCGACCTGTTGTCGATGTTGCTCGAGGCGCAGGACGACGACGGCAGTCAAATGAGTGATGCACAGCTCCGCGACGAAGTGATGACGTTGTTTCTGGCAGGTCACGAGACAACTGCGCTCGCACTATCGTGGAGCTGGTATCTGCTGGCAACGCATCCAGAAACCGAACAGAAGTTTCACAGCGAACTGGCTGAAGTTCTGGGCGGCAGGGCGCCAAACGTCTCTGATCTCGCGAGGTTGAAATACACGGAGATGATTGCGAAAGAGGCGATGCGTCTCTATCCGCCTGCGTATGCGGTTGGCAGAGAAGCAATCGAGGAAACGGAGATTGGAGGCTACCGCGTGCCAAAGGGAACGCAGCTCTTTGCGTTTCAGTGGGTAACGCATCGCGATCCGCGTTACTTCGATGAGCCTAACGTATTTAGACCAGAGCGGTGGAGTCTGGAAGGCAGTGAGCAGATAGCAAAGTATGCTTACTTCCCTTTCGGCGCCGGACCACGGCAGTGCATCGGGAATTATTTTGCGATGATGGAGGTCGTGTTGTTGCTCGCGACGATCGGGCAGCGATTCCGGTTTGCTTTAGATCCTGATTACAAGGTTGAGGTGTTGCCGGTGTTATCACTTCGTCCTAAGGACGGGATAAAAGTGATTATTGAGCCACGGATTTAGACGGATTGATAAACGGATTCACTCCATAGCTCTCACAATCCCAGCCCAGTCGTCGATGGTTAACGTTTCGGCTCGGCGTTGAAGCTCGACCTGAGCTTTGCAGAGAACGATACTCGCGCCGCCGTTGCGTTTGAGAACTTCCTGTAAACGACCAGACGCGTGACGAAGGTTGTTAAGTATCGTCTTTCTTTTCTGCGCAAATCCGGCGCTTACTGTTTGCCACAGCAACTCCTCATCACCAACATCCGTGTTAATCCGCGGCCGAAATCTGATCCGCATCACGCTGCTCCAGACTTTTGGCGGCGGTCGAAACGCGCCGGGCGCAACGTCAAAAAGTTTCTCCGCTTCGCAGTAGGCTTCAACGAGTACTGAAATAAAGCCACGATCGGTGGTTCCGGCTGGAGCGAGTAGTCGTTCGACCACCTCACGCTGAAGCATCAAAACCATCTCTTCAAGACAGTTGCGTTGAGCGATTAGTCTCTGCAGGATTGCAGTCGAGATGTTGTAAGGCAGATTCGCGACGAGTCTAGCTGATCGCGCCGGATGAATCTCAGCACAAAAGTCCACCGTCAACGCATCCGCCATCAGCAGTTTGAAATTCGCGAAGTTGTCAAAGCGTTCGTGCAGCAATGGCGTGAGCTTGCTGTCAAATTCGACGGCGATCAGGCGGCCGGCACGCTCGACCAGTGCAGAGGTGAGGGCCCCTGTGCCTGGTCCAATCTCGACAATCGTCTCATCCGATTTCGGTGCGAGGACTTCGATTATGCGATGAATGGTGCGCTGGTCCCGGAGGAAGTGCTGGCCCAGTCGCTTGGATGGATAAGGTTCAGCACCTTTATCCTTCATCCGGCGGAATTCCTTTGGTCGTACGCGGATAGCCAGTTACTTCTATATCGCTGCCGCGTTGCAAGATCGTAACCCTGTCAAGATCCAGGGCCTGCGACATTACACTGACGCCTCTGCCGCCGACGGCGCTCGGTGCCGTAGCGCCACCGATGATCTTTGGGGCAATCAGAAAAGTCATCTTGTTTACGAGTCCAGCATCGACAAAATCGCCGGCGACAGTTGAACCACCTTCAACCAGCACGCTTTGAATCAAACGGTTGCCGAGCGCTCGCAACACTCCAGGCAGATCACCACGAACGGAGTTAACGATCTCAACGCCTTTCGACCGCAGTACGTCGGCATGATTTGCGTTTTCATTTCCGAAAACTATCACTGGCGCGTCTGAGGTTGTCGATGCCAACTGCGATTCTGGAGAGAGCCGAACTTCTTCATCGAGCACTACACGAACGAGCGGATGTCGTCGCGGTAGTCCCGATCGATCACTTAACTGCGGATCATCAATCTCGGCTGTTCCTGCGCCCACCAGAATTGCATCGTACTCATGCCGCAGCTCGTGCGCGCGTGCACGTGATTCAGGACCGGTGATCCAACGCGAGTCACGCGTGCGCGTGGCGATTTTTCCGTCGAGCGAAACTGCCAGTTTCAAATGTACGAACGGCATTCCGGTCGACATGTAGTGCAGGTAAGCCTCATTTACCTGCTCCGCTTCCTCACGCATCAATCCGCTCTCAACAGTGATGCCTGCCGCACGGAGATGAGCAAAGCCTTTTCCGGAAACTTTCGGATTTAGATCTTCGATCGGGGCGACGACGCGTTTAATACCGGCCGCAATCAAGGCATCGGTGCACGGCGGCGTGCGACCGTGATGTGCGTGTGGTTCCAACGAGACGTATGCAGTGCCACCGCGGGCTTTCTCGCCGGCAATCTCGAGTGCGATCGTCTCCGCGTGTTTGATTGCTTCAAAAATGTAGAAACCTTCGCCAACGATCTCTCGCGATGGACTAACAACAACACAACCGACAAGTGGTCCAGGACTGACTTGTCCGACACCTCTTGCCGCCAATTCGAGCGCACGAGCCATCATTTGGCGGTCGGTATCAGTCCAGGTTGGTGCTTCAGCTAAAGTGGTTTGCATTTGAAGACTGTTTCTCCCGCAAAGGTGCCAAGGCGCAAAGTTCAAACTATTCTCCTTCCCTCTCCTTTGCGGCCTTGCGGAAGAAAATCTCTTAATTCCCAAACAAGCTATTCACATACTGCTCCGGATCGAAGACCACTAAATCATCGACCTTCTCACCGATTCCGGCGTAACGGATTGGTAAGTTTAACTCTTTCGCAATCGCTACTGCGATACCACCTTTCGCCGTACCGTCGAGTTTTGTCAAAACGATCCCCGTAACACCCGCGACTCTCAAAAACTGTCGCGCCTGCTCCAAACCGTTCTGTCCCGTAACCGCATCGACGACGAGCAGCGTTTCGTGCGGTGCGCCGTCGACTTCACGCGCTGCGACGCGTTTCATCTTCTCCAACTCTGCCATCAGGTTCGATTTGTTATGCAAACGCCCTGCAGTGTCGACAATCAGCACTTCAGACCCGCGCGCCTTTGCCGCCTTCAGTGAATCGAAAAGCACTGCTGCCGGATCTGTTCCCTGCTTCTGTTGAATCAACGGAACGCCTGTCCGTTCGGCCCAGATTGCGAGCTGATCTGACGCTGCTGCACGAAACGTATCAGCCGCGCAGATCAACACGTCGTTACCTTCAGCTTTGATCCGTTGTGCGAGTTTGCCGATCGTCGTGGTTTTTCCAACGCCGTTAACGCCGACGATCATCATCACGTATGGAGAAACAGTCTCCGGAACAGTCAATTCCGAGGCAACGCCCTGGCGTTCAGAAGCCTGAAGAATGTTTAGCAGCTCGGCTTTGATAGCCGCCTTCAGCGCATCGAGATCGTTAATCTGCTGTCGTGCCACACCGCGACGCACCTTCTCGAGGATGTCGAGAGTTGTCGGTACACCGATATCCGCCGCAATCAACGCTTCCTCGAGTTGGTCCAACAACTCTTCGTCGATCTGTTTGCGCCCGGCAAAAACCGTGTCGAGTCTTTCAGATAATGAATCGCGCGTTGCTGCAACCGCGCGCCGAAATCTCGCAGAAAATTCCTGTTCTAGAGCCGCTTCCTGCGCCTGCAACTCTTCCATCGAGAGATTCAGGCCGAGAACAGAACTCTGGAACGGAGATCTTGTAGGCGGAACCGGTTCGGGTTTGACTATCTCAAGGGGTGGCTCTTCTTTTACTGTCTCGGGCGGACGTTCAACAGGCGGTGCCGGGGTTTCCGGTGCAGCTTCAGCAGGTTCATTTAGACGGAGTGAGACAAACTCATCCTTTTTTCTTCTCCAAAAAAGTCCCATGTACCCGCGATTATAGCCACAGATTACAAAGATTACACAGAGAGGGATTCATTAATCGGTGTAACCTGCGAGATCTGCAGATTTGGTACGGGTTTGGCTGGCTTCCTGAGTCTGACTTGTCCGGGTTTAATCTGTCCTTCTTTGCATGCCTCCGAAAGTGCGGCAACAACGGCGGGGTCATAGCGCGTGCCGACAAAACTTTCGATACGAGCAAGAGCGTCTTCAAATTTCATAGCCTTCTGGTAGGGACGATCGGTGGTCATCGCGTCAAAAGTGTCAGCAACCGCCACAATCTTACCCATCAGCGGTATCTCGTCGCCTTTGAGTCCCTGCGGATAGCCCATGCCGTTGACCATCTCGTGATGCATGTACATGCCCGGCAGAAACTCTTTCATGGCCGGAATCTGCGACATGATCTTGTAGCCCTTCTGCGGATGACCCTTCATGATCTCGTACTCTTCATCTGTGAGCGCCGCAGGTTTCTTGAGAATCGCATCGTCGATAGCGATTTTGCCTACGTCGTGCAACAACGCGCTGATTCTGATCTTTTCGATTTCGTCATCTGGAAGATCGAGCCGCTGCGCAATGGCCATTGAGAAACGAGAAACTCGTTCGGAGTGACCACGCGTGTAGGGATCCTTGCCGTCAATCGCGGCCGCCAAACCTTTGACGGTGCCGATGAACAGTTCACGGTTTTCCTGTGCTGAGTTCTGCAAGTCGCCGATGAAGCGTTCGATCTGATCCGTCATTATGTTGAACGAGTTGCCGAGGTCACCAAGTTCAGTGCGGCTAGTGACTTCGATTCGTTTCGAAAAATCTCCCGACGCAATGCGGTGCGCACCGCCGGCAAGCTCTTGCACCGGATGCGTTAACTTTTTCGCGAAGAACAGTCCGATCAGGATCGTCAACAGGGCTGCAATTAAACTGATCCAGAGCGTTTGCCAGCGCATGTCAGAGACCGAAGCCAATGCAGCGGCTTCGTCCTGAATCGCGATCACACCGAGACGAGAATTCTTGTCGAGTTCGGCGGTGGCGTACGAACCAAGCATTTCCACGGTTCGACCGTCGCGTGTGGCTGAAAAAGGCGCGAGGGCAGATTGAACCTGCGCGCCTGACTCCTGCCAGTCTTGAACGACCTTCAGGTCCGTCATCGGCTTTTCAGAGAATGCAACACTCGCTTCTGGGTGAGCGACGGCGCGACCGTTCTGGTCAACCACAAAAACAACCGGCAAACCGGCGTCGAGTAATTCTCGTTCACTCTTCGAGGTCGGTTGTTGCACCGCGTCGAAAACTTCCTGAAAAGAAACGATCGCTACTACCGCGGCAACCACGTCCTGATTATTCGAGCCACCCAACACGGGTTCGGCGATCGTGAGGGCCATCTCCTGCCCCGAACGGATGATCTGAGGCCGGCTGACGACGAGACCACGACCGTTCATGCGGGCGAGCACCTCGCTAACTCTGGAATCAACCTCTTCCAGCTTAATCACATCCGGTTGGAAAGCACGATGAAGCGTGCCATCGACTGGCCATAATGCAAGCGCAATAAGATTGGGGTCTTCCTGAAGTGTTGCCTGAAGTCGTTGATCGTAACCAGAGTTGTCGAGGGCCCGGATGCCACCTGAGATCTCGAAAGCTCTGGCGAGACCAGTGACCACGTCGCGATAGCGCTGGCCGTAGAGCTCAATCTGGCGGGCTTTGTCCTGCACGAGCTGAGCCTGATAGCGACCTTCGACCGAGCGCAGTTCGTCCGCGCTGCGACCGGATAGCAGAAAGCCGGTAATGGTGAGCGGCAACAGGCCGACGAGCAGCAGCACTCCCAAAACTATGTAGAGGAGACGGATTCGTCCGAGTTTTTCGAGCATTCTTGAATTCTGGCGGTACAATCGACGGCAGGTCGTCGGGTTTGGCAGGCTCCAGTATTCACCGAGTCACGTCGCTCGGCGTCTGGTTATTATTGTCGAGGCCCTTCGATAGTGTCAACGAGTTTTAACACAAGTGCCTCCTTGGAGATATCTATATTTTTCGGCCGCTACGGCCCTAAGTGCGTCTAAACCACTGAGCCTTAAGGCTCCTGAATGGATTTGAGTACCGACGAGATCATCGTTGAGCGTGCTTTAACCGGCGATGCGGAGGCTTTCGGCGAGATTGTGCGGCGCTGGGAGCGACGCATCTTTGCGCTTACTTACGGCATGCTCGGCCGTGAGGAGGACGCTCGCGACGCGACTCAGGAGACGTTTCTCGCCGCTTTTCGGAACCTGCGTGGCTTCCGCGGCGAAGCAAAGGTCTCCTCCTGGCTGCACCGGATTGCGGTGAACCAGTGCATTTCGCGGCAGCGACGCTCGAAAGTAAGAGGCGAGTCGGCACTTGATGAGGAGCAAGAGAGCAACGCCGGCCGGTTTGTAATGCCGTTGAGCTACTCACCGGCGCGCGTCGCCGAGGGCAGGCAGGAGACAGCGGCAGTGCGTCGAGCGATAAATAGTTTGCCGATTGAGCTACGACAGGTCGTAGTAATGAAAGAGTTTGAAGAACTCACATTTCGAGAGATCGCAGAGGCGCTCGATCTGCCATTAAGCACGGTAAAAAGCAGGTTGTACACGGCGCTGAAGCAGTTGCAGATGCGTCTGCAGAAGTTTGAAAGCAGGAATTAACATGAACGAAAGAGACCACTCTCCCACTTGTGAACGCGCATCTGATTTAATCGCGTTCATTTATGACGAACTTGAAGAGCGCGAAGCGCAGGAATTCCAACAGCATCTGCACGAATGCGCCAGTTGTCGTGAGGAAGCTGCCTTGTTCGGCATAGTGCGTGAATCAATCACGGCGTGGCGTGATGAGGCGTTAGCTGGTTTTGTCTCGACACCAGTGACGACGAAAACAGTTAGAAAATCGGCGCTCACTGCGTTAGGTCAGTTTTTCGATCTGTCGCCTTTATGGTTGAGGGGTGCGACCGCGTTTGCGCTACTCGCGTTCTGTCTGTTGCTGGGAATCGTTGTTTTTAAGGACAGAAACCCGCAAGTAGCGGAGAAAAATCCGAATGCGATTTACACGCCGCAGGATGTCGACCGAATGGTTAAAGATGCGCTCGCCAGGCAACAACGGAGTACACAACAGCAAGAGCCTACAGCACAGAACGTGAACAGTCCGAAGCAAACGGTCAAATACAAGAAACCGAGAGACTCGCAACCAGCTTCGTCAAATCAGTTTGCAAAGAGCCGTCGACCGCTTTCACGCGCAGAGCGTGAGCAACTGGCTGCCGATCTGCGGCTGCTCACCACGCGTGACGACGCACCGCTCCAGTTGCTGGGAGACAGAATCAATCAGTAGTTATGTTTGAGGTAAAAATGAGACTTAGAACATTGATGCTCACAATAGCCGCGCTAATACTCTTCACCGGCACTAGCTCCAGCTATGCACAGGAGCTGGCGCCGCCTGCGGCAGATCCGATCGAAAAACTTCGCCTGACTCCTGATCAGCGACAAAAGATCCGCCTCATATTTCAGGAAAACAAAGACGAGCGGCAGGTAACGAATCGAAGACTCCGCGAAGCGAACGTCGCTCTGGAATTAGCGCTGGATGCGGAGTCTATCGACGAAAACCTGATCGACCAGCGAATCAATGAGCTTGCCGCGGCACAGGCAGCTCAATTGCGGATGAGAATTCGAATGGAGTTGAACATTCGCCGCCAGTTGCGCCCCGAACAGCTCGCTATTTGGCGGACGCTCAGACTACAGCTGAAAGACTTTGCCGGCGCCCAACGCTCCGACCAACCACCTGCCGGCCAGAATCTACGTCCAAATCGCGGCTCGAACTCCAACACCTTAGCGCCCGGTCGCAACATTCCCCGCCCGTAACATTCACCGAAGGAAAATCCTCAGGCACCGTTGAAAACGCTCAACGGTGTCTTTTGTGCTATTTTGTGGCTAAGGTATTACTTGACGCCCTGCGCTCATTTTGCGCATGATAGGCCGCTCTTCTAAACGCGCAGTCCTAAAACTACTTAACGCTCTGGCGCAACCGAAAGACCGAGTTTGATAAGCTCTCCATGAACTTCGCCACGCGCGCCCTGCTCGAGCTTCAAGAGACCACGCTTTTGCTTGCTCGCGCCTTTCGCGGTATCTTCAAGCGACCTCGGTACATCCCCGAAACCATCGCCCAGATGGACGCCATCGGCGTGGGCTCTTTAACGATCATCATTCTTACCGGCTTTTTTACGGGCGGCGTCTTAACGGTACAAACTTTCCCGACACTGAAGGCCTATGGAGCACAGTCGCAGACCGGATATTTAGTCGCTGTTTCGCTCGTCCGCGAATTGGGTCCCGTGTTGTGCGCCCTGATGGTAACGGGCCGGGTGGGTTCAGCGATTTCTGCTGAACTCGGCTCGATGGTTGTTTCACAGCAGATCGACGCAATGCGCGCGCTCGGCACTGATCCAGTGCGCAAACTCGTCGCGCCGCGTCTCTTCGCTTTACTGGTAAGCCTTCCGTTGTTGACAGTGCTTGCTGACGTGCTGGGAATTTTCGGCGGCTGGGTAACTGCAGTCGCACTCTATTCGGTTTCGTCAAGTGTTTTTATCTCCGCAGTCCGAGACGGCATCACCACTGACGACCTGATCGGAGGTATAGTAAAACCGCTCGTCTTCTCTCTGATCATAGGCACCATTGCGTGCCGGCAAGGTCTCAACACTGAGGGCGGAACGGTGGGGGTCGGCCGCTCGACTACGCGAGCAGTGGTTATGGCCTCGATCATCGTCATCATTGCCGACTATTTTCTCGCGAAAGCGCTTCAGGTTATTCTAGGAACTCAATAAATCATTCGGTGTATTTGAATGGCAGCCGAGATACACACAACATCACCCACAATCAGCGATAATGCTGCGGAGTCAACTTTTCATGAAGTAGACGATCGCAATCGTGCTATTCCCGCAATCGAGTTTCGTAACGTTCTGCTCGCCTTCGATGATCGCGTCATCCTGGATAACCTAAGTTTTAAGGTTATGAAAGGCGAGACGAAGATCATTCTCGGCGGTTCCGGTGGCGGTAAGTCAACAATCATTAAACTTGTTCTTGGCTTACTGAAACCAGACGAGGGACAGGTGTTGGTCGACGGAGAAGACGTTACTAACTATAGCGAAGACCGGATGATGCACATCCGCAAGAAGATCGGGATGGTTTTCCAGGAAGGCGCACTCTTCGATTCCCTTTCCGTTTACGACAACGTTGCTTATCGCCTGCACGAGCAGGGCGTGCCTGAAGACGAAGTCGAACCCGAAGTTCGACGTATGTTGCGGTTCGTTAATCTTGAGGATGCGATCGATAAAATGCCGATCGAACTTTCGGGCGGTATGCGTCGCCGCGTCGGCATTGCACGAGCCTTGATCGGTGATCCGAAGATCGTCCTCTTTGACGAGCCAACAGCAGGGTTGGATCCACCTACAGCGCGAACAATCTGTGAGCTGGCAATGAAGCTTCGCGATCTCGAAGACGTCTCATCGATCTTCGTAACTCACGAGATGAACAATCTCCAATACATCTGCTCGGAGTACGCCGTGGTGGACGAAGACGGAAAGGTTGTTTTCGAGCGTGAGGGCGAGCGTCTCTGTCTAATCAACAGCAAGGTGATGATGATGCGTACAGGTAAAGTCATCTTCAGCGGAACCGACGAAGCCTTGCGACACGCCGAAGACCCATACATCCAGCGGTTCCTGCGAGGACATTAAAGAAAGTGTGAGGACAATGCCATGCCTCGATCAAGTACGAGTATCAGTCTGAGCCAGGTACGAGTCGGTATCTTCGTGCTGCTTGCCATTGCGGTGCTGATATTTCTCATACTCAACGCCTCCGGCGACATCAATCCCTTCAGCCGAAAGTTGCACCTGAAAGCCCGCTTTGTTGATGCAAACGGACTGCGCGAAGGCTCGGAAGTGCGTCTGGCAGGCGTTCGTGTGGGTAAGGTCGAACGCATTGTGTTGCTGGAACCCTCGCCCGTGGCTGGCGCGCCGCGAGTTGAAGCACAGATGACGATCGATTCCACGATTGATGGTCGCCCGGCAAACGAGCGCATTCGTTCTGACTCACAGGCTCAGCAGGGATCGCCGAGCCTGCTCGGCAACGAAATGCTAATCAACATCACACCGGGAACCGCCGTGGGCCAACCAGTACAAGATGGAGCTCTTCTACCTTCATCGTCCTCAAACACTGTCAACGACTTTGCGACGTCAGGAACCGACCTGGCTCAACGTTTGAGCAAACTTTCAGATGAGATCAATGGCATCGTGAAAGACGTGAAGGACGGTAAAGGAACTGTCGGACGTCTCTTCAGCGACGAAGCTCTCTACAACAACCTGAACGCGACTATTCGCGAAACGGAAGACCTGATGACGCAGGTCAGGTCGGGCAAAGGTTCCGCCGGACGGTTCATCAACGATCCCGAGCTTTACAACAATGCCAACGAAATCGCCATTTCACTGAAAGCCATTTCCGACGATTTGCGTGCGGGCCGCGGTACCGCCGGCAAGCTTTTAACTGACGACGAATTCTACAACCGCATAAATCGTACCGCTGACCGGCTCGATAAATCCGTGGACCAGATCAATCTCATGGTTGCCGAGATCAATGCCGGCCGCGGTACCCTCGGCAAACTGATCCACGACGAACAGATCTACAACGACGCTCGCGCCGCAATCGCCCGCTTTAACACGACGGCTGAACGCATAGACAATATGGTAGCCGCCGCCCAGCGCGGTGAAGGCACCGTCGGCAAACTGCTCAATGACGACACGCTCTATACCAACGTGAACCAACTCTCGTCAGAGGGCGTCAAAATGATCTACGACTTCCGCCAGAACCCGAAGAAGTATTTGACGATTAAGTTCGAGCTGTTTTAGCCGCGGATCTTCTCGGAGATCTTCACATGGCCCAACTAGTCGGCGATGCGAGTAAGGCTCGGATATTCGCATTCATCATCGACAACTTAATTGCCTGCCTCCTCGCAATACTCCTGGTGGGAAACCTGCACTCTGAAAACGCGTTTGTCAGCGGAACTGTACTGGCGCTGGGTTATCTTTCTTACTTCTTCGTGTTTGAAGTCACGTTTGCACGGACTCCGGGTAAATTTTTACAAGGGCTCGTCGTACGCGATATCAATGGTAGCCGGTGCAGTGCAGGACAGATCCTTATTCGCACCCTCACTCGGATTTTTGAAGCTAATCCGATCCTCTTCGGCGGCCTTCCTGCCGGCCTTGCAATCGCATCGTCGCGCGAGAAACAACGAGTGGGCGATACTCTTGCCGGGACCGTCGTCGTTTCGCGAGATGTGGTGGTTGAAGAATGAAGTTCCCCGGCAGACCGCCCTGTGTTTGCACAATTCAAAACCCCACCGATGGGAGTCGGTGGATTGTTCACGTCCTTTCTACTCCCAAAACACTCCTTGAGTTTTTAATCCCACCAACGGCAGTTGGTGGATTGTTCACGTCCTTTCTACTCCCAAAACGCTCCTTGAGTTTTTAATCCCACCAACGGCAGTTGGTGGATTGTTCACGTCCTAACTATTTATCGAAGAATCAACCGACTGCCGTTGGTGGGATTTTTGATTTTTTGTGCAAAGCCTTCGCCTTTGCGTCGTTCATCTAGGCGACGTTGAGCGCGCGGCTCCCAGTTGTTTGAGTAGCTCACGGACGGCCACATCGAGCTGAGAGTCGCGGTCTGTTAGAGTCTCGCCGATCGGGCGCGTGACTTCGATATCGACTGGTCGCGGATTGCGCTCCATGTTGGCGCCATCATTCGCCGTAATCTTCATACGCGGCAAACGGAAAGTAGTCCCGTCGATCAAAGCTTGATTCCATGTGAAAATAATCCAGCCCGCGGTCGGTTCACCGACGACCTGGCCCAGCCGTAACGTCCGGTAACCTTCAGTGAAATCCTCCGCGTCTGATAGCGAGTGTTGGTTAGTGACCAGAATAGTCGGACGGTTGAGCGAGCGTTGGCCCAATACCGTGCGCGCGGATGTGCCGCTCAATCCGCGCAACGTCATCGTGAGATATCCGCGGCGCGCCAGAACATCTATCGCGTAGACATTCACGAATCCGCCGCTATTGTTTCGAATATCGATCACGACTCCGTCTCTTCCATAGTTCTCGGTATCGAGATCGATGTGCAACTGGTTGAGCGAAGCCGTAGACATGTCGAACATATGCGCGTAGCCAAGACGACCATTACTGGCCTTCGCGACGTACTGCCGATTCCTCTCCACCCATTGCCTGTAGAGTAACCCTCGTTCCGTCGCTCCGTTTACCGGACGAACCACAACTTCATACCTAGCCGCACCATCTGGCGTAGAAGAAACATCTAAGCTAACGCGACGTCCAATCTTGTAGTTCAACAACTCGTCGAGATTTGTGCTCTGATCGATCGTACGGTCATCAACAGCCATCAGATAATCACCAGGCTTGATTCCACCAACGATCGCGACCGGGCCGAGCGCAATCACGTCTGTCACGCGCAAACGACCGCTCGACTCATACTCGCGACGATCGAAACGTAAACCGATACGACCAGTTGTCGGCTGGTTCCCTCCCGGCGGCGCTCCCGTCCCAAGATGCGAAGCGTTTAATTCACCTACCATTAGTTGCAACAACCGGCGCATCTCGTCGGGCGTACGTGAACCGGCAATCAGTGGCTCATATTCCGCCCGTACTGCTTCCCAATTCGTGCCGTGAAACGCCGAGTCGTAAAAGAAGTCGCGCAGGTAAGACCAACCTTGTCGAAACACCTCCATCTTTTCGCGTGAGAACTCGACGTCCAACTCAGCCGTAACTGCAAGCGATCGACTACGACCTTCGAGATTAACCACGCCGATACGACCGTTCTCAATGAAAAAGATCTCCTTATTGTCCGGTGAGAACTGTGCCCAACTCTTAGATCCCGACGTGGAGGTTAGCTGCTTTGCAACCGCCGGCTCGCGCGACAGCTCATCGAGTGAATAGAGATAAAGATTTGCCTGGTTTGCAGCATTGGCGATCAGTGCGACCCATTTTCCATCTGGACTGATCGTTTGATAATTCACATCGAGTCCGACCGGAACAAAGCTCAAGCGCCGGCGGATTTCGTCGAAAACCACCTGAACCGGTTTCGACGCAGGTCGTTTCTCGTCTGCCGGTGATGCTGTTGGTGCCGGTGCGGCTGAGGGTGTTTCAGCCGGCCGCTGTTCGGGACGGTTCGTGGGAGTGACACTTCGCGGCGTCTCTTCGCGAAACAGATCGCGAAACTGATCTTCGCGGAAACGCGGCGTGCGCGGCACAAGGTCGACACGGGCTAATTGCGTGCTTTCAGTTCGCTGACCTGAATCAAACAAGACATAAGTGCCATCCGGGCTCCACGAAACCGTGTTGCTAAAAACATTCGCCAGATAACTCGCTGGTCCACTCGAAGTACCATCAACCGAGACCACGTTAACGTTCTTAAACTGATTGTCCCCGATCGGCACATACGCGAGCCATTTTCCATCCGGGGACCATGCAAAAGGACGATCCGAGATGATTGGCGGACGCTCGAAAATCGCGGTCTTCACCAGGCGTTCAGTCTTTGCGGCCATATCCAGAACGCGCAGTTCTTTTGCGCCTCTGATAAACGCGATCAACTTGCCGTCGGGTGAGAAGCGAGGCGTCGAATCGTCGGCTGCCTCTCGGGTCAGTTGCGTCTCAGAATTCGAGCTGAAGTTATACAAGAACAGGTGCGGTACGCCATCTCGATCAGACACGTAAGCCAACCGTCGACTGTCAGGCGCCCACGCAAGGTGATACTCTTCCGCTACACTGTTGGAAACACGCGCCGCGTCACCGCCATCCGTCGCCGAAGCAGCAAACACTTCGCCGCGTACAACAAACGCCACTTTCTTGCCGTCGGGCGACAACTGCAACTCACTGATCTGATCGCCGATTCGCTGGCGCTCGACACCTGGTCCAGCAGAGGCTCCACGACGGGTAATGGCAACTTCCGACGCCTTGCCGCTCTCAGTGTCGAGTTTCCAGACTGCGAAGTTATGCTCGAAGACTATTTCGCGACCGTCGTAGGAGACGCTCGGCCATAACACGCGCCCGTCACTAAAATTTGAAAGCCGGCGAGCATCAGATTTACCGGGTGTTGTGGTCCAGATATTCTGCGCACCGTTTTTATTGCCTGAGTCCGTCCGATCCGAAACGTAAAACAGGTTTCGTCCATCTGCACTCCACATCGGCCACATCTCTTTCGCGCCGCCTGCAGCAGTCACGCGCTCGTACGTTCCCGTACCGTCTTCAAACGATCGCAGCAACCAGATTTCCGATTCGTCGATGTGGCTGTGACCTTTGCGCCACCATTGGCCCGAAGCGATACCGCGCGCAGCAAAGGCGAGCGTTTTTCCGTCGGGCGACGGCGAGCAGAAAAACTCGTTCGTGTAACGGTCGGCGCTGACCGCCATAGGTGTACCACTCACACTGACCCGGTACAGATCGTTTAGACCACCGATGTCACGGCTGGTCGAAGAGAAGTAGATCCAGCGGCCATCGCGTGACCAACCGTCAAGTTGATCGAGTCCGTCGTCAAACGTGAGACGTTTGAGATCACCAGTTCCTAACGTCAGGAGATAAATGTCGCCGTTGCCGGTTCGCGATGAGATGAATGCGAGAAACTTGCCATCAGGTGAATAGAATGGACGGGCCTCATTTGCTGTATGCGACACGAGCAGTGACGCCACACCACCGGTCGCGGAGACGGTCCAAATATCTCCACCAGAGACAAACGCGATCTCTTTTCGGTCCGGAGAAAGCGACGGTTCAGTGAAGTACGCTCGCGCCTGGGCAAACGCACTTAAGGCACTAAATGCTGAAAGGACGATCGCACAGAACACTTGTCGAAACGACATTGCCGGGCCTCCAAAATCCGTGTTAATCGATTTTTCAAGCCGCGAAATCTACAACCCCAAACGCGCGAACGGGAAACGTGCCAAACAGTCGCACTTTGACCGGAACAGCGAAGAATTTGAATCCGCTATCGGGCAAATCTCCAAGGCCGCAAAGATGTTCGACGATCGGAACGTCGTGGCCCAGAAGCACCGAGTGCGCCGGCCGATTGCCGTCGCGCGTGGCATCGATGTTGAAGGAGTCGATACCAACCAGAGCCGCGCCGTGCGTCGCAAGGTACTTCGCGGCACCTTCAGTAAGAAATGGGTGATTGCCGTTCGAGTATTCTTCTGTGCGCCAGTAAAGATCCCATCCGGTATGAACCAGTACTGCCTTGTCTCTCACATCGATCTGAGCAAAGCATTCTTCCGTAATCGCAGGATCCTGACGCTCTGTGCAGCGCACAACAACGCCGTCAAGGTTTGCGATCGAATACAGATCGAGATGGGCCAGATCCTTTCCGCGCGCATACCTGTGAAAAGGACTGTCGAGATACGTACCCGTGTTTGCGACCATTTCAATCTTGCCGATGTGAAACTCCGTTCCGGGCGCGTAACGAGTTTTGGAATCTTCGCGGCTCAAATAGTCGCTGATCACGGGTGCAGGGAGACCTTTGTAAGTGATCATTCCATGCTCGACACTGTGCGACACGTCAATCAATTCAAAATTACGTGACATTTTGTTCACTCCGTTTTTGCACCAGAACCTGAAAACTCGATGCCATGCCACCCGGCAGGATCATTTCCCGGGCGCCAATCGTCAAAGCACTCTTCTCCGCCTCAGTTTGAGCGCTGCTGAGTCGATACTCCAGCTGATCCAACAATCCCGCCTTGAGAAGAAACTTGTCCTGCGAAGCAAACTCTAGTACTTGAAATCCCAGGTTCGCGGAGACTGTTTTAACCTGCGTCCAGTTTACCGTCGTCGTAAGGTCGTATTCGCCCGGATGGGCCAGCAGATTATCGACGAAATCATGTCGAGCAAATCCGCGCAACGTTCCTTCCGGACGATGGAGGGAGTCATAAAGCTCGGTTGCTTCAGCTCCATAATCAACTGTGACTAAGAAACCATGCGCCAGTTTCGTCGCAACCTGCGTCAGCCAATCATCAATGCCAAGATTGATCTCAATAATCTGATCGTTCGCAAGTACCAGCCGATGTGTGTGCAAAAACTCGGCTAACCTCGGAGTCGATAACGGACCGGTGGTCCAGTCAAACCTGTCATTCGCATCGACCGTGACATAGAGTTCTGAAATATTCGCGCTCGTCTTTATGATGCGATGCACCGGCAAAGCGTCGAACAGTTCGTTTGCGAAATAGATCCCTCGATTGACTGAAACCAGATTCCAATCTGAATAGAACTGAACTCGGTCGTCGAACTCAGCCAGACGCTCGCGTGCGAGACCAAGGGCATCATCGCTTACGTCGTAAACGATGTATCGCGTCCCGCTGAAGATCGACGGAGACTGATCTCGTAAGTTGGACAGAACACCAGACGCAAAGCTCCCATTACCGGCTCCACATTCGACAATCGTCAGAGCGTTCAGCTGATCGTGTAGACCTGCAAAATATTGTGCGAACGTCGCAGCAAACAGCTCGCTTCGCTCGGGACTGGTGCGGTAATCGCCTTCCCTGCCCCAGCGGGTATGATCGGATCTCTGATAATAACCGCCACTCGGATCGTACAGCGCCGCCTTCATCCAATCGTGAAAAGCAATAGCGCCTTCACGTCGAATTAGTTCTCTTAGTCGTTCGGCTAGCGACACCGGCAAGCGGAGATTTACCTGATTGTAGAACTAGCGATCGTTGCGATCTTCTTTTTCGAGTAAGCGCGTCGTATTTTCCGTGACGCTCGGTGGATTAGCCAACTCAGCCGTATTCGGGCGTGTGCGCCAACTGGGCTGCGGACGCGCTGGTGGCGGTGGTAACGCAGTGTTATGCCCGTGCGCCACGAATTGCTGCGGCACGTGCATCGGAACGGGTGGTCCATAAGCCCGGACAGGCCGCGGCCCTCCTTCTTCGAAGACAGCCGCGTAAAACATTCTCAGTGGCCCACCGATAAAACAGATGATTGCAGCCAGTATGGCGAGCATCTGCGGGAAAACAGCATTCGAAAAACTCGCAAACATTCCCAGGATCGGAACAATCACAGCGCCCGAAAGGAGTAATAGACCGCCCTGTTTGACTCCCTTTCGACGCGCGGAAACCTGGACGGGCTCGTCGGGAGAACGATATACCGGAAGCGTGCCGCCAGTGCTGAGTAACTGAATGACACCATCAAGGGGAAAACCGCAACGAGAGCAGAAGCGGATAACTCCGGTAACTTGTTGCTGACCGCATTGCGGACAAAACATGGGGATTGTTCCTCGCCAACGGGCTGTTACGTCGCGCTAGATAATAAACCGAGGAGCGCCTTGGTCGGAAAGCATTTTATCGTTTGGACGGTTTCATCAAAAACGCCTAATGCGTTGGCTGATTTCAGCGCCCCCTTAACGCCTTCGGCGTTTTTTGATCAGTCTTTCAGTTGAACCAAAATTGCCAATGCTCGCCCACGAAAATCACTCGCTCTGACCAACGTCTCGAGCAGCAAACTGATCAGCAGGCGCTCACCGGACGGGTCTGAAATGAGCTTGCTTAATGCACCGTCATCCCTGATTGAACTGAACGCATGCTGCCGCTCAAGGTCCACTTCCGACAGATACTCAATGATCAGAGCGGGATTCGAAAGAGTCTCAGGCAATGTCCACTCGAAAGGATCGTCCCAAAGATTAGACGTGAGCCCACCGCAGGTCTGCTCCACAATCGCAGCGCTGCGAAGGATGTTCTCACCGACGCTAACTGCCGGTGGATGTCGATAGAGAAGATCCGTTGGAATCAATCTCACCAGATCTTTCAGACTGTTGATCAGGTTCGAGAATTCCTGATCAATATGCTGAACGATCTGGCGCTCGGTTTCTTTTGCCTCATCGTGAACGGCGATCTGTCTCCTCCAAAACAGTTCCAAAACTGCGGCCGGCAAAATTGAATCCGTTGTGGACATAACCCTTGGCGCCTACACGCGAGCCGCGCGAGGGGACGCCGAGTTTAGTTGCGACCCAGATTCGCCCCGTACCATCATCAATCTCATAAGCACCGACACCCAGCGCCCCGTAACTATCCGTAACCCTACCTGCAATCCCGACTTCTTTGCCGCGATAACGATCCGGATTAGCGTTGATTTTTGCGATGTTAGTTTGGCTGGGGCAGGCAGTGAATAGCAGGGTCGCGCCTATTAAGACAACGAAAGCAACTACCTTCTTGGTTACCAGCATAGCGTCTCCTTTAATGTTTGGCATTCATCTCGGGAGAGGCTTCAGATGATATCAAAACCAATCCACAGATAACACAGAATCTGCGTAATCTGTGCATAGACTTACTTTCCGAACCAGCCGATTGGACGACCAGAGAGGTCCACCCAAACGCTCTTAACCTGCGTGTAGAGATCCAACGCGTGCCGTCCCATTTCCCGGCCATACCCCGACTGTTTATAACCACCAAAAGGCGAGGCCGCATTAAACATGTTGTAGGTATTGATCCAAACAACACCCGCTTTGATCTCTTTTGCAAACCGGTGCGCACGCGTGATATCTCTGGTCCAAATTCCGGCGGAGAGACCGTAGATCGTGTCGTTCGCCTGTTTGATTAGATCATCTTCGTCTTTGAACGTAATCACAGAGACAACTGGACCAAAAATCTCTTCCTGTGCGACGCGCATACTATTCTTCACGTCCGCAAAAATAGTCGGACTGAAGAAATAGCCTTTCTGGAGGGCGCCTTCGAGTTGCGGTGCCTGGCCGCCGGTCAGGACGGTCGCGCCCTCTTCACGCGCGATGTCCACGTAACCCTTAATACGATTCAGTTGCTCTTCCGATACCTGCGGGCCCATCTGCGTTGCCTTGTTCATCGGATCGCCGACAGCAATCTTGCTCGCTTTATCGGAAAGCTTGTCGAGGAACTGATCCTTAACTGATTCTTCGACAAAGAGTCGCGACCCGGCACAACAAACCTGACCCTGATTGTAGAAGATTCCCATCATCGCGCCTGCCACTGCCTGTTCGAGATCGGAGTCAGCAAAAACGATATTCGGGGCTTTGCCGCCTAATTCGAGTGAGACTTTCGTCAGGTTGTCTGCCGCTGATTTTGCGATCAGCTTCCCGACCTCGGTCGAACCGGTGAACGCAATCTTATCGATGCCTGGATGTGAAGCGAGTGCGGCGCCGGCAGTTTCGCCATAGCCGGGAACAATGTTAACTACGCCTTCAGGAAATCCTGCCTCCTGGATCAACGTTGCCAGTTCCATTGCACCGACTGGAGTTTGTTCCGCTGGTTTGAGAACGACAGTGTTACCGGCCGCAAGCGCCGGCGCGAGTTTCCACGCCGCCATCAGTAGTGGGAAATTCCAGGGAATAATCTGCCCACAAACCCCAATCGGCTCGCGCAAAGTGTAGTTGAACATTTTGCCGGGCACAGGAATGGTTTCGCCTTCGATCTTCGTGGCCCAGCCTGCGAAGTACTCGAAGTTCTCAACCACCTGTGGCAGGTCGACGTAAAGCGACTCTTTGATCGGTTTGCCATTGTCGGCCGTTTCGATTGCGGCGAGGTCAGCGGCGTTTTGTTCGATCAATTGTGAAAGCTTATAAAGCATCCTGCCGCGATCACGAGCGCTAATCTTGGACCACTTCCCTTCGAAGGCACGGCGCGCGGCCGCGACTGCTTTATCGATATCAGCTTTATCAGCCTTCGCAACTTCAGCGAGCGTCTCGCCGGTTGCCGGATTTGGAGTCTTGAAAGTCTTTCCGGATTCGGAATCGACCCACTGGCCGTCAATGAACAGTTGATACTTCTTTGGAGCTAATTCTACGGATGACATAACTCTCCTTATTTTTACTAGAACTCCGTCGTACCGGACAGCAATTGGCGCAACACGTAAGGCAAGATTCCACCGTGACGGTAATAATCAACCTCAATCGACGTATCGATTCTCAAGGTGATCGGTATTTCCTCGATCGCCCCGCTGGCACGATGAATGACGAGTGTGACGTCCTGTCGCGGTTCGATGCCCGACTCGATTCCCAGCAGATCAAACCGCTCGCGACCATCAAGTCTCAACGAGGCTGCATTGGTATCGTCTTTAAACTGGCATGGCAGCACGCCCATTCCGACGAGGTTGCTGCGGTGAATTCGTTCGAAGCTTTGCGCGATTACCGCCTTGACCCCCAGCAGCCTTGTTCCTTTCGCTGCCCAGTCACGCGAACTTCCAGTGCCGTATTCCTGACCGGCGATTATCACGAGTGGTACTTCATCTGACTGGTAGCGCATCGACGCATCGTAGATGCTCATGCGCTCGCCTTCGGGGTGATGAATCGTCACACCGCCTTCAACTCCCGGCACCATCAAATTCTTGATCCGAACATTTGCAAACGTGCCACGGACCATCACTTCATGATTACCGCGCCTGGCGCCATAGCTGTTGAAGTCTTTGATATCGACGCCCCGTTCCTGCAGATACAGACCTGCTGGTGATGAAGGCTTGATAGCGCCGGCCGGACTGATGTGATCGGTTGTCACTGAATCGCCAAAGATCGCGAGTGGCCGCGCGCCTTTAACATCAGTTACGGGCAGAGTAATGCTGTGGAAATCGTCGAAGTATGGCGGCTCACGAATGTAAGTCGATTCCGGTTCCCATTGATAAACGTTACCCGTGCTGCTCGGAATATCGTTCCAAAGCGGATTCTGTTCGGCGAAGTTGCTGTAAAGCCGCCGGTAAGTTTCCGGATCAAAAGCGGCAAGCATCAGCCCGTTGATCTCTTCCATCGTCGGCCAGATATCGCGCAAATAAACATCCGCGCCGTCATTGCCGGTGCCAATCGGGTCTGTTGCCATGTCGAGATCGACGCGGCCGGCAATTGCAAAGGCAACTACGAGCGGCGGGCTCATCAGGAAGTTTGCTTTGATGCTTTGATGGACGCGCGCCTCAAAGTTTCGATTGCCCGAGAGTACGGAAGCAGCAACCACATCGCGCTCATTTACGATCTGCTCGATGGCCGGATCGAGTGGTCCGGAGTTCCCGATACAAGTGGTGCACCCATAACCGACGAGGTTGAAGCCCAACTCATTCAAATACTGCTGGAGACCAGTGCGCTCGAGATACGCGGTGACAACCCTTGATCCGGGCGCAAGAGAGTTCTTCACTTTTGGACTGACAGTTAGTCCTTTTTCGACCGCTTTCTTCGCGAGCAAGCCGGCGGCGAGCATCACACTCGGATTGGACGTGTTGGTACACGAAGTGATCGCAGCAATCAAAACGTCACCATGCCCGATGAGCTCATCACCGCTCTTAAACTCATCTTCAGGAATTTCGGCCACGATGTCGGGAGTAGGACGGTTGTTGACCATTTCCGTTTCCGTCCAAACGTTGGTGTTTGTACTTGTCTGGTGATCGTCTGCAACAGCCGGCACGGTTTCCGATCGTTGCTCACCGCCGCCCGTGACCGAGTGTTGCCTGTCGGCGCCGATCTTGACGTGATAGCGCGTCCAAAGCTCGTCCTCTGTTTTTCCGTAGCCACCGTCACCGACAGGTTTAACCATCAGCTCATTAAACTGTGTCTTGAGTGCCGTCAGCTCAATGCGATCCTGTGGTCGCTTTGGACCAGCTACGCTCGGCACGATCGATTCCAGATCCAGATCGAGCACGTTGCTGTAATCACAGTCGCCTCGGCGCGGCATACCAAACATACCCTGAGCTTTGTAATAGACTCTCACGACGTCGACGTGCTCTTTCGATCGGCCGGTGGCGAGCAGATAAGCACACGTTTCTTCATCAACCGGGAAGAAGCCCATCGTTGCACCGTACTCCGGCGCCATGTTTGCAATCGTCGCGCGATCAGTCACAGACAAACTCGCTGCGCCATCGCCGTGAAACTCGACAAACTTGCCGACGACCTTCGCTTTACGCATCATTTCGGTCACGCGCAACACGAGATCGGTTGCCGTTACACCTTCACGCAAACTGCCACTCAAGTGAACGCCAACGACGTCTGGAGTTAAGAAGTAAACCGGTTGTCCCAACATCGCTGCTTCGGCTTCAATTCCGCCGACACCCCAACCAACAACTCCGAGTCCGTTCACCATCGTTGTGTGGGAATCTGTACCGACCAGCGAGTCCGGAAAGTAAACGGTCTTTTCCCAAACATTCTTTGCGAGGTACTCGAGATTTACCTGGTGACAGATACCGATGCCTGGTGGGATCACACAAAAACCATCAAACGCCTGTGTTCCCCACTTCAGAAACTGATACCGCGAGCGATTGCGCCGAAACTCGATCTCCATATTTTTCTCAAACGCGTCACGCGTACTGGAAAAATCGACCTGGACCGAGTGGTCTATCACGAGATCAACAGGAACCAGTGGTTCGATCAGTCCGGTGTTTTTTCCGAGACGCGCGACGGCGGATCGCATCGCAGCAAGATCGACGAGGAGCGGCACGCCGGTAAAATCCTGCAACAACACGCGCGCCACGATGAACGGAATCTCTTCGACGCGTTTGCCATTAGGTTGCCAGTTGGCGAGCTCGCGCACGTCGTCTTCGGTGATCTTTTCACCGTCGTAATTTCGCAGCACAGATTCGAGCACGACGCGCACGCTGTGTGGCAATCGTGAGACTGGACCGATACCGTTTTTTTCTAGTTGTGGGAGTGAATAAAATTGTCCAACCGGGGCCGAATCGGAAGAGAAGGTTTGCAAAGAATCAAACAGGCTTTCTGGCATAGTGGTGCTCAAACTCTTTCCTGAAAAGTTAATGTTTGCAGGGTGTTGTGGTTCAAATTGAAGTGTAAAGTTTGGATTACGGATCGTCAACCAGAGCAGCAGTTCTCCCGCAAAGGCGCAAAGGCGCAAAGAAAAAGAAAAAAGCAAATTCTTCTAATTCTGCTTTGCGGCTCTCTTGCGCCTTTGCGGGAAACTTATTTTGCATTGCCGCGCTTCGTCCTAATTGGTTATAGTTTCCACTAACTTCCCCCACAATTGAGTCCTTGAGAACAAGGTAAGGAGATCTGCATGGCTAAGAAACGAGGTGATGATTTCGAGTATCTGGCAAATAATCCAGATTACGTGCCCGACCCGGAAATTGAAGAGTTTATGGAGCTCGAGATCTCTGGCGCGCCGAAAGATCCCGAACTGCTGGCCCATCGATTGCGCAACAATACCGCGGCTTCCCCACGCGATGCCGGTGGTGATCTCGATGCCGCATGGGAAGACGTTAACGACAGTGGATCGGAGACATTTGCGGGCGACAACCCAACGCCCGATCAGTCGCTGGTTGAGGAAAACGCATCGGCCATGGGTGTTAGTTATGAAGATAACGAGGAGCTGGAGTTTATCGACAAGATCGAAAAGCGCGACCGCGATCGGTACGAGCTCGATGAGAACTCGAAAGCGTCGGAGGATATGATCTAAAAGAGCTTGCGACTATCGAGCAGAATTGTCACCGGACCATCATTGACGAGTTCAACAGCCATCATCTTGCGAAAGCTGCCAGTTTCAACCCGCCCCAGCAGCTTTCGGCTGCTTTCAACAAAATAGTCATACAAAGGCTCCGCCATCTCCGGCGCAGCCGCGTCGCTCCATGAAGGTCTGGAGCCCCGTCGAACGTCTCCGTACAATGTGAACTGAGAGACGATCAGTAGACCTCCGTCGATATCCTTCAACGACAGATTCATCCGGCCCTCCGGATCTTCAAAGATCCGGAGGGCAACAACTTTTGCCACGAGGTAATCGGCGTCTTCCAGTGTATCGTCGCGCGCAATACCCAATAAAACGACGAGACCGTTTCCGATCTCGCCGACAGCTTCTCCATCAATCGTGACGCTCGCCCGCGTCACCCTTTGAACTACGGCCCTCATCCTGTCAATCTTGAAACATCCTGTAAATCCTGTCCCTACTTCTTCGGCGGTCTCGACGGCCTTATTTCTATCCGACTCGCCAAAGCACGCGCCGGCTGCGACAGCAGATCCATCACCACTTCTGCAACATCGTGCGGTTGCAGTTGCCAACTCTTCTGATCGCTCGTTTCATCACCACCAAACTCAGTGTTAACCGAACCGGGCATGATGTAACTCACTTTAATTCCGTCGTGCCTGACCTCCTGCATGAGCGCCTCACTAAAACCGTTCAGACCAAACTTGGAAGCGTTGTATGCAGCCATCTGCGGATGGGCATTCGCGCCGGCGAGAGACGAGATGTTGATAATGTAGCCACCGCCACGCTGCTTCATCAGCGGGATCGCTTCGTGGCAACAGTAAAAGACTCCAAAGACGTTCGTCTCGAGCACCGTGCGAAAATCTTCGACGCTCATCGATTCAACTGATGAGAATATGCCAACGCCGGCGTTGTTAACGAGGATGTCCAGTGCGCCGACATTAGCGAACAAAGATTTGACCTGGTTGTAATCGCGAACGTCGACGACGTGGCCGGTTGCCGTGCCAGGACCAAGCTTGTTGAGTTGTGACACCGCTTCTGCGATGTCATCTTCATGACGTGCGGTAATCGCTACGTGCGCGCCAGCCTTCACTAGCGCTTCGGTGATGGCGCGACCGATGCCCTTTGTTCCGCCGGTCACAATTGCAGTCTTCTTTGAGAGATCGATTGCCATGACTTTTTTTAGACAGGATTTACAGGATTATTCAGGATTAACATGTAAATCCGGTCTAATTATTTAATCTTGCAACTTGGCGCGCAGACGCTCATTCACAACCTTTGGATTCGCTTTGCCCTTCGAGGCTTTGATCACCTGGCCGACGAAGAAACCAAACAGAGTCTCCTTACCGGATCGATAACTGGCGAGCTGATCCGGATTCGCTGCAATCACGCTGTCGATCAATGCATCGATCTCGCCAGAGTCGCTCACCTGGACCATGCCCTTTTCTTCGATGATCGTTTGGGCTGACTTTCCAGTCTTGAACATCTCGACGAGAACGTCTTTACCTTGTTTGCCGCTGATCTTGGCGTCATCGATCAAACGTACGAGCGTGCCCAGTTCCTGCGGCGCCACAGGGGAATTTTCGGCAGACAGACCGGCGGCTTCGAGCTCGCGTAATAACTCCGACCGGATCCAGTTTGCCGTTGCGCGCGGATTACCCGACGCTTCGGCTGCTGCTTCGTAATAGTCGGCGAGTGCTCGATCCGACACGAGTTGCGAAGCATCTACATAGCTCAAACCGTATTGCTCACTGAAACGCTTCCGGCGATTCTCCGGCAACTCCGGCATCGCTTGCTTGACTTGCTGAATAAATTGCTCCGACACGATCAACGGCGGAAGATCCGGCTCGGGAAAGTAGCGATAGTCATGCGCTTCTTCTTTCGAACGCATCACACGTGTTTCCAAGGCACGGTCATCCCAGAGCCGTGTTTGCTGAGTCAGTTTGCCACCGGATTCGAGCACCCTGATATGCCTCGCGACTTCAAATTCGATCGCGCGTTGCATAAAACGAACTGAGTTAAGGTTCTTTAACTCTACCTTCGTACCAAGCTTCACATCGCCCACACGCCTGACCGAAACGTTTGCTTCGCAGCGTAGATTGCCCTTCTCCATATCGGCTTCGGATGCTCCCACCCATTGCAGCGACCGGCGCACGTGGTTGACATAATCGTAAGCTTCCCAGGAGGAACGGAAGTCAGGCTCAGTAACAATCTCAGCGAGTGGAACTCCAGCACGATTGAGATCGACGTAGGAATAACGATCGACGTCGGGCAGGCCCTCGTGCACGTTCTTGCCGGCGTCTTCTTCGAGATGAAGTCTCGTGATTCTGATTTTCTTAGGACGCCACTCGAGCGGATGACCTGCCTCGTCGCGTTCGGCAGTCATGATCTCGAGCTCTCCGTTCGCAGAGAAAGGTTGATCGTATTGCGAGATTTGATAGCCCTTCGGCAGGTCGGGATAGAAGTAGTTCTTACGTGCAAAGATCGATTGCTGATTTATGTGTAGGCCGAGCGCGAGCGCGGCACGCGCGCCAAGTTCGACGGCTCGACGATTCAACACCGGAAGTGCGCCCGGTAAACCGAGGCACGTCGGGCAGGTGTTTGCGTTGGGTTCATCGCCGAAACGCGTCGCGCAGCCGCAGAAGATTTTCGATTCCGTGCTCAGTTGAGCGTGTATTTCAAGCCCGATAACTGTTTCCCAGGTCATCTACGTGATCCGCGTCCGATATGTGGTTGGGGATTGATACGTACTCCCCTGGGCTGAAACACCAACGGCCGGCCATGGCGTCCGAAAAATGGACTAGACGGAAATCTTGGAAAAGGAGTTATCGGCGTCGCCAAAAACCCGTCAAACGGTGACGCCGTAAACCGTCCGAACCGGTTAAATCGGCCAGTCGTTACGCCAAAACCTGGGCCGTCAAAAGGAAAAAATCCAGGGAACCCACCGAACGAATACGAGAATGGGAATGTCTCCGAACTCTGACGCAATGATTCAAGCTGCGCTGCGTTGACTGCCATCTCAGCTCGCAATGCTTCGGCGCGACTGCGCCAGTACGCCTCCTCCTGAGCACGCATGTTACGCACCTGCTCTACTGTTCGGTCTTCAATCGCCGCGACCTCCTGCCGTCGCTCCTCCATCGAAGGCAGGCCCAATTCCTTGCGGCGGGTCTCGTAGTCCTTTTCACTCTCGACACGGGCGCGGCGATATTTCTCAAGGTCCGCATTCGTAACCGAGTGCTCCGCACCAGCAGGACGAGTCTGTGGAACGCGATCGATGCGAGCCTTTGCTGAAGTAGCTCTCTGCAACAATGACCCGTGCGACTCGCCATTGACGCGTTCAGTTGCGGCGACATCGACGGTGTTGAGCTGAATCGTTATCTGAATGCCATTACCCACGTCGTATGTCAGCGTCGAGTTTGTGACGGTAAACTCGTTTGGAATTTCGACGCGACGCCCGTCACGCATAACTACGGTGTAGGCGCTCACGGCGGAAACGGTGAAAATCAGAAAAAGCGTTGCGAGAAAAAGTCTATTCAAAAGCATAACTACCTCCCCCTCGTTCTCGGAACTTTTACCGGTTGGGAAACAGTATACACCACCACCCCTTGTAAAATTCTTTGCAACTGGCGGCTCTCTCTGGTATACATGCGGCGCACCAAATCGAAACCAACGTGGGGTCATTGAGACGCGGTCGCCCGGCTCGGCTTGGCGCAGCGCCGCTCGGTTCCAAACTCTTTCACAGAGGAGCGAGTGAGAATGGCAAAGACGGTTTGCAAGATTTTGGGAGTCGTTTTCTTGCTGGTGGGTGTGTGCGGATTCGCAGCACCGGGTTTGCTCGGAGCTCACCTTTCGCCCGTTCATAATGGAGTTCACATTGTATCGGGCATCATTGCCCTTTATTTTGGATTTGCTGGAACTTTGTCTGGAGCAAAGACCTTTGCGCTTGTCTTCGGCGTAGTTTACCTGGCTCTTGGCATTTTGGGATTGGCACTTGGTGTTGGCGTGGACCGTGAGTGGCATGTTGCCGGGCTCCTTCTCCTCGGCAGAGTCGATCACGGCATTCACGTTCTGCTCGGCATCGTCTTTCTGGCTGGCGGACTGTTTACCAAAACCGATTAGTTTCGTTTTCAGGTTGCAAGGGAGAGTTTCGGTAAGTGGCGCACTTGCGTCCTCGATCTCCAACCCCTTGCAACCTGAGCCACAGATTTCACGGATTCAGACTGTGTGATCTGATCGTAGAACGATAGGCGTGACGCGGGGCCCACCGCTTATGGGATGGGTGTCTACCAGAACTCTCACTTCAAATACTTCCTGAAGTATTTCCGGTTTAAGAACTTCAGTTGGCGTGCCTGAGTGAACCGCCTTAGCCTGCTTCATCAACATGATCTTGTCCGCAAACTGAGCTGCGAGGTTGATGTCGTGAGTAACAACGAGAGCTGCTGCATGATGAAGATCACATCGTCTCCTGACTAAACCTAACAACGTAGCCTGGTGTGAGAGATCGAGATTTGCCGTCGGTTCATCAAGGAGCAGTATCGGCGCTTCAGTAGCGAGGGCGCGGGCCATCAATGCTCGCTGGCGTTCACCGCCAGACAGTTCGTTCATCAATCGAGCACTCAATTCGGTCAATTCGGTCTCTTGCAACACCGATTCAGCAACTTTGAGGTCGCGTTCTGTTTCCCAACCCCAACCTGAGTGAGTGGCCCAGGCAAAGCGGCCGCCGAGCACAAATTCGAGGACAGTAACAGGAAAACGAAGTTCCGCTTCCTGAGCGACAACTGCTAGGTGGCGTGAAATCTTGCGGCGATTCAGTCGTTCAAGCGGCTGGCCGTCCAGCAGAATAGCGCCTGAAACTTTGGGAATCTGTCCATTGAGCGCGCGCAGCAGTGTGGATTTACCGGCACCATTCGGACCAATGATCGCAGTAATCTCGCCCGCATTTAACGCCAGAGTCAGATCAGCCACCGCAATACGCTGGTCATAAGCAATAGTTAGATCACTGGCTTTAAGCTTCATCACGCTCTCTTCAACAAATAAATAAACAACGGCGCCCCAATCAATGCCGTAATTGCCCCAACCGGCAACTCCCTCGGAGCAATGATCGTCCTCGCAACTGTGTCGGCAACGATCACAAAGAGCGCTCCGCCAAGTGCAGCTGCCGGAATGCTGATCCGGTTATCGCTTCCGAGGGAGAGTCTGGCAAGGTGTGGCACCACTAATCCGACGTAACCAACTGATCCGCTCGCCGCAACTGAGCTTCCCACCAACAAACTCGCCACCAAAAAAACAACAACTCGCACACGCCCAACTTCCACTCCCAGATCGAACGCATCGCGCTCGCCAAGCATCAGCAGATTCAACGAGCGCGCGTGGAGCGTCAATACAAGTGCTCCTGCGATCGTAACCGTGATCGCAACCGGAAGCAGCGCCTTGCTTGTTCCTGACAAATCACCAAGCAACCAAAAAGTGAACGACCGAATTCTCGTCGCGTCCATCAGAGTGGTTACGAAGACGATCACGGACGAAAGAAATGTGGTGACAATCACACCAGCAAGTATCAAACGTTCCGGCGTAGCACCCGCACGCCCGCGGGCCAGCCGGTACACCACGAACGTCGCGGCAAGCGCGCCGGTGAACGCCAGCAACGGACGAATCCATTCGCTCGCGCCAAAGAAGATCAGTGCGATCATTGTCCCGACAGCAGCGCCATTCGAGATACCGAGCAGGTAAGGTTCGGCAAGCGGGTTTCGCAGTAACGCCTGATAACCTGCTCCCGCGGTCGCGAGCGAACCACCGACCGCAGCTGCAAGCAGGATTCTCGGTAACCGAATTTGAAAAAGAATAACAAACTGATCTTGCGTCAAACCGCAGGCGCTGGTGGCGAAAGACGCAAGCGCACATAACGACTCGCGCGCCGGAAGACGTTCACTTCCAAGCAACGACGTGCCGACGACTGCCAGAAGCAGCGCAACTCCCAGCAGCGCACACGAAGTCAACGTCTTGCGAAGAGTGACTCGACTCTTTCGCGAAGGTGATGCAGCGATGTCGGATGCTGCACTGATCATTGTTTGAATGCGTCCGGATGAAGCGCTTTGGCCATGGCTTCGAGTCCGTCAATTAGTCTTGGTCCAGGGCGGGTAAGATGATCGTCATTAATTTTATAGACGCGGCCCTGAAGAGCGGCTGGTGACTGGCGTAATGCTTCGGTGACGCTTGAGTTTGCTGACCCCATCGATCCGCCGGTAGGTAATATGATCGCCTCCGGTTTCGAAGCTAATGCAGATTCGTTACTGTATTTGGGCCATGCACCCGGCACCTCGGCTGTAACGGAGACGGCGCCGGCGCGGCGCATCAAATCAGTTACAAACGAGTTGCGACCGGCCGTGTAGAGCGGCTCACCGGAGACTTGATAAAACACGCGCACCGGCGGCTTGTCTTTGACTGCTTGTTCTACTGCGTTGGTTCGCTCGCGCAACCTCCCGACCAGGAGATCTGCTTGTTCCTTATGTCCCAAGATTTCTCCGATTTGCTGGATCGATCGGAAGACTCCTTCAAGGTCGTGAGGATCAGTGACAAATACCGCGATATTCTGGTTTTGAAGTTGTTGAGTGAACACTTCAAGTTGAGATGCTGTTGACACGAGGACCACTTGGGGTCGCAGCCCAATAATTTTTTCAAGTCCAGGAGTCCGTGTGTCGCCAACTTCGGCAACTGCTTTCGCTTCCGGCGGGTAGTCGCAATAACTCGTTCGCCCAACCAACCGGTCACCAGCGCCGACTGCAAAAACGATTTCGGTGAGATTCGGAGCGAGGGAAATGACTCGCGTGACTCTGGCCGGCAACGAAACACGTCGACCAGCATCATCTGTCAACTGACGCGTTACGGGACCTTCTGGTGGTGTTTGGGGACGAGACGTACAGGCGAATGAAATCGCGAGCAGAAAAGTTAGAGCGACAAGGCCAATGGATCGTCTAAGTAAACTTCGTGGCAACACGGCCTGAACACCTTTGCGCGAGTGTTGAAAAGGCTGCAAAGCATCTCGGGCAGGTCTCCTGGCTCAGAAGAAACAAAAGTTTCTCAACACAGTGGCGCGACCGCGCGGGATTCACACCCGCTTCCCTATTCTCCCCATCGGGGCACCCGGACACCAAACGCGCGGACACTATAAAGCACAAAAAGCACATAAACAAACCAACTCGCTAAACAGTCTAACTTCACTCTACGTGATTTTTGTGCCTTCTGTGCCTTTTGTGCCTTTTTGTGGCAAGATGCGAGGCAATGATCAAAACTGTCGAATGGACAAAAGACGGGGTACGCATGCTCGACCAGCGGCTGCTGCCTTCTGAAGAAACTTACCTGATGCTGCGTTCCTACGATGAAGTCGCGGAGGCTATTCGCAAAATGGTGATTCGCGGCGCACCGGCCATTGGAGTCGCTGCTGCGATGGGAATTGCGCTTGGTGCGAGCCAGTCAGTAGGAACCTCCGTAGCCGATCTCGATGACGACCTGCAGTACATCTGCGACGTGATGAGCAAAACTCGTCCTACTGCCGTAAATCTCTTTTGGGCCATCGAAAGAATGCGCACGGCGTTTCAGAAAAACAAACACCTGAAAGACGTCGACCAGGTGAAAAAAGTACTCGTCGATGAAGCGCTCGCGATTTTTGAAGAGGACATCACAGCCAATCGAGCGATCGGCCATCATGGTGAACCACTGATTCCTGACGGCGCCACGGTGCTCACTCATTGCAACGCCGGTGCTCTCGCAACAGCGGGCGATTATGGCACTGCTCTCGGAGTCATTCGCGGCGCACGCGATGCCGGAAAGAAGGTTGCGGTGATTGCCGATGAGACACGTCCGTTCCTTCAAGGTTTGCGACTAACCGCCTGGGAACTGGCGAAAGACGACATTCCCGTAACCGTAATCACTGACAACATGGCTGGCCATGTGATGAAGAGCGGCAAGGTTGATGCCGTTGTCGTCGGCGCCGATCGCATCGCTGCGAACGGCGACACGGCCAATAAGATTGGAACGTACATGGTCGCAGTGCTCGCGCGCGAGCATGGTGTGCCGTTTTATGTGGCTGCGCCTCTTACGACACTCGACCTATCGCTCGCTTCAGGCGACGAGATACCGATTGAAGAGCGGGATTCGATGGAAGTAACCCACATTCGCGATCATCAACTCGCGCCGGATGGCGTAAATGTTCACAACCCGGCGTTTGATGTGACTCCGCATCAATTCATTACTGCCATCATTACTGATAAAGGGGTGGCGCGACCGCCATATCTGAAGAGTTTGAAAGCGTTGTTTGAGCCGGAATAATCCGCGTTTATCCGCGGCTCATTGCGAAACGGCTTGAACGCCACCAGTCGATAGTGCGCTGTAAGCCTTCCCGCAGTTCCACTTTTGATTCATAACCGAGAAACTGACGCGCCAGGGTGATGTCTGCGAGACTATGACGCACATCGCCGACGCGCGGTTCTCGATACTCCGCCGTCACGTCCGGTTTCCCAGTCAAATCCTTGATCTCCGCCAACAATTCATTCAACGTAATTCGCTGTCCGTTCGCGACGTTGATAACCTTGCCTGATGCTTCCCTGGCTGAAGCCGCTTTGAGATTCGCAGCGACCACGTTGTCGATGTATGTAAAATCGCGCGACTGCTCGCCGTCTCCATAGATCACTGGTCTCTCGTCCGACAACAATGTACTGATAAATCGTGAAACAACACCTGAATACTGCGAGCCTGGATCCTGTCGTGGTCCAAAAACATTAAAATAGCGCAGCGAAACTGTTTCCAAACCGTAGACTCGCGTAAAAACCTGACAGTAATACTCACCAACAAGCTTAGCTACTGCATAAGGCGACAGCGGATCGGGCAGCATCTGCTCAGCTTTTGGCAGTGTCGGTTGATCACCGTAAGCCGAACTCGACGCAGCATAAACCACTCGTCTTACCTTCTTGTCGCGAGCTGCAACCAGCAGCGAAAACGTGCCATCGACCGATGCAAGATGGGTTTGCCGAGGAGCCTCGACTGAACGCGGCACAGATGGAATTGCCGCTTCGTGAAAAACTACCTCAACGTCCTCGAGCACCTTATTCAGCAGTTGCTCATCTGCCACGCTGCCCTCGATAAAATCAAGATCACCGCCTATCTCCTCGATATTTTCACGGTGACCGGTGGAAAGGTCGTCGAGCACGCGTACGCGCGCGCCTTCCGCCATAAGGGCCGCAGCGATGTGGGAACCGATGAAGCCTGCGCCTCCCGTTACCAGAGCAATTCCTGTTAGTGACATCCTTTTTTGCGTTTACCTGCCGACACCAACGTATTCAAAGCCAATCTCTCGCATGTCTTCGGGTTCGTAAATATTTCGCAGGTCGGCGATTTTGGGTGTGGTCATTAAATCGCGGATCCGGATCATGTCGAGTGCGCGAAACTGGTTCCACTCAGTAACGAAGACGAGGGCATCGACACCTTTAACTGCCGTATATTCGTCGTCAGCGTAAGTGATATCGGGCAACAGCTTCATTGCCTCGTGCTTTGCCACCGGATCGTAAGCACGCACTTTCGCGCCTTCTTCAAGCAGAGTACGGATGATTCCGAGCGCAGGCGCTTCGCGTATGTCATCTGTTTCCGGTTTGAAAGCAAGGCCCAGCACAGCAATTGTCTTACCCTCGAGTGGACCAACGAGCTTTCGGATCTTTGTGAGCATCATTTCGCCCTGACGCTGATTAACTTCGATCACGGCATCAACAATCAGCGACGCAGAATCGTATTGCCGGGCAACTGATGCAAGAGCGCGCGTGTCTTTCGGAAAGCAAGAACCTCCGAAGCCTGGTCCAGGATGCAGGAACTTGCTTCCGATTCGTTTGTCCATGCCGATAGCTCTTGCCACGTCGTGGACGTCGCAACCGATTCGGTCGCAGAGATTTGCGACCTCGTTGATGAATGAGACCTTCATTGCCAGAAATGCATTCGCAGCGTACTTGGTGAGCTCCGCGGCTTCAAGTGATGTAATCACAAACGGTGCTTCAATCAGGTAGAGCGGGCGGTAAAGATCCTTCATGATCGCGATTGCTTCTTCATCGCGACTGCCTATGACAACGCGATCGGGACGCATGAAATCGTTGATCGCCGCTCCTTCTCTCAAGAACTCCGGATTGGAAACGACACCAAAATTAGCGCGCGTCTTCTTCCGTTCATTGATCAAACTACGAATGCGCTCACCGGTGCCGATCGGGACCGTCGATTTGGTAACGACTACCTTGTAGCCATTCATGTAGTCAGCTACCGAGAGAGCCGCAGCCTCAACATAACTCATGTCTGGAGAACCGTCTGGCTTTGGTGGAGTTCCTACAGCAAGGAAGATTACGAGGGCCTGTTCCACAGCCTGGCGAACATCTGTGGTAAATCTTAGTCGTCCGGCCTGAGTGTTTTTTAAGACGAGCTGTTCAAGACCGGGTTCATAGATCGGCATTACGCCTTTGAGTAATCGCTCGATCTTGTCTTCATCAACGTCGACGCAGGTAACGTCGACCCCAAACTCAGCGAAGCATGCACCGGTCACAAGTCCTACATAACCGGTACCAATAACAGCAATATGCATTCAAGTCTTTCCTGTGCTTTTATACTTGGTTCTTTGTACTTAGTGTTTCGTCCGGCATACAAAGTACAAAGCACAAAGAACTAAGAACAACGTCGCCTGACATTCAAAACCTTGCGGGTCACGCGTGTGAATTCGCGTGACCCGCAAGGTGAATTCATCTGACCGCAGCGCTGGGTACCAGTGCCACAGTATTTTTACTTCAAGCCGAACCAGCTTACTCGCCAGCTTTATTTGGTCGGGCTAACTACTGTAACGCTACCGCCAAAGTTAAGGTCGTTGTTGTGGAATGCGGCATAAAGAACACCTGCCACCGCACCACCGACAGCCAACAGCAACACGGCCAATGCGCCGCCGCTCAAGCCATCGTCATCATCATCACCCTGCGGGTTCGGCGTTCCAGCGGTTGCGCTCTCGCCAGCAGCGATCTGCTTGGAGGTGCCGCCGGTCTTGAACTCCGCTAGACCGGAGAGGGTTGTGACAGAGGTACGTCCACGTGAAGCACTAACAGTGAACGTCGTGGCCTGACTGCCATCTACAACAACAGTACCGTCTTTGGTCGTAAGGTTAACTGTGGTTCCAGCGAACGTTGACACCTGAGCACTGCCCGTGTCCAGCATAGCGGTGATGCTATTCCCCGCGAAACTGAGGAGCAGGTTGCTGTTTGGTGCAAGTTCAACTCTACCGACTTTGCTGATGCTGACTGAAGCGCTGCTTTGAGCCGCGGTGCTAATCGTTGAATTCGAGAAAACCGTGCCACCAGAAATTACTTTCTGGCCATTCACCGTGACTTGTCCCGAAACCGAAAGCTCGCCTGACGCCTTCGCACCTGGCGCAGCCAATACCACCATTGAGTAAACACTCAAAACGGCAACCGCCACCACAGTCGCGATAGACTTGCGGCTCCAAGTTTTGCTGATCATTAACTTTCCTCCCGTATAGTGAAACACAAAGGTCTTAATTGCGTACCGCGACGGCCAAACAGTCGTGGGAAAAACAATAGGTTGTTAGCAACCTGTGCAAAGCCCGTTAATGCTTGGGATTTATGGCCTCTAAGCCACTAACATGGGATTTATTACACTAATACAAGCCCTCTGTCAACAATCATTTGGCTTAACTTTGCCACAAAACTGTGTCGGCGTTGAGGAGTCCGTGAACGGGCACTTTCTGGACCGCCTGGGCCAGACCTTTAAGGGCGACGAACGGCGGACGATTTCTCGGTCAGCTCGGCCTGCTCGTATGGGTCGAGCCGTGCGAAGAGGTAGAAAGTCTCCACGCTTCGAACTACACCCAGGAATCGAAACGTATTCCGCAGCACTTCCCCGACCTTCAGACTTGCCGGTTGCGGCGGCGTCGAACCGAATAAAATCCTCATCTCGTCAGCCGAAACAGCCTCCAACTCGGGCAGGTAGTCGTTGTGAGTTTCCCGGGCAAGGCGGATGGCCATTTGGCGTAAAGCTTTAATCCGGTTTGAGTTACGCCGGTAATACGTGGCATTGACCTCGCGGCGGCTGACGCGATCGTCCACTACTTCCTGCTCATTTCGGAGGTATCCGAGATAGGCGCGAACCACTGGACCAAATTCGTCGTCTGAACGTTGCAGGTTCTGGTTGGCCCGAATCGGTGTGAGCGAACAGAAGGCTACCAGCAGAGCGGCGGAAAATCTTCCCTTGATAGTTGCCATGGCTTTGCTCCTCGCGGGAGGTAATCCTCTATTTTTATTGTGACCGGCCGATTATACCAGCACCAGGATTAACTAAATTGCGCCCGTCTTTCGGCAATGTTACATTGATCTTCGTTTTCCGTTAAGCGCATGTATTCTCCTGAGTCTCAAGCTTCTTCATTCGATAAGAACGTTGCACTCGGAGTCTGTGGCGGTATAGCCGCCTACAAAGCGGTCGAAGTTCTTCGCGGGCTGCAAAAGACCGGTTGTACTGTCAGAGTGGCAATGACGAAGAGGGCTTGTGAGTTTGTGCAGCCACTCACGTTTCGTGCACTTTCCGGCCACCACGTCATCGTTGACGACTACGCACCGGATAATCCTGACCCGATCGCTCACATTACATTCTCGCAAACAGTAGATTTGCTGGTCGTGGCGCCGGCTACTGCAAACATCATCGCCAAATTTGCGAATGGCGTGGCTGATGATTTTCTCAGTTCGACCTATCTCGCCTGCACGGCTCCGGTGTTGATTGCGCCCGCAATGAACACGACGATGTGGGAACACCCGGCCACGCAACGTAATCTGGAACGGCTACGAGCAGATGGAGTTCATTTTGTCGCACCCGACGCCGGTGAGATGGCCTGCGGCACGATTGGACCAGGGCGCTTGAGTGAACCAGAACGCATTGTCGCTGCCGCGCTTGAGATTCTTGGCTCTTCAGAATCGGCGTACCCGAGAGATCTGAGCGGTGAGAAACTTCTGATAACTGTCGGCGCTACTCGTGAAGAGATCGATCCAGTACGATTCATCTCAAATAGATCTTCAGGAAGAATGGGATTCGCGCTGGCCGAGGCGGCTTTGAAACGAGGTGCTGAAGTCACAGTTGTATCAGGAGTAACAACAGCCACACCTCCTGACGGCGTTCGAATCGTTAAAGCACTTTCAGCGGAAGACATGTCGCAAGCAGTTGCGCGTGAGAGTGCGGGCGCGTCTGTTTTTATCGGGGCGGCAGCGATTGCTGATTATCGTCCGGCGCAACGAGCAGATCAAAAGATAAAGAAGACAAACGATTCGATAACGTTGACGTTGGAGCGCACGCCAGATGTGCTGTCTCAGGTCGCAGCTTCACGTTCGAATGGGATGTTAGTGATCGGGTTTGCGGCAGAGACCGAGAATGTCGTAGAGAACGCGAGAGAAAAGTTGCATGCGAAGAAGTTGGACGCCATTATCGCGAATGACGTGACGCGAGGAGATTCCGGTTTCGACTCGGCAACTAATGTGATCACAATTATCACGAAAGATGATAATCCGATTGCACTGCCTGTTTTATCCAAGCGTGACGCCGCCGATCGCGTTCTCGATGTTATAGTGCAGCTTCGATCTCGTTGAAACGATTCCGATGTCAAAAGAGATTCTGGATCTACTCGCTGAAACAAAGAAACAACTTGAGCACCTGCGCGCACTGGGAGTCGAAGGTATCCGTGTCGACGTAAAACCATCCGCAGATCACGCAGATTCACCTAATCCGCGTAATCTGCGGATAGATCAGCCGTCAACATCACTTTTCGGCGATATCGCTCCGCCGCCCGCGAAACTCGCTCCCTCAAACGAAACATTCGAACAGATTCATGCTGAAATCGGCGATTGCACTCGCTGTCCGCTTCATTTGGAACGCACGCACGTGGTTCATACAGAAGGAAACCGCAAATCGCGCTTGATGTTCGTCGGCGAGGCCCCGGGTGCAGATGAAGATGCCCAGGCACGACCGTTTGTCGGTCGCGCCGGACAGTTACTGACAAAGATCATCGAAGCGATTGGCTTGAAACGTGAACAGGTGTTGATTGGTAACGTCAATCGCTGCCGTCCGCCCGGCAACAGAGCTCCCACAACTGAAGAGGCCTCAACCTGCAAGCCATATTTGCTCCGTGAGATTGCAATCGTGCAGCCGGAGGTGATCGTGGTGCTGGGCAACACCGCCATGAAAAATCTTTTGGACACACGCGAGGGAATCACACGACTGCGGGGACGCTTCCAGGATTACAAAGGCATCAAGGTGATGCCTACATTTCATCCGGCTTACCTGCTGCGCGATCCGTCGAAGAAGCGCGAGACCTGGGAAGACTTGAAGAAAGTCCGCGACTATCTTGATAGCCATCCGTGAAATCCGTGGCTGATACCTCATACGTTGAAGTCGCAGTTCCGCTGCATGTCTTTCAAACGTTCACATACCGCCTGAGCCCTGAACAACGCGCCGAGGCAGAGGTTGGTGCACGTATTGTCGTTCCACTCGGCCGCAATCTCGTCACTGCGTATATCGTTTCCCTATTCGACGAACCGCCTGCAAACCTTGTCGGCGTAGACATAAAAGATGCGCATGAGCTTCTCGATCAGACTCCGGTCTGTGGTCCCGAGATTCTGCAGCTGGCTCGCTGGGTCGCTGACTATTATGCATGCCCGATCGGTGAAGTGATCAAAGCTGCTTTGCCGCCGGGTATGTCTCCGAAACGAAAGACTGGGTCCTTTGTCCAACCAAAGCTGCGCCGCTTCGTCCGCCTGCATCAAGCGTCGGATTCAGAAGAACAAAAACTTACTGACACGCAACGCCGCGTACTCTCAACCTTGACTGAGAGCGGTCCAATGCAGCTCCAGTCTTTATTGAAGGTGGCGAAGGTCAGCGCCTCGACGGTTTCGTCACTGGAAAAGAAAGCTTTGGTTGAAGTTTATGTCGAAGCGATTCGCCGCGATCCGCTGACCGAGTCGCTCGGTGTAGAGGACACAGAACACACACTCACCGACGGACAAGCAGCGGTTCTCGAACAGATCGAAAAACAGATGAACGCGAGTGAGTATTCAGCGTTTCTGTTGCACGGCGTAACCGGCAGCGGCAAGACTGAAGTTTATATGCGTGCGATGAACACTGCACTCAGTCTTGATCGATCGGCAATGATGCTCGTGCCTGAGATCGCGCTAACACCGGTCTTTTCACGACGGTTGCGCGCTCGCTTCGGTGATCAAGTCGCCATCTTTCACTCGTCTCTACAAAAGGGAGAGAGATTTGACGAGTGGACCCGCGTTCGAAACGGCGAGGCTCGCGTGGTAATCGGCACCCGTTCGGCGGTGTTTGCCCCGGTGAAGAACCTCGGCTTGATCGTCGTCGATGAAGAACACGAATCGTCTTACAGGCAACAGGAGTCGCCTTATTACAACGCGCGCGACGTCGCCATCGTGCGAGCGCAAAAGGAATCTGCCACGGTGGTGCTGGGTTCAGCAACTCCATCACTCGAGTCGTTTCACAATGCGCGCAAAGGCAAGTATCACTTTGTGCGTTTGCCTGAACGCATCGGCGCGAGGCCGATGGCCGAGGCGAAGATCGTCGACATGCGAAACGTGTTTGCAAGACACGGAAAGCCACGTGTCTTTTCTGATGAGTTGCTCGAGGCGATCCGTGAAACGCGCGAACGCGGAGAGCAGTCGATTATTTTGCTCAACCGGCGCGGATATTCCAGCTTCATACTTTGCCGCTCATGTGGCGAGACCGTGCAATGCCCGAACTGCGACGTGACGCTCACCTATCACCGCAGTGAACGCGTGATCGTTTGTCACTATTGCAATCACCGCGAAGCGGTGCCGCGCGTGTGTCCGTCGTGTGGAAAGAAATATATTTATTACGTTGGCGAGGGCACTGAGCAACTTGAGGAAATGCTGAAGCTGCTCTTCCCTGCCCTGCGCGTCGCTCGCATCGATCGCGACACAACCGCGCGCCGTAAAGTGTTTGAGCAATCGCTCGCCGATTTCAGTGCCGGCAAGATTGATACCCTAGTGGGAACACAAATGCTGGCCAAGGGCCACGACTTCCCGAATGTGACGCTTGTCGGAGTGGTTTCAGTTGATGCCGGCCTGGCGTTGCCGGATTTCCGTTCGGCGGAACGGACGTTCCAGTTGATAACACAAGTTGCAGGACGTGCCGGCCGTGGCGATCGACCCGGACGGGTTCTGATTCAGACCTATCATCCTTATCACTACGCTTTGCGTCACGCTTGCGCACAGGACTACGAGGGGTTCTTTGAAGAAGAGCTCCGCTACAGACAAAATCATTCGTATCCGCCATTCGTGGCGCTCGCGAGTTTGCTGATTCATGGACCAGACCTGGGTCGCGTGCGCTCAGATAGTCTTGACCTTCGCAAACAGCTTGATCTTGTGAACCAGGATCGGAAGTGTCGTGTACTTGGTCCGGCGCCGGCGCCGCTTTCCAGGTTGAAGGGTGAGCATCGTTTTCAAATATTGATTAAGTCGCGAACACGAAAGCATTTGCGAGAGGTTGCCGATGCGGCGTTGAAGGCGATTGCAGAGAGTGGCGTGAATCTGAGATCGATTAATCTTGAGATCGATCCGGTCTCGATCATGTGATGGACAAGATTCACAGGATTTTTTACAGGATGAACAAGATATGAAGTTATCGGAATTGGCAGAACGTACTGGCGCTCGTGTCGAGGGCGCTAGTGAGGACTTTGACATCGTCGGGGCGGCCGGGCTCAACGAGGCGGGCGAAGGGCAGGTTACTTTCCTCGCGAACCCGCGTTACACGCCACGAGTTAATAGCACTCGCGCTTCCGCTATCTATCTGAGCGAAGACGCACAGACAGATCGGAAGATCGCGATATTGCGCGTAAAAGATCCTTACCTTGCATACACACGAGCGTTGCGGATCTTCAATCCCGAAGCCGAGCTCGAGCCGTTCATCCATCCGTCAGCGGTGATCGATCCAAGTGCACGGCTTGCGAAGCGCGTTGCGATCGGCGCCTGCTCGGTGATCGGTCGTAACGTGTTCATCGGGGACGAGGTGCGAATCTATCCGAATGTCACGCTTTACGACGACGTTACGATTGGCAGAGGCTCAGTGATCCATTCCGGCGTCGCCATTCGTGAACGAACAGTCGTGGGTGAACGAGTTGTGATCCACAACAACGCTGTGATCGGTTGCGATGGTTTTGGTTACGCAAAGGACGAAGAGAAGCACTGGTTGAAGATCCCGCAGACCGGGCGAGTAGTGATAGAAGACGATGTGGAAATCGGAGCTGCGACGACGATCGATCGGGCATCCGTTGGTGAGAGTCGCATCGGGCGTGGATCAAAACTGGATAACCTCGTGCAAATTGGTCACTCGTGCACGATCGGTCAGGACACTCTGCTCTGCGCACAGGTGGGACTTGCGGGCAGTTCACACATCGGCAATCGCGTAATTCTCGCTGGACAGGCTGGTGTTGCCGGTCACTTAACGATCGGTGACGATGTCGTGCTCACAGCGAAGAGCGCGACGAGCCATGACATTCCGGCGGGCAAAGTTATCTCAGGAATTCCGGCGTTTGATAACAAGGATTGGCTCCGATCAACGGCTGCGTTCAGGCGGCTAGGGGAGATGCAAAGGACACTTCGCGATCTTGAACGAAGACTAAAAGAGGCCACCGATAAAACGGACTAAGAACAGATTTCTTACAGTGAAAATCCGTGGCTTTGATCTGTTTGATCCGTGTTACGTAATTGCGCCGCCGTCAACGATCACGACTTCGCCATTCATGAAGCTGTTTCGCTCGCTGACCATGAACGCCGCGTATTCAGCGAGCTCTTCCGGACGCCCCAACCGCCCTGCTGAAGTCCAGAAATCGTGCATCTGTAACAGACGATCGGGGAGTGCCTGAGCGAGATCGGTATCGAAAATTCCTGCGGCAATCGCATTCACACGCACACCAAACGTCGACGCCTCGCGCGACAAACACTTCGTGAAACCGATCATCGCAGCTTTCGAAGTTGCGTAGTGCACTGCCGTCGGCAACGCACGCATCGCTCCGATGGAAGTGATGTTGAGGATGATTCCCTTACGCTGGCGAATCATCTGTTTGTAGATCGGTTTGGTGACCGCAAACAGACTATCGACATTCGTGTGAATAACCTCGTCCCAGGCGCGGTCGGTGGTGGTGGCAAAATTGTCACCGCGATTGATGGCGGCGTTGTTGACTAGAATGTCTATGCCGCCCCACTTTTCAACCAGCTCTCGCGTAAGTTTCTTCATTCCCACGCGATCGATCACTGAGACTCTTGCGTTGAATGCCTTACGGCCGTGGGCTTCGATTTTTTGACTCATTTCGGCGGCGAGGTCTTCGCGAGAATTGTAGCTGAAAGCCACATCAGCTCCTTCACGCGCGAAGATTTCGCAAATCGCCGCACCTATGCCGCGCGTTCCTCCGGTTATGAACGCGCGCTTTCCCTCAAGCAAAAGACTCACAGAAGATTGTTTCTCCTAAAATTAGACGGGGATTAAGTTAAGTGCCGCGCCAGATTAAAGCGTGAAAAGCGCTATACAGTCAATTATCGGTGTTCATCCGCGGCCAAAACTCGAGAATAGCTGACAGTGAATGCTGTACGAAGTCGGTACGAACCTCGCTGTAATGAACTCCCTGTCGCAGGCCGCCAATGGCAAAATCCGGGTTCGGAAGGATGGATTGATCTCGGTCTTGAATGATTAATCGATCGAGAAATGCAAAGCCTGTTGCCAGCGAATCGTAATAGCGCCGGTGACGCTCAGTATCGGCGAGTGACGAAGCCACCAGCATTGCAGAAGCGATGCCTTCGAGATAAACGGCCGTGGTGTATCCCGGCGTGCCGGGTTGATGATCGTTGCTGAAACCGCCGGTCTTGTCCTGTTGATATCCCAATAACCAATCGGCAACCTCAAACGCCAAACTCGCAAAATCCACTTCACCAGTAACCTGGAACCACTTGCTGAACGCCTGCATTAACCAGGTCGCCTGCCCGAAGTGTCGCTTGTAGCGAAATCGATGACGGTAATACTGGAAGGACCGGCGGAGACGCTCCGCGTCAATATCGGCGACCTTCGCTTCGCACGCAACTGCGAGGGCGAGCAACACCTGTCCCGGAAAGTAGTCTTGAAACGGCTCCGGAGACGGTTCATCAGAATTGTTATGAGTAAAGATGCGACCGTGAGGCAATTCCACGCAGCGCCACAAAGTAGCAGCGAGATCTTTCATCAGCTCCCGACGCGTATCGTGGTCTGGAAGACAGCTCAGCGCCAGCAGCAAGAACGAGCTTTCGGCTACTGTTGCTGTTTCACTCTGAGCTTGTAACCAAACTTCTTCTCCATCGCGAACTACTTTCGTCAGCAGACTGTCAATTACTTTGTTTGACGCAGACTTTAGATCATTGCCACCAAAAATATTCACAGCGCGTGCGAGGGCCCACGCGCCATGAGCCTGCCTTGCGAGATCAGGTGACTCATAGAGTCGGTTATGAAAAGGCTGATAACCGGAATAAAACGACCCGTCTTCTCTTAAGTGTTTGAGTAGGTAGTGCAAATGTATTCTGGCCTGGTGAGTGACCAGTTCAGGAACCGGCGGTAAAGCATTTTGTCTTGGTGCAAAACCTCCGACTGTCAACGAAATGCCTTCACGATCGGCAAGCCACGTCGCACAGTCAAACCTGACCCAGTAATACGGGGGCTCTTTCAATCCGGCTTTCTCTATCACCGCGTTCGCGAACCCCACTGGATCGAGATTCCAGCACGAAGCGACAAACGGCAACAGCAGTCCAACGCGATCCTCCTGATAGACCATGACCGTTTGATCGCCGTGGCGATAGTAGTTAACAACCTCAGCAGCGGAAGCCTCACCAAGTGGCAGCGGATCAGACAGGAACGAAACTGTGACAGCAACCGAATCACTGTTGATTGCAGCGCGGCCTGCAAATCTCTCATCGCGCACAGCGGCTTTGGCGATCGACTTCAAGTCGTCATCAAGACTACGCAGCTTTTGGCCCATACAGCCGCGCAGATGACCGTTGATATAGATCGTCAGATACAACGAATCGACATTCTTAGGAAGGATGTTTTCAAGGAGCGGCTCTGTCGTCTCAGAACGGTCAAGTAGCTGTGCGAGTACCAGATCTCGTGCTCGTTTGACGATGGGACCACAAACCGATCGGTTCTTATGCCATGGAACTCCCTCAGGCGCCGGAACACCTGTTGGCTGCCATGTAGCTCCCGGTTCGACCACTTTCACGACTTCATGACGAAAGAGTTCGTACGGTTCAAACGAAACCAACTTTGCGTTCTTTATGCGCGCATGCTGAAACTGGGCCCACTCATTAACGATGCCCGGCATACGCGGCAAGGCGCCGCCCATTTTCGCGCGTCTCTCCAAACTCCGGACAACAATTCCGTAGCGATCGTTGTCGAGTTTTCCGGGCGTGCACTGCTCCAGAGCGCTAAAGAAAGTCACTGCAAGCGCACTCTGTTCGACAGTTTTCAATCCTTCTTCACCGCCGGGCAGACCTGCAGCCGTACTCAGCGAAGCCATCACTACATCATCCGCCGCCGACTTCGATTGCTCACCGGGAAAGTGCCAGAAACCGCCACGAGCAAAGCGGCGATAGACACTCTCACGCGATCGAATGCTGACCCATGCTCCGCCGGCTGAATCGTATTTCTTGTCTAAATGCTCAGGAGAACGAAGGAGCTTGCCTGTCAACAAATATTCGGAGATCACAGCGCGTGCGAGTTGCGCTGGATGAAGATGTTCAGGTGCATGTTGCGTGTGCCATTCAAACGGAGGAAACCACTTCGATGGATTCGCTAACTGCTTTTCTTCGTCGTCCATGTGGGCGATGAAGTCGTCCCAGATGTCATAAACAGCCTCCATGTGATAGCCGCGCTCCTGCATCAGGGCGTAACCGTTCTGCCAGCCGAAACGCACGAGACAGATGCCGCCCTCCACGCGCAGCCCCGCCGCCTCCAATCGCTCAATCGCTTCGCTCATGCATGTTCCAGAGCTGACTGAGTCGTCGATCAGGATAACGGGCTCAGCCGGATCGATGATGCCTTCGATCAGTTTTAAGGAACCATGTTCTTTTCGTTCTTTACGGACGAGCAGACCACGATAACTGCTGTCCTGAACGATGGACGATTGGAGAATCGGGACTCCTGTTAATCCGTAGGTTGCGATTTGTCGCCCGTCGAATCGTTTCAGGAGTTCCAGAACACACCGGCCGGCGAGTTGTGCGCCTCTGGGCGAGAGCGTTACGGCGAGTGAGTCGAGCATCCAACGTGCCGAAGTGCCGTCGCGGGAAAGCACCTGCTGCGTTTCGGAGCGATAAAGGATCCCGCTGCGTTGAAGTAGTTCGAGCAGCTCGGCGCGTGCCGTTTGGAAGCTTTCAGGTAGCGAATCGAGTGTCTGTGAAAGGGCTTCACGCAACATGATGAATTCGAATTTTCGGACGACCTTTGTAGGGGCGGCACTCCGTGGCCGCCCCTTGCGTGACATCAAGATTTTCCGACGTGCCTGTCCTGCCTGCAGGCGCATCGCTGCTTTCGAAGGGGTCTATTTTCCACGCAAGGGGCGGCCACGGAGTGCCGCCCCCTACAAACACGACCCCAACGTTCTCAGTAGTAGGGATTCTCCGGAAGCGCCAGGCTGAGATAGCGATTGTCCAGATAGACCATCAGATCTCGATCGACAAATTCGTCCAACGCGCCCTCAACCCACGGCGCGTCGTCAAACCTGGTGGAGATCTCCTTCCGACTCCGCGCATCGGCGCAATACTCGTAAAGCGTCGCATAATCATCCGCATAGGTTGACGTATGCGCGGAACCGTTACGACCATCGCTGATCAGAATTGTGGCCCATCCTTTTCGGTAACGAAGATAAGGGCGCGGACGCTGTCGCCAACGATTCTGCCAGACGTCGACAGCCTCAAAGATCTCATTGTATTGACGATCTTCGACCGTGTTGCTCATCTCGTGCTCAAAATAATAGGACACGCGATTCAGGTTGAATCGATCTTTAGGGAACAGATAGTCGTAGCACGCCGACGGTACTAGGCGACTGATCGACTGCGACTCGGGATCGCTATACATCGGCGAACCCCGATCCGCGCGCGCTTTCGCAATTGCCCAGGGCGCCTGAAAATGATGAATCTTTGAAATTACGTCACACTGGCTGCGGTAGTCCTCTGCGGTCTCACCCGGGAAGCGCAGCAGAATGTTATACAGGTTATTAATGCCGTAATAAGTGGACCACTTGATCAGCTCGAGATTGCGGATGCCGGTTGTATGCTTCTTCATGAGCTTGAGAATGTGCGTGGAAAAACTCTCCACGCCCGGCTGGATTGAGAACAGCCCGCCCTTGCGCATGTGTTTCAGTTGCACACGCGAGAGACTTGGCCGCACTTCGTAGTGAAGTCGAATGTCCGTATTAGCCTCACTCAGTTGTCCGAATAGCTTGTCGATGTATTCAGGCTCGATGATGTTGTCGATGGCGTTGAAATCAAGAATGCCGTAGCGTCGTGAAAGCTCATCCAGCTGTTGAATAACGTTCTCAACTCGTTTGGATCTGAACTCCATACCGGCACGATTCAAACCACAAAACGTGCAGTGATTCTTGACACCCCACCAGCAACCGCGCGCAGTTTCGATCGGCAGTAAAACTTCCTGCGCATGGTCCCAACGCTGATAACCACCTTCTTTGCGAGCGTAGAAGTACTCGTCAAAATCCGGAACCGGAGTTTTGTTCATGTCGGCGAGATTGGGCGCACGGCCGTTAAAGACCACTTCCCCATTGTTGCGCCACATGATCCCCGGCATGCCTTTCATCGATTCGCCGTCATAGACGCGTCGAATCGCCTCCGGCAACGTCTCGTCGGCGTCACCACAGTGGATGTAATCAACTTGCGGGCAACCTTTAATGATCTCTTCCGCGATATCGTCTTCAAACGTAGCGCCGCCCATGATGATCGGAATGTGCGGGTACTTTTCTTTCAGCGCTCGCGCGAGTGCAATACTCGCCAGTGTCTGCTGAAACACGACGGAGAAGCCGATCAAACCAAACCGGCTCCAGTCAACACTGCTGAGACACCAGTCGATAAATCCTGGCGCCGCGTTCTCACGCAAGCGAAGCAAATCGTCCCAGGAGCATCCGGCGTTCCTGCAGATCGCTTCGAGATTGCCGTGATAAATCTCAAAGTAATCCTCGTCTCGAGCAAAGTCGCCAAACGCAGCCCTGGTCCAGATCCACTCTCCAACCATGGACGGATACACGTCTGAAAGTGTCTCGTTCAGACGCCATCCGACCTGCGTCCCGAAGTACATGAAGAGGGAGAAGGTTTGCACGGGAATGCCTGCTCGCTCGAGAGTTGGTTTAAGCAGAGCAAGCTGGAATGATGGAAAGCGTGCCGACAGCGTCGGCATGCTGATTAGTGCAACCGGTTTCAAAACGAGCCTCCGAAAAAAGGCATCCACAGATTCCACAGAAAAATCTGTGAAATCTGTGGATAGCCGCTGTGCTTCAATACGACTTCTTCTTCGGAGTATCCGGAGCAACTTCTGGAACCGGTCGCGGAGCTTTTTCAGGCGCGATTTCCGGAATCGGTCGCGGTGCTTTCTGCGGCGCCACTTCTGGGATGGGCCGTCGGTACGGATCCGGCGCGACTTCCGGGATGGGCTTTACCTCGGGTGCGACTTCCGGAATCGGTCGAATCTCAGGCGCTATTTCCGGGACGGGCTTTATCTCTGGCGCGACTTCCGGGATTGGTCGAATCTCAGGTGCAATCTCCGGGATGGGTCTGATTTCGGTTTTGATTTCGGGTGCGACTTCCGGAATCGGTTTAATCTCAGGCGCGATCTCAGGAATCGGTCGGATCTCAGGAGCAATTTCGGGAATGGGTTTTATTTCAGGAGCAACCTCGGGAATCGGTCGGACTTCCGGCTTGCCCTTTCGTTGTGGATTTCGCGGTGTACTCATGGATATTTCTCCCAAAGTTGAGGCACAGGATCGCTTGAAGCTTTTGAGTTTCAAGTGAGAGCTAACAACGGAGAGACCGTTGCAGCGGAAAAAGGGTTGCGGTTAACGAGGGAACGCGCGGCAGCGTAATGCTAAACGTTGGTCCTGTCAATACGAATAAATACAAAGAAGCACAAAAAGCACAAATGTTTTCTTGTTTTGCCTTAGGTCACTTTTGTGGTCCTACCTGAACCAGGTGATGATCGTTAAACGTTCGCCACTCGTCACCGGCATCACTTCGTGAAAAGTGTCTGATGTGAACGCCAACAACAGTCCGGTTTTGCCTTGCAGACCAAACTCCTTACTCTGATCGTAGAAGTTGAGCACTCCACCACTGTAGCAGTCTGTTTTTGGCTCGGCTGAAAAATCATTTAGAAACACGACGATTGAGATGCGACGAACCCGTAGATGATCGAAGTCGTCCTGTCTGGGGTTACCGTCCTGGTGACGCACAAAAAAGTCACCTTTTTCATAATGCAAAAACTGCGGCGGCTCACAGTCGATCAGAGTCTCACCGAAATGCTGAGACAACGCTGACGTTTGCTCTAGTAATCGTTGGTGAACCTGGTCAAACGTTTCCTGCGAGGGATGCATGCTGGTCGTTTTGCGAACTGTTTCATGAATGGTGCCTTCCGTACCCTGGATGTAAACCGGTGCTTGAGTCGTAGGCGACTCAGCCAACTCAGCCCTTAGATTCGCACACGTCTCCGGATCCAGAAAATTCGGTAACAGAAACAGATTGAAATGGGCTGCCTCAACCGCCTCTGACATTGCCTTAAGCCTTAAACACAATTCTATCCTCGAAGACACAACAATCGAGGCCCGTATTCAACAGACATGCAATCGCGTCAACGGGAGTTTCTATTATCGGCTCTCCCATGCGATTGAACGATGTATTGAGAACCATCGGCACCCCTGTCTTCGCGTAAAACTTACTGACTAATTCGTAAAACCTGCCATTGTTCTCAAGCGTCAGCGTCTGCACTCGACCCGTTCCATCAACGTGCACAATGGCCGGCACTCGCTCTCTCTTTTCCGGCTTCACATCCACGACTCGCAGCATGAACGGACTCTCTCGAAGCGTGTCGCCAAACTCAAACCAGTTTGCCGCTTCTTCAAGCAAAACCGCGGGCGCGAATGGACGAAAGGCCTCACGCATCTTGACGCGTCTATTCAGAGTTTCCTTCGCGTCGGGTTGGCGTGGATCGCAGAGGATGCTTCGCTGCCCGAGGGCGCGTGGACCGAGCTCAGAGCCACCGTCAAACCAGCCGATTATCTTGCCTTCACACAACAACTGCACTGCATCGGAAATCACATCCGTCGAATGCACTACCCTGACGTTCGATGATCCATCAATAGCCGCTGATAGTTCGGCTGGTGAATAGATTCGTCCCGGAGCGTCGTGCAAGATTTGTCTTTGCGAATTGTGCTGAGTTAATTGCCAGAGACCATAATAAGCGGCGCCGATCGCAGTGCCGCTATCCTCTGCCGCAGGCATAATGTAGACGTTCTTGAAGGCTGATTCGCGGATGATTCGCTCGTTCGCAACACTGTTCAAGGCCACGCCACCGGCGTAACAGAGATTCTCGCTCCCAGACAACTCATGCACATGCTGAACGAGATAAATCAAGGCGTCTTCGAGCGCTGACTGCGCCGAGCACGCGAGCGCTGCGTACTCACTCGTGCGACTGGGCCAGCGTTCCGAATGCCGAAAGCGAACTGGCACTGCGTCTTTGTAACAGAACTGCCCCTTTTCAACCGCAAAGAAATCACTCGTGGGAAACTGCTTTTCACCGTAAGGAGCCAGCCCCATCACCTTGCCCGCTTCGGAAGCTTCGCCAAATATCTGTTGCGCCACAGCAGAAAACATTCCACCGAGACTGCCGAACGACGGCATTTCTCCGTTATGCATAACCAGCCATGCGCCGTGTTCGACCGCGTGTTTCTCGAGTGGCATAACATTGGTGCCGGAAGCGTGATAAAGCGAGATTGTCTCCCAGCTATCGACTGAATTCCCGTTAAGAACTTTGAGTTCGTCAGGCGTGAAGTCAGAGACGGGTGAGCCGGCGCCATCGACGATCAGTATTGCCGACTCTGCGAAACCTGAAGTCGCGAAGACACTCACGGCATGGCCGTAGTGATGAGGAATCGTGGTCGTCGGGATTCCGTGTGTTAGCACATTCAAGAAAGGATCGAGATGGATATCGTGTTTCTGATCTGACACTCGACCTTGAATGCATAGGACCACGAGACTCAGATCGCGAGGTTCAATACGAGCGTAGTTCAGGCAATAGGCAACGGCGCGCGATGGTCCGGCGCCATAGATGCGGTGGCGCTTAAATCGCGAAAGGCGCTCTTCTTGAATCGCGACAACAATCTCATCGCCTCGAAGCAAACATGCCGAGCCGTTGTGCGAGGCGCTTATACCTAGAATCCAAGGTTGGTCGTTCATTTCTGGCGGTGTATTGGGGACAGGATGAACAGGATGAACAGGATGAACAGGATTTCTCAGGATTCCCAGGATTTAACCTGCTAATCCTGAAATAATCCTGTTCATCCTGTCTTACTATCTACCTTGGGGGAGGAGTCTCAAGAGACGTCGGTAGGCCCTCTTCGCTTCTCGTAACTTCTTCTCGTGCATCTTCGTCAGTGATCGAATGTCCCCAACGCAAAAAGGACAAACCTTAGTGCCAGTCTTCACATGACGACTACAACCGCGGCAAAGAATCAATTCCGTTGGTTGACGCGTTCGAGTTGAAGTTATCTGCACGAGGTTGTTTACCATTGCGTTTCCATCCATCGTCTCCAGTATCAGTTCAAAGCGACCGTGATCGAAAGATGTGCCAGGGGCTCTTTCCACTTGAACAATGCGTTCCCGAAGACCTTGCTTCGATAATTCCAGCGCACGATGATGGCAATAAGGATTGTTGCCGGCCTTTCCAAGTAACGAGTGCGTGGTCCAGGTGCAGCCTGCTTTGCAGATATCGGCGTAGTAACAACTGCCACAGAACCCCCACAATCCAGAGTTAGTTCGTCGCCGATTGATGCTGAGTTCGTCAGTTGTCCACCAGATCTTTTTCAGACTGAGGTCGCGGATGTTGCCGCCTGCATAAGGCGACGTCGGTAACGACGGACATCCCTTTATCGTGCCATCCGCCTCGATCCCGAGCGTGTTCTGTCCGGCGTTACAACTTGTCCAGTGGATTCGATCGTCGCCACTGCCTCGCCACACCGACTCATACGGTCCGAAGTAACCAATGTTGTTGCCAGGCTGAAGCAGAAATCCTCTGTCGGCGGCTTCCTCAAACAACTGCGCAAGCAAAGGCATCAGCTCCAGCAATTCATGTGGTTGAAGCAGGAGTTCGGGATTGTCTGCGGCGCGGCCCATCGCTACCGTGAGTTGAACCTGCCAGTTCTTCGCGCCCGCGTCGATGAAAAGATTCATCAGTTCACGCAATTGCGGAATAACGAGTGAGGTAATCTGCGTGTTGGCACTCGAAGTGATGCCGTACTTCTTGATTGCCTGAAGCGCGTTCAAAGCAGCGTCAAACGAACCTTTCACTCCGCGCAACCGATCGTGAACTTCTCTTAAACCATCGATCGAAATCCCGAGCGCTTGCAGACCAGCGTCGACAGCCGCTTTGATACGATCCTCCGTGAGATTGAGACCGCCGGACTGCATCGTGCAGTCCATTCCCTGATCTCTGACTTCGCGAATGATCTTGAGCCAATCGCGGCGAAGATAGGCTTCGCCACCTATCAGCGTCACTTCGCGCGTTCCCATGCGAGCGAGTTGACGAACCAAATCGAGAGCTTCCTCGGTTGTCAGTTCTTCTGGGCGTCGTTTACCGGCTCGCGAGCCGCAGTGATGACACTTCAGATCGCAGGCAAGGGTGATCTCCCAAACCGCATGGACCGGCACAAACGAGGAGCGATCCCGCGAAGAAAGATAACGCGTAGGAGCAGCCATCGACTTAATTTCGGCAAACTGCAGTAATGCCGCGAGGTCTATTTCTTTTTGAGCGCGCCTTCGAGTTGTTCGAGTGCCGTCTGCACATCACTCAACCATTTGCGCGCAGAGGCCGCCACCGTTTTCATTTCACGCGTGTTGCCGCGCGCGATTGCTTTGCGAATCGGATCTCCGTAAGGCGGAACTGGTCCGGTTTCAGGTCGAGCAGCTTTTTTCTTAATGGATTTTTTCTTTGAGGCTGCTTTTTTAGTAGTTTTGCGTGCAGGCATGTTGTTCCCTCCAGTGAGATAGGTGGTTCTTAGTTGATCAGGACCAGCTTGTCAAGAGTTTCTTTTAGCCACGGATTCACGCGGATAAACTTGGATCAGGCGGAGGCGACCTCAGTGAGGATCGGAGTTTCCGACTGTGGAATGAGAGCGGCGATCTCTTCGACGATCTGACGAGTTGAGTTTGGAATCGCGAGACCCACTGTGGCGGCGCGCATGCGCGAGTAGTGGACCTCGTCTTCCATCATGCGCCGGACGACGGGAACAACGTCGCTCGAACGCCGCAACATAACACCCGCGCCACACTCGGCAATGAGATTTGCAGTGCCCGCTTCCTGCGGCATCGGTTCGGTGATCATATCTGCGATGATTGGTACACGACACGCGAGTGCTTCAAACGTCGTCAATCCACCGAGCTTCGAAATCATCACATTCGCAGCGCTCATCAACTTCTCGATCTCGTCGGAATAACCGATCACTTTGATTGGAAACGGCGCTTCGAGTGCCAGCGATTCCGCAGCAACGCGCAGATCCTCGTTCTTTCCGGCGAGAAAAATTGCCTGCACATCGAGTTCGCCGCGCACAAGCTCGCGAAAGATTTGCGGGATGTTGCCGCCACCGATCCAGCCTGCGTTTACAAACACAGTGAATTTTTCAGGATCGAGACCCAACGCACTCCGTGCGGCCTGAGCCGCCTCTTCGCCCGGGTACGCAAACTTCGGATGCACCGGCAAACCTGAAATCTTGATCCGTTCCGGCGCCACGCCGTAATCGATCAACTGACGTCGTGCTTCCTCGCTGGCGACCAGGTAAAGCGTCACGTCGTCGCACGCCCAACCCTTCCAAAAACCGTAGCAGGGATCAGTCACGACAGAAACGAGCGGCACACGACCCGCAAGATTCAACTCCCTCAAGACGCGTGCAAAGATATGCTGCGTAAGCGGATGAACACTGACGACGACGTGCGGGCACCAGCGTTCGAAAAGCTCAACCACATAACCAACGCAACGTTTGTGGAAAAACTCGCTCGTCTCAGGTCGCAGACGATTCATGCACCAGTAGAAGTACTTCATCCAATGCTGCCGGTTGCGCAGAATCCAGTTGTACAAACGGACTAACTTGGCACTGAGATGATGCGACTCCTCAACCGCGCGCACTACCCTGATCGCATACGATTCACCGTCGAAAAACTTCTGCACACCCGCAACAATCGCTGCGGCAGCGGAACGATGTCCGCCACCGGTATCGGAGGAGATGATCAGAATTTTTGGGATGCGTTGCGGCTGGGCCATTTGTGCTTCGTGCTTTGTACTTGGTTCTTTGCTTTTCAAATCGGCAATTGGCAATCGGCATTTGGCAATGCTTCCGCTTTCTCCACTGCCTTGCGGGCCTTCTTCATCTCCCGCTCCAGTTTCTTGATCTGGATCAAATGCCCTGGGTTGAAGGGCAGCGACGGGTAATAACTGTTTGACTCGTGCGTGCAGAAACAACCGTCGTGTGCTTTTTTGCGACGCGCCCGCATCGCGGGCGATAACCAGAGCTTCTGGAAATTCCAGTCGAACTCGCGCAGGTTGCCGACCGGCTCCAGGTTCTCACACGATGAGACCGTACCTTCGTCATAGATGACTCCACCGGCCGTACCGGCGTAACAGGTCATCTGCGCAGTCTGTGTTTCCTGAGTCCTTGCAATCAGACCGTGCATGTAGATGTCGATCGCGGCTTTAAAGAAACCGGCACTGCCGCCATAGTTGTTTTTAATTGCGGCGTGCCGCGAATCGTCATCGATCATCTGAGCGAGCTTTGCATATCGCGAATGATCGATGTCCAACTCCTTTGGATCGGCTGACGGTGGACGGATGTAGTTGAAGTTGACCTTGTCAGGCCTTAAGTCATATTTCAGGAAATCGTACCACTCGAAAATCGTGTCCTGGTTCGAGTTCATGAAGCAGGTACACGTTTGCACGTCAAGACGTGGATACTCTTTCTTAATCGACTGAAGTTGGCGCGCGGTGTCGATCGCGATATCCCATGAGCCCGGCTTTTGGCGAATCTTTTCATGCTCGAACTTTGGACCGTCAATGCCAAGCGCGACGGTGACGTTAAGGTTCGGGCACTCCTGCAGAATTCGAGTCACGTCCGGAAAGATTCGCTTTTGAATCTGCCCGTTTGACATGATGTAGATCGACTCGAGCTTGTTGTTGGTGTAGAAAGCGCGTGCAATTTCAGGAAGATCCTTGCGTGTAAACGGCTCGCCACCGGCGAGAATCAGGACGCCGAGATTTCCACCTAAAGTTTCCGAAATACGCTCAATTTCGTGCGTCTTCATCTGGAGTTTCTTGCGCGGACGATCGTCGAGTTCGTCAGTGAAGAAGCAGTGCGTGCAGCGCATATCGCAAACTGACGTCACCAGAATGTTCAGCAACACTGGTGAAAACGGCTGGCCAATCGCCAGCTTCGCGTAACGTTTCAGTAGTTCTTTGGTCGTAAAATCCATTTCAACCTCGATTCTACTGATAAGCTATTTGAAGACGCATTGTCAACGAAACGCTTTAGCCACGGATTACACGGATAAACACAGATCAGCGTTCGTCTGTGTAAATCCGTGGCTCAAATTATTGATTGAAGCGAGGTGCTTCAGTGACGATGACGTCGATAACTCGGAAGGCGCCGCCTGAAGGAACGCCGAAGATCGTGTTGCCGCGCCGTTGAATCGTGAGTTTTCCCAACGGCTGACCTTCCGGTTGTCGACTGATGATCGTTACGATCGTCTCGCCTTCAGGAATGGGAACACGAAAGTCGGCTATCTGAATTTTGGCTTCAGCGACAGGCGTTGTTTTTCGAGAGACAAATGAAACGCCGAAGCCGACCACAAACGACGCCAGAACACACACGACTATGGGCCATCTGGATCTGTACTCCTGTCGTTCCTGGCTCATCGTGAGTAAAACATTTTGGACTGAACTCGAACAGAAAACCGGGAATTGAGAGGTAGAGGATACACACGCTATGTAGCGAGTTGGTCATGCTTGTGTAAAGTTTTGTCAACAGCCACAAAAGGCACAAAAAGCACAAAAGAGAAGTCCGATTCCATGCGTTCTCGTTCTTCCAAAAATGAAGGACCGAAAGAAACGCGTCTCCTCTTTTGTGCCTTATGTGCTTTTGTGCCTTATGTGGCTCGGTTCTGGATGCCGAGGGCGCGCATGCGACGATAGAGATGGCTTCGGTCCACTCCCATTAATTCGGCGGCGCGTGAGACGTTGCCGTCAGCTTCTTCCAGCTTTCGTTGGATGAATTCACGGTGGTAGGCCTCGGTGGCCTCTTTAAAGGATGGGAAGCGGAAAGACGCTGCCGGTGGTTCTTCTTTGCCCTGCGGCGGAAGATCGTCGGCCGAGATCCTTGTGCTGCGATGCATTATCACCACTCGTTCTATCGTGTTTCGTAGTTCGCGCACGTTGCCCGGCCAGGAGTACGACTGCATTGCTTCGAGTGCCTCCGGCAAAAACTGTTTCTGTTTTTTGCCATAAGCCTTCGAGAAATGTTGATTGAAGTAATCCACCAACAACGGGACGTCTTCGAGACGTTCGCGTAATGGCGGCAACTCGAACGGAATAACGTTCAGACGATAAAAGAGATCGGCGCGAAAGTTTCCCTGCTCGATTTCGAAATCGAGTCGCTTGTTTGTCGCAGCAATAACACGAACATCGACGTTGATTGAAGTGCCGCTGCCGACCGGCTCAAAACGTTGTTCCTCGAGGACACGCAGGACCTTCGCTTGCACCTTCGGACTCATGTCACCCACTTCGTCGAGAAAGATCGTGGCCCCGTCTGCCAGTTCAAACTTTCCCTTCTTCGCCGCCGTCGCTCCGGTGAATGCCCCTTTGACGTGGCCGAAGAGCTCAGATTCGATTAACTCTTCCGGAATAGCTGCGGAGTTGACTTCTATAAAAGGCGCAGCAGCACGACGCGATTCGGCGTGAATTGCGTGTGCAACCAGTTCTTTACCCGTTCCGGACTCACCATAGATCAGAATGCGACCGTCAGTTGGCGCGACGACCGAGATCTGTTTTCGCAAAGCGCGCATTGCAACCGATTCGCCGACCATCGTGTACTCTTCTGCAAGTGCTGCGGCCATGCCGGCATTGATCAACTCCAGCCTTTGCTGTCGCAGCGCATTGCGTACTGTAAGAACTGTTTTCTCGATTGAGAGAGGTTTTTCGATGAAGTCGAAAGCGCCGAGTTTTGTCGCGCGCACCGCCGTTTCGATGTTGCCATGACCCGAGATGATGACGACGGCGGCATCCGAACCGGCTGCGCGCAACTGTCTGAGTGTCTCGAGTCCATCGATCCCGGGCAGCCAGACGTCGAGCAGAATGCAGCCATAGGCTCGCCGGCCGAGCGCTTTGAGACACTCCTCGCCAGTACCGACAGCATCAGCGGCGAAGCCTTCGTCTTCCATCACCGCCCGCAGCGTGTCGCGAATACCGCGTTCGTCGTCAACTATGAGAATTGAGTCCATCTAATCGAGTGATGTCCGATTTAGCCGCTCATTGGTAACTCGATCACAAACCGTGCGCCGTGCGGATAATTTCTTTCGGCACGAATCTGTCCGCCATGCTCGAATATTGTGCGTTGCACGATCGCCAACCCGAGGCCGGTGCCGCTGTCACGTCTCGAAAAATACGGCTCAAACAGTCTCCGAAAATCTCCCGGTTCGATTCCCCGCCCCGTATCCGCAACTTCAGCGCGCAATAAACTTCGTTCCGCATCGTGACTGGTGACAATCCTGATCTGCCTCTCGTCAGTGACCTGCGACAAAGCATCGAGTGCGTTATCAATGAGATTAACAAATACGCGTTTGATCTGTTCAACGTCGAGCATCGACGCCGGAAGCTCGTTATCGAGATCAAGCACCATCGCAACGCCGTCGAGCCGTTCTGCATAGAGACCAACAGCCTGCATCACTACATCATTGAGATTCGCAAGCTCGAGCCGCGTCGCCGGGAGACGCGCAAAACGCGAAAACTCGTCTACCATCGCCTTTAAACCAGCAACCTCGCGCGTGATCGTCTCAGTGCATTCATTAATCACAGCCGCGACGCGTTTTTCGTCCCCACGAGCGTCAACACTGGAGCTCGATCCGTTACCGTTGGCTATCGCTCGTCCATAGCTCTTGGCAATCCGCTCGGCTGACAGCTGAATAGGCGTCAGCGGGTTCTTGATCTCATGCGCCATCCGTCTTGCGACTTCACTCCAGGCGGCTGCGCGTTGCGCCGCCAGCAGTTCAGAAAGATCCTCGATAACTAAAACCACACCGCGTCGCGGACCCTTTGAATCGCGCAACGCTGTTGCAGTCATCGAAACCGGGAGTGGTCCATTACCGTTTGCAGCGCCCGCTAATTGTGTTTGCTCGGTCGCGTGACCAGTGCGGCGCGCGCGGCGCAACAATCGATCGACAACCATCCAGTCGTCACTATCAATCAAGTCGCTCAGTTTCGGATTCTCTTCCGCTCTATCCACTAACGCCAACATCCGTGCCGCAGACGCATTCAAGGTGGTCACACAATCGTTTTCGTCGATTGAAACGACTCCTGTCGATAACGACTGCAGCACTGTTTCGATATAGTTGCGCCGCTCGCGAAGGGCCATATTTTTATCGCGCAACTCCGCCGCGCCCGCTTCGATGCGACTACGGTTTTCCTCCAGCTGCGTCGTCATCTGGTTGAAAGACTCAGCTAACAAAGCCAGTTCATCATCTGCGACAGTAGTAACGCGATGTTTGAGATTGCCGCGCGCGATCTCATTCGAAGCTTCGGCTAATGCTTTGATTGGCGTTGCGATGCCACGGGCTAGATAAATTGCCACCCAACTCGAAACGAAAAGCAGGATCAGTGTCATCAATCCCAGCGTTGAAAGACCGAGTAAACGAACGCGTCGCTGCTTTCGCACAAGATCCTGGTAGCCACGTTCGGAAGCTGTCACGAGATCGGTAAGATCATTTGCAGCGCGTTTCTGAGGCGCGATGATCAGCATCTCGGAGTTCAGAGGAATAGCGAGCGCGTCGAAGTCTTTCCCGTCTGCAAGTGTTGCGCCGGTTGGACCACGAAACTTGCGCGCGTCGCCGAACAGCTTTTCGAGTTCTTCCGAGTCAGTCGCAGACAAGTTTGCCTGACTCTGAAGCGCAAGCGTCCCGTCAGGTCCGACAATCTCGATCCGAACCAACTGTCCTGAAGCGACGATCTGGTCCATGGTCGCTTGCCGCTCTTCGGGTGTCTGCCTGTTCAAGAGCATCACAAGCAAGTTTGCGCTATCACGCAAAGTCTGATCCTGGCTCGAGAGCGTCAGACGCTTGACCTCGGTCGCTTGTTGCACGATCTCGTCCGGAAAAGGATTGAACCACTTCTCCAGCGAACGATTGAGAAACAGGTAAGAGAAAACGGCCATGGCCGTGATTGGCAGAAAGCTGATCGAGATGAAATAGACCAGCAGTCGTGTCTTAACTTTTGAACCGAGTTGCCGTTCCCTGCGTTCGCGACGCAGCTTCAGCAGATTGCGGACGAAGATGAATAAAAAGACAACGAAGGCGACAAAGTTGAGTGTCGATAACGCGTAGAGCACGAGCGCGTCAGAAGCCGTGTCAGGCCGAACGACTGTCCACAACCAGAGCTGTTGCGAGACGATATTCGCGAGCAACAAGACGACGGTGGAGCCCAAAACCCACAGCAAAACGCGGCGCCGGCGACGAATTCGTTCCCGGCGCTCCGGCGTCATGTTTTCGCGATTGTCGGTCATCCGAATGTGGTCGAGTTTAGCATACGGTCTAAATCGGCGTTTATCCGTGACCTATCTGCTAGAATCCCCGCCAACATGCCCAGAATCTTCGTCAACGATGTTGGCAGGCTGCGCAGTGGGTGGCGACTTCTCGTTTACTTCCTGCCACTCGTATTTTTTACGATCGTATGGGGAATCCTCCTACGGCTTATCCTCCAATTAATAGCAGCATCCGGACTGGTAATCCCTCGCAGTGCTTTTGTTTTTGAAGTCATCTTTAGAGCTGGGCTGATAGTGCTAGCAATAGGACTGGGTTATCTCTGCGCCAGAGGTCTGGAAGCTTTACCCTGGCGATCTCTCGGACTGACATTTCATAGAGGCTGGTTCAAAGATCTCGTCGTCGGATTTGGGATTGGTTTTGCAGCACTCGTGGTGGCTGTTGCGATAGCCTCAAAAGGACTTCACTTTTCCTTTAATTCCGACGGCTGGCGCGCCGTCGCTGTCTCGATGATCGGATCAGCGGTGTTGCTATTCGTGGGCGCGCTGGCGGAGGAGGCAATGTTTCGAGGTTATGGGCTGCAAACATTATCGCGAGCAAAGCTCGCCTGGTTGGGTGTGCTACTGACGTCGGTGCCTTTTGGGCTGGCTCATCTGGATAACCCAAACGTCATCCCAGCAGTCACTTTTACCAATACCGCGCTCGCCGGTGTGTGGCTGGCAGCCGCCTACCTGCGGACACGAAGTCTCTGGCTGGCACAGGGCGTTCACTGGGCTTGGAATTGGGCTTTGGGCTGGTTCTTTGGACTCCCTGTTAGCGGCCTTCATCTCGTCTCCCACCCGCTCCTGCGAGCTGAAGACACGGGACCGCGATGGCTAACAGGTGGTACCTATGGCATTGAAGGTGGTGTGGCCTGCACTATTGCAGTGATTCTGGTTACGCTCTTTCTGTGGCGCACATCCCTGGTTTCGGCTACTCCGGAACTGCTGAAAATGACTTCCGAAGAAAACCCTGTCACTAGCGCGCCCGTACTAAGTATTCGTTCCGTAGCAGATCAAGCATAAACGCGTCTGTTAACAGTCTTCATTACTCTCCCGTCTTAATCGGTGTTGTTGGGACAATAGGTCTCCGGTCTTTGGACCTGGGTCTTTGGAAATTGCGACCGCTCTCTCAAAAGATCCACCGACCCAGGACCAAAGACGAAGACCACAACCCGACCGAGACAGCACGATGTACGCCACCGCCGACATGCTTCTGACCAGCCCTCAAGCACACGCCGCCGAGCAATCGCACGAGACGGCGATCGAAGTAGTGCTGGTTAAGGCAGTCCTGGAAGGCGACCGCGAGGGCTTTACCCGGCTTTACAATCTTTACGCACCCCTCGTGCATGGCATCCTGCTGGCTCGTGTGCCGCGCGCTGAAGTTGACGATCTCGTACAGGACATCTTTCTCCACGCTTTCAAAAAGCTTCACACATTGCGTGACAGCGCCTCATTCGGGCCATGGATCGCAATGATAGCTCGCAATCGTGCGGTGGATTATCACCGGCGATCGCGTGAAACAGTGGAGATTAACGATGAACTGCGCGGCAGCAATACACAGGATTCCAGAGCCACAGAGATCCTGGAACTGATCCGCAATCTCCCCGAAGCTTACCGCGAAACATTAGTGCTGCGACTCGTCGAGGGCATGACGGGCCCGGAGATCGCAGCACGCACAGGACTCACTGCTGCGTCAGTGCGAGTGAACCTGCATCGCGGTATGAAGCTGCTGCGTGAGCAGCTCGGATTTATGGAGGGCTTATGAACGACGACTATTTGTGGGACAAGACGGGTGAGCCCGATCCGCAGATTCAAAAACTGGAAGAGATCCTGGGCACTTTGCGATACGAACCAAAGCCGCTGGAGATTCCTGAGAGTCTGCCGCTGCCGCAACGACGGAATTACTTTCCCTGGATCGCCATCGCCGCGTCGCTGTTGTTAGCGATATTGGCGGCCGGTATTTGGCTCAGCACTCGCTCCCGTGGTGAGACACCGCCACAACAAGCAAGCGTAGCTCCGCTCGGCTCGCCTGAAGAGAAGACGCCACCGGCTACTGATCGAAAGACTCCTGAGCCGAAACCAGATTTTCACGAAGGCCTACTCGTTGTTCACAAACCACGACGCAAGTCTTCAACACCAGCTCTTTCAAAACAAGAGCGTGAGGAAGCACTCATTGCGAAAGAACAACTGATGCTGGCGCTACGTGTGACCACTGAAAAGTTGAGCCTGATTCATAAAAAGACTCAGAACACAAATCCTGCAAATCAGATCAAGAATCAACATCGAGCAGGATGACTGGAGCAATCATGAAATCACTCTTTCAAATCAATTTCAAAACACCTTTTCTTACCATGCTGCTGATTATGACATCGGTGCTGGTGGCGAAAGCCCAGGACTCGCGAATTCAAATGGCCAGTCTTGATCATCTCGCCTCGAAAGCCAGTCAGACCGTCGACGTCAACATCGACGAACGATTAATGAAGATGGCTGCCAAGCTGTTTTCAGACCGCGATGCAGATGAACGCGAAGTCAAAAAACTGATCGTGGGGCTCAAAGGCATCTACGTAAAGAGCTTTGAGTTTGAGACTGACGGGCAGTTCGTAGCCGCTGACCTCGAACCGATTCGCACGCAACTTCGCGGCACCGGGTGGACGAAGATGGTGAACGTCACCAGCAAGAAGGAAGGAAGTGTCGAAGTCTACTTACAGTTCATTGGCGAGAACGTCAACGGACTTGCCGTGCTGGTCACTGACGATAAAGAGCTCACAGTCGTGAACATCGTCGGACCGGTAAATCTCGACAAGCTAGCTGAGCTCGAAGGACAACTCGGTATTCCGGAACTTGGAATTGAGTCCTCAAAAACGAAGAAAAAGAACAACGAGCAGTGAGGTGTGCGATGAAAGAGATTGCAAACAAAATCTTCATCGCAGTCTTCGTCTTGCTCCTCACGTCTGTGCCTGCCGCACAGGCGAAAGGCGACGACTTCAATTCAGTCGTGAAGATGATTGAAGAATTTTACCGCGTGAAGCACGTTGGAATTCCATTTCTCGCTAAAACGGGTATGAAAGTGGCCACCACCGCTGCTCGTATCAAAGGCGGCACAGCCAAACGCCTGGCAGAGGCAGGCAGCATCAAGCTGGCGGTGTTTGAGAACCAGGAGTTTAATGGCGATTTCATGAGATTTCGCAGTTCATTGAACCAGGCGCTAAACGTCACCTGGATGCCGTTGATTCAAACAGTTTCCACTGCAGGTCAAGAACAGACTTATATATTTCTCAGAGACGCTGGCGACAAAACCAACGTCCTCGTGATCACGATAGACGAACGCGATGCGACGGTGGTCCAGGTAACTCTCTCTCGAAAGAATCTCGCTCTCCTCTTGAAAGATCCGGAAGGCACAGGAAAGGCCATCACTGAAGAAGCAACTCTCATCGATCAGGAGTAGATCATGCACAGAATCCTTTTTCTACTTTTCGTCCTCGCTGCTTTGGCATCGTTCCCTGTTCGCGCACAGGAAGTTGAAGATACGATCAAGATCAAAACGCGCGTCGTTTTCCTGGACGCGCTCGTGAAAGACAAGAAGACCAATCTCCCGATCTCCGAGCTAACCACCGCGAACTTTGAAGTCCTTGACGATGGCAAGCCGCGCAACATCACCTATTTCACGCGTGAAGGTCAGGCACGCAAACCGCTCGCATTGATTCTGATTTTGGATCTGCGCGAGGACGGCGCCGGCAGATTTATGAAGCGCCCTGAAATTCTTAAGTCAATGGAAGATGAGTTGGCGAAACTGCCTCCGGGCGATGAGGTCGCCATCATGGTGATGGATACAAACGAAGATGAAGAGAGGCTCTGGTTAACTGAGTTCACCAACGACCGTGCGAAGCTTGCAGCGGCGCTGGCTCGAGTGCCGCCGCTTTGTGTATCGCATAAGGGTACACCACCTGAAGGCGCCGTTCCGGAGCAACAGAAGACTCAGGATACGAGTGCTCAGAGCGAAGGTAAACCTGACGACATCATCGAAACGGAGACCATTCGTGGCCGTAATGGTGCGACAATAACACGCAAGACTCGCCGTGACGGCAGGGTCAGTGTGACGCGCACGAACAAGGATGGCGAAGTCATCATCGACATGGGTGACATCTACGACATGGCCGCTGCTGTTAAAGAAGCGAACCGAAAGGCAGCTGAGACAAGACCAAACTCACAGGTGTCGATCGTTTGGGTGTCTGATGGCATCGCGCCGATCTTCTTTGAGGATCGTGACGCCACGGAACAGATTCTCATCCGCGATAACGTCATTTTCAATTCGCTGACTGTCGAGATGCGGACCTTGTTCAAGTTTCTCGTGCCCGTCGCGAAGCCAATCACCAACTGGATGGGTTTAAGTCTGTACGGCAGCGCTAAACATCTCGCGCAGAAGTCCGGTGGCGAGGCAGTTAAAGTGGGCCGCGTGAAAGATTATGGTGCCGGCCTGGCGCGGATTATCGGCAATCTCACAGCGCGCTACAGTCTTGGTTTTGCATTGGCTGAAGATGAGGTCGATGACGGTCGCATGCACAATCTTGAAGTACGCGTGAAAGGGCAGGATCAGAAGGGTAAAAATCGAAAACTGCTGGTGAGTTCGCGGCAGGGATATTACATGTCGTCAACCGCACCGAAGGAAGCTGCGGTTCGAGCGCAGTGAAGATGATTTGGGAGGTGTGACTTCCGAGGTTGGTTTCACAGGATTGACAGGATTTCTACAGGATGAAGAAGATAAATCCTGCTCATCCTGTAAAAATCTCGTTCATCCTGTGAAGCAAACCGCGTCACCGCGCTTCGCACCTAGAATTCGAGCCGCTGACCCACCATTGAACGAGATCTCAAGAAACCCGGCACTCCCCCAGATGGCAAAGAGTTCTTCCTTCGAATCAGCTTCACCGTAAAAATTTCTCAGAGAGTTTATCGTCTTCCCATTGATCGAAAGGCTCTTTATCTTTCCCTCAAATATCTCGCGACGAATGTTAGTTACGCAATTTCCAAAGCGATCGATGTGAATGATCCGAAGCGGTGTTTCAAGCGAGGGTAATCTAATTTCATCTTTAATCTCGACCCCAAACTGTTCAGGCGGCACGCTGGTCGAAAGTGCTGCCGCAACAGGTGCAAAGATGTCGCGGCCGTGGAATGTCGAACTCGGATCCGGTCGAAAGTATTTTTCTGCACTGACATGAAAGATTCGATATGAAGGCTCGCGGTCGTAGATGTAAGAGAAGATACCGTTGTCCGGTCCAACAAAGAATTGCTCGTTCGCCGCGACGAGGATTGGACGCCGTGAAGATCCAACACCAGGGTCGACAACCGCTACGTGTATCGCTCCGGCTGGAAACGTTTTGTAAACCGCAAGCAACGTGAACGCACCAGCTTCAATATCCTGAGGCGGGATCTCATGGGTGATATCTGCAATAACAACGTTTGAATTTACGGAAAGAATCGCGCCTTTAACGGCGCCCACAAAATAATCCGCGCTTCCGAAATCAGTGAGCAAAGTAATAACGGGGAGACCCAGGCGTAGACTGCCCTGTCTCCCCGCTTCCTGATCCACACGTGCGATCTTCACAGAGGCTTCACAGAGGTTTCACATAACGCTCGTGTCAGTTGATGTGCGAATCTTTATGTGTTGGCCTTGTTCGAGTCGAATGTCTTTGCCGCGTTGCGTCATCACACCTGCCGTGCCTGCACCGCCGCCGATGATCGCCCCGATTGCAGCGCCCTTGCCGCCGCCGGCGATGGCACCGATGATGGCTCCGATACCTGAAGCCGCACCAATCTTCGCCGCATCGTCCTTCGTCGAGTCGCGTCCCTTGACGCCACCTTCATTATCGACCTCAGGATCGTCGCCACGCTGCGGACCAATTTCGATAAGCTCCGCGTGCAGTGTGGCAGTGCGATTGTCGGTCGAACGAATCTGGTCGAATGCTAATTGCAATTCAGCCACGCCCTTTACTTTGCCGGGGCGTTTGACCTGTGCAACTCGCCCTTCAACGATGTAATTCGCATATTGCGCTGGTTCAATAACTCGCGCCTGAATACGATCGCCTCGTTGACTCGCGTCTGTCGAAACGCCGTTCATCAGTTCGAGATTAAGGATCGTGTTGCGCGGAATTGCGAGGGAGCCATTTGGCGCCGTTGTGGTATCGACGTTAGTCTCCGCCTGGCTATTGCCGGTCGTATTCACTTCGACCGGGATGTTTCCAGGATTCTGTCGTCTTCGTAACCCAGTCGGAAGAGCCGAATTGAACTGCTGCCGTTCGAACCCCGCGGTGTAGCCGGCCTCGAATCCCTGCTGGTAACCATCGCGATAATCCTCGATTGGTCCCCAGGCTTCATTATAGGAACGATCTGCCTGTTGATAATCCTGCTTGTTTTTGAAATCACGGGCGGCGTTCTCGGAAACGTCCTTGAATCCTGCCGTATAGCCGTCTGAATAACCGGTACGATAACCCCGTTCCAGCGCTGTCGTCCCCTGCGCGCCTGCGGGAACGATTGCGAGCAAACCACTAATGCAGATGCTCAATAAAACTACCAGGGGAAGCTTGAGATAATCCATATTTTGTCCTTCCGAAGAATTTACGACTGCGGGACAGCCGTAGCGTCTTGGGAGAGCCAACCTCGCAACGCACGAATGCTATCATCAATTGCAAAAAAAAGGCACAAAAGACTAAAAACTAAAAGGAATTCAGCGGGTCAAACAAAACTCGTTTTGTGCTTTTTGTGCCTCTTTGTGGCAAACTGCCGTTCAGATGCCAGAGGAAATGAATTTGATGCCATCCAGGCGAGTTTATCTCGATAACAGCGCCACAACGCCCGTCGACCCCAGGGTGGCGGCGGCGATGGCCCGTGCGGTCGTGGAGACTTTTGGGAACGCATCGAGCGTCCACGGCTTCGGGCAACAGGCCCGCGCAGCAATTGACCGCGCGCGACGCGAGGTCGCGGCACTAATCGGCGCTCGGCAGAACGAGATCGTGTTCACATCAGGCGGAACTGAATCCAATAACCTTGCCATTCGCGGGGTTTGTGAAGCCACCTCCGCCTCTGGCCGGCACATCATCACTTCAGCGATTGAACATCCATCGGTCGCCGGCGTTTGTGCCCAACTCGAAAAACGAGGCTGGGAAGTTACCCGGCTACCAGTTTACGGAAATGGCCTCGTCAGAGTTGAAGACGTCGCGGCATCGCTCCGCCCGGATACGGTCCTGATTACAGTGATGCTGGCAAACAATGAAATCGGAACGATTCAACCCGTTGCGGAAATTGGCGCGCTTGTTCGTGAGAAAAGGACTGCTGGTCAGCGACATCTGTGGTTGCACACCGATGCAGTGCAGGCGGCTGGAAGACTGCGCCTGAACGTCGATGAACTTGGTTGCGACCTGCTTACGATGTCTGGTCACAAGCTATATGCGCCAAAAGGCATCGGCGCACTTTACGTGCGACGCGGCGTCAGACTGCACGGCCAGAACGTCGGCGGACATCAGGAACGTGAGCGACGTGCTGGTACTGAAAACGTTCCCGGTATTGTTGCTTTCGGTGAAGCAGCAAAACTGGCACGCGAAGAACTCGACGAGCGTTCCCTGCACGATCGACGGTTGCGCGACAAGTTTGAAGCTGCGGTTAGCGAGCGGATTCCGGATGTGCTTATGAATGGCGATCGGGAGCGACGTCTCGCCCATCTTTCAAACATCTCGTTTCGCTTCATTGAAGGCGAAGGGTTATTGATAAATCTCGATCTTGAAGGAGTCGCTGTTTCAACCGGATCGGCATGTTCTTCAGGAACACTCGAGCCATCGCCAGTGATTCGCGCGCTTGGAGTCAATGATGAGTTAGCGCGCGGTTCGATTCGATTTAGTTTTGGCAAAGATAATATTGAGGCTGAGGTTGACTATGCTGTCGGGGTGCTGGCGCATGCGGTTGAGAGACTGCGGGCGCTCTCTCCGCTGACTCTGGTTGGCCACTGATTACACGGATCGTTGTCCTACTCTGCCAAGTTTAAAGATCATCTCGCTCATCCTCGCAACGTGGGTGAATTGCCCGGGGCCAATGCGATCGCAGACGAAACAAATCCAATTTGTGGAGACAGGCTGCGACTTTCATTGATTATCACAGGCGATCATATCGAGACAGCGCGCTATCTTGCGTACGGTTGTCCGCCGACACTCGTCTGCGGATCAGTGCTGACTGAGTTGATCACGGGCAAGTACATCGCGGAAGTTAAACAGCTCACACGCGCGGACCTGCTCGAAGCCATGGGCGGGCTACCCTCAAGGAAGCATCACGCGGCTGCCCTGGCAATCGAAACTCTAAACAAAGCACTTGAGCCAGGGATAAACGCGGATTGAAAACGGATTCGCTATCTGTGTTGTGGCGTACCGACGACGCGTGGCCGTGCGGCTGGTTCGATCGTGTTGCGCTGGTGATACTGCGGACCGCAGTACTTCTTCGGTTCCGTTCCCAACACAAAAGTCTTTGTCCGAATTACAGGACAACTCTCAACCGCAATCAATCCTGTCTGCGGATCGATATCCAACGTGATCGTGCCCTCGAGTCCGCTATCCGGCAATGCAGAGGCTTTTCGTGACGGCGGTGACGGCGAAGGCGATGGTATCGGCGCCTCTTCATACGGCTGTTCAAGTGGTGACGGTTCCGGCAACTCCACCGGCGAAGCCTCCTCTTGCGGTATCTCGGAATCACTCGGCCCAGTGCCGTTGATAAAGAATTCAACTCGAATCTCGGTATCACCCGGCTCGGTTGGTTTACCGGTCTTTGGATTGATCTCGATCTGCTCAATCCCTGCGGGCATGTCCCAGTCGCCTTCCCACTCAGGATGCTGCGCCAGCGCCACTGACATGAAGTCGGCCCAGATCGGCAACGCTGAATTCGCGCCGGTCAAACCCAATTGAGAACCATCGTCGAAACCCACCCACACCGCGCAAACAAGATTCGGTGTGTAACCAGCAAACCAGCCGTCGCGGGAGGTTCCGGTCTTGCCCGCCAATACTGCTTTCAATCCACGGGCACGCACCTTCGAAGCAGTGCCGCGATTCACAACGTCCTTCATAAACGACGTCATCACGTAAGCTACTTCAGGACGAAGCACTTCACTCTTCTGCGTGGTTGGCGCGGCAATGGTGACGCCTGCGCCGGTCGTGATGCGATTGATCGCAATCGGGGTCGTGCGACTGCCGAGATTGGCAAATGCCGTATATGCCGAAGCGATCTGCAGTGGCGTTGCTTCACTCGTTCCCAGTGCCATTGCTGGATATGCACGCGGCGGTTTCGGCAAGCCGGCCTTGGCAGCAAGGCTCATCACACGCCCAATCGTTACTTCCATCGCCACGTCAACAGTGACAACGTTGAGACTATGGACCAGACCATCACGCAGAGTGACAGGCTCGTGAGTGTAGGTCTCACCAAAGTTTCCTGGTGAGTACTCCTGGTTGTCGAAGGTGAACGTCTTAGGTTCATCCATGTATGTAGTCGCTGGAGTAATCAAACGCGGAACCGGATCGTATGCAGTATTCAACGCGGTGGCGTAAACAAAGGGTTTGAATACTGAGCCGGGCTGGCGATACGCATCGGTGACTCGATTCAACTGGCTCTTCGAATAATCACGACCGCCAACCATCGCGACAATCTCGCCGGTCTTCGCATTCATGGCGACAAGAGCTGCTTGTAATGTTCCCGGCTCGAACCGTTTCGACTGGATCTTGTCGAGCGCAGCCATCTGCTTCGTCAGTGCGGCGTAAGCAGCGCGCTGCAGATCCATGTCGATTGTCGTGTAGATACGCAGGTGCTCAGTACCTGCACCAGCAATCATGTCGCCGAGCTGATTCTGCACGTAATCCGCAAAATAAGGGGCGTCCGAAACGTCTATTCGACCTCTTGCAGGAACAACCTGAAGTGGCGTCGCTTTCGCAGCCTTGGCCTCTTCCTGTGTGATCGCTCCCGCTTCGGCCATCGAATCCAGCACCTGGTTACGACGCGCTGTTGCTGTTTCGATCTTTGTGTAGGGGTTGTAACGATTTGGACTGCGAATCAACGCGGCGAGAAACGCTGACTCAGCAAGCGTCAGGTTCGTCACATCTTTATTGAAATAAGCACTCGAGGCTTCGCCAAAGCCGTTGATCGAGAAGCCCGCCTGCTGGCCCATGTAAACCTGGTTGCAGTAGAGTTCGAAGATCTTTTCCTTGCTCAGGCGAGTCTCAAGAATGATCGACATGTAAGCTTCGCTGATCTTGCGTCGCCACGTTTGTTCCGGGGAAAGTAAGAGATTCTTGACCAGCTGCTGGGTGATGCTGGAACCGCCCTGGCGCGCTATGGGCGAGGTGGGATCAGAATCGTAGCGGCGAATAAAAGCCCGCACGATACCACGAACGTTGACGCCATAATGCTCGAAGAAAGAACGATCCTCAGTAACCGTGATCGCCTTCACCAGATGCGGCGGCAGATCGCTGAAACCAATCACCTTTCTCTTTGCACGCTCAGTCCCCGTAACTGAACTGATCAACTCGGGCTCGAGCCAAACACGTTGCAGCGTGCCGCGGCCTCCGAGATCAGTAAGCGAATTAATTGACTTTCCTGAACCTGAAAACTGCACCCGCACGTTTTGAAACTGTTTTGTGCCGTCAACACTAGATGCACTGCTGGGTTCGATGTCGAGAGCAGCTCCATTGATTGAATACCGCCCGCGAGCGGTGTCAGCCTGTTGTGTCTTCTCAACATAACCAGCGCGCTTCAGAAGTGCGATCACATCGGCCTGCGAGATCGTCTCACCAACTCGAAGCTGTTTTGGCGCTGCATAAATGCCGGCGGTTCGCGTGTAAACTTCGCCTGCCAGCAGGTTGTCAATGCGGCCGGAAAAGACCGTCCAGTAATAGATGAGAACTCCCAGTACAATTGCGCTCACGAAAACAAGCGGGATAATTACCGGCGCACTCAACAACCGGCGTAAAGCCCGGCGTGGAAAGCTCGGCCTCGACTCCACGTACGACACTACTCGGGGAGTGCGGGGATCACGATTGGTTGTGCGGGGATATTGCTTGTCTGGTGGATAGCGTACTGGCATAGAATTGAAGTTCAGAGTTCAGCCTTTAGGCTGCTGTTTTTTGAACAGGCAAGCTAAAGCTTGAACTCTAAACTCGGTCTCACAAACTCCATAGGTATTACGTTACATTTCGCCCGCGGTTCTGTCGACGTTCAGTTTGACAGGGTTAGCCGCATTTCGCTAACGTGGCTCTCCTCGCTAGACTTTGATGCCGCTCGTCCCGTATGAGTCTAACACCCCTTCCGAGTTTCCTACTCCCCAGCCGTGCTCGAATCCGCATCGTTTTGTTTACAGTCTTGACTGCGATTGCCCTGGGAACCATCGCATTTCACCTGCTGGAAGGCTGGTCTATACTTGATAGTCTTTACGTTACCGTCCAGACTGTTACTACTGTCGGCTTTGGCGATTTGACGCCACGAACCGTATGGGGTCGCGCCTTTGCCACAGTGTTCATGATGGTCGGAGTGGGCATTGTGCTTTATGCTTTAACCAGCACAGTACAATCGATCGTTCACTCAGAACTGTTTGTAAGGTATGGCCATTCACGAAAAATGAGCAAACTGCGAGATCATTTTATCATCTGCGGGGCAGGTCGCGTCGGATCGCATTTGATACGCAGTCTACAAGCCGTCGAGCAGCCGTTCATGGTGATTGAGAGTGATCTGAAAAAAGTAGAAGCATTGGCTGATGCAGGGATCGCAGTTCTCGTACGAGATGCAACTCTTGAGGAGAGTTTGATCGAAGCAGGAGTCGAGCACGCACGCGGACTTGCCACTTGCCTGCCCGACGATGCTGACAATGTTTACGTCGTGCTTACTGCGAGAGACTTGAACCCGCGTATTCACCTTGTCGCTCGTGCCGCGGAAGAGCAGGCAGAGAGTAAGTTGATCCGAGCGGGTGCTAATCGCGTTGTGGCACCGACGATCATTGGCGGACATCGCATGGCAATGGCGTTGACGAAACCGGCCGTGGGTGACTTTCTTGATTCAATCACGGCGAACCATCTCGAACTTGGTTTTGAGCAGTTGGAAGTCGACGCGATCTCTTCCCTGGTGAATCGTAAACTGAGTGAGACGGTTATCAGGTCAGAGTTGAATATTGTGGTGGTGAGTATTCGTCGTAATAACGGACAGATCATCTTCAATCCGAGCGGCGAAACGAAAATAGAGAGTGGCGATATGCTTATCGCTATCGGCAACGCAGAATCATTAGCACGGCTTAATGCTCTTGCTCGCGGTCAAGTGACGCAGCCACGAGCTATCGAGGCTGAGACAAAATGAAGGCTCTGGTAACCGGTGGCAGTGGTTATCTCGGCACGTTCGTTCGGCAGTTTTTTACAGCTGACGATTTTTCCCGGCGTTCGGGGTTTGATGTCCGCGACGAACAGGCCGTTGAGCGCGTCGGTGAATACGACGCGGTCATTCATCTGGCGGCCCATTTTGATAAACACCCGGATGGAGCGACTGAATGCTTTCGCACCAACGCCACCGGTACCGCGAATGTAATTCGCAACATGAAACCCGGCGCAGCGTTTATTTATGCCTCTACCAAAGATGTTTATGGCAGCCACGCTGAGGGGCTTGAAGAAGTTGGGGAAGATATAAGCACAGACTACTGCGGGCAGTCAGCTTTCGAATGGTCCAAGCTGATTGGCGAACGCTACGTTGAATACTACGCGCAACAGCACAATATTCGTGCTTGTATTTTTCGACTCTCGACTGTCTATGCGCGATCCTCGCCGGACAATGCTCCCGGCTTCGTCACACACTACGTCGAATCGATAAAACATCGCCAACCGGTTCACTTGGCTGCCGGTGTCGATCCGGTGCGAGACATTCTTTATGTCGACGATTTCTCGAGAGCATGCCAGTTCTTTATCGGGTCCGCGATCAAGTTTGGGCTTTACAATCTCGGTGGTGGTCCAGCAAACGCTCTGAGCCTGAGCGACATCCTGAGACGCGTGGGAGCCATGATTGAGATCGAGCCGGTAATCGAGGAAGTAAACAGGCCGGCCCCGGTGCCGTTGCGTTATGTTTCAAACATCACACGTGCCAGTAATGAATTGGGCTGGCGTCCGTGGGTAGGTATCGACGACGGACTACGAGCGATTCTGTAGATGGGCTTTGCTTCAGATATTGTCTCATTCACACCGGGCTTTAGCCCGGTGCCAGATGGCAGGCATAACAGAAAACCGTTTCAACGGTTTTCGCCACTTTCGCTATGGAAACCGTTAAAAACGATTTCTCACGATGTAAAGTGCCTTTCCACCGGGCTGAAGCCCGGTGTGAATGAAACCGACTTTGAGGCAAAGACCTGTAGATGACAAGGTTGCGGGCTGAAAGTATTAGACGAGTGGTCGTGCGGGGCACGAATTGGGTCGGCGACTGCGTCATGACCATTCCGGCACTGCGCGCACTCAGGCGCGTTCTGCCCGAGGCGCATATCACACTCGTAATTCGTCCCGGTACAAGAGGAATCTTTTCAGAGGCGGACTACATCGACGAGGTGCTTGTTTACGATAGAAAAGGGGCGTTGTCGGTTATCCCGCAGATTCGCGATTGGAAGCGAAGAAAGTTCGATCTCGCGATCTTGTTTCAGAATGCTTTTGAAGCGGCGCTTATTCCCTTTCTCGCCGGCGTTCCCATTCGCCTTGGCTATGCAACTGAATTGCGTCAGGCACTGCTGACACATCCGTTAGAGCTACCTGATTGGCGTTCTTCACGACATGAAGTCTTCTATTATTTGTACCTGGTGACAGCCCTGGAACAGATGTTGTTCGGTCAGAGCACCATCTGTGAAGGTGAACCGGATGCGAGCATACAGATTTCAGTGAGCAGAAGACTCGCCGCCGTCAACCTGCTTCAAGCGAATGGTGTGAGTGAAACGGATTCGCTGGTCGCGATCTGCCCGGGTTCTATAAACAGCCGTGCGAAGCGCTGGCCCGCGGAATCGTTTGCAGCGCTTGCAGATCGTTTGATTGATTCGCACCGGCAGGTCTTGCTGATCGGATCAAAAGATGAATTAGACGTCACTGAAAATGTCACGCACCAAATGCGGAACCGGCCAGTGATCCTTACGGGCAAAACCACGCTTGATCAGATTACTGCCGTGCTTGACCGAGCGGATCTAATCGTTACGAATGATACTGGCCCGGCTCACATTGCCGCGGCACTGGGACGTCCGACTATCGTGATCTTTGGACCAACCAATCCACTGACCACTCGTCCCTTTGCTCCAGACGCGGAGATTCTTAGACGTCCACCAGATTGTGCGCCATGTATGCTGCGCGACTGTCCCATAGATCATCGTTGTATGACCGCAATTACAGTTGATGAAGTATTTGAGCGCTCGCATGCTTTGCTGAAGCGAGGCAGTTTCGCAAAAACGGTAAGGAGCCTGTGCGACTCAGTCGTGAACAGCGGATGAAGCGACCGGCAGTTTTCATCGATCGTGACGGAACGATCTCCGAAGAAGTTGGTTATGTTAATCATCCTTCGAGATTTCGTTTGTTCCCTTACTCGTCGGAAGCAGTCAGGATCCTGAACAATAACGGCTGGCTGGCGATTCTAATTACCAATCAGGCAGGAGTTGCGCGTGGTTACTTTTCAGAGGACGTGATCGTCAAAGTTCACGATCAACTTAAAGGTGATTTGGAAAACGCACAGCTCGATGCGATCTACTACTGCGCGCATCATCCTTCCGTGGGAGAGCCACCATATCGGTTTGACTGTGACTGTCGCAAACCGAAGACAGGATTGATCGACCGCGCCGCAAAAGACTTTGAGATCGACCTTGGGGCAAGCTGGGTGGTGGGAGATCGTTATAGCGACATCGAGTTGGCCCGCAATGCAGGTTTGCATTCGGCGTTTGTGTTGAGTGGCTACGGCCGTGGTGAGTGGGAATATCAACGACAAGGCTGGAAACTCGAGCCTGAACTCGTCTGCGAGACTCTGCTCGAGGCTGTGAAGATGATTATTAACTCAGGCGCGCCCCGCAAAAATGATGGAAACAAATAAGGAACGGCTGGTTGAAGTTGTCCGGCGGTTTGCCGGTCAACGAATCCTGATTGTCGGCGATGCGATCGCGGACAAATTTCTGCACGGCTCGATCAGCCGAGTTTCACGCGAAGCTCCGGTTTTTATTCTGCGACACGAACAGACCGAAACACTCCCAGGTGGAGCTGCGAACTGTGCAATGAACCTCGTCGCCCTCGGCGCGCAGGTCTCGTTAATTTCAGTCACAGGCGACGACGAATCGGGCAGTGAGTTACGCGCAAAGCTGGAAGCAGCGGGCGTTGATATCAATGGAGTTATTGTCTCGGATAAGATCCAAACCACAACGAAGGTACGGATTCTCGCCGGTCATTCGCATTCAAGCAAACAACAGGTAATCAGAATTGATTACGAAGGTGCTTCTCTTAACGATGAAGAAATTCGAACGGCGATTCTCAGTAAACTCGAAAAAGCGATCACTGCTGCAAGAGCCGTTGTGATGTCTGATTACAATTACGGTGTTGTTGATTCAGGCGCCGCTGAGTTGATTCGTGAGACTGCCGCTGTTCCAGTGTTAGTTGACTCCCGCTTCCGGCTCACGGATTTCACCGGTTTCACTGCCGCCACGCCAAACCAGGATGAAGTTGAAAATCTCACGGGCGCTCCGATTTCGTCAGAGGAAGAGCTCGAAAGCGCCGCGCGTGAGTTGAAGCACCGGCTGGGACATAGCGCACTACTTGTGACACGTGGGGGCGAAGGCATGACTTTGCTCGAAGGCGAGGACACGCTTCATATTCGCGCGGTTGGTGCACAACAGCCTGTTGATGTTACTGGTGCCGGAGATACTGTCATTGCTACGTTCGCACTCGCCCTTGCATCGCATGCTTCATTTGCTGATGCAGCCAGCTTGGCAAATTACGCCGGCGGGCTGGTAGTAATGAAGAGAGGAACCGCCACTGTGAGCTCTGCAGAACTGGAGCACGCGATTATCGGATGATGCAATCGATAATTTTAGAACGCGAAGAACTCGTGAAATGCGTTGCGGCGGCGAGAGAATCCGGCAAGCGAATTGTCTTCGCTAACGGCTGTTTCGACGTACTTCACGTCGGACACGTGCGCTATCTCGCAGGCGCAAGAGAGTTGGGCGACTTGCTCATCGTCGGTGTTAACTCCGACGAACAGGTCGCACTTCAAAAAGGAGCGGGCCGGCCAGTTTTGACAGCGACGGAACGGGCGGAGATCGTCGCAGCGCTCGAGGCTGTTAATTACGTCACCATCTTCGAGGAGCCGACGGTCGAGCAACTTTTGCTCACGCTGAAGCCGGACGTTCATGCGAAGGGCACTGACTACACGACGGAGACGGTGCCGGAGCGTGAAGTGGTACGATCGTACGGCGGTCAGGTCGCCATCGTCGGAGATCCTAAAGACCACTCAACTACTGAGATCATCGCGCGACTCGGAGATGTGAATGATTGAGAAAGATTACTCCCGCAACGGCGCCACGGCGCAACGAAGAATGAAAACATCTGGAACTAGCGTTGCGCCGTGGCGCCGTTGCGGGAGAAATTCGTTCTTCGTCCTGCTGTTGCTGTTCCTTTGTGTTCCTGCCTTGAACGCCCAGCGCGCTAAGACCGAGCGCTTCGATCCAGACGGATCTTTCTGGTTGCACGGTACACCGCCAAACGATTTTTCGGATTTTGGCGGCATTAATTTGAACGCGAAGCGATCGCGGCATCTTCCCCAACCTGGCCTGGAAACCAACAACGGCAAGCGATACCGATTTAAAAGTCTGTCCGTCAAACAAGAGCGATTTACCTTCACCACGATGACGATCGCTGGCGTTTCCTACAGTTTTTCCGGAAGATTTCTCAAGGGCGGCGTTTATGCTGCCGGGAATCTGGACGATGAAACGCCGGTTCTCGAAGGAACTCTGACTAAGTTTCGCGGTGGCCGGCAAGTGGCTGAAGCTAAATTGCAGTTCGTTTATTTTGGCGGTACATGAGAATTCTGATAGTTAAGCTCAGCAGTATCGGCGACATAGTTCACACCCTGCCTGCCCTGGCCGCACTCCGTGCGGCCATGCCACAAGCCGAAATTTCCTGGGTAGTTGAACGACGATCTTCTGAAATTTTAAGAGACAACCCGCTTGTAGATCGCCTCATCGAAGTCGACACGAAGGCGCTGAGGCGCGGGCTGATGTCTGGGGAGACGCTGCGGGCACCGCGCCAGCAGTTACGTCGGTTACGTGCCTCGGCCTTCGATTTAGCGTTAGACTTTCAGGGACTTCTTAAATCCGCTTCAATCGCGCGCCTTTCGGGCGCGCGTCGTATTTTTGGCTACTCCCGCGCCGGGCTCCGAGAACCCGCCAGCGCGCTGCTACTATCCAAAACAGTTGCCGTTCCGCGCCAGACGCACGTAATTCGTAAATCCCTTTTACTTCTCCAAGGGGCTCTCGGCATTCCGGAACCCGAGGAACTCTCGTTTCCGATTCACGTAGACGAAGAGCATGAAGCCGAGGCGCAGCAGGCATCGGCCGATACGGATGGTAAGTATGCGATTCTGAATCCGGCCGGTGGCTGGCCGACTAAATTGTGGAGTGTTGAGCGATTCGGCAAGCTGGCCGACCTTCTATGGTCCAACTACGGTATTCACTCTCTAGTAACTTACGGGCCGGGTGAACTCGAACTCGCCGAAGCTGTACGCCAATCGTCGGTCTCAGGTAAGGCGCGGCCGGTGGGACTTTCCTTAAAGGGATTCTATTCGCTGGCTCGGAAAGCAAGAGTTTACGTCGGTGGTGATACGGGTCCGATGCACATCGCGGTAGCTGCTGGTACTCCAATTGTCGGGTTATTCGGACCAACGGAGTGGTGGCGCAACGGTAGTCCTCGGCCAGAAGACATTTGCGTGGAACGAAATGATATTAACTGTCGTGTGGACTGCCACCGGCGCTCCTGCTCAAAATGGATCTGCATGGACATTGAAGTCGAGCGAGTGTTGGACGCTATAGACCGGAGAATCGGTCAAAACTAACTTTGAATTTCAAATGAGAAGAGGCGGAACGTGGATACAGCGTTGGCGAGTGCCGCTCGGTTTTTTATGCGGCGCGGCGTTCATCTTCTTCGCGCGGCCAACACCCAGGGCTCTGCTCATCGGCGCATCAGTTTCAATATTGGGTCTGGCCGTACGCGCCTGGGCTGCGGGACACATCCGAAAAAATGCACAGCTCGCAACATCCGGCCCATATGCCTTCACACGCAACCCGCTCTACCTCGGAAGCTTCCTGCTCGGGCTCGGGTTTACGATTGCCTCCGGTCGCCTCCTCCTCGGACTACTGTTTGCAGCCCTTTTTCTTGGCATCTATTTACCGGTGATGCGCGTCGAAGCCTCGACCCTCGCGGAGCTTTTTGGCAAAGAATTCGACACGTACAGGCAATCGGTGCCTCTGTTTTTTCCGCGATTTACGCCGTTCCGTCAAAACGAATCGGCGGTGAACAGATTCGATGGTAGTCTTTATCTTCGTTACCGGGAGTACCGGGCAGCACTCGGGCTCGTGATTGCCTGGGGGCTGCTCTTAATCAAGACTTATTACTTTTAACGCAATTGCAAGTTTTTAAGGCACTCGCTCTTATTTCCCTCTTTGCTGCCCTGGTTCTCGGCGCCGCAGTCAGTATCCAGTTTGTCAACGCGCAACAGGTCCAGTCTCATGCAGGCACGAGACGATTCGAACTCGGCGAAGAGCTTCACTTTGAAGCGGAATTCTCGCGAGCGCTGTTGCGTAGGATAGATGTCGCGGATCTAAAGTTTCGCGCCACACGCACGCCGCTCACCGAGACGAACTCAAATGGAAATGATTCCAAAGCATCGAAGCCCTATGCTCTGACGTTCAATGCAGAGGTTTCGAGCAAGGGTTTCTTCGCTCGTCTGTTTAATCTGAAGTTCCGCGAACGGGTTGAATCGATAGTTGAACCAGTCTCGTTTACGGTTCAGAAAACGAAGATTCTCGACGAGCAGGGTAAGCGAGTTCGCACTACAGAATCCACGTTCGATCGGTCGAGAGGAGTTATGACGTGGACCTCGCGCGATCCGAACAACCCTTCAGCAGAACCGCGCCATGCGATCGCTGACTTTACCGGACAATTGCAGGACGTTCTATCCGCGATCTACTTCATTCGTACGCAGCCACTCGCAGTGGGAAAAACTTTCGAAGTGTTCATTGGTGACGGAGGACGTGTTTACACAATTCCCGTTAGAGTGGTTGAGAAGAAACGGATGAAGACCATTCTTGGCAAAGTTGATGTACTTCACGTGAGTCCGGAACTGTTCGGACCAAATCGGCTTATCGACGACGAGAAGGGTGAGTTTTCGATCTGGATCACCGACGATCAGCGTCACATCCCAGTCGGGGGGCGTGTGAAAACCGACTACGGCACGTTCGATATCAAGCTCAAGCGCATCGTCAATCCTACCGAACCGATCGCGACCGTACCCGGTCAATGAATACACCGCTGATTATTGGTCATCGCGGCGCGTCTGCCGTCGCGCCTGAGAACACCATGGCTGCTTTTCGTGAGGCCATCGACGTCGGAGCAGATGGAATTGAGTTTGACGTTCGACTAACCCGCGACGGTGTCCCGGTTGTTATTCACGATAGCACGTTGCGACGCACTGGTGGATTGCCCCGCAGGGTTTCTGACTTGACGTCGTCGGAAATCGCGACGATTGATGTTGGAAGCTGGTTTGCACGGAAGAAGAATCTGGCGCCGGGGTCCTTCGCAAACGAAACGGTTCCGAGCCTTGCGGACCTGTTCACACTCTTCCAGTCAAACAATGCGACTTTGTATCTCGAGATGAAGGGCGATTCGCCGGTGGAATACGCGCCACTGGCGGAAGCGTGCTGCCGGTTAATAGCTGAGCATGCTTTGAAGCAGCGAGTGGTTGTTGAGTGCTTCCAATTACCGGCTCTGGGAATCGTCAGAGAGATCGACTCGGATATTAAAACCGTGGCGCTCTTCGAGCCTTCGATCGCCAATCCGTCGGTGTTATCTGACCAGAGCATCATCAACAGAGCGAACGACGTCGGTGCACTAGCGCTCGCACTGCATCATCGTCTGGCGCGCAGGAGTTTGGTTGAGAAAGCCAAAGACAGGGGGATGCATGTAGCGGTTTGGACGGTAGATGATGCATCCTGGATCGAACACGCGCGGATGATTGGCATCGACGCGTTGATCACTAACGACCCTGCAAGAATGATTCGCGCCACTAGGAACGAATAACCAGAACAAACCAGCCCTTGCATCTTTGCGCCTTTGCGGCTTTGCGTGAGAAACTCCTCTCAAAGTTGATGCTCAATCGCTTCTTCGTCTCGCCAGACTTCTCAGTTTATTACCGCAGCGCAAAACAGCTTGTCTGGCAGAGTCAGGCAACTTCAGGCTACTCGCTGCTGACGACTCTGAGCGGCAATCTCGATTACACCATCGATGAACGACGAGTAACACTCAAGAGCTCTGAGTCGGTGATGCTTGAGCCAACTACTAGCGTCACAGGCAAGGGCAAGCAAGTCGATATGCTCTTCATAATGTTCTCCGCTTCGCTTGTGATCCAACACGCCGCTGCGATGCGATTGATTCCGCCGAAATCAATCGTCACATTTGCACGCGAACCAATCGATAAGGATCAAAAACTCGGGGGTATCCTCGCGGAATTCGTCTCAGAACTCGCGGCGGAAAAACCCGGCAAAGAAATCGTGCTGCGGGCGCTCGTCGAACAGGCGTTGGTCCATTTACTGCGCAATTACTCCACACCGAGACTCTCAGAAGAGCTCGAACTCTCTCGCGTCGGACTGGTCGATAGACGCATTCGTCGCTCAGTCGAGTTGATGCACGCCCAACTGGACCAAGATCTCACACTGAAAGCACTCGCTGCTGCGTCGTATCTATCACCATTTCACTTCGCGCGACTCTTCAAAAAACTCACCGGCGCATCGCCGCACAACTATCTCGCCGGCATTCGGGCCACGCGTGCACAGCTGTTGCTTGCTGAAACAGATCTATCGGTCGCGGAAGTTGGTGCGCGTGTCGGCTATCTAAGCAGCAGCCACTTCACGAAGGCATTCCGAACTGCAACGGGCGCGACGCCGCGCGAATTTCGCAAAGGACTCGTCTCGCGAAACAGCGATGGCGCAATGCGTCGCCAATAATGCGCAAGATTTGTCGGTTCAAAGCCCAGCTCGCACCTTATCATTCCTTAAAACTCTTCAGGAGAACTGTGAATGCCAGTTGCGAAACAAGCTGAAATCAAACCAGCTGACGGAAAACTCGGAGTTTTACTCGTCGGCCTCGGCGCTGTCAGTACCACTTTCATTGCCGGTGTTGAAGCCATCAAGAAAGGTTTTGCCCAACCAATCGGCAGCCTTACCCAAATGGGCACCATCCGGCTCGGGAAACGAACTGAGAATCGTGTGCCTCTGATCAAAGACTTCTTGCCGCTGGCCCAACTCAAGGATCTTGTGTTCGGTGCATGGGACATCTTTCCAGATTCAGCCTATGACGCAGCTTTGAATGCAGGCGTGCTCGAAAAGGAATTGCTGGGCCAACTTAAAGAGCCACTTCGCAAAATCAAACCGATGAAAGCCGTTTTCGATCAGACGTACGTCAAGCGCCTTAGTGGGACGAACGTGAAAACCGGCAAGAACAAGTTTGAGCTGGCGCAGCAACTGATCGATGAAATCGCAGAGTGGAAACGTAAGAACAAATGCTCACGGTTGGTGATGATCTGGGCGGCCTCGACTGAGATCTTTTTGAAGCCGCACGCAGTGCACAAAACGCTCGAATCGTTTGAACAAGCGATGCGTGATAACCACAAGGCGATAGCGCCGTCAATGATCTACGCGTACGCCGCGCTTAAGTCGGGAATACCTTTCGCGAATGGCGCGCCCAATCTCACGGTCGACATTCCGGCGCTCAGGTCGCTCGCAGACAAAAACAAACTCGCGATCTGTGGTAAGGACTTCAAGACAGGGCAAACGTTGATGAAGACCATTATCGCTCCCGGATTGAAGTCGCGCATGCTCGGTCTCCATGGCTGGTACTCGACAAACATCCTCGGCAACCGCGACGGTGAGGTGCTGGATGATCCTGACTCTTTCAAGACCAAAGAAGAGTCGAAGTTGTCAGTGCTCGAATACATTCTTCAGCCGGAAGTTTATCCCACGCTGTACAAAGACTTCTCACATGTAGTGCGAATCAACTATTACCCGCCGCGTGGGGACAACAAGGAAGGTTGGGACAACATTGATATTTTCGGCTGGCTTGGTTATCCGATGCAGATCAAGATCGACTTTCTCTGTCGCGATTCGATCCTTGCGGCCCCGATTGTTCTCGACCTGGCGCTGTTTCTGGATCTTGCTCAACGCGCCGGCATGAAAGGCGTTCAAGAGTGGCTCTCCTTCTACTTCAAGTCGCCACAAACAGCGCCGGGTTTGTATCCGGAGCACGACATCTTTATTCAATTGATGAAACTCAAAAACACGCTTCGTCACTTGCGCGGCGAAGATTTGATCACTCACCTCGGTCTCGAATATTACGATTAAGAAAGGAGCCACGGATCGGTGTATCCGTGGCTCAAAAGGTGCAATTAATTGTCAGTTCGCGATAATTGTGGTGACAATTTTTGCCGACTTGTATATATAGCTTCGGGTTGCCTGCCGTTTTAGACGCTGAAACGCGCGTTGGCGAACCCTAAGTTCTTTTGAGTGCATCAATTTGATATGCGGATCGTTCTTTGCAAGTATGCCGATGGGCCAGAGGACTTAGGTCCTTCGCAGTCGCCCCCGGATTGACTGGCAAGGAGAAGAGCCGATGTTAGCTGAGTGTGAAGTGACAAAGACAACGGACATGAACAATACAGGTACAGTTTTTCTTGATCCCGATCAAAAGAGCCCGCGCGCGCAGGACTTTGAAGAGCGCTTGACATCGCGCATCGTGGGTCAGGAACGTGCAGTAAGACGAATGAGCGGCCTGTACCAGATTTTTCTGGCAGGAATGAATCCCCCAAACCGGCCGATCGGCACTATGCTTTTTCTGGGACCGACAGGCTCTGGCAAAACTCGTGTTATCGAAGCTGCTGCTGAAGTGCTTTACGGCGATCCGAATGCCGTCGTGAAGATCGACTGCGCGGAGTTTCAGCACTCGCACGAGATTGCCAAACTTATTGGCTCACCTCCGGGATACCTGGGTCATCGCGAAACTTCGCCGATGCTTACGCAGGAAAATCTCGACCGGATGCATACTGACGACATGAAAGTGTCGCTGGTGCTGTTTGACGAGATCGAAAAGGCTTCTGATAGTTTGTGGCAACTGCTGCTCGGAATTCTCGACAAAGCCACGCTGACCCTGGGTGACAATCGCCGGGTCGACTTCTCGAAGGCGATGGTGATCATGACGTCGAATCTCGGCGCGCGCGAGATGTCGGAACTGATTTCCGGCGGTATTGGTTTCGCGCCTGGTAAAGGTTCAAAATCACCAAACGATACCGAAGTGGACCAGAAGATTTATCGCACAGCAGTGGAAGCTGCGCGACGCAAGTTCTCGCCCGAATTCATGAACCGAATCGATAAGGTGGTCGTCTTCCGATCGTTGAAAGAACATCACCTGCGTCAGATTCTCGATCTCGAACTGCAAGCAGTTCAGGATCGCATCATGCAATCTGCCGGGACCAAGTTTGTGTTCCAGTGCTCTGATACAGCGAAAGACATGCTGTTGAAAGAGGGCCTGGACTACAAATACGGCGCACGTCACTTGAAGAGAGCGGTTGAGAGATTTCTGGTTTATCCCCTTTCCAACCTGGTGGCTACGGGACAGATCGGATTGGGAGACCTCGTGCACGTTGATGTGGACGGTATACGCAACCGGCTGATCTTCTCGAAGAGCTCCGGCGGTGCGTTGATTCACGAGATGGCGGAGAAATCCGACGTCTCTGAGGGTTCAGGTGAATCCTTATCCGGTGGCGTTGGGCTGCCAATCCCGCAGGCGTCGAAGGCCGCTAAGAAGGGACACGGCCGCGGAGAGAAGGCAGAAAACTAAGCTTCGGATTTAGGCGGATTAGGAACACGGATTGAGATCGCATCCCAATTCGTGTTTATTTTTGTCCCAGCTTCTTGAGAGCGTTGTGAGCGATCTCGGAGAGGAACGGGTCTGCTGCGGTTGTCGCGGTCTTCAAGGCCGAAACGGCAGAAGGATCTCCAATTAGACCAAGTGAGTGCGCTGACTCGCGGCGCACGTCTGAAGGAAGTTTTTCGTTGTTCAGGGCCGCGATCAGAGCTGCCGTTCCGGCACGACTCCTGATTTGTCCGAGAGCGGCGGCCGCAGCGCGAAGAACAAAGACGTTTTCTGCCCGCTTCCGTTTTTTGTTGCTGGGCGCTGAGAGTTCCGGCGCCAGCGTTCCCACCAAGGCGATAACAGCCGCTTCATCTGCAATGTGACCGAGCGCCACCGCAGCCGCACCTCTAACGCCATCCTCTTTATCGTTCAAGAGTCGTTCGCTCAATGCAGCAGTTGCGGATCGGCTGTGAGTAAGTCCGAGTGCATACGCTGCTTCGCGACGAACGAATTCATCTTTGTCATTCAGTAGCGGGAGTAGTTGTCGTGCACTCTCTTCGCTGCCCAGCGAGAGAATCGCTTTGGCGGTGGTGACACGGATGATCGGAGATGCGTCCTGCAGTCCCGGCAGAGCGGCTCGTGACGCAGCCGCGAGACGCATCGAGCCAAGTCGCATTACGGCTTCGCGACGTTCCTCTACGTCGCTTGAGCTCAAACGTCGCTGGTGTTTTTCGATCTCCGCCTGAGCGGGCGTGAGGTTTCGACTGTCCTGTGCAGAAGCTACGACGCAGCAAAGCCACAAAAAAACACAAAAGGCACAAATGCATTTGAGTTGAAAGGCCAGGCCCCAACCAATCATTTGTGCCTTTTGTGCGTCTTCGTGGCGCTTCAAACGTAACTGCCTACCCTTGCTGCGGCTCGTCTTTCTGCTTTGCGTCGCACCGCTTCCCATTCGAAAGCCTGTCGAGCGCGACGATTTTCCTGGGCGTCTGCAAGGCTTGCCAAAAGTTCATCTTCCGAAACGGAAGGCGCCGTCCTGGCTCGTCTTTTGGATTCCATTGTTGAGATGTAATCCAGGACTTCGCCCACCTCGGATTCACTCAATGCCTCGAGTTTCAAGGCAAGAAACTGGCGTGGATTCACGTTATTGGCCATTCTCGTGCTCCTTTGCCTGTAGATTCGGGGCGATTTGCGGGAGGACACTATACACGAATTGAGGCAGGATTAACATGGTTTACGAGGTTCTACCTGTAAATCCTGCCAATCCTGCCAATCCTATCTAAATTACTGCTTGGTTAATCGATCCGCGAGGCGAGTCCGTGCACGGTATCAACAATCAACACGGCAATAGGCGGGTAAAATATCAAATCGAGGATCATGCTCGACTGCACGGCGGCCACACGATGCCTGAAGAGCAACGTCAAATCATTAAAGAAATCCTGCGTGTGCCATCCGATATACAACCCGATTCCGACACTGAGCGCATAGCCGACGAGCAGAAACGTATAAGCTGAGAAGCGCGTAAAAGGCTGCTCCGGCGCGGCGTCCTGACTGATAATCGATCCTTGAATCGGGCTTGGTTTATACGTGTAATGCGTAATGTACTCGCGCAGGCGATTAGCCAGATGCCAGACCCCGATCACAAACAACGTCAGCACAACCACGCGGCCCATCGTTGAGAACACATGCCACAACTGCGGCCGCATCATCGCCAGAAAGAATGTCGACAAGAATAACGATACGGTCGTGAATACGGCTCGCTGTCGTTCGCGGTTCTCCATGCGATCGCGTTCCAAAACTTCATCGACCAAACGATCCCACTTTGCCTGAACGGCCAGATTCCTGGCACGCTTGGCGTGTGGGTTATTTGAGCTGAGGATGGAATAGCTGCGATTCTTTTGGGCTTTCAACTGGTCGTCGTAGTAGGCCCGCTCCTGTGGATCGATGAGCGTGTGATACGCCTTGGAGAGTAGTGCAAACTGGCGTCCTGCTTCAGAGTTTGGATTCAAATCGGGATGACTTTTGCGCGCGAGTTTCCGGTAGGCCGATTTAATTTCGGTCTGAGACGCATTCGGCTTGACGCCCATGATTCTGTAGTAGTCGATCACTGTGCTTCTCTGAACTCCGAAAGCCAGCGATGGATGCCAGGGCTGCCTGAGGACACCGCGTCACTCGCCTGAAAAGTATACCACCGTGCGCAAGTATTTACGGCGCGTTTCTAACGCTACTGAGATGATGGATTGCAATTGGGGGGTGCCAAAGGGGAGCCGGGCAAATACCTCGAGCGGCATTCGAGGGGGCGAGGACGTAAAATAAGGCGACTCGCACCCTTTGGCTAATTGCCCTCCGCTTTACAACATCTATGCCATTCCCCAATTTTCAAAAACCCCAGCAAAAATCAACCGTTTCTGTTTACACACAGCGAAAGTGTGAACAAGCGGCGACACAGCGCTGTGTACGATTGATGACACAACGATTGAAGTGGACGCCTCCCTAGAGGCGTCCTATTTCCGAGAAGCCCGGTCCACAATTCTCAAAAGCGTTCTGACCGCTATTCCCGTTGGTCCCTTTGATCGGTACGGCTTGGCGTCGTCGCCCCAGGCAGTTCCTGCGATGTCCAAATGGGCCCAGGAGAGACCTTCTGCAAATTCCTTTAGAAACGCTGCAGCGGTAATTGTTCCCGCTTTTCGACCGCCAACGTTCTTAATATCAGCAATGTCGGACTTAATTTGTTTGGAATATTCCTTATCGAGCGGTAATTGCCAGAACTTCTCGCCGACTTCCCTGCCAGCCGAAATGATCTCGTCAATAAGTTCCTGGTCCGTTCCCAGCACTGCTGCATTGACGTCGCCAAGAGCGATAGAGACAGCTCCCGTCAGTGTCGCCATATCGATGACTTTTGTTGCGCCCAGCTTTTTGGCATAGGCGATTGCGTCGGCAAGGATCAAGCGGCCCTCAGCATCGGTATTTATGATCTCGATAGTCTTGCCAGTCATTGCCTTCACGACGTCGCCGGGCTTGGTGGCTTTACCCGAAGGCAGATTCTCTGTACAAGGGGCAACGCCCAGAATCGGAATCGGTGGTTTCAACTGGGCGATCGCCCGCATCGCTCCCATAACGGTTGCCCCACCAGTCATGTCGTACTTCATCAACTCCATGTTTTCGCCCGGCTTGAGGGAAATGCCACCCGAGTCGAAGGTGACACCCTTGCCGACAAAGGCTAGCAACTCCTGGCTGTCGGCTGGCGGATTTGGCGGTGTGTACTTCAAAATGATCAATTTCGCCGGCTGCTCTGATCCATGCGTGACGCTCAGCAACGACCCCATACCTTCTTGTTCCATTCGTGCTTCGTCAAGAACGTCGATACTCAGGCCAAACTCATTCGCGATCTCTCGAGCTCGTTCAGCCATATCGGTCGGCGTCATGTAAGCGCCCGGCTCGTTCGCGAGATCACGTGTGAAATTCACCGACTCACCGATTATCACACCAGTCTGAACGCCACGTTGAACCGCATCTGCATCGGCCCCCTCTATCACGATGACCAAACGGTCAACCTTCTTTTCCTCTTTTTCAATCGTGCGATACTTGTCAGGATCGAATAGCGAAATGAATGCACCCTCAACCGCTGTTCTTGCTGCTTCGCCTGCATCAAGCGAAGCACGAGGAATGACCGCTATAGATTTGACGTTTTTACTGCGCAATGAACGGACTGCTGTTCCCGCCATCTGAGAGACCTGCGCGCCTTTGTAATCGCTCGCTTCACCGACACCGACCAGAAGTAAGCGACGCGCCTTGAGCTTGTTGTTTCCGACGAGGTGAAAGTAAGCAGTTTCACCCTCTTTACCGCTGAACTCTTCGGCGTCGAGTGCTGAGGTGACGAGACCGCCGGAAAGCTCATCGAGCCTTTTGATAAAACCGTCGTCGGCTTTTTCATTCTTGAAAACGGCAACCGCTAAAGCTTGCACGTCAAGCTCTTCAATCGGTCCTCGGATGGCTTCAACTTGCATGGTGAGTAGGTTCTCCTGGGATTAGGAATTAGTGATGCAGTTTAGAGTTCAAGCTTTAGCTTGTGTTTTCAAACGGCAGCCTAAAGGCTGAACTCTGAACGTGAATCGGATTTATTTGTTGCGTTCTTTCAACTGGGCTCGCGTCTCTCTTTCCACTGTTCGCTTTAGCTCGGCTTCTCTCTTGTCATACATTTTCTTACCGCGCGCGACTCCAACCTCGATTTTGATTCTGCCGTTTTTTAAGTAGAGCTGTGTGGGAATGAGAGTCATTCCCTGTTTGGCTGTGGCTTCGTCGAGTCGGGAAATTTCACGTTTGTGAAGCAGCAGCTTGCGAGTCCTCAGTGGATCGTGGTTCTCGCGGTTACCATGAGAATACGGCGAAATGTGTGCATTGAACAACCATGCTTCGCCCTCGCGCACTGAAACGTATGCTTCTTTCAGTTGCACGCGACCATCCATGGCACTCTTTACTTCAGTGCCTGTCAATACGAGACCAGCTTCGTATTTATCCGAAATATGATAATTGTGAAAGGCCGCACGATTGGCCGCAAGCACTTTTTCTTCTTTCACTGCACCACATTCTTCAAGTCGAGCACGTCGTGCCGCGTGATAATGCCGATAATCCGGCCGTACTCTTCTACGAGTACTGCCTGACTTGTTTGCAGCCGCCGCGTCACCTCAGAAGAACTCGCATCGACGTCAACGGTCGGGAAACTCGCCTCCATCACTTCGCTCACACGCGAGGTAAGCAGTTCCCTGTTGCGCACTACTTTAGCGAGCACTCGATTCTCACGCAGAGAACCAACTGCTCGTCCTTCCTCCAAAACCGGCATTTGTGTAACGCCGAGATCGTCCATCTTCTCAAGCGCTCCGCCAACTGTGTCAGACGGCGCTACCGAGACTAATGTCTTGGGCGCTTGCGGTTTCTTTGTTCCACTGATCAGACCGGCGGTTATCTTCTGCGGTTCCAGCAAACGCTTCTCTTTCAACCACTCGTCCGAGTGATGTTTCGTGAGATAGTGCTCACCTGTATCGCAAACAATAAAGACGACGACCGCATTCTCGTCTGCGTCATTCGCCACTCGTAGCGCAGCCGCGAGATTTGTCCCAGTCGAACCTCCGCAGAAGATTCCCTCCGTCCGTCCCAACTGCCGCGACAACTCAAACGACTCGCTATCCGTGACGTTTATCACCTCGTCAACGTACTTGATGTGAACGTTAGCCGGCACGATCTCCTGACCAATTCCCTCGACGAGGTAAGGAGTCGCTTCTACGATCTTTCCAGTCTCTTTGTAGGTCTTGAAAATCGATCCGTACGGGTCGGCGCCGATGATCCTGATGCTCGGATTCTTCTCTTTTAGATAACGACCCGTGCCTGAGATCGTGCCACCAGTTCCGAGTCCAGCGACGAAGTGAGTGATCTTGCCTTCAGTCTGTCGCCATAGTTCCGGTCCAGTGGTCCGGTAATGTGCATCGGGATTTGCAGGATTCGAATATTGATCAGGATAAAAGGAGTTGGGAGTTTCTGATGCGATTCGTCTGGCTGTCGAGACGTAGTGATCGGGAGTTCCAGGTTTTGCGGAGACAGGAGTGATGACCACGTCGGCGCCGAGTGCTTTCAGATAACGCGACTTCTCTACCGAAGCTTTATCGGTCATTACGAAGATGCATTTGTAACCTTTGACGGCGGCGGCAATCGCCAGACCGATTCCGGTGTTGCCTGAAGTCGCTTCGACTATTGTTCCCCCTGGTTTCAGAATTCCTTCGCGTTCGGCTGCTTCAATCATAGCAACGCCGATCCGGTCTTTTACCGAATAACCGGGATTCAGATTCTCCATCTTGGCGAATACTTGCGCTTTCACGTTACGCGCGAGGCTATTAAGCCTGACCAGGGGCGTATTTCCAATCAAGCCGAGAATGTTTTCCTGGAATTCCATAGACTCTCCGACAAGCCTGATAAGTGCGGACCTATCTATATAGCAGACGGCCGCAAAAAAGCACAAAAGGGGAGCCACAAAAAGGCACATAGGGCACATAAAGCACAAAAAGAATCAGGTAACTACTCTTGCTACCTAGTTTAGTTCTTTGTGCCTTTTGTGCTTTATGTGCCGTTTGTGGCTTTAAAATGTTAGGACCCGGACGTGCTCTCCCCTTCACATCCGGGCCCTTACAAGGCCACTCATCTTACAATGTGTGACCGAACCGTTAATTACTCAGGCTTAGTATCGTCTGCGCCTGTTATCTCTCAGTTTGTATGTGTAGAGCGCTGTTCCACCTCCACCTAAGAGAGCGCCAATTAGTGCGCCTTTCTTGCCACCGACCGCCGCGCCAACTGCAGCACCTGCGCCAACGCCGATACCAGTGGTCAGTTTGTCGCGATGCCTATCCCAGAATGATCTGTCTCGATCCCAGCGATTGCGTCGCCCGCTATAAACTCGATCTTGATAACGGTAGTTATCGATCCTTTGTTCGTACCTTGAACCGTCGTAACGCCTGTATCGCGTTTGTGCTCCAACCGGGAGCGAAGTTAACGTCAACACCAACAAACAGAAAATACTTACTAACCCCTTTTTCATTCCTACGGCCTCCGTGTCCACCTTTTGGCAAGGTGTGTGCCAACACATGATTCTTTCGATAACGCCGCTTTTTTGCAGTTTTCACGAGACTCAGGCTATATATGCGTGGTCCGACGTTAACCATTCCGTGCGCGTTCTGTGAGAGGAGTCACCTTTTGGGGTAATCTCCAGCAGCGATTCAAGAATGGATCAACAATGAAAATACTTGTCCTTGATAACCAGCAGATCCGAGAGCTAATGCCGATGAAGGTTTGCATCGAGCTGATGGCCGATGCACTGTCGGCTCTCGCACGCGGTGAGGTATATCAACCTCTCCGCACTGTCGTTCGCCCGCCCGAGGCACGTGGTCTGTTGGGATTGATGCCTGCGTATCGCACGGGCGAACGCGGCGCTTTTGGTATGAAGGCGATCTGCGTTTTTCCTGAAAACCCCGCCAGAGGCAAAGACGCACACCAGGGCGCGGTGATGTTGTTTAGTCGTGAGACGGGTGAATTAATGGCGTTGATGAATGCTTCGGAAATAACAGCCATTCGCACCGCCGCAGTATCGGCCGTGGCAACTCGTTCACTTGCTCGCTCGGATGCACAGCGGCTGGCGATCATCGGCGCCGGTGTGCAGGCCCGCACGCACCTCCTGGCGCTCGACGCTGTACGTTCAATCAAGGAGGTTCGAGTGGCTTGCCGGAACATCGAACACGCTGCGGAGTTCGCGCGCGAGATGCAGCCACGATTTTCGTTTACGATTGAGGCTGTCAAAACTAACGAGCAGGCAGTTCGCGACGCGGATTTGATTGTCACTGCTACTTCTTCTCATGAACCGGTTATTAATAAGGACTGGATCTCACCCGGTGCTCATGTGAACGCGATTGGGACTCATTCGCCTACTTCCCGCGAGATCGATGGCGCTACGATGGCGTCAGCGAAGATCTTCGTCGATCGTCGTGAGTCGGCGTTAAACGAGTCCGGAGATTATCTGCTCGCGGAAAAAGAAGGACTCGTTAACGCCGAGAGTATCGTGGCGGAGATTGGAGAACTATTGATCGGAACTAAGGCCGGTCGCAGTTCAGCAGACGAGATCACGCTCTTTAAATCTCTCGGCCTCGCAATCGAAGACGTCGCCTGCGCCGAATTGCTATACCAGCGGGCGCTCTCAGAGAATCGCGGAACACGGGTCGAACTGTAGGGGCGGAGGATCGTTATGAGTCAAGAGTTTATTGAGGCGGCGACAAGTGGCGATGTTGCTAAGGTTAAAGAGATGCTCAGCGTGGATCCGCTGCTTGCACAGTCGAAGGATCAAAACGGCTTGTCTGTGATTCTGAAGGCGGTGTACTACGGCAGGCGAGACGTCGTGGAAGCACTGCTTGCTTCGGGTGTTCAGTTAAACATATTCGAAGCTTCAGCCACGGGCCAGACTGATAGCGTCAGAACGCTGCTCGAAGCCGATCCCGCGCTGGTGAATTCGTACTCGCCGGACGGCTTCGCACCACTCAGTCTCGCTGTTTTCTTTGGTCATCCGGAAACCGTTGACGTATTGCTGGCAGCGGGCGCAGAAGTGAATGCCGCGTCACGCGAGACGATGAAGTTAACGCCACTCGCATCAGCCATGGCAACGGCACAGAATGAAATCGCACGGACTCTGATCGATCGTGGCGCAAACGTAAATGCAAAAGGAGAAAACGATGTAACCCCGCTTCACACCGCTGCCGCACGAGGAAATATTGACGCCGCCATTTTGTTGTTGGACCATGGCGCCGACATCGACGCCACAACTAAAGATGGAAAGAAGCCGATCACTTACGCAGAAGAACGCAACCAACCCGAGATGGTGGAATTCCTTAAAAATCGTGTTTGAAAATCCGCGAAGACCGCGGCCTAAATCAGTCGATCGCCAGTGATCGATACCGAATCCTGCCGGTAATGACAGCCACGGCTTTGACGGTTGTGCTGCGCTGCCTGTGCAACGATTAACGCTACTTCGACTGCGTTGCGAAGGCCGATCAAGCCATCAGACAATTTCGTCGTTCGGTAAAACGTCTCAATCTCATTCCACAAGTGTCGCAACTCACGAATCGCGCGCGACAGGCGATCTGCACTGCGCACGAGTCCGACGTAGTGCCACATGATGTTTTGAATGGTTTGCATGTCGCCCTGAATCAACGCCGGGTCTGGTTCATCTCTCAAACCACTTTCATCCCAGGGTGGAATGTCTTCAAACCTGGGCGTTTGACCATTGCCTTTGCTGAGCGCTCGTTCGATCTCCAGCGCGGCTCGATTTCCCCAAACGAGTCCCTCCAGCAACGAGGTCGAAGCAAGACGGTTCGCGCCGTGAACACCCGTGCAACTGATCTCCCCGACTGCATACAGATTTCGAATGGTTGAACGGGCCCACTCATCAACCAGCACGCCACCGCAGAAATAGTGCGCGGCAGGAACAACTGGAACAGGCTCGCGCGAAATGTCGAGCCCGACTTTCAAACACTCATGGTAAATAAACGGAAACCGTTCACGAATTCTTTCCGCCGGCATGTGTGAAGCGATGTCGAGCAACACATACGAATAACCGTTCGCTTCCATCTCGTGATGAATCGCACGCGCCACGACGTCACGGGGCGCCAGATCCTTCCATTCCGGCGAATAGCGCTCCATAAAAGGACGCAGCTCCGGCGTCAACAAAACTCCACCTTCACCTCGAACAGCTTCGCTGATCAGCAGACCCTCAGCGCCAGGAGCTGCCAGCGCCGTCGGATGAAATTGGACGTACTCGGCGTTCGCAATTCTTGCCCCGGCTCGATGGGCCATCGCCAAACCATCGCCACGTGCACCCACCGGGTTTGTCGTGTTGCGATAGATTCGTCCGAGTCCGCCTGTGGCGAGAACTGTTGCGTTCGCGAGATACCGGTGAACAGTCTTCCCGGTTCGATCGAAGACGTAGCAACCGTGACATGAAACTTCGCGATAGTTATCCAGCGGATCGCGCGAGTGATGAGGAAACGTGATCAGGTCAACTGCTGTAGCATCCGGCTCAATCTTGATATTAGGAAAACCATTGAGCGCCACCACCAGGCCATTGATGATGGCTAGTCCGGTGGCGTCGCCGACGTGAAGAATGCGGCGGCGTGAGTGAGCTGCTTCCTGGCCCCAAACAGGCGCACCATCCTCGGTGTGATCGAAAACGACGTGGGCTGTCCGCTCGAGCACTTCATTGAGCAACGCCGGACCTTCATCGGCAAGAATTCGCGCGGCTTTTGGCGAAGTTACGCCTGCTCCGGCAGCGACGATGTCCTCATACAGTAATTCTGCCGTGTCGTCAGGACCGCGGCCGATAATGCCGCCTTGTGCGTAGCGAGTGTTTGATTCATGAACATTACTCGCTCGAGTAATGATGGTGATTTGACGTTCAGGATTTCGGGCGAGCCGAAGAGCAGCTGTGGCACCCGCAATTCCACAACCGATGATCAGGATTTCAGCGTTTGCCATTCTTTGTTCTTTGTACTTGGTTCCTTGTGCTTTGTATTGAGCCCCTGAGATTACGTGCAAAGAACAAAAGACAAAGCACCAAGCTCAATCTTCTCGCCCAATCTCGAGCATTCGCTCAACCGAACGAAGCGCACGCTTGCGGACGTCCTCGTCGATAACGATCTCAAACTGTTCCTTCTGCAACGACTCGAGAGTGTCTTCAAGCGTGATCTGATTCATGTGCGGGCAACGCACGCTGCAAAGCCGCAGCATCTCTTTCTCAGGATTTGCCGCAGCGATGTTGTCGCCCATCGAACATTCGGTTAACAACAAATAGCGCGGCGCCTTTGTCTGCTCAACATAGCGAATCATCGCAGTCGTGCTGCCTGAATAATCCGAAGCCGCCACAACTTCAGGACTGCACTCCGGATGCGCCAGGATCACGACGTCAGGAAACTGCTTGCGCACGTTTTGAATGTCTTCAACACTGAACTTTTCATGCACTTCGCAACGGCCGGGCCAGCCGATCATCTGGTAGTCAAGCTCGTTTGGAAAACGCATTCTCGGCTCGCGCGTCGGAAAGATGATCTGTTTCCCTGTTTCACGCGCAACGTTACCGGCCAGGTATTCATCGGGAATGAAAATTACTTTGTCAGTTTTCAACGACTTGACGACTGCAACTGCATTCGATGACGTGCAACAAATGTCAGACTCCGCTTTAACGTCTGCGTACGTGTTGATATAAGTCACAACCGGAACACCTGGAAATCGCTTTTTCAACTCGCGCACGTCTTCAGCGGTAATACTCGCAGCCAACGAACATCCAGCTTTCTCTGACGGAATGAGCACTTTCTTTGTCGGATTGAGAATCTTCGCGGTCTCCGCCATGAACTTCACCCCACAAAAAACGATGATGTCTTTGTCGGTCTCTGCGGCTTTGCGACTGAGTTCAAGCGAATCGCCAACAAAATCCGGAATCGAATGGAAGAGCGCCGGCTCCATGTAGTTGTGACCGAGTATGAGGGCGTTCTTTTCCTCTTTGAGCCGGTTGATTTCTGCCGCCAGTTCCGCTTTCAAGCGAAGCTCAAAATCCGGCACTGTATCCGAAAGAAGCCGGCTTAGTTTCTCGTAGATCTCCTCAGTTTTTGTATCGGTAATCATCTCTCAACAAACTCCAAACTCACATCAAACACCTTTGGCGAATGTGTCAAAGCACCCACGGAGATATAGTCGACCCCGGTGCCGGCAACTTCGAGCACATTATCGAGTGTAACGTTGCCAGACGCCTCCAGCTTGGCCCGTCCATTACAGATCGCGACCGCCTCGCGCATCGTGTCAATCGACATATTGTCGAGCAGGATTCGCTCCACTCCGAGCGCCAACGCTTCGCGGACATTGTCCACCGTGCGGGTTTCTACTTCAATTTCGAGATTCGTGCCGGAGGCGCGCGCACGTTCGACCGCGGCAGTGATCGAGCCGGCAAAGTCGATATGGTTGTCCTTTATTAATACCATGTCGAAAAGGCCGGTGCGGTGGTTCTGACCGCCACCAAGTCGTACGGCGAGTTTATCTGTGGTGCGCAGGCCAGGGGCGGTTTTGCGTGTGTCCAGAATAACGGCCTTTGTGCCGGCAATTGCGTCGACAAACTTGCGCGTTAAGGTTGCAATGCCGCACATGCGTCCGAGGAAGTTGAGCGCTGTGCGTTCACCTGTCAGTAACGCTCGTGCAGAGCCCTGGAGATCCGCGAGCACTGTGCCGCGCGTGACCTTTGCTCCATCTTCGACTCGGTCAGTAAACTCGACGCTGTGGTCCAGCGTGCGCAGGACTTGCTCGGCAACTGCCAACCCCGCGACAACGCCATCCGCTTTAGTGACGATCCGACCGCGCAAAGTGGCGTTTGCAGGCACAATCGTGTCGGTCGTGACGTCGCCTGAGCCGATGTCCTCTTCGAGCGCACGTGTAATGGAACGGGAAATCTCGGACGGGAGGTCGGGAATCATTCTTTCCTGCTTGGCCAAGTCATATCTTGCCACAGATTTTCACAGATGAATAACGATCACCGAACAGTAACAAGTACATCCCTTCCCTCCTGCGCCTCATTCCCAGAGTAGTCCGCAGCAATGATCCGCAACACGTAATCCCCTTTCGGCAACTGCGACGTATCCCAAACACCCGGCGCTGCGCGCCCATCACGCACCGTATTCGTCACCTCGTAAAGAAATCTCGTGGTCTTGCTGCCGTAAACGGTGATTCCACTTTCAGCCGCATATGCCACTTTGGTCGCCTCTCTATCACCGGGCAAACGATTAAAAAGAATATTGATGCGGGGCTCATTGAACCCCGGCGCGGGACTTCCATCGGGCTTGAGTAGTTGATAACCGAGTCTATAGAGACCAAGCCGGCGACGCTCGGCGTTCATGTTCGTTCGATCAAATGCATCGACGACAATCCGTACCGGACCGGTCACAAATAAGCGACCGCCTTGATTCTCTTTAAATCGCGCTCCACTCGGGTCAAACAACTGAACCCCATCCTTCTCGATGGTCGGCGCAATAGTATCGTTAAAACCAACCGGCGAGAGCGACAGTGGATTGATCTCGCCGCCGGGTGGACCAACATTCATATGCACGTGATACATCTTGTTGACGGTTCCGACAGCATCGCCGATGTTGAAGCGCGCTCCACGTCTCACGCGAACTCGCGCAATTTTTCCCTCAAGGTCTTTGACGGCGATAAATCGCGGGTCCTCAAACATCCTCGCATCCTTATCGCGACCGACGTGGATGTGAATGTACGAGATAGCACCGACGCGAAGTCCTTCGTTAAGCGAATCGAAACCCCAATTTGGAAGTGGACTTGTTACCTTCTCGGAGTGCACTGCGCGCACCGTCTCGCCGTAACCACCGAAGACGTCGAGTCCGCTGTGAAGATGATGGCGGCTATCGGCCGAGTCGAAACTGCCGCGCACTTCGCCGATAGTCGCAACAACTTCGTGCGGATTCCTTTGCGGATCAATCGGCCATAACAACGACTGTTCTCCGAGCGTCTCGTTAGTGAGTTTCGGATGCGGATCGATCAAGGTTGCTGCACTTGCGACAATTGTCTGGTCCAACTTGCGAACGAGGTAGTTGCCCGCGTCGGCAAGATACAGCTCTGTCGGTTTATTGCTGTGTGGACTAATCGCGATTCCCGTTGGTTGATTAAACCTGCCTGAGTCGGAGCCGTCGGCAAATCCAGGTCCATCGCCTGCGATTACGCGCGTGAACCCGTCCGGTGCAATCTGAAGCACGCACGACTGATCCAAGTCAGTAACGTAAAGATAATTATCGTGTGATACGGCCAGGCCAACGGGTCTCGAGAGATCCTGCCCGGAGAGACTTATGGTAGTAACCTTGCCTTCCGCGCTAACCCGGCGGAGACGATAATTGCCGGTGTCGGCGACAATCAGCGTGTTCTTTGCTATCACGATTCCGCAAGGCGTATCGAACTGCGCCGACTTCTGCTCGCCATCCGTAAACCCGGGACTACCCGAGCCGGCAATAGTCGTCACCTCACCTTCGGTAGTGATCATGCGAATCACATCGTTGTACGTATCGGTTACGTAGATATCACCCTCGTCACTCACGGCCAAACCAATCGGCCCATCGAACTGAGCTGTTGCCGCCGGCCCATCGACGTAACCAGCGCTTCCGTCACCGGCAACAGTCGACACCTGACCTTCGGGGGTGATTTTTCTGATTCGGTTGTTTCCTGTATCCGCGACAAAGAGAGCGCCATCTGGTCCAAGCGCGACGGCAGATGGCGTATTGAAAGATGCCGCTGACCCGACGCCGTCAGCGAATCCTTCTTTGCCGCCAGCCAACGTTGTAACCGTTCCATCCGGCGAGATCTTGCGAATGCGGTTACTGTCACCGGCGTCGGCGACATAAACTGTGCCGTCTTTGGCTACTGCAACCCCAAACGGATCTGAGAATCCCGACAACTTGCCGTCGCGGAAAACGGGCGAGCCGTCGCCCGCGACCGTTGTGACATGTGCGTTCCAATCGACTGAGGTCGGTAGTGGTCTACTCCGATAAATCAGATAGCCGAATATCATCCCGGCAATCGCGAGCAGGAGAATGAGAACGAGGAGTTTGCGCATTTAGTCGAGGACTATTTCCGGCTGGGCCAGCATCGCTTCAATGCGTTCAATGTACCGACCGACATGCAGCCCATCCATCAGTGAGTGGTGCACCTCGACAGAGAATGGCATGAGCGTGCGATCCTTTTCCTGAATAAATTTGCCGAAAGAGATCTTTGGTACGGAGTCTTCGCGTCCCCACCTGCGGGCATGTGAGAAGCTCGTGAACGCGATCCATGGCAGCGTGGTGCAGTGGATGCGAGCGTCATCGTCGTGTTTTGGTCTGAACGCCCAGTCGCCATTTCGTATCTCCTCGACTGCTTGTTTAGCGCCCTCCATGAATTTCGAGAAAGTCTCGGCGTAATCGAAGTAGATCAGCGTAAACGTTTCATTTGGAAGCATGAATGTGGTGCCACCATTGATCACGTCATGGACCAGTACCCTCCCCTGGCGCAGTCGGTAACGAAACGGTTCGATCTCATTCGCGGCCTTCAGCGCAAGATAGTGGTAGGTTAACCAGACACTGGTTTTCTCGCGCTTCTTTAATTCCTTTATCAGGTTGGTGACGTCGAGTTGTGTGCAGACGTTGAAGTATGGCTTATCAAACGGCAGATAGAATTCGAAAACGCCGCGTCGCGGCCATGTGTCCAGGTCTATGTAATGGGGCATAGTGCGAGGATTGTACCTAAACTCGAACCGTCGCTTAAACAGGCGACTAGTCGGCGCAGCTCCAAACGTGAAACGCTGCATACCCTCTCCAGGGACGCCAGGACTCGGCGCGGGCGAGCAATTCCTCGCATGAAAGAGGTCGATCCGTTTCACTGCCAAACTGTCGCAGCTCTTCATCGTCTGCGGGAAAGGCATCCGGCTCGCCCAGTCCACGGAGTGCAATGTACTCGGCAGTTGACAGATCCAGATCCGATACCTGAACCAGTTGTCTAACGACGCAATCCGCGGCGGCGCTGAAATCGAGCTTGCCTTCAACTACTGACCTGGCAAGTTTCTGCACGCTGGTCCAGCGTTTCTTTGAAGGACCACCCGCAACTATATCAACATTGGCGAGGACTGCGGGCGTCGGAAATAGGAGCTGGAGATCGTTAGTACGGCTGATGATTTGATCTCCGAAACGATTGACCAACCATGCCAGGGAGAGACTGTGCGGGTGCATGATGGCTCGCACCGCGCATTCAAAAGGATCCCACTCTCCCGCAATGCGCAGACCAGGTCGTTGTTTCACGCATGGTCCAAGGAGTGAGTCCGAGCGCAATGCAAAGGTTGTGCGGGACGGATCGGCGGAGGTGTCAAAAACACGACGTGCCATAGTCGCAATCTGAAGGAGTGTATTCGACGGCGCACCTTTCACACTGAGTTCCAAACTGTCATCCTCAACTAACGGCCGCACAGAAACAATCGCGGCCGTGCCATTGATTCTTAGTGTGCGACAGTAACCTTCTTCGGTCACATGCTCCACACCGGGAATAGCTTGTTTTGAGAAAAAACTGATCACTTGTTTCCAGTCGTAAGGAGGACGGAACGCAAGTTTCAGTATTACTTCATCCTCCGGACCTTCATCCTTGCGCCCTTTCTTGCGAAACTCACGTGGAGCACGTCCATAAGTTTGCAGGAACGTGGTATTAAATCGCCGCACACTGCCGAAGCCGGCTGCCAATGCTACTTCGGTAATTGGTAGAGTGGTTTCGTCCAATAGTCGCTTGGCGAATTGCAGCCTTCTCGTTTGTGCAAACGAGACAGGAGAAGCGCCGACATGCTTAAAGAAGAGGCGCCGCAGATGCCTTGAGCCGAGCCCGAGTTTCTGCGCGAGGTCGTCGACTGACTGGTGATCAAGGATCCCTTGTTCAATCAAGCGCAGCGCACGACGAACGACAGCTGAAGTACCCAGCCATGCAGGCGTTCCTGGTGCGGCTTCGGGGCGACAACGCAAACATGGTCGAAAGCCTGCTTCGGCGGCGGCGGCAGCGGTGGCGTAATAGCGCACATTGCGGCTGTTTGACGTGCGTGAAGGACAGATCGGTCGACAATAAATTCCGGTTGTCTTTACAGCAATGAAGAACTTGCCGTCGAAGCGCGCATCTCTGCTGATGCGGGCGCGATCGAGGGCCGGAATGTCAAGTGCAAGTTCGTCGATCATCAGCTCGAAAATACGGCACTTCGCAGAGTCTTGTCAGCCGTTTTCGGACCTCCATTTTCGCGGTGTTTCAAATTGGACACAAAAACGAGAGTATTGCGATTGAACGTGTGCTTGTCGGCGTCCGAAAGCGGCCAGTACGCACCATCGAGCAGCGTTAGGATTCATTAACAAGCGAGTGTTCAGGATGACCTTTTATTTTTAAGTGAGTAACAAAATGAGCACCGTTCGAGACGACAAGCTAATCGAACAGCAATATGCCACGCGCGATCATCTTCGCCCGGTCTATGATGAGATCATCAAGGCCGCGATGAAGTGTGGTGAAATCGTGGTCCAGGCCCGCAAGACGTATGTCTCCCTCGTTACTTGCCGCAGAACGTTTGCGAGAATCCAACCGAGTAAGAATCGTGTGGACCTGGGTTTGAGGCTGGAGGGTTATAAGCCCGGCGGCCGCCTCGAGTTCTCACGCATTCACCATACGATGCGCATACAAATCGGACTCACAACTCGGGAAGATGTGGATGAGGAAGTGCAGCGGCTACTGGCTGAGGCGTACGCCGAGAATTTGTGACGTGGCTTGTTGATGCTTTGATTGTGTTAACGCCTCCAGAATCCGGAACTTGTACCGCGCTTTTCAAGTCTTGACAGATTACTTTGGCTCGCCGTCCAATCACACAGACAATTGTTTCCAGATAAACTGAGATCGCTTCCCTTGGCCTGTGAATAACTTAATGAAAAATCGGTTGCTCGCAGTTGTCATCGGTGCTTGTCTTGGTTCGGTTTCATTCGGGCAGGAATCATCTCCGAGCCAAAAGCCGTCTGACGGAGATGTCGTGCGCATCACGACGAATCTGGTGCAGGTTGATGCGGTGATCACGGACAAGAACGGGAAGCCGATCACCGATCTTAAACCTGATGAATTACAGTTATCTGAGGACAATCGGGCACGGAAGATTACTCATTTCTCATACATCGCCGGCGATACATCGACATCGAAGCCTGTTGTCCGCGATAACCGAGTGCATGGCGTCCCTCCAGATCAATTGCGCCCGGAAGATGTGCGCCGAACGATTGCTCTCGTAGTTGACGATCTCGGACTTTCATTTCCGAGCACTCACTTTGTGCGGCACGCTCTGAAACAGTTTGTGGACCAGCAGATGCAAACTGGCGATCTCGTTGCCATCATACGCACGAGTGGTGGCATTGGTGCGCTGCAGCAGTTCACGTCAGACAGGCGTCAGCTTTACGCAGCCATCGAGCATATTAGGTGGTATCCGGGAGGTCGCGCTGGAGTAGGCGCGTTTGCGCCGATTGGACCATCAGGCCGCGGCACGTTCGGCGCCGAAGTCGACGCGAAGAATAAGGAGTTGGAGGAGTTTCGTTCCGATCTGTTTTCTGTTGGCACTCTTGGAGCAATCAGTTATGTGGTCAGAGGTTTACGTGATTTACCCGGCCGCAAGTCGATTCTGTTGATCTCAGACGGGTTCAAAATAATGGACCGTCAACCTCTGAGCCGCACCAGCAGCAACGACCGAACGCTGCAAAGACTGCAACAACTGATCGATGAAACGAGCCGCTCATCAGTTGTGATCCATACAATCAACGCAACGGGTCTACAAGCCTTGTCTTCAATACGCGCTGAAGACTCTATGACTGATGCGAACAATTCATCAGGGGCCAGAACCGCCGATCAAGTCGAGCAAGCTTTGCGCGATCGAGGCAATGATGCTTTTGACTTACAGACAGGTCTGGATTATTTGGCAGACGAAACCGGCGGTATCTCAATTCGTAATTCTAACGACCTGGCGGGCGGCATCAAAAGAATTATCGATGAGAAGGGTTATTACCTGATTGGTTATCGACCAGACCAAACGACTTTCGATCCCAGGACGGGTCGCCGTACATTTCATCATCTGTCACTAAAGGTGTTGCGTGCGGGCAAGTTCAACGTGCGTATGCGTAACGGCTTTTATGGCGCCGTAAGTGACAACGAATCGCAATCTGCTTCCGCCGGTGCACGCGAACAGATCCTGCACGCACTCATTTCTCCGTTTGGCTCCGCAGGCGTTCGCATTCGCCTTACGTCGCTCTTTGCCAATGATGCCAAAGTAGGTTCGTTTATGCGTTCGCTGCTGCACGTTGACGGCAGCGCTCTCACGTTTACAGATGAACCGGACGACTGGCACCAGGCGCAGTTTGACGTTGTCGCGGTGACTTTCGGTGAGGATGGCAATGTTGTGGATGAAGTCAGCCGCGTAGACAGATTGCGAGTACGCGGCGAGACGTATCAGCGGGTGCTCAAAGCGGGATTTGTTTACATGGTTACTGTACCAATCAAGAAGCCGGGCGCTTACCAACTGCGCGTCGCGTTGCGAGATCAGGCGTCCGAGCGAGTGGGGTCGGCGAGTCAGTTTGTCGAGGTGCCGGACATGAAAAAACGCCGGCTTGAGATCTCAGGCATCCTGCTTGGCACGAACGATCAAGCACAGACTGAGCTAAGCAATTTCGATCCGGCAAAGAGTGCAGCCGTTCGTCAGTTTCGTCAGGGAGAAAGCATGCGGTACAGTTTTGCGATCTACAACGCGCGTGTGGATCCAGCTACTGGCCAGCCACAACTGGAAACACAAGTTAGAGTTTTTCGCGACGGCCAACCTGTTTTCACCGGAAGAGTGCAGCGTTTCCCCTTGAACAATCCGCCAGACCTTAGCAGGCTTTCAGCCGCCAGCGCGATTCAACTGGGTGCTGAGATGACGCCGGGTGAATACGTGCTTCAGGTGATCGTCAGTGATCTTCTGGCTGGAGAGAAGTATGCGACGGCGTCACGATGGGTAGATTTCAAGATCGTGCCGTAGGATTAGAACCGCGACAGGTTCGCGATTTGCGAGTTTGTGCAGGTGAGGCAGTCATGCTAAAAAATCAGCGTCGACACAATACCGTCACAAGTGCGCATTCCGGGCATTTTGATGGTGGCGGTAAATAGTTGATAATCAAGGCATGGCGGGGTAGCTCAGATGGTTAGAGCGTGGGATTCATAACCCCAAGGTCGGCGGTTCGATCCCGCCCCCCGCTACCAATGTTTTCAATGACTTACGGCGGCCAGTGGACCTGGCCGCTTTTGCGTTGTGTCCAATTTGTGTCCACCCTCAGAATTGAGCATCACGGCTTCGACAGCCGCTCGCTTGTTTCTCTCAGTGGCTCGAACATAACGCGCGGTCGTTTGGATCTGAGAATGGCCCATGAGCGCCGCGATAGTGAAGGCGTCATACCCGGCCTCGCCTAAACGCGTTCCGAATGTAGCCCGGAGATCGTGCCAGACTAGACCTCTGATTCCGGCGATCTTTAAGGCGGTTCCAAAAGCCTTCTTAACTTCTTTGATGCGCGTTTTCGTTCGCTCATTGACGAACACATACTCTTGTCCGTTCGAGCGAGACTGCAACGCGAATAGAGTCTTGACGACTTCCGGGTTCATCGGAACCTCGCGATCCTTAGTCTTTGTCTTGGTCAGAATCAGCACGCGTCGTGAGAAGTCCACCCGATCCCAAGTAAGACGCAACTGCTCGCTTTGCCGCATACCCGTACCGATAGCCACGATCACCAGCGGCTTCAAATGAGCACGTGGCCCACTGAGCGCCGCCATGAGCCGTGGTTCTTCTTCCGGTAGCAGATAGCGATAACGCTTGTTGTCGAGTTTGTACTTCTTGACTTTGGTGCATGGATTCGTATCCGTAACCTTATAGTCAATCGCGAGGTTGAAGATCTTACTCAACAGCGTAAGCTCGTGATTGACTGATGCAGGGCTGCGGACCTTTTCTCTCCGCGTGATTGATTCCCGTCGATCGCGTTTGAACTTCTCAATCAACAGCGGCGACATCTCACGAAAAGTTTTGGTGCCAAAATAGTCGCAGATGGTGCGGGCGCGAAACACGTCGTGTCTCCACGAACGCTTATTTGCTTTCGACCACGGCAGAAAGGTTTTGCTAATGAAGTCCGCTAACCTCTCGCTACCAAGATCGACCAGGCCAAAGCGACCCTCAAAGATCTCCTGCTTGATCTTGCTCTCCGCTTGTTCTGCTTCCCACTTCGTGCTGGCCTCGGGAAGTGCTCCCCGGTAACGCACGCGTCGCACGCGGAAGCGGTAATGCCAATGCGACCCTCGTTTGTAAACAGACATTAGTTGTTCTCCTTGAGCGTTGCAGCCACCAAGAGAACGCGGCGCATGGTAGCAGCATCGATCCCTCAAGTCATTAGTTATTTTCGCCGCGTCCACTCCAAAATTTCTTCAAGATCAAACCGAAGAATGTTTGAGCCGGGCGGCTTGCGATAAGGGATGCGATCCTGCGCAACCATCTCGTAGATCGTTCGTGGTTTGACGTTCAATAGCTGAGCAACATCGGACACCTTAAGAAGCTGTGGCCGCTTGGCTGCTGTCGCTGAATCGTAGTGTGTAGTCATTGCTAAAACCTCATCGGGTAAGAGTCTTGTCGTTACAGAATCAGGTCGCCGAGATCGATTTCAGGGGCTTCAATCTCAACCTCGGCGGCTTTTGTTGGTGCTGGATCAGCGTGGGTTGCGGCTTGGTCCAAGCTGCGCTCGGTGGGTAGTTGTTGCTGTGGCGCGAGCGGATCGCGAGTCGATTCAGGGCGGTCTTTTTTCAGGTCGAATAGGCTCTCTCTTGTCGCTTCAAGCGGCGTTTCGTTGTTCGGGCCGCGATCGAGAGCCTCTTGTAAACTCGGCGCGGAATCGGTAGAGATCGCGGGTTCATACCTTGCTCTGCCAATCTCAATCGGGATTTCAGTCGGAAGCGGAGCGGCTTGGGTCTGTGCTGGCTCAGGATAAGTGGGACGTTGGTCCAAGTTGTGATCGAATGGTAGTTGCTGCTGTTGCGGAGCGGCAGGATCTTTAATCACCTTCTCGCGATCTTTTTTCTCGCGTTCGTCGTCTTGTATTGCTTCAAGCGCCGTTTCCTTGTCTATTCCACGATTCAGTGCCTCGCTTAGTTCGTGGGTGGCGTCCGTATAGATCAGGGCGTCGTAGCGTGCTCGGGAAATGGCAACGTAGGCCATGCGGTCATTGAGTAGGCGCACGGATTGCCGCGTATCAGCGTTGATCAGAACGCGATCAAAAGTTAGCCCCTGCGAGGAATGGCTGGTAACGGCGTAGCCGTAATCGAGGTGACGAAACTTGCGAAGGTCAACGCTAATCTCGCGCCCGCTATCCATTGCCAGGCGTATTCGGTCGGGTTCGATTTTGGTGATCGTACCGAGTGCGCCATTAGCGATCCGTTTTTCTCTAAAGGGAGCGCGAATTTGAAGGCGGTCGCCTTCGGCGAAGGCGCGCTCTGCCTCGTAGTAAACGCTCACACCGGAAAGCCGCGTCGGGTTATAGGTAAGCTCGCGGCCATTAAAAAAGCGAACCGTAATTTTGTTTGTCTCGTGGTCGGTGTTTATCACTCTGGCGTAGTCGCCTGCCTTGACCTTTAACTTATCGCTGGCGGAGTTGTAGCGGATGATGTCTTCGTTGGGGCGGTAGGAATTGGCGAAGGTGCGCTCGGGGCCGGTCATGTCGGAACGAGTGACATAGACCGTCGTTTGCTGATCGTCCCGGCTTACTATTCCCTCGCGCTGTAGTTCTCGATGGATAAGCGAATTGAGTTCGGAACGTTCGCGGTTGGCGGGCGAAATGACTAGCGTGCCGGTGGGATTCCTGGCGTAGTCCTGGGCTATCGCTTCGCAGCGTTCGCGCTCGTCCGCGATCTCGATCACCTTGCCTCGGCTGACCAGTGCGGCCACTGCTTCGGGCGTGTTTCGGACTGCTAACTCATCGACCGTTTGTTTTAGGTCTTTGTCGCGCTGTCTGACGTTCTCAGTCAGTGCCGCAGTGGTCATGCCGTGCTGTTGCAGCTGCTCAAACGGACTGCCTGCTTCGACGGCCTGATGCTGACGCACGTCGTCGACTAAAAGCACCTTATCTTCGGGTTGGAGGCGGGCGATTAATTTGTAAATGTGTTTGGTGCTGGCGAGCGAGCTTTCATCCAAAACGAAAAGGCGGCTGGTGGTGGCGGGCTGCTTTCGCCGGCGCAAAAACATTTGGATGGTTTCTGTCTCAATACCGCTTTCGCCAAGCTGCTGCGCAGCACGTGCGGAGGGTGCAAAACCGCGCACCTGATAGCCTTCTTTTTCGGCTGCTTCGCGCAACACGGAGAGCGCGGTTGTCTTCCCGGTTCCCGCACCGCCTTGTAGACCGATGATCTGATCTCTGCTGGCAAGAATTTGCTCAATTGCCGCTTGCTGCTTCGGGTTTAGGCTGCGCTGCTGGCTTTCGGCTATGGCGGTCACAACCTCATTGACGCGGTCTGCTTCGACCATCGCCGGACAGTTCTCTTTACCGTCGAGCATGGTCTGAATATTCTGTTTTTCCATCGCCAACATGCGCTCGGTAGTAGTCTTGGGTTGATGTTCCTGGCCCTTGATTGGTTTGAATTCGCCACTCTCCTGTCGGCGGTGAATTTCGGCGGCAACAGCGGCATAGTTTGTGAATCCGAGA
>DASYSD010000017.1:0-54514 GCA_036003745.1 Pyrinomonadaceae bacterium
CCAATCAGGGTACCGGGCATTAACGCCCATGGGCTAGTGGGGCAGACCGAGCTGCGACGGCACGGCGTTGGAATTCCGCATAATCGATCTCATCTCGCAGCATGATGTAAGCACGGATGAGTAGTTTTCTGCTCACTGCCACTTTCGCCTGCGGACGATCGTGACGTTCGGCAATGCGCTGATAAAAGCGGCCCAGCTCAGTATCCTTGCGGATCGCCGTGTGGGCTGCTTCCACCAGCAGAAAGCGCAGCACCCGTGAACCGGCTTTGCTGATCCCAAGAAAGCGCTGACGCTCAGCTGAGGAACGTTCCAAAGGATCCAGGCCGGCATAGGCAGTTACTTTCCGGGTATTGGCAAAGCGACTGACTGGCGCCAATGAGTGCACCAGACAAAGTGACGTCAAGAGACCAATGCCGGGATGTGTGCGCAAGCGACTGAGGCGCTGATCAGCCTGGCCTTGTTGCTTCAGCCAGAGCATCGTCTCGAGCAGACGCTGATTGAGCGGCTCGAGCAGTTGCAACCACTGTTCACATTGCCATTGCATCGCCGGCGACAGCGACGCGTTGCGCAGTTCTTGCAGACCCGCTTTGGTAAACAGGTGCGGCCCCTTAGCCAGGCCTGACTGTAAAGCGAGGGCCTGCAAACTGTTCTTGGCGATGGTGCGCATCTTGATCAGCTTTTGTCGGTAACGCAGCATGCGCAGTACTTCACGACTTTGCAGCGGCGGCCGGTAGAGACGAGGAAATTCATCATGGAGCATTAAGTCCAGAATCAATTCCGCGTCGCGCCGATCGTTCTTGTGACGCCAGCGGGCCCGCCGGCGAATCTCGGTGGCATGGCCCAGCCAGACTTCGCAACCGAGTTCTTCCAGCATTTGTTCGAACCAGGGACTGTATCCACTGGCTTCCAGGCCGACAATGACCTGGCCCGTGAATTGGGCGTAGAAAGCACGCACCGCTGCCTTATCCTGGTGCTTGAGTTGGTGCAGCAGAACTTCTCCAGTATCAGTTGTCAAATAACAGATGGTTTGTTGACGTGCATGAAAGTCAACGCCGATATATATTTTTTGCACAGCGCCTCCTTTCAGTCTCATGTCAGAGAAGCTGAACGTGAGTCTAACAACTCACGAACGGAGGCGCTGCTTCATAACATCAGGGTTGGAGCGGAGCGACAACCCTGGGTTCGCCGAATAGAAAAATAGATTAAACCCTGAAAGGGTTTGGCGCTTGGCGAACCCTTTCAGGGTTACAAAGAAATCTTGTTTTATAACCCAGGGTTGTTGCTGCGCTCCAACCCTGGGCTGAAATTAGCCAACGCCTTCGGCGTTAATAACCGAATGACATTTCAAATCCAACTGTTGAAGATGGGCCAATGTGATGTGGCCGGGCCTGAAGTTTACTGGATGAGTCATTGGAACGATTGGGTGCAACTCTGTTTTTGGATGGTTGTTATTCGCGGCCACGGCAAGACGGCGATCATCAACACCGGACCACCGGCTGATCTGACTGAGTTGAACAAGCGCTGGAGTAGCGGTTTTGGTGAACGCGGAAAACTCGTTCGCGAGGAGAGTGAACGACCGCTGAACGCCCTGTCTTCGCTCGGCATCAAGCCAGAGGATGTGGACTACGTTTTGATAACGCCGCTTCAGATCTATGCGACGGCAAATATTCAACTCTTCAGGAACGCGCAGGTCTGCATCTCAAAACGCGGCTGGATCGAAGATTTTCATGCCGAGAAGTTTCCGATGCATGTGCCGCGTGAGTTTCGCATTTCAAACGAGACGCTGCAGTACCTGATGTTCGAAGGGCATGAGAAAGTGCGGCTACTCGAAGATGAGGACGAAGTGATTCCGGGCATTCGCTGTTTTTGGGCCGGCGTTCATCACCGCTCATCAATGTGTTACGTCGTGGACACTGAGAAGGGAAGAGTCGGGTTTTCTGATTGCGTGTTCAAGTACGGGAACATTGACGATGGTGAACCACTCGGCATTCAGGAAAGCCTCGAAGAGTATTACATAACGGTTGAGCGAATAAAACGCGAGACGGATATCTTCATCCCCCTGTACGAGCCCGACGCGCTGAAGCGAGATCTTAATGAATCGTCTTAAAGACAAAGTGGCGATTGTGACTGGTGGTGCCGTTGGCATCGGACGAGCGACGGTAGAGTTGTTTGCCGAAGAAGGCGCAAAAGTTGTTGTTGCCAACCCGTGGATGCCCGAGTGTGAGGAGCTTGAGGCACTTTTTGTTGAGACGGACATTTCGAATGAAGACGATTGTCGTCGTGTTTGCGACGAAGCGGTGCGCGCATTTGGACGGCTCGACATACTCGTCAACAATGCAGCGGTTTTTATTCTTAAAGGACTCGAAGCCACGGTTGATGATTGGCACCGCTCGTTGAGCGTTAACGTTGTTGGTACCGCTCAGATGAGCAAGTTTGCGTCTGAATACATGAAGCAGTTTGGTGGCGGAGCGATTGTGAATCTCGGTTCGATTTCAAGCTTAGTCGCGCAGCCGGAGTTTATTACCTACAGCACCACCAAGGCTGCCATTCTGCAAATGACCAGAAACATGGCGATGGACCTTGCTCCCTTCAACATTCGAGTTAACTGTGTTTGCCCGGGCACGATCCTGACGCGTGCAACAGAGGAACATATGGCTCTGGTGGGAATGTCGAAAGAAGATTTTATTGCGGCTGAAGCCCCCAAACACCTGCTGAACCGCGTTGGTGATCCGCGCGAAGTTGCGTATCCGATCCTGTTTCTCGCCTCTGACGAGGCGTCGTTCATTACGGGTACACATTTGATGGTCGACGGCGGATACACCGCGCAGTAAGCAATCCACAGATTACACAGATTATTCAAAACGGAGCTCTGGAGATGAGAGTCGTTGGAGTGGTATTGGCAATTGCTGTCTGCGCGATTCAGATCCTGGCGCAGCAGCCGCCAAAGGAATGGATCGATCCGGACACTGGGCATCGTGTCGTTCGTCTTACCGATGAACCGGGAAGCCAGAGTCTCTATTTTCACCAAAACCCGTATACCGCTTCCGGCGACAAGATGGTCTTTACCAGCCCGACCGGTCTTTACGCGTACAGCTTTAAAACAGGCAAAGCGGAGTTGTTGGTTGAGGGGCGCGTCGGCAGTCTGATCGTTGGACCAAAGACGCGTCAGGCGTTCTATTTCAAGGGCGATGCGATCTATGCCACTAATCTCGACACCCGCCAGACGCGCACGATTCTGCAACGCGCGGAGCTGCGCACCGGATCGGGATTCGGGCTCAATGCCGATGAGACGCTGCTCGGCGGCAGTTACGTCGAAGGCGGGCAACAGTTCACGAATCCACGGCCGCCAGCTCCGGGACAACCTGGCGACAACTATCCCGGCAAAGGCGAAATGATGGAGCGGCGTTTGGCGGCAAAGCTGCCGATGGCGCTCTACACCGTGAACGTCAAGACCGGTGAGATGAAGTCGATCTACAAGAGTACCGATTGGCTGAATCACGTTCAGTTTTCGCCGACTGATCCGAAGTTGATGATGTATTGCCACGAGGGTCCCTGGCACAAAGTCGATCGCATCTGGACGATTCGGATCGACGAAGGCAAACCGCGTCTGATGCACAAGCGCACGATGGATATGGAGATCGCGGGTCATGAATTCTTTGGACCACACGACATGGTCTGGTACGACCTGCAGACGCCGAAGAGTCAAGTTTTCTGGCTGGCAGGTATAAATGTGAAGACGGGCAAGACGATTCGCTACAGCGTGCCGCGTGAAGAGTGGTCGGTACACTTCAACGTTTCGCCGGATGGTGAATTGTTTGCCGGCGATGGTGGTGGTCCAAACAGTGTCGCCGCGCCGGGAAATGGGCAGTGGATCTATTTGTTCAGACCGGCGGGTTCGAAGTTTAAAACAGAGCGACTGGTGAACCTTGCAAAGCACAATTATGGGCTCGAACCAAACGTCACGTTTACGCCTGACCGGAAATGGATCGTGTTTCGGTCGAACATGCTTGGTCCAACATATATTTTCGCAGTCGAAGTTAAAAAGGCTGAGCCGCAAATTACACGGACCGGTTCTTTGTAGGGGCGGCCACGGAGTGCCGCCCCTACAATAACGCCCTTTTCGCAACTGATTATGAGACTGATTGTTGTCATTCTGGTTCTGATGTTCGCAACGGTGGCGCAGGCGAATGTGACGCTGCCGGATGTGATCAGCAGCGGTATGGTGTTGCAACGCGATCAGGCGGTCCGGATCTGGGGAACGGCTGATCCGGGTGAGACGGTGACTGTCTCCTTCCAGGGTGAGGCCAGGGCTGTCGTCACACCCGCTAATGGCCGGTGGGTGATTCGGCTGCAACGGCTGAAAGCTTCAGCTACTCCTTCGGTCATGGTCATCGAAGGCCGCAATAAGATCGAACTACAGGACATTCTCGTCGGAGAGGTGTGGCTTGTCGCCGGGCAGTCGAATATGCAGCGATTGTTAAGGGAGACGGCAAACGGCGAACAGGTTATGGCCGCTGCGAATCATCCGGCGATCCGTCTGTTCAATGTCAGCCGGCAGGTTGCATTCAAACACGCGCCGCCGCCGCTCGGCGTTTGGAGAGCTTGCAATCCGGAATCCGTCAGGGAGTTCTCAGCAGCTGGATATTACTTTGGTGTTGAGTTGCAAAAACAATTGAACGTTCCGATTGGATTGATTAACTCTTCTTACGGAGGTTCGCAGGCTGAAGCGTGGACGCCGGTTGAATACCTGGTTGCTTCCGCCGATCTCAAACCAACAGTCGATCGAAAAAAGACGTGGGACGAAGAACGACCGCGAGTCAGAGTGCAATACGACGAGGCGATCCGGCAGTGGCGTGAAGAGGCTGATAAGGCAAAAGCTGCCGGTGCGGTTCCAAGACCGTCGCCTTCGGTGCCAGATGCTCTGCGCGAATATCGTGTTGCGGCATCGATCTACAACGGAATGATCGAGCCGCTTATTCCTTTCTACATTCGCGGCGCCATCTGGTACCAGGGAGAATCAAACGAAGCGCGCGCGCAACAGTATGGCATGTTGTTGCCTGTAATGATCAAAGCATGGCGCGAACGATGGGGTGAGGGCGACTTTCCTTTTGGCATCGTACAGCTACCAAACTACCGAGATCAGAAGGACCAACCAGCAGATGAAGCTTGGAGTTATTTACGAGAAGCACAGCGACTCACCGCCGCTACGGTGCCGCGTACAGGATTGATCGTCACGATCGATATAGGTGAGGCACGTGACATTCATCCGAAAAACAAGTTGGACGTTGGCAGGCGCATGGCTCGTTGGGCGCTCGTTGATGTTTACAAGCAGAAGATGTTGAGGTCTGGTCCTGTATTTCAAAAGGCCGAAGTCAATGGTGCGAAGATAGTGGTAGCGTTCTCTGAAGTTGGCAACGGTCTGAGATTGCGCAGTGGAGCCAAACCTGAAGAGTTTGCAATCGCCGGCGCCGATCGGAAGTGGTATTGGGCCGAGGCAAAAATAGTAGGACGCAATCGCGTCGAAGTTTGGTCGCCGCAGGTGACGCAGCCGGTGGCCATCCGTTACGCATTTAATAACAACCCGAGGAATCCGAATCTCACAAACGACACCGGCATACCTGCCGGGCCGTTCCGCACAGACAACTGGCCTGGCCCAACAGACGGCAAAAGGTAGTTGTCGCTGATCAATAGGTCCTGTAGACCTATATTTTTGAAAGGAACATTACCAATGCGACTCGTTCAAACTGTCGTGTTCACGGTGATCTGCTCGGTCGTGATTTGCGGCCAGAGCAACAAAGGCGGAATCAGCGGCACCGTCTTCGATCCCAATGGTGCAGTAGTTCCAGGCGCCACAGTCATCATCACGGATCTCGGCACACAAAAGACCGTGACTCTGACTACGTCCGAGTCAGGTTCTTATACAGCCTCGTCGCTGGATCCGGTGACTTACAGTGTCAGGGTAGAAGCTACCGGCTTCAAGAAAGCGATTATTGAAAAGGTGAAGGTGGACACGGCAACGATCGCTGCAGTCAACGTCACGCTCGAGACTGGTGCGGTAGGAGAAACCGTGACCATCACCTCAGACGCAGCGGCAATCAATACCGAGTCGGCAACAACCACACAGACGGTAACCGAACGGCAGATACGCGAGTTGCCACTGAACAACCGGAGCGTCCTCGACCTTGCGGTGACGGCCCCGAATGTTTCGGGTGACGCAGGTAGTGAAGATCCTGGCGTCGCGTCGGATCAGCCGGTACCGGGTTTCAATCTGAACATCAACGGCGGCCGTGCGGGCAGCACTGCAATACTAGCTGACGGCGTGAACAATACGGGCGTGGGTATCGCCCGTGCGGTAGTCAGCTTTACTCCCGAAACAGTGCAGGAGTTCACGGTACAGAGCTCGGCTTACTCGGCTGAGTTCGGACAGACTGGTGGTGGCGTGATCAATGCCACTACTAAATCTGGAACCAACGATTTCCACGGCGTCGCACTCTGGTATCACCGCAACCCGAAAACCAATGCGTTACCGTATCGCATCGGGAATGGTCCCAGACCGCCCAACAACCTTCGTTACAACCAGGTTTCAGTGACCGTTGGTGGTCCAGTCTATCTGCCGCATTTTGGTGAAGGTGGACCAGCACTCTACGACGGACACAACAAGACATTCTTTTTCTTCGCGTACGAGCCGCGCTGGCGCCGTGACTTCTTATCACAGCCCACCTTATTACCGACTGTCGCCGAACGCGGAGGCGATTTTAGCAACCTCGTGAGGACGAGTAGCGGCTGGGTGCCGGCGGCAATCGCGCAGAGATTCAATCTCGTTTCAGTTGGTCCGGCAAATATTTTCCAGCAGTTCAATCTGGTGAATGGTCGCCTGGCTCCGTTGCCGCAAACCTGTACAGTAAACGGAGTCACGACAGCAACGTTCTGTCAGTTCCCCGGTAATAGAATTCCGGCGTCGCTGATCGATCCGAAGGCGCTGGAGATCCTGAAGTTCATGCCGAATGCCGGTGACTACTTTATCGACGACTCAGGTTTGGTCAGGAACTACATCGTGCAGAGATTTGTGCAGCAGGATGAAACGCGTTACACGCTGCGATTGGACCATAGATTTACCAGCAACGACAGCGTCAATTTCCGTTACAGCAAAACTCCCGCAATCGGCATAAAAGGCTTTGGCAGCGACGTAAACGGCAATAACGGTGTCTTCAGCGACGCGAAGCAATACCTGGTCGCTTACAACAAGATCCTTACGCCAACGCTGGTTAATGATCTGCGTTTGAATTACACGCGCGGTGTGTTTAGTGAAGACTTTTCACCCCAGTTCTCCATCCAGGGAGGACGAAATCTAGCTACTGAACTCGGCCTGCCAAGCTTGACGTCAGGTGGCGTGCCGCTGTTTCAGATCAGCGGTGACGGCAATCCTGTCAATGGTTACAATGCATTCGCAGACGTAGGTTCTTCTGGTTCGACCAACAACTTCAACGTTGAGGAACGATTCAACATCAACGACATTGTCTACTGGACTCGCGGTAGCAGAACCTGGAAGTTTGGTGTGGACCTCAGTTATGCGCGCTTGAACGTGATTCCATTCTTCGGCGCGTCAGGCGGTCGTTGGGAATTTCGCGTTGTCAACACGAGTGATAACCGAGGAACCGGCCTCGGGAATGGCGGGAACAACATGGCCAGCTTGTTGCTTGGCGTGCCCAACGTGGTCCAGGTTCGTCCATTGCTGCTGAACTATGACTATCGCTGGAAGAGCGGGGCCGCTTTTGTGCAGCACGATTGGAAGGTGAAACCAAATCTCACGCTTAATCTGGGATTGAGATATCAACTTCAGTATCCACGCACCGAGAAAAACGATCTCCAGGGTTCTTTCCGGCCGGATCTCGCGCAGACGGTTACGCTCACGGACGCACAACGACGTGCCACAGCAACCGGATTGGGGGTTCCGACGAACCAGCCGATTCCGGCAACCGTTCCTACTACAGTGCTTATTCCGCCCTTTGCTTTTGCCGGACGAGGCGGAAGATCTCGTTACCTTACTCCGGTTGACTATCTTGGATTCGAACCGCGGTTTGGTTTTGCCTGGAGCCCGAAACTTTTCAAGTGGGCTGAAGATCGCAGCCTCGTGATTCGTGGTGGCTACGGAATTTCACACGCCACACTCACTGGCAACAACCGGCTTCCAAATCCGGATTTCGGTGGGTTCACCGGCGTATCAACAACCTTGACCGGTTCCACCGTGGGTGGTACAGCGAATTCAACTCTACCGGTGCGCTTGACCGGCAATCCGCCCTTTGTCGCCGGCGGCTCGATCGACACAACACTCGGAACCAATGCTGATGGACTGGTGTTCCAAAACAGTATCGGCACGCCCGGTTTCGTGATCGATGCTGAAGGTAGCGGCAAAGTTCCGACTAGTCAGAACTGGAACTTATCGATTCAGTTCGAACCATGGAAGAACACAGTGGTTGAGGTCGCTTACGTTGGCAACAAAGGTACGCACCTCTACATGCCGCTCGTTAACATCAATCCGAAAGACATCGATTTCGTCGAGTCACTTGAGGCGCAGAACATCAACGCTGAAACGGCTTTTGCCGATCCGCTTGGCAGGCGCAACCTTTTGGGCGCAGTGGTTACGATTCAACGCAACAGTGTTACTGCTCCGTTTTTTGGTTTCAATAATCTCTTCCGCTTTCTCGATCCTTCCGCAAACAGTATCAGGCACGCGGCCTATGTCGACGTTCGTCGAAACTTTTCGCGTGGACTGACATTCACTGCGAACTACACATACGGCAAGTCGATTGACGATTCGTCGGATGCAAGTCCGGATACGAGAACGTTGACGACGCCAACAAACCTCGGACAGCAGGTATCGTATGGCGTTCCACGAAACAGTGATCGGTCAATCTCGACGTTCGACATTAAACACAACTTCAGCTCGACATTTATCTACGATCTGCCGTTTGGTAAGGGCCGCCAGTTCCTGGCGGGCGCGCCGGGAATTGTCAATTCAGTGCTGGGTGATTGGACCATCTCGGGATTGATCCGTCTTCAGGGCGGCCAGCCTTATGTTCCAATTATCACAGACACGAATCGGCTGGGCGGCGTTAACAGATCGATCCGGCTGGATCTCGTGCCGGGCGTATCGATCCTGAACCCGCGTTACTCTTACGAGAATTGTTCGATGGGTAATGTGTGCGAGCCGTACATCAATCCGGCAGCGTTCATGCGTCCTGCAAAGGGTTCGCTTGGAAATGCTCCGCGAACGCTCGACGTCCGCGCTCCGATGCAGGAATACTTCGACTTCTCCGTGCAGAAGAGTTTCCCATTTCCGTTTGGCAAAGACAGCAGCCGGAAGATCAATTTCAGGGTGGACTTTATCAACGCCTTCAACCACCCGAATTTACGCTACACCAACACCGGTAACACGCCGCCTGCATTCGGCGGTTTACCTAACGAAGCGTTGCTTGCCCAGGCCGATATAAATACATGGAACGGTTTTGCGGCGGGACGTTCCGCAACGTTGGCCCAGGTCAACAACCTGATCACGAGCAGTCGTTTGGCGAGTGGGGCACTACCGCTGGATTTCTTCCATATCCAGCTTCCGGAGGGATTTGCGACCACGAATCCAAACTCTTTTGACATAACGACGTTGCAGGGGTTGAAGCTTTTTCGTTTGCGTCAGTCTTACGACACAAATTTCGGAGCGTTGAACGCAGGCTTCTCGCAACCGAGATATATTCAATTCGGGATCCGGATATTTTTCTAAGGCTCCTGGATGCCAATCACTGGCTTCACAGGATTTTCAGGATGATGCAGGATTTACAGGATTCAATCTTGTAAATCCGGTAAGAATCTTGTTAATCCTGTCTAACACTTTGATCGATGCAACGACTTCAAGCAGTCATCAACACGTTGTTGATATTCGCATTATTGATATTGCCGTGTTCAGCTGCAGCTCAAATCGATGCTCTGCAGCGATCGTTTCTTAACCCACCAGACGACTCGCGCATAATGATGCGTTGGTGGTGGTTTGGTCCGGCGGTGGACCATGCACAACTTGAACGCGAAATGCGCCTGATGAAGGAGGGTGGGATTGGCGGGTTTGAAGTACAGCCCGTTTATCCGCTTTCGCTCGACGATTCAGAACGAGGCATCAAGAACACGGCTTTTCTCTCTCCGGAATTTCTGAGCACCCTGCGATTTACTGCCGACAAAGCCAAAGAGCTCGGTCTCCGCTTTGATCTGACACTCGGTAGCGGATGGCCGTTCGGTGGACCAACCGTACCAATCGAACACGCTGCTGCTCGTTTGCGCTACGAACGTGTGAAGGTTGAGCCAAATAGCACGTTCGTCAAAGTCCCTTCCACAGGCGCCGGTGAAAAACTGATCGCCGTCTTTCTCGCCCGCAGCGACGGAAAATCATTGAATGCTGACAGTGTTCAAGAACTGACCGGTGTCAAAGACGAAGTCGTCAAGCTCGCCAACAACTCCGATGGCACATACGAAGCTCTCTTTTTCATCTCCAGTCGCACCGGCATGCAAGTTAAACGTCCAGCGGCTGGCGGTGAAGGCTTTGTTCTTGATCACTTGAACCGTGCCGCAACCGATAGTTATCTGAAGAATGTCGGCGACCGTTTGATGTCTGCGTTTGGAATGAATAAACCATACGCGATCTTTTGCGATAGTCTCGAAGTCTACAACTCTGACTGGTCCAGCGATTTTCTCGAAGAGTTTCAGCGCCGCCGCGGTTACGACCTGAAGCCACAGTTGCCATGGCTGGTCAACGATTTTGGACCACGAACAAAGGCTCTGCGACGTGATTGGGGCAAAACGCTGACGGAACTTTTGAATGAGCGTTTTCTTGCGCCGATGCAGGAGTGGTCCAGGCGAAATGGCGTCTTGTTCCGAATACAGGATTATGGCGTTCCATCAGCAGCGCTCTCGAGTAATGCTTTTGCCGACATCTCTGAAGGCGAGGGCGCTCAGTGGAAGGTGGTGCGCGCCGCGCGCTGGGCATCTTCGGCAACCCATATTTACGACAGAAACATAGCCTCGTCAGAAACGTGGACCTGGCTACACTCGCCATCGTTTCGTGCGACGCCGCTCGATATCAAAGCGGAAGCTGATATTCATTTTCTCCAGGGTATCAATCAGTTGATTGGTCATGGCTGGCCTTACACACCTCCGGGTGTTGAATATCCAGGTTGGCGTTTCTACGCGGCCGGTGTATTCAACGACAAAAATCCTTGGTGGATCGTGATGCCCGACGTAGCGAAGTACTTGCAACGGGTCAGCTTCATGATGCGTGCGGGACAGCCCGCGAATGATGTTGCGGTGTACCTGCCGAATGACGACGGCTGGGCATCGATGACGCCCGGCAATCCGCATTTGCTCGAAGTGTTGCGCGAGCACGTTGGCCCGGATCTGCTGCCGACAATCTTTGCGGCCGGCTACAACCTCGACTTTTTTGATGACGATTCATTCAGACAAGTCGGTAAGGTCGACAATGGAGAGCTTGTCCTCGGAAAGAACAAGTACAAAGTCATCGTTCTTCCCGCGGTCGAAACAATTCCGGTTGATACTTATCGAAAATTTGAGGAGTTTGCTCGTGCGGGCGGAGTGTTGATAGCAACGAAGCGCGCGCCGTTTCAGGCACCCGGCTTCCGTGCCACCTCGGAGGATCATCAGCAGATCGCAGCCATTACCCAGAGACTCTTTGAAGCGACTACGCCGGCCGCGCATCTGGTTGCGAATGAAAGCAGAGATCTCGGTCCAACCCTGAACCGTCTTACACAACCCGACGTCGAGTTCGTACCTGCTTCGCCGGACGTGGCATTCGTTCATCGACGAACCGACGATGCCGAGATCTATTTCGTCGTAAATACTGCCAACAGCACACAACGCGTCAACGCCAAGTTTCGCGTCGGACACATGCGGCCGGAATGGTGGAATCCTCTTGATGGCAGCTTGAGAACGGCCATTACTGAATGGGAAGGCTTTGAAACAGGAAGAGTTGCGCTTGAACTGGAGCCCTATGGTTCACGCATCCTTGTATTTTCCAGGCGAAGTTTGACGACTTCTGAAACCGTCCGCCTGGTTGAAGCGTCTTCAATGGAGCTGAGCGGAGACTGGAGAGTCTCGCTCGGCTCGGCGCCACCGGCACGGTGGGAAAAGCTGCGTTCATGGACCGATGATGAAACGACTCGTTACTTCTCCGGTGTTGCAATCTACGAGAAGGATCTGACGATTCCTGCTGCGTTACTCCAGAACAGCAATTCGTTGCTTTTGGATTTCGGAAAGGGAATTCCGTTGACGCCGCAATCACTCAGAAATGGAATGCAGGCATGGCTCGACGGCCCGGTGCGCGAAGCGGCGGTGGTTTATGTAAATGATGTGCGTGTGGGCTCGGTCTGGTGTCCGCCTTATTCACTTGAGGTGCGAAAGTTTTTGCGGGCCGGACAAAACAAGATTCGCATCCTTATTGGTAATACGGCAATGAACTACATGGCGGGTCACAGTTTGCCTGACTATCGCCTGTTGAATCTGCGTTATGGCGAGCGCTTTCAACCACAAGACATGGATAAAATTCAGGCACTTCCTTCGGGCCTGCTTGGTCCAGTGCGCCTGATTAGCAAAAAGTTAGCTTCACAGGATTCACAAGATTAAAGCAGGATTTACATGCAAATCCTGAAAAATCCTGTAAATCCTGTGAAGCATGACCTTGAGTAATATTATGCGTGGAATAATTTTGTTGGTTACTGCAGCCCTCGTGGCTTTGATGAGCGTTCCTTCTTATACGGCACAAAAACCAAAGTACAACGTAATCATCATCGCCTCAGACGACCTGCGACCGAGTCTCGGTTGTTACGGCGAGAAGATCGTGAAGACGCCAAACATCGATAAGCTCGCCGCACGCGGCATCAGATTCGATCGCGCCTACACACAATTTCCACTCTGCAATCCGTCACGCAGTTCTTTGCTCACCGGCAGATATCCGACACAAACAGGAGTGATGGATAACGAGTTGTACTTTCGAGCCCTGCACCCCGAATTTGTCTCGCTGCCGCAGCACTTCAAAACAAACGGCTATGTCACTCTGCGCGCCGGCAAGATCTTTCACGGTGGCATCGACGACACGGATGCCTGGACTGAAGGTGGCGAGCCGCGCCGGTTTACCGGCGCTCAGCGTCCACCCTCAAATGCCGACAGCGCTGACCGTATCGCACACTCGGATCGCATCGTCGTCCTGGATGGTGAAGGCGAGAACAGCGAGGATTATCGCACCGCGTCACGGGCAATCGAGTACCTCGAAAAGTACAAAGACCAGCCATTCTTTCTGGCGGTCGGTTCGGCGAAGCCCCATAGTCCACCTTCAGCTCCAAAGAAATTCTTCGACCTGTACGACGTTAACAAGATTCTTTTGCCTCCGGACTTCTCGGAACATCCGGTAGCACCGCCAGGCTTTCCGGAGATCTCAATTGCACGAAGAAATACGGATCTGTTCATCGGCCGTGACGCCTCTCCAGAGGCCGCACGAGAAATGATCCGTGCTTACTACGCTTCGGTTAGGTTTATGGATGAGCAGATCGGACGTGTGCTGGATGCGCTCGATCGATTGAAGTTGCGAGACAAAACGATCGTGGTGTTCTGGGGCGATCATGGTTATCACCTCGGCGAGAAAGGGAAGTGGTCCAAGGCGTACTCATTATTTGAGATCGCCACGCGTGTGCCGCTAATCATTGCCACACCGGAGACCAAACGTGGTGCTTCGCCGCGAACTGTGCAACTGCTCGACTTATTTCCGACACTCGTGGAGCTCTGTGGTTTAAAAGATCCATACCTGCCCGCAGCAAAGCTCGAGGGCCACAGCCTTGCGCCGTTGCTGCGTAAGCCCATGACTGCGTGGAGTTATCCTGGTCTGAGTGTTGTTATGTATCAGCGCAAGTTAGGCAAATCAGTCAGTACTGAAAGATGGCACTACGTCCAATGGGATGATGGCAAGGCGGGAGAAATGCTGACGGACCATCTGAATGATCCGCATGAGCTGAAGAACCTCGCCGCTGATCCGGCATACGCAAAAACAGTTGCAGAAATGCGTGAGTTATTGAAACTAATTCCTTAAAGAATTAATCCACAGATCTGTGTTCATCTGTGGCTAAATAAAGGCATAAACATGATTACAAGACGAGATTTTGTGAAGACTGCAGGAGCGGCGACGGTGGGCTCGCTGATCATTGATGAAAAAGCGATAGCAGCCGTCAGTGCGGCGAAACGCAGGTATGCAATCGTCGGTACCGGTGAACGCGCGATCGGTATGTGGGGACGACCGCTGGTGAGTGATTATTCCGACCTGATTGAGTTTGTCGGCTTGTGTGATATCAACGGCAAGCGCGTTGAAGTCGCAAAGAAGATGTTGGGGGTTACGGCTCCAACGTTTACTGACTTCGATCGCATGTGTGATCAAGCTAAGCCAGATCTCCTGATGGTCACTACGGTCGACGGCTTTCACAGCCATTACATCGCCAGAGCGCTCGATCGCGGTATTGATGTAATAACCGAGAAGCCGATGGTCGTCGATGAAAAGCAGTGCCAGGCGGTGCTGGACGCAGAGAAGCGCAATCGTCGCAAGATCATCGTCACTTTTAACTACCGCTACGCGCCGAAGCACCAAAAGATAAAAGAGCTCCTTTCGTCCGGAGCAATCGGGCGCGTTTTGTCAGTCGACTTCAGTTGGTATCTCGACGTTTATCATGGCGCCGACTACTTTCGTCGCTGGCATCGTTTGAAGTCAAAAGGAGGCAGTCTCTGGGTGCACAAGGCGACGCATCATTTTGATCTCATTAACTGGTGGCTTGACGCAGATCCGGTAGAGGTTTCTGCACGCGCCGGGCTGGAGGTTTATGGACGCAACGGCACATTCCGCGCCGCGAACTGTCGCCAGTGTCCGCACAAATCTCAATGTCGTTTTCATTACGACATGACGAAGAACGAAAACCGCATGCAGCTATATGCCGGGTGTGAGGATGTAGATAATTATTATCGCGATGGCTGCGTGTTTCGCGAAGACGTCGACATTTACGACACGATGGCGGCTCTGGTGAAGTATTCCAACGGCACGCACATGAGCTATTCGCTTAATGCGTTTATGCCGATCGAGGGATACCGCATCGCTTTCAACGGTGAAAAAGGCCGACTTGAAGTGCGTGACTACGAACGGCAGCCGTGGCCCGTTGAGGAACAGACGGAGATGTTTCTCACGACGAGTTTTGGAAAGCGAGAAAAGATCGAGATTCCTGATATCGAGGGCGGACACTCCGGAGGCGACGCACGTATTCGTGAAACGATATTTCGCAAACCGAATCTGCCGGCACACATGCGCTTGCCTGATTCGCGCGCGGGTGCGTTGTCATGTTTGACTGGGATTGCGGCGCGAAGAAGCGTTGAGCTGAAGCGACCGGTGCAGATCTCTGAACTCGTGGCAGTGCCGCCGCGTGGGTAGCGTGAAGTGTCAGCAGTACTGGGCGCCTCCTTGGAGTGCGGCGACCTGGCGCCGCTTTGGCTTCGATCACGAATCATCGATAACAAAGCGGCGCCAGGTCGCCGCACTCCAAGGAGGTGTGCGATTTTGCGAAGCTTAAAGTCATCCAGGTACGGGATCGCAATCTCAATAGTGTTGTTGGCCCTGGTGTTGAGTAACTCCGGTGCTAAACCTTTACAGTCCGGGACTCATGTTGTTGTCAGCGCGGGCCGGTGGGATCGACAGAATGCAGTCGTCTCGTTTCCATATAAGTCTAAGCCGGGCGAAGCTTATCACCTGGTCGATCATAAGGGTGTTTCGATTCCGCTGCAGGTAGATGGGACCACGGCGTCATTCGTGCTTCACGATCTCAAAGCGGGTCAATCGGATTCGTATCGACTCGTGAAAGGACCGGCAAAGTTGACGCAGACAAGCGGCGGCGCCGAATTGAAGCGAGTTCAGAATCGTTTGGAAATCAAAGTTGGTGGTAGGCAGGTGTTCAGCTTTGTTGCCGAGCCTGCCGGTTTGCCGTCGCCCGATATCAAACCGGTGTTTTTGCGTGGCGGTTACATTCATCCCGTCTTTACCCCGCAGGGAACAATCGTCACCGACGACTATCCATCAGATCACTATCATCATCACGGGATCTGGTTCGCCTGGACCAAGACTGAGTTTGAAGGTAAGCATCCTGATTTTTGGAACGTTGGCGATCTCACGGGACGGGTCGATTTTGTGAAGATTGGCAAGACGTGGAGTGGTCCAGTGTATGCGGGATTTACTTCGTTCCAGAAATATGTTGCCCTGACTGGTTCGGTGCCAAAAACTGCCCTCAATGAAGAATGGAACGTTAGGGTTTATAACGTTGGCAGCACCGACAAGCCTTATTTCGTTTTCGATATTGTCGCGACTCAGGAATGTGCCTCAGCGAGCCCCTTGATACTCGAGGAATATCGCTATGGCGGCATGGGCATGCGCGGAAATAGAGAATGGAAGGACAAGTCGAAGGTCAGTTTCTTAACCGCAGACGGTAAGACTCGTCTTGACGGCAACGCCACTCGCAGTCGTTGGTGTCACATTGGCGGTTCGGTTGACGGCAAACTGGTCGGCATCGCCGTGTTGGATCATCCATCCAACTTCAGAGCACCGGCGCCACTGCGGATCCATCCCGACGATCCGTATTTCAACTACGCGCCATCGCAGATGGGCCGATTTGAGATCGAACCCGGCAAAAAGTTTGTGCTGCGATACCGGTACGTGGTCGCTGATGGCCCGCCAGATACAAAACTTCTGGAACGATTGTGGAACGACTACGCCAACCCGCCCGAAGCCCACCTCGGAAAGATGTAGGTAAGGGTAATCAAACCCATGTGGCTTGACCAATCTCAGAACCGCGAGTTCAAAAAAACAAAGTCGAATCCATAATTATGGACTCTCAATAATCCGTCTGTCTTCCAGCATCACGGAAAAATAAGGCCGCTGTATTTGTAAACACCGCGGAACAAACCTTGCACAGGACAAGCGCGAACCGATTTTGGTAATACCTGACAACAGTGCTCCGAAAAATTGGTAAGGAAAAAGCTTGACTTTAGGGAGGGCCTGCAACAAAATGCGAGGCCAGCTATTCAGGCAATACCAGGCGGTCTTTTGTACAGTTTTCGTTGCCACACTTACGAGTAGCCCAGCAATTCTAATTCGGTAATTGGTCAAACCAAGACGTTAGAAATCGAAGTCACAGCTCTAAACTACGCTGCTACCTAGATCATTGCCTTAAGTTACGCCGGGCCCGGCATAACTCAGTCGAACAGGAGATAACAATGAGCACACGAGTTAAATACTTCCCGACTATTGTTCGCGCTTTGATTGTTCTCGGGGCGATCTTTTTAGTCCCTTCGTCCCTGTGTGCGCAGGAAGTGCGAGGAAAGATTGTTGGAACCGTTCTTGATCAGAATAAGAGCGCTATTCCGGGCGCCAGCGTGAAGATCACCGACGTTGAAAGAGCCACCTCCACAACATTGACCACCAACGGTGAAGGCTATTTCGAAGCCACCTACCTGCTCTCGTCGAACTACCAGGTGGTCGTCGAAGCAAGCGGCTTCAAAAAACATATTCAGGAAAAAGTATTGCTGCAAATCAACGAGACGCGAGAGCTCAATATCATTCTCGAAGTCGGCGGCACACAGGAGACAGTGACTGTTACCTCCGAGCTGTCATCGTTGAATGCCAACGACGCGTCGCTGGGCCAAACAGTCGATCAAAAACGCCTGGCTGAGTTACCGTTGGTCCATGGCGATCCGTATACGTTAATCGGACTTTCACCCGGCGTCACGTACACCGGAAGCACAAAACTCGATCGTCCCTTCGAGCCGACGCACATCATCGGTTATGCATTCGATGGTACACGCGGTAACCGCAGCGATCTTCTGATCGACGGCGCACCAAGCACTGCGACTGCGAACGCAAACGAAGTCATTGCTTCTTACGTTCCGCCGAGCGACATCGTGCAGGAGTTCAAAGTTCAGACCGCAACCTTCGACTCACAGTTTGGAAATACTGAAGGTGGCGTGACGAGCATCAGTATTAAATCCGGCACTAACGACTTTCACGGCACTGCGTACTTGTGGCTGGAACCTGGTGGCATCGCCGCAAATGATTTCTTTGGTAACGCGACCAGGACGCCACGCCCGTTCTCATATTCAAACCGACCGGGTTTCAGTGTAAATGGTCCGGTTTGGCTCCCGAAGCTTTACAACGGAAAGAACAAAACGTTTTTCCTTTTTGCATACGAAGGAATTCGCGACTCGCGGCCGCGCTTTGATGCGGGTGGTAGCGTTTGGACTCCGACAGCGGCATTGAGAAGCGGAGATTTTTCCGCCTTCGCGTGTGCCCCTGGCCAGACTACAAATTGTGTGAACATCTATGATCCAACGAAGCGAGTAAACACAGGAACTCCATCATCGCCGATCTACACCGGAACTCAATTCCCGGGGAATAAGATCCCCGACGACCGGATCAGTCCAGTCGCTAAGGCGATTCTCGGTTTTTATGCCCCGCCAAAGCTTCCCGGTTTGATCGGAAACATCTTTGATTCACAGCTCTCCGAAAAAACAAAGCCGTATGACAATTTCACCTTCAGAGTTGACCAAAACTTCTCTGATAAGAACCGTCTATTTGTTCGTGGCAGTTGGTACGATCGCAGCAGTCACTACAACGACTATCTGACTTCACCTGCGTCAGGCGTCAATTTCCTATTCATTTCCCGACAGGGTGTCATTGACGATGTCCACACGTTTAACCCGACGACGGTTCTAAATGTTCGCTACGGTTTTAATCGTTTCATCCGCGGTCAGGAGCAGGAGGATGATGCGAAGGGATTTGACCTGACGACTCTGGGCTTCCCGTCTTCGTTTGCGAATCTGACGCCCGAAGACGTGCGACGCTTTCCGCGATTCGATTTCCCGACCAATGGAACAATCGGAACGGGTTTCGGCAATGAATTTCGACCGGTAAGTTCACATTCGCTTTCGGCGACTCTTAATAAGAGTCTTTCGAAACACTCACTGAAGTTCGGCGGCGAGTTGAGAATCTATCGTGAAGACGACTTCTTTACGAGTAATGACCAGACCGGTCAGTTTATTTTCGACAACACCTACACCAGACAGGCAAGCAACGGCAGCACTAACGCCGACCTGACTGGCCTGCAGGCGTTCGCCTCCTTCTTGTTAGGTTATCCGTCGACGGTCAATTTTGTTCGTCGCGCCGACTATTCCGAGTACTCCAAAACGTGGGGATTTTTTCTCCAGGATGACTTTAGAGTAACCAGCCGGCTGACGTTGAATCTTGGCTTGCGATACGAACTGGAAACGCCACTGCGTGAAAGGCAAAACAAGAGCGTGTCGGGCTTCGACTTTGATTTTACCCAACCATTCCAGACCGCGGCCCAAACAGCCTACGCGAACATTAACAATGCAGCCCTGAAGGCTGTGCTACCCCAAATTAATGTTAAGGGTGGTCTGTTGTTCGCAGGTAAGGACACCGGCAGTAATCTTTACGAGACTCCAAAAAACACATTCCTTCCACGAGTTGGATTTGCATATCAAGTCGGATCCAAAACAGTGATCCGCGGCGGTTTCGGTATCTTTGCGGGCTTCCTCGGTCAACGGCGCGGCGACGTAATTCAGCCCGGTTACACGCGAACGACTACCGCGGTCCTAAACCAGCTTGCGAGTGGCGCACCCATTCCGTACCTTTTGCAGAACGTGTTCACGAACACAACGCTTCTCGAACCCGTTGGCAATGCGCTCGGTCGGCAAACAAACCTGGGCCAGAACATTTCATTCTTCACTCAGAATCCGAAGACTTCCAAACAGGCACGCTTCCAGATCGGTTTCCAGCGTGAACTTCCTGGCGGGTTTGTGGCTGAAGCTGAGTTTGTGGCCAACAAAGGCTACAACATTGAAATTATTCGGAACCTTAACGCTCTCCCCGTCAAATACTTGAATGCGGATAACTCACGCACGACGGCGATGAACAACAACAATACGTTCTTGACGACCAACGTGGCGAATCCGTTTGCAGGCCTTTTCCCGAATACAAACGCCCAGATCCAGATCCAACAGTTGCTGCGACCATATCCGCACTTTGGTGATGTGCTGGCCTCAAATAACGATGGTAAGTCCTGGTATTACGCAGGCCAGTTTAGTCTGCAGAAGCGGTTCTCCAAGGGTTACACAGTGCAGATGAGTTACACCAAGTCGAGATGGACGCAGGCGACGGAGTATCTGAATCAGGGCAACCCGTTCCCAACCAAGATGATTTCAGATCAGGATTCACCACACCGCTTTGCCGCCAGTGCTATGTACTCGTTGCCTTTTGGTAAAGGAGAAAGATTTGGATCGAATGCCAACTGGCTGACGAATGCAATCCTTGGTGGCTGGCAACTTGGCGGTACCGTTCAACTGCAGAGCGGATTTCCGGTTGCCTTTGGTACGTACAACTCAACGACCACAGTAGTCTCCGGCGATCTGTTCTACAACGGAGGGGCAATCTCAATTCCTGCCGATCAACGAACGACGGCGCACTGGTTCAATACCGGAGCGTTCACTTCGGTGCTAAACACGAGCTCGACAAACGCAACTCCTGTCTTTCACCTGAGAACGACCCCGTTCCGATTTAAGGACGTGCGTAGGGACTACATCAAGAACGTAGACCTGACCCTGAAGAAAGACATTGCGATTCGTGAAACCATGAAGATTCAGTTGAGAGCGGAGTTTCTTAACGCTTTCAACGAACCTTATTTCCTGGCTCCAATTACGAATGCTACTGCCGCGAACTTTGGGCAGGTGGTTGCGCCGCAAGACAATTATGCGCGGCGTGCCCAGCTTGGCTTGAAGTTCATTTTCTAAGGTACTCGCGGAATATTTCCCGCAAAGGCGCAAAGGCGCAAAGGAAGATACAGATTCTCCTTTGCGCCTTTGCGGCAATATCATTTGAATGCTCTCGCGAAGACAGTTTCTTCAATCTCTTGTTGCGGCTCGCCTGTGTGCGTCAACGCGGCCGTCTGCAGCTGCGATCGATAGACGTACTTTGGTTAGGCGACACAATCCGCGGCTCAGGGAAATCGATCCGCTCTGTCCGTTATCACTCGGGAATGGTGAATTCGCTTTCACTGCCGATGTGACTGGTCTCCAGACTTTTCCGCGGCTCTACGCCGATGCGATGCCGCTGTGCACGATGTCGCAATGGGGTTGGCACACGAGACCGCTTCCGCCGTCGATCAAGTCTAAGATCTTGCGGCCGAAGTTCTATGAAACATATGGAAGAAAGGTTGGTTACAACACCAGTTCAGAAGGACAGACAGAACTCTTTAATTGGTTGCGAGAGAACCCGCACCGGCTTCACCTGGGCCAGATTGGTCTCTGTCTTGTGGCAGACAAAGTGGTAGAGATCCAGCCGGCTAACATTTCAGGGATCAACCAGCAGCTCGATCTCTGGCGCGGAGTCCTAAAGAGTGAATTCAAACTATTCGGAGAACCAGTATCAATCATTACAGCGATCCATCCCGAACAGGATCTGCTTGCAGTCGTGATTGATTCGCCCTTGCGTAATCTTGCGGTTCGCATTGCGTTTCCATATGGCTCACCGGCCATGCAGGCCGCCGATTGGAACGAACCCGACAAACATCAGACCAGGATCATCACGCATGAAAAGGATCGTGCACTGATTGCGCGCCAGTTGGATGCGGACGCTTATTTCACCACGGTTGAATGGCGGCATGAGGCTCGGCTTGATGCGGAAGGCAAGCATGCGTTGCTGTTGACTGTCGGACCTCGAGCGCGGGTCGAGTTTGTCGTTGCGTTTTCTCAAGACCGGCCAGGTGGAGCATTACCAAGTGCGGCCCAAACAATCGCTGCAACCGCGGATAGCTGGGAAACATTCTGGACGGAAGGCGCGGCAGTTGAGTTGGCCGGCAGTAAAGACAATCGAGCAATAGAACTCGAGCGACGAGTTGTCTTGTCGCAATATCTGACGGCCATTCAATGTGCCGGTAGTTTGCCGCCGCAGGAAACCGGACTGACTGTAAATAGTTGGTACGGAAAGTTTCATCTGGAGATGCACTGGTGGCACGCAACTCACTTTGCGTTATGGAATCGCTTGCCGCTGTTTGAGAAAAGTCTGCGCTGGTACGAGTCGATACTGCCGCGTGCGCAGGAGCTCGCGCGCTCGCAGGGTTACCGTGGTGCGCGTTGGCCCAAGATGGTTGGCCCGGCAGGGCGCGACAGCCCGTCGCCCATCGGTCCACTGCTCATCTGGCAGCAGCCACATCCGATCTTTTTCGCCGAGTTGTGTTACCAGTCACACCCGACGGGCACGACATTACAGAAGTATCGCGAATTGGTATTTCAGTCGGCTGAGTTCATGGCTGATTACGCGTTCTTTGACAAACGCGCCTTCCGTTATGTGCTTGGACCACCGGTGATTCCCGCGCAGGAGAACCATCCACCGGCAGAGACATGGAATCCGACCTTTGAACTTGCTTACTGGTCGTACGGACTGAACGTCGCGCAGAGATGGCGTGAACGGTTGGGTCTCAAAAGAAATGCTGAGTGGGACCGGGTCGTTCGCAACCTGTCACCGTTGCCCTCGAAGAATGGGGTCTATCTCGCACACGAGAACTGTCCGGAAACATTTAGCGAAAGAAACTACGATCACCCGTCAATGCTTGGTGCGTTGGGCGTTCTCCCCGGCGACGGCGTGGACAAAGGCGTGATGCGTCGTACGTTGCGCGAAACGATGGAGCGTTGGCAGTGGGATAAGACCTGGGGCTGGGATTATCCATTGACGGCGATGACTGCAGCGCGGTTGGGTGAGACAAAAATCGCTGTCGACGCGTTGATGATGCAAACGGAAAAGAATCGTTATTTAGCAAATGGACACAACTGGCAGCGACCGAATCTTCCGTGTTATCTGCCAGGCAACGGTGGTTTGCTTTATGCGATAGCAATGATGGCGGGTGGTTGGAAGAACGGTCCGAACACGAACGCACCTGGATTTCCAGCTGATGGAAGCTGGAGTGTTCGAGCGGACAACTTTAGGTTGGCAGATTAGGAAGTTATTCCGCCGAAGGTATTATTGCCAGCCGCAGAGTTTGGTCGACGGACTGGCGTGCGCGATGTCGAAGAACCGTTTCTCGTATGGCTTGGCGTAGAGATCGATGCTGTGCCGGATGCGATTAAACAGGGAGCACCGCATGTTGTTCTCTGTGATGCGATCGCGGAGGTAAAGCATGGCGTTTGTCTCACCCCAGTATTCGCGATCTTCCCAGATCATAACCGGCGTGCCGCCCATCTGATCTGCCAGCTCGACGAGCTCCGGATCGCCGGCCTTGCGTCCGTTAGCGAGAAAGATCTTGTTGTACTGTGGAATCAACTGCGCCTGAAGCTGATAAAGATGCGCGTCGACTTGCGCCGTGCGAATCACGTGACCGAACTCATGAGCGAACTTCGTTGCCGCGAGAGTGTTTCCGCTGATTGGCACGACCGATTCGGTTGTCATCAGGGAATTCATTACCGGGAAGTAAATGGGATTCGGATAACCATTGTCTAAACGGCTGCCCAACGTAATCGTTGCGGCAACGAGGTTGCCCGACTGGTCCCAGCGGTATTTCCCAGTTGCAGCGCCCTCTGCGTTATCGCGCGACACGGTGATGGTCAATGTAAAGTGGGGATTGTTCTCATATAAGCCCCACTGATCGCGCCCGGCCTGACTGGACAAGAATTCTTTCTTCCATGCGAGATATCGGGCCGCGTATTTAGCGGGAACGACTTCCTTAATACCGCCGTCGTCGGCGGTTTTTGATGGCGTATAGACTTCCGTCTCAAAGCCGTGGTATTCGGCGACCAGGGATGGAACCGAGCTGTCCCTCGATGTGAGACCATTTTCGGCAGTAAAGCCGATGGCATTGAGAGAGAGTAGAACGAAAAGAAATAGCGCCAGGGTGATGGTAGTACGCGACGATTTCATGCGATCTGGTCCTCCGGGAAACGTTGAACGTACAGTCGCGGCTTGGGAGCTTCAATTGAAGTCTGGGCAAATTTTTCTAAACTAACTGCGGCGAGAAGTCAACATTTTTCGGTTCGAATCTCGAATTCAAGATGACCTGTCTGGACCGACATAGATTGCGCCGTTTACTGTGTGCAATTTTTACGTTTGTGTGTCTAATTTACGGCTTTGCTAGTCTCACGGCGGAACTGTCAACTGTCAGCGGTGTGCGTCTGCGACAGATGGAGAAGCTGGGTCGAGGAGTCGTCGCCGTCCATTATCAGGAAGGAAAAGTCTTCGTCGGCTGGCGTCTCCTGGGAACGGATCCGGACGGCATCGCTTTTAATGTCTACCGAAAGTCCGCCGGCTCTGCGGCGGTGAAGTTAAATGCTACGCCGATCAGGACGGCGACGAGCCTTGTTGACGACAAAGCCGATCTGTCGAAAGAAAATTCATATTTTGTTAAGCCAGTTCTCAAAGGTCGCGAACAAACGGCGAGTTCAGCGTTCAAGCTTAGCGCGTCACCACCGGTGAGACAATATCTTTCAGTGCCGTTGCAAACTCCAGAAGGATACACGCCCAATGACGTCTCTTCGGGAGATCTGGACGGCGATGGCGAGTATGAACTGGTTGTTCATCAGGTTGGCCGCGGGCGCGACAACTCACAGCCGGGACTGACGACTGAACCAATCCTGGAAGCTTACAAACTGGACGGCACGCGACTTTGGCGCATCAACCTCGGGCGCAACATCCGCGAGGGCGCACATTACACGCAGTTCATGGTCTACGATCTTGATGGTGACGGAAAAGCGGAAGTCGCTTGCAAGACCGCCGATGGGACGATTGACGGGAAAGGAAAAGTAATTGGTGACGCAAAAGCCGACTACCGTCAGCCTGAAGGCGCTTCCATCACGTTCAAGAACCGTAACGGAGTAGATCAGAAACGCGACGTCAGTGGATTTGTTCTGGCTGGCCCGGAATATCTGACGATCTTTGATGGTCAAACAGGAGCGGCACTCGCCACCACAAACTATGTTCCTCCTCGGCATCCGACGAAACTAAATCCCACGCCTGATGACCTACAGGCGATCTGGGGCGATGCGAACGGCAATCGCGTCGATCGCTTTCTCGCTTGTGTTGCTTATCTCGATGGTGAGCGCCCGAGTTTGGTTATGGCGCGTGGTTATTACACGCGTTCAGTCTTAGCCGCGTGGAATTGGCGCGGTGGCAAACTCACGCATCTATGGACCTTCGATAGCGATAGTGGCAACGAAGAGGACCGTAAGTACCGCGGGCAGGGCAATCACAACCTGAGTGTTGCCGACGTCGACGGTGATGGCAGAGATGAGATCGTTTACGGTGCGGCAACGATTGATGATAACGGTCGCGGTCTCTACTCGACGGGCCTGGGCCATGGCGATGCATTGCATGTTACTGACCTCGATCCGGATCGGCCGGGTCTTGAAGTTTTTGACATTCAAGAGCGATTTGATGACGCGGGCGCCAATTTTCGCGATGCGCGCACCGGTGAAGTGATCTGGAAGAAGGCTTCTGTTCGAGCAGGCGAGGATGGCGAAGGTCCGGGTCGAGGTCTCGCGCTTGATATCGATCCACGGTATCCAGGGTTTGAGAGTTGGGTGCGTGGTGCTGGACTGAGCGGACTCTGGAACGCAAAAGGTGAAAAGATATCTGACCAGACTCCACGATCATGCAATTTTGGAATCTGGTGGGACGGCGATGTGCTTCGCGAGTTGCTCGACCGCAACGTGATTTCTAAATGGAAGCCCGAAGATAGTTCGGAGACTGTGTTATTGAAGGCCGACGAGTGTGCCTCGAACAACGGGACCAAGGCAACGCCGGCATTGAGCGCCGATATCTTTGGCGATTGGCGAGAAGAGGTTATTTGGCGCACGACAGACAATAAAGAGCTACACATTTACACCACGGTTATACCGACGGAATATCGGTTTTATACATTGATGCAGGATTCTCAGTATCGTTTGAGCATTGCCTGGCAGAATGTTGCTTACAACCAGCCGCCGCATACGAGCTTTTACTTCGGCGCCGGAATGTCGCAACCACCACGACCGAGAATTACCACGAACCGATGAAGAAATCTTTGTAGGGGCGGCACTCCGTGGCCGCCCCTTGCATGGCATTCAAGATTTTCGATGGCGGTCTATGCCGCCTTGAGAGGCAACGACTTCTTCCGAGACGGTCTGTTTCCACGAAGGGGCGGCCACGGAGTGCCGCCCCTACAATTGCGCCCAGTACAATTAAAATGAGAAGAAAACTGCAAACGTGTTTATTCATTATCGTTGCTATCGCCACCCAGGCCGTTGCGCAGCAACGTAGAGTTTTCGAGGGGGCGGAGATGATTCTGCCGAGTGCGAAGCTGAGGTTCACTCGTGCGCTTCGTCTCCATCGCTTGTTCTATGAAGTTGGCAAAGCTCGAATATATCCAACAAAATTCCAGTTCAGCACGCCGGGCGTCACCACACGCGGTTGGACCAGATCCGTCGAAATGCCGGAGGGTCGCACGATCACTGCCTCGATAACCCGCGATCACGACAACTTCAATATCTCTTTCAAAGCGCAACCCGACGCTGACATTCTCAAGTGGGGAATTTCCATCGACTCAACACCTCAAGAGTATTACACAGGCCTGATGGAGCGTGTGGTTGATGGTCCACAGGCGAAATCCTGGGCCACCGGCATCACTGAAGCGATGGATCTGCGCGGACAAAAAGTGGACTTGATCATCAAGCCCACCACATCAGTCTACGCTCCGTTCTACATATCGTCGCGTGGCTATGCAGTCTTTGTTAAGGGCAATTGGCCGGGAGTATTTGATCTTGCCACCACAGATTCGCGCAGTGTGCAAATCGAATTTGAAGGCCCATCATTGGAACTGAAGGTTTACACGGCATCAGATCCCGCGACGCTCGTACGTCAACATGCACTCGACGCCGGCCCGCCTTTTCTGCCTCCAAAATGGATCTTTACTCCCTGGCGCTGGCGCGATGAACATACTCAGCGCACAACCTACTACGATGGCACTTCCGTAACTGGACCATTCAATTCCGAAATAATGGAAGACAGGCTGATGATGCGCGCCTTCGGAATTCCGAACGGTGTTTACTGGATCGATAGACCCTGGGGACCGGGCAAGCCCTGGGGATATGACGATTTTGATATCGATGAAAATCGTCTGCCTAACTTCGGCAAGATGGTCCAGTGGTTGGATAGTAACGACACGAAGACCGTGCTGTGGATCGCGCCGTTCTTCCAGGGAAAGATGATGCAACAAGCGCTGGCGAAGGGTTACACACTGGCGGGCCAGGTGCGACCGGCGAATGGCAACAACTATCCGATGGTTGACCTGACCAATCCTGCAGCTCGTGCTTACTGGCAGGAAGGAGTCGGGAAGCTTCTTAAACTGGGAGTTGCCGGCTTCAAGCTTGATCGGGCCGAAGAAGACATTCCCGAATCGGGCCCTTTCAAAGTTTTTGATGGCCGAACTATTCGCGAAAATCGGAACGCGTATCCGCCTATGTACGTGAAAGCGGTGTACGAAATAGCGCAGAAGTATCGCGGGAACGACTTCGCACTGATGCCGCGCGCTGCTTACACCGGTAGTTCTCCTTACGCTGTGTTTTGGGGCGGTGACATTGGTGGAACGCAGGAGGGCCTGCGTGCGTCGATCATCGCGGTGCAGCGATCCGCGGTGATGGGCTATCCAAACTGGGGCTCCGATATTTGTGGTTACAATCAGCAACTTCTGGAACAGGAAGTTTGCGGAAGATGGCTTGCTTTTGGAGCGCTGAATCCGATCATGGAGGTTGGTCCAACGCGAAACGTCGCGTTCTGGAACTTGCCGCGTGAGCCACAGTACGACACTCACTTGATCGCGATGTGGCGTATGTATGCGCGATTGCATCAGCGTTTGATCGACTATAGTTACGCGCACGCGCGAGAGGCGACGAAGACGGGGATGCCGATTGTTCGGCCGTTGTTTCTGGTCGATGCGAATGCTTCCGAAGCGTGGTCCAACTGGTGGACTTATCTTTATGGCCGCGATCTTCTCGTATCGCCGGTATGGAAAAAAGGGAAGCGCGAACAGCAGGTCTACTTACCTGCTGGCCAGCGTTGGCGCGATGCGTGGAATCCGGGAAGAGTTTATCGCGGCGGGCAAACGATTACGGTACCTGCCGAGCCGTATCAGTTGCCATTGTTCGTCCGTGTCGGCGCGACGGTGGAGCTTGGTGATCTGAATAAGGAGTGGAAAGAGAGTTTGGAGATAGCAGAGAAGAAGCCTGATTTGAAGAAGCTTGATGCTGATTTGAAGGCGTGGTTCGAGAGGCAAAAATAGACAGGATGTTCATCCTGTCACAAATAACGTAACGCAAACATGCTGCTGCGAGTAATCTTCATCACGTTATTGTTAAGCGTTTGCCTGTTACCGGCGCGAGCTCAGGTGCAGCCGCACGTGACAGTGCCTCAGGATCTCAGCGGTGTCTGGCGTTTTGCACTTGATCGTAATGATGAGGGTATCAATCAACAGTGGTTCAGCAACAGACGCTTCTTTGAGTTCATCAGGCTTCCCGGCATTCTTCAAGCTCAAAACCACGGCGATGAAATCACGACGAAGACGCCGTGGGTTTTGTCACTTTACGATCGCTTCTGGTATCTCCGTGACGATTACAAAGACTACACCGAGCGGAACGTCAAAGTTCCTTTCTTATCCCAGCCTCCACGCCATTACGTTGGTGTTGCCTGGTACCAGCGCGAGATAAGTGTTCCGACGAACTGGGCTGGTCGACGGGTGGTCCTGACACTCGAGCGCCCACACTGGGAAACAACTGTCTGGCTTGACGGCAAAAAGATTGGTTCGGATCGAAGTCTGGTTGCACCGCATGTTTACGATTTTGGATTAGTTGTACCGGGGCGCCATCAGCTCACGATACGCGTCGACAATCGCATGATCCTTCCGTACCGGCCTGACGCGCACAGCGTTTCGGATTCGCTGGCTGCGAGTTGGAATGGAATCGTGGGAAAGATTCAACTTAGTTCGACTGGCCGCGTGTGGATTGACGACGCGCAGGTCTTTACACATTTCGACGAGAAAAAGCTTTTCGTAAGAGTTCGCATTGGCAATCAGACCGGACTGAGTGGATCCGGAACCTTATCGGCGGTCTCCGCCGACGTTGCGGTTGTTCCAGTCGCCTGGGACAACACTGGCGGAGATGCGGAAATTGAAGTTCCGATCCGGTACGATGCAGTCAGATGGGACGAGTTTCATCCTCAGTTATACGTGCTTCGTTTGTGGCTAAAGGGGAATGGGGTCGATGAGACTTTAGAGTTGAAGTACGGGGTACGTGACTTCGAGGCCGCAGGAAAAGAGTTTCATCTCAATGGACGTCCAATCATTTTCAGAGGAACACACCACGGCGGCGACTTTCCGCTAACCGGTTATCCAGCGACCGACGTTGCTTACTGGAAGAAACTGTTTGAGCTCTGTCGGAGCTGGGGTCTGAATCACATGCGCTTTCATTCGTGGTGTCCACCCGAAGCAGCGTTTGAAGCGGCAGACAGTCTCGGCTTTTACCTGCAACCGGAGCCGGGCATGTGGAATGAAATCAGTCCCGACACGCCCATGGAGCGCACGCTCACGGAAGAAACAGAGCGGATGATTAAAGCCTACGGCAATCATCCTTCGTTCATGTTGTTGTCCGCGAGCAACGAGCCAAAAGGGAACTGGCAACCGGCATTAGCTAAGTGGGCCGATTACTTTCGCAAGAAAGATCCACGTCGCTTGTATACGCGCGGCACCGGTCACACAGAACGACAAATAGAGAATCTAACTCAGGGGAGCGATTACCTCGCGATTCAACGCATTGGACCAAAGATGTTGCGCCGTGAGCCCGGCTGGTTTGGTGGCGACTACGATGAATCGCTCGAAGGCATCAACATACCCGTAATCTCGCACGAGGTTGGTCAATGGTGCGCTTATCCTGATTTTGACGTGATCAAGAAGTTCACCGGTTATATGCGACCGGGTAACTACGAGATCTTTCGCGACTCGCTCAAAGCGCATGGGCTACTCGAAAAGAACAAAGAATTCGCACAGGCTTCGGGTCGTTTTCAAGTTGCAGTTTACAAAGAAGAGATCGAGGCGAATCTGAGAACGCGTGGGCTCAGCGGTTTCCAACTTCTCGATCTGCACGACTATCTCGGACAGGGCACGGCGCTCGTCGGTCTGCTCGATCCGTTTTGGGAGTCGAAAGGATATGTGAACCCGCAGGAGTTCAAAGACTTCTGCAACACCACTGTTCCGTTAGCGCGTTTCCAGAAGTACGTTTTCACAGACACCGAACGACTCGAAGTGCCGGTAGAAGTTGCGCATTACGGCGCCGAACCCATGGAAGACGGGAAGGGTGTTTGGCGCATTGGTAATTTAGTGGGCGAATGGGACGCGAAGACGATCCCGATTGAAAAAAACATTCAACTGGGAAATGTTTCGGTGGATCTCATGAAGCTGGGACCAGGGGAACACACCCTAACTGTAACACTTGCGCCGTCCTCGTTCTTTGAGCCAATCACGCGCAAGATTCTGCCGCGAAAAGAAGCTGAGCGTGGCTTCACTTACTTTGAGAACAGATGGAAATTTCACGTTTATCCTGTTCCTGATTTAACTGTGCGCCAGACGTACGAACCAGCTCTTACTTCCGAATGTCAGAAGGCTCGGGTGACCGAGGTTCTGGTCACGAATTCCTGGGAAGAAGCTGAAGCCCGACTCGCAAGTGGTGGCAAAGTTCTCTTCGCGCCGCGCAGTAACGATCTCGATTGGTCCAGTCCGCCGCTCGACGTCGTGCCGATCTTCTGGAATCGCCAGATGATGCCATCCTGGGGACGTATGCTGGGACTCTTCATTGAGCTGAAGCTCGGCGTGTCGAAATCTAAGATGCTTCTTGGATTTAATACTTCCAATCATTTCGACTGGCAGTGGGCTGAGATCGTTCGCGGGGTGCGCGCGATCAACATGGATCGTCTACCGGCTGAGTTGGAGCCGGTAGTGTGGGCCATCGACGATTGGAATCGAAACTACAAACTCGGCGTGTTGTTTGAAGGAGTGGTTGGTAACGGTAAACTGCTTGTCTCAGCGATTGACGTCACCAGAGAGAGCGACGCTAATCCCGTTTTGTTTCAGTTCCGGAAAGCGCTTCTCACTTATATGAAGAGCGATTGTTTTCAACCCACTGTCGGAATAACGCAAGGGGAAATGCGCAGCCTACTTTTCGATACGCGCATCATGGCGAAACTCGGCGCGAAGGCCGAAGTTGACGGCGCGGCGGCGGGTTCCGTAATCGACGGCGATCCGACGACCTACATCCGTGTTGGCGATCCGAGCGCAGAAGCTCGTGATCAAGTAGACCTGATGATTAGTTTTCGAGCGCCTGTTGCGATGTCGGGAATCGTGGTGATGTCGCGGCAGAATCACAGGGAGCACGAAGGTGACATTCGTGAATTTGTGGTTCAGTTAAGCGACGACGGAAAAGTGTGGTCAGATGTAGCACGCGGTGAATTGCTTTCGACCTTCACACCGCAGCGGATTGAGTTTTCTCGAGTCAACACTGCTCGTTATCTGAAGTTTATTTCGCTTTCCGGTTTCGGACCAGACAAGACAACAGCGCTCTCAGAGCTGGCGGTAATCTACGCCGGACCAAAGCTGCCACAATAAGGCACAAAAAGCACATACAGGAGACCAAATGAGGAGACGAATCGACCGCAGAAGTTTCGTCAAAAGCAGTGGTGTGGGGTTGATTGGAGTTTCGTTGTTTCCTTTGAACTCTAAGGCTGCGCAAGATGGATCGAACCCTGGCAGACGAGTTTATCCGCTGAACCGTAAATGGTTGTTCAGCGAAAAGAACGTCGTCGGTGGCACGAGCCTGCGATTTGACGACACCCGCTTCACGCGTGTGACCATTCCACATACGAACAAGATGCTGCCGTGGCACGGCTTCGACGACAAAGATTATCAGTTCGTCTCATTGTATCGCCGTCACTTCCAATTGCCTGCGGGCTCAACCGGCAAACGCGTTTTCATTGATTTCGGCGCGGTAATGACTGCAGCCACGGTCCACATAAATGGCCACCGCCTGGGTGAGTATCGCGGCGGGTATACGCCGTTCTCATACGAGCTGACTCAATTCGTAAACTGGCGTGGCGACAATGTAATTGCGGTTGAAGTGGATTCAACTGAACGGAAAGACATACCGCCATTTGGTGGTGATATTGATTACCTGACCTTTGGAGGTATCTATCGCGATGTTGAACTGCGAATCGTGCCGCAGACATTTATTGAAAACGTTTTTGCGAAACCGGTAGACGTTCTGGGTTCTAGACGCCGACTCGAAGTGCGTTGTTTTCTCGAGACGGGCAGTGGATCGTCAGTGGTTCGCAAAGTGAGAGTCGAATTGCTCGATGGCGCGAGCGTTGTTGAAGTGAAAGACGCAGACGTGCCGCAGGGAAGTTCGAACGTTGAAGTTACTCTGACAAATCTGGGTTTCGTTCAACTTTGGGACCTTAATAATCCGAAGCTGTACGACGTGCGAGTAACTCTGTTGGAGAACGATCGACGCGTCGACGAATACAAAACACGTACGGGCTTTCGCGAAGCGCGTTTTACTCCGGACGGTTTCTTTCTCAATGACAAACACCTGAAGCTCCGCGGTTTGAATCGACATCAAACCTATCCGTTTGTGGGTCAGGCAATGCCCGCGCGCGTGCAAAAACGCGATGCGTGGATTCTCAAAAAAGAGCTGAAGTGCAACATTGTTCGCACTTCACACTATCCGCAGTCGCCTCACTTTCTCGATGCATGTGACGAATATGGTCTGCTGGTGCTCGAAGAGATTCCGGGCTGGCAGCACATCGGTGATCAGCAGTGGAAGGATCTGTCGGTGCACTATGTTGAGAGCATGGTGCGTCGCGACTGGAATCACCCGGCAATCGTGCTCTGGGGCGTGCGCGTCAATGAGTCGCGTGACGATCACGATTTCTACACCCGCACGAATCAGTTAGCGCGCTCGCTTGATAACTCGCGTCAAACGGCTGGCATTCGCTACAACTACGAGTCGGAATTGCTTGAAGACGTCTTCACGATGAACGATTTCCAGATTCCGCTGCGTCCCCCGAAACATCCGCTCTATCTGAACACTGAGTTCATCGGACACATGTATCCGACGAAGCGGAACGACAATGTTGAGCGCGTCACCGAACATGCCATGCGACACGCACGCGTGCACAATCAACTTGCGTCTGACAAGCGATATGCGGGCGGGATCGGATGGTGCGCGTTTGACTACAACACGCACGCGAACTTCTGTTCCACCGATCGCATTTGTTATCACGGCGTGGCGGATATATTCAGACTTGCGAAACCGGCCGGAGGTTTTTACAGGTCTCAATGCGATCCGACCGAAGAGATTGTTTTAGAGCCGGCGTTTGACTGGTCGCGCGGCGACCGCAACGAGAGCTTCAACATCGCGATGGTCTCCTCTAATTGCGATCATCTCAAGATTTACATCGGAAAGAATCTGGTCGCCGATATCAATCCGGATCGAGAGAATTTTCCACACTTGAAGTACCCGCCATTCGTAACCAATCTGCGACAGGGTATAAACAAAGGCTGGGGCGACATGACATTGGAGGGTTACCTCGGTGGAAGACTTGTCATTACTAAAAAGCTTTCAGGCCAGGGTGCGGATCGACAGTTTCACATGGCGGCTGACGATCGCGAGTTAAATGGCGACGGCATCGATGCGACGCGCGTGGTATTGAAAGTTACAGATGAGTATGGCGCGGTCAGACCGTTAGCAAATGCGGCGATCAGTCTCAGTCTGACTGGACCAGGCCAGATTATTGGCGAGAATCCATTCTCACTATTTGGTGGCGCCGGCGCCGTGTGGGTTAAGGCCCGCGAGATCCCCGGCGTGATCAAATTAACCGGCAAGCATCCCTACCTCGGTGAAAAAACTGTTGAGATAACAGTGAAGAGCCAGCGACCGGAAATCTTGTGACTCTACTCTGGGAGTGCTCAGTTTTACAACGCCGAAGGCGTTCGCTAATTTCAGCCCAGGGTTGGAGCGTAGCGACAACCCTGGGACAAAAGATACAAAAATATGATTTCAACCCTGAAAGGGTTCCTCTCTCGGCTACCCTTTCAGGGTTATTTCGAAATTTAGACGACATTAGCGAACGCCTTCGGCGTTTTGGACATGATTTACAGGATTTCCAAGATGTCCAAATTCAATTTCAAACCGCGCCGCCATTCTATATAGCGTCTTGCGATTGATGCCGAGGATTTCCGCGGTGCGCTTTCGATTATTACCTGTCGCTTCGAGAACGTGAAGGATATAGCGCCTTTCAACCTCATCGAGATTAGGTAAGCCTGTAAAAAGTTGATCGATATCATCCGCCGAAAGCGATGGCATCTCATATACCGGCTGCACACGAATCCGCGCCGGCCGATCTTCAATCGTGATAACACCGCCCTGGTTCAGAGTTATCGCCCGCTCGATTACGTTTTCAAGTTCCCTAACATTTCCGGGCCAGGAGTATCCAATCAAACTCTGCATCGTCTTTTGATCGGGAGCGATGGCGAGCGTTGGTCCAGGTGCGTGCTTCCGCAGGAAATGTGAAACCAGCAGGTGAATATCTTCCCGCCGCTGAGGCGGCTCGCGCGGAGTATGACGGAACGGTTGCTAACTACCGCCAGACTGTTTTGACTGCATTCCAGGAAGTTGAAGACAATCTTGCGGCGCTGCGTATTCTTTCTCGCGAACTGGACCAGCAAAACGATGCAGTCGCGTCAGCCCAGCGAGCGCTTTCACTTTCCAACGAACGCTACAAAACAGGTATCGACAGTTACCTGAACGTAATCACCGCCCAGACAGCACTGCTTAACAATCAACGCAGCGCAGTGAATCTGCAAATGCAGCAAATGACCGCAAGCGTTCAACTCATCAAAGCCCTCGGCGGCGGCTGGAACCAGGCACAGCTTCCAACGCAGAAGCAGCTCGTAAAATGAATCCACAGATTACGCAGGTTACACAGAACTAATCTGTGCAATCTGTGGATGAAATTGGATTTCGTAGAGGTGTGAATATAGTCCGTCGGTGGTGAGCAACTGTTCGTGTGTGCCGCGTTCGGTGATCGTGCCGTTGTCGATCACGAATATCACGTCGGCTCGACGCACGGTTGCAAGGCGATGAGCGATGACGATGGTGGTCCTCCCGGACATCAATCTGCTCAAGGCCTCGAAGACCAACTCTTCCGAAGCCGCGTCGAGACCTGAGGTTGGTTCGTCGAGAATCAAGATCGGAGCGTTTCGAATAATCGCCCGTGCGATCGCGATGCGCTGGCGCTGGCCGCCTGACAATGTCATGCCCTTCTCACCAACCATCGTATCGTACTGCTGCGGCATGTTTCTGATGAACTCATCAGCGTTCGCCAACTCAGCCGCACGAAGAATCTCAGCTCTTGAAGCCTCGGGCCGGCCGTACGCGATGTTTTGCCAAACCGGCGCGTGGAAAAGAAGTGTGTCCTGCAAAACGTAACTCATCTGCCGGCGCAGCGACTTCAGCTTGTAATTCCGGATATCCTGTCCATCGATCCTCACGACACCTCTCGTCGGATCATAGAAACGTCCTATCAAACTCGCGATCGTCGTCTTTCCCGCCCCTGTTGGACCAACAAGCGCGGCGAGTTGACCAGGCTCGACACGCAGATTGATATCGGTGAGAGTGACGTAGCCTCGTTCGTAAGCGAAATACACTCGATCGAATTGAATGTCGCCTTTGAAGTTGGGAGCTACTCTCGCGCTCGGCAGATTGCGGATGGTGTCTTCGGTCTCGATTACGTCGTGTATACGCTCGTACCCGACTGCAGCTTTCGACATCGTGTCGGTCATCTTTGAAAGATCGCGCATCGGCTTGTACATCTTGCCGAGATAGAGCAGAAAGACGAGCAGCGAACCGGACGTCATTTGCTCGGTCAACACCAGATTCACTCCGTACCAGAGCACGAGACAGGTCCCGACAGCGACGATAACCTGGACTACCGGCGCCAGCTTGGCCTTGAGACTGCGCGCCCTGAGCGCCATTTCAACATTCTCCAAACTCTGTTGCGCCAGACGTGCCTCTTCATAGTCTTCGCGGGCAAACGCTTTTACCACGCGGATCGAGTTGAGCACTTCCGCAACAACCGACACCACTTCTCCCTCTTTCTTTCGCAGAGCGCGAGACGCTTTCTTGATCCGATGTGTGTATGTGTAGACAACCACAAACAGGAACGGTGTCACGGAGAGCGCGATCAGAGTGAAGCGCCAGTTGAGATAGAACATCACCAGCAACATGCCAACCAGTGTGAGCACGTTAACCAGGATGCCGAGCAGTGCTTGCGAGATGAAATCCTGAATAGCGTCGATGTCGGCGGTAACGGTGCTGATCAGGTCGCCAGTCGATGTGTGATCGTAATAGGCGAGAGACAAGCGTTGAATGTGATGATAGAGAACGCGCCGCAGATCGTGCATGACCCATTGGCCTACTGAGGTGGTCAGGTATTTTTCAGCGTACGCGCTGAGAGCGCCAACGAGGGCGATGACGATCACTGCGAGGATTGCAAAGTGCAGAATTGCAACTTTTGTGAGACCAAAAGTTGGACCAATTAGTGCGCTCATCCACGGCGGCAGGTGCTTCGTTCCAAAGACGTAGTCGAAGACGATTTTGAGCGGCCATGGTTCAAGTAGATCAGTGAGCGCTTCACCGAGTACCGCGAGGAAAGCGAACGCGAGCACTCCGCGGTGAGGTCGGAGTAAATCCAAAACCATCCACCGATTACGCAGATTCTGTGAAATCGGTGGAATCTGTGAATGATGCGACATCGGACATTACAACGCCGCCCGAAAGGCTTTTGGCGTGGCCCCCGCCAGCCTGCGGAACGCCGTCGTGAAGTGACTCTGGCTGGAGAAACCCGAACGCAGGGCAATCTCGGAGATTGGCAATTCCGTCTCCTCCAGCATCTTCTTCGCACGTTCGATCCGGCGTTCCGCTATGTAATTCGTCGCAGTCATTCCCATCGACTGTTTGAAAGCCCTCGAGAAATGGAAGTAGCTCATGCGCACTGCGAGGGCGACAGCCTTCAGCGCTACACGTCCTTCCTCTTCGTCAGAAAGATGATGATCGATCAACGAGATCGCTTGTCGTAACTTGTGTGGCGCCATGCCGCCGTGACCAACATGGACGTCTCTCAACGAGCTGTAACGCCGCACGAGTTGGATTGCGAGTCCAGTCGCAAGTGAATCGGCGTAAAGTCGACCCACGACGTTTGCTTCGTTCAACTCGTGCAGGAGCGACATCGCCACGTGACAGATGTGTTTATCGTTGAACCCGATCTGCGGATTCAGATCAATTTCGTTGGGCGCGAAGCTCAACTCGCCGGCGGTCGAGCGAACAAAGAGTGGCCGCAGATAGAGCAGCAACATCGCCGGCAACTCCGAGCCCTCAGCTCTGCAAAACCAGGTTGAGCCGGCCGGAATGATCGCAGTCTCGCCGGGAAGCACCTTTCCTTCGAATCGACGCTTGCCCGGATACACGTTGGCAAAACACGGCGTATTACCAAGGTTTTTCACGATGCAGTGGTCATCTGAGGCAGGAATCAACACCTCTCTGGAACTGTGGCGAAAATGTATCGCCCGCACGTTTTGCCATCCAATGGCATCACTTGATTTCAGTACTGACTGTGGAAATAGAACTGAAAGATCGTTAGTAGAGCGCTTCGCAAAGTCTGTCCGATTGTGACTCGCCGATTTAGGCAGCGGCTTCACAACTCCAGCAGGCAACGGTTGATAATTAAGCGTACTTGCAGTTTGTAACATCGCACATCCCTTTTGTTTTTAACTCTTGTCCAGAGAGGCGGTGATTGCTCCCAGCAGCGCATCCTCGCTGAATGGTTTTTGCAGGAAGTCAATCGCGCCCGCCCTCAGGCCCCGAGCTCGTGCTTCTTTGTCCTCATGGGCTGAGATGAAGACGATTGGAATGGAACAGCCAGCGGCACCCAACCGCTCCTGAAGTTCGAGTCCACTCATCCCCGGCATCCGGACGTCAGTAATCAAGCAATCCGTATGCGACAAGTAAGGCGAATTTAAAAACTCCTCTCCTGAGTCAAACACCTCAGCCCGAAACCCCACCGAGTCGATCAGGCTTTTCAGTGCCTGACGAACCGACTCATCGTCGTCAACAATTGAAATCAGCGGCATCTTGATGTTTCCGCTCAGTGAACGCGTCGAATCGTTCGGTGCTGGTGTACTGTTCATTGCAACGGGAGATTACGAGTGTAGGCGGTGAGAAATCTATTATACGGAGGTATTCGAGCCCTATACCTTCGTATAGGTTAGAAGAGTTTTTCACGCAAAGACGCGGAGTTCACGCAAAAACGCAGTTGGATCTTTTCTTTGCTTCTTGGCGTGAACTCTGCGTCTTTGCGTGAAAAACTCTTTGCTATAACGCCGTATTGAGTCGTTCCGCCATGCGAACTAGATCGGCGAGGGAGCCGGCACGCATTTTTTCCATGACCTGGCGGCGATGGAGTTTGACTGTGATCTCGCTCGTGCCTAGCTGCAGGGCAATCTGTTTGTTTAGCAGTCCCTTAACGACGAGTCCAAAGACTTCTGTTTCGCGTGGTGTCAATGATTCGTAGCGATTGCGGAGGTTTGCACTATCCGCTTGTTGTGAACGTGCCTGCCGATCACGTTCCAGCGCTTGTTGAATCGCATCCAGCAGATCCTGATCGCGAAACGGTTTAGTCAGAAACTCGACCGCGCCAGCCTTCATGGCACGCACAGACATCGGAATGTCGCCATGACCTGTAATGAAAATGATCGGAATCTGAATCTTTGTCTCGGTGAGATCACGCTGGAGATCGAGACCGCTAAGTCCCGGCATTCGAACGTCGAGTATCAAACACGCGGGCACGTCCGGACGCGTGCTTTGCAAGAATTCGTGAGCCGATGCAAATGTCTCAACGCTGAGTCCCACGGATCGTATGAGACTCTTCAGCGCCTCGCGTATTGATTCATCATCGTCGATGACGAACACGATCGCAGCAGCATCGTTCACGATGCTCTCTCCGCGTTTGTCGGCAATGTAAATTGAAAGACTGCACCTCTGGGCGAGTTTGGCGTGGCCCACAGGCGGCCGCCATGCGACTCAATAATTGTACGACTGATTGCCAGTCCCATTCCCATACCGTCAGGCTTGGTCGTGAAAAATGCGTCGAAGACGCGATCGAGATTCGCGGCATCAAGTCCGTCGCCGGAATCGCTCACGGTAATCACAACGTTATCCGTTTCGTCGTGATTGGAGCTGACCGACAATTCGCGCGCGCCATTTTTACCCTTCGCGATTGCCTCCAGACCGTTGATGATCAGATTCAGAATTACCTGTTGCAACTGAACTCGATCACCATGAATCTGAGGCAAGTCGTGTTTAAGTTGTCGCTTCAGCGAAACATGATTGCGCCGTGCTTCACTCTGAGCAAGAGAAAACACTTCCACGATTAGTTCGTTAAGATCGACCAGATCATTTCGCGGCGGAGCTTTTTTTACAAGCGAGCGAATTCGTGAGATGACTGCACTCGCCCGGTAGCTGTCCTTAATAATGCGTTCGACGGCCAGTCGCGCTTCGGCGAAGTTCGGCGTTGCGCCGCCAAGCCAGCGCAAAGTTGCATTACCGTTTGTGACGATAGCAGCAAGAGGTTGATTTACTTCGTGAGCGATTGAAGCAGTTAGTTCGCCGAGTGTCATGACGCGAGTGACGTGCGCCAGCTCTGTTTGAACTTTTTGCAACGCTTCCTCGGCGCGCTTGCGTTCAGTGATGTCGTTATTTGTTTCCAGAACTGCGACTGGCTTTCCTTGTTCATCTCGCTGCAGTGCCCAACGACTCGCCACCGTGACCACAGTGCCATCTCGCCGCGTGTGAAGCAATTCGCCTTCCCAACGACCAGTGCGAGTTAGTTCCGCCTTGATTTCCGGCAGGGGCGCGGGAAAAACGGTTTTGTTGATCTCGTGAGAAACCTGACCGATCGCTTCCTGACGTGTCCAGCCATATCGCTCTTCGGCGCCGCGATTCCAAAATGTGATGACGTCGTTCATGTTTCGCACGAAAACTGTGTCGTGCGTCAAGTCGAGCAGGTTTGCTCGTTCGCGAAGCGTTTCATTTGCTTGTCTGAGTTCTTTTGTCCGCTCTTGAACTCTTATCTCGAGCTCATCGCGTGCCTGACGCAGTGCTTCTTCAGCTTGTTGCCGCTTGGTACTCATCCAACTGATCAGTAACGCCAGGATGCCGAACACGACGAGAAAGCTGATTGGCTTTGGTCCCAGGCCGAAGGTGTACAACGGCAGCACCAGAAAGTAGTCGATCGCCAATTCAGACAGCACTACTGCCAGCAGTCCCGGGCCTCTTCCGCCAAACCACGCGCTCATGAAGATGGCGGCGTAGAAGAGGAGCGTGATGTCGGTGTATTCCTGGAGCGATTTGGTAATGAGTAGCGCCGTCGCGACGGTCACGACTGCCAGGCCATATCGCCACACCCACCTCACGCCAAATCCTCCTTTCGCTTGCAACCTCTTATGCGTCAAATTCTATGCCATCCGCCACTCTTGGGCGGGATGGGCCGTTTTGTAGGGGTGGCACTCCGTGGCCGCGCCTCGCGTGGAAATCAACATTTCCGATGTTAGTCCATGCCGCGCGAGAGGCAACGACTCTTTCGATAGTGCCTTAGTTCGACGAAGGGGCGGCCACGGAGTGCAGCCCCTACAAACACTCCGCATACGCCCAGCGCAATTCCTTCCTATTTTTAGCAAAAGCGCGCAAGACCGCTACTCAACTCAGGCGCAGGATACCGAAATAATAAGCGGAAAAGGGGGAAATCATATGCCAACGAGACTACTCGAGTTTCGTAGCTTGTTTAAAGTAGCCGTGGTCTTACTGGCGCTCACGAGCGCAATCTCGGTTCCGGCTCAGGTTACTACCGGCACAGTGCGTGGCGAAGTCACGGACCAGGCCGGTGCCGTGGTGCCGGGCGCAACCGTTACCATCACCGATCCGAAAACAAAAACTTCGCAAACCGCGCAAAGCGGTAGTAACGGCGAATATCAATTTAACAATCTACCGGTTGGCACGTATGTCATAACCGTGCAGCCGCCGTCCGACGATGCTCGCGCGTGGGGCACAGACACATCAGGCTACGATGGTTTCGCCTTTGACGCCATACGATCCGGCCTTTCAGCAGCGTATGAGTGAGATAGTGACGAGGTTGGCAATTGAGAGTGATAACCGCTTCGCAACAAGCCTACGGGGCCATTTATCAAACACTCGTTCGACAAGCGACTCTCCTGGCCTATATCGATAACTTCCGCTCGCTTGCCTTCTTATGTTTCATTTGCATGCCTGCGGCGCTGTTATTCAAGAAAGTCCGCGCCCGCGCCGGCGCCCATGCACTAACTGAGTCGTTGAAAATGTCTTTAGAATGCGTGATTGATGGAACTTTTTAATTTCACCGGCGGCAGTTGATGGTTGTTCGATAAATAGTTAGGACGTGAAGTATCCACCAACTGCCGTTGGTGGGATTAGAGTGAATGCGCTTTGGAGTTTTTAGAAAGGATCTGAACAATCCACCGACTTCCGTCGGTGGGATTCAGAAGCAGTGATGAAGTTTTGAATCCCACCGACGGAAGTCGGTGGATTGTTCAGATCCTCTCTAATCCGCAAACTTCTTTAATTAGGTTTGAATCCCGCCAACGGCAGTTGGTGGATTGTTCAAGTCCAACCTAATTCGGACTCAGTCATATTGGCCCCAGCATCTCACTCGATAAGCGCTGCCAACTTTCGTGGCGCGTTCGCCTGGTACGCTTGTCTCGCAAGCTCAGTCACAATCTCCCAGTCGACATCGTCGAGGTCAAGACGAATCCCCACCCAACCTCTCGATCCAAGATAAGCCGGCACAAAGAATGTCTCGGCATCGCTTCTGATCAAACGGCGCTGTTCATTGAGACTCGACTTGCAGCAGAACGAGATCACACCGTCGCCATGATGATCGAAAAGGTAGTAGGCAAATGTCTTCTTCCGAATGCGAAAGGCAATGTGCTCGTCGCCGACAGTTTCGTACGTGATTTCCGGCAGCGTTTCACAAATCTCAATCAGCCGCTCCCGACGGCTCGGTGCTTCGCTTAGCTGCCTGTCTGAAAGAGTCACGATTGCCCACCATAATACTGTTTTTTAATTTATTGAAGACCTCGTTCCATGTAACTAAATAAATTTTCGCCACACAAACTTGTTAGTTTCAGCAGGATTCCGACGGTGGTCCAGGGTTACAACTTACGAGTAATACATATCGATCAAGGGAGGAGACGGCGAAAATGCCCAGGTACGGTAAGAAGGCTAGTGAAAAAGTCGAGAAGGCAATGCACGAGCGGAAGCAAGGCACGTTGAAGAGCGGCCGCTCAGGCAAAAAGGTAACGAGCAAAAAACAAGCGATAGCGATTGGATTATCGGAGGCTCGAGAGGCAAGGGCCAAAGTACCCGCCAAGAAGGGCTCCAAAAAGGGATCGAAGAAGAGCTCCGGCAAGAAGCGAACTTCCAAAAAGAAGTAAACCCCCGCTTTAAAAACACGGAAACGGCGCAGCAGTAACGGTGCAAGGCGCTGTTCCCTTTACAAAATTCAAACAAGCGTTTTAAATTCTCGTTTGAATGCCAACACAGAAGCGATCGCGAAACCGGGACACCGGTGCTTCCGTTCAGCCCATTGCCAGCGATCAAACGCGCACGCGCCTGATTGACGCAGCGGGAGAGCTGTTCGCTGAGCTTGGTTTTCATCACACCACTGTCAGGCAGATTTGTCTGCGCGCCGGCGCGAACATTGCCGCTGTAAATTATCACTTCAGAGACAAAACGGGGCTTTATACCGAAGTAGTACGGCAGTCGATGCGTGCTGCTCGATTGGACGCAGTCCGCGCCGTCTTCGATCAGGACGGACCACCCGAAGACATTCTGCGCGCTGTAATTAAAGCCCGCCTCGAAAGTCTGCGCAGCCTCGACCTCAGCGATTGGCACTTCCGAATCTTTGCACATGAACTGGCTAAACCGACGCCGGCGATGAATGTAATTGTCAACGAAGCCATCAGGCCGCTCTATTCACGAATGTGCAACCTTATCGGTTCGATGCTGCGGCTCCCGCCCGAACACGAAAGGACACGTTTGTGCGCGCACAGCATCATCGGACAAATTCTGTTTTATGCGTTTGCCAGATCAGTAATCAGCCGCCTTGCGCCGGAAATGAAGATGACTGCAACCCAAATAAATCTCATCGCCGATCACATCGCTGAATTTTCCCTGGCTTACCTCAGCCAAACGCAACGTGGTCCGACAAAAACAAAAATGGGCGGTAAAAAGAGATGACTCAAGAGGCAAAATCAAAGCCGGCTCGTTCGCGGCTTCGCACATATCTACCCGGACTCTTGTTCCTTGTGGTACTGGGTGGCGCAGCGTATCTCGTCTGGCGATTATTTTTTGCCGGCGCCGGTGCTCCCGAAAACGTGATTACGTTGAGCGGGCGGATCGAAGGAGATCCCGCCGCTGTAGCCGCAAAACTCAGCGGGCGAATACTCGAAGTCAAAGTGCGCGAAGGCGACACAGTCAATGCCGGCGACGTTATCGCCGTGCTCGACGACGAACAGATCCGCGCCCGCGAAGATCAAGCACGAGCAGCAGTCGCGGATGCCGAAGCAAAGTCGGAAGCCGCTAGTGCTCAGATTGCTGTGCTTCAGGAGCAACTCCGGCAAAGTGAACTACTCACCGCACAAGCGGGCGTAGATGCGCAGGGAAGAGTCCATCAGGCTGAAAACGAAGTGAACGCCGCTGAGGCGGAACTCGCCAAGCAACAGGCCGCTTATCGTATCGCTGCCTTCGATCGTGAGGCGTACACGCGTCTCGCCGCTTCCGGAGCTGTTCCGGAACGCAAAGGGCAAGAAGCAATTTCAACGGCGGACCAACAGACCGCGGCGGTTGCGGCGGCTAAGCGCCGGGTGGAATCAGCGCGCGGGGCTCTGTTGATTGCCAAAGCAAGTCTGACGAATCCTGGTATTCGCGCCAGTCAGGCAGGAGCAAACAGAAAACAGATCGCACAACAGCAAAAGGAGGTTGCGAGTGCGAATGCGAAACTCCAGCAGGCGCGCGCACAATTATCCGAAGCACAGGCAAACCGTAACGATCTCAGTATCACGGCACCATTCAGTGGCACCGTCGCTACACGCACTGTGGAACCGGGTGAGGTGATCGCCGCTGGAACAGCCATTATCACGCTCCTCGATCTGAACAAAGTTTATCTCCGTGGTTTTGTTCCCGAAGGTGAGATCGGAAAGATCAAGCTAGACCAGCCGGCCCGCGTCTATCTTGATTCGAAACCGAATGAGCCACTCGAAGCAGTCGTTTCGCGGATCGATCCCGAGGCAACTTTTACTCCCGAGAACACCTACTTTCGCGATGAACGGGTAAAGCAGGTTGTGGGGTTAAAACTGCAATTGAAGGCTGGCGCTGGTTTCGCAAAACCGGGCATGCCTGCCGACGGTGAGATTCTGATCCAGGGCAACACCTGGCCTACGAACACACGACACAAATAGCCAGGGCGCCATGCAAGACCGCAAAAACTCGCCGCCGGCGATTGTTGTTAAAGACCTAAAGAAAGACTACGGCACGACGCACGCCGTGCGCGGCATCAGCTTCGTCGTCAACAAGGGCGACATCTTCGGCATGATTGGACCAGACGGAGCAGGGAAGACGACGACGTTCCAGATTCTCGCCGGCGTGATGGATGCCGGCAGTGGTCTCGCGGAGATCTTCGGCCAACCGGCGCGCGCGATGCGTTCCCAAACCGGTTACCTGACGCAAACGTTCAGCTTGTACCCCGACCTCAGCGTCAACGAAAACATTCGCTATATCGGAGATCTGCGCCAGGTCCCGGCGGACAAAATTGCGGAACGTGGCAAACGCTATCTTGAAATGTTCGACATGGATCGTTTCACCGATCGACTTGCCGGACAACTGAGTGGCGGTATGAAGCAAAAGCTGGCACTCGCTTGCGCTCTCGTACCGGAGCCGCGTGTCTTGTTGCTCGACGAACCAACCACCGGCGTCGATCCGGTTTCGCGCCGCGAGTTCTGGGACGCACTGGCCCATCTTTCAGCCGATGGTCTAACAATTCTGGTGGCCACGCCTTATTTGGATGAAGCCGAACGTTGCCATACGGTCGCACTCACACACGAAGGAAAGATTCACCTGATTGGTCCACCTGCTGAGTTACGCAACACACAAAACGCAAAACGACTGGAACTTACTACCTCGGCCATACACGAAGCCGAAAAGCTCCTCGCCAACACCGGTGGAGCGGATCAGGAGATCCTCGACGTACAGCGCTTCGGCGATCGGCTTGATCTGCTGGCGCGAGAACCGGACCGAGCTAAACGGAGCGTTGAAGAACAGCTGCATAAGGCTCAGATTCCGTTTGACGAAATCCGCATCGATGAGCCGACTCTGGAGAACACCTTTGTCGCTACTCTCAGAAGCCTGGGCGAACAACCAAACGCAGCACCATTTCCGCGACGACACGATCACTCACAATTGCGTGGTCAAACTGCGATCGGGGCGCGCGATCTGGTGAAGACGTTCGGCTCATTTACGGCCGTTAACAACGTCAGCCTCGAAATCAAATACGGTGAAGTCTATGGACTTCTCGGCGCCAACGGTGCAGGAAAGACGACGACGATCAAGATGCTCTGCGGTTTGCTTGAACCTACTCATGGTCAGGTTCAACTGGCAGGAGATAGCGGCACTGTCAGGTCAGCTGACGTGCGCATGCGCATCGGTTACATGTCGCAGAAATTTTCGCTCTACAACGATCTTTCAATCAAAGAGAACCTCAACTTTTTCGCTGGTGTGTACGGCGTGCCGGAAGCTGAGCGCGAAGAGAAGTTGCGTTGGGTGCTTTCGTTTTCCGGCCTCGAAGGAAGAGAAAACCAGATCACGGGTAGCCTGCCTGGCGGTTGGAAACAACGCGTGGCCTTTGGCGCCGCCATCATGCACGAACCGAGCGTGCTCTTTCTGGATGAGCCGACTTCGGGCGTAGATCCGCTGGCACGACGCGCGTTCTGGTCTATGATCAATCAACTCGCCGATTCCGGTTCGGCGATCCTTGTCACCACCCATTACCTGGAAGAATCAGAACAGTGCAATCGCCTGGGGATGATTGTCGCGGGAGAACTGGTGGCTGAGGGGCGTCCCGGACAACTCAAAGCCGAGCAGAAGGATCGTCTATTTGAGTTTGTTGTCGATCAACCGCAACGAGCAAGCGATCTGCTCAAGAAAGAGTTGGACGGTTGGCGCGTTTCGCTCTTTGGTGATCGACTGCACGTCATCACGAGTGAAGAGAATCAGAGTGAACGCATCGCGGAGAAGCTTAAGGCTGAAGGGATACAGGTAACGAGTGTTCGCGAGTCACGGTTTTCAATGGAAGACGTCTTCATCAGTACCGTGGCTCAGGCACAGCGACGAGGAACGGCAGTCTCTTAATGCGTCGAATTATTGCCCAAACTCGCAAGGAACTGACGCAGATTGTGCGCGACTGGCGCACGATGCTTCTCGCCCTGATCCTGCCGCTTATTCTCCTGATGCTGCTGGGCAACGCGATCTCTCTGTCTGTTACCGACATGCCGATAGTGGTCCAGGACCTCGACGATTCGCCGTCTTCGCGAGAATTGATCGACGCATTTCGGTCGTCGTTAACGATGCGTGTCGTGGCCTGGCCTACCAACAAGCAACCGGTTGAGGCTTTGACGACGAGCACGGCCCGAGCCGCAGTCATCATTCCGGTTCATTTTGAACAGAATCTCAAACGAGGCGTTGATTCACCGGTACAGATCATTCTTGATGCTGCTGACGCAAACACCGCCCGGTTAACGGCTGGTTATGCCGGTCAAATCATCGCCGCGTACAAGAGGGCCAGTAATCCGAGTGCGCCGCAACAACCTGTTCGCGCCGCCATTCGCCTCTGGTACAACCCGGACCGCTCGTCGAAAAGATTCTATGGTCCAGGCATCTTTGTGCTGGCCCTGTCGATTTTTCCACCGCTACTCGCCGCACTCGCAATGGCGAAGGAAGAGGATCAAAAGACGATCCTGCAGGTTTACGTTTCGAACATTCCGGCAGCCGAGTTTCTGTTTGGAAAAGTGCTCGCGTTTATGACGGTGGCGCTTGGTGAAGCAGTTGTGATGATGGTGTTGCTGTTCACCTATTTCGGTTTGAGTTTTGCGGGCGACCCAACGCCGTTCATCGTCGCGACGATTCTTTATGCGTTCTGTGTGGCGTCGTTCGGCACGATGATCGGCGCGGTGATTTCGAACCAGGCTGCGGCAATGCAGGCAGTTGCACTCGGCGGGTTCTTGTTTGTCTTCCTTCTCTCTGGTCTGATTTACCCGATCGAGAACATACCGGCATCGATCCGTTGGCTGTCGCATCTGGTCTGGGGCCGTTATTACATCGAGATCGTCAGAGACGCTTTTCTTCAGGGAGGCGGCTGGCCGGCTGTTTGGAACAAGACGTTGATCATCGCCGCGATCGGAATCGTATTTTTCTCGCTGGCATGGCTCAACAAACGTCGCATGCAGCTGAAAGGGTAACTTTTTGTAGGGGCGGCACTCCGTGGCCGCCCTTTGCGTGGCATTCAAGATTTTCGATGTTGATCTATGCCGCGCGAGCGGCAACGATTCTTTTCGAGGGTGCCTTAATTCGACGAAGGGGCGGCCACGGAGTGCCGCCCCTACAAACAATATGCTCAGAAACGTGTTCAAAAAACTTTCCGGGTCGCGCGTTAGCGCTTTGTTTCGTAAGGAGTTGAATCAGATCCGCCGCGATCGCCGGCTGGCGATGTCACTGGTCCTTCCTCCGGTCCTGCAATTGACGCTCTTCGGATTTGCGCTCAGTGCGAAGGTCGAGAATATCCAGCTCGGAATCGTTGATGAAAGTCAGACAAAAGAGAGTCGGGATTTGATCGCCGTACTCACCGAGAGCAAGAGTTTCGCGTCAGCGGGTCATTTCTTCTCGACCGATCAACTTGGCGACGAGATAAGTCGGGGGTCGCTCGTTGCAGGAGTTGTGATTCCCTACGATTTCGCTCGCGACATTCAGCGCGGACGGCCCACCACCGTGCAGTTTCTGCTGAATGCCACGAATGCAAATTCCGCCGCCATCAGTCAGGGTTACGCAGAAGCAGTGATTCAAAACTACAACGCCCGGTTACAAAGTGAAGGCATTCAACCGTCGTTTCGGCGAACGTCCGTAACCGGACAGAGACCGGGCGGGCAGATCTCGTTGCATCCGGCGTTTCTGTACAACCCGGGACTGAAGGATTCGTGGTTCATCACGACCGGCGTTCTGGGATTGCTGTTGATTCTCAACAGCTCGATTGTTGCTTCTGGCGCGATGGTGAAAGAAAGAGAGGCAGGGACGATTGAACAACTCCTCATGTCGCCCGCGGGAACAACCGAGATCATCGTCGCGAAGATCGCGCCACTGTTTTTGCTGCTTTCGATGATGATGTTTCTCGCGATCATTATGATCAAAACGGTCTTTGGGGTGCCGTTTCATGGCGGGTTGCTGCTCGTTATCGCCGGCGGCGCGCTGTGCGTTCTTGCGGGAATTGGCATTGGGACCGCGGTCGCGACTTTCAGTAAGTCGGCGCAGCAGGCCCTGTTGACTGGTTTCTTCATCAATCCGCCGATGGTCTCGTTATCCGGCGCACTCAATCCAGTCGAAGCAATGCCGAAATGGTTGCAGCCGCTGGTAGTCGTCAATCCAATTCATCACTTCGGTGTGATTGCGCGCGGGAGCATGCTTAAAGGAAGTGGCCTTGATTCTTTGTGGCCCAACTTCCTCGCGCTTTCGATCATAACTTTGGTGCTCCTGTCGTTGAGTGTCTGGCGTTTTCGCAAACAACTTAGCTGAACAGAGCTGTGGGGAGGTAACCTTAACGTGTCACGGATCGTTCTTATTCCTTTTTTCCTATTTGCGCCTACCATAGTTGCGCAGACGCTTGCGAGCGGAACTCAATCGCAACCTACGCAAGCCGCTCAATTGCCGCTCTCCGGTCGTAACCCACAGAGCGGATCGGTAACTGCCACACAAACTGCGATTCCCGGCACTACCAACAGTATCAACACAATCAACCCGACGGTTCAGGTGCAAGGACCATTCACGGGCAGCACGTCGAGCATCGCAAAGCTTCCGTTTTCCGGGAGGCTCTCGTTGCGTGAGGCAGTGGATCGCGCGCTTGAATTCAATCTCGGCGCGGTGGGTTTAACGGAAGCAGTGCGCCAGGCACGCGGCCAGTCGAAGATCGCCCGCAGCGCGTTATTGCCCAACTTAAATGCCAGCCTGAGTGAAACCGTTCAGCAGACCAATCTGCAGGCACTCGGCGTTCGACTTAGTCTTCCGTTTCCAGGCTTTTCACCGCCGACAATAGTTGGGCCGTTTAACTATTTCGATCTCCGTGCAAGTCTGTCGCAAACCGTGCTGGATCTCACGGCGCGAAACAACTACCGCGCCACGAAAGAGATTACTCGTGCTAATGAACTAACCGTCGCCGACGCGCGTGATCTCATTGTGCTTGGCGTCGGTGGCACTTACTTGCAAGTGATCGCTGCCAGGTCGCGTATCGAAGCAGCCCGCGCGCAACTTGCAACCGCGGAGGCGCTTTACAGACAGACTTCTGAGCAACGCGCGGCTGGTGTAGTTGCCCAAATAGATTTGAATCGCAGCCAGATACAACTATTCACGCAGCAACAGCGGTTGCTTTCGTTGGAGAACGATTATTCTAAATTGAAAGTCACGCTGGCTCGGCTCGTGGGATTGCCTCCGAATGAGCAGTACGAGATCACAGATGCCATTCCTTTTGCTGAAGCTCCGTCGCTCACTTTCGACGCCGCGCTTAAGCAGGCATTCGAACAACGCTCTGACTTAAAGGCAGCCCAGGCTCAGGTAGAAGCGGCCGAACGCGCTCGAGCGGCGGCTCGATCTGAGCGGCTGCCATCGTTTGCTGTTCGCGCTGATTACGGTGTCATCGGCACCAACCCGTCGCAAGCACATGGAACGTTTTCGGTTGTCGGAACGGTACGTGTTCCAATTTGGCAGGGCGGCAGAACCAAAGGTCAAACTGAGGTTGCGGAATCCGCACTGGTCCAACGTCAGGCGGAGCTCGATGATCTTAAAGGGCGCATCGAGAGTGAAGTACGGAATGCGTATTTCGACTTGCAGGCGGCGGCGAGTCAGGTGGAAGTAGCACAAAAGAACATCCAGGTGGCTACTCAGAATCTCGATCTGACGCGTCAGAAATTTGAGGCGGGCGTGAGTGATAATGTTGAGGTGGTGCAGTCGCAGGAGACTCTGTCAACGGCTAATAACGATTACATCAACAGTGTCTTTGCGCATAACCTGGCGAAGTTGAGTTTGGCTCGAGCGGTTGGACGCGCCTCGGAGGCGCTATCACAGTTCCTGAAGTTGCAGTAGCTATTTGATGTTGAGAGCGGCGCGGAAGAATCAGAAAATCCCACCGACGGAAGTCGGTGGATTGTTCAGATCCTTTCTACAAAAACTCCAAACACCTTCGCATTCTAATCCCACCAACGGGAGTTGGTGGATACTTCAAGTCCTGACTAAAGGTCGGATCTGAACAATCCACCAACTTCCGTTGGTGGGATTCAAAACTGATTAATGAAGGCTTCGATTAGAGAGGACCTGAACAATCCACCGACTTCCGTCGGTGGGATTTTCTGACTTTTGTGCGAAGCCTATTTGATGTTGAGAGCGGCGCGGAAGAGTTTATTGCACTCTTCTTCCAGTACTCCGCCAACAACTGTGCACTGACGGAACTGAGCGAGGCGTGAGAGTTCTTCCGCTCGAATATCGATGGCCCACCAGTTCAGGCTCTTTAAGAAAGGTATCGACGAACCAAAAACCACTCGTTTGATTCCAGCCCAGGCAACAGCGCCCTGGCACATCGCACAGGGTTCAGCCGTCGTGTAAAGCGTCAAAGTGGTCCAGTCGATCTTCGGCTGTGATGCGGCGCATTTGTTGATTGCATCCATTTCCCCGTGCCAGGTTGGATTGTGCACTGACCGATTCCACCCCTCTGCGACAACAACGCCTCTTTGCTGATCCACCAGGAGGGCCCCAAAAGGATACTTCGGCACGTTGCCGGCCAAACGAATTGCTCTCCTCATGTGAAGCTCATCCGCAGGTTCGAGCAACGTGTTGGATGTCGAAAAGCGTTCGAGGCCAAAGGTTCTGGACCCATAGGCGCCGACTACTGGCGCCGCCACCATTGACGACAACAGGTTTTGAAGCAAAGTTCGCCGCTTCATACGACCTCCTGTGGAATGGGCCAGCCGATCCAAACTATTTTGGCGCCTGAACAGCGTACTTGATCACGTGGTCGCGGGCGACGACAAACAGTTCATTCTTATCGTTGAAGACCATTCCAAATGCCATGCCTTTTAACGTGAGTACCGTCAAATATCGCCCATCGGCGTCGAACACTTGAATGCCTTTCGTATCGCCAACGTAAACACGACCGTATCCGTCCACTGCAATCGAATAAGCTGCTCGAAGCTGCCCGGGCTGATCACCCGCGCCGCTAAATCGATTTATAAACTTTCCATCCCGCGCGAACTTGAACACCGCAAGATTGAATCTGCCCAGTGCGTAGATATAACCCGAGCCATCAACCGCAACTCGCATGCTCAACTCAGAGTCACCGCTCGCGCTGCTGATCGCTGCTTCGACTGTCTTAACAACTTTTCCGTTTGCATCAAACGTGATGATGTCGTCGCGATTACTGTGCAGGGCCGTCACTAAGCCACCATCTGCCGTGGTGCTGACATCATCAAAACCAGATCTCTCGTACTCCAATGAGCCAAGCTTCTCTCCGGTTTCGCCGCGGTAACGATCGATGCCTCCGCCGTGCACAACATAGACTGTGCCTTTGCGGTCGGCTGCAAGCCCGCGCAGCGTTGTCTTCCGATCGCCCACGGTCCATTGCGTGAGAAACTTGCCGGCGGCGTCGAAGACTTGAATTCGCCCGCCCGTGTATTCGCCCACGTAGATTCGTCCCATACCATCAACAGCGATACTGCGGGCATCGTTAAACATTCCGGGACCGATTCCTTCGCCGCCAAACTTCAGTGATTCGGTTGCGAAGCTGTTGGTGCTTTCCTTTGCAGGACCATCGGGACGAACGGGCTTGTTCGTTTCTTTAACAGTGCGGGTTACAGTGGAAAGTACCGGCGCAAGCACTCCGACTGCGGCCAGCCCGACCATCAAGAGTATGAAGAGCGGAATTGCGAGCAGTAACCAGACAGCCTTTGGGAATTTCGCACCTGGTGATAGACCAAGTTGAATACGCACAACTCGCGGGGGTTGACCGGTGAGCTCGTTAGGCGCGATCAGCTGGCTGTGACAATAATCACAGCGGACTGTTGATTTCGCATTAGTGGGATCTAAGGAGCGCTCGTATGTTACTGGCGCTCCACACTTGGGGCAGTCAAATGTTTGTGGCATATCGAGCGAACGAAACCATCCACAGATTACACCAGATTAAGAATTCTTCTATGTAATCTGTGTAATCTGTGTGATCTGTGTACCAAATGCGGGTGGAAAGCTAATGCTTCGCCGTTGCACCGAACGAGTACAGCGCATTACGTGTTCGGATATAGAGATTGCCACCGGCGATCGCAGGGGTTGCCCAAACCTCTTCATCGAGGTCGTTCATGGCGAGTACTTCCCACTGCTGGCCGGCTTTAAGTACGGTCACTTTGCCGCTTGCGCTTACAACAAAGACCTTGCCGTCGGCCGCGACAGGAGATGCGTAGTATTCCTCGAGCGCATCCGGCGTCCGACCTTGCTTCAAAACCTGTCCACTCGCTGGATCAAGACTGGAAACAATTCCGCCTTCTTTCATCAGATACATCACACCCTGGTAGATCAAAGGCGCCGGTATGCTTGGGTAACCCTTCTGCACGCGCCAAACGACATTCGACGACGTAAGATCACCTTGACCCGGTAAACGAACGGCAGTCAGTCCGTGACCCAACGTAGTCGAATTGCGGACAAAGTCGTATTCAGCTCGGTCGATGTATTTATCGTTATTCGGGTCCAACCATCCAAAGTGCTCGTAGAACTCTTTCTCTACTTTGAACTCCTCGCTGTGAATTCGTTGGTCTTTATCAGTGTCGTATTTCTTCAGAGCGTCTTCGAATGGCGGTAGAAACGATTGATCACCACCTTCCGCAAGCACGTAGACCGTGTCTGTTCCCAGGAGCGGAACACCTTTTGGATACGCTCCGATTTTAGTTACCCACCACAATCGTTCTCCCTTGTCGAGAGAATATGCATCGACGCTCTGTGAACCGAGGACGATTACCTGTGCTGGTCCATCCCTGGGCTTGTAGATGGCTGGGGTGGAGTAGGCCTCAAAGTTAGGGCGGCTCGTCTTCCAGAGTTGTTTTCCATCGCGTGCATCGACAGCGAGGACAAAAGAATCTGTGCGGTGGTCGCAGACCATTACGAGCGTGTTACCGGCAAGCACAGGAGATCCAGCCATACCATAGAAGCTATTAAAAGGTCCTAATGGCATTCGCCATCGTTCCTTGCCATCTGCTGCATAAGAGATCAGTCCGAGTTCTGCGAAAAACACATACACGTTTTTTCCGTCGCTGACTGGAGTCGGCGAGGCTGCGTCATTCGCCTTGAAGATCGGCATGTGTCGCGAGCGTTCCACGTCGCGTTGCCACAGAATCTTGCCTGTCTTTCGATCGAGCGCAAGTGTAATGAGTTTGGCGCCTTCGCTCGCAGTCATGAATACGCGATCAGAAGTGACAACGGGTGATGAGCGCGCGAAAGGTACTTGTGTTTTCCAAACGAGATTCTTAGTGGAATTAAACTCCGCGGGTAATGCGAAACCATCGGCAACGCCGGTGCCGTTTGGTCCACGGAATTGCAGCCATTCATTCGTGCGGGTGCCGGACGGCTGCGAAGTTTTCTTACCTTGCTGCGCGTTTATCGGCGAGCCGCCTAACGCGAGCACTAAAAAAAGGACTGAGAGAGATTTTTTTATTTGCATGCTCTGAATCGTGCTGGAGAAAATCGAATGCACGTCCTTTCTGGGCAGGGAATTCCAGTTGTGGTTGGGTAATTCTGTCAAAGCTTGGACTCAACATCAACCATCGAACGTACTGTAGGGGCGGCCCTCCGTGGCCGCCCTATTCGGAATTCCACGAAGGGCGGCCAC